>NZ_JAQIIX010000002.1:0-1397166 GCF_036946495.1 Mycolicibacterium neoaurum
CCCTTGGCGGGAGTCTTGCGGCGTCCGGGCCCGAAGTAGGCCGGGATGTCGTCGCGGTCGTCGTCGAGCGGTTCAGCTGGCATGTTCGATCCGCGGGGACGTTCGGGTGCTCGCATTGGGCGACGGCGTGATTGCCCTGGGCATCGAAGACGTCGATCCGGCCCTGGAGGTCACACTCACCACAGGCTGCGATGCGCCGACGGCGGTCCCTCCGCTCTCGGTCCTGCGCCGCGGCGATCGCGACGTCGGCGGCAGCCTGGTCCTCGCGCCATGCCTCGTAGGCGGTGCGGGCATTGCCGCAATCGGGGCACCGGTTGCGCGTGCCCCTCGGGTGGGCGTCGCAGAATCTCGATGGAGGCCGATCGGTGTGTGGTGTCCGCGAGCAGCTCGGCTGGTGACGTACCCGACTCACTCACCAACAGTTGGGTGATTGGAGGGTGCAGGGAGGGTGGGAGGAACCGCCGTTCCGGTGGTGGCGACGTGGCCGTTCCGGTGGTGGCGCGTGACTGTTCCGGTGGTGCCCGTTTCCACCGGAACCGTTGTTCCGGTGGTGTTTTCATTCACAGGAACCGTGGTTCCGGTGGTGGCGTTATCCACAGGAACCGCTGTTCCTGTGGTGGCGGGCATCGCGAGGCGGTAGACCGCGGCGCGTCCGGCCTTCGGGTTCTCCAGTGCGGTGCGCACAATGAGTCCGAGATCGCGGCCACGCTTCATCGCATCGCGCACCGCCCTGGGCGTGAGTCCTGTGTCCGCAGCGAGGTTTTCCTCGCCCGGGTAGGCATTGGTGCCGTCGCGGTAGTCCGCGTAAAGCTCCAGGGCGATGAGAACGGTCTTCTGGGCCCCGGTGAGTACCGATCGGTCGTAGCGGAGCACGAGGGCGCACCCACCGGCGGCGTTGCTCGGGGTTCATGACGTGGAGACCTCCTGGATCCCGCCGGCCACTCGCCGGCATCTGTATTCGATTTCGCCGCAGGACTTCCAGTACTCCAGCGTGTTGACCACCGCGGCGAAGTCAGCCGCCGTGAGGGTCGTCGGTGGATCCGACCGTTCGCCATGTGACGAACTCGCAAACCGCCAGCCGTGCGGATCGGTCTTCCTTACGGCCCACACCGCCCTCACCGAAAAAGGGCGAATGCCTTGCGTTTCAACGCCGGCGATGGCTTCTCCACCGCGCTACCTCGACCCGGTCGCGGCCCTGTGGCCCATGGCGGCATCGTTGAGTCGGGCGAGCTTGTCCCGGGTCATCGTGATGATGTCGTCGCGGGGCGTCCAGGGCGAGCGCTTTGGGGCGGGTGTGCAGGTCGGGAAATTGCTTGACGCGGCCGATGAACTTTCCGTCGCCGGTGCGTGTGGTGTAGTACTCGCAGTCGTCGAGTCGCGGGATTCGGGACATGTTGCGCGATCTCCTATTTCGACTCAGTGGATTGCGGGCACTTGGGGGTGGTGACCTTGTGTCGGGGGGTGCCATCCGCAGTCCCCACAGCGGCCGAATGACTTGACCCTGCGCCTCGGAAAACAGCACGCGAATCTTCGGGTCGGTCACAGGTTGCCCCGCATACGCGCGACTCGGTACGCACGCCGAGTGCCGTCGTCACGCTTCTCGATCTCTTCGGCGGTCATCGGTCGGCCTTCGGGCTGGTGCCGGAGGATCGGGCCGAAGGCGTCAACGCACCCTTGACAGGGCAATCCCCAGCCGCCCACAGGTTGGTCACAGCCCGGCAGAACGCATGTCGGGAGCGCGAGCTGGTGCACGGTCGCCGTCATGCGATCCGCTCCCGGCCGCCGACACCTACCAGCAGCGCGACGTTGGTCCGCTGTTCGGCATCGAGTCGGTCCCAGAAGTCGAGCAAGCGGTCGGCGAGCAGCAGGGCTGAATACCGCCCGTTTCGGGTTAGTGACCCATTGCTCCCGTGGGAACTGCAATTCCCGTCGAGGGTGGGCGGTGACGGTGGCCACCACGGGGATCGCTGGCTCGTCTTTCAACAGTTCTGCCCAGTCGGTCTCTGGGTCGACAACACCGCTGAACCATGCGGAGGGGTCGAATGGGTCGTCGACCAGCGGCCAGTCGGCGTTGCATCGGTCGACGAAGCGCTCGATGACCCGCCGTTCCAGTGCGGTCAGCCTGTCCTCGAAGGTCACGACACGACCCCCCATCCACTCCAGGTATTCGTCAGAGAGGAGGAATCCCTTGGCCCAGTTCGCGCGTGATGTCAAAGACACCCGGCATACGCCGGTCCAGCGTGCCCACGAGATCGATCGGACGACCCACTCGACCTCTGCTGTGGAGGCCACGGCGAGCATGGCCTGTTCACGGTGCGGCTTGAGGTGGATCGCGATTGGGTGATCGGGTGGAACGGTGAACTGGGCGTATCCGTCCCGTTGTTCCCAGTCCTCGACGTAGAAGGCTCCCTCGTAGCTGGGATGGGGCAGCACTCGGACGATGGTTCGTCGCGGTCCGTCCTGGGTCAGCGCGGAGGTGATCGCCGCGGCGGCCGTCGTTGTCGCAGCGGTCATGACGCGGCCCGGCCGAATCGTTGTTGTGCGGCTTGTCGGGTGGTGCCGAGCCGGGTGGCGATCTCGGCCCACGAGTAGCCGGCGTCGCGGAGGCCGTCCACCGACTTGGCGATCGCGTCGTCGACCTCGCCGGCGAGGGCCAGGAGCTCGGGCAGCGCCTCGACGTCGCCGTCACCGACGCGGCGGGCGTAGGCCCGCACGATCCGGCGGGGTGAACGCGGCGAACTCCGATGTCTCGGTTACCCGACCTGCACGTTTAGGTGTCAAGGCGTCCTTGACGGTGTTTTCGTCCATCAGATGGTCCCGAATAGTCCGAACTCGGGAAGGCACGGCAGGCCGTCAGCGCGGCCCCACAGATGCAGGGCGTTCTGGTGGGTGTTGACGTGTTGGGCGGCGGGTGCGAAGACCTGGTAGGCGTAGCCGTCGCCGAACGCGGCGCGGTGCAGTCGGCCGAGCTCGTCGTAGGTGGGCAGCGTGTCGTTGTGGGCGATGCTGGCGTGGATGTACATGACGGCGTCGAGTCGGTCGGCGGTGACGATGATGCTGCTCGTGCCGTTGGTGTGGAGCATCTTCCAGCCGTCGGGCCCGAACTCGCGGGGTGCGTGCCAGTCGTGCCGGCCCATCACTTTGGGCAGCCGCAGAGGCGGCACCGTGGTCGGGATGATTGTGGCCATCAGGGCTCCGACCGCATGACGCTGAGCATGGCCATGTTCCACTGCGCGTCGGCCAGTGCGTTGTGGGCGTTCTCCGGCTGTGGGACAGCGGACTCGGGGATGCCCAGGCGATCCATCTCTTGCTTGAGATCGTGGGTGTACATCGGCATGCCTTTGGGCAGCTGCATCATCGACCCCCACAGCTGAGCCAGAGCGACGTGGTCATAGGCGCCGAAGTAGGCCCACAGTTCCGGGTGGTACATCGAGGCGCCTACGGGGATGCTGGTGTCGACTCCGGCGAGCATGAAGTCGCGGACCTCGTTGGCGATGACCCACTTCGGTTTGACCCGTATGGAGCCGCGATCGAGGCAACCGTCCTGGGTGACCTCGTTGCGGATATTGTCCCCGGATCCGACCAGGCCGGTTTTCAGGCCGCGCACCGGCAGGTGGCGCCACACGTTGTTGACCAACCACTTGTTGCGCAGGATCCGGTCGACGGGCATGTCGGCGTTGACGGCGTAGTACTCCCGGCCGTCGGCACACACGATGCCGATCGAGATCAGCTCGATGGTGTGGCCGTCCTCCAGGAACTCGGTGTCGTAGCAGTAGACGGTCATGAGAAGTCCCCCAAGGGATTCGAGGTGGGGATGCCGTGCAGGGTCAGCGGCCTACCGGCTGCGAGCTCTTGGCTCCACTGGTAGACCCATTCGCCGAACTCGCCGCATTCCCACGCGCCCACGAGGTCGCGGGCGGCAGCGTCAGCGACGGTCGGGTCGATCGCGCGGAGCACGCCGAGCACGTAGATGAATCCGTATGCCTCGCAGGCGTAGGCGATGCTGGCCACGTACAGCTCTTTGCTGTCCTCCCATTTGATGTCGCGTCGGCGTTTCTCGGTGTCGAAGAAGCTGTCGATGTGTTCGCGCAGCAAGGTTGCGGCTGGGGCGGCTTGGCGGGCGGCGAGCATTTCGTCGCTGTCGCCTGAGAAGCCGATGGGCATGCCACTGTCTTCGGCCATCTCCCATTCGCGGATGACAGCCTTAATCTTGTCCAGTTCGATCTGGTTGGCGTCACCGCGAAAGTGATTGGGGTCTTTGAAGTCCCATCGGAACGGGGCCAGCTTTGTGGCGAGCTCGTCGAGGCGGCGGCAGCTGCCGTTGGATACCGTGCGTCCGGTGGGGGCGTGTGTCAGCTGCAGGTAGCCGTCACCGAATGTGACGGCGTTGTCGTTGCCGACGTGCATCGCGGGTGTGATGACGAGCTCGCGGACATCGGTTCGCAGGGCTGACACCTGAACGCTGAGTCCGCCACGCAGTTGCAGCGTTTCGATGGTGAGTTCTTTGGCCACTTGGGATCTCCTGTATCTCTTGGCCGGATCTGTCTTAGGAAAGTTCGACGCCGAGTTCGGCGGCGATGCGTCGGACGGTGCGTTCGGGGATGCTGAGCGCGTCGGCGACTTCGGCGACGGTGCGGCCTTCCATCTCTGCGATGGCCGCGTCGTAGTCGCCGCCGGCCCACGCTGGGGGTGGTGTGCCCGTGGGCACCGTGATGGATGCAGGTGCGGCGGGGCTCCCGATCGCGTCGAGTGCCGGCGCGGAGGGCGTCGGGTGTGGGACTGGTGGGGTCGGATCGTTGGGTAGCGCCGGGATGATGTACGTGCCGGGGCCGGTGACTTCCCAGGCCGGGTAGACCTCTTGCGCGTCCTCGGCGCGGGCCTCGAAGATGACCGGGGTGTCGCTGCCCCAGGTGTGCGGTTTGTCTTTCGGTGCGGCCGGCAGTGCGCCTTTCCAGCTGGCGGGCCAGGTGAGTGCGGGGCGGCGGCGGTGCTGGTTGGCGATCGCGATCGCGGTCAGCTTGGCGATGGATCCGACGGTGCCGGCGTCTCGCAGGGTTTGGGCCTGGAGGCGGATCCGGGCCGGCGGTAGCTCGCTGAGTCCGCGGAGCAGCGTGTCGGCGTCGAGACGGTCGGCGAAGGTGTAGAGCACCATGGCCATGCCGTGCACGATCGGGGCCTCGTAGGCGGTGCGCTGGTGGCCCCAGGCGGATCGGAGCATGGTGAGGGTGGAGCGCAGCAGGTCGATCCCGCCGGCGGATGCAGTGATTTTCTCCAGGGTGGAGATGCAGCACAGGGTGCCGTCTTTGGATGCGCGCTCGCCGACGTCGAAGCCGAGCTCGGTGGCGGTCTGCTCGATCGAGAGCACGAGCGGGTCACCGGAGGCGCGGCGGGCGCGCCAGTGGTCCCAGGGTGAGGTCTGTTTGCGTTGGCGGTTGAGCTTGTCGAACAGGGCGGCCTCTTCGGCGAGGGTGAGGCCGGTGTGGACGTTGGCGACCAGCGTGGGTGGTTGGGCGAGGCACTTGGCAGCAGCCCAGCGGTGCTGTCCGTCGAGGACGGCATAGCGCGGGGTGTGGTCCTCGCCGCGGTCAGAGATTTCGAGGATGCCGGCCAGGCGGCGGTCCCAAGTGCCGGCCATCTTGCGGGCGCGGGCGATATCGCAGATCCGTTGGTATGTCGGGTCGGCGAAGATCTCGGTGACGTTCACCGCGGTGACGTAGACATCCACCGTGTCTAGCGCGGCCATCAGAGCAACAACCTGGTGACGGGAAACACTCGGTCCGCTTGCTCTTTGGTTCCGAGCCAAGGCTTTTCGACCAGTTTGAATCGATCGTGGTTCTCGTCATCGAACTTGGCCCACAGGTGGTCGATGGGTAGGTCTAGGCGTAGTACTTCGTCCTCGTCCAGGGTGTGGGTGAGCCATCGGTTGATCTCGCCGATGAATTCGGCAGCGGGGACGTGGCCGTGCACCCAGAAGATGTCGCCGGATTCGTCCTCGATGATTTTGAAGGTGACGGCGGTGCCATCAGGGTCCTGATCGGCGGTGATGAACGCATCCGCGGCGGTCAGGCAGTTCGGCGTTGGGCTGCCACCACTCCTGTCGCTTTCGACGGCGACAACCTCGCTTGTGTGCACGAGCTGCCCGTACGGGCCGATCTTCCCGTACAGAACCTCGTTGTCGATGGGCAGCGGATCGGTGCGCATACCGGCCCGGATCGCATATTGCAACGCGGCCGGGTTGCCTTCGGCGTACATCCACGATCCGCCGGTGACTCGGTCCCAGTAGTCCTCGACGTGGTAGTCCTGCTCGCCCTTGCCGAGGTCGACAGTGACGGTCTTCCCAGAGAGCGGGGACGGTTCAGGGTGGATGGCCATATCAATTGCCTCCAAACAGGTTCCGGAAGATGCTGAAACCGGGGTCCTCACGTCCTCCCCTGGTATCGACGTAGACGTCGACGCCTTGGACTACGAGGCGCTCGCCGGCGCGTTCGCCGCGTCCGTCGCGCCGGCGGGCGTTGATGTAGCCGACGGCGACGAGGTCGGGCATGCCTGTGGTGAGGTGGTTCTCGTGCTCGGTGAAGACGAGGCCGCGGTTGAGGGTGTTGGTTGTCATTCGGGTGCTCCGTGGATGTTGGTGTCCCAGATCGGACGGTGGTCGGGGTGACGGGACGCCCAGGCGGGTTGCTGGCCGCCGCGGATGACGGTGCGGCCCTGGGCGGGCTTGTAGGCGAGCTCGGTGGTGATCGGTGCGGGGGTGATGACGCGTTCGACGCCGTAGGGCGGTGTGATCCGCCACATCCTGGTGACGGGCGGGTCGGTGGGGGTCTCGATCGACTTGGCCAGTCCCCATGCGATGGAGGCCAGGGAGGCAGCGATCGCGCCGCCGGCGGCCCAGGTGAACTGGTCGGCGGCGAGGGCGGCAATGGTGACGCCGAGGGCGATCGCGGTGAGGACGGCGAAGATGCGGGCGGTCATGCGACGACTCGCAAGGCGGGGCGGCGGCGGTGCCAGGCTGGGCGTTCGCGGTGGGGTCGCCGCCGGATATGGGTGGGAATCTCGGGGACGTAGGGTTCGGCGATCGTGAACGGTTCGCGGCTGGCCGGGCACACGGCGAGGTCGACCGAGTCGAAGTGCAGGGCGATGTAGCCGTACGTGGCGCGTTCGACGTCTTTCCAGCAGACCGGGCAGCGGTACGCGCATTGCGTTTCCGGTTCCGCCTCCGCCTTTTTCTGTCGGGGTCTGGTTATGGTGGCTGCGCTCACTGCGACCTCTCCTGGTGGTTGGTTGTGGTGGGTCAGGCCGCCGCCCCGGGACAGGGGGTGGCGGCCCACCTAGTTGGAGCCAGGGCCGACCGGGCGGGGCTTGAGCCCGAACGACTTGATCCGCTCAAGCGCTTCGTCGAGCGGATTGGGGTGCCCGGCGGCGGGCGCCGTGGTGGCGAGTCCGTCGCTCACCGCCGCCGGGCTGTCTCCTGCCACATCCTCACGGGCAGGAGCGGGGTCACATTCTGGGCAGCTACCCGCATAGGGCACGACCGATATGCGGTTGTGCAGCAAGCAAATTCGCAACTCATAGGAGCCGTGGTGGAGAATGTCCGCCTCGCCGATGCTGGCGGGAACGGAGTACGGGCCGAGGTAGTCGCTGCGGGACATCCCGGTCGCGATCGCGGCGGCGAGCTCGGTGTTGATCGACGCCGGCGCCAGGCGCTCCAGGGCACGGTGACCGGCCCGAGCCGCCAGCAGCACAGCGCGGCGCGAGATCGCGGCGGCAACGACCGATAGCCGGCCGGGAATCACGAGGATCCCCCGGCCGGTTGTTCGAGCCACCAGGTGTCAGTCGCCCAGTCATCGAGATCGAGTGGGCGGTCGTCGAGGTCTAGCGCCTCGTCGGCGGCATCGAGGACCTCGGCATCGCGCGTGCCGAGCATGTACCGCTGCCGGTAGCCCGCGAACAACCCGGTACCGGCCTCCGTCAGCCGCGCGGCCGCGTCGGCGGCAGCCAGGACCGCAACAACGCCGGATCCGCCCGGGTCTGGAATGAACGCCTTCATGCCGTCGCCTTGAGAAGCGCATCAACATCGGCTGGATCGAAGCGGTAATGCCCGCCGGGGGTGGTCGCTGCGGGCACCAGCTTCCCGGCAGCGACCCAGCGACGGACCGCGGACGGTGTGATCTGATACTTGTCAGCGACTTGAGAAGTCGTGATAAGCGTGACTTCGGACATGCCATAGATCTACAGAACGTGAAAAGTCGCGTCAAGCGCGAATCGCGGGAATGACGTCGTTTTTTCATGTTTTTATGTCTATTGCGCGCTATGCGCGAGTTGTGCGACATTTGCGGTATGAGTACCGACCCGAGTGATTGCCGCTGGGTCCCCGATGCGAGCACGTTCGGGGCCCGGCTTGCGCTTGTGCGTCAGCGAATGGGCTGGAACATGAAGGAGGCCGCGCTCGCGTGCGGTGTCCCCCAGGGTTCGTGGCGCGAATGGGAGCTGAAGGGGCGCGACCCCCGAGGCATCCAAGCCGTCGTCGACAAGATCGTCGAGCGGACCGGAGTCGATGACTACTGGCTCCTCACCGGGCGCACCGGTGGCGGAAACAACGGAGGCCCCGGAGGCGGAGGTGAGACTCCGCAACCAGGGCCTGTGGCTCCCCCGATTGGACTCGAACCAATAACCGCCCGATTAACAGTCGGGAGCTCTGCCAATTGAGCTACAGGGGAATGAACCGAGGACAGACTTTAGCGCATGTACCCCGCGGTCGAAGAATCGACTGGTCAGACGCCCCGTCACCACCTTCTCCGGCGCGTGAGGCAGGATGGTGAGAGTCCTGCTGTCACCGTGGAGGGAGCGTCGTGTTCCGGATCGTCTTCGTACTGGGTGTCGGCTACGTGCTCGGCGCGAAAGCCGGCCGCCGCCGCTACGAGCAGATCACGGCGACATACAAGGCGGTCACCGAGAACCCGGCCACCAAGGCCGTGCTGGACGCCGGGCGTCGCAAGGTCGCCGATCGGGTGTCCCCGGATCCGCAGTTGGTGCGGCTGACCGCGATCGACGCCGAGACCTCGGTGCTGGCGCCCGAGGAGACCGGCATCCGGCCGCGCAACGGCGCCAAGGACTGATTCCGGCTAGGGAGTGCCGCCCTCGGATCGCAGGGCGGCGATATCGGCCGGCGCACCGTCCACGTGGGCGTCTGCGGCACCGATCGGTGTTTCGCTGGGTGTGAGCTCCAGCGCCGCGCGCGGTGCCCGCCACTCGTCGTTCTCAAGGGTGCCGCCGTAGAGCGCGATGCCAAGCGTGGTGACCACCGCGGTTGCCAGGACCCCGACCCCCTTGGTCGCCGGGATCGCGCGGTAGCCGTCCTCAGCGCTCACAATCGACGCCTTCCTGTCGCGTACCCCTAGTGCAGATCGAGTCTTGAGTCTCGCGTCACCAGATAACGAAAGGGACGCGACACGATGACCATTCGCACACGGTCCGCGGACGCCGAGAAACGGCCTGGCCGGGCCTCGGAAGTGTCTTCCGGGACCCGGCCAGGTGAAAGTTGCGGCTTGCTAGCCGATCGGGATGCTGGTGTTCCAGCTGGTGCCCGGCAACACCGGACCCGAGTACAGGCCACCGGGGCCGATACCGATGCTGGGTGTCCCTACGCCGACGCCGTTACCGTTGGAGTAGGACAGGCAGTTGCCGTCCTCCTTGTTACCGAACCAGGCCAGGCAGGCCGGTGCCGCATCGGCGGTCGGGGCGGGCGTCGTCGAGAAGGCCACCACGGGCGCTGCGGCGACGGCGGCCGCGAAAGCGCCGGCGACCACGATTGTGCGTGTCCGATTGCTCAGGAATGACACGGTGGGACCTTTCTGGACAGTTAGCTGCGGTTCCACCATAACGGTTGTGTCGCGATCACGCAGTCAAGTCGTCGCCACTGGCCTGCTCGAGCAGACTGCGCCGGTAGGTCTCCATGGCCACCAGGTCGCCGAAAAGGGCGTGGTACTCGTCGCTGTTGTCCACCGGTGACATGCGCTGCAATTTGGACTTGACCTCGGCGATCTGCCGTCCGATCGACACTTCCTGCAGCCGGGCCAGCACCCCACCGATATAGCGGGCCAGCCGCTCGTCGTCGTCGATCTTGATGGCGTCCACGCTGAGTTCGTTGACCAGCGGCGCGACCTCGCCCGCCAGATCGCGCACCGTCTCGATCCACTGCGCGCCGGACAGTCCGGTCGACACGCCGCCGGCGGCCGCGATCGCGGCCCGCACCCCGGCGTAGGCCGGGTGGGTGAAGCTTTCCGCGCCGAGACTGTCGAACACCGGACCGGCCAGTCCGGGGTACTGCAGGGCCGATTTCAACGCCTCGCGCTGCGGACGCAGTGTCGGGTCCATCGGGTTGGGCCGGGCGATGGATGCCTGGGCTCCCGGCGGGGTGGCCGCGCGCCGGTTGGTCTGCTGGCCGGTCCGGCCGGTCCGCGGACCCTTGCGGCCCGCCTCCTCGCGCACCCGGCCCAGCACCTGCCCGACGTCCTCCCAGCCGACCCACCCGGCCAGCTGGCGGGCGTACTCGTCGCGCAGCGTCGGATCCTTGATCCGCGACACCATCGGAACGCACCGGCGCAGCGCGGCGACCCTGCCCTCGGCGCTGTCGAGATCGTGATCGGTCAGCGCGGTGCGGATGGCGAACTCGAACAGCGGGGCACGGCGAGCGACCAGATCACGCAGCGCACCGTCACCGGAACGCAGCCGCAGATCGCACGGGTCCATACCATCGGCCGCCACCGCCACGAAGGACTGCCCGGCCAGATTCTGCTCACCCTCGAAGGCCTTGACCGCGGCGGCGCGGCCCGCGGCATCACCGTCGAACACGTAGATCAGCTCACCGCGAAAGAAGTTGTCGTCCATCATGAGTCGACGCAGCATCGACAGGTGCTCGTCACCGAAGGCGGTGCCGCAGGCGGCCACCGCGGTGGTCACCCCGGCCAGATGCATCGCCATCACGTCGGTGTAACCCTCGACGACGACGGCCTGGTGCCCCTTGGCGATATCGCGCTTGGCCAGGTCCAGCCCGAAGAGCACGTGAGACTTCTTGTACAGCACGGTTTCCGGGGTGTTGACGTACTTGGCTTCCATATGATCGTCGTCGAAGAGCCGACGCGCCCCGAACCCGATGGTCTCACCGGAGGACACCCGGATGGGCCACAACAGGCGGCGATGGAAGCGGTCGATCGGTCCGCGCTTACCCTCCTTGCTGAGCCCGGCCGCTTCGAGCTCCTTGAACTCGAAACCCTTGCGCAGCAGGTGCTTTGTCAGCTTGTCCCAACCCGAGGGGGCGAACCCGCAGCCGAACCGGGCGGCGGCGTCGGCATCGAAGTTCCGGTCGATCAGGTACTGCCGAGCCGGTGCGGCCTCCTCGGAGCGCAACTGTTCGGCGTAGAACTCACTCGCGGCCGCGTTCGCCGCGATCAGCCTGCTGCGACTACCGCGGTCGCGCTGCACATTGGTGGCCGCGCCGCCGGTATAGGTAACGGTGTAGCCAACCTTGTCGGCGAGCAGTTCGACGGCCTCGACGAAGCTGACATGCTCGATCTTCTGCAGGAACGCGTAGACGTCCCCGCCCTCACCGCACCCGAAGCAGTGGAAGTGCCCGTGGTTGGGCCGGACATGGAACGACGGGGACTTCTCGTCGTGGAAGGGGCACAGGCCCTTGAGCGAATCGACCCCGGCGCGTCGCAACTGCACGTAGTCGCCGACGATGTCCTCGATGTGGACCCGTTCCCGGATGGCCGCGATATCACGATCGGGGATGCGGCCCCGGCCGCCCCGCATCGCATCATTGGCCATCGCCGCAGTCTATCGGCCCGTCATAGGGGCCGGGGCGAGCGCACCTCGTGCACCCTCTCCAGCCGGGACTCGGTGTAGGAGGCGATCTGGTCTACGACGACCCGCAGCCGCGCGCCGTCATCGTCGGCGAGGGTGAACTCGGCGGCGAACTGGGGGTCCAGGCTGCTGGGCGCCTGCGCCCAGAGCGCCAGTGCGACCTCCTGGATGAGGGTCCGCTGATCGGTCTGGATCTGCAGGTGCTGGTGGTCGGACATGATGAACTGCAGCGCCAGCATCTTGAGCACCGCGACCTCGGCTCGCACCTCGGCGGGCACGTGCAGGTCGGTATCGAAGCGCTTGAGCACCGGTGCGCCGCCCACCACCGCGCGGGTCTGGGATATCGCGGCGTTGGCGAACCGGCCGACGAGCTCGCTGGTCAAGTTCTTCAGCGCCACCGAGGCCGTCAGGGTGCCGTCGTATTTGCCGACGGCGGCGACCACCGGCATCTCCGAGAGCCGCTGCGCCGCGGCGAGCAGATCATCATGTGAGACGGCCGGATACGCCCCGGCGCCGAGGCGGGCCAGCGCATCGGCGGCATCGCGGTCGGCCAGCACCCGCAGGTCGATACGCCCGGAGATGACACCGTCCTCGACATCGTGCACCGAGTAGGCGACATCGTCGGCCCAGTCCATCACCTGCGCCTCCAGGCACGGGCGGTTGGCCGGTGCGCCGTCGCGCAGCCAGTTCGCGGCGGTCATGTCGTCGTCGTAGAAACCGAACTTCTTCGGGTTCTGCGAGCGCGCCCACGGATACTTGGTGACCGCATCCAGGGCCGCACGGGTGAGATTGAGACCCGCCGAACGACCATCGGCGGTAAGGACTTTCGGTTCCAACCGGGTCAGGATCCGCAGGTTCTGGGCATTGCCCTCGAAGCCGCCGAACGGCGCCGCGATCTCGTTGAGCGCGCGTTCACCGTTGTGCCCATACGGCGGGTGGCCGATATCGTGGGCGAGGCCGGCCAGATCCACCAGATCCGGATCACAACCGAGACCAACGGCCATTCCCCGGCCGATCTGCGCGACCTCCAGCGAATGGGTCAGGCGGGTGCGCGGAGTGTCCCCGTGGCGGGGGCCGACCACCTGGGTCTTGTCGGCCAGCCTGCGCAGTGCCGCCGAGTGCAGCACCCTGGCCCGATCGCGGGCGAAGTCGGTGCGGTGCTCGGTGGCGTTATCGGCCAGCTTCGACGATCCCACGCCGGCACCCTTGGGCGACTCCGGTACCAGCCGCTGCCGGTCGAAGTCGTCGTAATCGGATGTGTTGCGTTGCGTGGCCACCGCCCGACAGTCTGCCAGCACCACAACCGCGGTTCGGACATGACTGCCGCCACATGGGCCGGCGAGTCACTAGATTGACGTGCATGCGCCTCGCCCGATTGCTCAGCATGTTGCTCGTGGCCTTGACCGCGGCCCTGTCGATGGCACCCGCTGCGCTGCTCGCCGCCCCCGAGGCGGCGGCGCGACCACCGCTGCGACTACCCGACCAGATCGTCGACGAGTCCAACGTCCTCGGTGCCACCGGCAAGGAGCAGGTCGGTCAGGCCATCGACCGGCTCTACCAGAATCGCCAGGTGCGGCTGTGGGTCGTCTACGTGGACAGCTTCTCCGGGCAGAACGCCGAGCCGTGGGCGCAGGCGACCCTGCGGGCCAGCGATCTCGGCGAGTACGACGCGCTGCTGGCCGTCGCCACCACCGATCGTGCCTACGCCTTCCTCACCGGATCCGCGGCGGCCAGCAACTCTGAGGCGAACACGCTGCGTCGCAACGAGATCGAACCTGCGCTGCGCGATGGCAATTGGGCTGCCGCAGCCGTCGCCGCTGCCGACGGGCTCGATGCCAAGACAACCAGCTCGTCGTCGGGTCTGAACTGGTTCGGCGTGCTGGTCGTGCTGGCCATCCTCGGGCTGGGCGTGCTCGGCCTGCTGCTGTGGTCGCGGCGGCGCACGCGCAAACGCCGCGAGGCCGATCTGGCCGCCGCACAACGCATCGACCCGACCGATCCGAGTGCGCTGGCCGCGGTCCCGTTGGAGACGCTGGATGAGCTGTCCCGGTCGATCGTCGTCGAGGTCGACAACGCGGTGCGCACCAGTGACAACGAATTGACACTGGCCGTCGAAGAATTCGGTGAACAACGCACCGCGCCGTTCAGTGCCGCGGTCACCGCGGCGCGCACCGCGCTGACCCAGGCCTTCAACGCACGCCAGATCCTCGACGACACGGTGCCCGAGACGCCGGCCCAACGCCGCGACCTGCTCACCCGGGTGATTGTCGCCGCGGCCAAGGCCGATCGCGAACTCGACACCCAGCGCGAGGCATTCGGTCAACTGCGCGATCTGGTGATCAATGCGCCCGCCCGCCTCGACGTGCTGACCCAGCAGATGGTCGATCTGACCACCCGCATCGCGCCTGCCGAGCAGGCGCTGGCCGAACTGAGCCGCCAGTTCGCCCCCACCGCCCTGCATTCGGTGGCCGATAACGTCGACACCGCCAAGCAGCGCCTCGCCTTCGCCGACCAGAACATCAGCAACGCCCGGGCGCTGGTGGCCAGGCCGGCCGGGCAGCAGGCCGGCCTGGTGGATTCCGTGCGGGCGGCCGAATCCGCACTGGGGCAGGCCCGCACAATGCTCGACGCCATCGACAGCGCGGCCGGCGATATCAGTCGGGCGATCGCGACGCTGCCCGAGGAGATCGCCGACGTGCAGGCCGGTATCACCGCCGCCGACGCACAACTGAGCCGCGGCGGCTTCGCCGAGGCCGCCGAGCTCAAGGCGGCCCGCGATGCCGCGGCACAGGCGGTGGCGACGGCGCAGGAGTGCGGAAACACCGACCCGCTTGGTGCTTTCAGCGCACTGACGCAGGCCGACGCCGATCTGGACCGGCTGCTGGCGGTCATCGCCGAGGAACGGCAGGCCCAGGAACGGTTGCGGCGGTCCTATGAGCAGGCACTGTCCGCGGCGCAGTCCAGGGTCCGCGGCGTCAGCGATTTCATCGACACCCGGCGCGGCAGCGTCGGCCCCGAGGCGCGTACCCGGCTGGCCGAGGCGGTGCGTCAGCTGCAGGCCGCGCAGGACAAGGCCGCCGACAACTCGACCGAGAGCCTCCCGACGGCCATCGCGCACGCCAACAGCGCAACCTCGCTGGCCATGCAGGCCCAGCAGTTGGCCAACAACGATGTCAGCTACGCCCATCAGGCCCACAACTCCCAGCACTACGGCGGCGGGTCGAATTCCGGTGCGGTACTGGGCGGGATCATCATCGGCAACATCCTGTCCGGGGCGCTGCGCGGCGGTATCGGCGGCAGCGTCGGCGGCGGGAGCTGGCGGTCCACATCGTTCGGCGGATCGGGCGGTGGCGGCTTCGGCGGTGGCGGCGGCCGCTTCTAGGTCGTGTACAGCGAAAGATGAACGTACACCTCATCGGGTGCGCGTTCGTCGACGATGATCTCGCGGGTGACCGTGCCGTGCGCGGCCGTGTCCACCTGGTCCTGTGCGTAACGGGGGTCGGGTGCCGTGCTCAGCTCGGGTCCGGCTATCACTTTCGTGGACTTCGGGATATCGGAAGGCCGGGGCGCCTCGGAGAACTGCGCCAGAAACTCGCCCAGCTGCGCCTCGGTCATCCGTAACGCCAACCGGTAGCGGGTGTCTCGACCGGAATCGGTGTCGGTGCCGAGAACCTGGACATCCGGCGGCAAGGTCACATCGCCGAATTGCGCTGCGGTCTGCGCCGATACCGGCATGTTCTGGTCTCCTCCGTCGCGCGGGGTTTCTGGCTTCGAGCAAGCACTCAGCATCAGCAGCACAACCGCCAGGACCACAGTCAGCCTCATCGGGGCACTCCGTCATAGGTCGAGACCGACGACGCACCCCTGATATCGAATTCACGTGCCAGCCCGGCGGTTTGCAGGCCCGCCATCTGGTCGTCGGTGATGGTGATGGGGCCGATCTTGGTCTCCTTTCCAGCGTCCCAGTTGTATCGATCGGCGACATCGACCTGCGACTCGACGTGAACCCGGGGCTCCCCGCCCGGTGTGTCCGGCGGGTAGACGGTCACCACGCCACCGGCCGACATGTCCACCCCGCCGACCGCGCGGTACCAGTCGGGATTGGCGTCAGGATCCATGTAGTAACCCTGCCACGGGGTGCGGAACGGGACGGGCTGACCGTACTGGCCGGTCGCGGCGGCCTCGGCCACGATTCGATTCACCTCGTCGTTGACCATCGCATCCCCGCGGGCCTGCATCTGCGGGATATCGTTCATCATCGAGTTCACGTCCAGGTTGTACGGTTTGCCCGTGTTGTCCAAGTAGTGGTCGAGGAGCTCCGCAGCGTGTGGCCATTTCTGCTCGATCAGCGGCAGACCGCCTTCGATGGCCGCTTTGAACGCCAGGTCGTCGCCCCGCGAATACCAGGGCTGCGAGCCCCATTCACCGGACCCCTCATCGTGCTTGCTCCACGGCGGTGGTTCGGGGATGCCGTTCTCGCCCGGCTCGGCAGGCGGCTGGTCGGTCGGCTGACCGTCGGGGTCATCGGTGTCGCCGTCGCGACCCTCGCGGTCCCCCAGCGCCTGATATCCCTCCCCGATGGCGCGGATCCGGGCCGCGATGCCGTTCATATCGGTATTGGAGCGGCGCAGGATGTCGGCGACCTCGCCCACACCGCGTGACACGACGGGGATCAACGCACGCTCACCGGCCGCGTTGGGTGGGACGCTGGCGGCCGCGCTCAGCACCCAATGCTTGATCTCCTCCAGGTCCCGACGACCGGCGGCGACCACCCGAGCGGAGCGATCCACCTCGGAGCCGAGTCGCCGATCGAGTTCGGCGAGCCCGCTGATGGTGCCCGCCAACCGCTCGTTGCGACCGGCGTAGGCGTCGGCGGCGGCACCCGTCCAGTCCGATCCGGGCGCGGCAGAGGCAACCACCTCCCGCAACCCATCGAGCGGGCGGCTCTGGTCGAACTCGGTGCCACCGACGGGTGTGCCCTCGCCGAGCGTCGCGCGGGCGTTGTCCCACGTCGAAAGAAATGCCGCAAGAACGCTGATCGCCGCCCCCTTTGAATCCCTGCACTCAAATCCTAGGTGAGCCCAGCACACCTACGACGCGGCAATTCAGGGCGGAGCGAATTCAGGGCTAACCAGGGCCGTTCGCCCGCTCGCGGGCGAGGGAGGTCGTCAGCAGCCCTTGAGGCGCACCGCGAGGTAGTTCGACACCTCGGAGATCGCCACCCGCTCCTGGGTCATGGCGTCGCGCTCGCGCACGGTCACGGCGTGGTCCTCCAGCGAGTCGAAGTCCAGCGTGAGGCAGAACGGGGTGCCGATCTCGTCCTGCCTGCGGTACCGGCGGCCGATGGCGCCGGCATCGTCGAACTCGACATTCCAGCTCTGGCGCAGCTCGGCGGCGAGATCTTTTGCCTTGGGCGACAAGTCGGCATGCCGCGACAACGGCAACACCGCCGCCTTGACCGGGGCCAGCCGCGGGTCCAGCTTGAGCACGGTGCGCTTGTCCACCCCGCCCTTGGCGTTGGGGGCCTCGTCCTCACGGTAGGAGTCCACCAGGAACGCCATCAGCGACCGGGTCAGGCCGGCCGCCGGCTCGATCACATACGGCGTGTACCGGGTATCGGAGGCCTGGTCGTAATAGGTCAGTTCCACCCCGGATGACTTTGCGTGACTGGACAAGTCGTGATCGGTGCGGTTGGCGATGCCCTCCAGCTCACCCCACGGATTGCCGGTGAAACCGAACTTGTACTCGATATCGGTGGTGCCCGCGCTGTAGTGCGAGAGCTTCTCCAGCGGGTGCTCGTAGAGCCGCAGATTCTCCGGCCGGATCCCGAGGTCGATGTACCACTGCAGGCGGGTCTCGATCCAGTACTTGTGCCAGTCCGGCGCGGTCGACGGCTCGACGAAGAACTCCATCTCCATCTGCTCGAACTCGCGGGTGCGGAAGATGAAGTTGCCCGGGGTGATCTCGTTGCGGAAGCTCTTGCCGATCTGGCCGATGCCGAACGGAGGCTTCTTGCGGGATGTGGTCACCACATTGGCGAAGTTGACGAAAATGCCCTGCGCGGTCTCCGGACGCAGGTAGTGCAGACCTTCCTCGGACTCGATCGGCCCGAGGTAGGTCTTGAGCATCATGTTGAAATCGCGCGGCTCGGTCCACTGACCCTTCGTGCCGCAGTCCGGACAGACGATCTCGGCCATCGGCACGGCGTCCGGGTCGGCGAGTCCGTCCTTGGCGCCCCGCTTCTCGAAATAGGCCTCCTGCAGGTGGTCCTGCCGGTGCCGCTTGTGGCAGTTCAGGCATTCCACCAGCGGGTCGTTGAACACCGCGACGTGACCGGAGGCCACCCACACCTGCCGCGGCAGGATGATCGCCGAGTCCAGGCCGACGACATCGTCACGACCGGTGACCACGGAACGCCACCACTGCTTCTTGATGTTCTCCTTGAGCTCCACGCCCAGTGGCCCGTAGTCCCATGCGGACTTGGTGCCGCCGTAGATCTCGCCCGATTGGTAGACGAGGCCACGGCGTTTCGCCAGGTTTGCAACGGTGTCGATGATCGAAGGAGACGAAGCCACGGGTCAACAGCGTAGCGACGACCTGCGGCGGGTCGCGCCGGGGCTGGTGCGTGGCGGGCGTTGACATGCACGGATCTGCATGTATTCTGACCCGTAATGAAAATCATTTCCAATTCTGCCACGGCCGAGGACCATTCCGCGCACTCCCATCCGAGTACGCCGTTCCCCGAGTTGCCCGCCCGCGAGGTCCTGGACAATGCCGGCGATCTGCTGCGCGCGCTGGCCGCGCCGCTGCGCATCGCGATCGTGCTGCAGTTGCGCGAATCGATGCGCTGCGTCCACGAGCTGGTCGACGCGCTCGACGTGCCCCAACCACTGGTCAGCCAACACCTGCGAATCCTGAAGTCCGCGGGCGTGGTGGCTGGGGAACGCAGCGGGCGCGAGGTGATGTACCGCCTCGTCGACCATCACCTCGCCGAGATCGTCATCGCCGCCGTGACCCACGCTTCGGAGGACGATCGATGAACACACCGGTGCGATCGACCAAACAGCGCGCGGCCATCTCGGCACTGCTGGAGAACATCGACGACTTCCGGTCCGCGCAGGAACTCCACGATGAGCTGCGCAAGCAGGGCGAGGGCATCGGGCTGACCACCGTGTACCGCACCCTGCAGTCGATGGCCACCGCAGGCCAGGTCGACACCCTGCGCACCGACACCGGCGAGTCCGTTTACCGCCGCTGCTCGGACCAGCACCACCATCACCTGGTGTGCCGGGTCTGCGGCAGCACCGTGGAGGTCGACGGCGGTGCCGCCGAGGTGTGGGCTGACGAGGTCGCCGCCGAACACGGATTCACCGAGGTCTCACATACCATCGAGATCTTCGGGCTGTGCGGGCCCTGCGCGGTCAGCTGACCCGCACGAGCTCCAGCACCGTATCCCTGGTCAGCGGGGCCAGTTCGATATCACCGGGTGCGTGTGGATCGATCCAGGCCATCTCGGCGATCTCGGCCGCCGCGGACGGCGGACCGTCGAGTTCGACGAGGAAGAGATCGGCGGCCACTCGATGACCGGGCTCGTTGGCCGCGGCGGCATCGTGGTGGCCGAGGTCGCGCACCGAGTCGGCGACGATTCCCACCCCGAGTTCCTCGATGATCTCGCGGTAAAGAGTCTGCAGTGGCGTCTCCCCCGGTTCGAGTTTGCCGCCGGGCTGCATGAACGCCGTCGTCCCGCGCTTGCGGACCACCAACACGTGTGCACGCGCGTCGAGCACGACGGCCGCGACCACCCGGATGACGGCGCTCACGCCACCAACGTCCGGCGCACATCGGCGCCGGTTGCCAGCACCATCATGATCAAAGTGCCCAGCGCCTCATCAGCCAGTCCGGACGCGGGAAAGTTGTAGCGCAGCAACACATCTGCCGACTCGTCCTTCTCGATCAGCGAGACCGTGCCCAACAGGGTGTTCCTGGTGTGCCCGGCGACGATCCCGCGCAGCGCGTCATCGAGCGGCTGGTCCCAGACCAGGATCTGGTTCAGCGAGACCATATCCAGCCCCTCGCCCACACTGACCACCCGCAGCGAGGCGAACGTCCCGTCATGGTGCACCGTCAGCGCACCGTCCTCCTCGCGGGTGGCCGGCAGCAAGGCCTCGACGACGGCTGCCAGTCGGTCCTGTAGTGACATCAGGCTCGCCCGAAGCGACGATTGCGGTTCACGTACTCCTCGCACGCCGCCCACAGATCGCGGCGATCGTAATCCGGCCACAGCTTGTCCTGGAAGACGTACTCGGCGTATGCGGCCTGCCAGAGCAGGAAGTTGCTGGCACGTTGCTCACCGGAGGTCCGGATGAACAGGTCGACATCGGGAATATCGGGTCGGTGCAGATGCCTGGCGAACGAGGCCTCGCTGATCCGGCCGGGGTTGATCTTGCCGTCGGCCGCCTCCTCGGCGAGTTTCCGTGCGGCCTCGACGATCTCGGTGCGTCCGCCGTAGTTGACGCAGTAGTTGACGGTGATGACGTCGTTGCCGACGGTCATCTGCTCGGCGATGTCGAACTCCTTGATGACGCTGCTCCACATCCGCGGTCGCGACCCCACCCAGCGCATGTTGACGCCCATCGCGTCCAGGTTTTCCCGGCGCCGGCGTACCACCTCGCGGTTGAAGCCCATCAGGAAGCGCACCTCTTCGGTGCTGCGCTTCCAGTTCTCGGTGGAGAACGCGTACACCGACAGGTGCTTGATACCCAGTTCGATGGCTCCGCAGGTGATGTCGATCAGCACCGCCTCGCCCATCTTGTGGCCCTCGGTGCGTCCCAGCCCGCGTTGGGTGGCCCAGCGCCCGTTACCGTCCATCACCACCGCGACATGGTTGGGGACCTGGTCGGCGGGGATCTGCGGGGCCACCGCCTTGGAGGGGTGCTGCGGCGGCCGGGAGAACCGGCCGTTGGTCTTGGGCGGCAGGTCGGGGAACACCACCGGCCACGTCGAGGTGTCCGGGAATTCCGGATAGTCCTCAGGCGCCGGGGGCAGCTGCGGGTAGGTGACCTTGCCCCGTTTGATTGCCATGCGCCATATCCTGCCCGAACACCACCGTCCGGCGTTCAACGGCCGCACTATCGACCCGGTAGACCCGCTCCACCAGCGGCAATGTCCGCAGCTGACGTTCCAGGTGCCATTGCAGGTGCGCGGCAACCAGTCCGCTGGCCTGGCTGCGGTGCGACGTGGTGGAGGCTTGCGCAAACTCCCAGTCCCCGTCGTGCAGCGCAGACATCAGCTCCAGCACAGCTTGGGCGGGGGTTGCCGAGCCGGACGGTCGGCAGTGCACACACACGCTGCCCCCGGCGGCCACGTTGAAGGCCCGGTGCGGGCCCGGTGCGGCGCACCGGGCGCACTCGGTCAGCGCAGGCGCCCAGCCCGCGATCCCCATCGCCCGCAGCAGGTACGCATCGAGCACCAGCTCACGGGGACGGCGGCCCTCCGCGACCGCCCGCAGCGCCGCCACGGTGAGACCGTGCAGTTGCGGGACGGGGGCGCGTTCCTCGCCGGCCAGGCGCTCGGCGGTCTCCAGCACCGCGCAGGCGCAGGTGTAGCGGCCGTAATCGCTGACGATGTCGGCGGCGAAGGCGTCGATGGACTGCACCTGGGTGACGATGTCGAGGTTGCGGCCGGGATGCAGCTGAACGTCGATGTGCGCAAACGGCTCCAGCCGCGCCCCGAACTTGCTGCGGGTGCGACGCACCCCCTTGGCCACCGCGCGCACCACGCCGTGCTCACGGGTGAGCAGCGTCACGATCCGGTCGGCCTCGCCGAGCTTGTGCTGGCGCAGCACCACCGCTCGATCCCGGTACAACCGCATCCGCCCAGTCTCCCATTACCCGGTGACATCGGCGCCATCGCAACGCCGGATATCCTTGGACGTCGTATGTCTGTCACCCAGAAGAATCCCGTTCGCATGCGCGTCTTTCCCACCCTCACCCAACAGCTCTACCGGCTCGCCAGCGGCGCCACGACCTCCGAAGAACTAGTACGCCAGTCCCTGACCGCCATCGAGGCCAGCCAGCCCCGCCTGAACGCATTCCGGGTCGTGCTCAGCGAACAGGCCCTCGCCGACGCCGTCGAAGCCGACCGCAAACGCGCTGCCGGACAACATCTTCCACTCTTGGGCATTCCGATCGCGGTCAAGGATGACGTGGATGTCGCCGGCGTGCCGACCCGGTTCGGGACCGTCGGCAACCCGCCGCCCGCCACCGCCGACGCCGAGGTGGTACGCCGACTGCGGGCGGCCGGGGCGGTCATCGTCGGCAAGACCAACACCTGCGAACTGGGCCAGTGGCCGTTCACCAGCGGCCCCGGCTTCGGACATACCGCCAACCCGTGGTCACCGCGGCACAGCCCCGGCGGATCCTCCGGCGGCAGCGCCGCCGCCGTGGCGGCGGGCCTTGTCACCGCGGCCATCGGCTCCGACGGCGCGGGCAGTGTGCGCATCCCAGCGGCCTGGACCCATCTGGTGGGCATCAAGCCACAGCGTGGCCGGATATCCACCTGGCCGCTGCCCGAGGCGTTCAACGGCATCACCGTCAACGGCGTGTTGGCCCGCACCGTCACCGATGCCGCCATCGTGCTGGACGCCGCGTCCGGCAACGCCGACGGCGATCTGCACAAACCGGCTCCAGTGCGGGTGTCCGACCATGTCGGCCGGGCGCCGGGCGCGCTGCGGGTGGCGGTGTCCACCGCCCTGCCGTTCACCTTCTTCCGGTCCACGCTGCATCCGGAGATCCGCGCGGCCCTGCACCGCGTCGCAGGACAACTCGAACAGCTCGGCCATCACACCGTCCGAGCGGACCCGGACTACCACCTCAAGATGTCGTGGAACTTCCTGGCCCGCTCCACCGCGGGCTTGGTCGAGTGGTCCCAGCGGCTGGGCTCCGATGTCGAGCTGGACAAGCGCACCCTCAGCAATATCCGCACCGGATGGGCGCTCTCCCAGAACACCCTGCGCAAGGCGCGCGCGGCCGAGGCCGAGACCCAGCGCCGCATCGGCTGGATCTTCAACATCGCCGATGTCGTGCTCGCCCCTACCACCGCTCAGCCCCCGCCACTGGTCGACGAGTACGACGATCGCGGTCCGCTGGCCACCGACCGGGCCATGATCCGCGCCTGCCCCGCGACCTGGCCGTGGAATCTGCTCGGCTGGCCCTCGATCAACATCCCCGCCGGATTCACCGCCGACGGTCTGCCCATCGGGGTCCAGCTGATGGGACCGGCCGACAGCGAACCGTTGCTGATCTCGCTGGCCGGTCAGCTCGAGGCGGTGAACGGCTGGATGGCCCAGCAGCCCGAACCGTGGTGGCAGGAGTAGGCGCTCACGTAATGTGCTCGTTCATGTCGTCGTTGCTGCCGTCGCCGCTGTTGATGTCGTCACGCCGCTGGGTGACCGCCCTGCCGGTGGTCGCACTGGCCGTCGGGCCGGTGCTGACCGCACCGGCCGCCCACGCCGACAACCGTCGCCTCAACGACGGCGTGGTCGCCAACGTCTACACCGTTCAGCACCAGGCCGGTTGCACCAATGATGTCAAGATCAACCCGAAGCTGCGGCTGGCCGCGCAGTGGCACACCAACGATGTGCTGAACAACCGAGCGCTGAACGCCGATATCGGTTCCGACGGCACGACGGTCGCCGACCGCGCCCGCAATGCCGGGTACGCCGGTGCGGTGGCCGAGACGGTGGCGATCAACCCGGCGTTGGCGATCAGCGGTATCGAGCTGATCAACCAGTGGTATCACCGGCCCGACTACTACGCGATCATGGCCGATTGCACCAACGTCGATATCGGCGTGTGGTCGGAGAGCGTCCTGGACCGCACCGTGGTGGTCGCGGTGTACGGCAAGGGTGACGGCGCGCCGCCGGTGCCCTCGAACATCCGTGACTTCGGGCAGGTTCCGGGCTGGACGCCCTGAGGCTCAGAACCCCAGGCGGCCGAGCTGTTTGGGATCACGCTGCCAGTTCTTGGCGACCTTGACCCGTAGCTCCAGGAACACCTTGGTACCCAACAGCTTCTCGATCTGGTGACGGGCCGCGGTACCGACCTCGCGCAATCGCGCCCCGCCCTTGCCGATCACGATGCCCTTCTGGCTGTCCCGTTCGACGTAGAGGATGGCGCGCACATCCAGCAGCGGGTCGTCCTCGGGCCGTCCCTCGCGTTCCTCGACCTCGTCGATGACGACGGCCAGTGAGTGCGGTAGCTCGTCGCGCACCCCCTCGAGCGCGGCCTCACGGATCAGCTCGGCCATCAGGACTTCCTCGGGTTCGTCGGTCAGCTCGCCGTCGGGGTAGAACGCCGGCCCCGGTTCCAGATGGGAGACCAGCACATCAGTGAGGACGTCGATCTGCTGCCCGGCGGTCGCCGAGACCGGGACGATATCGACGGCCTTGGCGCCGAACTCCTCCTGCACGGCGATCAGTTGCTCAGCCACCTTCTCCCGGGACACCTTGTCGGTCTTGGTGACCACCACGATCAGCGTGGTCCGCGGCGCGACAGCGCAGATCTGTTCGAAGATCCAGCGGTCGCCGGGACCGATGCCCTCGTCGGCGGGGATGCAGAAGCCGATCACGTCGACCTCCGAGTAGGTGTCCTTCACCAGCTCGTTGAGCCGCTTCCCGAGCAGGGTGCGCGGCCGGTGCAGGCCGGGGGTGTCGACGAGGACGATCTGGAAGTTCTCCCGGTGCACGATGCCGCGGATGGTGTGCCGGGTGGTCTGCGGCCGATTGGAGGTGATGGCCACCTTCTGCCCCACCAGCGCGTTGGTCAGGGTGGACTTGCCGGTGTTGGGGCGACCGACGAAACAGACGAAACCGGACCGGAATTCGTCGCTCACCGGGACTCCAGCGGGGCGCCCGCGCGGTCGGTGACGATGACGGCGGCACCGGGCGACAGCTCTGTCACCGCGGCGATACCGGCGTCCTCGGCCGAGCCGCCGACCAGCACCGCGGCCTCGAATCCCGCGGCACCGCTGGACACCGCTGCGGCCACCGCGGCCTGCAACGCGGTCAGCTGCAACGCCGCCAGCCGGACCGGCGCGCCGGCATAGGTCCGGCCGTCCAGGTCCCGCACCGCAGCGCCCTCGGGCGCCTCGGCGCGGCCCATCGCCCCGCGCGCCAGCGTCACCAGCTTGGCGTCCTCGTCCTGCACAGTCATGTACCGCTCTCCTCGCTGGGGCTGGGTTCCTCGGGACTGATCAACACGGTGCCGACGCGCACCCGGCCACGATGGTCCGGCCCGCCCTCGGCGCGCAACCGCAGCCCGTTCCAGCTGACCTGTGCACCTGGCAACGGCACCCGGCCCAACTCATGGGCCAGCAGACCGCCGACGGTGTCGACCTCCAGGTCCTCGTCGATGCGCAGATCATCGTAGAGCTCGGTGAGGTCCTCGATCGGCACCCGTGCCGACACCCGGAAGGTGCTGTCCCCCAGCTCCTCCCAAGGCGCCACTTCACCGGCGTCATACTCGTCGTTGATCTCCCCGACGATCTCCTCCAGCACATCCTCGATGGTGACCAAACCGGCGATGGCACCGTACTCGTCGACCAGCAGGGCCATGTGATTTCGGTCGCGCTGCATTTCCCGCAGCAGGGTGTCCAGCGGTTTGGAGTCGGGCACGAATACCGCGGGACGCATCAGATCGGCGACCCGGATGTCCATCCTGGCGCGTTCCAGCCGGGTCTGCTGGACCAGATCCTTGAGGTAGATGACACCGACGACATCATCGACGTTCTCCCCGATGACCGGCAGACGGGAATGCCCACTGCGCACCGCCAGCGAGGTCGCCTGGGCCACGGTCTTGTCGCTCTCGATCCACACCATCTCGGTGCGCGGCACCATCACCTCGCGTGCCGGAGTGTCACCGAGTTCGAACACCGACTGGATCATCCGGCGCTCGTCATCGGCCACCACGCCGCGCTGCTGTGCCAGATCGACCACCTCACGCAGCTCGATTTCGGAGGCGAACGGGCCGTTGCGGAATCCGCGTCCCGGAGTGAGCGCGTTACCGATCAGCACCAGCAGTCGGCTCACCGGGGTGAGCAGCACCGAGATCGCGTGCAACGGCAGCGCCGAGGCGAGTGCGATGGTGTAGGCATTCTGCCTACCGACGGTGCGTGGTCCGACACCGATGACCACGAAGCTGACCACCACCATGGTGGCCGCGGCGGTGAACAGGCCCCATTCGACGCCCAGCGGGCCGTCCAGATAGGACACCAGCAGCACGGTGGCGCTCACCTCGCAGGTGATCCGCAGCAGCACAACGAGATTGATGTAGCGGGGTCGGTCGGCCAACACCCGGGCCAACCGCATCGCACCGGGGCGCTCATCGCGCACCATCTCCTCGACCCTGGCCAACGAGGCGGTGCTGATGGCCGCGTCGACGGCCGCGAAGAGTCCGCCCAGCCCGATCAGCAGCACGGCACCGATCAACGGTGCTATCCCGGTCACGGCTGATCGAAGTATCGCGACCCGTCCAGCAGCCGGCGATCCTTCGCGTTCTGCAGATCCTGGCGGTACGCCTCGACCTGGTCGGCCACCCATTCCTCGAGGAGGCGACGCTGCAAGGCGAACATCTCCTTCTCCTCATCGGGTTCGGCATGGTCGTAACCGAGCAGATGCAGCACGCCGTGCACGGTCAGCAGCGCCAGTTCCTGACCCAGCGAGTGCCCGGCCTTCTCGGCCTGCTTGGCGGCGAACTCCGGGCACAGCACGATATCGCCGAGCATCGACGGCCCCGGCTCGGCGGCGTCGGGACGACCGCCGGGCTCCAGCTCGTCCATCGGGAAGCTCATCACATCGGTGGGCCCGGGTAGGTCCATCCAGCGCATGTGCAGATCGGCCATCGCGGTCTCGTCGAGCAGCACCATGGACAGCTCGGCGGCCGGATTGACATCCATCTGAGCGATCACGAATTTCGCGACGCTGATGAGTTCCTGTTCGGAGACGTCGATGCCCGACTCGTTGGAGACTTCGATGCTCATGTCAGTTGTTGTCCGTCATTCATCGTCGCGGCCGACCGGCCGAGGAGCGCCGCTGCGCACGGTTGACCAGATCGGGCTGCCCCTCGTGGCGCGAGTAGGCGTCCACGATCTCCGACACCAGCCGGTGGCGCACCACGTCGGCGCTGGTGAGGCGGCAGAAATGGATATCGTCGATCCCCGCGAGGATGTCCGAGGCGGCCCGCAATCCGGACTGCGCACCACCGGGCAGGTCGACCTGGGTGACGTCACCGGTGACCACCATCTTGGAGCCGAATCCCAGCCGGGTCAGGAACATCTTCATCTGCTCGGGTGTGGTGTTCTGCGCCTCGTCGAGGATGATGAACGCGTCGTTGAGGCTGCGGCCGCGCATGAAGGCCAGCGGCGCGACCTCGATGACCCCGGCCGCCAACAGGTTCGGGATGGCCGCCGGATCCATCATGTCGTGCAGCGCGTCGTAGAGCGGGCGCAGGTACGGGTCAATCTTCTCGGTCAGCGTGCCGGGCAGGAAGCCCAGCCGTTCACCGGCCTCGACCGCGGGCCGGGTCAGGATGATCCGGTTGACATCCTTGGCCTGTAGCGCGGCGACCGCCTTGGCCATCGCCAGGTAGGTCTTGCCGGTGCCTGCGGGCCCGATACCGAAGACGATGGTGTGCGAGTCGATCGCGTCGACATAGTGCTTCTGGTTGAGCGTCTTGGGCCGGATCGTCTTACCGCGCCGGGACAGGATGTCCAGCGTCAAGACCTCGGCCGGGGAGGCATCCGATCCGCCGGTGAGCATCGACACGCTCTGCCTGATCGCATCCGGGGTCAGCGGCTGACCGCGGGTGAGCACCGCGACCAGCTCGCCGACGACCCGCTCGGCCAGCGCCACGTCGGCGGGCTCACCGCTGAAGGTGATGGCATTACCGCGGACATGGATATCGGCGGTGAGCAGTCCTTCCAGGGCACGCAGATTCTCGTCGGCCGAGCCGAGCAGGCCCACGATGGTGTCGGGCGGAACTGTGATGCTGCTTCGTACCGGTCCGGTGATCGGGCCAGCGGTCGTCTCGCGGGGCGTCACGTGGAGTTTCGTGCCTGCTTTCTGGTTTCTCGAATGGTGCTCTGCTGAGTTTACCGCCGGGCACCGACGTGACCCAATGGTTAGTTCTGCAGGTCCCAGCGACTGCTGAGGACACCGATCGCACCGAGCGCGACGGCAGCGGCCGTGGAGGTGCGCAGCACCGACGGGCCGAGCCGCACCGGTTGCGCACCGGCCTCGGTCAACGCGGCCAACTCATCCGGGGCGATCCCACCCTCCGGCCCGATCACCAGCATCAACTCCTCGACACCGGCCGGCAGGGCCTCGGCGATACCGACGCTCGCCGACTCGTGCAGCACCAGGGTCGGGGTTCCGGCGACCCTGGCGAGCAGATCCTTGGTGGACATCATCGCCTCGACGGCCGGGATGCGTGGGCGCCGCGACTGCCGGGCCGCCGCGCGGGCGACCGCCGCCCAGCGAGCCAGGCCCTTGTCGATCTTGGCCGGTGATTCCCAGCGGGCCACGCAGCGACCGGCCTGCCAGGCCAGGAAGGCGTCCGCGCCGGCCTCGGTGGCCAGTTCGACCGCCAGTTCGGAACGCTCGGACTTGGGCAACGCCTGCACGACGGTCACCAGCGGCCGTGCCCGCGCCACCTCGGCGACGGCCAGCACCCGGGCCGCTAACCGGCCCTTGGCAACCTCCTCGACGACGACATGCGCGAGGGTGCCTGCACCGTCGCTGAGATCGAGTTCCTCGCCGACGCGGGTGCGCCGCACGGTGGCCGCGTGATGACCCTCGTCACCGTCGACCACCGCCAGTGCTCCGACATCGGGCAGCGCGTCGACGTAGAACAGACTCCGCATCGCAGCTCAGACCGCCGGATTCGGCTCGGTCACCGACCGGAGAAGGTCTCGCGCAGCCGGCTGAACAGCCCGCCGGCTGCACCGGCGGCCGAACCGTTGGCCGACTTCACCTCCGCCACATCACGCGAGCGGTGTTCCTTGAGCTTGGTCAGCAGCTCGGTATCGGTGTGGTCGAGCCTGGTCGGGATCAACACCTCGACATGGGCGTGCAGGTTGCCGCGCACCCCCGAGCGCAGATGCGGCATGCCGTGCCCGCGCAGGGTCGTCACCGCGCCAGGCTGGGTGCCCGCCGGGATCTCCAGCTCGATCGGGCCGTCGAGGATGGCGTCGACGGTGACCGTCGTCCCCAGCGCCGCATCGAACATCGGCACGGTGACCGTGCAGTGCAGATCATCACCATCACGGACGAACACCTCGTGCTGTTGTTCGTGCACCTCGACATAGAGGTCGCCCGCGGGGCCACCGCCGGGGCCGACCTCACCCTGGGCGGCCAACCGCACCCGCATCGCGTCGCCGACGCCTGCCGGAATCTTGACGCTGATCTCGCGGCGGGCCTGCACACGACCGTCACCACCGCAGCGATGGCACGGATCCGGGATGGTCTCGCCGACGCCGCCGCAGACCGGGCACGGCCGCGACGTCATGACCTGACCCAGCAGTGAACGCTGCACGGTCTGCACCTCACCCTGACCGTGGCAGGTGCCGCAGGTCTGGGGCTTGGAATTGCCGTGGGTGCCCTTGCCCTGGCACAGATCGCACAACACCGCCGTGTCGACGGTGACCTGCTTGGTCACCCCGGTCGCGCATTCGGCCAGTGTCAGGCGCATCCGCAGCAGCGAGTCCGAGCCGGGACGGACCCGGCCGATCGGTCCTCGTGAGCCGGCGCCGCCGCCGAAGAAGGCCTCGAAGACATCGCCGAGGCCGCCGAAACCACCGGCGAATCCGCCACCGCCGGCGGCCGCGTTCTCCATCGGATCACCGCCGAGGTCGACGATGCGGCGCTTCTCCGGATCGGAGAGCACCTCGTAGGCGACCTGGATCTCGGTGAACCGCGCCTGCGCCGCCTCATCGGGATTGACATCGGGATGCAGTTCACGGGCCAGCTTGCGGTAGGCGCGCTTGATCTCCGAATCACTGGCGCCCTTGCTCACACCGAGCAGGCCGTAATAATCGCGTGCCACGCTTGAAACCTCTCTCGTACCGCCATCGGCGGTATGCCACTGCTGTTGACGCCCCGACTATCGGGTGCCCAGAACTTCACCTATGTAGAGAGCAACTGCGGCGACGTTGGCGATCGTTCCCGGATAGTCCATCCGTGTGGGACCGACCACACCCATACCGCCGAACACCTTGCCCGAGCTGCCGTAGGTGGTGCTGACCACCGACGTCCCCAGCATCTGCTCGGCCTCGGTCTCATGCCCGATACGCACGGTGACCTTACCGGCCTCCTGCTGCGCCGCGAGCAGCCGCAGCACCACCACCTGCTCTTCCAGTGCCTCCAGCACCGAGCGCAGGGAGCCACCGAAGTCCGCGGTGTTGCGGGTGAGATTGGCGGTGCCGCCCAGCAGCAGGCGCTCCTCGGTGTGTTCGACGAGGGTTTCCACCAGCACCGTGGCGGCCCGGCCCACCGCGTCACCGAGGCCGCCGTGACCGTCGAGGGTGCTCGCCAGATCGGCCACCGCCACCGAGGCCGCCGACAGCGGCTTGCCCTCCAGCGCCCCGCCGAGACGCTCGCGCAGCTGGGACAGCTGATGATCGTCGATGGCATCGCCCAACTCGACCACCCGCTGATCGACGCGGCCACTGTCGGTGATGACCACCAGCAGCAGCTTGGCCGGTGTCAGCGCCACGACCTCGAGGTGGCGGACCGTCGATGTCGACAGCGTCGGGTACTGGATGATGGCCACCTGCCGGGTGAGCTGGGCCAGCAGTCGGACCGCACGGCGCAACACGTCGTCGAGGTCCACCCCGCTTTCCAGAAAGCTCAGGATCGCCCGGCGCTCGGCGGCCGACATCGGCTTCACATCGTCGATACGGTCGACGAACTCCCGGTAGCCCTTCTCGGTGGGCACCCGGCCGGAACTGGTGTGCGGCTGGGTGATGTACCCCTCGGCTTCCAGCACGGCCATGTCGTTGCGGACCGTGGCACTCGATACGCCGAGGTTGTGGCGTTCCACAAGCGTCTTGGATCCGATCGGCTCCTTGGTGGCGACGAAGTCGGCGACGATGGCTCGCAATACCTCGAAGCGACGGTCATCGGCACTACCCATACATTCACCTCCGAAAGTTCACCTGTTCGTACCCTCGATGAGGGCCGGTCATGCCGCTATTTTACGGGCATCAACTGCACGGATTCGCGGCGACGGCCGGGTACCCCGGATTTCGCTGCGGGTATGTGGTTGACAAGGCAAAGACATTGCCGACATCGCCGGTCGTTTGCGATTAACCTCACCTTCATGGGAGACCGCCGGTGATCTTCAAAGGTGTCCGCGACGGAAAGCCGTATCCCGAACACGGCCTGTCCTACCGGCAGTGGGCGCAGATCCCGCCCCGGCAGATCCGGCTCGACGAGTTGGTGACCACGACCACCGTGTTGGCCCTGGATCGGTTGCTGTCGGAGGACTCCACGTTCTACGGCGATCTGTTCCCGCACGCCGTGCGCTGGCAGGGAATCATCTACCTCGAGGACGGGCTGCACCGCGCCGTGCGCGCCGCATTGCGCAACCGGACCGTCTTGCATGCACGCGTCTACGACATGGACGACCCGTTGCCGGCCTGACCGAACCTGCTCAGCAGGTAACCCGCCGTCATCAACTGCCAGGCGAAGATCGGGTACACGGCCGCGCGTTCCCACGCCCCGGTCGGTGCCGCACCGAGCACGGTGACTGCCAGACATGCCAGCCCGGTGAGGCCGAGCAGTCCCGAGGTGCCGCGGTACCACCGCGGGGCTGACCACCCGGCGCCGGTCAGGGCCGCGGCATTACCGCCGATGATCGCCAACCCCGCGCCGATGACATGCCAGGTGTTGCCCTGCCCGCTGTGCACGATCGCGATCGTGATGTTGCCGATCCCGTTGGCCGCCGCGAACGCGCAGAACCAGCGGCGCCGCCGCCATCGGTGGGTGGCCAGCAGGGCCGCCACGGCGAAACAGAGACCCTGCAAGGCGAACGCCGCGTTCATCCACCCCGCGCGTGGTGAGACGGCCGGGTTGCCCAGGGTGCTGATGTAGTCCGCGTCGTAGCGGTATCCCGGCAGCGCCGCGGCGGCCAGCGCCTCGGCCGCGAAGTATCCGCCGGCCCCGAGGGTCCACAGCGCCGCGGCCGACCTCACCCTTTTGCCGGCGAGCAGACTCATGTACCCCTTATTGCCCACCTTTGCGGGGGTACATGCGTCTCTTCGCGGGAGAAAGGTGACCGTCAGGACATGGCGTCGCGCAGGCTCTTGGGCCGCAGGTCGTTCCAGTTCTCCTCGACATAGGCCAGGCAGTCGGCGCGGGTGCTCTCCCCGAACACCACCCGCCAGCCCGCGGGCACATCGGCGAACGTCGGCCAGAGGCTGTACTGCTCTTCGTCGTTGATCAGCACGAAGAAGACGCCGTCCTCGTCATCGAATGGATTGTTGCTCATGGGCTTTCCTCCTGTTGTCGGTCTGTGCTGCGGGGGTGGCGAAAAGGTCGGATCCCAGTACCCGGTCGGATAACCGGCCCAGGCAGCTGAGGTTGGGGAATCCGGGGCCCTGGGTCAACCCGGCGAGTCCGGGCAGGAACAACTTCGGGTCGACATCGTCGACCGACAGGTCATAACCGATGGCCTCGGCGATGCTGTCGGGTGTCAGCGGTCCGCCCAGTCCGAGCTCCAACACGTCGAGCGCCTCCTGTCGCAGCAGCGGGACGAACCACATGGCGTTGGCGCCGGACCCGTCGATGACCAGGTCGAAACCGTGCACCGTCTCCAGTCGCTCGCCGCCGCGGTCGGTCTGCAAGGTGAGGCGGATCCGCTCGTCGCGGGCGACGGCATGCGCGACTCGTCCGCGCAGGTGCCGGATCCTGTCATCGGCCAACAGCGCGTCCTGCACCCGCACCGAGAACACCCCCCGGTCGGTGCGGTTCATCGCATCGCGTTTCTCGGCAGGTGTCAGCCCGGCCCAGTGGATCGGATCGGAGTACAGCGAGTTCTCGAAGAAGCCCTCACCGCGGGTGAACAGCGTGACCTGCGGTGAGATCACCGTGATGGTCGAAACCCGGTGCCGGAAAAGCTCGTCGAGCATGGTGCCTGCCGTCTCGCCTCCGCCGATGACGGCGACGCGATCGGCCGAGATGAGCTCGTTCTGAGCGGCCCGGTGCCAGAACTGCGCGATCGAGAGCACCCGCGGATTGCCCGGCAGTAGAGACCGCTCGGCCTGCCCTGGACCGGTGATCATCAGCGCGTCGGCATGCACGACGCCCTCGCGGGTGCCCAGCTCCCAACGGATCGCGTCGTCGGTGTCCTGCAGCCCGATCTCGGTCACATCGCCGGTGCGCACCCGCATCCCGATATTGCTCGCCACCCACGTCAGGTACTGACTCCATCGTTTGTGCGTCGGCGCCGGCCTGCCACGGTCGATCCATTCGGCGAACTGCCCCGTCGAGACGAGATAGGACTGCCAGCTGTGCCGCATCATCCGCTCGTCGAGTTCAGCGTTGCGTCGCGCGACGAGTGCGGATTGATACGGGAAACCGATGTCCTTCTCCGGTCCCGTGCCCAGCCGGTGCTGGCCGTCGGTCCAGCCGCCGGCCGCCTGCCAGTTGGCCGCCACCGCGGTGCGCTCGATCGCCACCACCTCGGGGGCGGGCACACCCATCGCCCGCAGCTCGGCGGCCTTGGCCGCCACCGCGATGGCCTTCACCCCGGCACCGATGACGGCAAGGGTCTTGGTCATGAGATCACCTCGTTCAGAGCTTCCTGCCACAGCGCCTGCAGCGTCGCGACGTCATCGGCGGTGAAGATGTCGGGCAGTGTGCGCCATTGGGTTCCGAGCACGGGCTCCCCGTCCTTCTCGACCATCAGCACGTTGAGCGTGATCTCGTGGCGGATGGCCACATTCGGCTCGGGGATCCGGGATACCTCGTTGAGCAGTGCCCGGTCGACCGTGAGCGCCGATCGACCGGGCACCTGGCGCAGCCGGCCGAGATAGTTCAGCAGCACCTGCGGTTCGCGGTGGCCGCCGAGGCGTTCACCGGTATCGGTGCGCAGATATCGCAACAGCGCATAGTCGATCCCGTCACCGGGTATGGCCGCCAGCTCGGCGGCCACCCCGATGGCGTCCCGAGAGGACAACCGCACCGGGTAGATGGCGCTGAGCAATCCGACGGTATCGCCGGTGTCGATCTGGCGGTGCTCGTCGGCCAGCCCTTCCGATACGGCGATATCCGCTCTGCCGTGGGTCTCGATGGCCAACAGCGGTGTGCCCTGGGCAGTTTCGCGCTGGCGCCACCATTCGGTGATCATGCGTGCGGTCGCCGCCGCCAGCACCTCGGTCACCCCGACCGGAGCCGCCAGCACCCGCGCGGTGAGCGCCCTGCCGACGAAGACCATGCTGATCTCGGCGTCGGCGGCCCGGTCGGTGTCCGGACAGACCCTCCGGGCACCCAGATCGGGATCGGGGCCCTCGAGCTGACGTTCCCAGAAATCGCAGGTGTCCAGTTTCAACGCGCGCTCGGCCAGCAGCCTCGACCAACGCCGCAGCGAGGTGTGCTCGCGGACCGGCGCCGGATTGTGATCGGCAGCCAATGCGTGCCAACCGGTTTCCAGTTCACCCAGCACGATCTGCCAGGACGCGGGATCCATCGCCAGCACATGCGCGGTCAACACCAGGACCTCGGCACCGCTGTCATGGTGCAGCCAGACCGCGTCGAACAACACTCCGCTTTCGGGATCGAGCCGCTGGATCGAGGAGTCGGTGTGCTCGGCGACGGCCGCTGCCAGATCACCGGTCACCCGGGCCTCGGTGAGCAGATCCCGCTCACGCGGCTGTTCGACCAGACTCATCGTGGCCCGGTCGAGTCGGCATCGGAGCACCTGGTGACCGTCGACCACATTGCCCAGCAACAGCTCCAGGCGCTCCCGGGTGACCTCGGCGGGCAGCCGGATCGCCTCGGTCTGGGCCAGTCGGCGGGCGTCTCCGTGCGCCAGCAGCCAGTGTGCCGCGGGCAACAGCGGGATCACTCCGGTGTCGTCGGTGTCCACCGGATCACCGACGATATCGCTGTCGACGGCGCTCGCCAGCTCACGCACGGTCGCACATTCCAGCATCAGCCTGGCCCGCAGCGGAATTCCGCGCCGGCGCACCGCCTGCACCACCGACAACGCCACGATGCTGTCCAGTCCCAGATCCAGGAAGTCGGCGTTGACGTCGACCACTCGGGCATCGAGCAGATCCCCGAGCACCTCGGCGATCGCGATCTCCGTCTCGGTGCTCGGCGCGGCGAACTCCGCAGCCACCCCGACACCGCGATCGGCGTCGAGTGCGGCCAGTGCCCGGTCATCGACCTTCCCGTGGGCGGTCAACGGGATCTCATCGACATCGATGATGTGATGCGGGACAAGGTACTTGGGTAGCGTCGCGGTGAGCATCCTGCGCAGTTCCGAGGTGGCCACCTCGGACACCACATACGCCGTCAGCCGCGGACCGCTGCGATGCCTGCGCACCGCGACATGGGCGTGGTGCACCTCGGGGTGGCGGTAGAGCGCGGCCACCACCTCACCGGGCTCCACCCGGAAACCGCGGATCTTGACCTGGTCATCGCTGCGCCCCAGATACTGCAGCGCCCCCGACCCCGGTAGGCGGCGCACCACATCGCCGGTGCGGTAAATCCGCCCGCCAGGATGTACCGGGTCGGCGACGAACCGGGCCGCGGTTTCCCCTGGCCTACCGAGATATCCGCGGGTGAGCTGCGCACCGCTGAGGTACAGCTCGCCGGCCACTCCGTCGGGAACGGCCCGCAGCCAGGAGTCCAGCACATGGACGGCGCTCGTCGCGGTCGGCCCGCCGATGCACGGTTGCGGGTGGTCAGCAATCGCGGCCACCACGGCCTCGACGGTGGTCTCGGTAGGCCCGTAACAGTTGTGCGCGCGCATCCCGGTGCGCTCGCATTCGGTGCGGATGCCCTGCCACGCGGCGGTGTCGATGTTCTCACCGCCGAGGGCGAGCACGGCCAACGGCACGGTCGACAGCAAGCCGGCGGCGCGCAGCTGGCTGAACATCGACGGGGTGGTGTCGATCATGTCGACGCCGAACCTGCCGATCTCGGCGACCAGCGCCTCGGCATCGCGTTGCACGGACGAGCTGATGATGTGGACGCAGTGTCCCTCGAAGAGCGCCACCAGTGGCTGCCACGCCGCATCGAAGGTGAACGACCACGCGTGCGCGATCCGCAGATCGCGACCGAGCCGATCCCGCGCGGGGCGCAGCATCCGGGTCGCGTGGTCCGCGCCGTAGGCGAGAACTGCGTGGTGGGTTCCGATGACGCCCTTGGGTTTTCCGGTGGTACCCGAGGTGAAGATGATGTAGGCGCCCTGATCGGGGCCGACTGCCGCGGCGACCGCGGTGGCGGCGAGATCGCCCACACCTGCCAGCAGGGCATCGTCGACGACGAGTTCGGCACCGGTCTGAGAGATGATCTCCTGCACGCGTTGCGACGGCATCCCCGGGTCCAGCGGCACGATCACCCCACCGGCCTTGAGCACGGCGAGCATCGCCACCACGTAGTCGGGTCCGCGGGCCAGCAGGATCGGTACGGGCACCTCGGCGCCCACTCCCCTGCGCTGCAGTTCCGCGGCCAAACGGTCGGCGGCGGTATCGAGTTCACGGTAGGTCAGGCTGCCGGAATCCCAGCTGAGGGCGGGCGCGTCGGGCCGCTCGGCAGCGACCGCGGAGATCACACCGTGGATGCCGCCGTCGGCAGGCACGAAGTCTGATTCGGATCCGGACACGTCGACCTCACCGTCGAGGGTGACGGCGATATCGCGCAGCGGACGATCCCAACCGGTGAGCAGCCGCTGAACCACCGCCAGCACCCGCGCGGCGAGGGTCGCGGGGTCGAGCAGACCCAGTGCATCGGCGGTGGTTTCGACGAGCACGGTCAGACGGCCGTCCGTCGGATGCGCGGCGATGGTCACCGGAAAATGCGACAGGCTCTCCAGCGCCGCGGGCCGGATCACCGCGTCGCCCATCACGAGATCGCCGCCACCGACCACGCCACCGGGCGGGAAGTTCTCGTACACCAGCAGGGTGTCGTACAGCTCGCCAATGCCGCCCGCACTGCGCAGTTCGGCGTGACTGAGGTAGCTGTGCTCGCGTAGCTCGGCGGCTTGACGCTGCACCGCAAGGCACTGCCGGCCGACACGCTCGCCGGCGTTCAGGCGGATCCGCAGGGGGACCGTGTTGATGAACAGGCCCACCATCGACTCGACACCGGACAGTTCGTCGGGTCGCCCGGACACCGTCACCCCGAACACCACGTCGTCGCGGTCGGTGAAAGCCGAAAGGATGGTGGCCCATGCCATCTGGAAGAGCGTGCTGACGGTGACACCACGGGCGCGGGCGGCCTCGAACAAGCGCTCGGTGGCCTGCTCGTCGAGTTCGGCCTCGGTGCGCTCGGGCAACCCACCGGCGGTGTCTCCGGACAGCGCCGGGGTCAGCATCGTCGGTCCGTCGAGACCGGCCAGATGAGTGTGCCAGCGTTGTCTGCTGGCCGCCGGGTCCCGTGCGGCCAGCCAGCCGATGTAATCGCGGTACGGTCGGGCCGGAGGCAGCACGGTGGTGTCACCCGCGGCGCCGTAGAGCGCCATGAGCTCACCGACGAACACCGGCAGCGACCAGCCGTCGATGACGATGTGATGGGCGACAACCACGAATCGCCATTGTGCCGCCGGCAGTTCGGCCAGTACGAACCGGATCGCCGGTCCGTGCGCCAGATCGAACGGCCGCGTGCGGGCCTGTAGTTCCACCGCGGCGGCCTCGTCGGCATCGGCGACCACCACGTGCTGCCAGGGCAGGTCGAAGGCCGCAGGGACCACCGCGACCGGTCTGCTGAGGTTTCCCTGGAAGAAGCTGACCCGGATGTTGGGATGGCGCTCCAACATCGCCACGGCGCATGACCGCAGCAATTCGGCGTCCAGGGCACCGGACACGTCGGCGGCCATCGCGATGACGTACGGGTCGGCTCCCGCTTCGCTGCCGGTCAGTCCGGACAGCGAGTACAACCCCTGTTGCAGCGGGCTCAGTGCCATCACGTCGACGATGGCCGGTGCATCACTCATGTCTTGTCACTCATGGCTTTTCGCTTCCCCACCCCGCAGTCAGGGCGGCAAGCTCATCGGGAGACAGCCCGGAGGCGGCCATCGGTGCGTGGCGGGTGTCGCTGTTGGTTCCGCAAGCGCCTGCCTCCCGTGACTTCTCGTCGACGGCGGCGGACAACTCGGCCAGGACCGGATGCTCGAACACCATCCTGGCCGTCAACGGCACTCCGGCGTCGCGGGCCCGCGCAGCCAGTTGCACCGCCAGGATGCTGTCGCCACCGAGACTGAAGAAGTCGTCGTGTCGGCCGACCTCGGACGCGGAGAGCAGATCGGTCAGCATGCCCGCCAACACACGCTCGGTGTCGGTGCGGGCGGGCTCGCTCGGTGCGATGGTGGTGACCACAGGTCGGGGCAGCGGGTCGGCCAGCGTCGCCAGCACGGTGACCGGCAGCACGGCAAGGCGCTCGGGCAGTGCGCTGCGGTCGAATTCGGCGTTGGGGTCCGATAACACCACGTATCCCGCGAGCACCTGGCCGCTGCGGGTCTGCCAGGTCCTGGTCAGCGCGGCGGCCACCCCGGGTATAGCCTCCAGGACGGCCTGCACCTCGGGATCGCCGCTCTCCAGGTACTGCAGTTCCCCCTCGGCGGTCCAACGTGCCCGATCGCCGGTGCGATAGAGATACCCGTTGCCGAACGGGTTCGCCGGATACCGGGATACCGCGGCAGCAGGCGCCTCCGCGGCTGCGGTGTCGATGGCACCGCCGGCGTAGTAGAGATCACCGGCGACACCGACGGCCGCCGGGCTCAACCATTCGTCGAGTACCAAAACCCGGTTCGCACCTGCGGTCTGCGGCAGCCCGGTCCGTGGCGCGACCTCGCTGCTGAACCGCGTCACGGTCTGGTCGTCTCCGGCGATGGTGATATCGCGCAGGGTGGCATCGGGGTTGTCGGCAAACGCCGCGATGACCCGACGCAGCCAGCTGATCAGGCGCGCCGCGGTATCCGGCCGGTAGAGCTCGGTGCGGTAGATGACGGTGCCCTGGTATCCCGCCGGCGCACCGTCTGCTGTCGTCTCGGCGAAGAAGTTCAGCGACAGGTCCGCGTGTGCGACATCGAACGTCGGTTCCAATGCGGTGAAACGAGTTTCACCGCCACCTTCGGGTCCGGTGGCGATGACCCGATCGGCGGGCAGTTCTTCGCGGACATGCACGACGACACCGAACAGCGGGTTGCGCGACAGCGAGCGCACCGGCGCCACCGCCTCCACCACCCGGTCGAACGGCAGGTCCTGGTGTGCGTAGGCACCGAGGGCCATCTCCCGGGCGCGGCGCAACACCTCGCGCACGGTCGGGTTGCCGTCCAAGTTGTTGCGCAGCACCAGGATGTTGATGAAGAAGCCGATCAGGCCGTCGAGCTCGGGTTCGGTCCGGCCGGCCACCGGGGTGCCCAGCGGGATGTCGATGCCCTCGCCGGCCTTGTGCAGCGCGACCGCGACGGCGGCCTGCAGCAGCATGAACTCCGTGATGCCCAGTTCCCTGGTGAGCTCCGTGAGCTTGGCGCGAGTGTCGGTGTCGATGGTGAACGGCAGTGCGCCGCCCTCGCCATCGGGTACCGGTGGCCGCGGGAAGTCGGGGCGCAACCCGTTCTCCTCGGGCAGCCCGGCCAGTTGTTCGACCCAGTAGTCGCGCTGGGCCTCGATGCTGGGGGTCTGGCCACCGAGCAGCTGGGCCTGCCAGGCCGCGTAGTCGGCGTACTGAACCGGCAGCGGCGCGAAATCCGGTGTCTGCCCGGCGGTGCGGGCCCGGTAAGCGGTCAACACGTCGGTGAACAACACGCCTGCCGACCAGTGATCGGCGGCGATGTGATGCACCACCAGCGACAGCACGTGAGCGTCACCGGTGCTGAGCACGGCTGCACGCAGCGGCGGGTCGTTCTCCAGGTCGAAGCAGTATCGGCGCTCGGCGGTCAGCTCGGACTGCAGCCACTCCTCCCCGTCACCGCGCGCCCGGCGCACCGGGACGTCAGCCACCGGGTTCACGATCTGGTAAGGCGCACCGTCGATCTCGCGATAGGTGGTGCGCAGGATCTCGTGCCTGGCGACCACGTCGTTGATGGCGGCGACGAAGGCTGCCGGGTCGGTGGGGCCGGTGAGCCTGGCGGCGAAGGGGATGTTGTTGACCGGGTTGGGACCGTCGATACGGAACTGGAACCATTGGCGCAGCTGAGCGGCCGACATCTGCAGCGGCCCCCCGCGTGGCACCGCCACCATAGGCGGGCGATCCGAACCGCCGCCGGCGGCGATGACGGTGTCGATACGGGCGGCAATGGCGCCGACGGTGGCCAGCTCGAAGATCTCTTGGACACCGATGTCGACCCGGCAACGTGACCGCACGGCGGCGACCAGCTTGGTGGCCAGCAGCGAGTGTCCGCCCAATTCGAAGAACGAGTCGTCGGCACCGACCTGATCGCGGCCGAGCAGCTCACCGAACAGGCCGGCGACCTGCCGTTCGGTGTCGGTCTCGGGCTCGCGGAAGGCGGTGGCCGCCGAGATCTCGGGCTCGGGAAGGGCTCTGCGGTCGATCTTGCCGTGCGCGGTGATCGGAATTTCGCCGACCTCCACATAGGCGGCGGGGATCATGTACTCCGGCAGGGCCGCCGCGACGCGGCTGCGAATACGGTCGATCTCCACGGTGGCGCCGTCGGCGGCCGGGGTCACGTAGGCGAGCAGACTCTTGCCCAACCCGGGAACGTCGGCGGCGATGACAACGGCCTGCCCGACCGACGGGTCGACCGAGATCGCAGCCGCGACCTCACCGAGCTCGATGCGGAATCCGCGGATCTTGACCTGCTCGTCGGCGCGACCGACGAATTCGATATCCCCGTCGGCATTGCGGCGGGCCAGATCACCAGATCGGTACATCCGTCGGCCGGGGTTGAACGGGTCGGCCACGAAACGTTCGGCCGTCAGTCCCCAGCGGTGGTGGTAGCCGTGCGCGACATGCGTTCCACCGATGTAGATCTCACCGATCACCCCGACGGGAACCGGTTGCAGGTGATCATCGAGCAGGTGGATGGTGGTGTTGATCTTCGGGGTGCCGATGGGCACGATCCGCGATCCCTGTTTACCTTCGACCTTGTACCGGGAGCAGTTGATCACGGTCTCGGTGGGACCGTAGAAGTTGTGCAGCAGCGCGTCGAACATGGCGTGGAACTTGTCGGCGACCTCGCCGGGTAACGCCTCGCCGCCGATCGGGACCCGTTGCAGGGTGCGCCATTCGTTCACGCCGGGCAGGGAGAGGAACAGCCCCAGCAGCGAGGGCACGAAGTGCATCGAGGTGACGCCCTCGTCGCGCAGGAGATCGGTCAGGTAGCCGATATCGGTGAGTCCGTCCGGTTTGGGAATGACCAGCCGGGCACCGGCGGCGAGCATGCCGAAGATCTCTCCGATCGACACGTCGAACCCCTGGGATGCCACTTGCAGCAACCGGTCGGCCTCGGTCACCTGATACTCGTCGCCGAACCAGGCGAAGTACTCGGCGACGGGGCGGTGTGGGACCGGTACGCCCTTGGGCAGGCCGGTCGACCCCGAGGTGTAGATCAGGTAGGCGGTGTTCTCCGGGCGCAGCGGACGCACCCGATCGGTGTCGGTGGGATTGTCATCGCGGCAATCGGTCAGCTCCGCGGGGAGTTCGCGCAGGACGACCTTGGGATCGGAGTCGGCCAGGATGTAGGTCAGCCGATCCTCGGGATAGCCGGGGTCGATCGGCAGGTAGACGGCCCCCGATTTGATGATGCCGAGCGCGCTGATGACCAGTTCCGGGGACTTGTCCATGAGGACCGCCACCCGATCCTCGGCGCCGATACCCCGGTCGATGAGCCAGTGCGCCAGTCGGTTCGAGGTCTCGTTGATCTCCCGGTAGGTGTAGTGCCGACCCTCGTAGACGACGGCGATGTTGTCCGGGGTGGCGGCCGCCTGGTTCTCGACCGCCTGGGTCAGGGTCATCGCCGGCGTCTCGAAGTGCTCACCGGTCGACACGGCGCGCAACCATTCGGCGTCGGCGTGTGAGAGCACATCCAGTCGGGCAAGCGGACGGTCAGGATCGGTCAGCGCGTCGTCGAGCAGTACGGAAAAGGAATCGAGCATCCTGGTCGCGAGGTCGGCGCTGATGATCTCGGTGAGGTGCTCGGCTTCGACGGTGACGGTGCCGTTTTCGCGACCGTCCCATTCGACCATGAAGCCCAACGGCAGCTGGGTCACGTGGCCGCGCAGTTCACCGCGCACGCAATGCACACCGTCGGGCCGGAACCCGCCACCGTCCGGTTCTCGGAACCCGAAGCTGATGCGGGTCATCCGTTCGGCGCCGTGGCGTCGGTCGGGATTGATCTCGGCGACCACGCGGTCGAGGTTGATGCGTTGGTGGGCGAAGGCACCGAGCGCGGTGTCCCGCGTTGCCGCCAGCAGATCGCGGAATCCGTTGCGAGCCTGCGGACGCAGACGCATGACGACGGTATTGCCGTAGTAGCCCAGCGCGTCCTCGGAGCCGCGGTTCAGCACTGGCGTTGCGACCAGGAAGTCATCGGTGTGGGTGTAGCGATGGATCAGGGCGCCGAATGCGGCCAGCAGCACCATGTACGGGGTCGAGCCCGAATCGCGAGCCAACTCGGTGACCTTCGCCACGGTCGCCGGCGCGAGGGTGATGGTGCTGCGCTGGGAGCGGAACACCGTCGGCACCGCCGAACCGGTCGGCCCCGGAAGCTCCAGTGGCTCGGGGGGTTGCGCCATCACCTGACGCCAGTAGTCCAGGTCCTCGGCATCGTCGCCAGTGGCGGCGGCCGCCACCGACGGTGCGGGGTCGAGCGCGGCGCCTTCGTAGGCGCGGGTGAGGTCGGCGAAGAAGATGCGCCAGCAACCGTCGTCCCAGGCGATGTGGTGGGCGACCAGCAGCATCACGTGCTCGTCGGCGCGCAGGCGCACCAGCGTGATGCGTAGCGGTGAGTCCGTGGTCAGGTCGAAGGCGGTGCCGAACTCGCGTTGGGCCAACACCTCCAGCCGCAACCCGCGGGCACGCTCGGACATCTCCGACAGGTCGTGGAACGCCCAGCCCGGCCGCAGATCCTCGTGCAGGGTCTCCTGTGGTTCACCGTCGGCATCGGCGTTGTAGGTGGTGCGCAACAACGGATGCCGCCGCGCGACGGACTGCAGGGCGGTATGCAGCCGGTCGGCGTCCAGTGCACCGGTCAGCCGGTAGGACAGGCTGATGTTGAGCAGCACTCCGGTCGGGTCGACGGCCTGGACGAACCACATCCGGCGCTGCCCGTCGGACAGTCCGCTCTGCACCGGTTGCGTCGGCGCGCTGGCCAGTCCGCGTTCGGCGAGCTTGCGACGCATGAGTTCCAGGCGCGGATCGGTGACCTCCCCGGGCGAGCGAAGCGACGGGGTTGGCGCCCCGGGTGAGCGAAGCGACGGGGTTGGTGGAGTCGTGGTATCAGTCACTGCGGCGTGCCTTCTGTCGATCGTTGCATGTGCTCGATGACCTCGGCGACGGTCGCGCCGCCGAGTATCGCGGCCAGCGGCACATTCGCGCCGGCGGCGTTCTTTAGCTTCTTCCGTAGGTCGAGCGCCAAGAGGGAGTCGACGCCCAGGTCGAGTAGGGAGGCCGAAGGGTCGGGGGTGATCTCATCGGGCAACTTGAGCACCGCGGTGAGCGCCACCCGAAGCACACCTGCCGCGTCCAGGCCCGCCACCGATGGGTCGGCAATGCCGTCGTCCACGTGGCCTGTCGCCTCCGGACCCTGGTCGGAGACGCCGAGGAACCGATGCAAGCGTTCGGTGTCCGCGGTGAACACCAGCGGGTCGTCGGCGATATCGCGCAACACCGTTTCGATGGCCCGGTCGGCGTCCATCGGAAGCAAGCCGGATCGTTGCACCCGCGCGATATCCGCTGCGTCGATGATCCCGCGGCCCGGCCACAGGCCCCACCGCACCGCGGTGGCATGCCTACCCTCGGCCCGCAATTGCACGGTCAGCACATCGGCGAGCCGGTTGGCAGCCGCGTAGGCAGCGTGGCCGGCGCCGCCCCACAGTCCCGACACCGATGAGCAGACGATGATACGGGCGTCGGCGCGCATCGGCCAGATCCTGGCGATATTGGCCAGCCCGGTCACCTTCGCCGCCAGCGTCGCCTCGATATCGGCGCCGGTGAGGTCGCGGTGGTCGGCGATGCGTGCAGCCCCGGCGGCATGGATCAGCAATGTGGCTCCGCCGCCGCCGAACTCGGCCGCGACCGCGGTGAGCGCCCCGGCATCGGTGATATCGCAGCGCGGGGCCAGAACCTCGACCCCGTCGATGCGTGGCGCCTCGACCGGGGTGCGACCGAGCAGCACGATGCGCCGCGCCCCGCGGGCGGCCAGGTGGTGCAGGAACTGCATGCCGACTGAGCCCGAGCCCCCGGTGATGACGACCTCGTCGAACGTCGGGGGCCTATCTCGTGTCGGACCGGCATCGCGAGGAGACGTCCGCGGTGCGGCTCCGATCATGCTGCGCCGCAGCAGTATCGGTCCGTTCTCCGTGTCGCGTACCGCGAATTCGGCCGGGGCGCCCAGCAGGACGTCGACAGCGAGTGCGGCGGTTGCGGCATCGGGTTGCCAGGACGGCAGGTCCAGGTGCCCGAACCCGAGGTCGGGATTCTCCCATCCGATGCTGCGGTGCATGGCCGCCAGCGCGGCCTGGGCGGGCAACGGGCCCGGTTCGCCCGCGCGGGTTTGCTCGCCGCCGACGGTGACAAGCCAGATATCGCGTATCCGCGGTCCAGTGTCGTCGGCGTAGCGCAGCAGGCCGCCGTCCACACGGGCGGCCAGTTCGCTTCCCGCCGTGGCGGCATCGAGCTGATCGCAGGCCGGGGCAAGCACGATGAGCAGGTCGACGTCCTCGGTATCGCACTGCGGCAAGCATTTTCGCAGTGCGGCGGCGAGGTCGGGGGCATCCCCGAAATCGACCACCGTCGCGGGCCGGACGCGGCCCGGCCGGGCCGGCTCCCGCTCCCAGGTCTCGGAGAGCACCTTCATGCCGGGTACTGGCGGCAACGGATCCGGAGTGGCCCAGTGATGTCGGGCCTGCATCGGCGCGAACGGGAAATCCGGCAGCAGGTCAGGCTTTCCGGGGAGCAGATCCGGCCAGCCATAGTCGGGGTCGCAGATCGCCACCGCACCGAGGTTGGCGGCCAGCCGGTCGACGAGCGGTTCGTCGCGGCGACCGGTGCCGAGCACCTGTGCATTCCCGGTCCCGATCCCGTCGAGGGTGTCGCCGATCGCGAAGAGCAACGCCGGATGGGCCGACATCTCGATGAAGGTGCCGACGCCGGACTGCGTGGTGGATCGGATCGCATCGGCGAAGCGGACCGTGCTGCGCAGGTTGGTGTACCAGTACTCGGCGAAGTCGGTGCCCGCTTCGACGGTCCGTGCCGTCGCCGATCCGATGAACGGAATCGCTCCTTCCTCGAATTTTCCTGCCGGGAGCAGGTTTTCGAGTTCATCGCGCAGCGGGTCGAGCTTGGTAGTGTGTGCAGGAAACCACATCTCGATCTCGCGGGCGAACACCCCCTCCGCGGTCAGGCGGCCGACGACCGCCGCCACGGCGTCGGTGTCGCCGGAGACCGCCACCGAGGAGTCAGAGTTGACGACCGACAGTTCCAGCCAGCCCGGGGTGGCGTCGATCTCGGCCTGCGCCCGGTCCGGTCCGACGCCGAGCACCGCTACCCGATAGGGGCCGGTCAGTCGGTCCAGCAGGGTCGCCCTGGCGTGCACGATGGCCACCGCGTCGGCGAGCGTGACGGTTCCGGCGATATAGGCGGCGCCGATCTCGCCGAGGCTGTGACCCACGGTGAGATCCGGTGTGACCCCCATCGATTGCCACACCCTGGCCAGCGCGACACCGTGCACGAACTGGGCGCCCTGGATCTGCACCTGGCTGAAATCGTTGGTGCGGGCGCCGGGCTCGGCCATCAGATAGTCGAGCGGCGAGGCGTGGCCGGCTGCGCCGAACGCGGCTGCGCAGCGGTCGACTTCAGCGGCGTAGCCGGGTAGTTCGGCGTATGCCTGCACACCCATCGACGGCCACTGGCTGCCCTGACCGGGGAAGACGAAGGCGATGCGGCCGGTGTCGTTTCGGTCGGCGTGGGTGACCAGCGGGTGCTCGTTGCCGGCCGCCACTGCCCGCAGCGCGTCGGTGAGTTCGCCGATATCGGCGGCGCGGATCAGGGTGCGGTGCCTGCGAACCCGACGGGTGCGCAGCAGCGTCGCAGACACCCGGGCCACATCGGCCATCGCCGGCCTGCGCTGCAGGTAGCCGGCGATGGCGGCGGCATCGGCACCGATCAGGCCCTCGGCATGCGCGCTCAGCAATACCGGGGTCCGGCCATCCGGTAGTGCGGTGCCCGTATGAGAGTTCGACACGGCCATCAGGCGGCCTCGCCGTCATCGGGTACGGCCACGATGGTGTGGGTGTTGGTGCCGCTCATGCCGAATGCCGACACCGCGGCGATCCGCCGACCGTGGCGCGCGGGCCATTCGGTGAGCGCGGTGGCCAGTCGTAGGCCCTGGGCATCCCAGCCGACCTCCCGGCTGGGATGTGCGGTGTGCAGGCTGGCCGGAACAGCACCTCGCTGGGCGGCGAGGATCACCTTGGCCAACCCGAGTGCGCCCGCTGCGGCCTGGGTGTGCCCGATATTCGATTTCACCGAGCCGAGCAACGCTCCGCCACCCGCGCGGGTGGTGTCACCGTAGGTGTCGGCCAGCGCACGCAACTCGGTGCGGTCGCCGAGTCGGGTTGCGGTGCCGTGTCCTTCGACCATGCCGACGTCCTCGGGACGCACATCCGCTCGCCGCAGTGCGCTCGCGAACAACCGCCGCTGCGCGTCACCGCTCGGAGCAGTCAAGCCCACCGTGCGCCCGTCGGAGTTGATGCCGGTCGCCAGCACCTCGGCCAGTACGCGGCGACCGTCGCGCAGCGCCGCGGACCGGCGCGCCAACAGGAAGATTCCCGCCCCCTCGGCCCACACCGTCCCACTGGCCGCGCTGCTGTAGGGCCGGCAGTGCCCGTCGTCGGACAGTGCGTGTTGTTTGGAGAATTCGACGAAGTATCCCGGGCTTCCCATCACGCAGACCCCACCTGTCAGCGCCATATCGCAGTCGCCGTTGCGGATGGCTGCCGCGGCGGTATGCAGGGCCGCCAGGGCCGAGGAGCACGAGGTGTCCACGGTCAACGCCGGCCCGGCCAGATCCAGGGTGTAGGCGATCCGGCCGGAGATGACGCCGAGGGAGGTTCCGGTGATCAGATGCCCACTGTGCTGGGAGTATTCGCTCAGGTCGGGTCCGTACTCCAGCGCCGAGGCACCGATGTAGCAGCCCACCTCCTGCCCGGCAAGATCGTCGGGGTTGATCCCGCTGTGTTCGACCGCGCGCCAGGCCAGCCGTAGCGCCACCCGCTGCTGGGGATCCATGGCGGTGGCCTCCCGCGGCGAGATGCCGAAGAAGGTGGGATCGAAATCGGCTGCGCTGGTGAGGAAACCACCGAGGTCGTTGATCTTCTTGAAACCGTCGCGGCGCGATCCGTCCAACAGCTCGGCGATTGACCAGCCCCGGTCGTCCGGGAACGGTGTCAGCGCCTCCCGACCCTGGGCCAGCAGATCCCAGTAGCTGTCGCACGAGTCGACCCCACCGGGAGCCTCCACGGCCATCCCGATGATCACCACCGGATCGCTTTTCTCAGCGCTCATCACACGTGCTCATCTCACAGCGCATTCACGAGGTCGGCGACGTCGGCCGCGTGCTCGTGGAGGTAGAAGTGGCCACCGTCGAACATCGAGACCGTGAAGGCCCCACTGCTGTGGGCTTGCCAGCGCCGAAGCATGTCCTCGTCGATGCGGTGGTCGTGCTCGCCGCCGAGGGTGTGGATATCGGCGGCGATGCGGATATCGTCTGCGCAGTCGTACCGGTTGAAGGCGGCGTAGTCGGCGCGCACCGCCATCAGCAACAGTTCCACGAAATCGTCGTCGGCGAGCAGTTGCGGGTCGGTGCCGCCCAGATCGACCATCTCGGCCAGGATCTCGTTCTCCGCCATCGGCAGGTCCGGGGCGTCGGCCACCGCCGACGGTGCCTCACTGGCCGACACCCACAGTGCGTCGACCGTGACGCCGCGCTGTTCGGCCACCCTGGCGAACTCGAAGGCCACCACCGCACCCATGCAGTGCCCGAACAACCGCAGCGGTCCGAGGCCCGCCCAATCACCCGCTGTGAAGAGGTCTGTGGCCAACTCCCCCACCGTGGCGTGCGCCGGATGGGTCAGACGCTCCCCACGTCGGGGGTACTGCAGCACATAGGCATCCGATCCGGCGGCGGCCAGTGCGGTACCGAAGGATCGGTAGGCCAGCGCAGCCCCGCCGGCATGCGGGAAGACCAGCGTGGCAGCCGCCCCGGCCGTGGCCGCCGGATACCGTTTGATCCACGGCGCGAACGTCAGACCGGGGGTCCTCACGCCAGTCCCGCGGTGTGCAACTCGGACTGGACGGCGGCGTCGTCCATGTCGGCGACCTCAAGGTACAGCTGGGCCACCAGCTCCAGGCGGTCGGCGTTCGGCTCGCGTTCGGTCAGTCTCCGCGCCAGCGCGGCAACGGTCCGGGTGGCGAAGATGTCCGGCACCATGATGGTGGGCGTATCCAGCCAGTCGCGCACATGCGCCACCACCTGCGTCGCCATCACCGAATCTCCACCGAGACCGAAGAAGTCGTCATCGACTCCGATGGTGTCGCGGCCGAGTAGCTCGCCCATGATGCGGGCCACCGCGGTCTCCAGCGCGCCGGTCGGTGCGCGGTAGCCACGTTCTGCGGGCAGTTCGGCCTCGGCCAGCCGCAGCACGACGGCCTTGCGATCGATCTTGCCCCCGATCGTGTAGGGGATCCGGTCGCAGGTCACGATCAACTGCGGAATCATGTGCGCGGGAACCAGATCGGCCAGCGCCGAGGCGATGGCATCGGCCCCCAGGGTCGGATCCTCCAGGCGCACCAGCGCGCCGAGCACATCGCCTGCGCGTCGGTCAGCCCCACCCGATGGTGCGACCACCGCGGCGACCGCCGCGGCCACACCGGGAACACGGGTCAGAGCGGCCTCGACCTCACCGAGTTCGATGCGGTAGCCGCTGAGCTTGACCCGGTGATCGGTGCGGCCGATGAACTCCAGCGTGCCGTCGGGCAAGTATCGGGCCAGATCGCCTGTGCGGTACCAGGTCCGGCCGTCGTATTCGACGAACTTCTCGGCGGTCAGGTCGGGGCGGCCGCGGTAGCCGCGGGCGATGCCGCGTCCGGCGAACCACAGTTCGCCCGGCACCCAGTCGGGGCAGTCGGCGCCGGACGGGCTCACCACCCGGCATGCGTTGTTGTCGAACGGCACACCGTAGGGCACCGCGGCGGCTTTGGCGGGCAGGCCCAGATCGTCTGCCGCATCCGGCCCGATCTCGAAGATGGTGCCGTGCACGGCGGTCTCGGTGGCGCCACCCAGACCGGCGAAGCGCATCCGCGGTGCCCGCGCGCGCAGGGCGCGCACCATGTCCGGGCGCACCCAGTCACCGCCGGCGAGTACCACCCGCAGGGAGGACAGGTCACCGGGAACCTCGGTGAGCATCTGCAGCCACCCCGGTAGGAAGTTCACCACCGACACCTTGTGTTCGGCGATCAACCGCGCCCAGGTGTCCGGATCGCGGCGGTACTCCTCATCGACCATCACGATGGCGCCGCCGACACGCAAGGTGCCGAACACATCGGGAACCGACATATCCGATTCCAGGTGCGAGAGCGCCAGTGCGCGGGCGTCGGCACCGATGTCGAAGTGACGGTAGAGAAATTCCAGCGTGTTCATCACGGCGTCGTGGGTCAGTTCGACGCCCTTGGGTTCCCCGGTCGAACCGGACGTGAACAGCACATAGGCCAGATCGTCGAGCGAGCCGTCGACGGCCTCGAATGCGGCTGCGGCGGTGCAGGCTTGGGCGACCGTCAGGTACGGCAGGTCGGTCTCGGCGAGGATTGCGGGCACCTCGTTCCCGCAGACCAGCGCAAAGGCGACTCCCGCGGTATCCAGGATGCGGATGGCGCGGTCGGCGGGTTGGTCGATGCCGATCGGCAGGTAGGCCGCCCCGGCGGTCAGGATGCCGAGCAGGGCGGGGATCTGTTCGGCACCCTTGGGTCCCAGCACCGCGACGATATCGCCACGACCCACACCGCGAGCCTGCAGCGACCCGGCCACCGCGACGACCCGGTCGCGGAGTTGACCGTAGGTCAGGCTTCCGCCGGAGGCGATCAGCGCCGTGGCCTCCGGTGTCGCTTCGGCATTGCGGAAGAAGCCGTCGACCAGGTTGTCGCCGCTGGGTGGCGCGGTGCGGGAGTTGACGGCGGCACGCACGGTGCGCGACTGTTCGCTCAGCGCGGGTGGATCGGGTTCGTCCCAGGCCGCGTCGTCGGCGGCCAGTCGCGCCAGCTCGGCCACCTCGTAGGCGAACATCGCCTCCGGCACTCCCGGCGGGAAGGCCTCGACGCGGACGTCCCAGTTGATCATCAGTCCATCGGCCAGCGGGGTGGCCTGCGCATCGATGAGGACCTGCGGACCCTGGGAGATGGTCCAGACGGGCTCGCCGAATTGGTCGGTGACATCGCCGGCGAACAGGTCGCCGAGTCCGAGCGCGCTGGTGTAGACGATGGTCGCCAGCGTCTGGGTGCCGCGGTGGCGGCTCATATCGCGCAGCACGTCGAGTCCCGATACCGACGAGTGCGCGGCGGTGGTGTGCAGGACCTCCTGCACGGCGCGCGCGCGGGCCGCCGGAGTCGACGCCGACCCCAGGTCGATATCGAGCATCAGCGACGAGGTGAAGCAGCCGACCAGCTTGTCGACATCCGGGTGGTAGGGCTCACGGCCGAACATCGGCAGGTTCAGCAGGAAGCGCGAGTCGGTGGACCAGCGGGCCAGGGCATTCGAATAGGCCGCGGCCACGGCCATCGCCGGGGTGATGCCGCGTTTGTGTGCGTTGGCGTACAGCGCGTCCCGGGTCGGCACGTCGAATATGTGCCACAACCTGATGCTGCGCAACGGGTTGTCCTGCTGATCGCGCGGTACCAACGGTAGGGCTGGTGGTTCGGGAAGATCCGGGATGCGTTCCGCCCACCACTGCCGGTCGGCTTCCGAGGGCGGCGGGGTGGACGCGACCAACCGGTTGCGGTACTCGCGGTAGGTGTAGCCGAGCTCGGGCAGGTCGGCACCGCGGTAGAACGCGGCCAGGTCGGCCATGAAGTTGCGGTAGCTCACCGCATCGGCGGCCTGCATGTCCATGTCCACGTGCAGCCGGGCCTTTCCGCCGGGCAGCAGGGACAGCGCGATCTGCAGCACCTCGTCGTCGAGCAGCTGATGGGACTTGTCGTCGCGGATACGCTCCAGGCGTTCGTCCGCATCGGCCGCGTCGCGCAGGTCGTACACGGTGACCGGGAGACCACGATCACCGATCCGCTGGGTGCCGTCGGGCAGGATCTCTTGGCGCAGCATGGGATGGCGGGCAACAAGTTTCGTCGCCGCGCGCTGCAGCCGCTCGGGATCGACTCCCATGCCGTCGAATTCGACGTACAGGTGCGCGGCCACCCCGCCCAGTTCCTGTTCGCCGTGGCGGCCGACCCACATCGCGTGGGCGATCGGCGCAAGCGAAAACGGTGCGTCGGGGTCGTCAGCGGCAGCCGGACCGGCTGCGGTACCGGGATCGGCGGCGGGTGCCGCGGGCGCGTGCTGGGCGACGAGGTCCTGCCACGCGGCCACCGTGGGATTGGCGGCCAGCGCGGCGAACCCCACCTCGATACCCTGCTTACGCCAACGCCCCGACAGCGACATCATCCGAATGGAGTCGAGCCCGGAGGCGATGAGATCGGCATTCGGATCCAGCGATTCGGCTGCGATTCCGAGAAGTTCGGCCACCTCGACCCGAACCGTTTCTGCTGTGGTCCCAGCGACCGCCACGCCGTGCCTCCGAAAATTTAGTACAGGCTTCCCTAACTGCAGTGAGGCTACCCTATATTCGTATCGGCATCGCACCTACCCAGAGGCAGGGTTTATCCAGCATGAGCACGGTTTTTCCCAAGGAACGCGACGATCTGACCGATGGTTTCGTGGCGTTTCCGGCCGATCGCGCCGCCGTTTATCGCGACGCCGGCTATTGGACCGGCGCACCGCTGGACTCGATCCTGACCGACGCCGCCGCACGATGGCCGGACGCCCGTGCCGTCGTCGATACGAAACGCAGCTACACCTTCGCCGAGCTGGACAGCATCGCCGATCTGGTGGCCTTCCGGATCGGCGAACTCGGGCTCCGACCCGGTGACCGGGTGCTGCTGCAGCTGCTCAACACCACCCAGTTCGCCGTCGCACTGTTCGGCCTGCTGCGCGCCGGAGTCGTCCCGGTCATGTGCCTTTCCGGCCACCGCGCCGCCGAGCTGGGCCACTTCGCCGAGGTCAGTGGTGCAGTCGGGCTGATAATCCCCGATACCGCAGGCGGTTTCGACTTCCGCGAGATGGCGGCGGCGCTGCAAGCCGAGCACCCGGCGCTGCAGCACGTGATCGTCGACGGCAATCCTGGCCCGTACCTGTCGTTCGCTTCCCTGACCGAACCCGGTCCGCGGCCGGGCACTGCTCACCGGGTGCAGGTCGACCCGTCCCGGCCCGCGCTGCTGCTGGTCTCCGGCGGCACCACCGGATTACCCAAGCTGATCGCGCGGACCCATGACGACTACGTCTACACCGCCATCGCGTCGGCACAGGCCTACGCCATGACCAGCGCGGACACCTATCTGGTCGCCTTGCCCGCCGGGCACAATTTCCCGCTCGCCTGTCCGGGGCTGCTCGGCGCCATGACGGTCGGAGCCACCACCGTCTTCACCACCGACGCCAGCCCGGAGAACGCCTTTGCTTTGATCAATGAGCATCAGGTCACCGTCACCGGCCTGGTCAACGCGCTGGCCAAGGTATGGGCGCAGGCCTGCGACTGGGAGCCCGTGCTGCCCACATCGCTGCGGGTCGTGCAGGTCGGCGGTTCCCGCATGACGGCCGAGGAGGCGAAGTTCATCCTGGACAATTTGACACCCGGCCTGAGCCAGATCTTCGGTATGGCCGAGGGCATGCTGAACTTCACCCGCCCCGGCGATCCGGTCGAGGTGCTGCTGCACACCCAGGGCAGGCCGATGTCGCCCCATGACGAGATGCGCGTCGTCGACGAATTCGGCGTCGATGTAGCCCCGGGTGACGAGGGCGAGTTGCTGGTGCGCGGTCCGTACACCATCAACGGTTACTACCGCGCCGACGAGGCCAACGCCCGCTCATTCAGTCCCGACGGGTTCTACCGCTCCGGGGACCGGGTCCGCATTTTCACCGAGGGGCCCAAGGCCGGCTACGTCGAGGTGACCGGCCGCATCAAGGACGTCATCCACCGTGGCGGTGAGACGGTGTCCGCATCCGACCTCGAGGAGCACCTCTTCGCCCATCCCGGGATCTACGCCGCGGCCGCCGTCGCGATGCCCGACGAATACCTCGGTGAAAAGATCTGCGCCGCCGTGGTTTTTGCGGGCGCGCCGATCACACTTGCCGAACTGAACAGCTTTCTGGACTCCCGCGGGGTTTCCGCCCACACCAAACCGGACATGCTCGCCGCGCTTCCGACCCTGCCCAAGACCGCCGTGGGCAAAGTGGACAAGAAGCAGATCATCGCGCAATTGAGCGCTTCGTGACCAGCAATGTGCTGGCGCAGTTGGTTTTCCGAAGGACGATGTGCCCGGCAGCACACAGGGTAGCCAGCCATGGAGTCACGATGCGTGCCACGATCGGTCCAAACGCACACCAGGTGAAGGATCTACAGCCGTGACGCTTGACCAGCAACCCGCACCGGAGCCGGTCGCCATCATCGGTATCGGCTGCCGGCTGGCCGGGGATGTCAACACCCCCAACCAGTTCTGGCAGTTCCTGCTCGACGGGGCCAGTGCGGTAGGCGAGGTCCCGGCCGAACGGTGGGAGCCCTACCTGCGTCGCGACCCACGTAATGCCGCCATCCTGAAGGCCACCACCGCCAAGGGCAGCTTCCTGTCCGATCTCGCCGGTTTCGACGCCGAGTTCTTCGGTGTGTCACCGCGCGAGGCCGAACTGATGGACCCGCAACAGCGATTGGCACTCGAGGTCAGCTGGGAGGCCCTCGAGCATGCCGGTGTGGCGCCGCGGGCGCTGGCCGGTAGCGATACCGCGGTGCTGATGGGCGTCAACTCCGACGACTACGGCAAGCTCGTCATGGAAGACCTGCCCGGAATCGAGGCTTGGACCGGCATCGGCACCGCCCTGTGCGGGATCGCCAACCGGGTATCGCATCTGCTCGACCTGCGCGGTCCGAGCGTCGCGCTCGACGCGGCCTGCGCGGCATCACTGGTGGCCGTGCACCAAGGTTGCCAGCTCTTGCGGGCGGGTGAGACCTCGCTCGCTCTCGCCGGCGGCGTCAGCGCGCTGATCGGCCCGGGTTTGACCAGGGTGCTCGACGTCGCGGGTGCCACCGCCGCCGATGGTCGGTGCAAATCCTTCGACGACTCCGCCGACGGGTACGGCCGCGGCGAGGGTGCCGCGGTGGTGGTGCTCAAGCGGCTCGCCGACGCCCTCCGGGACAACGACCGGGTGATCGCGGTGATACGCGGGGGCGCCGTGGCCCAGGACGGCAGGACCGTCGGCATCATGTCTCCCAATGGCGCTGCCCAGGAGGACATGTTCCGCCGCACCTGTCAGACCGCGGGTATCGACCCCGCGACCATCGACTATGTGGAGGCCCACGGCACGGGCACGCCGACCGGCGACCCGGTCGAGCTGACCGCGCTGTCGCGGGTCTACGGCCACGGCAGGCCTGCCGGCGCGCCGTGCCTGGTGGGCTCGGTCAAACCCAATACCGGCCACCTCGAGGGTGGTGCGGGCGTGGTCGGTCTGATCAAGGCGGCACTGGCCCTGCAGCACAACATGATTCCCCCCACCGCCGGTGTGCGCACCCCGACCACCGCGGTCGACTGGGACACCAACGGCCTGCGGGTCAACACCGACACCGAGCCGTGGCCACCCACCGCGACCCCGCGCCGGGCCGCGGTGTGCAGTTACGGCTATGGCGGCACCATCGCCCACGTCCTGCTGGAGGAGGCCCCGCAGAGCTCGCCCGGCCCGGAATGGGAAACCCCTGCGCTGCATGTCCTCCCGGTCTCGGGACGGTCCGCGAAACGACTGTCGGCCAATGCCGGTGCCCTGGCCGACCATCTGCGTTCCGGCCACGACGCGATGAGCGATATCGCGGGCACCCTGTGGAATCGGCGATCTCCCGAGCCGGTTCGTGCGGCGATCATCGCCGAGGACCATAGGGAGGCGGTACTGGCACTGGATGCGCTGGCCGCCGGCACGAAGCACACGTCGGTGGCAACGGGATCGGTGGTACCGGGCGCCGAGCGCGGAGCGGTGTGGGTCTTCTCCGGGCACGGTTCGCACTGGGCGGGCATGGGTGCGGAATTGCTGCGCGAGGAGCCCGCTTTCGCCGCCGTCATCGATCAGATCGAACCGGTTTTCGCCGCCGAACTCGGATTCTCCGCACGTCGCGCCCTGGCCTCCGGTGAGCATGGCGGCACCGACCGGGTCCAGGCGTTGACCTTCGCCATGCAGGTCGGTCTTGCCGAGGTGCTGCGATCACGCGGTGCCACACCGGCCGCCGTCATCGGGCATTCCGTCGGCGAGGTGGCCGCCTGCGTCATCTCCGGGGTGTTCGATCTGGTCAGCGGCGCCAAGGTCGCCTGCTACCGGGCCCGCGGGTTCCGTGCCGTGCAGGGCCACGGTGCGATGGCATTGGCCGCGGTGTCCTTCGCCGACGCGGAGCTCCGGCTGAACGATGTTTCCGGTGTGGTCGCCGCCATCAGCGCAGCGCCCGAATCCACCGTCATCTCCGGCACCGCCGGAGCGGTCCGTCGAGTGGTCGAGGAGTGGTCCGCGCTGGGCATCGTGATGCGGACGGTGAACACCGATGTGGCATTCCACAGCCCGGCCATGGATGGGCTCACCGCCGAATTGGGCAGGCTCACTGCCCAGTTGGATCCGCAGGATCCGGTGGTGCCGTTGTACACGACGGCATTGGCCGACCCGAGGTCGATGGCCCGGCGTGGATCGGGCTACTGGGTGGCCAATCTGCGCGGACGGGTCCGCTTCGCCGAAGCCGTCACCGCCGCTGCCGAGGATGGGCACCGACTGTTCCTGGAGGTCGCCGCGCATCCGGTGGTCTCGCACTCGATCGTGGACACGTTGACCCACAACGGTATCGACGATTACGGGGTTCTTCCGCTGCACCGGCGCAATATGCCCGAGGTGCGGTCGGTGACGACGGCGATCGCCGCGCTGCATTGTCACGGCGCACCCGTGGCGCTGGCACCCGGCCATTCGTGCTGGGCGCCCGACCTGCCCGGAAACCAGTGGCAGCACCGCCGATTCTGGCGGACCCCGGCGACCCCGCCCAATGGTGGCGGGATGCACGATCCGGATACCAACACCCTGCTCGGCGGTCGCTTGCAGGTGTCCGCGGGTGTGCCTGCCACTGTGTGGCAGACCCAGCTGGACATGTCCACCCGGCCCTACCCCGGTGATCATCCCGTGCGGGACACCGAGATCGTCCCTGCGGCGGTGCTCTTGAACACGCTGCTGACCGCGGCGAGCAGCGAGATCGTCGACATCCGGTTGCGGACACCGGTGGCGCCCGGTCGGGCTCGCAACATCCAGGTGGTCCGGCAGGACGGGACGCTGACGCTGGCATCGAGCATCCGGACCGAGGGCGAGGACGCCGCCGATGGATGGCTGACCCATTGCACCGCGGGCATCGCCGACGCGGTGCCGCTGCCCGGCGATCTCGACCTGGCCGCGGTGCGCGCCCGGTGTGGCGAGACGCTGCCCGCCGGTCACGTGGTGGACACGCTGGCCGGCCTCGGTGTCGCCGCGATGGGTTTCGGTTGGGAGGTCACCGAACTGCGCCGCGGCGGTGACGAACTGGATGGCGAGTTCCTGGCCGTCGTGCGCGCCGAGCCCGATGGCCGCACCCCCGCCACCTGGGCCGGCCTGCTGGACGCCGCCACCTCGGCGGCCTCGATCATCTTCGACGCCCCACTGCGGCTGCGAATGCCCGCCCGCATCGATCGGGTCGCGTTGCGCGCCAATCCGATCGGCACCGCGGTGCTACACATCCGGCGCGGCCGCGGCACCACCGCCGATGTCACCATCGCCGATCAGACCGGCACGGTGCTCGGCGTCATCAGCGGCATGTTCTTCGACGAACTGGAGAACCCGGGCGGCAACGACGTCACCCGGATGATGCAGCAACTGGCCTGGCACCCCACGCCGTGGCAGACCGGAGCCCGCCCACCGCAGGTGATCCTGGTGGGCGGTGATGCGCCGACGTTGGCCTGGTGTATGCGGGATCTGGCTGCCGCCGATGTCGCGCACCGGCTGTGCGCGACACCTGAGGAGATCCCGGCGACGCTGGCTCCCGGTGCGGTGGTGCTGGTGTTACCCCGGGCCGGCGACGCCCCACTGGACGCCGTCACCACCGTGCACCGCACACTGACCACGCTGCTGGAGCGGACCACCGCGGCTCGGTTGTGGGCGCTGACCCGTAATGTGTACGAGGGCAGCGATATCGGCGGCTCTCCGCTGTGGGGCTTCTCCCGGATCGCCGCGGCCGAGCACCCCGGCCTGTGGGGTGGGGTCATCGACGTGGCCGACGACTGCCTGCCGCTCGGCGTCCTTGCCGAATTGGCGGGCCACGGCGTCGTCGTCGTCCGTGACGATATCGCGCTGACCGCGCGCCTGACTCGCGCCGAACACCATCGTGGTCTGCCGTTGAGCTGTTCACCGGCCGGGAGCTATCTGATCACCGGCGGCACCGGCGCGCTGGGCGCCCTGGTGGCGACCCGGCTGGCCGATCTCGGCGCCCGGCGCATCGTGCTGTTGTCGCGGCGCGGGATGGCCGATCGCTCGGCATGGGATGCCGATGCCGAGCCGGCCCGCACCATCCTCGCGCTGGAGGAACGGGGGGTATCGGTACGGGTGGCCGCGGTCGATATCGCCGCGTCCGGTGCCGCCGACGAGTTACGCGCGGCGCTGCGCGATCTGCCGCCGGTGCGCGGGGTCGTGCACGCGGCCGGTGTCGAGGCCGGCGCCCTGCTGGCCGGCACGACGGCCGAGGATTTCGCCGCCGCCATGCGACCCAAGGTCGACGGCACGCTGACATTGCACGAGGTGTTCGCACCCGGTGAACTCGACTGGATGGTGCTGTTCTCGTCGTGCGGATACCTGGCCGGGTTCCCGGGTCAGGGCGCGTACGCCTGCGCCAACGCCTACCTGGATGCCTTCGCCCAGCACCGTCGCAGCCTCGGTGACCGCACCACCGCGGTGGCCTGGACCGCGTGGCGGGGGCTGGGCATGGGCTCGACGTCGAGCTTCGTGGCCGCGCAGCTGCGCGCGCTCGGTATGGGTGTCGTCGGTCCCAACGATGCCATGCGCGCACTGGATCTCGCGATGCGCTCCGACCAGCCGCATGTGGTGGTCCTCCCGGTCGACGCCGACGCCGCCTCGGTACCCATGCTGGCCGATATCGCCCCGGTCGACGCCGAGGACACCGCAGCGGCGACGGTCCGGCCCGGCCGGGACGGGGTCCTCACCCCGGCACGGGTAGCCGATCTGGTCACCGCCGCGGTGGCAGCCGAACTCGGCCTTCCCGACGGTGCCGTGGATCCACGCCTGCCGCTGGCCGAGATCGGGGTCGACTCGATCATGACCGTGGCGCTGCGCAAACAGTTGGAGCGTGTGACCGGCCTTGCGCTGCCGCCCACGCTGCTATGGGAGCATCCCACCGCCGCGGCCGTCACGGCACGAATCGTGGAACTGCTTTCCGGGCAACAGAATTCGGCCGATCAGGAGATCCGCGAAGAGATCGACGAACAGATCGGCGCCTGCTCCTGATCAGTCGGCGAGCACATCGCGGATCACTGCGTCGGCGAGCAATCTGCCGCGGTCGGTGAGCACCAAGCGGTCACCCGTGTCGTTCAGCAACCCATCGGCGACGGCGACCGCGGCGCGCGCTGACTCCGCGTCGTCGAGCAGCGACCGCGGCACCCCGCTGCGCAAGCGCAGCCTCAGCATGACGTCCTCGATGTGTCGTGCGGTGTCGTCGAGTTCCTCGGAATCGGCCACCGGCATCCGGCCTTCGCCCAGGGCCTGCGCATAGGCCTTGGGGTGCTTGACGTTCCACCACCGGGTGGACCCGAGGAAGCCATGCGCACCCGGACCCGCGCCCCACCAGTGCCCACCATCCCAGTAGCCGAGATTGTGCCGGCACTCCCCGCCGGGGGTGCTCCAGTTCGACACCTCGTACCAGTGCAGTCCCGCCGCCGACAGCGCGGCGTCGAGCAGCTCGTAACGGTCGGCCAACACATCGTCGTCTGGCATCGGCAGCTCGCCGCGGCGCACCCGGCGCGCCAGCGCGGTGCCGTCCTCGACGATCAGTGCGTAGGCCGACAGGTGGTCGATGCCGGCGTCCAATGCCGTCTCCACCGACATCTTCAGGTCGTCATCGCTCTCCCCCGGCGTGCCGTAGATCAGGTCGAGGTTGACGTGCTCGAAACCCTCGGCGCGCGCCTCGCGGGCGGCCGCCGGCGCCCGCCCGGCCGAGTGCACCCGGTCGAGCACCTTGAGCACATGGGTCGCCGCGGACTGCATGCCCAGCGACACCCTGGTGTAGCCGGCCTCGCGTAGTCGGGCGAACAGTGCCGGTGAGCTGGATTCCGGATTCGCCTCGGTGGTGACCTCGGCGCCCGGCGCGAGGGTGAAGTTCGTCCGGACGGCGGCCAGCACGGCCGCGAGTCCGTCACCGCCGAGCAGCGTCGGCGTACCCCCACCGACGAAGACGGTGTCGACCGGCCGGGCTCCGACCCGTCGGGCGGCGCGGTCCAGTTCGATCCGCAGGGCGGCCAGCCAGCCGTCCGGTGTGGCATCTCCGAGCTCGGCCGGGGTGTAGGTGTTGAAATCGCAGTACCCGCAGCGCGTGGCGCAGAACGGCACATGGACATAGATGCCGAAGGGTCCGGCGGTGTCCGGCTCAGGCCTGCTCATACCCGAGATTGTCCCAGAACCCGTTTTGCTCACCCTGAGCCCAAATCTGGCCCGGTTAGGGCGTCTGCGGTCGTCGTGGCAGAATGTCGCACGTGACCGCCGCCGTTGACAGCACCACCCGCATTGCGCTGGTGGTCCGGCGGCATGTCGATCTGAAGCGCATCTGTAGCTGTTGTTGTCTGCCCTGACCCGCGTCGATATCGGAATCAGCCTGCCCCACCCATGAGCCGGCCGCCGGATCTGCGCCGCCGGCCAGCCCCCGGCGATTCCGCGCGATCGGTGAGCCGCTCCCCGACAAGGAGCCTCGACAACATGACCGAAACGGTCTCCAACACACCCAAGCCGGTGAAACGACCCCGTGGCGAAGGCCAGTGGGCGCTCGGCTACCGCGAGCCGCTGAACGCCAACGAGCAGGCCAAGAAGGATGACAACCCGCTCAACGTGCGTCAGCGCATCGAGAGCATTTACGCACCCAACGGGTTCGAATCGATCGACAAGGGTGACCTGCGCGGCCGTTTCCGCTGGTGGGGCCTCTACACCCAGCGCAAGCCCGGCTACGACGGCACCTGGACCGGTGACGAGAACACCGACATGCTCGAAGACGAGTACTTCATGCTGCGCGTGCGCAGCGATGCCGGCGATCTGAGCCTCGCGGCGCTGCGCACCCTCGGCGGCATCTCGACCGAGTTCGCGCGCGATACCGCCGACATCTCCGACCGGCAGAACGTCCAATACCACTGGATCGACGTGCGCGATATGCCGGAGATCTGGCGCCGCCTCGACGAGGTGGGCCTGCAGACCACCGAGGCGTGCGGTGACTGCCCGCGCGTCGTGCTGGGGTCACCGTTGGCAGGTCAGCATCCCGACGAGGTCATCGACGGGACCCCCGCGGTCAACGAGATCGTCAAGCGCTATATCGGCAAGCCCGAATACTCGAACCTGCCGCGCAAGTTCAAGACCGCGATCTCGGGCCTGCAGGATGTCGTGCACGAAATCAACGACGTCGCGTTCATCGGGGTCGTGCATCCCGAGCACGGGCCCGGATTCGACCTGTGGGTCGGCGGCGGACTGTCCACCAACCCGATGCTCGCCAAGCGTGTCGGCGTGTGGGTGCCCCTCGACGAGGTGCCCGATGTCTGGGAAGCGGTCGTCTCGACCTTCCGGGACTACGGATACCGCAGGTTGCGCTCGAAGGCGCGGCTGAAATTCCTGATCAAGGACTGGGGCGTCGAAAAGTTCAGGGAGGTTCTCGAGACCGAGTACCTCAAGCGCCCACTCATCGACGGGCCGGCGCCGACCCCGGTGACCCGGCCCATCGACCATGTCGGTGTGACCAAGCTCAGGAACGGTCTGAACGCGGTCGGGGTGTCCCCTATCGCCGGGCGCGTCACCGGCACCATCCTGACCAAGGTTGCCGATCTGGCCGAGGCCGCCGGTTCGGACCGGGTGCGCTTCACGCCGTACCAGAAGCTGATCATCCTCAACGTCCCCGACGACAAGCTCCAGGAGCTGCGCTCGGGCCTGGACGCATTGGGCCTGCCGTCGAGCCCGTCGCATTGGCGACGCAATTTGATGGCCTGCACCGGTATCGAATTCTGCAAGCTCAGCTTTGCCGAGACCCGCAGCCGGTCCCAGGTGCTGGTGCCGGAGCTGGAGAAGCGTCTTGAGGACCTCAACGCCCAGCTCGACGTGCCGGTGACCATCAACATCAACGGTTGCCCCAACTCGTGCGCCCGGATCCAGATCGCCGATATCGGCTTCAAGGGCCAGATGGTCGACGAGGGCAACGGCCCCGAGGAGGGATTCCAGGTGCACCTGGGCGGCAGTCTGGGCCTGGACAGCACCTTCGGCCGCAAGCTGCGCCAGCACAAGGTGCTGGCCACCGAGCTCGGGGACTACATCGAGCGGGTCGTTCGTAACTTCGTGAAACAACGCGAGCCCGATGAGCGTTTCGCTCAGTGGGCGGTGCGCGCCGACGAAGCAGACTTGAGGTGATGTGACATGACAGCGGTGACACGATCGGACACCGAGCTGAAGGAGCTGGCCGAGCGCGGCGCGAAGGAGTTGGCCGGTGCCGGCGCCGAGGAACTGCTGCGCTGGACCGACGAGAACTTCGGCAACGGCTACATCGTCGCGTCCAACATGCAGGACGCGGTGCTGGTGGAGATGGCCGCCAAGGTCAGGCCCGGCGTGGACGTGCTGTTCCTGGACACCGGCTATCACTTCGTGGAGACCATCGGCACCCGCGATGCCGTGGAGGCCGTCTACGACGTGCGCGTGGTGAACGTGACCCCGGAGAACTCGGTGGCCCGTCAGGACGAGTTGTTCGGCAAGGATCTGTTCGCCCGTGACGCGGGCGCGTGCTGCCGGATGCGCAAGGTCGAACCGCTGGGCAAGGCGTTGAGCAACTACTCGGCATGGGTGACCGGTATCCGCCGAGTCGAGGCGCCCACCCGGGCCAATGCCCCGCTGATCAGCTGGGACGCCGCGTTCGGGCTGGTGAAGATCAATCCCATCGCCGCCTGGACCGATGAGGACATGCAGGCCTATATCGACGCCAACGGCATCCTGGTCAACCCGCTGGTCTACGAGGGCTACCCCTCCATCGGATGTGCACCGTGCACCAGCAAGCCCATCGAAGGCGCCGACCCGCGCAGCGGACGGTGGGCGGGCCAGTCCAAGACCGAGTGCGGTCTGCACGCGTCATGAGCGCGACGGTGCCCGCACCGGTTCTCGTGCTGACCGCCCACGGCAGCGCCGATCCACGTTCGGCCGCCAACACTCATGCGGTGGCCGAGACGATCCGGCTGCTTCGGCCCGGGCTGGACGTCGTGCCTGCCTTCTGCGAGCAGAACGCGCCAAGCCTGGTCGATGTGTTGCACCAGGTCGGCGATCGTGCCGTGGTGACGCCCCTGCTGTTGGCCAGCGCCTATCACGCTCGCGTCGACATCCCGGCCATGATCGCCGAGAGCGGTACCGCGGCGCGGCAGGCCGACACCCTCGGCGAGGATGACCAGCTGTTGGCCGTGCTGGGCAGGCGGATCGCCGAAGCCGGTGTGTCCGTGCATGATAGCGACGTCGGCGTGATCGTCACCGCGGTCGGTTCATCGCGACAGGACGCGAACGCGCGCACCGCCACGGTGGCCGACTCGGTCGCGCTCAACAGTGCCTGGGCCGGGGTGACGACCGCCTTCGCCACCGGGTCGCAGCGTTCGCTACCCGATGCGGTACGCGGGTTGCGGCTGCGCGGCGCTCAGCGCATCCTGATCGCCCCGTGGTTCCTGGCGCCCGGGAAGATCACCGACCGGGTGGCGGATTTCGCTGCCGCACAGGGTATTCCGATGTCCGCTCCGCTTGGCGCGCACCGCCTGGTCGCCGAGACCGTGTTGGACCGATTCGACGCGGCGATCGCGTTGCCTGTCGCGGCATAGCCGCATAGTGGTACCTAGTCGATCAGCCGGGTCACCGCGTCGACGAGCCTCTCGCGTTCGGCATCGACGAGGAACGCGGGGTCGGTGGCCAGCCTGCTCAGGAAGCCGTCCAGCAGCACCATGACCCAGGTGGCCAGTTCCGGCGCCGGCAGATCGCGACGCATACAGCCCCGTTGCTGTGCCCGGCGCACCACGTCGCGCAGGCCCGTATGCTGGGCCCGGTCGTCGGCTGCCAGCGCCTCGGCGACAGCGGGTTCGGCCATCACCGCACCGACCGCGCGGATGAAGCCGGGAACCCGCGCGTCCGCGGCGGTGTCGGCGGTATACCTGACCCAGTCCAGCACCACCGCGCGCGGATCATCACGAGGGCCGCGGTCGGAGAACCATTCCCGGGTCTGCTCGGTGCCCACTTCCAGAATCGCCACTAGCACATCGGTTTTCGTCGGGAAGTAGTGGAAGAATGTCCCTGAGCCGACGCCCGCCTGCGCACAGATCGCGGCGGTGGTCGTGGCGGCCACACCGCCGGCGGCGAAACAGGTCATCGCCGCATCCATGATGTGCGCGCGGCGGGCCGCATGTTTGACCGGGTCGACCGTGCGGGCCATCGGGCACCTCCTCAAGACTATTAATAGAGTATCCACTCCGATAATCTGATGTCATGCCGACACCGGAACGCTGGTATCTGGATGCCGACGGACACCGACATATCGTCGAGGTCGAACCCGCAGGCCTCGGGCGGCGGGCGACCTGGTCCGTCGACGGCACGACAGTCGCTCGGCGCCGCAGCGCCGCCGGCCGGATCACCCTCACCCCCGCGTCCGATACCGGTATCGCGGGATCGGTCCGACTGCGGTTCGGCTCGTTCGGTCCAGCCCGCCGGGTGTCCTGGCACCCGCGCAATGACCCCTCGGCCGCGGTGGGCCTGGGCGGCCGGGATTTCCGCGCCGAGGCCGGCTCACGCGCCGCCCGTCGCGACGCCTTCATCGCGGCCCACCCCCGCGCCCACACGGGATACCGCATCACCATGGCCATCGCGACGCTCGCCGTGGCGTTGGCGGTCGGCCCCATCGTCTCCTGGTTCGTCAACAACGTTCCCTGGCGGCACCTCTCGGCCATCCCCTGGCCCGACGTCCAGCTCCCTGATTGGTCTTTCCCTGACTGGCTCAGCGACGTCATCGACGCAATGAAGTTCGTCATCCCGGTCCTCATCGCCTTCGGGCTCGCCCGCCTGGAATTACGCAGACGCAGACAACAGCGCGAACGACACCGGGGCTGAATTCGGCAGACATAGGGTTAGCACATGAGATTCGACGAGTACCGCAGCCATGACGCGACCGGCCTGGCGAAACTGGTGGCGGACAAGCAGATAACGGCAACCGAACTGCTGGAGCTGGCCACCGAGCGCGCGGCCGCTGTGAATCCGCGGATCAACGCGATCGTCCGCGACATCCCGGTACGGCCCACCGACAATCTGAGCGGTCCGTTCGCCGGTGTGCCCTTCCTGATCAAAGATCTCGCCCAGGATTACGCCGGACTGCCCAGCTCGGCCGGTTCCCATTCGCTGCAACATGTTCCGGTCGCCGAGCACTCCACCATCGTGTCGCGCTGGCTCGACGCCGGACTGGTCATCTTCGGCAAGACCAACCTGCCCGAGTTCGGCGCCAAGGGCATCTCCGAGCCGCAGCTGTGGGGGCCCGCCCGCAACCCGTGGAACCTCGACCGGACCCCGGGCGGCTCGTCGGGCGGCTCGGCGGCCGCCGTCGCGGCAGGCATCGTGCCGTGCGCGGGCGCCAATGATGGTGGCGGATCGATCCGCATCCCGGCCGCCTGTTGCGGACTGGTCGGCCTCAAACCCGGCCGTGGCATCACCCCGATGGGCCCGACCAGCGGCGAATCGATGCACGGTTCGGCCGTGCAGGGTGTGGTGTCACGCAGCGTCCGCGATACCGCGGCGATGCTGGACGTCATCGCCGGCGGGGAACCGTTCGGGCCTTACTCGCCGGCCCCGGCCGCCGCCCCGTACGCATCGGCCGTGGGTCAGGATCCCGGCGGCCTGCGGATCGGTGTGCGTGTCCCCGCCGCCATCACCCCTCATCCGGACCGCGAGGCGTACGCCGCGGTGGAGAAAACCGTCGCGACGCTCACCGAACTGGGTCACCATGTCGAGGAGCTGCCCAAGGCACCGTTCGACGATGCCGCCCTGGCCCGCGACTTCCTGCTGACCTGGTTCGTCTACCTCGCCTGGGAGGTCGACGAGGCCAAGCGCGTCACAGGCTGCGGTGACGAGATGTTCGAGCGGGACACCCTGATCATGGCCGCGATCGGACGCGCGACCCGCGGCGTGGATTACGTCGACGCGGTGCAGCGCCGCCACGAGCACACCCGCAGGCTCAGCACCTTCTTCGAGAGCTACGACCTGCTGCTGACGCCGACACTGGCGACAGCGCCGCCGCGCATCGGCGAATTCGATCTGCCCGTCGCGTTGCAGCGCGGCGCCGACCTGCTGCTCAAGACCCGCACCGCAAAACTGCTGCGCTACACCAAGATCGTCGACGACATGGTCGACAAGAACCTCGGCTGGGTGCCCTATACGCAGCTGGCCAACATCACCGGCCGACCCGCGATCACCCTGCCGCTGCACTGGACTGTCGACGGGCTCCCCCTCGGTGTCCAGTTCGTCGCGCCGCTGGCCGGCGAGTCCCTGCTGCTGACGCTGGCCGGCCAGTTGGAGCAGGCGCTGCCGTGGGCCGACCGGGTGGCGCCGCTGTGACGCCGAACGCTAGGTGAGCGCCTCGCTGCGCACCTCGGCGCTCTGGGTCGCACCGGCGATCTCGGGTACCCGGGTGGCCCGCACGTAGACCGTGTCCCCCGCACGCAGACCCAACGCCTCGGCGTCTCCGCGGGTGATCTGGGCGGTGAACGGAGTGCCGTTGACCGAACTGGTCAGTTCCACCCGCACCTCGAAGCCCAGGGTGACGATCCGGTCGATGGTCGCCTTGGTGACGCCGGTGGATTCGGCGGTACCGTCACCGGCCGCAATCGCCATGTCCGGGTTGCGTCCCACCCGGATGTCGTGCGGACGCACCAGGATTCCGTTGAGCAGCGACACGGTGCCCAGGAACGACATCACGAACGGGTTGGCGGGGGCGTCGTACACCTCGGTGGGCGAACCCACCTGTTCGATGCGCCCCTTGTTCAGCACCGCGATGCGGTCGGCGACATCGAGCGCCTCGGCCTGATCGTGGGTGACCAAAACGGTGGTCACGTGCACGTCATCGTGCAGGCGGCGCAGCCAGGACCGCAGATCCTCACGGACCTTGGCATCCAGCGCACCGAATGGCTCGTCGAGCAGCAACACTTCGGGATCGACGGCCAGTGCCCTGGCCAGCGCCATCCGCTGGCGCTGCCCACCGGAAAGCTGTGCGGGATAACGGTTCTGAAAACCGGCAAGGCCGACCACCTCGAGCAGATTGTCGACCTTCTCCTTGATCTCGTTCTTGGGCTTCTTGCGGATGGACAACCCGAACGCCACGTTGTCGCGCACGGTGAGGTGCTTGAACGCGGCATAATGCTGGAACACGAAGCCGATACCGCGCTTCTGCGGCGGCACACCGGTGACGTCGCGGCCGTTGATGGTGATCGACCCGGTGTCGGGCTGGTCGAGGCCTGCGATGGCACGCAACAGGGTCGACTTGCCCGAGCCGCTGGGCCCCAACAACGCGGTCAGCGAACCCTTGGGCACCACGAAGTCGATATTGTCCAGGGCAGCGAAGTCACCGTAGTGCTTGTTCGCGCCCTTCACCGTGATCGCGGTTTCGCTCATCGGTCGGTCTCCTTCAGTCCTCAGTCTTGACGCGCGAACGTTGAGCGTCAAACAAAATCTGTGCCACCAGGACGATCAGCGCGACGGCCATCAGCACCACCGAGATGGTGTAGGCGCCATAGGGATTACCCAGGGTGTAGCGGTCGTGTACCAGCAGCGTCAGCGTCTGCGACTGCCCGGGCAGATTCGACGAGACCATCAGCACCGCGCCGAACTCGCCCAGGGTGCGGGCCACGGTCAGCACCACCCCGTAGGTCAGCCCCCATCGGATCGAGGGCAAGGTGACCCGCCAGAAGATCTGCCACCAGTTGGCACCGAGGGTGGCCGCGGCCTCCTCCTGATCGGTGCCCACCTCGTGTAGCACCGGCTCGACCTCCCGGATGACGAACGGGATGGTCACGAACAGGCTGGCCAACACGATGCCCGGGAACCCGAAGATGATCTTCAATCCCCAGCTGTTCTCCACGAAACCGAACAGTCCAGCGCTGCCCCACAGCACGATCAGCGCCACACCGATCACCACCGGCGACACCGCGAACGGCAGGTCGATCACGGCCTGCAGGGCACTCTTGCCGCGGAACCGACGCCGGGCCAACACGATTGCCGTCGGCACGCCGAAGAGCACGTTCAACGGCACCACGATGGCCACCACCAGCAGTGACAATTGCAAGCCGGATTGTGCCGCCGGCGTGGTGATCGATGCCCAGAACTCCCCCAGCCCGGGCGCCAGAGCCCGCCAGAGGATGGCGCCCAGCGGCACGACCAGCAGCGCGACGATGTAGAGCGAGGCGATGATCCGCAGGATCAGCCGGGTGGAACGGGACAGCTTCATCGGGCGGACTGCTCCCTCTTGGCCGCCCGCGCACCGAAATAGCGCAGGATGAACAGCACCACGAAGGAGATCAGCAGCAGCACGATCGAGATTGCCGCCGCGCCGACCCGATCGTCGTTCTCGATCAGGGTGCGTATCCACTGCGAGGACACCTCGGTCTCGCCGGGGATGGCGCCGCCGATGAGCACGATCGAGCCGAACTCGCCGATGGCGCGGGAGAACGCCAGTCCGGCCCCGGACAGCAGGGCCGGAGCCAGTGCGGGCAGGATGACCCTGACGAAGATCGTGAGGTTGTTGGCCCCCAGCGAGGCCGCGGCCTCCTCCACCTCATGGTCCAGTTCGAGCAACACCGGTTGCACGGCGCGCACCACGAACGGCAGCGTCACGAAGGCCAGCGCCAGCGCCACGCCCCAGGACGTGTGCTGGATGTGGATGCCTACCGGGCTGCCCGGTCCGTACAGCGAGAGCAGCACCAGGCTCGCCACGATCGTCGGCAGCGCGAACGGCAGGTCGATGATGGCATCGACGACCCGCTTGAACGGGAAGTCGTCGCGCACCAGGACGAAGGCGATCAGCAACCCGAAGACCACGTTGAGCAGGGTGACGCCGATCGAGATGGTCAGCGTCACCCGGAACGAGGCCAGCGCTGACGGTGAGGACACCGCCGACCAGAATGCCCCCCAGCCGCCCTCGGCCGATGTCACCACGATCGCCGCCAACGGCAGCAGCACGATCAGCGACAACCACAGCACCGCCACCCCGACCTGCAGGGTGGCGCCACTGGGGCGCGGCGACAATCTTCGCGGGGCAGGCGGGCCGCCCGGAGCAAGCTCCGGACGACTCGCCTCCGGATTCGACTGAATCGTCATGTGCGAACCGCTTCGTCTCTCGCCCGATACTGCCTAACCGGTGGCCTGCTTGTAGATCTTGGTGATCTCGCCGTTGTCCTTGTCGAACAGCTGCGGGTCGACCTTCGACCAGCCACCGAGATCGGTGATGGTCCACAACTTCTCCGGTGCCGGGAACTTGTCGGCGAAGTCCGCGGCGACGGCCGGGTCGACCGGGCGGAAGCCCGCCTCGGCCCATACCTTCTGCGCTTCCGGGGTGTACTGGAAGTTGACGAAGTCGGTGGCCTTGTCCAGGTGCTTGCTGGTGTTGACGACAGCGACCGGGTTCTCGATCTTGAAGGTCTGCGGCGGGTTCACGTGTTCGAGGTCGTAGTGCAGGGCCTCGTTTTCATAGGCCAGCAGTACGTCGCCGGTGCCCTGCCGGAACACATCGGTGGCCTCACGTCCCGAGCCGGGACGCAGTTTGACGTGCTGGGTCACCAGTTCCTGGACATAGGCGATACCGGCGGCATGATCCTGCCCGCCGTTGCTCTTGGCCGCGTACGGCGCCAGCAGGTTCCACTTGGCCGATCCCGAGCTCAGGGGGCTCGGCGTGATGACCTCGACACCGGGCTTGAGCAGGTCATCCCAGTCGCGGATGTTCTTCGGGTTGCCGGGGCGGACGGCGAAGGTGACCAACGATCCGAAGGGCACACCCTTCTGGGCGCCGGCGTTCCAATCCTCGTCGACCAGGCCGGCCTTCACCAGCCGGGTGATATCGGGCTCGACGGAGAAGTTCACGACATCGGCGGGCTTGCCGGACTCGACACCACGGGACTGGTCACCGGACGCGCCGTAGGACGCTGTGACCCCGACACCCTTGCCTTCCTCGGTCCCGGCGAAGACGGGGGCCACCTTGGACCAGCCCGGCTCGGGCACCGCGTAGGCCACCAGGGTCAGCGTGGTGTCGGCATCGGAGCTGTTGCCGCCACCGGCGACATCGCTGGCACCACCGCCGCAGGCCGCGAGCAGGGTGGTGGACAGGGCGAGCGCGGTGAGGGCACTCAGACGTTTGGCGGTTCTTCCGGGGTTGCGCATCGATGACCTTTCCAGGGCGGGATTCGGGCGGGGCTGCCGTCTACACGGAAAGGTGATGGAAGGGTGCGCGACGGGAACCTCATGCCGCTACCAACGCCGAACCGCAGACGGTGTGGTTTCAGCGACAACAACAGACATCGGCGACAGCGGAAAAACCCACGGCAATGAGGGCCAAGACATGGCCGCTCTTGTTGCCGGTCGCTGCGCGCATGGCCGGAAGAGTATCAGAATCGCGTGGTCTCGCCCGACGAGCAGCTATCGAGCAGCTATCGGGCTATGAACCACATGACGATGACCAGGATCACCAGGGCGACCAGCGCCAGGGTCACCCGTGACCGGGGCATCTGATTCACGACGGCTCCTGCTCTTCGTGGCGGGCCTTGCGCAGCACCTTGATGCCGTTGCCGAGCGCTCCATCGAGCACGACGGCGGTCCCCAGGGCCAGGAGCAGGACCACCGGCATCACGATGGCGGTCTGCGCGACGAACCCGAGGCCCGACAGCCACAGTTCGACACCGTCCCACCAACTCAGGAAATCGCCCATCTGTCCCACAGTAGTGCCAGGATGAAACGGTGCCGAAGGCCCCGCAGGATGCCCCCACCACCGGATGCGCGATCGTCGGCGGCGGCCCCGCCGGGATGATGCTGGGTCTGCTGCTGGCCAGGGCCGGCGTGCAGGTCACCGTCCTGGAGAAACACGAGGACTTCCTGCGTGACTTCCGCGGCGACACGGTGCACGCCAGCACCCTGCGCATGCTCGACGAACTCGGCCTCGGGGCGCGCTTCGCCGCGGTACCGCACCGGATGATCCAGTCCCTGGAGCTCAAGGTCCAGGGAGTCCCGGTCCAGGTCGACCTGCGCCACCTGCCGGGAGCCCACCAGCACATCGCCCTGGTGCCGCAGTGGGACTTCCTCGAACTGCTGGCCGCGGCCGCCGCGCAGGAGCCGACCTTCACTCTGCTCCGCAGCTGCGAGGTGCTCGGCCCGCTGCTGACCGGCAGCACGGTCTCCGGGGTCCGCTACCGCGACGCCGCCGGGGCGATCCGTGAACTGCGGGCCCCGCTGACGGTGGCCTGCGATGGCCGTGGCTCGACGCTGCGCGACGCAATAGGGTTGACACCCAAGCGCTTTGGGGCGCCGATGGATGTCTGGTGGTTCCGGGTCCCCCGTCACGACAACGACCCGGCCGGGCTGGCCGGGGCGATGGGCCGAGGCCATATGGTGGCGATGATCGACCGCGGGGACTACTACCAGTGCGCCTTCGTCATCCCCAAGGGATCCGATGCGGCCCTCCGTTCGGAGGGAATCGAGTCGTTGTACCGTCGGGTCACCGATGTGGTGCCGTGGGTCGCCGACCGCATCGCAACGGTCGCCTCGTTCGACGATGTCAAACTGCTCGACGTGCAGCTGGATCGGCTGCCGCGCTGGTACACCGACGGTGCGCTGATCATCGGTGACGCGGCCCACGCGATGTCACCGGTGGGTGGCGTCGGGATCAACCTGGCGGTCGCCGACGCGGTGGCGGCGGCCCGGTTGCTCGCCGAGCCGTTGCGCACCGGCTCGGTTCCCACCAAAGCGCTCCGGCGCGTCCAGGTCCGCCGGTGGCTGCCGACCGTCATCATCCAGAGCGTGCAGCGGATGGTGCACAACCGGGTGATCGCCGTCGCCGTCTCCGGAACCGGCCCCGATCGGCCGCCCGCAGCGGTTCGGGTGGTCAGCCGGGTTCCGATGCTGCGCAGGATCATCGGTTACGGCGTGGCCATCGGTCCGCTTCCCGAGCACATACCCGCCTACGCCCGCCGCTGACGGGCCGGCCCGCGCGACTAGACGTGTGCGCGATCTGGACCGATGATGGGCGGCATGGTTCTGGAACACACCGAGCACGATTCGACGCCGACGCCGTTCACGGCGACGGCTCCCATCGCCTACGCACCCACCGGAGCCCTGCGAAACCCGTTCCCGCCCATCGCGGATTATGGCTTCCTTTCCGACTGTGAGAACACCTGCCTGGTGTCCTCCGCCGGCTCGGTGGAATGGTTGTGCGTCCCGCGCCCCGACTCCCCCAGCGTGTTCGGCGCCATCCTGGACCGTGGCGCAGGCCACTTCCGGCTGAGCCCCTACGGCGTCTCGGTGCCCTCGGCGCGCCGTTATCTGCCGGGCAGCCTCATCATGGAGACCACCTGGCAGACCCACACCGGCTGGATGATCGTGCGCGACGCCCTGGTGATGGGACCGTGGCATGACACCGAGACCCGGTCGCGCACCCACCGCCGGACCCCCACCGACTGGGATGCCGAGCACATCCTGCTGCGCACAGTGCGCTGCGTCAGCGGTGTCGTCGAACTGGTGATGAACTGTGAACCGAACTTCGACTACGGGCGCAGTCCGGCCACCTGGGAGTACTCCTCATCCGCCTACGGTGAGGCGATCGCGCGGGCGAGCAAGGATCCCGACGCCAATCCGACCCTGCGGCTCACCACGAACCTGCGCATCGGCCTGGAGGGACACGAGGCGCGCGCCCGCACCCGGCTGACCGAGGGTGACAAGGTTTTCGTCGCGCTGAGCTGGTCGAAACATCCCGCGCCGCAGAACTTCGAGGAAGCCGCGGACAAGATGTGGAAGACCAGTGAGTCCTGGCGGCAGTGGATCAACATCGGCGACTTCCCGGACCACCCGTGGCGGGCCTATCTGCAGCGCAGCGCGTTGACCCTGAAGGGCCTTGTCTACTCCCCGACCGGCGCCCTGTTGGCCGCCAGCACCACCTCGTTACCGGAAACCCCGCAGGGCGAACGGAACTGGGATTATCGCTATTCATGGATCCGGGACTCGACGTTCGCGTTGTGGGGGCTCTACACCCTCGGCCTGGACCGCGAGGCGGACGATTTCTTCTCCTTCATCGCCGACGTCTCCGGGGCCACCAACGGTGAACGCCACCCGCTGCAGGTGATGTACGGCGTCGGCGGGGAGCGCAGCCTGGTCGAAGAGGAGCTCAATCACCTTTCGGGATATGACTATTCGCGACCGGTGCGGATCGGCAACGGCGCCTACAACCAGATGCAGCACGACATCTGGGGCACCATGCTCGACTCGGTGTATCTGCACGCGAAATCGCGTGAGCAGATTCCGGAGGCGCTGTGGCCGGTGTTGAAGAACCAGGTCGAGGAGACCATCAAACACTGGAAGGAACCCGATCGCGGGATCTGGGAGGTGCGCGGGGAACCGAAGCACTTCACCTCCAGCAAGATCATGTGCTGGGTCGCCATGGACCGCGGATCGAAACTGGCCGAGCTGCAGGGCGAGAAGTCCTATGCCCAGCAGTGGCGCGAGATCGCCGAGGAGATCAAGGCCGACATCCTGGCCCACGGCGTGGATTCCCGCGGGGTGCTCACCCAGCGCTACGGTGACGATGCCCTGGACGCGTCGCTGTTGCTGGCGGTGCTGACCCGTTTCCTACCTCCCGACGACCCGCGGATCCGGGCCACCGTGATGGCGATCGCCGAGGAGCTCACCGAGGACGGACTGGTACTGCGGTACCGCACCGAGGAGACCGACGACGGGCTGTCCGGCGAGGAGGGCACCTTCACCATCTGTTCGTTCTGGCTGGTGTCCGCGCTGGTCGAGATCGGCGAGGTGCGCCGGGCGAAGCGGCTGTGCGAGCGATTGTTGTCGTTTGCCAGCTCGCTGCACCTCTACGCCGAGGAGATCGAACCGCGCACCGGCAGGCATCTGGGCAACTTCCCGCAGGCGTTCACCCATCTGGCGCTGATCAACGCGGTGGTGCACGTGATTCGGGCCGAGGAGGAAGCCGACAGCACCGGGACCTTCCAGCCGGCCAATGCGCCGATGTAGCGCGCCCGGTCAGGCCGAGACGGTGATCTCGAACTCGATGACCGTCGGGGTGGGGATGGCCAGCGCCACCGGGGTCAGCCGTTCGTCCTCGTAGGCGATACCGGTCAGCACCCGACCACCGAAACCGTCACCGGTGGCGGGCACACTTGCGGTGATCGTGACGGCCGCGTTGCCGGTGTGACGAAGGTAGATGTCGGCGCCCGGTGCCACCGGACCCGCGATCGGCACACCGGCCGCATCGACGATCTGCCCGGCCGACGAGCTCAGCGCCGCCGCGTCGGTCGCATGAAAACCGAACGGTCCCAGCAGATCTGTCTGTACCGTCACGCGATCGGTGGTCAGCCGCGGCGCCCTCGTGGCCCGGCGCGCGTTCTCCGCCCCGGCGATCAGGTAGTCGTAGAGCGCGACGACACGGTCGGCATTGCGGTACCGCCCCGAACCGTGCAGCGTGAAGCGCACATCGTCGATCGTCACCGAATCCCCCGACGATCCGACCTCGGTCACCACCTGCAACCGATAGAACCGGTAGCCCCGGTGTGCCTGTCCGGCCACGGCGTCCGAGGTGGTCGTGCCCACCCCGAGCCGGCGCCGGTGCGTGCCGCGGCCGGCGGGCACGTTCAGGCCGGAGGCCGCCACATCGCGCCAGGTGATGCCATCGCAAGACTTCTGCAGCTGCATCGACACGGCGCGATCGGTCGCCAGGTCCACGGTGTACCCGGAAAGCTGTGGCGTACCGTCGAACTCGAAGATCAGGGCACCCGGCTCTTCGGTCATCGCGACGGGCACATCGAGCGGCCGGTTGTCCAGACGCAACCCATTGGTGAAATGCCAGATCGCGGACTGGGTGGCCGCGATGGCCTCGTGCTCGGCCAGATATGCTGTGCCACCCAGGGTTCCGGCAGCGAACACCCGATGGCTCAGTTCCACCGTGCCCAGCGTGGGATACGAGTTTCTGATGATCCAGTCCACCTCTGCCTCGTATGCGCGCGCCGAGGAATTGCGCACAGCCGACCAATTCGCCGGGCGGTACCGCGACGGACGTGTCGGTGCAGCGCCCATGAAATCCACTGAGTAGGAGTCGATCCCGGGATTGAGCCGGATCAGGTCGGTGCGCGCGACACTGCCGTCGGTGAAGACCACGGTGTCCACGGTCGGCGAGTAGGTGCCGCCGCGATATCGGGTCATCCGTGGGATATCGGACGTGCGGCGCACGGTACGGCGCACCGAGACCGGTGCGGTGCCGACGGGATGCAGAGCGAGAACGGACATTGCTGTGAGCTTTCTGAAGGCTGTGAACTGCGCGAATCCGCACTCCGCCGGGAATGGACGGGCACAGACGCGGGGGCCGACGTCAGAAAATCAACAACAACAACACGGCACGACGACACAGCGCACCATGGCGGCACGCAGCGAATCGTCGTGAGACATGAGCGCCACGATAGGCCCAAACCGGCGGAAATGCCAGTGCTGCGTTTTTCTTCACCGTGCGCGCCAAGGCTGTCGGTTTCGTTTTCAGGCCGTATCGTGGCCGCCGCACGATCACAACAGAACCCGTCGGAGGTAGCACCCATGACGTCTGCCCAGAACGAATCGCAGGCACTCGGCGATCTCGCCGCGCGGCAACTCGCCAACGCCACGAAGACCGTTCCCCAGCTGTCCACCATCACGCCGCGTTTCCTGCTGCACCTGCTGTCCTGGGTGCCGGTGGAGGCCGGCATCTACCGCGTGAACCGCGTCGTCAACCCCGACCGCGTCGCCATCCACGCCGACGAGGGCGTCGGCACCGACGCACCGCTGCCCGAGACCTACGTCGACTACGAGACCAGCCCGCGCGAGTACACGCTGCGGTCCATCTCGACCCTGCTCGACGTGCACACCCGCGTGTCCGACCTGTACTCCAGCCCGCATGATCAGGTCGCCCAGCAGTTGCGGCTGACCATCGAGACCATCAAGGAGCGCCAGGAGTACGAACTGGTCAACAACCCGGAGTACGGCCTGCTGTCACAGGTCACTCCGGAGCAGACCATCCAGACCCTGCACGGCACCCCCACCCCAGATGACCTGGACTCGTTGATCACGAAGGTGTGGAAGACGCCCGCCTTCTTCCTGACCAACCCGCTGGGCGTCGCCGCGTTCGGCCGCGAGGCCACCCGGCGCGGGGTTCCGCCGCCAGTGGTCAGCCTGTTCGGCGCGCAGTTCATCACGTGGCGCGGTATCCCGATCGTGCCGAGTGACAAGGTGCCGGTGACCGACGGGAAGACAAAGTTCATCCTGGTCCGCACCGGTGAGGAGCGCCAGGGAGTGGTCGGCCTGTTCCAGCCGGGACTGGTCGGCGAGCAGGCGCCGGGGTTGTCGGTGCGCTTCACCGGTATCAACCGCTCGGCGATCGCGTCGTACCTGGTCACGCTGTATTCGTCGCTGGCGGTGCTGACCGACGATGCGCTGGCGGTCCTGGAGGACGTCGGAGTGGACCACTTCCATGAGTACAAGTGACCTCCCGATAAGCGAAGCCGAACTGTCGGCGCTGGCAAGCCAGCTGTTCGCGACCAGCCTGCGGCCCGGTCCGGACACCCCGCCGTCGACCACCGCGGTGGCCCCGCACCCTTCCCCGTCGCTTCGCTCGCCCCAGGGACGTGGAGTCGCCCCGGATATCACCACCGCGACCTCGGCGGGTTCCACCGCCGCCGGAGCCGCGCATCCGGGCACGCCTGCGGAGTTCGTGACGGTGCCGCAGGACGTCGTCCCCGCACCGACCTCGCCGGGGCCGGAGGCTAGCCCGCCCGGTGTCGCACCGGTGGCGCCGCGTGGCAATGCGGTGAGCCCCGTGGTGTCATTCGGCGGGTTCGAGGCATTCGCGGTCCCGTCCGGTCTGGTCCCGACGGCACCGGGTGTACTGGCCGCTCCCCCGTCGCTTCACTCGCCCCTACGTTCATCGGCTCCTGGGTGGCCTGGCACCGTGCCGGACATCCCGAATCTGGGGTGGACCGGCGCGGCGCCGCCATCGGCGGATGCCGACAGTTACTACTTCCTACAACAGCATCCGAACACCAACATCGTTGTCGGTGAGCCTGTTCCGGCTATCCGTGACGACCACGAGATCTTCGATGTCAATGCGATCCGGGCCGACTTCCCGATCCTGCGGGAGACCGTCAACGGCAAATCGCTGATCTGGTTCGACAACGCAGCGACCACGCAGAAACCGCAGGCCGTCATCGACCGGCTGGCGTACTTCTACGCGCACGAGAACTCGAACATCCACCGGGCGGCACACGAGTTGGCAGCGCGGGCCACCGATGCCTACGAGGATGCCCGTGACACGGTGCGACGTTTCCTCAACGCCGGCAAGAGCGAACAGATCATCTTCGTGCGGGGCACCACCGAGGCCATCAACCTGGTGGCCCACTCGTGGGGTGGCAAGCACCTGGGCGCCGGTGACGAGATCGTCATCACGCATCTGGAACATCACGCCAATATCGTTCCGTGGCAACTACTTGCACAGCGGACCGGCGCGGTGCTGAAGGTGGCCCCGGTCGACGATGCGGGTAATCTTCTCCTGGGTGAGTTCGAACGGCTGCTCGGGCCGAAGACCAAACTGGTTGCGGCCACGCAGGTCTCCAATGCACTGGGCACCGTGACACCGGTGCAGACGATCGTCGAACTCGGGCGCCGCTATGGCGCCCGGGTGCTCATCGACGCCGCGCAGTCGGTCCCGCACATCCCCATCGACGTGCAGGCTCTCGGGGCGGACTTCGTGGTGTTCTCCGGGCACAAGATCTTCGGGCCCACCGGGATCGGGGTGCTGTACGGCACCGAGGAGGCGCTCGCGGAGACCCCGCCCTGGCAGGGCGGGGGCAACATGATCGCCGATGTCACCTTGGAACGCGCCATCTTCCAGGACATTCCGAACAAGTTCGAGGCGGGCACCGGGAACATCGCCGATGCCGTCGGACTCGGCGAGGCGCTGCGGTACGTGGAGCGGGTCGGTATCGAGCGGATCGCGGCCTACGAGCACGCGCTGCTCGACTACGCGACACCGCGGCTGGCCGATATCGCCGGGGTGCGGTTGGTCGGTACCGCCGATGAGAAGGCCAGCGTGCTGTCGTTCGTGCTGGCCGGTCACGAACCCCTGGAGGTCGGCAAGGCGCTCAACGCCGAGGGTATCGCGGTGCGAGCCGGGCATCACTGTGCGCAGCCCATCCTGCGTCGACTGGGTCTGGAGGCCACGGTGCGGCCGTCGTTCGCGTTCTACAACACCTTCGACGAGATCGACGTGTTCATCGATGCGGTCCGCCGCATCGCGCAGGGGTCTGTCTAGGACCCGCGAGCAGGCGTGAATACCCCCTATTCCAAGAGAAATAGGGGGTATTTGCGTCTGCTCGCGTAGAAGTCTGGGCGGCGGCTCACCGCAGCCTCACCATGGAGCGCATGAGTCAACGCGCCACAGCACACACATCGCGTCGGGAGATCGACGTCGCGGTCGGCATTTTGATCGGGTTGCGTGGCTGCTCGGACCGCGACGCCTTCGAGGAGTTGGTCGGCGTGGTCCGCGATACCGGGATCGGCATCGGGGCTGTCGCCACCGGACTGGCCGCACTCGCCAGCGGCGGATCCTCGGCCGGGCACGACGAGGCCTTCGCCGCCTGGGGTGATCTGGTGGCAGGGCGACGCGTACTGCCCGCGGTCACCGTCTCCTGACGTGCCGAGCAGCTCGAAACCCGTCGTCCTCAACGCGTTCTCGATGGACGCGGTGTCACATGTGAATTACGGGCTGTGGCGGCATCCCCGCGACCAAACCCACCGGTACAACACCATCGAGTACTGGATCGAGCTGGCCCGGCTCCTCGACGACGGCGGGTTCGATGCTCTGTTCATCGCCGACGCGCTCGGACTGTTGGACACCTATGCCGGTAGCGCCGCGGCCTCGTTGCGCACCGGAACCCAGTCCCCGGTTAGTGATCCGCTGCTGCTGGTGTCGGCGATGGCCGCCGCGACGACCCACCTGGGTTTCGGTGTCACGGTGTCCACCACCTACGAGCACCCGTACCTGCTGGCCCGCAAGTTCACCACGCTGGACCACCTGACCGGCGGGCGGATCGCGTGGAACATCGTCACCTCGCAGTTGGAGAGTGCGGCACGCAATCTCGGCTTGGATCGCCAGATACCGCACGATGAACGCTACGACCGTGCCGAGGAATTCCTCCAGGTCACCTACAAGCTGTGGGAGAGCTCGTGGGAGGACGGCGCCGTGGTGCGCGACCGCGACCGCGACATCTACACCGATCCGGCCAAGGTGCACGGCATCGACCATCGCGGAAAGTACTTCACCGTCCCCGACGCCCACCTGTCCGAGCCGAGTCCGCAACGGACACCGGTGCTGTTCCAGGCCGGCGGCTCACCGCGCGGCCAGTTGTTCGCCGCACGGCACGCCGAGACGGTCTTCGTGGCCGGCGCCGACGCCGCGGGCATCCGCCGCGGTGTCGAGGGGACGAAGGCGTTGGCCGCCGAGCACGGCCGCGATCCGGACTCGCTGAACTTCATCAGCGCGCTGTCGGTGGTGGTCGACGACACCGACGCCGGGGCGCGCGCCAAACTTGCCGACTACCGGTCCTATTTCAGTGTCGAGGGCGCGCTGGCGCATTATTCGGCCAGCACTGGAGTCGATTTCTCCGGCCAGGATCTCGACACGCCCATCGGCCACCACGACACCGACTCCAACAGGTCGCTGCTGAGCATGTTCGCCGGGGCCGATCGGCGGTGGACACTGCGCCAGGCACTGGCACCGGCACACCAGTTCGGCCGGTCACACACCCTGGTCGGAACGCCCGCCGCAGTGGCCGACCAGCTCGAGCGCTGGCTTGCCGACAGCGGTACCGATGGCATCAACCTCATCCATATCGTCAACCCGGACAGCTACCGGGATTTCGCCGAACTCGTTGTCCCCGAGCTGGACCGGCGCGGCCGGTTGCGCCCGCGCCCGCACCACCGCGCCACCCTGCGGGAACGTCTGTACGGGCAGCCCCGGGTACGCGATGACCATCCGGCCGCCCGGTACCGCAATACTGTGGGGTCGCGATGAGTATCCACCTGCACTGGTATCTGCCCACCAACGGCGACAGCCGCGAGATCGTCGGTTCCGGCGATGACTCGGACCGGGTCGCCGGCCCTTCGGCCAACCGGATCCGCCCACCCACCATCGACTACCTCGGCCAGGTGGCCCGTACCGCCGAACTGCTCGGCTTCGAGGCCGTGCTGACCCCTACCGGCACCTGGTGTGAAGACGCCTGGATCACGACGGCCGCGCTCAGTCAGACCACGTCCCGGCTGAAGTTCCTGGTCGCATTCCGGCCCGGATTCATCTCCCCCACCCTCGCGGCCCACCAGGCGGCGAGCTTCCAGCGGGTGTCGGGCGGTCGGTTGCTGCTCAACATCGTCACCGGCGGCGATCCGGTGGAGCAGGCCCGTTACGGTGACCACCTCGACCACGACGAGCGGTACCGCCGCACCGGTGAATTCCTGCGCGTGCTGCGCGGTGTCTCGGATGACACGAGCTTCGACTTCGCCGGCGATCACTACCGCATCGAGGGTGCGCACATCGACTATGGCGACTGGGATCCCCCGCAGATCTTCTTCGGTGGCGCCTCACCGGCAGCCGAAGAGGTTGCCGCACAATACGTCGACGTCTATCTCGCCTGGGGTGAGACGCCCGGCCAGATCGCCGAGCGTATCGAGCGCATCCGCAGCCGCGCCGCGGAATTCGGCCGCACCCTGGAGTTCGGGATACGGCTGCACGTCATCAGCCGGGACACCTCCGAGCAGGCATGGGCACACGCCGATCGGTTGCTCGCCGGGATCAGCGATGACCGCATCGCCGCGGCCCAGCAGATGTTCGCCCGGACCGAATCGGTCGGTCAGCAGCGGATGACGGCCCTGCACGGGGGCCGAACCGCAGACCTGGAGATCTCGCCGAACCTATGGGCCGGTTACGGACTGGTGCGCGGCGGCGCAGGCACCGCACTGGTCGGCAGCCACACCGAGGTGGCCGATAGGATCGCCGAATACCATCAGCTGGGCATCGACCACTTCATCCTGTCCGGCCAACCACACATCGAAGAGGCGTTCTGGTTCGCGGAGGGAGCGAAAGCCGTGCTGCACGAACGGGGTCTGGTGTGACCCGCGATATCCGGGTGCTGACCTCCGAGGACGAACTCATCGAGGCGGGCAACATCTTTCGCACCGCCATGATCGGTTTCCCGCCGCTCAACGAACAGCAGCGCGGGCTCATCGGCAAGCTTCTGGAGCCGGGCCGCACCCTCGGCCTGTTCGCCGACGGCCGACTGGCCGCCACCGCGGATTCCACCACCAGCACCCTGACCTTGCCCGGTGGCGCCCGGGTGAGTCACGCCGCGGTCACCCATGTCGGGGTACTGCCGTCCTACACCCGCCGCGGTATCGCCACCGAACTATTGCACCATCAACTCCGCGATATCGCCGGTCGCGGTGAGGTACTCGCCTCCCTGCGCGCCTCCGAGGCCACCATCTACGAACGCTTCGGTTACGCGGTCGCCACCACCACGGCCACCATCGAGGTCCGCACCGACCGCGCGGCGCTGCGCCCCGGTGTCGCCGCGGGCGGGCCGGTGCGACTGCTCGATCCCGGCCAGGAATGGGACGTGCTGCCCCGGATCTACGCGACCCACCGCGGGCCCCGCCCCGGCAGCATCGACCGCAACGCGACATGGTGGTTGAACCAACAGCTGCGCGCCGAGGCGAACCCGGGCGCGAAATTCGTTGCCGTGCACGGGTCCCCGGGCGAGGAGTCCGGGTTCGTGCGCTACCACCCGGTCGACACGGATGGCTGGTTCACCAGCGATCAGCGCACCGTCGTCGTCGACGACCTGTTCGCCCCGACCGAGCAGGCCCATGTCGGTCTGCTGCGCTTTCTGCTCGACCTGGATCTGGTGGACCGGCTGGTGTTCACCCTGGCGCCGACCGACAGCCCGCTGCCCTGGTTGCTGCGGGACCGACGCGCCGCGCAGGTCACCGGATTGCGTGACGAAACCTGGCTGCGGGTCGTCGATGTGGCCGCCGCCCTGCGGGCCCGCAGCTATGCCGGCGGGCGCACCGTCACCGTCGGCATCGAGGACCCGCTACTGGCACGGAACTCCGCGACCTACGCGATATCCCCCGAGGGCATCGACATCACCACGGCGCCCGCACAACTGGACGCCGATATCACCGCGTTGGGTGCCGCGCTGCTGGGCGGTTCCTCGTGGCGCGACCTCGCGACGGCCGGGCTGGTGCGGGTGCACGACGCAGACGCGCTGACGGCGGCGGACGAACTGTTCGCAGTGCCCCAGTCGCCGTACGCCGGCATTTATTTCTGAACCGGCGAATAACTTCGTCCTGAGCCAAACCGGTGCCGGCGCTTCGACGTTGGGCGATCATCTTCTTCATGTTGGTGTGCGATGGCTCTGTTTGACGTCTCTGAACTCGCCGTCACCCTGCACACCGGAAACCGCGCCACCGGTCGGCGCGCGGTGCGGGCCGTCGAGTCCTTCAGTTTCTCCGTCGAGGACGGTGAGACCCTCGCCATCGTCGGGGAATCCGGCTCGGGCAAGAGTGTCTCGTTGCTCGCCGCGACCCGACTGCTCGGGGAGAATGCCGACGTCACAGGACGTGTCCGGTTCCGGGACCGCGATCTGCTGACGCTGAGTCCGCGCGAACTGCGGCGCACGCTGGGCCGGGACATCGGCTTCGTATTCCAGGATCCGCAGAGCAATCTGCATCCGTTCAAGACGGTCGGCACACAGATCGACGAGGTGTTGCGCATCCACCGGTTCGGTGACCGCGGGGCCCGGCGCCGCCGGGTCGTCGAACTGCTCGACGAGGTCGGCATCGCCGACCCGGACAACGCCTACACCAGCTACCCGGCCGAGTTCTCCGGCGGGATGCGTCAGCGCGTGATGATCGCCATCGCGATCGCCCTCAACCCGGCGCTCATCATCGCCGACGAACCGACCACCGCGCTCGATGTCAGTGTGCAGGCGGGCATCCTGCGTCTGCTCAGCCGATTGCAACGCGATCACGGCACCGCCATCGTGTTCGTCAGCCACGATCTCGGTGTCGTGCACGAGATCGCGGACACCGTCGTCGTCGTGCGTGACGGCCGCGTCGTGGAGCAGGGCCCGCGGGACCGGATCTACCGCTCCCCACACGAGGAGTACACCCGCCAGCTCCTGGCCGCGTCGCGGTTGCACGATGTCACCGATATCCCGCACCGCGCTCCGGCGCACCACGAGCAGCTGCTCCAGGTGACCGGGATGCGCAAGTCCTACCGCGACCGCACCCGCAAGGAGCGTCGCACGGTGATCGACGGACTGGACTTCACCATCGGCCGGGGCGAGATCGTGGGTCTGGTCGGTGAATCCGGCTCCGGCAAGTCGACGGTGGGCCGGATCGTGGCGGGGCTGCAGTACGCGGACGCCGGGCAGATCACGCTGGCCGGCACCCGGTACCCGACCGCCGTCGATGACGGTGTGCCGCCGCTGGCGCAGGCCACCCGACGTGCCGTACAACTGGTGTTCCAGGATCCGTACTCCAGCCTCAATCCCCGCCGCACCGTATCGCAATCGTTGGCCGAGCCGCTGCTCGCTCAAGGAACCGATCGATCCCTGATCGGGTCGAAGGTTGCGGCGGCCGCCGACGCCGCGCGGCTGCCCGGCGATCTTCTGGACCGCCGGCCCGCCGAACTGTCCGGCGGACAACGGCAGCGGGTGGCCATCGCCCGCGCGTTGGTGCTGTCCCCGCAATTGATCGTCGCCGACGAGGCGCTGTCCTCCCTGGACGTCACCACCCAGGCCGAGATCATCGGGCTCATCCGACGACTCGTCACAGAGCAGCAGACGGCGTTCCTGTTCATCACCCATGACCTCGGCGTGGTGTCCTCGCTCGCCCATCGGGTCATCGTGCTCGGTCCCGATGGTGTCGAGGAAACCGGTGATACCACAAACGTTTTCACCACACCGCAGTCCGCGTACACCCGTGCGTTGCTCGACGCGGCGCCCCGGGTGACGGCCTACGCCTCGTGAGCCAACTACTCATCAGGCCCGCCACCGGCGCGGCCGGCCCACCACCCCTGCGCCGCGGCCGACTGCGGTCCTTTTTCGCCGATCCCGGGCTGGTCGCCGGGTCCGCACTGGTCGCCTTCGTGGTACTCGCGGCCCTGGCCGCGCCGCTGATCGCCGCCATGGTGGGACACGGTCCCAATGAGCAGTTCCCGGACGAAACCCTGGACGCCGCAGGGCTACCCATCACCGGCGGCAACGGCTTCCTGCTCGGTGCCGACGGCAGCGGTCGCGACGTCTTCATCCGAACCCTCTACGGCGCTCGGGTGTCGCTGGGCATCGGCATTCCCGCCACCACCATCGCCATGGTCGTCGGTGTGGTCGTCGGACTGATCGGTGGTTACTTCGGCGGCCGTATCGACGCGGTCCTCTCCGAGCTGACCAACATCGCGTTGGCCTTCCCATTCCTGGTGACCGCACTGAGCGTGGTCACCCTCAACCGCGGTACCGCGGGCACCACGCTGGTCGATCCGGTGGTCGTGGTGATCGGCGTCGTCGCGTTGTTCTCCTGGACCTATTTCGCCCGCCTGGTGCGCAATTCGGTGATCGAGATCAAGTCGAAACCGTTCGTGCTGGCCGCGATCGGTGCCGGCGCCTCGCATCGCCGGGTGATCATCCGGGAGATCCTGCCGAACATCGCGCCGACGGTCATCATCTACTGGGCCGTGCAACTCCCGATCAACATCATCGCCGAAGCCTCACTGTCCTACCTGGGAGTCGGCATCAAGGCGCCGACCCCGAGCTGGGGCACCATGATCGCCAACGCGCAGGATTCGGCGCTCTACCAACCGCAGCCATTGATGCTCATCGCCCCGGCGGCGGCGCTGTTCATCACGGTGTTGGGCTTCAACATCCTGAGCACTCGGCTGCGCAGTCGCTTCGACCCGGGATCGGTGGGCTGAGATGACCCGGACCCGATTCATCGGTTGGCGGCTGTCCCGGATGGGGTTGACCGTATTCGCCGTCGCGCTCGTCACCTTCGGCCTGACCAAGGTCGCCTACCAGAATCCCGGCCGGATGCTGGCCCCGGAGAACGCCTCCGAGGAGACGGTCGACGCCATCACCAGGAGCCTGCACCTCGACGAGCCGTGGTACACCCAGCTGTGGCACTACGTGGTGAGTGGACCTGCCATCAAGGGCACCCCCACCGGGTTGCTGAACTGGCCGCCCAGCCTTGGCTATTCGTATCGCGAGCAGCGTCCCGTCACCGGCTTGATCCTGGAGAAGCTGCCCGCCACGGTCAGCCTGGCCGTCGGCGCGCTGGTGGCCTGGATCCTGCTGTCGGTCCTGTTCGGGGTGTACGCCGCGCGCAAGCCCGGCGGCTGGTTCGACACCGTCACGTCGGGAATCTCGTATCTGTTCCTGTCGATTCCCACCTTCGTCACCGGCGTCATCCTGCTGTTCGTGCTGTACTACCAGCTGTCGCTGGCCGGGGTGAAGTTCTTCCCCAGCGGTGGCTATGTGGCACTGACCGAGTCGCCGACCGAATGGGCGCGACATCTGTTGCTGCCCTGGCTGACGCTGGTGATCGCCCAGGTCGGTCTCTTCCAGCGGGTTGTCCGCGCGTCGGTGTTGGAGGTGGCCGGCAAGGACTACATCCGGACGGCGCGGGCCAAGGGTGTCGGCCCGAACGGTGTGTATTTCGACCATGCGCTCTCGGCCGCACTGAATCCCATCCTGACCCTCGGTGCCATCGAATTCGCCACCATCCTCGGCGGCGCCATCATCACCGAGCAGATCTTCGGTCTCGACGGGGTGGGCCGTCTTGCGGTCAACGCTGCCAACAACGGCGATGCCCCCGTCGTCATCGGCTGCACCCTGCTGGGCGCCGTCATCTTCGTCGTGGCCACCTCGGTCGTCGACATCATCACCCACGCCCGCAGTGGCAAATAGCAAGGAGCACATATGAAAACGTCGAAGCGGGCGCTGATCGCGCTCGCCGGCACCGCGGCGCTCATCCTGTCGGCATGCGGCGGCAACCAGGAGTCGCAATCCCCGACCGATCCGGCCGAACTGTCGGGTGGCACGTTGAAGGTAGCCTCGGTCGGCGACGTCGATGCGCTGGACCCGTTGATCGCGTACTCCGCCGAATCATGGCAGGTGATCCGCGCCACGACGCGTCAGCTGGTCACCTATGCCGGCAACAAGGAGAGCATCGGCGAGGACACCGAGGTGGTACCGGATCTGGCGGAAAGCTGGGATATCAGCCCCGACCGCAAGACGTACACCTTTCATCTGCGCGATGACATCAATTTCTCCGGCGCCAGCACCCGACCGATCACCGCGCAAGATTTCGTCTACGCCGTGAAGCGGTTCCCGGACCCCAACGCCCAGGTCAGTGCGATCACCTACTACAACGCGCTGTTCGACGGGTTCACCGAATACTCCGACGAGTTCGCCAAGGTGCCTACCGGCGATCTCGCCGCGGTGGACCAGTTCATCAACACCCACGACATCAGCGGCCTCAAGGCACTCGACGATAAGACGTTGCAGCTGAGGCTCACCCAGCCGGCCAGCGATATCCTCGACATCCTGACGCTCAACTTCGTCACACCGTTGCCCCAGGAAGTCGTCTCGAAATACTTCGCCGACAGTCTGGAATTCCGGAAGAACTACGCCTCCAGTGGACCGTACTTCATCGAGTCCTACGATCCGGGTAGGCAACTGACGCTGGCCAAGGTGCCGGGCTACAACGCCGAGGGCGATCCACGCAAGGCCTATGCGGACAAGATCGTCTTCGACACCACGGTGGCCTCGGCCGATGCCGCCTCTCAGCAGTTGCAGACCGGCACGGCCGATATCGGACTGTACGTACGTGCCTACCCCGCCAACGTCATCGCCCAGTACAAGCAGACCGATCCGGATCATCTGCACAAGTCGGCCAGTGGATCGGCGATCTTCATCAGCTGGAACAACCCGGACGCACCGAAAACACCTGCCCAGGAGGCGTTCAAGGACCTGCGGGTGCGGCAGGCCTTCAATTACGCGCTGAACCGCGCCGATGTGGTGCGCGGACTGGGCGGACCGGACTCGGCGATTCCCAGTAACGAGATCCTTACGTCGACGATCGTCGGTTACAACGACGAGAACCCTTTTCCCACACCGGAGGACAAGGGTGACCCGGAAAAGGCAAAGACGCTGCTCGCCGAGGCAGGTAAGTCGGATCTGACGGTCAACGTCGCCTATCGCACCACCCCGGAGTTCGAGAAGATCGCCACCTCGGTGCAGGCGGCGGCGGAGCGGGCCGGTATCACCGTGCGGTTGACCCCCATCCCGGGTGACGGCTGGGGTGCGTTCAGTTCCTTCCTGGCCGACGAGTCGAAGCTGGACCAGTGGGATCTGGCGATCACCAACTGGACCCCGGACTGGCAGGGCAACAGCGCCCGGATGACCCTCGGCGGCTGGCTGGATTCGGAGTTCGCCCCCGGCGGCACCTGGAACGGAGTGACATATGACAATCCCGCCCTCAACGCAGCGGTGACGCGGGCGTTCGCGGCCGAGGACCCCACGCCGGATTGGCAGGAGGCGAACCGGATCGCCACCGAGGACCTGGCCTGGTTCCCGTTGATCGAGCGGGTCAAGTCGGTCCCCACCTCCGATCGGGTGACCAACTGGACGTGGCAGTCGCTTGGCAACAGCGGCGACATCACCAACATCGCCGTCACGGGGTAAGCCACCCGCGAGCAGACGTAGAACTGCCGAATTCTACCGAAAACAGGCAGTTCTACGTCTGCTCAGCATCAGTTCAGCGACTCCCGACCAACCATGCCTGTCCCCCACCCTCACCGTCGGCGATCACATCGAGATCACCGAAGGCTGCGCGCAATTCACCGGCAACAGCCCTGAATCGACCGGGGGCGGCATCGACCTCACTGAGCACGCAGATCGCCAAGAGCCCACCCGGCTTCAGCCGAGCGATCATCGATCCGTACAGGGCAGCATCACGAAACTTGTTGCACAGCAGAACATCTACCGGTTCGCCAGGCGGCAGACCCGCGTCGAGATCGACCACGTCGAAGTCGACCGGGACGGCGGACTGTTCGGCGAACCGGCGCGCCCGGGCAATGGCCATTGCGGACACGTCGACAGCATGGACCCGCAGCCCGCGCCGCGCCAACCACACCGCGGCGCCGCCTGTGCCGCAGGCAACCTCAAGAGCTGCGCCAGTACGCGGGAACATATCCTCGACCGGTCCGAACACCGCGGGCAAGGCACACACGGGCTCAGCGTCATCCTCGGCATACGACGCGTCCCAGCGCAGGCGGTCCTGTGTGCTCACGGGACCACCCTAAAGCTAGTTGCCCTGCCCTCCCCGGCCGATCGCCGCCAGGTTCGATACCGGGTCCTTGCCATTGATCAGATAGTCGCCCAGGATGCGCGCCTTGTAGACCCGCGGGTTGTGCGACGCCAGCGTGCGGGCGTTGCGCCAATGCCGGTCCAGGCCGCGCTGTTCGGAGACACCGGAGGCACCGAGGGCGTCGAACACGGTGGTGGTGGCCCGCAGTGCGGCGGCGATGATCACCAACTGCGCTTGGGTTACGGCCACCTCGGCATCGACAAGCCGCTGCTTGGCGTTCGCCGCATCACCATGGATACGGTCCAGTGCCGCGCCGGCCTGAGACAGTGCCGCCTCGGCGGCGAAGGCATCCGCCGAAACCTCTCCAATGACCGCCAGGAGCTGACCGTCATCCGAGGGCACCGGGGCCAGGCCCTGCGGATAATTGCGCTTGCGTCCGGTGAGTGCGGCCGACCCGTCGCGCAACGCCGCCCGGGTGATTCCGGTCAGCACCGACAGCATCGCGGTTTGGTAGAAGTGACCCTGATACGGGAAACGCTCGACGGCGGGGAACACGTCGCCGGGCTCGGCTCGCGCATTCTCGTAGCGCGCGGTGCCACTGGCGGTGGTGCGCTGCCCGAAGCCATCCCAGTCGTCGACCAGGGTGACGCCCGGATCGTCGGCACGTACCAGCGCGGTCAGCAGCTCACCGTCCTCGCCCCGGCCGAGAACATCCAGCCAATCCGCGTAAAGGCTGCCCGTGGCGTAGAACTTGGCACCCGTGACGGCGTAGCCATCCCCGTCGGTGGTCACCGTGGTCACCAGATTGGCCAACGTGACATTGTTCGCCTCCGTCCAGCCCCCGCCGACGAACTGGCCGTCGAGGAACCGCTGAATCCAGACGTCATTGGGCTCCCACACCGGCGCGTTGAGCCGGTCCTCGACGAAGGCGAGGTGGTTGCGCCAGACGTGGGCGACATTGGCGTCGGCGGTGCCGAGATCGGCCAGCAGCAGGAAGACCTGTTGTAGCGATGCACCCCAACCGCCGCGATGCACCGGGATCCGCAGTCTGCCGAAACCGGCCTCGTTGAGCAGCGTGACCTGCTCGTGCGGGAAGATCCGCTCGCGTTCGCGTTCCAGATTGCCCTCGGCAATCTTGGCGAACACTGGTTCGAAGTGTGCGCGCAACTCGTCGAGGTCCGCCGTCGGGGCGGCCAGGTAGGTGATGGCGGTGCTCATGTCATTCCTGTCTTGCGTCGATGCGGTAGGCGAACTGGTGCTCTACGGCCTGATAGCCGAGCCGTTCGTAGAGGACGTGGGCGTTGCTGCGGTTGTGGATATCGGTGCCCAACGACGCCAGGTGCAGACCGCGGCGCAGCGCTGCCAGCCAGACCTTCCGCAACAGGAACTCGGCGATGCCACGTTTGCGTTGATCCGCGCGTACTCCGATGTAGTCGGTGTGGGCGCTGCGCTCCTCGACCCCACCGTTTAGATAGGTATAGGTCGAGCCCAACACGTAGCCGACCACCTGACCGCTATCGGTCACCGCCGCATTGCTGAAATCGGGTGTGAAAGAACGGCTTCGGATGTAGTGAGCGAAGAGCTCCGGCGTCTTGCTCATGTTGCCGAAGTGCTCACGAAAGGTGTCGAACTGGAGTTGGCGCACCTGCTCACCCAGACCGCGCTCGATCACCTCGGGCCAGCTCAACAGTGTCAGACCCTCGATCGACAGAGCCGACAAGCGCTCGGGATCCTCGGCACCCAGCTCCTTGCGGGTGCGGATGAACTGACCTTCTTGCCGCGCGCGACGCCGCACGAGGGCGTCGATCACCGCCTGCTGTTCCGTTCCGATGAACGTCCGCAGATACGCGCCGGAAATCCCGACTACTTCGGCCGCGAACCGGTCGACGGTGTCAGAGACCACACCGTCGAGCACGACGTCCGAAGTGGCCGGGTCGAAGACGAAGTCCGCGATGATCTCCGGCTCCAGACCGTGCGGTGTGTGCAGTACCGCATAGCCACGCACCTGCCCGGACTCGTCGCGCACCACCCGCACCGCGTGCGGGAATGCGCCGTCGAGCTGTTCGGCCACGTCGCGGGAGTCGGCGGCGAACTTGCGGCCGGCGATACCCGTCGTGGTGGCCAGGAAATCGGCGATCTGCGGGTGGTCGAGTGTGGTCGCCGGACGCACCGTCCACGCATCGGTCACGATGCTCACGGCGCCACCGGCTCCTTGTCTCGGCGGGTCTGCGGATCACCGTCGGTGTCGGGATCTCCGCTGTCCTGGTGCGCCAGCACATCGATGATGCCCGCGTCCACCAGTCGCTGTTGCTCGGCCTCCGAGAGGGTCTGGATGCTACCCACCCGCCGGGCGACCGCGGGTTTGGTGGCTTTGAGGTAGCAGTACCAGAGCAGGCCGACCAACATAATGCCGCCGAAGATGAACGGCAGGATGTTGAACGGGAACTCCGGCACCGGGTAGAAGTTGCTGAAGATGACATAACCCAATGCCAGTGCGGCAGCGGCGGACACGATCAACCGCAAAGGCGTGAGCGCCTTGATTTTGTGGAGCCAGATCGGCGTCGCTATGACCACCAGCAGGTAGCTGACCAGGAAGCCCCAGGTCGCCACGTACCCGCCGTAGACCTCGAAAACCAGCCGGCCGGCCGAGCTGACGGTGGCCACCACCGCGAACAGGAATGCGAGCGCACCGATGAAAACGATTCCCGCCCAGGGGGTGCGGTGCTGCGGATGGACCTTGGCGAACACGCTGGGCAGCGCGCCTTCGTGGGCGAAGGTGAACAGGGATCGGGCGGCTGCGGTGGTGACCGCGGTGACGAAGACGATGAACGCGACGGCGACCGCACCGCTCATGACGTGGTTGATCCACGGCACGCCGCTGGATTCGGCGAGCTGCGGCAGTACCGCCTCGTCACCGTTGATGCCGTCGAAGAACAGCACCTGCGGGTAGGTCGCGATGATGTAGAGCACGCCGAGCAGCAGCACCACGCGCAACAACGAGCTGGCGATGGTGCGGTGAGCATCCTTGGCTTCGGCCCCCAGCGACGCGACGCTTTCGAATCCCGCGTAGGAACCCACCGCCGATACCGCCGCGATGAACGTGGCACTGGTGCTCAGGTGACCCAGGTCCCACTGTTCCCAATCGATCCGCCAGCCGTAGGTGGCGTAGGAGGCGACGATGATCACCAGGATGGTGGCGACGGCGACGATCTCGAAGATCAATTCGTAGCGGGCGGCCAGGGACGCTCCCCGGTATGGCAGGTAGATCCCGACTCCCACGATCAGCACGACGAGGATCAGCTTGAACCAGATGGCCTGAGAACCGATCCCGAAGGATTCCAGGAAGGAATCGAGGTAGAGCACGCCACCGAGGGTGCCTGTGACGGCGAAACTGATGTAACCCACCAGCAGGCTGAAGCCGGCGGCATAGGCGAAGCCCGGACCGAGACCATTACCGGTGTAGGTGCCCAACGATCCGGAAGACACTGTGCGCTTTGCCTGGAAGCTGATGGTCGTCGCGATGAGCACGACGATCACCAGACCGATGATGACGGCCCACGCGGCTCCCTTGCCTGCGGCCAAGAACAGCATGAACGGCACCGAGGCCACTGCGACGCTGGGTGCTGCGGCGGCCAGGCCCTGCGCAAAGACGCCCCAGAATCCCAGCGCGTCACGTTCGAGCCCGTGCCCTTCGGCCTGCTGTATCGGTCGGCCCCCCAGTTCGACCCGGTCGGATATGGCCATGATGCCGCCTTCCTGCGCCATGCGTCGCGAGATCTCCTGACGCACAGTCGTTTCAACGAGATACTCAGATGAAGAAAACGATGCCTGAGGACGCTCTCAGGCATCACCCATCGAATCGGCGGGATTCTTTTACCAACCGGAAACCAGCGCCCGGGTGATCGTCGGGCAGCAATGCCGAACGCCCGAACAACCGCTCCCGCAGGGTGGTTGTCGCCTCCGCTTCTCGGGCCCGGCCGCGTCGACGTAGTTCCGGTATCAGATGGTGGGCCACATCGGCGAAGCTGCCGGGGGTGACGTGATAGCTGATGTTGAAACCGTCGACGCCGGTCGACTCGGCGAAGGACTCCAGATCGTCGGCGACCGTGCCCGCCGAACCCACGAACAGTTGGCCGCCGAAGCCGCCCAGCTGGCCGACGTAGTCGCGCAGGGTGATCCGGTGTCGATCCCCGGCGCCGTCGACCGAGGCCAGGATGGACAGGCTGGCGTCGGTGTCGAACTGTTCGATGGGCCGGTCCACGCCATACTTCGACCAGTCCACACCGCTCAATGCCGAGAGCAGCACCAGACCGGATTCCAGATCGTGGTATCGGGCGAGGTCCGCCGCCTTTGCCCGAGCGGCGGAATCGGTGCTGTCGGTGATGATCTCGACCGAGGTGAGGAATTTGATGGATCCGGGGCTGCGCCCGTGAGCGGCCGCACGGCGTCGGATGTCGGCGATATTGGCTCGCAACACCTGTGGGCGCGGGTCGCTGACGAAGACCAGTTCGGCGTTGCGGGCCGCGAATTCCCGTCCCGCCGGAGAGGTTCCCGCCTGGAACAGAACCGGGGTGCGCTGCGGTGACGGTTCCACCAGGTGTGCTCCGGGCACGCTGAAGTACGTTCCCTCGTGGCCGATGCCGTGCACCTTCGCCGGATCGGTATAGACGCCCGTCTCACGGTCGCGCAGTACTGCGCCGTCCTCCCAGGAGCCTTCCCACAGCTTGTAGGTGACGTCGAGGAACTCGGTCGCCATGGCGTACCGTTCATCATGCGGGATCTGCCGTTGCTTACCGATGATGTTGCGAGCGGCACTGTCCAGCAACGAGGTGACGATGTTCCACCCGATCCGTCCGCCGGTCAGATGGTCCAGCGTGCTGAACTTGCGGGCCAACAGGTACGGGCTCTCGTACGTGGTCGACACAGTGATACCAAAGCCCAGATTGGTGGTGGCGGCGGCCATCGCCGACACCACCAGCAGCGGATCGGTAACCGGGGTCTGCACTCCGCGCCGCAGCGCGGCATCGGCGTCGCCACCGTAGACATCGAGTTGTCCGACGGCGTCTGCGAGGAACAGTGCGTCGAACCCACCCTGGTCGAGCAACTGGGCCAGTTCTACCCAGTAACCGATGTCGGTGTAGCGCGACGTCTGGTCCGCCGGGTGCCGCCACAGGCCGAAGTTGCCGTGTGAGGGCACCGACATGGTGAAGCCTGCCAGTATGAACGGGCTTGTCATGCGCCGGGCGGGCGAAGCGACGAGGACTGAGGCAGCGGCACGTCCAGCCCGAGATGCGAACGCAGTGTGCTGCCGGCGTACTCGTGTCGGAACAGGCCACGTTTGCGCAGTACCGGCACCACCTGCTCGACGAACAATTCTTCCTGTCCGGGCAGGCCGCTGTCGCGCAGCACGAAACCGTCGGCAGCACCGTTGACGAACCAATCCTCGATCTCATCGGCGATGCGCTCCGGTGTGCCCACCACCGATGCGCCCCAACCGTTCACGGTCTTGTAGAGGAACTCTCGGACCGTCGGAGTGCCGGCAGTCGCCAGCGCCCGGTACCCTGCCAATGCGGTTTGATGGGTTTCGGTGCTGTCCGGGAACGCCGATGCCGGCACCGGGCCGTCCAGATCGGCACCGGTGACGTCGACGTCGACCTCCAGCAGCCAGCCGGCCTGGTACTCCGGGCTGAAATACCGGTACTCCTCGCGTTCTGCGCGGCGGGCCTCGTCCTCGGTCGATCCGATCACATAACGCAACGACGGGGTGATGAGCGGCGGGGTGGTGCGCCCCAGGGCGCGCGCCTGCGAGTGGATCTGACGATAGAACTCCTGACCACGGGCCCGATTGCCGTGACTGGTGAAGATGACCTCGGCGTGCCTGGCAGCGAATGACCGTCCAGTGTCTGAAGATCCGGCCTGGAAGATGACGGGTCGCCCCTGCGCGGAGCGAGCCGCACCGATCGGTCCCTTGACGTCGAAGTACCTGCCGTGATGCTCCGGTATCACGATCTTGCTGACATCGTTGAACACACCGGTCTCGCGATCGGCGATGATGGTGTCCTCCGACCAGGAGTCCCACAACTTCTTGACCACCTCGATGGCCTCTTCGGCGATCTGATAGCGCTCGTCGTGGTCGACCACACCGCGGACGCTGAAGTTGTCGGCCGCAGCTTGGGCGAAGCTGGTCACCAGATTCCAGCCTGCCCTCCCGAGGCTGAGGTGATCCAACGAAAGAAGTTGGCGGGCAAGATGATAGGGGTGGGCCAGGGTCGCCGAACCGGTGACAACCAGACCGATTCGCTCGGTGACCGAGGACAGAGCCGCCGTCGTGGTCAGTGGCTCGAAATCCTCGGTCGTCTTGTATGCCCAGGTGGCCGGGGGGCCGTAGTTGAGCCCGTCTGCGAAGAACAGCGCGTCGAAGGTGCCCACCTCGGCGATCTGGGCACGCTGGATCAACCGTCGCCGTACACCCGCGACACTGTGGTCGGCATCTGGATGCCGCCAGGGTCCCGCCGAACGGGTGTTGCCGAAAGCCAGCAGATGCACTTCACGAGTCACCGAGGTGACAGTACTGAGGGCCCCACGATGCGAAACGGGTTAAACGCGGCCAGAACTCAATCAGGCGCGCCTACTTGGCGGCATTCTCCAGCATCTTCGCGGTGATCTCCGCCGCTTCGTCGCCCGCGCCGTAACTACATGCCCAGGCCTCGACGGTGAGGTTGGATGCGAAGGACAACGCGTGCTGGCATTCCCAACCGTCGGCATTCTCCTGCGCGGTCACCTGGGTGAGCACGGTGCCGCTATCGGTCAGATCTTCGATCTGCCAGGTGTAGCTGTCGGTACCGTCGTCGATGTCGATCGAGGAGCCTGCGCATTTCTTCCACATCGACTGGGAGTCGTCGAAGAATTGCTTTGCGTCATCGGCGGAGGGATAGAGCACCGCGGTCTGCTCGACCCAGTGCGCGTTGTCCTCATCGGGTTCGCGCGAGACCTGATCGCGCACCGCCGTGTAACCGCTGTCGCCGTAGACCGGTTGCTCGGCCCCGAAGATCGCACCGAGGCACTCGGGATTGGACACGTCGCGCGAGTGGTCGACCATCTGGTCGAGCTCACCGGTCACCTCCATGGTGTCCGAGCCCATGATGGAGTTGATCTCGCTGATGGGCAGCAACACATCATCGAGCTGGCGCTCGCGCAGCAGTGGGATATCGGCGGGCACGGCCTTCGGGTCACGGATCGCCTGACCGCTCACGGTGCTGGTGCAGCCGGTGAGCAGCGCGCAGCCGACGGCAGCGGCCAGGACGGCATGACGGGCGTATCGCACGCGTGACGCGGCTGCGGTGTTCACCGCGCCATTGTGACCGATGACGCGCCTGCGAGTCACTTCTTGGCTTTGTCCGCGACGGCCTCGGTGGACAACGCCGCGACAAAGGCCTCCTGCGGGACATCGACCCGGCCGATGGTCTTCATCCGCTTCTTGCCCTCCTTCTGCTTCTCCAGCAGCTTGCGCTTACGGGTGATGTCACCGCCATAGCACTTGGACAGCACATCCTTGCGGATAGCCCGGATGTTCTCACGGGCAATGATTCTCGAACCGATCGCGGCCTGGATCGGCACCTCGAACTGCTGGCGCGGGATGAGTTCCTTGAGCTTGGTGGTCATCTTGTTGCCGTAGGCGGCGGCACCGTCCTTGTGCACGATGGCGCTGAACGCGTCGACGGCCTCGCCTTGGAGCAGGATATCGACCTTCACCAGCTCGGCTTCCTGCTCACCGGCCTCCTCGTAATCCAGGCTGGCGTAACCGCGGGTGCGCGACTTCAACGAATCGAAGAAGTCGAAGATGATCTCGCCCAGCGGCATGGTGTAGCGCAGCTCGACGCGCTCCGGGGACAGGTAGTCCATGCCGCCGAGCTCACCGCGCCGGGACTGGCACAGCTCCATGATGGTGCCGATGAACTCGCTGGGCGCGATGACCGTCGTCTTGACCACCGGTTCGAAGACGGCGCGAACCTTGCCCTCGGGCCAGTCCGACGGGTTCGTCACCACCATCTCGGTGTTGTCTTCCTTGACCACCCGGTACACCACGTTGGGGGCGGTCGAGATCAGGTCGAGGTTGAACTCGCGCTCCAGCCGCTCGCGGGTGATCTCCATGTGCAGCAGACCCAGGAATCCACAGCGGAAGCCGAAGCCCAGCGCCACCGATGTCTCGGGTTCGTAGGTCAATGCGGCATCGTTGAGCTGCAGCTTGTCCAGCGCCTCGCGCAGCACCGGGTAATCCGACCCGTCGACCGGGTACAGGCCCGAATACACCATCGGACGCGGTTCGCGGTAACCGGTGAGCGCCTCGGTGGCGCCCTGGCGCGCGGTGGTGACGGTATCGCCGACCTTCGACTGCCGGACATCCTTCACGCCGGTGATGAGGTAACCGACCTCGCCAACCCCGAGACCGTCGGAGGCCTTCGGTTCGGGCGAGACGATGCCGACTTCGAGCAACTCGTGCGTCGCGCCGGTGGACATCATCTTGATCTTTTCGCGGGGATTGAGCTTGCCGTCCACGACGCGCACGTAGGTCACCACGCCGCGGTAGATGTCGTAGACCGAGTCGAAGATCATCGCCCGCGCGGGGGCGTCGGCATCACCGACCGGGGCCGGGATCTGGCGGACCACCTCGTCGAGCAGTTCGCGCACGCCGACGCCGGTCTTGCCGGACACCCGCAGCACGTCCTCGGGCTCACAGCCGATGATGTGCGCGATCTCACCCGCGTACCGGTCCGGGTCGGCGGCGGGCAGGTCGATCTTGTTGAGCACCGGGATGATGGTCAGGTCCCGGTCCAGCGCCAGATAGAGGTTGGCCAGCGTCTGCGCCTCGATGCCCTGCGCGGCGTCGACCAGCAGGACCGCCCCCTCGCAGGCCTCCAGGGCGCGCGACACCTCGTAGGTGAAGTCGACGTGGCCGGGGGTGTCGATCAGATGCAGGACGTAATCTTCGCCGTCCAGCTGCCACGGCAGGCGCACGTTCTGGGCCTTGATGGTGATGCCACGCTCACGTTCGATGTCCATCCGGTCCAGGTACTGAGCCCGCATGTCGCGGTCCGCCACGACGCCGGTGATGCCGAGCATCCGGTCGGCCAGGGTCGATTTACCGTGGTCGATATGGGCGATGATGCAGAAGTTCCTGATCTGCGCCGGCGCAGTGAACGTCTTGTCGGCGAAACTACTGATGGGAATCTCCTGGTCGAAGCGCGATAGGTGGGTCCAGCGTATCGACAGCAGGCCGTCGCCTCACAATCGCGACCTATGCTCGTCACATGGCGTCGCAGTGGAAGACCTTCCAACGCTTCGCGGAGCACCTTGTCTTCAACGAAGCACCAAAGATCATCCGGCAGCTACCCAAGCCCGAGCGGGTCCTGCAACAGGGTCTGAAGATCGGTTTGGACGCGCTGGCCGGCGCACAGGCAGCCCAGCGCCCACCGACGGCGATCACCGCCGGACGCCCGGTGACCAGCGCAAGTGTTCCGACCGCGCACCGGGCCCGGCGCATCGAGTATTCCCCCGACCTGGACGGCCGGGCCGACCCGGGCGAGATCGTGTGGACCTGGGTGGTCTACGAAGACGACCCCACCCGCGGTAAGGACCGCCCGGTCCTCGTCGTCGGGCGTGACCAGCGCGTGCTGCTGGGACTCATGCTGTCCAGCCAGGACCGGCACGCCACCGACGGTGACTGGGTCGGCATCGGCACCGGCAGCTGGGACTACGAGGGCAGGCCCAGCTGGGTGCGGTTGGATCGGGTGCTCGACGTGCCCGAGGACGGGATTCGGCGCGAGGGCGCGATCCTGGAGCGTGAGAAGTTCGAGCTGGTCGCGACCCGGTTGCGCGCCGAGTTCTCGTGGTCCTGATTTTCGCTGCCGCGAAGGCGTCCTGATTTTCGCTGCCGCGAAGGCGTCCTGATTCAGACCAGCAGGCCCGCGCGCACCAGCGGCAGTACGCCGTGACCGACATGGCGGATCTCGTCGGCCTGCGGGTAGCCCGAGAGCACGAACTCGCTGATGCCCAGCCCCGCGTACTCCGCAAACACCGCGGCAACCTGCTCGTAGCTGCCGATCGCCGCGGTGCCCGCCCCATCGCGCAACAGGCTCGGACCGGCCCACAGCCCGGGATGGACCTCCAGGCTGCGCGCGTCGGCCAGCCGGCCGGTCGTCAGCGCCGCCATCCGGCGCTGCCCCTCCGAGCCGCTGGACAGGTAGCGATCGTGAGCACGGCGCACGGCGTCGGGATCCAGGCCCGCGATGAGCTCGTCGGCACGCTGCCAGGCCTGCTCCTCGGTGGGCCGTGCGACGGTGTGCAGGCGCAGGCCGAACCGCAATTGCCGTCCGTGCCGCGCCGCAGCGACGCGCACCCGGTCGATCTTCTCCGCGACCTGATCCGGCGGCTCACCCCACGTCAGGTAGACGTCGGCATGTTCGGCAGCCACCTCGATCGCCTCGGGTGAGGAGCCACCGAAGTAGACCGTGGGCACCTGCTGCACCGGATAGGCCGTCCTGGCGTTCGCCACGTCGTAGAACTCACCGCGGAAGGTGAACTCCGGATTGCTCCATGCGCCGCGGACCACGGTCAGGAACTCGGCGGTCCGCCGATACCGCGCGGACTTGTCGATCGCATCGCCGTAGCGGCGCATCTCGGCATCGTCGCCGCCGGTGACGATGTTGAGGGCCAACCGGTTTCCGGTGAAGCGCTGGTAGGTGCTGACCTGCTGGACGGCCAGTGTCGGTGAGAGCACGCCGGGCCGGAACGCCACCAGGAATTTGAGCCGCTCAGTGTGTTGGGCCAATGCCGCGGTGGCCAACCACGAGTCCTCGCAATGGGATCCCGTCGGCGTGAGGGCGGCCTCGAACCCCAGATCCTCGGCGGTACGCACCAGCGCGGTCAGGTTCTCCAGCGTCGGCTGCAGGTGTGAACGCGCACGGCTCGCCGAATCTCCTCGGTTGTCGGCGATCGTCGTGGTGTCGCCGTGCGTGGGCAGATACCAATGAAACTTCACCGTCACCACGTCGGCACCCCTCCGACACTCCGCTTCATCGATACCGGGCAGAACTCCAGTCGCATCCGACAAATCTACTCAGCGACAGCCACTTTCGACAATTGTGACGTACTTCGAATCAATCAGATCGCTACCGTTCCGCGGCGGCGGCACCGTGCGTATCTTGATCGGATTCGCGCAGACGCGTGCCAGCGCTCAGTGCCGCCCGGCCCGGGGCGGATAAATCAAGAGAGTCAACGTGATCGAAATCGAGAATCTGACCAAGAGGTTCGGCGACCGTACCGTCCTCGACGATATCTCCCTATCGGTCGGCAGCGGTGAGATCCTGGCCGTCGTCGGACCGAGCGGTGCCGGAAAGAGCACGTTGTCGCGCTGCGTGAGTTTTCTGGAACGGCCCACCAGCGGCACCGTGCGGGTCGACGGCAAGGACTTCACCCGCCTCGACCGTGCCGAACTCCTGGCCGCCCGCCGCAGTGTCGGCGTCATCTTCCAGACCGCCCCGCTGCTGCGCCGCCGCACCGTGGCCCAGAACATCGCTCTGCCACTGCAATACCTGCACGCCACCGAGGCCTCGGTGGCCGCCCGCGTCGACAAACTTCTGGAACGGGTCGGGCTCGGTGATCGTCGCGAGTTCTACCCGGCCCAGCTCTCCGGGGGCCAGAAGCAGCGGGTCGGCATCGCCCGGGCGCTCGCGCTCGGGCCGTCCAACCTGCTCTCCGACGAGGCCACGTCCGGGCTGGACCCGGCCACGACCCAGTCGATCCTTGGATTGCTCGGCGAACTGCGCGACGAGTTCGGCCTGTCGATCATCCTGATCACCCACGAGATGGAGGTGGTCCGTGAGATCGCCGACTCGGTGGCCCGGATCGACAACGGCCGCATCATCGAGAGCGGCTCCGTCGAGGACATCATCCTCGACCCGAATTCCGCTCTGGCACACGAGTTGTTACCCGATCGTCCCAGCGCGCCCGTGCGCACACCCGGTGACGTGTGGGAGGTCTCGTATGCCTCCCGTAATGTCCCGCTCGATTGGTTGACCTCCATCAGGTCCACCCCGGGACTGGCCGGTGCACAGGTCAGTGTGCTCAGCGCCAGCGTGGAGGCGATCCGCGGCGTCGCGGTGGGCCGCGCCGTGCTCGCCATCTCTCCCAGCGCACCAGCCGGTTTCGCCGATCACCTGCGGGAGCGCGGACTGCACGTGCGTGCCGTCGACGCCGTCAGCGATGAGGAAGCGGCATGAAGCTGCTCGCCGCCGAGGACTTCAGCACCCCATGGGCACGGGTCCCCGATCTGCTCCTACCCGCCTATGGCGAGACCTGGGTGATGGTCGGGGTGACGATGACGCTCGTGGTGTTGATCGGGACACCGGTAGGCATCGTGCTGCACAACACGTCGTCGTTCGGGCTGTTCCCGGACCCGCGAGTGTTCAACGTGCTGAACACGATAGTGAACATCGGCAGATCACTGCCGTTCCTGATCCTGATGGCCGCGATCATCCCGATCACCCGATTCATCGTCGGCACCACCATCGGCATCGCTGCCGCGATCGTGCCGATGACGGTCGCCGGGATACCTTTCTTCGCCCGCCTCGTCCAGAACGCCCTGCGCGAGGTTCGCACCGATGTCGCCGACATGGGACTGGTCTCTGGCGGTTCGCACGTTCAGGTCATCCGGTCGGTGCAGCTGTCCGAGGCGCTTCCTGCGCTGGCCGGCGCCCTGACCGTCAACACCATCGCGATGATCGAGTACTCGGCGATCGCCGGATCGATCGGCGCCGGCGGCGTCGGACACCTCGCAATCACCTACGGCTACAACCGGTTCGACGACAACATCATGATCGCCACGGTGATCGCGCTGATCCTCACCATCCAGTTGGTGCAGTTCACCGGCGACCGTGCGGTCAAAGCACTCACCCGCTGACCCGACGAGAACAGAGGAACACATGACAGACCAGCACAGCCCGGCGGCAGACATCGAGATCAGACAGCGCAAGCGGTGGCCATGGATCGCCTCGGCCGCCGGCATCGTCGCCGTCGTCATCGGCGGTATCGTCTACAGCCAGACCGCCAATCGTGACCAACCCTTCGGCACCGAACTCGAGGTGGCCACCTGGAGCACCGATATCGCGGCCGAGAATCTACTGGCCTATATCAGCGAGAACATCGCACCCGAGCACGGCATCACCATCAAACCCGTGCAGATCGACAACCTGATCGAGATCAACCGCGCGGTCGACGCCGGAACGGTGGCCGGCAACTTCTTCGAGCACCAGCCGTTCCTGAACGATGCCATCGCCGCCAACGGTTTCCAATTGACGCTGGCCGCACCCACATTCACCTGGGATCAGGCCACCTACTCCAACAAATACGACAACTGGGACCAACTGCCGGCCGGCGCCAAGATCGCCCTGCGCGACGACCCGGCCGGCCAGGCCATCGCCCTGCTGGATCTCGCCGAGGCAGGCCAGATCACCTTGGCGCCGGGCAAGGACACCGTCGAGGGGCTGCCCCAGCTAGGGGATGTCGCCACCAACCCCAAGAACTACGAGTTCGTCCAGGTGCCCATCGGCCAACTGGCCCGCAGCCTGGCCGATGTCGACGCCGTGGTGGTGCACATCTCCGATGTGTATGCCGCGGGGCTGCGCGAAGACCAGATCCTGGACCGCCATCCCGCGCCCGCGGGTAGCGAAGGAGGTCTGGTCGTCAGCAACAAACATCTCGACGACCCGAACGTCAAGAAGCTGATCGCCACCTTCTCCGACCCTAAGATCGCCGAGTTCCTGCAGACCACCGACAACGCCCTCATCCGCGACACCCTGGGCCCGATCGGTGAATCGGTCTCCGCAGGACAAGAGACCAGCTCATGACGGACCGACGTACCAAACCGCTGTATTACTCGGCATTCGTGATGAACACCGCATCCCATGTGCTGCATGGTTTGTGGCGGGCACCGGAGGCGCAGAACCATAAGTTCAATTCGCTGCGGCATTGGACGTCACTGGCCGCCGAGGTCGACAAGGCGGGCTACGATCTGCTGTTCTTCGCCGATGTCTTCGGGTTGCGCGCGCCGTGGAACGGCAACTGGCGCAAATCCGTGGAGGCTGGCATCCAGATCCCGGTCAACGATCCCTCGGTGCTGGCGTCCGCGCTCGCGGCGGCGACGGACAACCTCGGCATCGTGTTCACCAGCTCGATCATCCAGGACCACCCGTTCAATTTCGCGAGGCGGATGTCCTCGCTCGACCATTACACCGAAGGCAGGCTGGGCTGGAACATCGTCACCAGCTTCAACGCCAACATGTTCCGCAGTTTCGGCCACGAGGGCACCCTCGCCCACGATGAGCGCTACGAATGGGCGTACGAGTACGTCGACGTCGCCTACAAACTCTGGGAGGGTTCCTGGGACGAGGACGCGCTGGTGCAGGACAAGCAGCGCAGCGTGCATTCCGACCCGGCCAAGATCCACAAGATCAACCACATCGGGCCCCGGTACAGCGTCGAGGGACCGCATTTCACCTCGCCCTCCCCGCAACGCACGCCGGTGCTGTTCCAGGCCGGTTCCTCCCCCGCGGGCCAACTATTCTCGGCCCGCAACGCCGAGGGCGTCTACATCGGCAGCCCGACACCGGCGGATGCGCACCGGCTGATCAGCGAAACCCGTTCGCTGGCAGCCCAGTACGGGCGCGACCCGTCCGATATCACATTCGCCCAAGGCCTGTCCTTCGTCATCGGCGACACCCATGCCGACGCGATCCGGCGCAACGACGAACTCAAGCGCTACCTCGATCTGGAAGGCATCGCGCTGCACGCACTCGGCGATGCCGGAATCGACGCCGGCGGTCTGCCGCTGGATACTCCGATCAGTGAGCTTGGTGAGTTCACCGGTATCCAGAGCTTCAAGCGCTGGGCCGCCGAGGTTTCCGGCAACGAGGAGCCCACCATCCGCGATATGGCCTGGGTGATGGAGGGCGCCAATCGGGTCGTGGGCACCCCTGAGGAGATTGCGGATCGCTTGGAAGAATGGCGGGAGGCCGGCGTGGACGGAATCAACGTCTATCACGCGACGGTTCCACAATCGTTCCGCGAGGTTGCCGACCGGCTGTTCCCCACCTTGCGTGAGCGCGGCCTGCTCGGCACGGACAAGTCGGGTACGTTGCGCCACAAGCTGCTCGGCAAGGGCGACCGGCTGCCTGACAGTCACCCTGCCGCGCGCTACCGCGGCGCCTTCGCCGACAACTCGCTGGCTGATCGGGAGACCCAACCGGTCGCCTGATCAGCCGGGCGCGAACCGAACATGTGGCAGCCCGTCCTCGACGGTGACCCGGCATCGGACCCCGTACACCATCTCGATCAGCTCTTCGGTCAGTACCTCGGCGGGAATACCCGTCGCCACGACCACCCCGCCGGACAGCACCACGATGTGATCGCAGAACATCGCCGCCAGATTGAGGTCGTGCAGCGCGACGACGGTGGTGATGTCCAACCGACGGACCAGCGCCAGGATCTCCAACTGATGGGCGATGTCGAGATGGTTGGTCGGCTCGTCGAGCAGCAGGTGGTCGGGGTCCTGAGCCAACGCCCTGGCGATCTGGACTCGCTGGCGTTCCCCGCCGGACAGGGTGTGCCAGAAGCGTTCTGTCATGTCCGCCAGTCCGGTCGCCGCCAGCGCGCGGTCCACCACCGCCGCGCCCTCGGTATCCGTCCCGATCATTCCGGTGTACGGGATCCGGCCCAGCCGCACCACATCGCGCACCGTGATGTGCAACTCGGTCTCGGCGTGCTGGGCGACCATCGCCACGCGACGGGCCAGCGAGCGTCGCGACATCCGGGATACCGGGCGACCATCGAGTTCGACCGTGCCGTCGTCGGGATGGTCGACCCCGGCGAGCAGCTTCAGCAGCGAGGACTTACCGGACCCGTTCGGCCCGAGCAGCCCCACGGTGCTGCCCGGCACGGGCTCCACGGTGACACCGTCGAGCACCAGTCGGCCCGAGCGTGTCCAGCCGACCCGGTCCGCCCGCAGGCTCATGCCGGTACTCCGCGGCGACGCAACAGGATCAGTGCGAACGCGGGCACGCCCAATAGCGCGGTCACCACCCCGGTGGGCAGCTCCTGCGGCGCGAAAACGGTGCGGGCCAACGTGTCGACCCACACCATGAACACCGCACCGAAGATGGCCACCGTCGGCAACAGCCGCAGGTGCGCGGGCCCCACCACGAATCGGGCGGCGTGCGGCAGGACCAACCCGACGAATCCGATCGCACCGGCGGCGCTGACCAGCGCAGCGGTGATCAGCGCGGTCATCACCAGCAGCACGATGCGGGCCTGCCGGACCGACACCCCGAGGGTGGCCGCAGCATCGTCACCGAAGGCGAAGGCATCGAGCGCCCGCGCGTAGGCCAGACAGCACACCAGCCCGGCACCCACGACCACGCTGCAGACCGCGACGTCATTCCAGGACACCCCGGCCAGCGAACCGAGCAACCAGAACAGCACGCCACGCGTCTGCTCGGCATCGGCCGATGACAGGACGATGAACGATGTCAGCGCCGAGAAGAGTTGTGTGGCAGCGACACCGGCCAGTACCACGCGGTCGGTGCCGCCGCCGGCGGCATGGGCCAACAACAGCACCACCCCGAAGGACAGCACCGCTCCGACGAAGGCGCCGCCGGAGAGCGTGAGCGCGCCCGCGCCGACCCCGAGCACCGCGATCAACACCGCGCCGGTCGAGGCGCCCGAGGACACCCCGAGCACGAACGGGTCGGCCAGTGGATTGCGCAGCAGCGATTGCAGAATCGCACCGCACAGGGCCAGCCCCGCACCACAGACGGCGGCCAACAGCACCCGCGGCAACCGCAGCTGCCACACGATGCCGTCCTGGATCCTGGTCGCACCCGAGGGGCCGGCACCCAGATGTTCGGCGACGATGCCGTAGACATCGCGGACGGACAGGGCCGCGGGGCCGATGGTGATGGCCACCGCCGCCGAGGCGACCAGCAGCGCCAGTCCCAGTACCCAGAGGACGGCCAACGAGGGCGTGCGCAGCGTCAACGTTCGGCGACGTATCCGAAGCGGCGCAGTCCGTCGGCAACCTTCTCGGTGCCGTCGACGGTGCGGATGGACGGGTTGAGGTCGGCGCCGTTGACCACGATGTAGCGCTTGCGCTGCACGGCGGTCAGCCGGGAGGTGACCGGATTGGACTCCAGGAAGGCGATCTTGGCCTCCAGCGCGTCACCGTCGATGGTGCGCCGGCTCAGGTCCGCGAGCACCAGGACATCGGGATCGCGTTCGGCGATGACCTCCCAACTGACCTGCGGCCACTCCTCGGTGGTGTCGACGAAGATGTTGCGCGCTCCGACCGCATCGGTGATGACACCCGGTGAACCGCAGCAACCGGCGAAGTACGGCGCACGGATATCGGAGAACCAGTACCCGAGATCTGCGTCGACCTGTAATCGGTTGGCCTGCATCCGTTGCTCCAATTGGGCGACCAGCTCCTCACCACGGTCGGTGACGTCGAAAATGCGCGCCAGCTCCCGGATCTCGCGGTAGATGGCCGCCATGGTGAACGGTTCGGTGCGGGCACCGTCTTCGTTGACCGACACCTTCCCCTCACAGTCACTGGGTGCCAGATAGGTCGGTACTCCGAGGTTTTCGAACTGATCGCGGTCGGCAACGCCGCCGGGCCCGAGCGTGCCGGCGAAGGATGCCGACACGAAATCGGGTTCGGTGTCGAGCACGGTCTCCAGCGACGGCTTGTTCTCCGCCAGTTTCGGCACCGTGGCATTGGCCGCCGCGAGGTTCTCCCGCACCGGATCGGTCCAGGTGGCGGTACCGACCATCCGGTCGGTGAGCCCGAGCGACAACAGGATCTCGGTGGAGCCCTGATTGAGCGAGACCGCGCGCTGGGGCGGCGCGGCAATGACGACATCGCGGCCACAGTTGCTGACCGTCATGGGATAACCGGCCGCGGCGCCGTCGTCTCGGGCCTGGACCGCCGACTGTCCGCAGGCGGTCAGCGCCAACACGGTGGCGGCCGCGATCACGCCGCGCGCGATCATTTCGGTTCCCCGATCGTCGCGAAACCGTCGGCCAGTTTCTCCACGGCATCGATCTGGCGGATACCCGGGTCGAGTTCGGAACCCGTCATCACGACGTAGCGCTTCTGCTGAACGGCCGTCATGTTTCTGGTGACGGGGTTGGACTCCAAGAACGCGATCTTGGTGTCGAGTGCGTCTCCATCGATGCGTTTGCGGCTCAGATCTGCCAGCACCAGCACGTCGGGGTCGCGGTCGGCCAGCGCCTCCCAGCTGATCTCCGGCCAGTCCTCGGCGGCGTCGGCGAAGACATTGGTGGCGCCGACCTCGCGGGCGTAGAGCCCGGGCGCCGAGCAGCAACCGGCCAGGTAGGGGGTGCGCAACCCGGAGAACCAGAACGCCACCGTGGCATCGCGCACCTCGGTCCGTGGCGCGTTCTCCAGCCGCTTCTTGAGCTCGCTCACCAGTTCCGCGCCACGATCCTGGACGTCGAAAATCTGTGCCAATTCCGTGATTTCACGAAACAGCGTGTCCATCTGCAGCGGTGCGGTGCGCGTCACCGTCTCGCCATCGACGATGGCGTCGGTGCACACCGAGGGCGACTGGTAGGTGGGGATGCCGAGTTCGGCCAGGCGGGTGCGCTCACCGACGACGGCCGGGGTGAACGTGTGGGCGCTCGCCGAGGTGATGAGGTCGGGTTCCAGGTCGAGCACCGCCTCCAGGCTCGGGTCGTTGTCGGCGATCCGGGGCACCCGGTCGTTGTCGGCGGCCAGCGCGGGCAGCACCGGGTCGAACCAGGTGGAGGTGCCCACCATCCGGTCGGCCAGCCCGAGGGAGAGCAGGATCTCGGTGGAGGCCTGATACAGCGACACCGCGCGTTGCGGCGCATGTTCGAAGGTGACCTGGACGCCGCAGTTCTGCAGCGTCAGCGGATAGCTGGTGTGTCCGGCTTGGGCTGCGGCGGCAGCGGGTTCGGTGTCCGGGGCTTCCGCTCTGCTGCATGCGGTGGCGGCGAGGACGAGACAGAGCAGCGTGACGATGACACGCACGGCGGTGACTTCCTTCGGTACAGGGCCCAAACGCGGAGCCGTCGACGATTGCGCGACCGCAGGCATTCGGGCTCGAGGCCGTACCTCACACCGCTGCGCGTCAGCTCCGGATTCTCACCGGATTCCCCTGCAGGTCAGCACCGAACTCTACCGGCACGGGATCGCTGACGGGTCTACCGCGGGTTCCGCCACATCGGGTACATGACCGGTCCACCGTCGGAGAGGGTGATCTCACCGGTGACCTCGAACCCGAACCGCTGGTAATAGCCGATATTGTCGGGGTTGCTGGACTCCAGGTACGCGGGCGCGAACTCGGCATCGCACCGGTCCAGCCGAGACCGCATCAGCGCGTGCCCGAAGCCGCCACCTCGTACCGACGGATCACTGCCGATCACGGCGAGGTACCAGTGCGGCTCGTCCGGGTGCGACCGCTTCATCAACTCCGAGACCTGCATGCCGCGGCGTACCGCGCCACCGAAGGTCAGCAGCATCGAGGGCGCCGCGCGCAACTCCTCGGCCGCGGTGTGCCGCCACTGACCCGGCGGATCCCACAGCGCCGCCGCCGCGATGCCGGATTCCGTGCAGGCGACCTCCACCCCGCCGCGGGCCAGATGGTGATGGCGGGTCAGTCCGGCGAACAGTTTGTGCAGTTTGCGCCGCCGCACCTGCGGGTCGGGCAGCATCCACGCCATCACCGGATCGTCGAAGAACGCGCGGCCGAGCACCCGGCACAGGGCATCGACATCGGACCGGGCGGCGGGTCGAACCTGGGCGTCACGCACCCGTCCATTCAGCCCTGCGTGATGTACGCCTGCAAGTACTCCGTGCTGGATTCCAGTTCCTGCATGCGACTTTTGACCAGATCGCCGATGCTCACGATCCCGGCCAACCGGCCGTCCTTCAGCACCGGAATGTGCCGCACCCGGTGATGGGTCATCGCCGCGCTCAGGCTGTCGACGGAATCCTCGGGCGCACAGAACAGCAGATGGGTGGTCATGATCTCGCCGACCGGTCTGGTCAGCAGGTCGGCACCCAGATCATGCAGACGGCGCACCACATCGCGCTCGGAGACGATGCCGACCGGCCCGTCCTGACCCACGACCACCATCGCGCCGATATTGCGACCGACAAGGCCCGCGAGCAGATCGGCCACCGGTGTCTCGGGGGTGATCGTGGCCACCGACGACCCCTTGTTCCGCAGTACGTCGGCTATCCGCATGCCACCTCCCACAATATGTGACCTCCGCCACACCCAGGCTACGTCGGATCGCCCCCGTGTGGACGATTGCGGCGGTATATGTGGGCGATGATCGAGGTGACGCTCGTGGGAACCGGCAGTCCTATTCCCGACCCGGACCGGGCAGGCCCGTCCACCCTGATCCGCGCGGGCGACCAGACATTCCTGGTCGACTGTGGCCGTGGGGTACTGCAGAGACTGGCCGCAGCAGGCTCCGGCGCACCGCAGCTCACCGCGTTGTTGCTGACCCACCTGCACAGCGACCATATCGCCGATCTGGGCGATGTCCTGATCACCCGGTGGATCGGTACGTTCAGTCCCGACCCCGCGCCGCTGCCCATCATCGGGCCCCCTGGCACCGCCGACGTGGTCGAGGCGATGCTGGCCGCGTTCGGCCATGACATCTCCTACCGACTGGAACACCACGCCGACCTGACCGAACCGCCCCGTGTCCAGGTGCACGAGTACACCGACGGGACGGTGTGGGATCAGGCCGGCGTCCAGGTGCGCGTCGCGCCCACCGACCACCGGCCGGTCGCGCCGACCATCGCCTTCCGCGTCGATCACAGCGGCGCCTCGGTGGTGCTCGCCGGCGATACCGTGCCGTGCGCCACCCTGGACGCGCTGACCTCCGGAGCGGGTGCACTGGTACACACCGCGATTCGTCGCGATCTGATCGATGCGGTGCCCCTGCAACGGGTCCGCGACATCTGCGACTATCACTCCACCGTGGAACAGGCCGCCGATACCGCCGCGCGGGCCGGGGTCGGCATCCTTATCCTGACCCATTACGTGCCCGCCATGGCACCGGGCACCGAGGATCAGTGGCGGGCGCTGGCCGCCACCACGTTCGACCGCCAGATCGAACTCGGCAACGATCTGCACCGGGTGCAGGTACACCCGGGCGTGTGCACTGCCACCTCCTGAATCAGGCCAGCCGGGTGATCTCCACCACCACGTCCAGATCCGTGGAGCCCTCCCCGGAGTAGATCCCCTTCAGCGGCGCCACATCGGCGTAATCACGGCCCACCCCCACGGTGATGTACTGCTCATTGATATCGGTGTCGTTGGTCGGGTCGTAATTCCACCACCCGCCGGTCCAGGCCTGCACCCAGGCATGGCTCTGCCCGTCGATGGTGTCCCCCACCACCGCCTTGCGTTTGGGGTGCAGATAGCCCGACACGTAGCGGGCCGGAATCCCCATGCTGCGCAACAGGATCAATGTCAGGTGCGCAAAGTCCTGGCACACCCCTTTACCCTCGCGCAGGGCATCCAGACCCGATGAGTGCACACCGGTGGTCCCCGGGACGTAGTCGAGTTCGCTGTGCACCCAGTTCGCGGCGGCCACCACGGCATCCTGCGGTTCGTATTCCTTGGCTATCCGCTGCCCGACCCGGTGGATACGCTTGCTGGCCGGGGTGTAATCGGTCGGGCTGAGCAGTTCGTCGAACTTGTCGATGACCGCCTCTGCCCGCAGATCCTCCCAACTGACCGCCTCTTCGGGCATCTCACCGACCTCGGTCTCGACCACCGAGGACGAGGTGACCTCCAATTCGGTGTGCGGGGCGTGCAGGTCGAACGAGGTCACCGCGGTACCCCAGTAATCGACATAACGGTAGGACCGGGTCGCCGGGACGGTCTCCACCCTGTTGAGGATGACGTTCTGCCGGGAATCCGATCGGGGGGTCAACCGGGCTTCGTTGAACGACGCCGTGACCGGTGACTTGTAGGCGTATCCGGTCGCGTGGACCACGCGCATCCGCCACATCTGTCAGATCTCCCCTTCTTCGATGACGACCGCGCCGTGCTTACCCGCATCGGTCCAGGCGACCCACGGAGCGGAGTGGAAGTACTGCACCGCCAACGCCTCACTGACATCGGCGCAGGTCTTCTGCAGACCCGCGAGGTGGTCGGCCAACGACTCCAGCAGCAGACCGGGCTGCAGGAACTCCAGTTCACTGCGTGCCCGTCCCAGCAGACGTTGCGCCTCACCGGTGGAACCGATGCGGTTGTGGACGCCGTTCTGCAGCTCCTCGAGACTGTGCTCGGCCAACCGCAGTGAATAGAACACCGACCGCGGGAACAGCCGGTCCAGCAGCAGGAACTCGACGACGCGCCCGGCGTCGAGCACGCCGCGGTAGGTGCGCAGATAGGTGTCGTGGGCACCCGCCGAGCGCAGCACCGTCACCCAGGCCGGTGACGACGCACTGTCGCCGACGCGCGAAAGCAGCAGTCGCACGGTCATATCGACGCGTTCGATGGCACGGCCCAACACCATGAACCGATAGCCGTCGTCGCGGGAGAGCGTCGAATCGGCAAGACCGGCGAACATCGCCGCCCGACCCTCGACATAACCGAGGAACTCATGGGGTCCCAGGCGACGGGCGGCGCGCTCGCGCTCGGCCAACGCGTTGTAGGTGGTGTTGAGGCACTCCCACATCTCCGTCGAGGTCACCTCGCGCGCGCCGCGCGCGTTCTCCCTGGCCGCCGAGATGGAGTCGACGATCGAGTTGCCACCGTAAGTGTCGCGGCTGAATGCGACCAGATCGGTGAGCGACCACACGTCGAGCTCCCGGTCCGGTGACTCTATTCCCAACGCCTGCAACAGGACTCGCGAGGCCTGATCGGGATCGACACTGGAATCTTCGAGTAGTTGGTGCACCGCCACGTCGAGGATCCTCGCCGTGTCATCGGCACGTTCGACGTACCGCCCGATCCAGTAGAGCGATTCGGCATTGCGTGCCAGCATCATCGCCTCCCGTGCACGTCGCCGCGCGCCTGTTGCTGTTGCTGGTTCTGCTGTTGTTGCTGCGAGGTCAGTTCGGCGACTTGTTCCGCGCGCGGCACTTTGGCGGATTTGGTCTTGGCGGCCGGGACCAGTTCGGCGGCCGCCAACTCGCGATCCGCACCGGAGGTACGCGAGGCCAACACCCAGGTGTCCTTGGAACCACCGCCCTGGCTCGAATTCACCACCAGCGATCCCTCGGGCAGCGCCACCCGGGTCAGTCCGCCGGGCAGCACCCACACCTCGTCACCGTCGTTGACCGCGAACGGTCGCAGGTCGACGTGCCGGGGGGCGAGTTTGTCGCCGATCTTGGTCGGCACCGTCGACAACTGCACGACGGGTTGGGCAATCCAGCCGCGCGGGTCGGCGCGGATCTTCTTCGAGATCGTGGCGAGTTCCTTGGGTGAGGCATCCGGTCCGAACACGATGCCGTACCCACCGGAGCCCTCCACCGGCTTGATCACCAGTTCGTCGACCCGTTCGAGCACCTCCTCGCGCTCCTCGTCCAGCCAGCAGCGGAAGGTGTCCACATTGGCCAGCAGCGGCTTCTCGCCGAGGTAGTACTCGATGATGGTCGGCACGTAGGTGTAGACGAGCTTGTCATCGCCCACGCCGTTGCCGACGGCACTGGAGATGACCACGTTGCCTGCGCGCGCGGCGTTCAGCACGCCGGCCACACCGAGCACCGAGTCCGGTTTGAACTGCATGGGGTCCAGGAAGTCGTCGTCGATACGGCGATAGATGACATCGACCTGCCGCTCACCCTCGGTGGTGCGCATGTAGACGGTGTTGTCGCGGCAGAACAGGTCACGACCCTCGACCAGCTCGACACCCATCTGACGGGCCAGCAGCGAGTGCTCGAAGTAGGCGGAGTTGTACACCCCGGGGGTGAGCACGACGACGGTCGGATCGGCCTCGTTGGTGGCCGCCGCCTTACGCAGCGCGCGCAGCAGATGCGACGAGTAGTCGCCGACCGCCCGCACCCGGTGCGAGGCGAACAGGTTGGGGAACACCCGCGCCATGGTCCGGCGGTTTTCCATCACGTAGGACACCCCCGACGGAGAACGCAGGTTGTCCTCGAGGACGCGGAAGGTGCCCTGGGCATCGCGGACCAGGTCGATCCCGGCGACATGGATACGCACGCCGTTGGGCGGGACGATGCCGACCGCCTCGCGATGGAAGTGCTCACACGAGGTGATCAGCCGCCGCGGGATCACCCCGTCGCGCAGGATCTCCTGCTCGCCGTAGATATCGTCCAGATAGAGCTCCAGCGCCTTGACCCGCTGGGCGATGCCCTTTTCCAATCGTGTCCATTCGGCCGCCGAGATGACCCGCGGAACCAGATCCAGCGGGAAGGGCCGCTCCTGTCCGGACAACGAGAAGGTGATGCCCTGGTCGATGAAGGCACGCCCCAGCGCTTCGGTGCGGGCCTCCAACTCGCCGGCATCCGACGGCGAGAGTTCAGCGAAGATTCCCTTGTAGGGCGGCCGGACGTTGCCGGAGCCGTCGAACATCTCATCGAAGGCCGCGCCGTAACCGGCGAACTCGGTATAACCGTCGAAGATCCCCACCTGCTGTTTTTTCGATCGCGAGGTCGAACGTGGCGGGCGTACGGTCTCGTTGGGCAGGGTTCGTAGGCTCACCGTGCACATGCTGCCGTAAGTCGGCCGTTTCGGCAGGCTGGTCCGGCTGCTTTTGGGGGATTGGTCCACCCGCTGGTAACCTGAACCACTGCTGCCCAGCCTGCGTTGCTGCGCCGGGCGCCAAATACTTAGTAATCACACCGACGGTGAGAAGGAACTACACGCGTGGCCAACATCAAGTCGCAGGAAAAGCGCATCAAGACCAACGAGCGCCGTCGTCTGCGCAACCAGTCGGTCAAGTCGTCGCTGCGTACGGCTGTCCGCGGTCTCCGTGAGGCCATCGAGGCCGGCGAGAAGGACAAGGCGGGCGAGCTGCTGGTGTCGACCAACCGTCAGCTGGACAAGGCAGCCAGCAAGGGTGTCATCCACAAGAACCAGGCCGCCAACAAGAAGTCGGCGCTGACGCTGGCCGTCAACAAGCTCTGACAATCTCTGCCGACCCGCGCGTCGATGCTCAGGCGTCACGCGCGGGTTTTTGCGTGTCCGGGTAGCTGCTACCGACCCCGCGCCTGATCACCGCGCAGCGTCATGACGGCGCTGGTCACCGTCGCCACCCGCTTGCCGTCGACCCTGGCGATATCGCACTGGAAATGGCTGACCGTGCGGCCGGTATGCGTGGCGAATGCGGTGGCGGTCAACCGACCGCTCCACATCGGACGCAGAAACGTGGCGTGTACGTCGATGCTGGTGAACGACTCACCCGGCGAGATCGTGGTGGATTGCGCTGTCCCGATGGCCGCATCCGCCAACTCCACCAGGAACCCGCCGTGCACGGTGCCCTGTTGATTGCCGTGCAGCGACGTGTCGGCGTCCACCTCGAGCACCGCGTGTCCGACATCGACGCCGACGACCCGGAAACCGAGCAGCTGCGAGATGGCCGTCGGATAGCGCAGATGGGTGCGATCGGTCGGCGCGGCGCTGCCGTCGAGACTCCTGCGCAGATAGTCGAGGACCGGAAGTTCGCGGACGGGCTCGGACATGGGCGGCTCCCTACGTAGATGTGAGACGCGCAGAACGCTAACCATCTACATTAGGACAATCCACTCAATGTCATAGATACGCTGGGGACGTGCGGCCGGCCACCTACAAACAGATCGTCGATCGGTACGCCGGTGCGATCCGGCGCGGCGAACTCACCAGCGGCACCAAACTCCCGGCGCACCGCACCCTCGCCCGCGAGCACGGGATCGCGCTGGCGACCGCGAGCCGGGTCTATGCCGAGCTCACCGCGATGGGCCTGGTCGTCGGCGAACCGGGACGCGGCACGTTCGTCCGTGATCAAAGCGGTTACGCCGGTATCGACGCCGACCGAAGGCTGCCGTCCGATCGGCTCGCCGACCTGTCGTTCAACCAACCGCGTGCCGACGCAACGACGACGATGCTTCGCGATGCGCTGCGACACCTGTCCACGTCGGGCAATCTCGAATCGATCCTGTACCAGCAACCGGCCGGTGGCCGTCGTCACGAACGGGCAGTGGTGGCCACCCACCTCCTCGACCGCGCCATCGACGTCACGCCCGACTCGGTCTTCCTGACCAACGGGGCCCAGCAGGCACTCGATGTCGCGCTGATCACCACCACCCGCCCTGGCGATGTCATCGCCGCCGACGCGCTGACCTATCCCGGATTGAAACTGCTGGCGGCGGCGCGCGCACTGGAGATCGTGCCGATCCCCGTCCGTGACGACGGAACGGACCTGGTCGGCTTGGACAGACTGTGCGCCACGCGATCGGTCCGCGCCGCCTACCTGATGCCCACGGTGCACAATCCGCTGGGATGGACCCTGGATTCGACGCAACGGGCACACCTTGTCGAGATCGCCCGACGCCACGACACCCTGCTGATCGAGGATGGCACCTACGCCTTCCTGGACGTCGACGCCCCGGCCGCACTGCAGACCATGGCCCCGGAGCGCACGTTCTACCTGGCCGGCCTGTCCAAGAGTGTCGCGACAGGGCTGCGCTTCGGATATCTGGTCGCACCGAAGGTCTACGCCGCCGGGGTGACGAGCAGTCTTCGGGCAACCGGGTGGGGTGTTCCCAGCGTGGTGACGGCACTGGCCACCGGCTGGATCGCCGACGGGACGGTCGCCCGGCTGGAGACGGTTCGTCGAGACGATGCCCGGGCGCGGCAGGATATCGCCCGGAACGCGCTGCGCGGCCTCGCCTATCGCGCCAACCCCGCATCGATGTTCGGCTGGCTGGAGTTACCCGGCGAGGTCCGCGCGGACCTCGCCGCCGCCCACCTCGCCCGGGCAGGAATCCTGGTGTCGACAGCAGACGCGTTCGACACCACCGGCCACTGGCCGCACGCGCTGCGCCTCGCCCTCGCCACCGCGGCCCTCGACGACCTCGGTCCGGTGCTCGACACCTTGCGCACAACCGTGCTGTCGGTCCCCTGGTGACCCCGGGGCCCGCCAAGGCTCAGCCGTCGGCGGCCAACTCGGCTACTCTGCGCACGGCCCGCTCCAGAGCGAAATCCGCATCGGCCGCCGCGCCCTTGACATCGGCATTGAGCGCGGCAACGACCCGGATGGCCTCGGCCACCCGATCCCGCGACCAGCGTCGGGATTGTTTCTGCGCCTTCTGGATACGCCACGGCGGCATGCCCAGTTCACCGGCGAGCCGGTAGGGGTCTCCGGTGATGGGGCCCACGCGGGCGATGGTGTGCACCGCCTCGGCCAGCGCATCGGCGAGCACGACATGCGGTTCCCCGCTGTGCATCGCCCAGCGCAGCGCCTCGGCGGCGCCGGGAACGTCACCGGCGACCGCCTTGTCGGCGATCTCGAAGCCCTTCACATCGGCTTTGCCGCTGTGATACTGCCGGACCGCGGCGACATCGACCTGCCCGTCGGTGTCGGCGACCAGCTGGGAGCAGACCGCGGCCAGTTCGCGGATATCCGAGCCGACGGCATCGAGGATCGCCGTGACGGTGGCGTCATCGACCTTCATCTTCAGCGTCCGGAACTCACGGCGGACGAAATCGGCACGCTCGGCCGGTTTGGTGATCTTGGCGCACGGATGCACCTCGGCGCCAAGCTTTTTGAGCTGATCGGCCATCGCCTTGGCCCGACCACCGCCGGAGTGCACGACCACGAGCAGGGTGCCCGGCGGCAGGTCGGCGGCGGAGCTGAGGATCAGCGCCACCGCATCCTTGCCCGCCTCGGCAGCGGCCTCCAACACCACCACGCGTTCCTCGGCGAACAGCGAGGGACTGAGCAGTTCGGCCAACTCGCTGGTGCTCACCTCTCCGGCCCGGAGCCGGTCCACCGGGACGTCGACGGTGCCTGCCCGCTTGCGTGCCGCGCGCAGCACTTCGGCAACCGCCCGTTCGACCAGCAGTTCCTCGTCGCCGAGCACCAGATGCAATCCCTCGGTCACCCCGTGATCGTTTCATGCCGAGCCGACGATGCCGGAGACGGTCCACGCCAGCAGGCAGCACAGCCCCGCGATCGAGAGGCCGCGGCCCCACCGCCACCGCCAGGTCACGATCACCGCGATCGTGGCCGCCGCCACCAGGGCCATGCCGGGCGCACCGGCCGGGACGGGCACCGTGGCATCGGGCAGTGCGGCGATCCGCTCGGCAACGACGAGCAGCCACCAGAGCTCGGGGCCGGTGAACCGGACCAGCAGCTCTGCCACGGGTGCGCAGACCGCCGACACTGCGGCGGCCGCGGTCCCGATCAGTGTGATCGGCGGGATGACCGCGCCGACAAGCACATTGGCCACGACCGCGAAGACGCTGACATTGCCCGAGATCCCGGCGACGAGCGGGGCGGTGACCGCCTGCGCCGCCGCCGCGATGCAGACCGCATCCGCCATCGGCTTGGGCCAGCCCCAGCCGACCAACCGGCGCGACCAGCCGGGGGCGATCACCACCAGCGCGGCCGTCGCCGCCACCGAGAGCGCGAAGCCGATATCGACGGCCAGTTGCGGGGCCACCATCATCAACGCGATCACGGCCGAGGACAACACCGGGATCGCCTGCCGCCGGCGGTGCGAGACCACCGCGAACAAGCCGATGCCGCCCATCACCGCGGCACGCAACACGCTGGCCGAGGGTTCCACGACGATGACGAACGCGATGAGCACCACGAGCGCCAGCCCGGCCGCCAGCCGGGGACCCACCAGCGCCGCCGACAGCAGCGCCGCACCGCACACGATCGTGACGTTCGCGCCGGACACCGCGGTCAGATGGGTGAGACCGGCAACCTTGAACGCCGCGGCCGTGGTGGCTGTGACCGCCGAGGTATCGCCGAGCACCAGGGCGGGCAGCATCGCAGCCTGGTCGGCGGGCAGTACCCGGCGGGCCACGGCGGAGAACCGATCCCGGACGTGCCCGGCGAGGCGACGAACCGCGGGCGTCTCCCCCAGGGTGGGGCGACCTGTCGCGGTGAGTACCGCAACGGTCAGGTCGGCGCGCAGCGGGCGTCCGATCCGGGCGGTGAAGGTGGCGGGGCGACCCACGGCCAGGGCGGCGAATTCTGACACCGGCGCGAACACCACCACCATCCCCGCTGACGGCGTGCCGTCCACCTCGCGCAGGCCGGCCCGAAACATCATCCGACCGCGCCCCAATGAGCGTGGAGACTCGGTGGCGGCGATCGTCACGACCGACCGGTCCCCGTATCTCTCGGCGATCGGATGGTGGCGCACCTCGGCACTGCGCAATGCGACCACCACACCGAAAGCGGCACCCATCACCGCGACGGCGGCGACACCGGCCACACCCGCACGAACTGCACCCCTGCGGGTCAGCACGCCGGTGATGGCACAGGCCACCAGCACCACCGCACACGGCGCCAGTCCTGGCCATACGATTCCCGCGGCCGTCACCGCCCAAGCCGTCAGCGCCGCGGGGACCAGTCGCACATCGACCGGACGCTCCTGGGCATCCGCCGTGGCCATTCACGCGACCACCAGATCACGCAGCTTGTCCAGCCGGGCCGGACCGATCCCGTCCACCTCGCCGAGTTGGTCGACACTGCCGAACGGACCGTTGGCATCTCGCCACGCGATGATCGCAGCGGCGGTCACGGGCCCGACTCCCGGCAACGCGTCCAGATCCTCGGCGGTCGCGGTGTTCAGGTTCACCTGACCACCGCCCGCCGAACTCCCCGAACCTGTTGTCGCGGCGGTCGACGCCGGCCCGGGCTGACCAGACGATTCGGCCGCCGCGCGCACCGAGCTACCCATCGGCGACGGTGATCCCGGCGCCGCCGCGAGACCGACGATGATCTGCTCACCGTCGGCCACCCGTCGGGCCATGTTCAGACCGACCAGATCGGCACCGGCGAGCGCTCCCCCGGCGAGTTCCACCGCATCGGCAACCCTGCCGCCGGCCTCCAGGGTGACCAGCCCCGGCTTGTTGACCAGGCCAACGACACTGACCACGACCGGCCCCGGGGGCGCGGGCGAGGGTGAACTCGCCGTCGACACCATCTGCACCGGCGGCAGATTGGCCGCACTCACCGGGTGATCCGGACTCCGCACGACGGTGAACACCGTCACCAGCACGGCCATGACGCCGACGCCGACAAGCGCCATGACCCCGGCCCGTCCCGGATCGGCGCGCAGCGCAGCCATGCGATCGGCGAGGGTTCGCGACGCTGGTCCCTCCGGAAGCCAGCGCGCCAGCGCGGCATCGGACTGCTGATCGGCATCCTCGGGATCGACCGCATCGGCGCCGCGATCGTGGCCGGCGCCGATGCGTCGAGAGAGTCGCTGGGCCGGCGATTCGGTGTCCATGCGCCCGACGGTAGGCCGGACCGATGACCGGAACACCCGGTCACGCCGCCGGAGTCAGTGGGCTGTGGATGAAGGCGGCATTGTGGATAACCGGCGAGTGCCTGCCGTCATTGTCCGTGCGAGGCAAGCACCGCGATCTGTGGGTGCTCGGGACCGTCGACAAGCAGATAGGTCACCGCCACGCGGCCCAACTCGGCACCCTCGACATCACAGCGTACGAATGCCCCGCGGTAGAGGGCCGACGAGGCGTTCAGTTCGGTGACGGCCGCGCTGAGCAGTGTCGTGGACTGATATCGCTGGGACCGCAGCGCGTCGACCTGGCCTTCCATGACCGCGACCACCTGGTCGATGGTGGTGAGGCTGACCGCACCGGCATCGGTGGTCAGCGTGAGCGGTACCGCGTAGCAGTCCACCAGCTCGGCCATCGGCTTCGCACCGCGGACGACGGCGGCGAACACGTCCACATAGCGGTCGAACCATGCCTGCACGGTCGTGGAATCCATTGCCATAGCGAGAGTTTAGGTTGTGTCCCGACGGGAGTCGCGCCTCGACGGGCATCGAAACCGACGAAACCGGCCCGTCGCTGAACATATCGGCAATAGTGTTCACTCCATGTCTGACTCAGCGCGTGCGACCGGCGCCCTCCGCGTCATCCAATGGACCACCGGCAACATCGGGCGTCGCTCACTGCACGCCATCATCGGGCGCGACGACATGGAACTGGTGGGTGTGTACGCCCACGGTGCCGACAAGGTGGGCGTCGATGCCGCTGAACTCGCCGGCTGGCCGACCCCCTCCGGCATCAAGGCCACCAATGACATCGGCGAGCTGATCGCCCTGCGGCCTGACGCCTGCTGTTACAACCCGCTGTGGCCCGATATCGACGAATTGGTGGCCCTGCTCGAGTCGGGCATCAACGTCTGCTCCAGCGCCGGCTGGATCACCGGCGGCAAGCAGACCCCGCACGACCTCGAACGGATCAAAAAGGCCTGCGCCACCGGCAATTCCACCATCTTCGGCAGCGGCGCGCACCCCGGGATGACCAATATGGTCGGGATGGTGCTCTCCGGCTCCTGCGAACGCGTCGACGAGATCCGGATCACCGAATCGGTGGACTGCTCGACCTACGAGTCCGCCGAGACCCAGACCGCGATGGGCTTCTCACAGGATCCCGATACGCCGGGCCTGGCCGAGAGCGTGCGCCGCGAAAGCGAGGTCTTCGCCGAATCCGCCGCCATGATGGCCGACGCCATCGGTGCGAAGCTGGACCGGATGACCTTCGACGTCACCTTCACCGCCGCGACCGGCGACTCGGACCTCGGTTTCATGACGATCCCCAAGGGCACCGTCGGCAGCGTCTACGGCTACCACCGAGGTTGGGTCGGTGACCACAACGTGGTCAGCGTCGGCTTCAACTGGACCATGGGCGACCAGGTCACCCCTCCCAAACCGCTGGAGCACGGCCACGTCATCCAGGTCTTCGGGATGCCCAACATGCGCACCGTCCTGCACTGTCTGCCGCCCAAGGACTGGACCGAACCCGGCTTCATGGGGCTCGGGATGATCTACACCGCGCTGCCGGTGACCAACGCGGTGCCCGCGGTCGTGGCGGCTGCCCCCGGTATCGCCACGCTCAAGGATCTACCCCCGGTGACGGGGCGGTTCAGTCCGCGAGGCTGACGCAGGCACCGACCGCGCCGCCCCCGACATGCACGGCGAGCACCGCCCCCATATCGGTGACCGTCAGCCCCTGCAGTTGCGGTAAGCGGTCGGTCAGCGCCGCGCCCAATGCGGCGGCGGCGTCGTGATTGTCGACGTGGTGCACCGCCACGGTCGCCGGCCGCTCCCCCACCGCCGCGGCGATCGCGTCGACCATCGCGGCATGTGCCTTGGACGTGGTGCGCACCCTCTGCGCCAGCACCAGCCGGCCGTCGACGTCCAGATGCAACAGGGGCTTCAGCGACAAAGCGGTACCCAACCACGATGCACCCTTGCCGATCCGGCCGCTGCGTCGCAGATTGTCCAGGCGGTCCACCACGATGAACACGCGCCCGCGCGGGATCGCTGCTCGCGCGGCGGCCTCCACCGCGTCCAGCTGGGCGCCACCGGCCGCCGTCCGGGCCGCCGCCTGTGCAACGTAGCCGACACCCATCGCCGCCGACCGCGAATTCACCACGCGCACAGCAGAACCGAACTCGCGCGCCGCCGCGACCGCCGTGGAGAAGGTGCTCGACAGCGCCGCGGACAGATGGACGGCAACGACACCGTCACCACCGCTGTCGGCCAGCGCCTGCCGGTAGGCCTGCGCCAGTTCCGCAGGAGAGGCACCGGAGGTGGTCACGTGGTGACGTTCGTGGATGTCGTTGGGGATCTGGTCGATACCATCGCAGAGATCGCTGCCGTCGATCAGCACGTGCAGCGGCACCTGACGGATCGACCACCTTACCAACACATCCGGTTCCAGTCGCGCGGATGAGTCGGTGACCACCTGAACGGTCATGGAAGCGAGCGTTTTTCAGGTTGGTACGCGCCGGCCTCGGCGAGTGCGGTGAGCATCGACTCGGCCACCGCGGCGTGCGCCTCGAAGTTCCAGTGGATGCCGTCCGGGTTGCCCTGCCCGCTCATCACGTATTCACCGACGGCGGCTTTGAGATCGACCACCGGAACCCGGTGCTGCGCAGCCCATCCGGTGATCGCCGCGACGGTGGCATCCCGCCAGCGGTGCGACTTGCCATAGGTCTCGGCGATGTGCACCGAAGGAACTGTCGCCACCACCGGTATCCCCGGCCGGTTGAAGTCGATCGCCGACCGGGTCTGTTCCAGGTACTCGACGCTCAGATGGGGCGGAAGCGCGGGCCGGGCCACCGGCGAGAGCCGCGGCTGTAACCAGCCGTAGCCGTCCCGGGCCCACCGCCGCAGCATCGGCGGGCGCACATAACGGATCAGTTCCCGCAGCGCGGTCGGCAGCGGTGACGGTAGCGAGTCCATCCCGCAGGTCGCGAAGATCACCGCGCCTGCGCGCGGCAGCGCCGCCCACGAACGCGGGTCCTGGGTTGCCGCCCACCACACGTCTCGGCAGGTCCAGCCGATCCTGCCGATCAATTCGACGTCCCAATCCAGTTGCTCGGCAACGATATTGGGCCATATTCGCGGATCGTCGGCGGGTAGCCCGCCGGTGGGTCCGTAATAGGACAGCGAATCGCAGAAGACCAGCAGGGTCCGGCGCTGCTCAGAGGACATCATTGGCCACCTGCGCGGAGGCGTTCCAGACATCCAGGCGCCAGGTGAGCCTGCCGTCGACAGGATGTCCCGACAGCTGCGCCCAACTGGCGTTGCCCATCCCGCCGAGGACGGGCCAGTTGTCGACCGGCAGGTCCAGCAGCGCCCCGGTCAGCGCGGCGATCAGACCCCCGTGCGCCACCAGCACCACCGGTCGGTCGGAACCGTCGGCGCCCCAATCGGGTTCGGCCACCAGCAGCTCGTCGACCAGCGGTACGCTGCGGGCGGCGACATCGACCCTGCTTTCGCCGCCGTGCGGAGCCCACCGGGCATCGTCACGCCAGGCCAGCCGGGCACCGGGAGCGCGCTCGTCGACCTCGATGTGGGTCAGACCTTGCCAATCCCCGAGATGTGTCTCCCGCAACCGCTGATCGACCCGCACCGGCACCCCGGCGCGGTCCCCCAGTGCGGTCGCGGTGTCCAGCGCGCGACGTAGATCCGAGGACACGATGGCCACCGGTTGCCGTTCGGCGAGCACCTCGGCCGCCGCGGCGGCCTGCTGACGTCCGAGCTCGGTCAGGTCGGTATCGAGCTGACCCTGCATCCGGCTGCCGGCATTCCACTCGGTCTGCCCGTGGCGCAACAGGACAAGGCGACGCACCGTCACTGCGCGCCGTCCCGCGGATCACCGAGATCGACCGGGACCGTCGGGCAATCCCGCCACAGCCGCTCGAGGGCGTAGAACTCGCGCTCCTCGGTGTGCTGGACGTGCACCACGATGTCGACGTAGTCCAACAGGGTCCAGCGGCCCTCACGGGTGCCCTCGCGGCGGGCCGGCTTGTGACCGGCCGCGCGCATCTTGTCCTCGATCTCGTCGACGATCGCGTTGACCTGGCGCTCATTGGACGCCGAGGCGATCACGAAGCAATCGGTGATGACCAACTGCTCGGAGACGTCGATCACGACGACATCGTCGGCCAGCTTGTCCGAGGCGGCACGGGCCGCGATCGTGGCCATCTGTACTGCTTCTGCCGTTGCGGTCACGACCTGGCCTCCTCGGCGGTGGGTGTGTAGAGATTGCGTTTGGATACGTACTGGACCACCCCGTCGGGCACCAGGTACCAGATGGGGCGGGACTGCTGGGCGCGCAGCCTGCAGTCACTCGATGAGATCGCCAGGGCCGGGATCTCCACCAGCGACAGCGCGTCGTCGGGGAGCTCCTCCATCGCCGCGGCGATATGCTCCCCGTCGAGTTCGTAGCCGGGCCTGCTCACCCCGACGAACCGGGCAAGGGAGAACAGTTCCTCCCAGTTCTGCCAGGACAGGATCGAGGCCAGCGCGTCGGCACCGGTGATGAAGTACAGATCGGTGTCCGGATTCAGCGCCGCCAGGTCACGCAGCGTGTCCTTGGTGTAGGTGGGGCCGCCGCGGTCGATGTCGACACGACTGACCGAGAATCGCGGGTTGGCCGCGGTCGCAATCACCGTCATCAGATAGCGGTCCTCCGGCGCGGTGACCGCGCGGTCGCGCTTCTGCCAGGGCTGGCCGGTGGGAACGAACACCACCTCGTCGAGGTCGAACTGATCGGCCACCTCGCTGGCGGCCACCAGGTGCCCGTGATGCACGGGGTCGAACGTCCCGCCCATCACTCCCAACCTGCGTCGCGTGGCCACGAACAGGCAGCTTACGGGAGTGATCACCGCGGCCCGCACATGGCGAGCGTGCGCGGAGTCCGCCACCGGACCGGCGTGTCGACGAACGGACACGCACGCTCACCGGAAACGGCGGCGGATCAGACGGGGAGCAGACCGTCGATCACCGAGGCCAGCTGCTTGGCCGACCGGCACTCGTGCATGGGGATCAGGTCCTGGTAGCGCGGCACGGCCGAGTCGCCGCTGCCCCACAGGTGCCTGGGCTCGGGATTGAGCCAGTGTGCATGCCTGCTGGCGTTGACCATCCGGGTCAGCAGCTCGCTCTCGGGGTTGCGGTAGTTGTTGCGGGCGTCACCGAGGATCAGCAGCGACGAGCGCGGCGAGAGCACATTCGGGAAGTTCTGGGTGAACGAGACGAAGGCATGCCCGTAATCGGAATGCCCGTCGCGGGTGTAGACACCGGCCTCCCTGGTGATGCGCTGCACCGCGACGGCAAGGTCGGCCTCCGGACCGAACATGTGGCTGACCTCGTCGGTGGTGTCGATGAAGGCGAACACCCGCACCCGGGAGAACTGCTGGCGCAGTGCGGATACCAGCATCAAGGTGAAGTGACTGAAGCCGGCCACCGAACCGGACACATCGCAGAGCACCACCAGCTCGGGTCGGGCCGGGTGCGGTTTCTTCAACACGACATCGATCGGCACTCCGCCGGTGGACATCGATCTGCGCAGCGTCTTGCGTAAATCGATCTCACCACTGCGCGAGCGGCGGCGTTTGGCCGCCAGCCGGGTGGCCAGCGTGCGGGCCAACGGTTGCACGGTCTTGCGCATCTGGCGCAGCTGTTCGCCGGAGGCCCGCAGGAACTCGACGTTCTCGGACAGTTGCGGCACCCCGTACATCTGCACGTGGTTCCGGCCGAGCTGTTCGGCGGTACGGCGCTTGGTCTCGGCTTCCACCATGCGACGCAGCTGGGAGATGCGTTGCGCCGCCAGCGCCTTGGCGATCTCCTGCTGGGTAAGAGTCGGTTCCTCACCGTAAGGGGCCAACAACCCGGCAAGCAGCCGCCCTTCCAGATCGTCGAGGGCCATCGATTTGAGCGCCTGATACGACGAGTAGGACGGTCCGCGGCTGGAGTTGTACCGGCCGTAGGCCTCCACGATGCGGGCGATCATCGCCGTCAGCCGGTCGTCGAGGTTCTCCAGTTCGGCATCGGAGCCCAGCATGTCGACCAGCGCCTGGCGCATGCTCTCGATATCCGCCTCGGGCGGGCCGGTCGGGTCCTTGGCGTCACGCACGTCGGCGTCGGCCTCGTCGATCACCGTGCGATCGCCCAGCGCCGCGGGCCACCACAGATCGAACAACGCGTCATAGGTATCCCGGTGCTCCGGGCGGCGCAGCACCGCACACGCCAGTCCCTCGCGCAGCGCGCCGCGATCGCCGAGACCGAGCACGTTCATCACCCGGCCGGCGTCGACGGTTTCCGACGGCCCCACCGCAATACCGGACCCGCGCAGCGCCTCGACGAAATCCACCAGGTGGCCGGGGATTCCGTGCGGCGCCAACGGCTGTGGCGGGCGGGTGCGTCGGGACATCAGTTCAGCCTCAGCTCTCCCGCCGCCTTGATCTGATCGGACTGGTTCTTCAGGATGACACCGAGGGTGGCGGCGATCATCTCGTCGTCGATGGTGTCCATGCCGAGCGCCAGCACCGTGCGGCCCCAGTCGATGGTCTCGGCCACCGAGGGCAGCTTCTTGAGCTGCATGCCACGCAGCACACCGATGATGCGAACCAGTTCGGCCGCAATCGTTTCCGGCAACTCCGGGACACGGGAGAGCAGGATGCGCCGCTCCAACTCCGCGTCGGGGAAGTCGATGTGCAGAAACAGGCAGCGCCGCTTGAGCGCCTCGGAAAGTTCGCGGGTGGCGTTGGAGGTCAGCACCACCAGTGGCGCCCGCTCGGCCTTGATGGTCCCCAACTCCGGCACGGTGACCGCGAAGTCGGAGAGCACCTCCAGCAGCAGACCCTCGATCTCGATATCGGCCTTGTCGGTCTCGTCGATGAGCAGCACGGTCGGATCGGTGCGCCGGATGGCGGTCAGCAGCGGCCTGCTGAGCAGGAATTCCTCACCGAAGACATCGGTCTTGGTCTGATCCCAGTCTCCGGCGGCGGTGCCACCCGCGGTGCCCGCCTGGATGCGAAGTATCTGCTTGGCGTGGTTCCACTCGTAGAGCGCCCGGGATTCGTCGACCCCCTCGTAGCACTGCAGCCGGACCAGTTCGCTGCCGGTGGTCTGCGCGATCGCGCGGGCCAGTTCGGTCTTGCCGACGCCGGCCGGTCCCTCAACCAGCAGCGGCTTGCCGAGCCGATCGGCAAGGAACACCGCCGTGGCAGTGGCCTTGTCGGGCAGATACCCGGTCTCGGCGAGTCGCTTGGCGACATCGTCGATATCGGCGAACAGGGGCGCTGGGCGGGCGGGGACGCTCAACATGGTCTCTTTTCTGTCTGGTCCGTGTGATCAGGCCGGACGGGTCTGACCGTCACCCCAGACGATCCATTTGGTCGAAGTCAGTTCGGACAACCCCATCGGGCCGCGGGCGTGCAGCTTCTGGGTGGAGATCCCGATCTCGGCGCCGAACCCGAACTGCTCACCGTCGGTGAACGCCGTCGACGCGTTCACCATGACCGCCGCGGCGTCGACCTGCCCGGTGAAGCGTTGGGCGGCAGCCAATTCGGTGGTGACGATGGCCTCGGTGTGTCCGGTGCCATAGGTGTTGATGTGGTCGATGGCGCCATCGACACCGTCGACGATCTGCACGGCGATGTCCATCGAAAGGAACTCAGCGCGCAGTTCCTCCTCGCTGGGGTCCAGGTGCACCGTCACCCCGGCGTCCTGCAGGGCGGTGACCAGCCGGGGCACCGCGGTATCGGCGACCGCGCGGTCCACCAGCAGGGTCTCGGCGGCATTGCAGACACTGGGCCGACGGGTCTTCGCGTTGAGCAGGATTCGCTCGGCGACGTCGAGATCGGCCGCGGCGTGCACGAACACGTGGCAGTTTCCGACGCCGGTTTCGATGGTCGGCACGGTGGCATCGCGGACCACGGCATCGATCAGCCCGGCACCGCCGCGCGGGATCACCACATCGACCAGACCGCGCGCCTGGATGAGGTGGGTGACGCTCGAGCGGTCCTCACTCGGCAGTAGCGCAACGGCGTCGGCGGGCAGGCCTTCGGCGACCAAGGCCTCGCGCAGCGAACCCACCAGAGCGGCATTGGAACGCGCCGCCGACGAGCTACCGCGCAACAGCACCGCGTTACCGGACTTGAGGGTCAGACCGAAGGCGTCGACGGTGACGTTGGGCCGCCCCTCGTAGACGATGCCGACGACCCCCAGCGGTACCCGCTGCTGGCGCAGCTGCAGACCATTGGGCAGGGTGCTGCCGCGCAGCACCTCCCCGATCGGGTCGGGCAGTCCGGCCACCTGTCGCAGACCGGCGGCGATGCCGTCGACCCGCTGCGGGTTGAGGGCGAGCCGGTCCAGCATGGCCTCGGCGGTCCCGGCGGCGCGGGCGGCATCGAGGTCCTCGGCGTTGGCCGCCAGGATCACCGCGACCTGGGCAAGCAGGCTGTCGGCTGCCGTGTGCAGAGCGCGGTTCTTCTCGGCGGTGCTCAGGGTGGCCAGGCGGCGCGACGCGATGCGGGCCGCGACGGCGGCATCGTGGACCTGCTGCTTGAGATCGAGGACCTGCGCGCTCATTGAGCCAGCGTATCGAGCATCGGCCGAGATGGAGCGGTGGGGGTTACGGTGAGCTCATGACCCGGGTGTGCGTGGTGGGCAGCGTGAACATGGATCTCGTCTTCACCGTCGACACCCTCCCCGAGCCCGGCGCCACCGTGCTCGCCTCGGCGCTGGCGCACTCGCCGGGCGGCAAGGGCGGAAATCAGGCCGTCGCGGCGGCCCGCGCCGGCGCGTCGGTGAGCTTCGTCGGGGCGGTCGGCGAGGACGCCGCGGCCATCGATCTGCTGGCTCATCTGGAGGACAACGGGGTCGACGCCGGCGGCGTGGTCCGCTTGCCGATGCCAAGCGGAACGGCGGGCATCGTCGTCGACGCCCGCGCGGAGAACATGATCGTCGTGGCGCCCGGCGCCAACGCGCACCTGACGCTGGACTCGCCCCGCAGCCGCGAGTTCGTCGCGGGCTGCGAAGTGCTGCTGGTGCAGCTGGAGATTCCGCTGGAGACGGCGTTGGCGGCCGCCCGGATGGCCAAGGACAGTGGCGCGACGGTGCTGCTGAATGCCTCCCCGGCCGGCGGTGACCCGGACCGCCTCGCCCGCATCGCCGAGGTGACCGATGTCGTCATCGTCAATGAAACCGAGGCGCAGCAATGGAACTGGCCGGTCCCGAATCTGGTGACCACGCTGGGCTCGCGGGGTGCGACACTGCGCAGCGGGTCGGGCGAGATCCAGGTGCCCGCCCCCGCGGTCGAACCGGTGGACACCACCGGCGCGGGCGATGTGTTCGCCGGCGTGCTGGCCACCGCATGGCCCCAGGGAGCAGAACGCGCGATGCGGTGGGCGTGCGCGGCAGGCGCGCTGGCCACGACGGTTTCCGGCGCGGGTGGTTGCGCACCGACCGCGGAGGCCATCGAGGACGCACTCGACTGAGCGCAACCCGCTGACGGCCGTCGTCCGGCCCGTCAGCCCTCGGGGATATCGCGTTCGATGGCGGTCAGCCAGATTCGCGCCGACATGTCCGACGGCGCCCGCCAATCCCCACGCGGGGACAGTGCCCCGCCCGCGGAGACCTTCGGGCCGTTCGGCAGCGCCGACCGCTTGAACTGGGAGAACGAATAGAACCGTTGGGCGAACACCGTCAGCCACCGCCGGATCTCGGCCAGCGAGTACTCGGGGCGCTTGTCCAGCGGATAGCCCAGCGGCCAATGTCCCCGTTCGGCGTCATGCCAGGCGTGCCAGGCCAGGAAGGCCACCTTGGCGGGGCCGAATCCGTAGCGCAGCACCTGGAAGAGCGAAAAGTCTTGCAGCACATAGGGACCGACCTTGGCCTCGCTGCTCTGGACCTCCTCGTCCTCGCCGGCCGGGACCAGTTCGGGAGTGATCTCGGTGTCCAGCACCGACTGCAGCACCTCGCCGACGGACTCGTCGAACTCCCCGGAGGAGATGACCCAGCGGATCAGGTGCTGGATCAGCGTTTTCGGTACGCCGCCGTTGACGTTGTAATGCGACATCTGGTCACCGACCCCGTAGGTCGACCACCCCAGCGCGAGCTCGGAGAGGTCGCCGGTGCCCAGCACGATGCCGCCGCGCTGGTTGGCGAGTCGGAAAAGATAATCGGTGCGCAGGCCGGCCTGCACGTTCTCGAAGGTGACGTCGTAAACCTTCTCCCCGCGACCGAACGGGTGGTCCATCTCGGTGAGCATCAGCTGGGCGGTATCGCGGATGTCGATCTCGGCGAAGGTCACACCGAGCGCTTCGCTGAGCGCGATGGCATTGCCCTTGGTCCGGTCGCCGGTGGCGAAACCCGGCATGGTGAAGGCGAGGATATCGCTGCGCGGACGGCCTTCCCGGTCCATGGCACGGGCGGCGACGATCAGCGCGTGGGTGGAGTCCAGCCCGCCCGACACCCCGATGACGACCTTCGGGTAGTTCAACGCGCGCAGCCGCTGCTCAAGCCCAGATACCTGGATGTTGTATGCCTCGTAGCAATCCTGTTGCAGCCGTGCGGCATCCGAGGGAACGAACGGGAAGCGCTCCACCCGCCGGAGCAGGCCGATATCACCGGTCGGCGGGTCGAGGGTGAACTCGATGCGACGGAAGTCCGCTCCGCCGCGGCGAGCTTCGTGTTGCGCGTTGTCGTCAAAACTGCCCATCCGCAACCGTTCGGCCCGCAACAGCGACACGTCGACGTCGGCGGTGCTGCGGCGCTCGCCCTTGGGGAAGCGCTCCGACTCGGCCAGCAGAACCCCGTTCTCGTAGATCATGGTCTGCCCGTCCCAGGCCAGGTCGGTGGTGGACTCCCCCTCCCCGGCGGCGGCGTAGACATAGGCCGCCAGGCACCGCGAGGATGCCGATTTGGCGAGCAGTTTGCGGTCATCGGCGCGGCCGATGGTGATGGGGCTGCCCGACAGGTTGGTCAGCACGGTCGCCCCGGCCAGCGCGGCGCGCGCGCTCGGGGGCACCGGCACCCACATGTCCTCGCAGATCTCGACGTGCAGGACGAAATCGGGCAGATCCGCCGCCTGGAACAGCAGGTCCGGCCCGAACGGCACGGTGGCACCGCGCACCCGTATGTCGCCCGCGAGCCCGTCACCGGGGGCCAGCTGACGTTTCTCGTAGAACTCGCGGTAGTTGGGTAGATAGGACTTCGGCACCACACCCAGGACGGCACCGCGATGGATCACGACCGCGCAGTTGTACACCCGGTTGCGATGGCGCAGCGGCGCACCGATCACCAGCACCGGCAGCAGGTCCACGGATGCGGCGACGACCGTCGCCAGGGCCTCCTCGACGGCGTCGAGCAGGGTGTCCTGCAACAGGATGTCCTCGATCGAGTAGCCGCACAGCGTCAGCTCGGGAAAGACCGCCAGCCCGACGCCGTCATCGTGGCACTCACCGGCAAGCCGCAGTACCGATTCGGCGTTGGCGGCGGGATCGGCGAGCGTGGTGTGGTGCGTGCAGGCGGCCACCCGGACGAACCCGTGCCGGTAGGCGGAGTAGAAGTCCACCGTGCCATTCTGGCATTGTCGGCAAAACCGGAGTTCACATCGCGGGCTGCGTGCGCCAGTCGGCTATCACGGTGGCCAGGCCCTCGGCCAAAACCGGTAGTTGCGGCACCAGAACCACACAGCTGATGAACTGCAGTGTGCGCGCGGTGTCCATCAGGTGTTGGACGGCTGGGTCGGTCCTGCGCAGACCGAGCGCCTCGGCGGCCTCGTCGTATTCGGCGACGGCCTCGGGCCCGAGCATGGCCAGGTCCCACTCGACCGGGCCCACACAGACGTCCTCGAAGTCCGCGAACTTGACTCCGGTGGTGGTGCGGATGACGTTGTGCGACGGCGCATCTCCCTGAAGCGCCTGGACTCCGACATCGGGGTGTCGGGTGGCGAAGGCGGCGGCACTGCCCAACACCGCCGACACATCGGCGAACTGGCCACGGACCCGGTCGATGTCCTTGCTGCTCAGCAAGTCCGAGGGCGCCAGCCGGTCGAACATGCCGGGCGCGGCCTCGGTGAAGGGCGCCAGAAAGGGCAGCGGCGCTGGATAACCGGCGAGCCCGGCATGCAGTTCGGCGCTCTTGGCGATCGGTACGCCGGCATACGGCTGGTGATCGGGTGCGACATCGGCGAGCGTCCAGAACGTCATGCCGAACTCACCGCACCGGACCGGGGCGCGCGGCACCAACGGGCTGGGCGGCACGACCGGCACGCCGTGGGAATCCAGCCAGGCCACGACGTCGAGTTCACGTTGCTGGCGCGCGGTCTGCAGCCCCGGGGTGTAGCCGGGCGGCAGCACCACCGGGACACGGGCCACGACCGGGGCGGGCTCCAGATGCGCCACGACCGAGAAGACGTCGTGCAGGACGGTGGCGCGCTCGACCTCCAGCCCCGCCGCGCGGCCGGCCTCCAGCGCGGCGTCGGCGGCCCGACGGGTGCGGTCGGCGAGCTGGTCGGCGGTGAGCGGGCGCCCCGGCCCCTGGGCGGATCCTGCCGTCATGGGTCCACCCTGCCACGGCGGCCTATCCTCGAATTCATGGAAGCCCCGGAACTGGTCGCCGCGCTGGCAGGTCGTCGGATCGCGGTGCTCACCGGTGCAGGCATGTCGACCGACTCGGGCATCCCCGACTACCGCGGGCCGGACTCCCCGCCGAGCAACCCGATGACCATCGCCCAGTTCCGTTCGGACGCCGTGTTCCGACAGCGCTACTGGGCGCGCAACCACATCGGGTGGCGACATATGGACTGGACGCAGCCCAATGCCGGCCACCGCGCGCTGGCCGCACTGGAGGCTGCGGGGGTGCTGACCGGGCTGATCACCCAGAATGTGGACCTGCTGCACACCAAGGCCGGCAGCCGCACCGTGGTCAACCTGCACGGTACCTATCAGCAGGTGATCTGCCTGCAATGCGGATTCACCATGAGCCGCACAGCGTTGGCCGACGAACTGGAAGCGCTGAATCCGGGTTTCGCCGACCGCGCCGAAGAGGTCGGGGGCATCGCGGTGGCGCCCGATGCCGACGCCGTCGTCACCGACACCTCGAGCTTCCGGTACCTGGACTGTCCGCGCTGTGCCGGCATGCTCAAACCGGATATCGTCTACTTCGGCGAGAGTGTGCCCAAAGAGCGTGTTGGACAAGCCTTCTCGTTGGTCGATGCCGCCGATGCACTGTTGGTGGCGGGTTCGTCGCTGACGGTGTTCTCCGGATACCGCTTCGTGCGGCACGCAGCCGCCGCCCACCTGCCGATCGCGATCATCAACCGGGGGCCCACCCGCGGTGACGATCTGGCCAGCGTCAAGGTCGACGGCGGGTGCTCGGAGCTGCTGACACTGCTGGCCGGTGAGCTGCCGCTGATGATGGCGGCGCGCTGACGATCACGCCCCAGCGCGCCGCCATCGGCTAGAAGCTGCAGGGCAGCGAGCGGACCGCGTGCACGAAGTTGCCCGCGACATAGGACGGTTCGCCGACCTCGAGATCGGGAATCTGGCGCAGCAGTTCGCCGAAGATGGCCCGCAGCTGCGCCCTGGCGACATGGGCGCCGAGGCAGAAGTGCCGGCCACCGCCGCCGAATCCGACGTGCGGGTTGGGGTGTCTGCTGAGATCGAGCCGGTGCGGGTCGGTGAACACCTCGCTGTCCCAATTCGCCGATGAGTAGAACATGACGACCTTGTCCCCGGCGGTGATGGTGCGCCCGCCGAGTTCGTATTCGGTGGCAGCGGTACGCCGGAAGGTCATCACCGGGCTGGCCCACCGCACGAACTCCTCGACCGCGGTGCCGATGCGGTCGTCGAAATCGGCCATCAGCCAGGCGCGTTGATCGGGGTTGTCGGTCAGCGCCTTCATCGCGTGGCTGGTGGTCTGGCGGGTGGTGTCGTTACCGGCGACCGCCAGCAGCACGAAGAACGCCGCGACCTCCTGATCGGTCAGGCGTGATCCCTCCACCTCGGCCTGGACCAGGGCGCTGAGCAGATCGTCGCCCGGGTTCTCCCGCCGCTCGGCAGCAAGCGCGAGTGCCACCTGGTGCAGGTACATCTGGTTGGCCACCAGGACCTCCAGCGGGTGACGGCCCGCCAGGTACTCCGGATCGGCCCAGGAGACCAACGCATCGGCCGCCGCGGCCACCTGGTGGCGCTCGGACTCGGGGATGCCGACCATGTCCGACAGGGTGCGGATGGGCAGTTCCTTGGCGCACAGGTCGACGAAATCCGCACCGCTGCCCGCGGCCTTCAACTCCGAGACGATATCGGCAGCGTTGGCCTTGATGGAGTCTTCGATACGGCGCACCTGACGCGGCGTGAACGCCGAATGCACCACCTTGCGGATCTGGGTGTGTCGCGGCGGATCCATCGCCAGGAAGGACTGCGAGGCCTCCAGCAGTTCCTGCGGCACGTTCTCGAACAGCACCCCCTGCCCGGATAGGAACACCTCGCTGTTGCGGCTGACCTCGACGACGTCGGCATGGCGGGTCACCGCCCAGTACCCGCGGTCTGCCGGGTCGGGCATCAGCGAATCCTCGACCGGCGGATGCCAGCTCACCGGGCGCTCGGCCCGCAGCTCGGCGAACGCGACCTCGCGATCGGCCGCCGTGGTGGCCCAGAACGCGCGGGAGGACAGGTCGATGGGGTCGAAAGCACGCTCGGCCGTTGTGATCGGTGACACAGTCATGCTGGCGACAATAAGTCTAGACAGACCGTCTAGTCAAGGAAGCCGCGCAGCCGATACGCTTACCCCATGGCATCGGTGACGCGGGCAGGTCGCAAGCCCCAGGTCAAACGCCAGGAACGCCGCGAACAGATCGAGCGCCAACTCCTGGAGGCGACGGACCGGCTGATGGCCGACGGCGCCAGCTTCACCGAGCTCAGCGTGGACAAGCTGGCCACCGAGGCCGGTATCTCCCGGGCCAGCTTCTACATCTATTTCGAGGACAAGGGCGATCTGCTGCGCCGGTTGGCCACCCAGGTGTTCGGCGACCTGACCGCCGATGCGGCGCAATGGTGGACGGTGGCCAGCCGGCGCGACCCGACCGATATCCACGCATCGATGACCCGGCTGATCGGAAGCTATCGCACGCACCAACCGGTGCTGGTTGCGCTCAGCGAGATGGCCGCCTATGACGCCCAGGTCGGTGAGACCTACCGCGAGCTGTTGACCGGCATCGCCGCACAGTTCACCACCGTCATCGAAGAGGGCCAGGCCGACGGGTCCATCCGCGCCAACCTGCTTCCCGGCCCGACCGCGAGCAGCCTGGTGTGGATGGTCGAGCGGTCGTGCCAACAGAACCTGCCGAACCAACCGCCGGAATACGATCCTCAGCTGGCGACCGCACTGACCGAGATCATCAGGGGCGCACTGTATCTGGACGGCTGAGCATCAGAAGCGCTCGGGGTGCCAGTAGACATCCTCGGCGGTGCCGGACAGAGCATGGTCGACGGCCTGGCGGCCCTGTAGGTATCCGTAGTCCTGGTTTGACGACTCGTAGCGCCACCCGCCGAACCGGCCGCGACTGTAGATGCCATGCGCCAGCAACAGTTTGTCGGCCTCACGCAGCAGATCATCGCGTCCCAGCGTCGGCACCGGATAACCGAAACCCAGTGTCCTGACGAATCGCGAAGCGATCCGTTCGGGGTCCGCGCCCAGCTTGCACAAGGACTCCACCACACCGTCCACGGCCACCTCGGCAGGCACCGGCTCATGCGCGAAAATCGGTACCTCAGAGAGGATGTTCCACCGCCCCGCACCCGCATTGGACCCGTCGTAATTGCTCAGCATCGTGGCGCGGTACCACGGCACCGTCTCGTCCGGGCAATACAGCCACGTCTTGTCGGCCAGCGCTTCCGGCGGCTGCCCGGTGAAGCCGATACCTACCGCATGCAACCGACTGGCCCGTAGCGATTCAGCGCGATCGATCCGGCCGACCCATCGCAGCGCGCTGGTGATCGGCGCCGTGCTGACGCAGTACCGGAATTCCACGGTCGTCCCGTCATCGAGCCGAGCGACCCGTGCCACCGCATCCACATCGAGCACCGCCGTGTTGAGCCGCACCGAGTTCGGTGTCATCAGCCGATCGTGGACGGCTTGCCACAGCGCACCCGTCCCACCGACGGGATACGGAAATGTCGATGCGGCAGGGGTCGTGGCACCGGCCAGCGCCAGTGTGGGGACATTGCGGGCCGTGCTACCGCTGCGCAGCGAGGTCCATTGGTCGTCGATCTGATCGAGCGGCAGCGTCCACATCTTGCGGTTATAGGGCTCGAAGAATTCGTCGTACAGCCGCCGGCCGAAGTTGTTGCGGTAGTAGTCGGCCAAGTTGTCCACGGGTCCGTCTGGGTCCAGATCCGTTGGCAGCTCGGTGAGTTGCTGCTGGATGGGGGTCGGGACCAGACTCTGGGGACCGTCGCCACGCAGCCATACCCAGCCGTTGCGCCACACATGGTTCAACGCGATCCCGCTGGCCTCGACCGCCCGGTCGAAATCGGGGAAATGACTGTGCAGCACGTGCCCGCCCAGATCCCAGGTGAATCCGGCATCGTCGGTGACCGACGCCGACATCCCGCCGACCTGAGGTCCGGCATCGACGACGAGGTGGTCGATGCCGAGTTCGGTCAACCTGACCGCGGCGCCGATACCGGTGCTACCAGCACCGATGATGAGAAATGTTGGCACAGACTAGAAATCGACGACCTGGCGGATCGGCTCGAATCCCTCGGCGAACGGGCGCCTGCACAGGAATCCGTAATGCTCGGCCGAGCTGCGCACCCATGAGGCGCTGACCTTCTCGCTCGCCTCAGCCTGCGACACATGGCACATCAGCGCCTCGATCTTCTTATCGAGGCAGTCGGAGATGTCGATGAACGAGGTCGGGTTGAACCCCACCGCCGACGGACCGCCGTAGGCCATGATCGTCGACACCCAGCGCGCGGCACCCATGGTGCACCGCGACACGACGCGATGATCCTGGTGACTGTCGTTGGCCATGTGGGTGTAGACCACCGTCGCCGACACCTTGTCGATGGCGTCCTCGATCAGATGCACCAACTCGAATTCCTGCAGCGAGACCCGGCAGTCCAGGAAACCCTCGCCCCAGATCAGCTTGTCGATCCCCAGTGCATCGGCGGCTGCCTGCTGTTCGGCGACCCGCTGCGACGATCTGCCGGGACCCTCTTCGCCACGGGTGACGACGAGCATCGTCACCTGATCCCCCGCAGCAACGTGTTTGGCCAGCGCGCCCCCGCAGCCCAGCTCGATATCGTCGGGATGCGCCCCGACCGCAAGAACCGAACGACGTGTCATGCCCCCAGCTTCCACTTTGCTGACACCAAATTTGTGCGAGCATACCCCGGCGTACGTCCGAATGTCCGACTTAGCTCAAAGGAGGGCGTTTGCGGCGTTTATCCGATCGATTGCGCGAAATGGCAATTTTGACCAAAAGTACCAGCAAGTGAAGTAATTGACGGGTGACCTATTTGCTGAGCGATATTAGCTGACCGGTGCGGATACAGGATCCGGCGTCGGTGCTGCGGCGACGCGTCACACCGCGACCAGGTCGTCGGCGTGCACCGCCGGCCTGCGCAATTCCGGCGGAAGGTCGGGGGTCGACCGGCCGATCATCGCGGCGAGTTCGACCGCGTCATAGGCGACCACCCCGCGGGCGGCGACCGCGCCGTCGGGTCCACGCAACTCCACGACGTCACCGCCGTGAAAACGGCCCGACACCGCGGTGATCCCGGCGGGCAACAGGGAGCGCCGCCGCGTGACGACCGCCCGCACCGCGCCCTCGTCGAGGGTCAGAACACCGGTCGCCTCGGCGGCGTAACGCACCCAGAACCGGCGCGCTGACATCCGCTCCGGTCGTGGCGCGAACACCGTGCCCACCGACGCGTCGGACAGTGCTGCGGCGGCATCGGCGGCCGCGGCCAACAACACCGGCACACCGGCGTCGGCTGCCAGCAGCGCCGAGGACAGTTTGGAGGCCATCCCACCGGTGCCCAGGCTGCTGCCCCGGCCCGCCACGACTCCGTCGAGGTCACCGTCGGCGGCCACCTCGGGGATGAAGCGCGCCGGATCATCGGCGGGTGCCTTACGCGGATCCCCGTCGTACAGCCCGTCGATATCGGAGAGCAACACCAAGGCGTCGGCACCGACCAACTGTGCGACCAGCGCCGAGAGCCGGTCGTTGTCGCCGAACCGGATCTCATTGGTGGCGACGGTGTCGTTCTCGTTGACGATCGCCACCGCGTGCAGCGCGCGCAACCGGTCCAGGGTGCGCTGAGCGTTGTTGTGCTGCACCCGCATCGCGATGTCGTGCGCGGTCAACAGCACCTGGCCGACCGTGCGGTCGAAACGGGCGAACGCCGTGCTCCAGGCATTCACCAGCGCCACCTGACCGACGCTGGCGGCGGCCTGTTTGGTCGCCAGGTCGGTGGGTCGCCGGGACAGCCCCAGTGGCTCGATTCCCGCGGCGATGGCACCGGAGGACACGATCACGACATCGGAGCCCGCCCGCATCCGGCCCTCGATCGCCTCCACGAGGGCGGCCAGCCTGCCTGCGTCGAACACACCGGTGGGCGTGGTCAGCGCGGTGGTACCGATCTTGACGACGACGCTGCGGGCGGTCCTGATGGCGTCCCGATGCACCGAGGGCGTACTACTCATTCCCGGTGCTCCCGACGCGCCTTCCGTGCCGCCTTGCGCTCGTCGGCCGATACCCGCTCGGTCTGCTCGAGGCGCACATCAGTGCCGCGGCCGGACATCATGGTGTCGACACCGGCCGGGGTTTGCGGCTCCCAGTCGAAGGTGACATCGCCGATGGTCACCGCGCACCCAGGAGTGGCGCCCTGCTTGACCAGTTCGTCCTCCACCCCCAACCTGGCCAGACGGTCGCCGAGGTAACCGACGGCCTCGTCGTTGTCGAATGCGGTTTGCGCGATCCAGCGTTCGGGTCGGGTGCCGCGCACCACGAAACCGCCCTGACCGTCCGGGGTGACGGTGAAGCCCGTCTCGTCGACCGCGACGGGGCGGATCACCGGTCGACGGGGTGCCACCTCGGGCTGCGCAGCCCGATACGCCGCGACCATCTCCCACAGCCCGAAGATCAGGGGGCGCAGGCCATCTCGGCTGACAGTCGATATCTCGAACACCGGCCAGCCGTACTTCTCGACGACGTCCTCGCGCACAAACTCGGCGAGCTCACGCGCATCTGGCACGTCGATCTTGTTGAGCACCACCGCCCGCGGCCGGTCGGCAAGATCACCGAGGGTGGTATCGCCTTGCAGGGTGGGCTGATAGGCCGCCAACTCGGCCTCCAGTGCGTCGATATCGGAGATCGGATCCCGGCCTGGTTCCAGGGTGGCGCAATCCACGACATGGACAAGCACGGCACACCGCTCGATGTGGCGCAGGAAATCCAGGCCGAGACCGCGACCGTCCGAGGCGCCGGGGATGAGGCCGGGCACGTCTGCGACGGTGAAGGTGTTCTCCCCCGCCGACACCACACCCAGGTTGGGGACCAGCGTGGTGAAGGGATAGTCGGCGATCTTGGGCTTGGCCGCCGAGATGGTGGACACCAGCGACGATTTCCCGGCCGAGGGGAACCCGACCAGGCCGACATCGGCGACGGTCTTGAGTTCAAGGGTCAGATCGCGGATCTGACCCTTCTCTCCCAACAACGCGAAACCGGGGGCTTTACGGGCACGGGATGCCAACGCCGCGTTGCCGAGTCCGCCGCGGCCGCCCATCGCGGCCTCGAACCGGGTGCCTGCGCCGACGAGATCGGCGATCAACTTGCCGTCGGCGTCGAGCACGACGGTGCCGTCGGGCACATGGACCTCCAGGTCGGCGCCTGCAGCCCCGTCGCGGTTGCTGCCGGCACCGGGCTTACCGGACGGAGCGACGACATGCGGGTGGAAGTGGAAATCGAGCAGGGTGTGCACCTGGGGGTCCACCACCAGGACGACACTGCCGCCCCGGCCGCCGTTGCCGCCATCGGGGCCGCCGAGCGGCTTGAATTTCTCTCGGTGCACCGAGGCGCATCCGTTACCGCCGTTACCGGCCTGGGCGTGGATGACCACACGGTCCACAAACCGAGGCATTGGAGAATCCTTCCGAGAAAACAGTGAAGCTGCTGCGAGCGTTCCCTAGAGAACTCGCAGCAGCTTCACTGTTCGCAGTACGGTCCTTGAAGGCCGTTCTTGATAACTCAGGCCTCCGAGCGCACGAGGCGGACGATGTTCACCGTCCGGCGACCGCGCTTGGCGCCGAATTCGACCACACCGGGGGCGGTGGCGAACAGGGTGTCGTCGCCGCCACGACCGACGTTCACGCCGGGATGGAAATGGGTGCCGCGCTGACGGACGAGGATCTCGCCGGCCTTGACGACCTGGCCGCCGAAGCGCTTGACGCCGAGCCGCTGGGCGGCTGAGTCGCGACCGTTGCGTGAGCTGGATGCGCCCTTCTTATGTGCCATGTCTGACGACCCCTTACTTGATTCCGGTGACCTTGAGCACGGTCAGCTGCTGACGGTGCCCCTGGCGCTTGTGGTAGCCGGTCTTGTTCTTGAACTTGTGGATGCGGATCTTCGGGCCCTTGGTGTGCTCCAGGACCTCGGCGGCGACGGCGACCTTGGCCAGGTCGTCGGCCGAGGTGGTCACCTTGGAACCGGCGACGACCAGGGCGACCGGCAGCGAGACAGAGGCGCCGGGCTCGGACTCCAGCTTCTCGACCTTGACAATGTCACCGACGGCGACCTTGTACTGCTTGCCGCCAGTCTTGACGATTGCGTACGTGGCGTTCTCGGCTGCCATCGTGGATCTACCTCTGCTTCGTTCATCTGGGCGCGCGCATTATGGAGCATGCACGTGCGGGTCTTGGGTGCGGGCCGAGCCAGCAGTTGCGGCTGCAAGCCCCGCGACAACTGGTCAAGGGTACGTGAGCAGCGTGGAGAGGGTCAAACCGGCTGCTCGCCGTCAGTCCTCCCCTACCGGCGGGCCTGCCGGACGTGCCGCAGCACGGCGGCGCGGCCTGCGTGCCGGGGCCGCAACGACGGGCTGGACTTCGTCATCCGAGTCTTCGTCGTCAGAGTCGTCGTCGTTCGAGTCCTCGTCGTCCTCGAAGTCGTCGTCCTCATCCGAGTCGTCGTCCGAATCGTCATCGTCTGAGTCGTCATCGTCTGAGTCCTCGTCGTCGTCGAGGACGTCGATATCGTCGTCGATCCCGACCACGACGTCATCGTCATCGTCGTCATCGGAAGCGTCGTCATCGGAAGCGTCGTCATCATCGGAAGCGTCTTCGGTGTAGTCCGAATCGTCATCGTCCGAATCGTCGTCGTCGGACTCGTCATCATCCGAATCGGCCGATTCCAGGTCGTCTTCGACGGGTCCGCTGTCGAACCCATCGCCGCCCCGGCCCTGATCTTCGGTCTGTTCGGTGCCGTCGACCTCGACCGACTCGTCGGTCTGGTCTTCGTCGCCCTCGTCGCGACCGGCCGCAGCCATCGCCTTGAACATCGGATGCTCACCGGAAGCGTGCGACGGCACCTTGGCCATCTGGATGGATTCCTGCGACTCCTCGGGCTTGCCGCCCTTCTTCCCGCGCTTGCCGCGGCGGCCACCACCGCCACCGTTGCCACCACCGGAGTCCGACTTGCGGCCGTTACCGTTCGGCGCCCCCGAATCGACCGGATCGGCATGCAGCACGATTCCGCGCCCGGCACAGTGGCTACAGGTCGTGGAAAACGCCTCGATCAGCCCGGTGCCCAGCTTCTTGCGGGTCAGCTGCACCAGCCCGAGCGAGGTCACCTCGGAAACCTGATGGCGGGTCCGGTCCCGGGCCAGGGCCTCGGTGAGCCGGCGCAGCACCAGGTCGCGGTTGGACTCCAACACCATGTCGATGAAGTCGATGACGATGATCCCGCCGATGTCGCGCAACCGGAGCTGGCGGACGACCTCTTCGGCCGCCTCCAGGTTGTTGCGGGTCACGGTCTGTTCCAGGTTGCCGCCGGAACCGGTGAACTTGCCCGTGTTGACGTCTACGACGGTCATCGCCTCGGTGCGGTCGATCACCAGCGTGCCTCCCGAAGGCAGCCAGACCTTACGGTCCATGGCCTTGGCGAGCTGCTCGTCGATGCGGTGCACCGCGAACACGTCCGGCCCGTCCGGCGAGCTCGGCTCATACTTGGTCATTCGCGGAACGAGTTCCGGCGCCACCGAATTCACGTAGTCGTTGATGGTGTTCCACGCCTCGTCACCGGAGACGATCAACCCGGAGAAATCCTCGTTGAACAGGTCCCGGATGACCTTGACGAGCACATCGGGCTCTTCGTAGAGGGCCACGGCGGCGCCGGCCTTCTTCGCGGTCACCTCGGCGGCACTCGCCTCGATCTGGGCCCATCGCTCCTGCAGCCGATTCACGTCGGTGCGGATATCGGATTCCTTCACGCCCTCGGACGCGGTGCGGATGATCACGCCGGCACCGGCCGGGACGACCTCCTTGAGGATCTCCTTGAGGCGCTGGCGCTCGGTGTCGGGCAGCTTGCGGCTGATCCCGGTCGATGACGCCCCCGGCACGTAGACCAGGTAGCGACCGGCGAGCGACACCTGGGTCGTCAGCCGCGCACCCTTGTGCCCGACGGGATCCTTGCTGACCTGGACTACGACGTAATCGCCGGGTTTGAGGGCCTGCTCGATCTTGCGCTGGGCGCCGCCGAGGCCGGCGGCCTCCCAGTTGACCTCGCCCGCGTAGAGCACACCGTTGCGGCCGCGGCCGATATCGACGAAGGCCGCCTCCATCGATGGCAGCACGTTCTGGACGATGCCCAGGTAGATGTTGCCGACCAGGGATGCCGACGCGGCCGATGTCACGAAGTGCTCGACGACGACACCGTCCTCCAGCACCGCGATCTGGGTGTACCGCGCGCCCTCGTGCGGCGGTTCGGTGCGGACCTTGTCGCGCACGATCATGGTGCGCTCGACCGCCTCGCGCCGGGCCAGGAACTCGGCCTCGCTCAGGATCGGCGGGCGGCGACGACCGGCATCGCGGCCGTCGCGGCGACGCTGCCGTTTGGCCTCCAGTCGGGTCGAGCCCGAAATGCCCTGGATCTCGTCGGGATCTTTCCCGTCGCGCGATGAGGCCGCCTTGGACCGCGGCGCGCGCTCGTGCACGACGGTGTTGGGCGGATCATCCGGAGAGCCGTTGTCATCGGAATCGGCCGAGCCGGACTTGCGGCGACGGCGACGCCTGCGGCGACGGGTACCCGCCTCGCCGGTGCCGTCCTCACCGTTGTCTTCGTCGGAATCCTCGCCGTCCCCGGCATCACCGGAATCTTCGGCGCCTTCGGTCGCCGACTCCGCGGACTCGCCGTCGGCGTCGGTCTCGGCATCTGCATCGCTGTCATCGCCGTCCTCGGCGTTCTGCTCACCGCGACCACGGCCACGGCCACGGCGACCGCGGCGGCGACGCCGCGCGGCGGGACGTTCGGAATCGTCACCGTCACCGTCGGCATCATCGACGTCGCCGTCGGTATCGGCGTCCTCGGGATCGGCGGCCGGTTCGGCTGCCGCGGGACGCGGTGCGAATTCGACAGGCTGCGGGGCCACGAACAGCGGCATGTAGGCGGCGGGCTCTTCGGCTGGCGGAGAACTGGGCGGCGCTTCGAGCAGCAGCCGGGACTCGGGTTCCTCGACCGTCGGTGCCGCGAACACGGTGTCGGTCGCCGGCACCTCGGTGATGGTCTCCTCGACGACGACCACCTCGGTCGGGGTGCTGACCTCGACGACGGTGTCGGCGACGACGGTCTCAGCGACGGGTGCCGCCTCGGCCGGGCTCTCAACCGCCGGGCTCTCAACAGCGGAGGCGGCCGCCTCGGCGTTGAGCACCTCACGCACCCGCTCGGCCTCTTCACGGGCAACCGTGGAGTGCGGGCTGCGCGCGCGACCGTCGAGCTGGGCCAGCGCGTCCACGATCCGCTTGCTGGTGGTGCCGAGCACCCTGGCCAGGGAGTGGACTCTCAGCTTCGCCGGCAGTTCCTCGCTGGGTGCGGTGTTTTCGGATAGGTCTTTGTTGGGGGCATCTTCGGCCACGAATTCTCCTCAAGCCCCCGGGCGCGTCCGATGACGCGGCCACGCGAGGGCTTCCGCTATGGGTCCGGGGAACTTCTCCCGAACTTGTTATGGTCTCGCCCCGAGGGATCCATGACGAACCCGTTCGGCGCCTGGCTGAATGATGGCTGGACGCTCTGGCGCCGCACCGCTTGCGCGATGGTCGCACTCGTCGAAGTCTTCATCCGGGTTCCCGGCCCCAGTTGGGGCCGGTCTCCCGAGGCAAGTATCCCATATCGCGCGCCCGGATCTGACCAAGGCGGCGAAAGCGGGCGCTAAGCGCCGGTCAGACCGGGGAACCAGAGCGCGATTTCACGCGCAGCCGACTCGGGCGAGTCCGAGCCGTGCACCAGGTTCTCCTGGGTCACCGTGGCGAAGTCGCCGCGGATGGTGCCGGGGGTGGCCTTCTCGACCGGATCGGTGCCACCGGCGATCTGACGGAACGCGGCAATGGCTCGCGGGCCCTCGACGACCGCGGCCACAACCGGCCCGGAGGTGATGAATTCCAGCAGCGATCCGAAGAACGGCTTGCCGTCGTGCTCGGCGTAATGCTGCCGGGCCAGGTCGTCGCTGACGGTCTTGAGTTCCAGCGCCGCAAAGGTCAGGCCCTTGCGCTCGATCCGGCCGAGGACCTCACCGATCAGGTTCCGCTGTACGCCGTCGGGCTTGATCAACACGAGAGTCCGCTCAGTCACGGCGCACAGCCTACCGGGCAGTAACGACTACTCGGCGTCGGGTCGGCGGGCGGCCTGCTGCGAGGGCAGCTGACCTCGATCTTGGCGCCGCTTCACCTCGGCGCGCAGGTAGATGATCAGCGCCCACACCGCGGCGAACACCACGCCGATGAAGCCGATGGCGGCGTGTATCAACGCACCGGCGATCAGCACGAATTGCACCCCGAGGTTGACCCAGATGATGCCGGGCCTGCCCTGCACGCCCGACATGAGCACCAGCACTACGGCGGCACCGATCAGGAAACCGCCGCTGGCCGCGGTCAATCCGGTCGCACCGTTGGCCACCACCGGCAGCGCCAGCAGCGCCACGATGGCCTCCAGGATCAGGGTGCCGGCCATGATGCCGCGGAAACTCTTCCACGGATCGGGCGGAGTGGCGGGTGGGGTCGGACGTTCGTCGGCGTCACTCATATGACGGCCTCGCAGGCTCGGCCGTCACGTGTCCGACTGTCTACTCGCTCGCACGCGTCGCTCATGTCAGGCGGGGTCCTTCCCGAACAGGGTGCGGGCCGCACCGGCGGTGACGACCGAACCGGTGATGACTATGCCGCTACCGGAGAAACCCTCGCCATCGTTGCCGGACTCCTCGACCAGCGCGGTGGCTGCCTCGATCGCGTCCGGCAGCGTGGCGGCGGTGAGCACCCGGTCCGGCCCGAAACGTTCCTCGGCCCGCGCCGCCAGCGTCTCGACATCCAACGCCCGCGGTGAACCGTTGTGCGTCACCACGAGCATGTCGAACGCCGGCTCAAGGGCTGCCAGAACGCCGTCGACATCCTTATCTGCCATCACCGAGATCACACCGACCAGATAACGGAAGTCGAACTCGGCCGCCAGCGCTTCGGTCAGGGCGGTGGCACCGGCCGGATTGTGCGCGGCATCGACGAACACCGTCGGCGCACTGCGGACACGTTCAAGCCGGCCCGGACTGGCCACCGACGCGAATCCGGCCCGCACCGCGTCGATATCGAGCTGACGCTGTGAACCGGCGCCGAAAAACGCCTCGACCGCTGCCAGCGCGAGGACCGCGTTGTGAGCCTGATGCTCACCGTGCAACGGCAGGAACATCTCGTCGTACACACCGCCGAGGCCCTGCAGGGTGAGCAGCTGACCACCTATCGCGATCTGACGATCCAGCACCGCGAATTCCGAATCTTCGCGTGCCACAGCGGCATCGGCACGTACCGTCTCGGCGAGCAACACCTCCATCGCCTCGGGAGGCTGCCGCGCGATGAGGGCCACGGTGTCGGTCGGGATGAGCGCATCCTGCTGCTTGTGGATGATCCCGGCCTTCTCCCCCGCTATCTCGGCGATGGTGTCCCCGAGATAGTCGGTATGGTCCAGCCCGATCGGGGTGATCACCGCGACCGGGGCCTGCACGACATTGGTCGCGTCCCACCGCCCACCCAGTCCGGTTTCGATGACGGCCACGTCGACGGGTGCATCGGCGAAGGCCGCGAACGCCATCGCGGTGAGCACCTCGAACTTGCTCATCTTGGGGCCACCGCCGGCTTCGGACTGCTGGTCGACGAGCTCGACGAACGGCTCGATCTCGCGGTAGGTCGCCACGTATTCGGCTGGGCTGAGCGGCTTTCCGTCGATGGAGATGCGTTCGACCGCGGACTGTAGATGCGGGCTGGTGGTGCGACCTGTGCGCCGGTGCAGCGCGATCAACAGCGCGTCGATGATGCGGGCCACCGAGGTCTTGCCGTTGGTGCCGGCGATGTGGATCGAGGGGTACGCGCGCTGGGGGGCACCCAGCAGTTCCAGCAGCGCGACGATCCGCGTGGTGCTTGGCTCGATCTTGGTTTCCGGCCAGCGCTGATCGAGCAGGTGCTCGACCTGTAGCAGAGCGGCGACCTCATCGGGGGTGGGCTGGCTCATACGCGATCCGCTCCGCTGCTCGCTGGTCTCATTTCAGATCGGCGAGTCGCGCGGTGATCCGCTCGACCTCCTCGGCCGCCAACTGCTGACGTCCCTTGATCTTCTCGACAACGGCCTCGGGCGCCTTGGCCAGGAACTCGGCGTTACCCAGCTTGCCGGTCGTCTGCGCGAGTTCCTTCTGCGCAGCGGCCAGATCCTTCTCCAGGCGGCGCTTCTCGGCGGCCACGTCCACGGTCCCCGAGGTGTCCAGCTCGACGGTCACCGTGCCGTTGGTCAACCGCACCTCGACCGCTGCCGAGGCGGCGAAATCCTCGGCGGGGTCGGTCAGCCACGCCAACGCGGTGACCGCGGGCAGCTGTGACTCGATATCACTGGCATCCAGGCCCGCCAGCCGGGCGGGCACCTTCTGACGGTCGGCCAGCCCCTGATCGCTGCGGAATCGACGCACCTCGGTGACCAGCTTCTGCATATCGGTGATGCGTCGGGTCGCGGTGGCGTCCACGCTGTGCGCCGTGGCCGTCGGCCACTCGGCGATGACCACGGACTCACCGCCGGTGAGGGTCTTCCACAGCGTTTCGGTGACGAACGGCATGACCGGGTGCAGCAGCTTCAGCAGGGTGTCGAGCACCGCGGCCAAAACCGCGCCGGTGTGCGAATGACCCTGCGAGAGCTGAACCTTGGCCAGTTCCAGGTACCAGTCGCAGAACTCGTCCCAGGCGAAATGATAGAGCGCCTCGCACGCCCGACTGAACTCGTAGGCCTCCAGCGCGGCATCGGCCTCGGCACGCACCTCCTCCAGGCGACCGAGGATCCAGCGATCGGCATCGGTGAGCTGATCGGCGCTCGGCAGGTCTGTCAGTTCGGCGCCGTTCATCAGGGCGAACTTGGTGGCGTTGAACAGTTTGGTGGCGAAGTTGCGCGAGGCGCGGGCGTGGTCCTCACCGATGGACAGGTCGCCGCCGGGGCTCGCGCCGCGGGCCAGGGTGAACCGCAGCGCGTCGGCGCCGAACTTCTCCACCCAGTCCAGCGGGTCGATGCCATTGCCCTTGGACTTGCTCATCTTGCGGCCGAACTCGTCGCGGATCAGGCCGTGCAGGAAGACATTCTGGAACGGGACCTGCGGCCTGCCGGTCGACGGGGCCGGTACGGCGTCGTCACCGGAGACGAAGGTGCCGAACATCATCATCCGCGCCACCCAGAAGAACAGGATGTCGTAGCCGGTGACCAGAACCGTTGTGGGATAGAACTTCTGAAGCTCGGGCGTGGCCTCGGGCCAGCCCATCGTCGAGAACGGCCACAGCGCCGAGGAGAACCAGGTGTCCAGGACATCGGGATCCTGTTCCCAACCCGGCGGTGGGGTCTCATCGGGGCCGAGGCAGATCTGCTGACCGTCGGGACCGTGCCAGATCGGTATGCGATGGCCCCACCACAACTGTCGCGAGATGCACCAGTCGTGCATGTTGTCGACCCAGGCGAACCATCGCGGCTCAAGGCTGGCGGGATGGATCACGGTGTCGCCCTTGCGGACCGCGTCACCGGCGGCCTTGGCCAGGGCCTCGACCTTGACCCACCATTGCAGGCTCAACCGGGGTTCGATCGGTTCACCGCTGCGCTCGGAGTGGCCGACGCTGTGCAGGTACGGCCGCTTCTCGGCGACGATGCGCCCCTCGGCGGCCAACGCCTCGCGCACCGCCACGCGCGCGGCGAAGCGGTCCATACCGTCGAAGCGCGTCCCGGTGCCCGTGATGGCACCGGTGGTGTCGAGGATCGACGGCATCGGCAGGTTGTGCCGCAACCCGATCTCGAAGTCGTTCGGATCGTGGGCAGGGGTGACTTTGACTGCGCCGGTGCCGAACTCGGGGTCGACGTGGGCATCGGCCACGATGACGATCTCGCGGTCCAGGTATGGATGCGGCAGCGTGGTGCCCACCAGCGCGCGATAACGCTCGTCATCGGGATGCACCGCCACCGCGGTGTCACCGAGCATGGTCTCCAACCGGGTGGTGGCCACGACGATGTGCGGCTCGTCATCGTTCATCGAGCCGTACCGGAACGAGACCAGCTCGCCCTCGACGTCCTCGTACTTCACCTCAAGATCGGAGATGGCCGTTTGCAGCACCGGCGACCAGTTGACCAGGCGCTCGGCCTGATAGATCAGCCCCGCGTCGTAGAGCCGTTTGAAGATGGTGCGCACCGCCCTGGAGAGACCCTCGTCCATGGTGAAGCGGTCGCGGCTCCAGTCGACACCATCGCCGAGCCGGCGCATCTGCCCGCCGATCGTGCCGCCGGACTCGCGCTTCCAGTCCCAGACCCTCTCGATGAAGAGCTCGCGCCCCAGGTCCTCTTTGGTCTTGCCGTCGGCGGCGAGCTGCTTTTCCACCACCGACTGGGTGGCGATGCCGGCATGGTCCATACCCGGCAGCCAGAGCACCTCGTAGCCCTGCATCCGGCGCCGGCGGGTCAGCGCATCCATCAGCGTGTGATCCAGGGCATGCCCCATGTGCAGACTGCCGGTCACATTCGGCGGCGGCAAAACGATCGAATACGGCGGTTTGTCGCTACCGGGATCGGCGGTGAAGTAGCCGGCGTCGACCCAACCCTGGTACAGGTCGCTTTCTACCGCACCCGGCTCCCAGGATTTGGGCAGGGCATCGGCACGCGAGGAGGGGCTGGCAGTCACCTGGCCATTCTAGGAAGGCCGGTCGGGCAGATGCCGACGGCCCACCTTTGACCCTGGCCGGGCGCGGCCCGGCTCAGTCGAGCCGCGCCGTCTCCAGGGTGACCCCGGCCGCCGGCAGCCGGGTCAACAGCGCCGAACCGGCCGCTGCCGCCGGCGTCAACACACCGCGCAGATCCGAGAGCTGGTCGCGGTCCAACGCCAAGGCCAGCCCGCATTCGGCGAGCAGCACGGCGGTGGCCTTGTACCCGGGATCGCCCTGCTGGGCGATCGTCGCCCGGTACCGGGCACCGGTGCTGGTCGTGGTGTAGGTCTCGATGCGGTAGTGCCCGTTGTCGCGGGTGCGCTCGCTGGGCCCACTGCCCGGCTTCGGCAGGATCCGCTCCAGCAAACCCGCGGGCACCTTGTTGATATACCGGCTGCCGAGGCTGAAGGTCGCCACGCTGGCGGCGGTCTCCAACGCCGCCGCCGCCGGTGCGAGGACCGAGGAGCCCAGGCTCATCTGCTCGGCGTAGCGGAAGTTGCGACCGTAAGCCCAATCGAGCAGCGCATTGCTGCGCCGCACGATGCGCGAGTTCGGCGCGGCCATCGCGAAGGCACCGGTCCAGATGCCGTCGAGTTCGGGCGCGATATCGCGGCCGCGGCGCCACGGGTTGTCGGACTGATGGCCCAGTTCCGGTTCCGCGCCGCGATCGGTGGTCAGCGTGTACGGATCTTCCAGGTCGCGGCGGGCCTGCGGGTCTTCGGCCGCGGTCCGCATGAACTCGATCATCGAGGCCGCGGTCCCGCCGGAGACCCCGCCCGCGAAGGTGCGCAACACCAGGTTGGTCTCGGTGAGCTCACCGGCACCGTCGGCGGTCACCCGGTCGTGCAACGCATACACGCTGATATCCGATGGCACCGAGTCGAATCCGCAGGAATGCACGATCCGCGCGCCGGTGTCGATGGCCTGCTTGTGGAACTGTTCGGCGCTGTCCCTGATGAACAGCGTCTCACCGGTGAGGTCGGCGTAATCGGTGCCGGCAGCGGCGCACGCCTGCACCAATGGCAGCCCGTACTTGGTGTAGGGGCCGACGGTGGTGATGATCACCTGGGTGCGGGCCGCCATATCGGCCAGAGTCGACGGCGAGTCGGCGTCGGCCTCGACGAGCTGCCAGTCGACAGCCTTGGGCCCGAGGCTGTCGCGGACGTCGCGCACCTTGGTCAGCGAACGTCCGGCCAGCGCGATCCGGGCGCCCGAGTCGGCCAGCGCCAGGTACTGCGCGGTGAGTTTCCCCGCAAAGCCGGTGGCGCCGTACAGGACGATGTCGAATTCGCGCTGCGGAGTGGTCGGAGAGGTCGGCGAGGTCATCTACCCGAAGCTACCCGAGGAGCTCGGGCACAAACATGTCCCGCCCGAACAGGTGGTTGCCCAGGAACGCCGAGATCACCTGGTACCAGATCTTCGTGTGCTGCGGAGCTGCGACCCAATGCCCCTCGGACGGGAAGTACAGGAACTGGTGCGGGCTGGTGCCGTCCTCGTCGGCGGGAAGACCGGACCGGCTGAGCAGTTCGTACCACAGTCGCAGACCTTCCCCGATCGGCACGCGGTAGTCCTTGTCACCGTGGATCACCAACATCGGAGTGCGGATCTCGCCGACGTGATGGTGCGGTGAATTCTGTTGTGTCATCTGCTCGGTCATCTCGCGCTCCCACCAGTACGCGCCGTCGGTGGTGGGTCCGAACTGATCCAGTGCCCACAGGCTGGCGTGACTGACGATCGCGGTGAACCGGTCGGTGTGCCCGGCGATCCAGTTGGCCATGTACCCGCCGAACGAGCCCCCCATCGCGCCGGTGCGCTGCCGATCGATGCGGGGGTGCTCACAGGCGGCATCGGTGGCGGCCATCAGATCGGTATAGGGCGGCCCACCCCAGGCACCCCAGCCGCGTTGGATGAAATCCTGGCCGTAGCCGGTGGACAGCGCCGGGTCCGGCAGCAGCACCGCATACCCCTCGGCCGCCAACAGCCACGGGTTCCAGCGCCAGTGCCAGGTGTTCCAGCTGCCCAGTGGACCACCGTGCACCCACAGCAACAACGGCGCCGGCTCGGTCCCGCCGGGTAGCACCAGCCAGGAGTGCACCGAGGCGCCGTCCGGCGACTGGGCGGTCAGTTCCTCCACCGTGCCCGGCAGTTTCGGCAGCTCGACACACGGCAGGACGGTGACGGTCCCGTCGGGATCGATGCGTACCGGGTGCGGGGGCGCCAGGTAGGAGCTGCGCAATGCGAAGATGACCCCGCCCGGGGCGGTGCACACATCGCTGTAGGCGTAGGCGTCATCGGTCAATCGGGTCACCGTGCAGGTCGCGGGGTCGACGGCGAAGATCGGATGCCTGCCGAAGTCATCCGCGGTGACGATGAGCCTGCTCCCGTCGGCGCTCCACGTCACCGAGGCCGGCCACCGGTCCCATTCGGTCAACTCGGTCCATGCTTGTCCGATTTCCGCCCAGCACAGGGTGATCCGCGGCGCCTGCTCGGGTGTCGAAGTGGTTTCGCGCAGAAAGGCCACGCGTCGACCGTCCGGGGCGAGTGCGGGCGCCTCGAGGTCCGCGCCGGCATCCTCGGCGATCACGGTGCGCTGCCCGGTCGCAGTGTCGATACGCACGATCTGCGAGCGCAGCGCCACCCCGGCCACCGGCTCGTTCCAGCTGCTGACCAGGAAGGTGCCATCGGCACTGACGTCCAGTGCGGTGTCCCGCAGCGCCGCGCCGGGCTCGGGTGTGAGATCGCGCTTTCCGTCGGTGTCGAACAGGTGCGGCAGTTCGGGGCCCAGATCGTGATCCCAGTGCCGAACCGGATAGCCGCGGTGCAGAATCGCCGAGACCTTGTTGTCCTTGCGCAGCGTCCGCAACCTCTCGTCCTCATCGATGCCGGCGGCCGAGCGCAGCAGTGAGGTGGTGACCACCGTTCTCGGTGCGTCGCCGGCGACGTGCACGGCCGACACCCCACCGGGCAGCGACAGTTCCTCGATCGCCTCGCCACCCTCTTTGGGCAGTCGCCACAGCGCAGCCGGTGCCGACTCCTCCCCCGACGTGGGGCGGCTGGCAAGGAACAGCAGGTCCCCGTCGGAGGTGAAGACCGGCGCCGACTCACCCTTTCCGCCGCGGGTGAGCCGCCGGGCGGAGCGAATTCCGTCGGGATCCAATTCCCATATCGCCGTGCGATATTCGGTGCCCTCGGCGCTGAGCTCACTGACGGTGGTGACCAGCCGGTCACCGGCGGGGCTGACGGCCAACTCCGCGACCCTTGGCAGGGCGAGATAGCTGTCGAGATCGTCGAACGGTGTCATGCTGCCACCGTAGTGGGCGACTCACACGACGTCGGTGACCGTTCCGGCCAGGTCGGTGCGGATCTGCTTGCTGCTGCGCTGGCCCTGGACGTTGAGCAGGATCTGCACCTCATCGGTGAAGGGCAGGTTGCGCTTGACGACCACGGACTGCACGGTGCCATCGACGATTCCGCTCGCATCGACCGCGCTGTCGATCGCGGTGACGATGGCACTGGTCGGCACCTCGGCGACCGAGAAGAGGTTCTGCCGCAACGCTTCGTCGTCATCGCCGTAGTCGACGGGCCGCAGTGGTCCCACCGCGCCCGCGGTGTAGGTCCACTGATTGAGCTCGGTGGGGGCGGCGGGATCCACGGCCTGCACGGTGACCGACAGCTCGGTGAACACCAACTCCACCACCTGCATCGGGTCGGCACCCACCTTCGCGGCGATGGCCGCCATGGCCTTGTCGATGGACTCGGCTTCCAGCATGTCCTTGCTCGCGGTGTCCCCGAGTTGCTCGACCGCGGTACTGGCGGCGTCGGTGAGTTGTTGTAGCTGATCGATTTTCGCGCAACCGCTCACCAACGTGATGGACAGAACGGCGAGGGCGAGGCCGGCGCCGAGACGCGGGTATCTGGTCATGACGGCGACTGTGCCGCCATCCGTCGGCTACCGATCCCAACTTTGACACACGCGCGGTCTTCACAGGGATTTAACAGCCGATGACCGCCGGGACACATCCGCGCGGTTACTTTCATCTCGGTACACCGTCAGTACCTCACGGCCACTGCGGATAAACCCCGGTTGCCTCTCATCCCCCACACCCGAACGGCGGAGGTTGTTTTGACACCCGAAGTGGAGGACGCCCTCGCGACGATGGCGTCAGTGAACAACGAATTCTTCTACTGGATGTCCATCGCGTTGATGATGCTCATCCACGCCGGCTTCCTGGCCTACGAGGTCGGCGCATCCCGGTCGAAGAATGTCCTGGCCACGGCAATGAAGAACCTGCTCGCCTTCGCGACCATCGTCGCATCGTTCTATTTCGTCGGCTGGTTCCTCTACAACGCCATGCCGAGTGGATTCATCGAGTTCAACGATGCGGCCAAGGCCGCCCTGCCGTGGGGCGACAACATGGGTCCGAACACGGCCGACTCGGCCAGCGGCATCTTCTGGGGCGCCTTCGCCCTTTTCGCGGCGACCACCGGCTCGATCATGTCCGGCGCTGTGCTCGAACGCATCCGGACCAGTGGCTTCCTGGTGCTGACCGTATTGGTCGGCTCGATCACCTGGATCATCGGCGCCGCCTGGGGGTGGCACGGCGCCGGCTGGATGCTCACCAAACTCGGTTTCCACGACGTGGGAGCGGCGGGCTGTGTGCACATGATCGCCGGCTTCGCGACGCTGGGTATCCTCATCAACCTGGGCCCACGGATCGGGCGATTCCTGCCTGACGGCACACCCGTCACGATCCGTCCGCACAATCTGCCGCTCACCATGCTCGGGTTGATGCTGATCTTCACCGGTTTCTTCGGCTTCCTGATGGGCTGCGTCATCTACGCCGGTGACGGCTTCACCACCATCTACGCCAGCCCGACCACGTTGAGCGCCTTCGCCTTCAACACCCTGATGGGTCTGGCAGGTGGGATCATCGGCGCCTATCTGACCTCCCGCGGTGAGCCCTTCTGGACTATCTCCGGCGGCCTGTGCGGCGTGATCGGTGTGGCATCGGGTATGGATCTGTACCACCCTGCGCTCGGGTTCGTCATCGCCTTCGGAGCAGGTGCGCTCGCGCCGTTCATCGGAAAACTGTTGGAACGCTTCAAAATCGACGATGTCGTGGGTGCGGTCTCGGTCCATGGCGGGATCGGGATGTACTCGGTCCTGATGGCCGGTGTGTTCCTGTCCGGATACCCCAACACCGACGGCAACCCGTCAGTGTCGCTGTGGGGCCAGATGGTGGGCGCGGTGGTGTTCGCCACCCTCGGATTCGTCCCGACCTATGTCGTATCGCTACTGCTGAAGAAGGTCGGACTGTTGCGCATTCCGGCCGCGGTCGAAGAACAGGGCCTCGATCTCAGTGAGGTTCCCGCGACGCCGTACCCCGAAGGCATCCCGGTCACCACCATGCCGCTGAACGGCGGCAAGGCATTGCTCATCGCGGAGGTGAAGTAGATGTTCAGTCCCATCGAAAACTACGACGAAGCCGGTGTGGTGTTCACCTTCGGCGGATACTCGATCGGCGTGTGGCTGTTCTTCATCCTGGCCGTGCTGCTGTTCGTCGGGTTCTTCGTCCGGATGATCCAGCACGAGAACAAGGCCTACAAGGCGATCATCGAACATGCTCCGGTGGAGCCCGGACCGGCCGCCGAGGGTGAACCCACGGCGTACTGAGCCCGGCATCTCGACAGCAGAGAATGCCCGGATCGTCAGGCGATCCGGGCATTCTCGTGTGTCCGTCAGCCCGCCGCGCGCAGCCACCCCACCGCGCGGTCACGGTAGCCGATGATGCCCTTGTAGTCGGCCATGTCATCGGGCAGGTCGGCCAGTACGGCAGCGGTGCGCACCCGCCATGGCTCCACCGCGGCGATATCGGCGAGCGGAAGCATGTAAGTGCGGATCAGGAAACAGATCGCGCCGGACTCCGGTAACCGGATCAGATGCTGGACCTCGACCCTCAGATGGACGAGCCTGCCGAACTCCTCGTCCCCCACCTGGGTGATCATGGCCCGGTCCGGTCCCCACTCGGGGTAACGCTCGGTGGAGACGTCAAGGCGACGTCCGATGGTCAACGTCCAGTTGGTGCGCCGGTAGGTTTCGCCGGGCTGTAGCCGCATCAGGAACTCCCTGGCCCGAGAGATCACCCCGGTGGCCCGCAGTCGCGGGACCGGCCCGTGGATCTCCAGGAAGGTCATCCCGACATCGAAGCCGAAAGACCAGTCGGCGGCGAAGGTCACCACTCCCGCGTCGCCGAACAGATCGCCCTCACGCTGGTCCAACAGCACGATGTCCTCCTGGACCTGACCGGCGATATAGGCCAGCGGCTCGGCCGGAAGCGAACTGTCATCGCCGAGCACGAAGGTCTGGTCGATACCCAGTCGCTGGTTGCGCCAACGCCAACGACCTCCGTCACGGCTCAACGACATGCCGTCGGGATAGGCGGCCGCCATCTCGCGCATCAGCGTCAGCATCACATCCCAGCATGCCGGCCGCATGTGCGGCAGCACCGCGTACCGAGACGGATCGGCTGCGAGAACCGCTGCCCGCTCGGCCAATTCGTGTTCGTACTCGCTGTCGATGTCGACAACGCGCTCGCCCCAGCGCCCCGCCGGGGTGGCGACCGGCGCACCCGCCGGTTCCACATTCGTGGTGTAGCGGTAGCTGTCCGCCGAAAACGGATAGGGGAAGTTCTCGATCAGGTCGGTCGACGAGATCATCCCGGTCGTCACAATGCCACCTCCAGTGTTCCGCCGTCACCGCGAGACACACACGCCATCAGCGTGTCGCCCGCTTGCCTGTCTTCGTCGCCGAGGAAGAGGTCCCGATGGGTGATCGCACCACCGGCCACCGGTATCCGGCATTCGCCGCATACGCCCTTGCGGCACAAATTGGGAACGTCGAATCCACGCTGTTCCAACACCTCGAGCAAGGACACCCCCGCCTCGACGGTGAACTGTTCGCCCGTCGAGGCGATCCGCATCGTGAAGGGTTCACCCGGGTCCAGCGCCGCCGAACCGAAGTGCTCGAGGTGTATCCGGCTGTCCGGCCAACCGAGTTCGACGGCCGTTGCCGTGACATCGGCGATGAACGCGGCGGGGCCGCAGACGTAGAGGTGTGTGCCGAACGGCTGGCCGGTGAGGGTGGTGCGCAGTGTCGAGTCGAATCCGGTCCGGCCGGTATGGATCGAGACATCATCGGCGAGCCGGGTGACGGTGTCGACGAACACCCCACGCCCAGGTCGATGGACATAGAGCAACTCGGTGCGTCTGCCCCATACGCGCGACGACCGCAGGTGCGACACCATCGGCGTGATACCGATGCCCGCGGCGATCATCAGGTGCTTGCGGGCCCGCAGCACCGGTGCGAACGCACTGCGCGGCGGGCCGGCGATCAGGGTGTCGCCGAGGACAACCCGTTCGTGTAGCCACATCGAGCCGCCGGACCCGCTGGCACACCGGAGCACGGAAATTTCATAGGAATCCGGCGCAGTGCCGTCCCCGGTCAGCGAGTAGGCGTTGGCGACCGTGCCGCACTCGAGCACGATGTGGCTGCCCGGAGCGAAGGACGGCAGCGGTACGCCGTCGGGATCGCTCAATGTCAGCGTCCGAACGCCCTCGATGCTGTCATCGATGCCGGTGACAACGAGCTTGAGGGTTCTCATGCCGGCAACTCCTCGGCATCGGCCATGAATCCGAGGTAGGTGCCCCGCCTGCGCGAAACGTGATAGTAGACAAGGAGATTACGGCAACAACCGGCACACTGCGTGACATCCTCCAGATCCACCACGACGTGGTTGACGGTCGAACAGTGCACGCACTGCACCGATCGCGCAGCCACCTCGGTACTGGCGAACGTCATCTCGTCATCGGCGACGCCAAGCGCCACCGCCTCGGCCCGCAACGCCAGACAGGCGTGCGCGGGACCTGCCACCATCAGACGCCAGCCAACTCTCGCATCTTCCAGGTCGGTCCGCAGCGCGGTGACGGCGCCGGCCATATCGGCGGCCCGATGCACCCGAACCGCCGATTGCGCTGCCACCGAGGCGATCTGACGCTGCCACTCGCGAGCCACCGCGATGGCCGCACTGTCGAGGGTGATGACGGTCCAGGATCGGCCTCCGGTGTCCGCCGGCGGTGTAGTCGGCACGACGGCCCACCCGGGCACGCTGGTCACGTCCAGATCGGGTTTCATGAGCCCCTTTCGGTACACCATGAGTTGACTTAGTTGCCTTTGAGGAAACCACGTGTGCGTTTCGTCGGTGTGACCCGAATGTCTCGGCTCGTTGACACTTACTCTCGGGCCATGCCACAACGCTTTCTCGTCGTCGGTGCCGGAATCGCGGGCCTGGCCACCGCCGTGGCGCTGCGCAGGGTCGGCCACGACGTAAAGGTCATCGAGGGACGCTCCGACACCGAGACCGGGGCGGGTGCGGGTATCAGCATCTGGCCGAACGCGCTGGCCGCACTCGACAACCTCGGTGTGGGCGACGAGGTGCGCGCCGCCGGTGGACGGGTCGGCGCCGGAGCCGTCCGCTGGTATGACGGTCGGTGGTTGCGGCGTCCGGCTACCGACCGGATGGTGCGAGCACTCGGCGAACCGCTGGTGGTGATCCACCGCCGAACACTGACCGACATCCTGGCCGGCGCGCTGCCCGCGGGCACCGTGACGTATGACTGCACGGCGGTGCGGTTGCAGACGACACCTGGGGCCGCTGGCGTCGTGCTGTCCGACGGCACGACGCTCAGCGCAGACGCGGTCATCGGAGCCGATGGTGTCGATTCGATGGTCGCCCGCCACCTCAACGGAACCCTGGCCAAGCGCTATGCCGGCTACACCGCCTGGCGCGGTATCGCCGAGCACGCACTGGAACCGGAGCTCGCCGGCGAGACGATGGGACCGGGGCTCGAGGTCGGTCACGTTCCGCTGGGCCCCCGTCACACCTATTGGTTCGCCACGCAGCGCGCGCCCAGGGGCGCCGCCGCGCCGGACGGCGAACTGGCCCACCTACAGAAGGTGTTCGGCGGATGGCCGGAGCCCATTCCCGCGCTGTTGGCCGCGACCGACCCTGCGGCGGTGTTGCGCAACGACCTCTACGACCGCGCCCGCGCCCGCCGTTGGTCGAGCGGACGGGTGGTCATCGTCGGGGATGCCGCCCACCCAATGCGCCCCCACTTGGGACAGGGTGGCTGCCAGGGCCTCGAAGATGCGGCAATCCTGTCCGCCATGACTGCCCGGGGTGTCGATCTTCCGGCTGCCTTCACCAGGTTCGCGGCGTTCCGCGGCCGACGGGTACGCGCACTGGTCGGCGAGGCGCGCGCGATCGGGCAGATCGTCAACCTGCGGCCCGCGCTGCTGAGCGCGGCGGCCAGTCGGGCGTCGACGTTGGTGCCGGAGACCCTGCTGGCCCGGCACCTGTCGAGCATCGCGGGGCGCTCGGCATTCGTCATGCCGGTGTAGGTGAACAGACCCGTCGTCAGCGCGGCTGGAACGTGCGTCCCACGTTCTCCAGCGCCATGCACATCTGACGGAAGTCCAGGATTCCCAGCACCGCGCCGCCGCGGATGGCCTGGCATCCCGTGGCCGTTGCCACCGGCGCGGGAGCCTGCGGCAGGGTCGGCGTCCCCCAGACCGCGGGCGCGGCGCCGCGGGAACCGCACTTGGGCCACGCCTTGAGCCCCTGGGTGCGCAGCACGTTCTCGGCAACCCGGATCTGCTCGGCACGTGAGGCACCGGCCGGCGACCCGACGCCACCATTGGCATTCCAGGTGGCCTGCTTGAACTGCAGCCCGCCGTAATGACCATTGCCCGAGTTGACCGCCCAGTTGCCACCCGATTCGCACTGGGCGATGGCATCCCAGTTCACGGTGTCGGCGCTTGCGGTCGCGGTGAGGATCATCGGCGCCACGGACAGGCCCATGGCCGCGGCGATCACCCACAGTGCCTTGGTGACGACGTTTCTGACGGTGCTGCTGAAGCTGATCATTGTGCGGTCCTTCCCCGACCGGTGACACGGACCGCGATTCACGTGGAGAGCATGTGTGCGGCGCGGTTGTACCGTTTGTCGAGTGACGGATATCACCCGTTACGCAGGGGGCGGAAGTTTTAGCAGTTCCTTATGTGACGACCGGTATTTGTGAGAAAACAATGGCGCCGAGCGTAAAGCCCAGCGCCATTGTCGAAAATCGGCTATGTAATTCAGCCCCGGCGGCCGCACGAGGGCCACGCGCCGATGCCCTGGCTGCGCAGGACATTCTCCGCGACGCGGATCTGCTCTTCGCGGCTTGCGGCGTGCGGAGCACCCGATCCGCCGTTGGACTGCCACGTGCTCATGGTGAACTGCAGGCCACCGTAGTAGCCGTTACCCGTGTTGATCGCCCAGTTGCCGCCCGACTCGCAAGCCGCGACGGCATCCCAGTTCACGGAGTCCGCATGTGCGGTTCCGGTCGCCAGCATCAGGGGGGCTGCACTCAGCGCCCCGGCAATGGCGGCCATCCCGAACGTCTTGCGGATATTCTTCAACGTCGATCCTCTCGCGAAGCGCGCGCCAAAGAACACGTCCGCAACGAATGCGAACGCGGCATGCCTGAAGTGTCAGGCGGCGAATTTGGGGCGTGCCGTCTCGGTCAGGCACGACAGTGGGAGACAAATCGGTGTCTTGCCGGATGACTCACCCGACGACCAGCGAGCACTCAGCGGCTCACATCGGCCCACTCACACGCAGATGCTTGGATATGAAATTGTTTGCTCCCAGCGGAGTTGAAAGTGAACGTACAAAAGTCCGATGGCGAAGTCACTTCGGTGTCGAACGTGTCGCGTTCAGATCACGAGATGATCACGACGACCGAAAGCCGATAAGTACGCAGGTCAACCGGGAATTACTAGCGCAAGGCTAAACCGCAGGTCGAGTCGCCATCGGTGGGGTAGATCACACACTTTTTGTGGCCCCGACCACATATATGGACATGCCATGCGCCGGTTGACGGCCTGCGTACCGGCTCGGATACCCGATATCGGCGTTTCGACACCTGCTCCACACGTTGATCCACGGACGATTCGCTACGCACCACCCTATCCCCGAGAATCGGAATGAATGCGTAAAGCATTGCTGCACAAAGTTTTAACTACAACGCGGTGGATACGCCAACCGCGGCCAAACGCAGCAACATTGGAGCTGCGCTGTCCCAATAACTCATCCCCACAACGCTTTTCAATGAATATCAGCCAGCGCCGGAACAGATGGTCGCCGCTCGGCGACACCGGGACGGCGTTCGGCCACTTTTTCACGCACAGGCAACAGAACCGATAGCCTGCGAAACGCGAAATTCGGACTCCAGAAGGCACATTCACATCACCGCTGTGAGCATCGGAATCGACTGCACTGCACGATATTTCGTTCCGGCATACTGTCGACGCCCGGACATGCGGGCACATTCGGCGCTCGAATTATCACACTTTGCGGCACACACTATTGCCGCTGAAAATTCCCGCAAAGGGATATTCGGATGAATTCGGCAGCAAAGCCGTCTTAATTCCGAATTTGCTGGTTGCCGCGATGTGGCTCAGACCGACAGGTCGTAGGGGCTGTTGACATTGGTCAGCGCCCGCTGGGGCTCGGTGACGATGCGCTGGCTGTCGACGGCATCGACAAGTGCCCGCATGCTGCGCTCTCCCCCAGCCACCAGATCATCGGCAACGGTCGCCAACGAGGTGCGGTAGAGCCCAGCAAGATAGTGGTCGCGACCGTCCCACACCAGTAACACAGCGGCCTGGGTAGTCCGAGCGGGCTCCAGCAGCCCGTCGATGAACGCAGCTGTCAGGTGGGGCATATCCACCGCACAGAGAAAGGCCCACTCGGCGCCGGCGTCGGCGGCCGCACGTAGCCCCCTGGCCGTCGCAATCAGCGGACCAAGGCCGCGCACCTCGTCGCGCAGAATCTGGGCGGGCACCGTCGGCAACGCCTGCCCCGGTGCCGCCACGACGAAGACCGGATCGCAGCGAGCGGCCACCGTGTCGACCACGCGCTCGACGAGCGTGCGCCCCTCGAACACCAGGGTGGCCTTGTCGCGGCCCATCCTCCGCGATGCGCCCCCGGCCAGCACAACGGCGGCCGGTGCTGTGCGCGGAGTCACACCAGCAGGTTAGTCCACCGACCAGGTGTCTTTACCGCGAAGCAGCGATTGCAGCGCAGCCGTGTCGTGCACCTTGGCCTCCCGCGCGGCCGCCACCTGCTGGCGAGCAGCGTCGTCATAGGTGGGCTTGTTCACCTGCCGGAAGATGCCCATGACCATGTGATCGAGGTTCTGCTCGCTCAGCCGCGACAGCGCGAAGGCATAGGCGGGATCGTCGATGGTGGCGTCGTGCACCACGATCTGATCGGCAGGCACGTCGGCGGTCTTGGCGATCTCGAGGCCGAAACCGGACTTCACCACGGCGTACTCACCGTCGGCACCGAACGTGATCGGCTCACCGTGGGTGATGTTGATCAGCCGGTCCTCGGCCCCCTCCTTGCGCAGGGCGTCGAAGGAGCCGTCGTTGAAGATCGGGCAGTCCTGCATGATCTCGACCAGGGCGGCACCCCGGTGCTGGGCGGCGCCGCGCAACACCTCGGTCAGACCCTTGCGATCGGAGTCCAGTGCCCGGCCGACGAAGGTGGCCTCGGCGCCCAGCGCCAGCGACACCGGGTTGAACGGATAGTCCAGCGAGCCCATCGGGGTTGACTTGGTGACCTTGCCGACCTCGGAGGTCGGCGAGTACTGGCCCTTGGTCAGACCGTAGATCCGGTTGTTGAACAGAAGGATCGTGATGTTGACGTTGCGGCGCAGCGCGTGGATCAGGTGGTTGCCACCGATGGACAGCGAATCGCCATCGCCGGTGACGACCCACACCGAGAGATCCTCGCGGGCCAACGCCAGGCCGGTGGCGATGGTGGGCGCGCGGCCGTGGATCGAGTGGAACCCGTAGGTCTCCAGGTAGTACGGAAACCGGCTGGAGCAGCCGATACCGCTGACGAACGCGATGTTCTCGCGCCGCAGGCCCAACTCGGGCAGGAAGTTACGGATGGTGTTGAGGATGACGTAGTCACCGCAGCCGGGGCACCAGCGGACCTCCTGGTCGCTGGTGAAGTCCTTGCCCTTCTGCGGCTGGTCCGTGGTCGGCACCAGCGCCGTCTTGCTGAGGGCTTCGGTCAGGCCCAGGTCAGAGCCGATGAACTGGGTCGATGCGCGATCCGCTTCGCTTCTCGCTGTTGTCATGCTCCCGCTCCCACAGATTCCACGGTGGCCGCGGCCAGCCGTGCGAACTTCGCCTTGTCAGTTTCCTTCTCGCGCAATGTGCCGTCCAGCGCCGAATCGATGATGCCCTCGACCTCATCGGCCAGGAAGGCCATGCCCTCGACCTTGGTCACCGACTGGACATCGACCAGGTACTTGCCGCGCAGCAGCAGGGCCAGCTGGCCGAGGTTCATCTCCGGCACAACCACCTTGGGGTACTTGCGCAGTACCTCTTCGAGGTTGGCCGGGAACGGGTTGAGGTGACGCAGCTGGGCGTGCGCGACCTTGATGCCCTTGCGTCGGGCCCGTCGGCACGCCTCACCGATGGGGCCGTACGAGCTTCCCCACCCCAGCATCAGCAGCTCGGCATCGTCGGTCGGGTCGTCGACGACCAGATCGGGCACCGTGATGCCGTCGATCTTGAGCTGACGCAGCCGCACCATCAGGTCGTGGTTCTTGGGTTCGTAGGAGATGTTGCCCGAACCGTTGGCCGCTTCGAGACCGCCGATGCGGTGCTCCAGGCCCGGGGTGCCCGGCACGGCGAACTGGCGGGCCAACGTCTCGGGGTCGCGGGCGTAGGGCTCGAACGGCTCGCCGGACTTGGCGAACTTGTGCTCGATTGCCGGGTAGGTGCTGATGTCCGGGATGCGCCACGGCTCGGAACCGTTGGCGATCGCGCCGTCGGAAAGGATGATCACGGGTGTGTGGTACCCGATGGCGATCCGCACGGCTTCCACGGCGATATCGAAGCAATCCGACGGTGAGCACGGCGCCAGCACCGCGACCGGCGATTCACCGTTGCGGCCGTAGAGCGCCTGCAGCAGGTCGGCCTGCTCGGTCTTGGTGGGCAGGCCGGTGGACGGGCCGCCACGCTGGACATCGATGACGAGCAACGGCAACTCGGTCATCACGGCCAGGCCGATCGCCTCGGACTTCAGCGACACACCCGGACCCGAGGTGCTGGTCACACCGAGCGCGCCACCATAGGAGGCACCGATGGCGGCGCCGATGCCGGCGATTTCGTCCTCGGCCTGGAAGGTCAGCACGTTGAAGTGCTTGTACTTCGACAGCTCGTGCAGGATGTCGCTGGCCGGCGTGATCGGGTACGTGCCGAGCACGACCTGGATACCGGACAGGTGCCCTGCGGCGACCACACCGTAGGCCAGCGCGGTGTTGCCCGAGATCTGGCGGTACTCGCCGGACTTCAACTTGGCCGGAGCCACCTCATAGGTGGTGGCGAACGCCTCGGTGGTCTCGCCGTAGTTCCACCCCGCCTTGAGTGCCAGCACGTTCGCCTCGGCGATCTCGGGCTTACGGGCGAACTTCTCCCGGATGAACGCCTCGCTGGCCTCCAGCTCGCGGCCGTACATCCACGAGAGCAGCCCGAGCGCGAACATGTTCTTGGCGCGCTGGCCATCCTTCTTGGTGGCGCCGATCGCTTCGACGGCACCGAGGGTCAGGGTGGTCATGGCCACCGACTGCACGACGTAATCGGACAGTTCCTCGTTCTCCAGAGGATTGGCGTCATAGCCGACCTTGGCGAGGTTGCGCTTGGTGAACTCGTCGGAGTTGGCGATGATCAGGCCGCCGCGCGGCAGGTCACCGACGTTGGCCTTCAGCGCTGCCGGGTTCATCGCGACGAGGACGTCGGGACGATCGCCCGCGGTCAGGATGTCGTAGTCGGCGATCTGAATCTGGAACGACGACACACCCGGCAGGGTGCCCTGTGGTGCCCGGATCTCGGCGGGGTAGTTCGGTTGGGTCGCGAGGTCGTTGCCGAAAAGGGCGGCCTCCGAAGTGAAGCGATCGCCGGTAAGCTGCATTCCGTCACCGGAGTCGCCGGCGAAGCGGATGACCACTTTTTCCAGCTTCTGCCGCGGAGCGCCGGTGCTGCCGTTCTGACCCACGACTTCCTGCCTTTCACACCCCGGCCGGTGGCGCGTGGCCAGGCGGGCGTTACGTCAAAAACTTTTGGTGTCACTGCGAGTAACCAGTATGGCACTTCTCTTAGGGTGTCCATTGCCACGCTCGTCGGCGACACGCAGGTGGCGACCCGGAAAACTCACTGGTCAGCGACGTGCAACATGTGGCGGTCCACACATCCTGTGGTTTTCGTCACTCCTTGAGTGCGTCATTTCCTAAGGATCTGGTTACCGATCAGTAGCCTTCGGCGATGCGCGGGCCCACCCAAGTTGACACCTGTCAAGTCTGCGCAGGTCAGGCCTTGGTCGACGGTATCTGCGCGCGTTTCTGCAGTTCGCGCGCGACCAGTTCGCTGGCGATCTCCACCGCCCGCACCGGCTCGGCCCCGGCCGCGCGATGCGCCACGTAGCTCGCCGTGAACATGTCGCCCGCACCCGTGGTCTGCACGTCCATCACGCGCCATGCGGCGGGCACCCGAACCACCGCGCCGTCCCGGTAGATATCGCAGCCCTCGGACCCGTAGGTGACCAGGATCTCCGGCACCCCCAGACGGGCCGCGGCCGCCAGGTCGAACGCGCCATCGGCAACGATCACGGCCTCGTCCTCGGCCAGCTTGAGCACGCTGAGGTGACGCAGCAGCTCCGGGGAGAAATCACGGTCCAGCACAAGCGGTCCGACCCGATCCGCGCGCACCAGACCCTGACCGTCATAGGCGATGCGGTGACCGCGCGCCGCCAGATGGGCCAGCGTGTCGGCCGGGAAATCCGTCCGCAGCAGCGGCGCCAGGTGGATCCAGGTGGTGCGCGGATCATCGGCGTCGATATCACCGGGGCGCCACACCGGCCCGATCGCCGAGACGCTCATCTGCCGGTGGTCGGTGTCGTCATAGTCGAGGCTGAATGCGCTGGTGCGATCGGCGGGAAGCAGCCGCACCAGCGCACCGAACCGGTCGAGCACCGGGCCGAAGAGTTCGTGATGACGTTGTTCGCCCATGGCCGCGATATGCGTGCTGCCCGGCGCCGATTGCAATGCCACCCCGGCAAATGATGCGCAGCCCCCCGGACTCGGGGCGGCACCGTTGATGACATCGATGGCGAGGTTCCCCAGCACCGTCACGCCCGGGACCAGCTGTGGCGCCATCAATCCGAATCCCCCGCCTGCGGTATGTCGTGTGGTCGACACACGGGTGACGTGGCCGAGCGGTGAAATGGTAGTCCGCATCGGGCGCTTTCAGCGATTCCGCAGCGCGGCCCCGTCCTCACCGATCCCGAGCCGGACCTTCCCACCCGGGCACGTTATAGGGCGTGATGACCTGGATCGGCGCCGGGCGCACGGCCTCCTCTGGCAGCGCGCGGTGCCGGGACAGGATCACCCGCATGGCGAGGCGGGCGTCGGCCCGCAGATCGTTGTGCAGCACCACCGACAACTTGCCCTGGCGCAGCAATCTGCGGTTGTCGGCGTCGAGATCGTGCGCGACGAAGACCCGGCACGCGCGCCCGAGCTTGTCGAACGCGGCGACCGTCGCGGCGTTACCTCCCCCGGGGGAGTAGACGGCCTCGATACCGGGGTGGCGACGCAGCGCGTCGAGCACCAACGCCTCGGTGCTGGCGTCGATGCCATCCCCCTCGCTGACTTCGACGATCTCACGACGGGATCCCCGCAAGCCGGCCCGAAACCCCACCTCCCGTTCGCCTTCACCACGAAACACCGTGCGACTCAGCGTGATCAGCACACCGGACGGTCGCTCACCCAGCCACTGGTCGACGAGGTAGGCGGCCGTCAGCCCTGCGCCGTGGTTGTCGATGCCGACATAGGCGCTGCGGTCGCTGTTGGCCACATCGGAGGTGTAGGTGACCACCGGCACCCCGGCTGCCACCAGCCGGTCGACCTGTTCGGCAACCTCGGGCTCGTCCTGCGCCTTCAGGATGACACCGTGACTTCCCTTGATACGGCCCAGCACCTCGACCGTGTCCGCGGCCGAGCCGGATTCCCACAGGTGGAAGCGCGCCCGCACCGCCGCAGGCGCGAACGCGGGAAGCTCGGCCTCCACGGCGGCCCGGAACGCGTCGGAGAACCGTTGCGGTGTCTGCATCACGATGTCGATCAGGTAGCGACGGCCGTTGAGTCGCAACTGGGCGCGCTGCTTGTCCAGGTCGGCGATGGCCTGCAGCACCTCGGCTCGGGTGTTCTCCCGGACCCCCGGACGGTCATTGAGGACACGGTCGACCGTCGCTTCACTCAGACCGCACTGCTGGGCGATCTCACGAACCTTGTAACGGTGCATGCCCTACCTCTTCCGCGAGCAGACGTAAACCTGCGCGGTGTGCGCAATTTCAGGCAGTTCTGCGTCTGCTCACCGATATTGGTGATGGTTTTTTGATGGTTTTCTGCTGTTGATTGCGTCCGATGTCACAGCAAGACTAGCCGTGGTGTGCACCTTCGACGCACCGGACGAATGGAGAACCCCATGACCACCATCGGTGTGATCGGACTGGGCCGCATCGGCGCATTCCACACCGAAACCCTTGCCGGACTCGACGGGATCGACAGGCTGGTGATCACCGACGAACGCGCCGACGTGACGGCGGCGGTGGCCGCCAAGCACGGCGCCACGGCAGTCGGGTCCGTCGAGGAACTGTTGGCATCCGGTATCGACGGCGTCGTGGTCGCCGCCGCTACCCCGGCGCATGCCGAACTCACCCTCGCCGCGGTCGAGCGCGGCATCCCGACGTTCTGCGAGAAGCCGATCGCCTCGACCGCCGCCGAGAGCGCTCGGGTCGCCGAGACCATCACACGCACCGGGGTGCCGGTGCAGGTGGGCTATCAGCGCCGCTTCGACGCCGCGTTCGCCGCGGCCAAGGCCGCCGTCGACGACGGCAGCCTCGGCATCCTGCACACCGTCCGCAGCACCACCATGGATCCCGCTCCCCCGCCGCTGGACTATATAAAGGGCTCGGGTGGCATCTTCCGGGACTGCGCCGTCCACGATTTCGACGTCGTCCGGTGGATCACCGGCCAGCAGGCCGTCGAGGTCTACGCGACCGGCTCGGTGCAGGGCGACCCCCGGTTCGCCGAGTACGGCGATGTCGATACCGCCGCGGTGGTCGTCCGATTCGACGGTGGCGCACTGGGAGTCATCTCCAACGCCCGCTACAACGCCCGCGGCTACGACTGCCGTCTCGAGATCCACGGTTTCGACGATTCGGTGGCCGCCGGCTGGGATCAGGGCGCACCACTGCGCAATGTCGACCCGGCCAACAAGTTCCCCACCGGCCCCGCGCACAACTTCTTCATGGACCGTTTCACCGAGGCGTTCCGCACCGAGCTGGCTGCTTTCGTCGAGGTCGCCGAGGGCGGCCCGGTCCGCGGGGCGACGGTCGCCGACGCCGTCGAGGTGGCCTGGCTGGCCGAGGCCGCCACCGAGTCCCTGCGCCGTGGTACGCCGGTGCGCATCGACGACGTCAAGGGGAAGGTGACCGGCGCATGAGCATCAAACTTGCCGGAGCGCCCATTTCCTGGGGTGTCTGCGAGGTTCCCGGCTGGGGCTTCCAGCTCGAACCCGAACAGGTGCTGGCCGAGATGCGCGGTGTCGGGCTGACCGCCACCGAACTCGGACCGGAGGGCTTCCTGCCCACCGACGCCGAGGAACTGAAGTCCGTCCTGGCCGAGCACCAGCTCAGCTGCGTGGGCGGCTTCGTCCCGGTGGTCCTGCACCAAGTGGATCACGACCCGGCCGAAGACCTTGCCGGACCGCTGGATTCGCTGATCGCCGCCGGCGCCGGTGTGGTGGTGCTGGCCGCCGCCACCGGTGCCGATGGCTACGACTCGCGGCCCGTGCTCGACGACACACAGTGGAACACGTTGCTGGCCAACCTGGACCGGCTGGCCGCCATCATCGCCGACCGCGGCCTGTTGGCCGTGCTGCACCCCCATGTCGGCACGATCGTGGAAACCCGCGCCGAAGTCGACCGGGTGCTCACCGGCTCGTCGATCCCGCTGTGCCTGGACACCGGACACCTACTCATCGGCGGCACCGACCCCCTGGAGCTGGCCAAGGCCGTCCCGCAGCGCATCGCGCACGCCCATCTCAAGGACGTCGACGCGGCGTTGGCCGCCAAGGTGCAATCCGGCGAACTCAGCTACACCGCGGCCGTCAAGGCGGGCATGTACACCCCGCTGGGGACCGGCGATGTGGATATCGAAGCCATCGTCGGTGTGTTGCGCGACAACGGGTTCGACGGTTGGTTCGTGATGGAGCAGGACACCATTCTCGACGGCGCACCCGGCGGTGACGGACCGGTGGCCGATGTGCGAGCCAGCGTCGCCTTCCTCAGCGGCATCACGGCCTGATACCGAAAACTCTGAAACGACATCGCGACCCGACAACCGTCGGGTCGCGATGTCGTTCGAGCGGTCAGTGCGTCAGATACCTGTCGGCAAGACCGGTCAACGTCTTCTCGATGCCCTGGGCATTCCGTTTCTGCATGCCGAGTAGCTCGATGACGAACGGCACTTTGGCCGTGGAGTAGTCGAAGGTCTCGGTGACCTTGGTGATGCCCGGACTCACCTCGGCGAACTCCCAGCGCCACTTGTGACCGAGCGGATGCTGCCACTCGACGATCTCGTTCTCCCTGACCGTCGTCACCTTCGATGTGATCTTGTAGGGCAGCCCGTACTGGGTCATGCCGACCGTGAACTTGTCGCCTTCGGACAACCGGTGTGGGCCCTTGACCTCGACGTCGCGAACAGTGCCCGACCCGTCGATCTCGTGGTGCCGGTGCGGGTCGGCGATCTGCTCGAACAGCGTCGCCACCGGTGCGGTGACCTGCACGCTACGGCTGACGGCCTGCTTTCCGGCGTCTTCTGTCTTCAGTGTCGTCGTCATGGCCGTCGTTATACCCGCGCACGCAACGGCCTACACGACGCGGCCGGCGGTACCGGGATGCTTCAGCGGCCGAGCTCGTGGCTGAGCGCCTCGAGCTCGTCACCACCGGCCATCTGCTGGGTCAGATGCTCCAGCGTGATGTCGTCATACGTGCAATCCAGCTTCTGACGGCCGCGGTTGAGCAGCACGAAATGGTCCCCGACCATGTGGGCATGGTGCGGGTTGTGCGTGATGAACACGACGCCGAACCCGGCCTCCTTGGCCGCGGTGATGTATTTGAGCACCACGCCGGACTGCTTGACGCCCAGGGCCGCGGTCGGCTCGTCAAGGATCAGCACCCGCGCACCGAAGAAGACCGCCCGTGCGATGGCGACGCACTGACGCTGCCCGCCGGACAGTGAACCGATCGGTGCGTCGACATCGGGCAGTTCGATGCCCATCTTCGACAACTCGGCCAGGGTGGTGGCCCGCATCGCGTTGGCGTCCAGCGACCACGGGAACGACTTCTTGCGGACCTCTTGGCCCAGGAAGAAGTTGCGCCACACCGGCATCAACGGGACGACGGCCAGGTTCTGGTAGACCGTCGCGATGCCCTTGTCCAGCGCGTCGGCCGGCGAGGAGAACGTGGTGGCCTCGCCATCGACGAGCAGTTCACCCTCGGTCTGCTGATGCAGGCCCGCGATGATCTTGATCAGCGTGGACTTTCCGGCGCCGTTGTCGCCGAGAATGCCGGTGACCTCGCCGGCGTGTACCCGCAGGCTGATGTCCTTGAGAGCGGTGATGTTGCCATAGGACTTGCCGACATTGCGCAGCTCGACCAGCGGCACCTTCTTCCCGTCCGAGACTGCGTTGCTGGGGGTTTCGACTGTTGCGGTCATCAGCTCACTTCTTCGCTGCGTAGTTACGGAAGGCATTGTTGGCGATCACCGCGAACAGCAGCATGCCGCCGAGGAAGAACTTGAACCAGTCCGGGTCCCAGCCCGCATAGACGATGCCCTGGTTGGTCATACCGAAGATGAACGCACCGATGGCGGCGCCGATCGCGGTGCCGTACCCACCGGTGAGCAGGCAGCCACCGATGACCGCGGCGATAATGTAGAAGAACTCGTTTCCGATGCCCTGGCCGGACTGCACGGTGTTGAACGCGAACAACAGGTGCATGCCGACGAACCACGCGCAGAACCCGACGAACATGAACAGCCCGATCTTGACCTTGGTCACCGGAATGCCGATGGCGCGAGCACTTTCGGCGTCGCCGCCGACGGCGAAGATCCAGTTGCCGATCCTGGTCTTGAAAAGCACCCAGGTGGCGACCAAGGTGAACACCAGCCACCACAACACGGTGACCCGGATGCCGACACCGAAAACGGTGAAGCTGGAGGAGAACACCTTCTGTGCAGAGTCCCAGCCGGCCATATCGCTGACGCTCTGAGTGGCCACCTGTCCGGCAACCAGTTTGGTGACGGCCAGGTTGATACCGGCCAGCATGAAGAACGTGCTCAGCGTGATCAGGAAGCTGGGAATCTTGGTCTTCATCACCAGGAAACCGTTGAAGAAGCCCACCACCAACGACAGCACCAGCGCCAGCGCGGCCCCGACCCAGAGGTTGAGGTGCAGGTTGTAGGCGAGCATCGATGCGGCCAGCGAACTGAACGTCACCGCGACACCGGCCGAGAGGTCGAATTCGCCACCGATCATCAGCAGCGCGACACCGCAGGCCATGATGCCGATGGTGCTGCTGGCGTAGAGCACGGTGGCCAGCGACGACGCTTCGCGGAACGGAGCCGCCACGACGAGGAAGGCGACGAAGATTCCGATCGCGCCGATACCGGCACCCATCTCCGGACGGATAAGTATGCGCTGTAGCCGATTTCGTTCCTTGACGCGTTCGTCGCGGACGACCTTGTGGTTCTCGAGGGTCACCTCGGTCTGGGTGGACATCTCTGCTCTTTCCGACACTGCTAGCGAGTTCCGCCCTTGGCCAGTTCGGCCACGGCGTCGATATTGGTGTTGTCGATGAAGGCGGGGCCGGTCAACGTCGGTTTGCCGCCACCGATGACGTTCTTGTTGTTCAGGTAGAGCCACAGCGAGTCGACGGCGAGGTAGCCCTGAAGGTAGGGCTGCTGGTCGACCGCCCACTGGATGTCGCCGCCCTTGATGGCGTCGACCAGCGCCGCGTTGGTGTCGAACGTGCCGATCTTTGCCGAGCTGTTGGCGTTCTTGGCCGAGGTGACCGCGGTCAGCGCGAACGGAGCGCCGAGGGCGACGATCATGTCGATGGCCGGATCCTGCTGGAGCTTGGCGGTGATGGTCGATTCGACCGAGGGCATGTCCTTGCCGTTGACATTGAGGATTTCGGTGGCCCCGAAGGTGTTCTTCATACCTGCGCAGCGGGCCTCGAGGTCGACGTTCCCCTGCTCGTGGATGATGCAGATGGCTTTCTTTGCACCATCTTTGGCCACACGCTCGCCCGCCCCCTGGCCGGCGATGTAGCCGTCCTGACCGAAGAACTCCTGCACACCCATGTCCTGCCAGGTGTCCATGCCCGCGTTGAAGGCCACGACGGGGATTCCCTTGGCCGCGGCGGCCTGGACCGCGGCGCGCATGGCGTCGGGTTTGGCCAGCGTGACCGCGATACCGTCGACATTGGCGTCGACGGCACTTTGGACCAGGTTCGCCTGGTTGGGCGCCTCGGGATCGCTGGAGTAGCGGAGCTCGACGTTGTCCTTCTTCGCCGCCGTCTCGGCGCCCTTGCGAATGAGGTCCCAGAAAGAGTCACCGGGCGCCTCGTGGGTGATCATCGCGATCGTCACGCGCGGGGTGTCGACCGTTCCGCCGCCCGAACCGTTCCCACCCGCGGTGTCCGGGTTGCCGCCTGTCGACGAGCAGGCCGCCATCCCGAGCGCCAGCACGCCCACCCCGGTCAGTGCCGCCCAGCGGCGCAACGACCGGATTCCTCGACTATTCGCGCGAGCGGTCATCCCTAGCTTCTCCTTCGTCCCGCATCCGGGCCTCGTGAACTTCGGCGTTCTGGCGGCCCCGGCCCTACCGGCGGCGTGCCACCGTTGATGTAATACGGCTCACACCCGAAAGTCAACACTTTGTCCTGACATTAGGACTGCAGGTCATTTGCGTGACTGCGCAGAGGTCACCTGTCGACGAGTGTGGTCTCGAAGTAGTACCGCGACGCCCGGTAGCAGTGACTCCCGAATTCGACCGCGCGCCCGGAGTCATCGAAAGCCGTCCGGCTCATGGTCAGCAACGGTGCTCCGACCTTCTCTTCGAGCAGCCGCGCCTCGGTGCGTTGCGCCGGCCTCGCACCGATGCGTTGCCGGGCCAGCCGGATGTGCACACCTCTGCCGCGCAAGGCCTGATACAACCCGCTCGCCTCGAGTTCGCCGGCGTCCGGGGCGATCTCGGCGGGTAGATGGTTGGTCATGATGGCCAGCGGCTCTCCGTTGGCATACCGCAACCGCTGCACGGTGACGATCTCATGGTCGGTGGAAAGATTGAGCTCGGCGGCGATCTCGTCGTCGACGACGCCTCGGCGGTACTCCAACAGTTGCGTTGTCGGATCCTGGCCCGATTTTGCGAGATCGTCGAAGAGGCTGGTCAATTCGACGCGCCGGTGCACGGGGTTCTGCACCACCTGGGTGCCGACACCGCGCTTTCGGACCAGCAGCCCCTTGTCCACCAGCTCCTGGATGGCACGGCGGGTTGTGGGCCGTGACAGCGCCAATCGGCCCGCAAGGGACAACTCGTTCTCGAATCTGTCGCCCGGGGCGAGTTCCCCACTGCGGATCGCCGCCTCGATCGCCTGGGCGAGCTGGTAATAGAGGGGCACAGGGCTTGACCTGTCGAGTTCGACCGCTAGGGGCACGTCCACTCCGATTCCGTCGGCGATGATCAGCAAGACTAACCGACCCTGTCCACTATGACCGAAAGTTCGAATGTCAGGACAAACTGTTGACATTGATAGGCGATCGGGGGCACAGTGCTTTCGACAGAGCCCTGCACCCACTTCGGGAGATCACGTGTCGTCAGCACCGCAGCCATCAGCCGATCCGTTCGATGTCATCGCCGTCGGCCGAAGCGGTGTCGACATCTACCCGCTGCAGACCGGTGTGGGACTCGACGAGGTCGAGACGTTCGGTAAGTTCCTCGGCGGCAGCGCTGCCAACGTCGCCGTGGCCGCCGCGCGACTGGGCAACCGGACCGCCCTGATCTCGGGAACCGGTGATGATCCGTTCGGAAGGTTCGTCCGCAACGAGTTGGGCCGCCTCGGAGTCGACAATCGCTACGTGGGCATCCACGGCCGCTACCCCACGCCGGTGACCTTCTGTGAGATCTTCCCGCCCGACGATTTTCCGCTCTACTTCTATCGCAAGCCCTCGGCGCCGGATCTGCAGATCGAGCCCGGCGAGATCGACACCGATGCCGTGCGCACCAGCCGGTTGTTCTGGGCCACCCTGACCGGCCTGTCCGAAGAGCCCAGTCGCAGTGCGCATTTCCATGCGTGGACCGCACGCGGCCGAAAGCCGCTGACCGTACTCGACCTCGACTACCGGCCGATGTTCTGGGCCGACCCCGCCGCAGCACGCGAGCAGGCCGTGCGTGCCCTCGGCCACGTCACCGTCGCCGTGGGCAATCGCGAGGAGTGCGAGATCGCGGTCGGCGAAACCGTTCCCCATCGCGCCGCCGATGCGTTGCTCGATCTCGGGGTGGAACTGGCCATCGTCAAACAGGGCCCACGCGGCGTGCTCGGCAAGACCAGGCACAGTTCGGTGACCGTCGCACCCAACGACGTCGACGTCGTCAACGGTCTGGGTGCCGGCGACGCGTTCGGTGGCAGCCTCATTCACGGTCTGCTGCGGAACTGGCCGCTGGAGAAGACCCTGCGTTACGCCAACGCCGCCGGTGCCATCGTGGCGTCCCGGTTGGAATGTTCGACGGCCATGCCCACAGCCGCCGAGGTCGCCGAACTCGCCGAGCAGAGCGCCGTGGAGGCCGTCAATGTCTGACGCCCTGTGCCGCGATTACACCGAGGTCACCGAGTTGCGCGCGGCCGATCCAGCCTCGGTGACGAAGGCGTGGCATGCCCGCAGTACCCGCCCCACGGTGCGGGGCGACGGCAGGCTGATGATCGTGGCGGCCGACCATCCGGCACGCGGCGCGCTGTCGGTCGGCGCCAGGGCGACCGCGATGAACAGCCGCATCGACCTACTCGACCGGTTACGGACGGCATTGGCCGATCCCGGTGTCGACGGCGTGCTGGCGACCGCGGACATCCTCGACGACCTGGTGCTGCTGGGAGCGTTGGAGGACAAGGTCGTGTTCTCGTCGCTCAACCGTGGCGGCCTGGCCGGTTCGGTCTTCGAACTCGACGACAGGATGACCGGCGCGACCGCGGCCTCGACCGCCGACGCCCGCATGAACGGCGGGAAGATGTTGTGCCGCATCGATCTCGACGATCCCGGCACCGTCTCGACGCTTGCCGGCTGCGCGCAGGCCGTCGACCAACTGGCCGCCCACGGGTTGATCGCCATGCTCGAACCGTTCCTGTCCACCCGAGTCGACGGCAAGGTCCGCAACGACCTCTCCCCCGACGCGGTGATCAAGAGCGTGCACATCGCCCAGGGTCTCGGCTCGACATCGGCGTACACCTGGCTCAAGTTGCCCGTTGTGCCTGAGATGGACCGGGTGATGGAATCGACGACGATGCCCACCCTGCTGCTCGGCGGTGATCCGACCGACCCGGATGAGGCCTTCGCGACGTGGGCGTCGGCGCTGGCCCTGCCCGCGGTACGCGGTCTGATCGTCGGGCGCACCTTGCTCTACCCGCCCGATGACGACGTGGCCTCCGCGGTCGCCGGTGCCGTCGGATTGGTGCGGTGATGAACAGCTCCTGGTACATCCCGGCGGGGTCGGCCGACACCCCGTACTCCGTGGCCATCACCCCCGAATCGGCGGGCTGGTCCGAATGCGGACTGCACGTCCTCGAGCTGGGCACCGATGGTTCGGTGGCGTTGCAGACCGCCGAGACCGAGGTGATGATCCTGCCGCTGTCGGGCGGGGGCTCGGTCGTATGCGGTGATGACGTGTTCGAACTCGGCGCGCGCACATCGGTTTTCGATGGTCCGGCCGATATGGTCTATCTGGGCACCGGGCAGTCGTATGCGGTGACCGGACACGGGCGCATCGCCGTCTGCGCCGCTCGCGCCGCCCGGGCCCTGCCCAATCGGCGGCTGGCCGCCGCCGATGTACCGGTCGAGTTGCGCGGGGCTGGCAACTGCAGCCGACAGGTGCACAATTTCGGTACCGCGGACACCTTCGAGGCGGATTCGCTGATCGCGTGTGAGGTCATCACGCCCGGCGGTAACTGGTCGAGCTACCCGGCCCACAAACACGATGAGGACAGCGACGTCGAGACCCAGCTAGAAGAGATCTACTACTTCGAGATCGACGACAGCCCCGCCGGCACAACGGGATTCGGCTATCACCGCGTGTTCGGCACACCATCCCGGCCCATCGAGGTACTCGAAGAGGTCCGTTCCGGCGATGTGGTCCTGGTGCCGCACGGCTATCACGGCCCGTCGATCGCCGCACCCGGTCACCACATGTACTACCTGAACGTCATGGCCGGATCCGGCCCCGAGCGGGCGTGGCGGATCTGTGACAACCCCGACCACACCTGGCTGCGCGCCAGCTGGGACCACCAAGAGATCGATCCGCGCCTGCCGATGCGCACGAACCGAGGAGTCTGACCGTGGTGTCCACCGCCCCGAAAGCAGCCGACAAGCTCGCGGATACCGAAGCCACCGTCCGTCTCACCGTCGCGCAGGCCACCATTGCGTTCCTGGCCGCCCAGTACGTCGAGCGCGACGGCGAACGCACGCCATTCTTCGCGGGGTGTTTCGGCATCTTCGGACACGGCAACGTCGCCGGTCTCGGGCAGGCGTTGCTGCAGGACGAGATCGAGGCGCGGGCTGCCGGCCGCGCGCCACGCATGCCCTATGTGCTGGGCCGCAACGAGCAGGCGATGGTTCACAGCGCCGTCGCCTATGCGCGGCAGAAGGACCGGCTGCAGACCTGGGCGGTGACCGCCAGCGTCGGACCCGGATCGACCAATATGCTCACCGGTGCCGCGCTGGCGACCATCAACCGGCTCCCGGTGCTACTGCTGCCCGCCGACACGTTCGCCACCCGGGTCAGCTCACCGGTGCTCCAAGAGCTCGAGCTGCCGTCCTCCGGTGATGTCACGGTCAACGATGCATTCAGGCCGCTGTCACGGTACTTCGACCGGGTCTGGCGCCCCGAGCAGCTGCCGGCGGCCCTGCTCGGGGCGATGCGCGCGCTCACCGATCCCGTCGAGACGGGCACGGCCACGGTGTCCATCCCGCAGGACGTCCAGGCCGAGGCCCATGACTGGCCGCAATCGCTGTTCGCCGAACGCACCTGGCATATCGCACGTCCGCTGCCAGAGCGTGCGGTGATCGCCCGGGCGGCTGCGCTCATCGCCGCGGCACGCCGGCCGTTGATCATCGCTGGTGGCGGAGTGCATTACTCCGGTGCGGAGTCGGCGCTGGCCGCCCTTGCCGAGCAGACCGGCATCCCGGTGGCCGAAAGCCAGGCCGGTAAGGGATCGTTGCACCACGATCATCCGCAGGCCGTCGGGGCCGTCGGCTCCACCGGTAGCACCGCGGCCAACGCGCTGGCCACCGATGCCGATGTGGTGATCGGGATCGGCACCCGTTACAGCGATTTCACCTCCGCCTCGCGCACCGCCTTCAACAACCCGCAGGTTCGTTTCGTCAACGTCAATGTCGCCTCGCTGGACGCGGTGAAGCAGGGCGGCGTGAGCGTTGTGGCCGATGCGCGCGAGGCGATCGAAGCCCTCGACCCCGCGCTGTCGGATTACCGCATACCGGACGACTACCGTTCCCGCGTCACCGAACTGGCCACCGAATGGGATGCGGCGGTTTCGGCTGCCTTTGCCACCGAGGACGGCGCGCAGCTGAACCAGAATCAGGTGATCGGACTGGTCAACTCCCTGTCGGACCCGCGCGACGTGGTGGTGTGCGCGGCTGGTTCGATGCCCGGTGATCTGCACAAGTTGTGGCGGTCACGTGACCGCAAGAGCTACCACGTCGAGTACGGCTACTCCTGCATGGGTTATGAGATCGCCGGTGGTATCGGGGTGCGCATGGCAGCGCCGGATCGCGACGTGTTCGTGATGGTCGGCGACGGTTCGTATCTGATGATGGCCACCGAGATCGCGACCGCGGTGCAGGAAGGCGTCAAGGTGATTCCGGTGCTGGTGCAGAATCACGGATTCGCCTCCATCGGCGGGCTTTCCGAGTCGCTGGGCTCACAGCGCTTCGGCACGGCCTACCGTTACCGCGGCGCCGACGGTCGCCTCGACGGCGAACGGCTGCCGGTGGACCTGGCCGCCAACGCCGCGAGCCTGGGTGCCGATGTCATCAAGGTCTCGACGGCCGCCGAATTCACCGATGCGGTCAAGGTCGCCAAGGCCGCCGACCGGATCACCGTCATCCACGTCGAGACCGACCCGCGGGTCTACGCGCCCGATAGCCAGTCATGGTGGGACGTACCGGTATCCCAGGTGTCGACGTTGGAGTCGACCCAGCAGGCCTACCAGCGCTATGTGGAATGGAAGAGGGTGCAGCGCCCGTTGATCGCGCCGTCGGACGGCTGATCGCCGGGTGCGGGGGCTGCGGTCACCAGAGGCCCGGACAGGCCTGACCCCCACACCCGGCGATGTCTGCGGTCACAGGATGTAGAGCATCTCCTGATAGGTCGGCAACGGCCACAGGTCGTCGGCCACCACACCTTCGAGTGCGTCGGCGGCCGCCCGCACGGCGTCCATCGCCGGCAGCAACACCTTCTGTGCATGGGTGGCCTCGTCGAGCGCAGACCCCGCGGAGTGGTCCGACAGCCCGGCCTTGAGCGCACCGACGGCCGCGGTCAGGTCGGCAATGGGTCCCGAAACCGCCTCCAGCAGCGTGGTATCCGCATCCAGACCGGCCGCCTTCAGGGTGGCGACGTTCTGCGCCAGCTCGGTCTGATAGCGGACGGCAGCGGGCATGATCACCGTGGTGCCGAGTTCCAGTGCCAGCTTGGCCTCCACCGCGATGGTCAGCGCATACTGCTCCAGGCGCACCTCGTAGCGGCTGTGCAGCTCACGTTCGTTGAACACCCCGTACTTCTCGAACACTGCGATGGCCTCCGGGGTGATCAGCTCCGGGATGGCGTCCAGCGTGGTCTTGAGATTCGGCAGACCACGCTCGGCCGCCTCGATCTGCCAGTTCTCCGAGTAGCCGTCACCATTGAAGACCACCGCACCGTGCTCGGTGATGATGTCGGTGAGCAACTGCTGCACAGCGGCATCGAAGTCGGTGCCGTCGGCGACGGCCTTCTCCAGCACAGTCGCCATATAGTCCAACGAGTCGGCCATGATGGTGTTCAACACGATCATCGGCACCGCCACCGTCTGCCCGGAGCCGGGCGCGCGGAACTCGAAACGGTTGCCGGTGAAGGCAAACGGGCTGGTGCGGTTGCGGTCGCCCGGATCGGTGGGCAGCTGGGGCAGGGTGTCGACGCCGATGTGCATGACGCCCTTGCCCTTCGACGAGGTCGCCGCGCCCTTGGCGATCTGCTCGAACACGTCGGCCAGCTGTGCGCCGAGGAAGATCGAGATGATGGCCGGCGGCGCCTCGTTCGCGCCGAGCCGGTGGTCGTTCGTGGCAGACGCCACCGAAACCCGGAGCAGCCCAGGGAATAGGTGGACGGCCCGGATGACGGCGGCGCAGAACACCAGGAACTGTGCGTTCTCGTGGGGGGTGTCACCGGGAACCAACAGGGAACCGAGTTCGGAGTTGCCGACCGAGAAGTTCACGTGCTTACCGGAACCGTTCACACCGGCGAACGGCTTCTCGTGGAACAGACACTCCATGCCGTGTTTGCGCGCGATGGTCTTGAACACGGTCATCAACAGCTGCTGGTGGTCGGAGGCGATATTGGCCCGTTCGAACATCGGCGCCACCTCGAACTGCGCAGGCGCCACCTCGTTGTGCCGGGTCTTGGCCGGGATACCGAGCTTGAACAACTCCCGCTCGGTGTCCATCATGAAGCCCAGCACCCGCTCGGGCACCGCGCCGAAGTAGTGGTCATCGAACTCCTGACCCTTGGGCGGCTTGGCGCCGAACAGCGTACGGCCGGCGTTGATCAGGTCCGGCCTGGCCAGGAAGAAGTGCCGGTCGATCAGGAAATACTCCTGCTCGGGACCGCAGAACGAGACGACCTTCTCCAGGTTCTTGTGCCCGAACAGTGTCAGGATGCGCTCGGCGTGCACACCCATCGCCTGCTGGCTGCGCAGCAGCGGCGTCTTGTAGTCCAGGGCCTCCCCGGTCATCGAGACGAAAACCGTTGGAATGCATAGGGTGTTGCCGTTCGGGTTCTCCAGGATGTAGGCGGGGCTGGTGACATCCCAGCCGGTGTAGCCGCGGGCCTCGAACGTGCTGCGCAGTCCGCCGGAGGGGAAGCTGGACGCGTCGGGCTCACCCTGGATCAGCGTCTTGCCCGCGAACTCGGCCAGCGTCTGTCCATCGGAGACAGGCTCCAGGAAGCTGTCGTGCTTCTCGGCGGTGAGCCCGGTCATCGGGTAGAACACGTGCGCGTAGTGGGTCGCGCCCTTGGACAGCGCCCAGTCCTTCATCGCCGAGGCGACGGCATCGGCGACGGCAGGGTCGAGGGTGGCGCCCTTCTCGATGGTCGCCACGACCGATTTGAACACCGACTTGGGCAGCCGCAGCTGCATCTCGGCCTTGGTGAAGACGTTGGCACCGAAGATCTCTCCGGGAGCCTCGGCGGGGTCGAAGCTGATGGCCGGCGGCACATAGGCCTCGACGTTGTTGATGGCCTGGAGCCGGACTGCGTTACCGCTCAATGTAGTTCCTATCGCTGCACGTGCTTGACCGGCCAACGGTAGGAATATTCGATGCCGATTCTGTTACGCGCGCGTCAACGTCTGAATGCGTGGCTCGCGTCCGCGAATGGTCAGGCTCAGAAAGAACTTCTGCCCCATTGCTCCCTGCTGTCACTTTTCGTCCGAATTTGTCAGACATAGCACGTATGTTCGAATCATGACCACAGCGACGGTGCCAGCGATGAAGGCGGTAGCGGCCTTACGCGCCGCCTACGACGCATTCGCCGCCGCCGATCTCGGGACCTTGTCCCGGGACGATCTGATCGCTGTACTGGATGAGGTCGAGACGCTGACCTGCCGGTTACCCGCGCAGTGGCATCGGATGCTGGCCGCCTTGCAGGCCGAGACGACGGCCCGCGAGATGGGTGCGAAGTCCTGGAACGAGGTGTTACGGATCCGCTGGCGGCTCTCGACCCCAGAGGCCGGCCGGCGTCTGCATGAAGCCGCCGACTTGGGTCCGCGACGATCGTTGACCGGCGAACCCCTACCCCCACTTCTGCCGGTGGTGGCCGTCGCCCAGGCAGCCGGTCTGATCACCGCTGAACACGTCAAGATAGTGCGTGAGGCGGTGCGCGACCTGCCCGGCTCGGTCAGTACCGCCGATCGTGAGAAGTTCGAGGTCGCCCTGGTGCGCGACGCCGTCGGCGTAGGGCCCAAGGCGCTCGCCGCGTCCGCGGCCGACCGGCTGTTTCTGTTCGACCAGGACGGCCCGATGCCCGATGAGCACGAGCGGAAACGCAAGCGCGGGGTGACCGTCGGCACCCAACGCCGCGACGGGACCACACCGGTAGCTGCCAACTTCGATCCGGAAGCGATGGCCGTGTGGGAACCTCTCTTCGCGAAGTTCGCCGCCCCCGGGATGTGCAACACTGCCGATGACGAGCCATGCACTTTCGGCACCCCGAGCCAAGATCAGATCGACCACGACTACCGCACCCACGCTCAGCGTCAGCACGACGCGATGATCGCCATCGGACGTATCGCCCTGATGTCCAACCTCGGTCAACTCAACGGCCTACCGGTGGCGGTGATCATCCGCACCACCCTGCAGGAGTTGCACTCGGTGGCCGGGATCGGCACCTCCGGCGGTGGCACGAAGGTCCCCATCCGCGATGTCATCCGGATGGCCGGACATGCCTCGCACCATCTGGCGGTCTTCGACGGCGTCACCGGTGCCGCCCTGAACTACTTCCGTACCAGGCGAACCGCCAGCCCCGCCCAGCGCATCATGCTGATCGCCCGCGACGGTGGCTGCACCAAACCGTGCTGCACCAACGGTCCGTACTTCTGCCAGGCCCACCACGGAAAGGCCGATTTCGCCCGCGGCGGCAACACCAATGTGGACGAGATGACGCTGGCGTGTGGCTGTGACAACCGGATGGTCGACGAGAATGGCGGCTACACAACGACATTCAACGCTCGCAACGAATGCGAATGGCACCCGCCGCCGGCATTGGATCACGGCCAGGCCCGGGTCAACTACCACCACCGACCGGAACTGCTGCGCCACCCGCCGGACGATGGTTCGGAATGGGCCGACAGGATCGCGCAACTGGACCGACTGCTGTTCCCAGCCGCGTATCCGCCCGAGGATGCGTCCGAGGACCGGTGTGACGACGCCCGCTGGCCCGAAGACGATGGCGACGACCTCACCGAGGAGAGGTTGCTCGAACAGTTCCGCGCAGTCACCGCCGATATCGACTTCTGGGAGATGGTCACCGGCGACCACCATCGCGGCGGTACCGGTCTGCGTGGACCATGACTCACCAGCCGACGAGGTGGTCCTCGATATTCAGTCCGGCGGCCACCTCGACCAGCGCGGCCGCCACGATGGAGGCCGGCACCCGGTCGAGCACCACGAGGCCGATGGCCGGTTCGGCACCGTGCTGCACCATCGGTCGTGCGGAAAAGCCCTGCGGCAGGCCGAGCGTCGGCAACCAGGCCGTCGATGCGATGGTCGCCCGGCCCGAACCAGTGAGATGGGCATACAGCGCGTCGACCGAATCCGCCTCCACGGCAGGGCGATACTGCACACCCTCGGCGGCCATATTGGCGTCCAGGATCCGGCGATTGCGCATGGTCGTGGTCAGCACACACAACTCCAACTTCGCCGCATCCACCCAGGCCACCTCGGGAGCCGCCACCAACGGATGGTCCGCGGGAGCCAGCAGCACATACCGCTCCCGATACAGCTCCACCGAACGGGTGCCCGGCGGTGCCTCGTCATCGAGATACGTCAGCCCCGCGTCGATCTCGAAATCGGCCAACCGCCGAGCGATCTCCCGCGATGACAACGCCTCGATGCGCACCGAGGCCGCCGGGTTGCGCGCCAGGAACTCCGCGGAGATGAATGGGCTGACCGGCACAGCCGTCGGAATTGCGCCGATGCGGGCGGTGACGGTCAACCGCCCGCGCATCCGGTCGATATCGGTGAGCATGTCATCACGCTCGGCCACGATGCGCTGGGCCCAGGCCACCACCCGGCGCCCCTCTTCGGTGAAACCCTCGAAGCGGTGGCCGCGCTGGACGATGACGATGCCGAGGTCCTTCTCCAGCCGGCGGATGGCCACCGACAACGTCGGCTGACTCACGTGGCACCGCGCCGCCGCACGGCCGAAATGCCGCTCGGCGGCCAGCGCCAGCAGGTAGTCCAGATGCTGCAGCTGGATATCGTTACCCATCGATAGCAAGCGTCTATCACTGCATGTGAAATGGCAAATATGATCTGGCCTGCACCGGACGCGGCCGGGTCTAGGTTGGAGTCATGACCGATGTCGACGCCATGTACCACGAGGACGATCTGGTCGTCAGCCCCCCCAAGGACGAGGCCGCCGGCGTCAAGGCCGTGATGGTCAGCATGCAGCGCGCCCTCGAACAGATGGGCCCGCTGCGCACGGCGGCCACCCTGACCAGACTCAACCAGCGGCACGGCTTCGACTGTCCCGGCTGCGCCTGGCCCGAGGAGCACGGCGGCCGCAAGGTCGCCGAATTCTGCGAAAACGGCGCCAAGGCGGTCGCCGAGGAGGCCACCAAGCGGACCGTCACCGCCGATTTCTTCGCCAGGCACACCATCGCCGACCTGTCCGAGAAGCCCGAGTACTGGCTGTCCCAGCAAGGCCGACTGACCGAGCCGATGGTGTTGCGGCCGGGCGACGAGCATTACCGTCCGATCGGCTGGGATGAGGCCTACCGGCTGATCGCCGACGAGATGCGGGCCCTGGACAGCCCGCATGAAGCGGTGTTCTACACCTCGGGACGCACCAGCAACGAGGCCGCCTTCCTCTACCAGCTCCTGGTCCGCAGCTTCGGCACCAACAACCTGCCCGACTGTTCGAACATGTGCCACGAGTCGTCGGGCACCGCGTTGATCGATTCCATCGGTATCGGCAAGGGCTCGGTCACCGTCGAGGACCTCACCGTTGCCGACCTGATCGTCATCGCGGGCCAGAATCCGGGCACCAACCACCCGCGCATGCTCTCCATCCTGGAGAAGGCAAAGGCCAACGGCGCCAAGATCATCGCGGTCAACCCCCTTCCCGAGGCCGGGTTGATCCGGTTCAAGGATCCGCAGAAGGTGCGCGGCGTGGTGGGTGATGGTGTGCCCATCGCCGACGAGTTCGTGCAGATCCGCCTCGGCGGGGACATGGCGCTGTTCGCGGGACTGGGCCGGTTACTGCTCGAGGCCCAGGACGCGGCAGGCGATACCGCACAGATCGTCGACCGCGACTTCATCGCCGCGCACACGGCCGGATTCGAGAGCTACGAACGCCAGACCCGGGCGGTCGATCTGGACACCGTGCTGGCCGCCACCGGTATCGAGCGCGCCCAACTCGAGACGGTGGCCCGCATGATGGCCACCTCCCAGCGCATCATCGTGTGCTGGGCGATGGGCCTGACCCAGCACAAGCACGCCGTGCCCTCCATCGCCGAGATCACCAACCTGCTGCTGATGCGCGGGATGATCGGCAAGCCCGGCGCCGGCCTGTGTCCGGTCCGCGGGCATTCCAACGTCCAGGGCGATCGCACCATGGGCATATGGGAGAAGATGCCCGATTCGTTCCTGGATGCTCTCGACGCCCGGTTCGGCATCGTCAGCCCGCGGGAACACGGCTATGACACCGTGGATGCCATTCGCGCCATGCGCGACGGCCGGGCAAAGGTGTTCATCGCCATGGGCGGCAACTTCGCCTCGGCCACCCCCGATACCGAGATCACCGAGCAGGCGCTGCGCAATTGCGCCCTGACCGTGCAGGTTTCGACCAAACTCAACCGCAGCCACCTCGTGCACGGCCGGACCGCACTGATCCTGCCCTCGCTGGGCCGCACCGATCGCGATGTCCAGGCCGGCGGCAAACAGCTTGTGTCGGTAGAAGATTCGATGTCGATGGTGCATCTCTCCCGCGGCAGCCTGCACCCGCCCAGCGATCAGGTGCGCAGCGAGGTGTCCATCATCTGCCAGCTGGCGCAGGAGCTGTTCGGTCCGGAGCATCCGGTGCCGTGGCGCACGTTCAACGCCGACTACGACACCATCCGCGACGCCATCGCCGCCGTCGTGCCCGGCTGTGAGGACTACAACCGCCGGGTCCGCCAACCGGACGGGTTCCAACTCCCGCATCCACCACGGGATTCCCGCGAGTTCCCGACGATCACCGGCAAGGCCAACTTCGCCACCTACCCGCTGGAATGGGTACCGGTGCCGCCCGGCCGTCTGGTCCTGCAGACCATGCGCAGCCACGATCAGTACAACACCACCATCTACGGTCTCGACGATCGTTACCGTGGCGTGAAGGGTGGCCGCCGAGTGGTGTTCGTCAACCCGGCCGATATCGCCGCGTTCGGCCTGACCGAGGGTGACATGGTCGACCTGGTATCCGAGTTCGAGGGCCAGGAGCGCAGGGCCGAGGCGTTCCGTGTGGTCGCCTACGCCACCCCGGTCGGCAACGCGGCGGCATATTACCCGGAGACCAATCCGCTGGTGCCGCTGGACCACGTTGCGGCCCGGTCGAATACGCCGGTGTCCAAGGCGATCGTGGTGCGCCTGGAGAAGGCGGCCGCCCAGCCCACGGGAGGCGGCCATGGGTAGGGTCACCACCCGGGTGCGGGCCCAACACGTGACCGCCGGCGGCGCCGGCAATCCGGGCGCCGTCGACAGTGCGGTCGCCCGGCCCGAGACACTGGCCGTCGAGGAGCCGCTGGAGATCCGGGTGAACGGCACCCCGCTGACCGTGACGATGCGCACGCCGGGATCCGATGTCGAACTGGCGCAAGGATTTCTGCTCACCGAAGGCTTGATCGGACGCCGCGCCGACATCGCCACCGTGCAGTACTGCAGCGGTGCGGGACCAGACGGACTGAACACCTACAACGTGCTGGACGTGACGCTGGCACCCGGTGTCACGTTGCCCGATGTCGATGTCACCCGAAACTTCTACACGACATCGTCCTGCGGTGTCTGCGGCAAGGCATCGCTGGAGGCGGTGCGGTTGAGCAGCAAGCACGGGCCCGGCGACGATCCGGTGAGTGTCGGCGCCGAAACGTTGGCGGCGTTACCCGACCGGTTGCGCGCACGCCAGAAGGTGTTCGCCGCGACCGGCGGTCTGCACGGAGCGGCCCTGTTCGATATCGACGGCCAGCCGCTGGTGGTCCGCGAGGACATCGGCCGGCACAACGCCGTGGACAAGGTGATCGGCTGGGCGCTGGAGTCCGACCGGGTGCCGCTGACGGGCACCGTCCTACTGGTCAGCGGACGCGCCTCGTTCGAGTTGACCCAGAAGGCGGTGATGGCCGGGATCCCCATCCTCGCTGCGGTATCGGCGCCCTCGTCGTTGGCGGTCGATCTGGCCAGCCAGTCGGGTCTGACGTTGGTGGCGTTCCTGCGCGGGGACTCGATGAACGTCTACACCCGGCCCGACCGGATCGTCTGACCAGCGCCACGGACCGAACGTAAAAGCCCCCGCCGATCCGGCGAGGGCTTTTACGTTATGGCTGCTAGGCGCTCTTGTCGCGACGCTCGCTGCGCGACGGCTTGCGCGGCACGATGGTCGGCAGCACGTTGTCCTGCACGGTCTCCTTGGTGACGACCACCTTGGCGACGTCATCGCGGCTGGGGATGTCGTACATCGCCGGCTGCAGGACCTCTTCCATGATGGCGCGCAGGCCACGGGCACCGGTGCCGCGGTGGATGGCCTGATCGGCGATGGCGTCCAGGGCTTCCGGCGTCATCTCCAGTTCCACGCCGTCCATCTCGAACAACCGGGTGTACTGCTTGACCAGGGCGTTCTTCGGGGTGGACAGGATCTGGACCAGCGATTCCTTGTCCAGGTTGGTCACCGAGGCGACGACCGGGAGGCGGCCGATGAACTCGGGGATCAGACCGAACTTGATCAGGTCCTCGGGCATGACCTCGGCGAAGTGGTCCTGGGTGTCGATCTCGGCCTTGGAGTGCACCTCGGCACCGAAACCCAGGCCGCGCTTGCCGACCCGGTCGGAGACGATCTTCTCCAGGCCCGCGAATGCACCGGCAACGATGAACAACACGTTGGTGGTGTCGATCTGGATGAACTCCTGGTGCGGATGCTTGCGGCCGCCCTGCGGGGGCACCGAGGCCTGGGTGCCCTCCAGGATCTTCAGCAGCGCCTGCTGCACACCCTCGCCGGAGACGTCACGGGTGATCGACGGGTTCTCGCTCTTGCGGGCGATCTTGTCGACCTCGTCGATGTAGATGATGCCGGTCTCGGCGCGCTTGACGTCATAGTCGGCGGCCTGGATCAGCTTGAGCAGAATGTTCTCGACATCCTCGCCGACATAGCCGGCTTCCGTCAGGGCCGTCGCATCAGCGATCGCAAACGGGACGTTGAGCATCTTGGCCAACGTCTGCGCCAGGTAGGTCTTACCGCAACCGGTGGGACCGAGCATCAGGATGTTGGACTTGGCGAGCTCCACCGGTTCGGCACGTGAGTCGCGGGACTTCTCCTGCGCCTGGATGCGCTTGTAGTGGTTGTAGACGGCTACCGCGAGCGTCTTCTTGGCGGTGTCCTGACCGATGACGTAGCCCTCGAGGAACTCGCGGATCTCGGCGGGTTTGGGCAACTCATCGAGCTTGACGTCGTCGGCGTCGGCCAACTCCTCCTCGATGATCTCGTTGCACAAGTCGATGCACTCGTCGCAGATGTAGACACCGGGCCCTGCGATGAGCTTCTTGACCTGCTTCTGGCTCTTTCCACAGAATGAGCACTTCAGCAGGTCTCCGCCATCTCCAATGCGCGCCATGTGGGAGGGTCCTACTTCCTGTTTGCAGTCACTCAAAGGTGGGTTTCCCCGGGTATCAACCCGACGCTACCCGTTCATTCCGTCACGGTGCGACCGAAGGGCCGAATCGCGTCGGTGGTATTTGTTCGCGTGCAGGAGAACATATCTCTCCTGATGCCTTGCCACCCGGCGGCACGCTGACCGTGTCCCTGGCGTGTCGCCGCCGTGACTCGATCGCGGTGAAAACACCCAGGTCGCGCAGTGCAGCGCGCCGGTGTCCACAATACCGTCGGCGGCGACTGGCAAACATCGGCGGTTCGCGGTCAGCGTGGCCCCAGCCCGCCCGGACCCACCGGCCCCGGCCCGACGGGACCCGGTCCCACCGGCCCCGGGCCGACCGGTCCGACACCTACGGGACCGACCACGCCGCCGACGCCGACCGGTCCGGCGGGTCCGACGACGGGGTTCACCCCATAGGGCAGGCACTGCACCACCGCCGGGTTCCAGTACGTGCCGGCCGGGCACACCGGTTCCTCGGCCTGACTCACCGCTGGGTTGGCCACTGTCAGCCCTATCGCGGCGGCGATCCCCGCCACGCCCCATGCCAGCTTGTGCGCACTCATCACAGCCCACTCCCCTCGGTCCTGCCCCGACCTGACGACAGCTTCGCACCGCGCGAGCGTGCGCGCAGCCTTTTTGACGCACACGTCAGTAGACGGCATCGCCGAAAGCACTCACCCCGGTCCGCATCGCGAACCGGGGTGAGTGTGTGCGCTGTGATCAGGCGTTCTGGGCAGACAGCTTGCGGTACTCCAGCACCGTGTCGATGATGCCGTAATCCTTGGCCTCGGCGGCGGTGAGGATCTTGTCCCGGTCGGTGTCCTTGCGGATGACCGCAGGATCCTTACCGGTGTGCCGAGCCAGGGTGGTGTCCATCAGGCTGCGCATGCGCTCGATCTCGGCGGCCTGGATCTCCAGATCCGACACCTGACCCTGGATCGCCCCGCCGACGGCGGGCTGGTGGATCAGAACGCGGGCGTTCGGCAACGCCAGCCGCTTACCGGGGGTACCGGCGGCCAGCAGCACGGCGGCGGCCGAGGCGGCCTGGCCGAGGCAGACCGTCTGGATGTCGGCGCGGACGTACTGCATGGTGTCGTAGATCGCCATCAACGAGGTGAACGAGCCACCCGGGGAGTTGATGTACATGGTGATGTCGCGATCAGGATCGAGCGATTCGAGCACCAGCAGCTGGGCCATGATGTCGTTGGCCGAGGCGTCATCCACCTGGACGCCGAGGAAGATGATGCGCTCCTCGAACAGCTTGTTGTACGGGTTGGACTCCTTGACACCGAAGCTGGAGTGCTCGATGAACGACGGCAGGATGTAGCGCGATTGCATCGGGTTCATTTGATACCTGCTCCTGGTCCCTCGCCGTTGACGCTGACACTGGTGATGATGTGGTCGACGAAACCGTATTCCAGGGCCTCCGAGGAGGTGAACCAGCGGTCGCGATCGGCGTCGGCTTCCACCCGCTCCAAGGACTGACCGGTGAACTGGGCGTTGAGCCGGTTCATCTCCTTCTTGGTCAGTGCGAACTGCTCTGCCTGGATGGCGATATCGGCGGCGCTACCACCGATACCGGCCGACGGCTGGTGCATCATGATCCGGGCGTGCGGCAGGGCGTACCGCTTGCCCTTGGTGCCGGCGGCCAGCAGGAACTGACCCATCGACGCGGCGAGGCCCATGGCGTAGGTCGCCACATCGCACGGCGCCAGCACCATGGTGTCGTAGATGGCCATACCCGCGGTGACCGAGCCACCGGGTGAGTTGATGTAGAGGTGGATGTCCTTGGTGGGGTCCTCCGCGGCCAGCAGCAGAATCTGCGCGCACAACCGGTTGGCGATGTCGTCATCGACCTGGGTGCCCAGGAAGATGATCCGCTCGGCGAGCAGTCGCTCGTATACCGAATCGATGAGGTTGAGCCCCGACGTGCCACCACGCATGTCAGTCACGGCTGGATACCTGCTTTCTTCGAGTTGTCGTACTCGTTCACCGACATTAACGAACGCGCGGCGAAGAGCACGCCCCGACAGGCGCGCTTTCGCTCACAGCGTCACTCCGAGGAGTCGTCGCTCTTCTTGTCGGACTTCTTCTTGGCCTTCTTCTTGTCCTTCTTCTCCGACTTCTCGGCGGCATCCTCATCGGCGGCGGCGTCGGCGTCGGCGGCCGGCGCCTCGACGGCCAGATCCTCGGCTGCCTCGGCCTCGGCGGTCTCCTCGCCACCGGCCGGGCCGAAGAACTCGGCGGTGTCGACGACGTTGCCCTCGGTATCGGTGACGGTGGCACCGGAGACGACGGCGGCGATGGTCAGGCCACGGCGGACATCGGCGAACATCGCGGGCAGCTGGTTGTTTTGCTGCAGCACCTGCAGCAGCTGCTGCGGCTCGATGCCGTACTGCCGAGACATCAGCACCAACCGCTCGGTCAGATCGGCCTGGCCGACCTGGATGTCGAGCTTGTCGGCGACGGCGTCCATCAGCAGTTGGGTCTTGACGGCCTTCTCGGCCTCGTTGCGGGTGTTCGTGTCGAACTCCTCGCGGCTGCTGCCCTGCTCAGTGAGGCTCTCGTTGAACTTGTCCTCATCGTGGTCGAGACCGTGGATGGCGTTGTGCAGGGTGTCGTCGATCTGCGCCTGCACGATCGCCTCGGGCAGCGGCACCTCGACATCGGCGAGCAGGGCCTCGAGGGCCTTGTCACGGATCTGCTCGGCCTGCTGGATGCGCTTGACCCGCTTGACCTGCTCGACCAGGCTCTCCTTGAGCTCGTCGATCGTGTCGAATTCGCTTGCCAGCTGCGCGAACTCGTCGTCGGCCTCGGGCAGCTCGCGCTCCTTGACCGACTTGACGGTAACGGTGACCTCGGCCTCCTGGCCGGCGTGCGGGCCGGCGGCCAGCGTGGTCGTGAAGACCTTGGACTCACCGGCCTTGAGCCCGATGATCGCCTCGTCGAGGCCGTCGATGAGCTGGCCGGAACCGATCTCGTGGGACAGGCCCTCGGTGGCGGCCTCGGGCACCTCGGTGCCGTCGACAGTGGCCGACAGGTCGATGGAGACGAAGTCGCCGTCGGCGGCGGCGCGCTCGACACCGGTCAGGGTGCCGAAGCGGGCACGCAGGTTCTGCAGCTCGGTATCGACCTCGTCATCGGCGATCTCGATCGGGTCGACGGTGATCTTCAGCGCGGTCAGGTCGGGCAGCTCGATCTCGGGGCGGATGTCGACCTCGGCGGTGAACACCAACTCCTCGTTGTCCTCGAGCTTGGTGACCTCGATATCGGGCTGGCCGAGGGGCTGGAGCTCCGCGGAGGTGACGGCCTCGCTGTAGCGGCTGGGCAGCGCGTCGTTGACGACCTGCTCCAGGACCGCGCCGCGGCCGATGCGGGCCTCGAGCAGCTTGCGGGGGGCCTTGCCGGGACGGAATCCGGGCAGCCGCACCTGGCCGGCCAGCTGCTTGAACGCGCGGTCGAAGTCTGGCTCCAGCTCGGTGAAGGGCACCTCCACGTTGATCCGGACCCGGGTCGGGCTCAACTTTTCGACGGTGCTCTTCACTGCGTTACTCCTCGTAGATGGTTCGGTGTTGCTCGTACGGTCGGGGTGACAGGATTTGAACCTGCGGCCTTCCGCTCCCAAAGCGGATGCGCTACCAAGCTGCGCTACACCCCGTGCCTCTTCGTGCCTGTCTTCGGTCGACACGCACGCACGCCGACCACGCGAGATACTACGGGCATGTGTCGCGACGCCATCAATTGGATTTGATCGCGCCTTCGCTAGTACAGTCTCCGATGCACCGCATGCGGGCGTAGCTCAATGGTAGAGCCCTAGTCTTCCAAACTAGCTACGCGGGTTCGATTCCCGTCGCCCGCTCAGACGCAGAACGGTCCTACCGGCGGAAACGCTGGTAGGACCGTTTTTCGTGGGGTTCACGTACGGGTCAGCCGCCGAGCTTGGTGGCCAGCTCGGGGCACTCGTACTTGACGGCCACCGTGACGATCGTGGTCAGCACATCGGGTGACAGCCGGCTGCCCATCTGGATCAGCACATCGACCACATCGGAGACCGAGTCGTTGAAACGGCTCTCACCCATGATGCAGGCCAGTGACAGCTGATCGGCGATCGCGTCGTCGGGCCCGTCGATACCGGCGGCGCGCACCTCGTCCAGGGCCTGTTGCGAGACACCGGGTGTTCTGGTGGGCGGCGCCTTCGTGGTGGTCCGCTTCGGTGCGCTCGACGTGTACGGCGTGAGGTCATCCGGTGCCGTCGCCACCCCGGTGGTGCTGCTGCCGCACCCGGCGATCAGGACCGCCCCGGCCATCCCCCATGCCGCAACCGCCGTCTTGCCCATCGTCGCGTTGCCCATGTTTCCTCCCCCGCCCCGCCGTGCCGATACAACCGTATCGCCGCCGTGAAGGGTCAGCGGTCATCATGGGCGAGATCGTTGACGACGGTGATCGGCAGCAGCACCCGTTCGGTGCGGTGCGCGGAGAACCCGGCATAGAACAACCGGACGTGGACGAACCATCGGATCGACGAGTGCACCGCACTGGCCGACGGAGCCGCCTCGATGGGCACGGGCAGATGGAACGGCAGGACCACCTGACTGTCACGTGCCAGCCGGATCCGGTCGCCGACCAGGACGGCCGGGCCGTCGAGTGCACCGCCGCGCGCGGCCCGAGGTCCCGACGGATGCGACAGCCGGCACTTGCGCCAGCAGACCGCCACGTCACCGTCCGGCAGATCGGCCGTCGGCGCCAACCGCAGCTCACCGCGTATTGTGCTGCCCGCCAGTACGATACGGTCGTTCAGAGTGATGTCGATGACGGTCGCCCCATCGCCGGCGAGCGTCTCCACCGCCCCCTGCTCGGCCGAGACATCGGCCGGTCCCACCAACACGTCGAACTCCCCGTGCGCGTCGATATCGCGGCCGCCGCGCTGCACCACCACGCGGCAGGACCACCGCACCAACTCCGGCGAGGACGGCGGCGCCCACACCGGGACGGTGAAACGTGAGGTCACCGCCAGCGGTCGGGCCGGTTCGACGGTCAACGGCTCCTCGGCGATACCGACCCAGTCGTCGGCATCGCGTTCGCCGCTGCTGTTCGCACCGACGCCGCCGAACAACCAGGCGGCGCTGTCCGCGTCGGCCAGAACGGAGTCGGGCCGCCCGGCCCAGTGATACCGGTAGTAGTTGGTGTAACCCCACTGCAGCACCGCCGTCCGTACCGAACCTAGCGGCCGCCCACTGGACACCACCGCGGTCACGGTCTGCCCCGGTGTCAGTACCGCGGGTGCGATATCGACGTAGACCACAGGCGGGCGCCCGAAGGGGTTCATCAGGGCGGAGCTACTTGGCCTGGCTCGCGGCGTACTCGTCGGGCCTGTTGCGCTTCATCCACGCGCGCACGGGCCAGAAGATCACCCACAGCACCGCGTACCCGGCACCGTAGAAGGCCAAGGCGATCGCCATCCCCACCACCCACGCCGGGTAGACGATGATCAGACAGAACTGCACCACCTGTTTGAGCACCGGCGGCTGACCGTCCGCCATCGCCAGCACCGACCGCGGATGCAGCGCCTGCAGCATCCGTCGCGTCGGTGACACCTGCGGTGTTTCGGGATCATCTGTCGACACGGCCGTCTCCTGCGATCATCTGTATGCCTGCGGCTGGACTACCCGACGCTAGCGCCGTGGGGTTGGATCTTCGTTGGACCCGTCGGGAGGTGTCGGTGCAGTATCAGGTTCTGGGCTCGGTGTCCGTCACCGACGGCGGAGTCGTGCTGTCCCTCGGCGGATTCCGTCAGCGTGCGGTACTGGCGGTCCTGCTGCTGTCCGTCGACCGCACCGTCGATGTCGACACCCTCGTCGAAAATGTCTGGGACGGTGCACCACCGGCCAAACCGCTGACCTCGCTGCGCGCCTATGTGGCCAATCTTCGGCGCATCATCGGCGCGGACCGACTGGTCACCGCCGACCACGGTTACCGCCTACGGCTGGGCTCGGACTCGTTGGACAGCAGGGTCTTCGAGTCACTCGCCGGCCGGGGTCGGCGACTACTCGACAGCGGCGACCCGGCGGCGGCCCACCGTTGCCTGTCGCGGGCCCTGACATTGTGGCGGGGCCAGCCGCTGACGGACTTTCGCAACAGTTCCTGGGCCGAACACGAGATCCAGCGCTTGACGGCGATCCGCGCCGATGCCGTCGAGGCCTGCTATGAGGCCGCCCTTCTGCTCGGCTCGGCCGATGAGCTGATCACCGGTCTGGTGAGCGAGATCGCCACGTACCCGATGCGCGAGCAGCTCTGGGCGCAGCTGATGTTGGCGCTGTATCGCGCCGGGCGACGCTCGGATGCGCTCGCCGAGTACACCCGCCTGTGCCGGCTGCTCGACGAGGAACTCGGCGTGCAACCCAACGCCTCGGTGGTACAGCTGGCAGATGACATCCGCACCGAGTCGGAGGCACTCCTCTGGCGGGTCCCCACACCTCGGCCCGCGGTGCGCCGGCCGGCGGACGGGACCCGAATCTTCGGTCGCACCAGGGAACTGACTCGACTGCACGACATGCTCGGCGCCGGCACGGTGTCGGTGCTCGTGGGTGAAAGTGGTGTCGGCAAGACGGCGCTGGCAGCCGAGCTCGCCCGCTTCGCCGACGAACTCGGGATGCCCGCCGTCTGGGTCGGACACGCTGCCGGTATCCCGACCCCGCCGACGTGGGCCTGGAGCGAAGTGCTGCGTGCCGTGTCACCGGAGCACCCAGCCGAGACGGCCTTTCCGGCCGAAGGTTTCGCCCGCGTCCGCGCCATCGCCGACGCGGTGGCGGGCGCCGTATCCGGCCCCACGGTGATCGTGCTCGATGATCTACATCGCGCCGATGAGACGACCCATCAGGTACTGGAGCTACTCGCGGTCGATGCCCATCGCAGACCACTGTTCGTCCTCGCCACCTGGCAGGACGGTGCACCGGATCAGCCTATGCGCGCAACGGATTTCGACCGGGTGTGGGGACGCAGCGATGTCACCGTGATCAGGTTGCGGGGACTCGACGACACCGCCACCGCCCAGCTGATCGAGAACATCTCCGGCCTGGTGCCCCGGTCCGAGCTGGTCAGCTCCTTCGAAGAGCGCACGGGCGGAAATCCTTTCTATATCAAGGAACTCGCCCGGCTGCTCCATGAGAACGGCCAGTTGAATCCCACCACCGCGAACATCTCGGGATCCGATGTCCCCGATGCCGTGGCCGGTGTCATCCGGCGGCGCACCGCTGCCTTACCCGCCGCGACGCGCTCCGTCCTGGACGTCGCGGCACTGCTCGGTGGTGAGTTCGAGATGGCCGTCGCCGCCGGGGCACTCGGTCTCGATGAGCGCGAGATCACCGTCCGCTTGGACCAGGCGCGCGATGCCGGACTGATCGTCGACGCCGGTCCGGGTCGGCTCAGATTCGGGCACGGCCTGGTGCGCGACGCGCTCGCCGCCCAGCTGCGCGGCTCGGCCCGAGCCGGCATGCACGCGGACATCGCACGCGCCTACGACGGTCTCGGCCGCACCACCTTCGACCATGTACTGGCCGCGGCCGAGCACGCGTGGCATGCGCACAACGCGTTGGATCCCGACGTTGCGATCGCGCTGTTGGATCGTGCACGGTCGGCCGCGTGGTCGAGGTCCGGCTACCGCCAGGTGGCCCAACTGTGTGCGAACGCGCTCGACATATGCGACGCCCTCCCACCTGGCGCCGACCGCCTGGACAAACAGGCCGAGCTGTGGCTGCAACTGGTCGCGGTGCGGGCGGTGACCGAGGGGCAGACCTCACCAGCATTGCGCGAGGCGCTTCGGAACCTGAGCGAATTACGTTCTCAGGAAAGTCAATTCACCTTGGAGGCGGCGTTCAGCTGCCTGGAGGCCAGCGGCGCGGGCCGCTACCGCGAGGCCGGCGCCATCGCCAACGCGCTGATCGCGGTCTATGCCGACAATGCCGAACCGACGGCAGGTTCGGCGGGTTACTACCTGTCGGGCCTGGTGTCGTTCTTCACCGGCGATATCGACGCCGCCGCCACAGCCATCGATATCGTGGTGGACGGGCTGCCGGCCGTCGACTGGCAGCGCCTCGGACATCTGGCCACCTTCGACGTGCGCGGCCACGGAATCGGAGCATGGCTGGCCGCGTTGCGCGGCGACACCGCCGCGGTGGACGTCTGGATCCATCGCGGTATTGCACTGGCCGATGCCCGCAACGATGTGTTCGGGCGGTCGATCGTGCGGATATCTGCGCTGCAGACGCGCGCGATCACCGGTGCTCACGACGGTACAGCCGAGCTGGCCGACGCGGTGCACACCGAACTCCGAGAGCATGGCATCGACCAGTTGGCGGCCTCGGCTCGGGTGATCGGCGCCTGGGCACGCGCACTGGGCCCGGGCAGGCCCGACACCGCCGACGAGCTCCGCGACGCCATTGCCGAACACGCCCAGGACGGTACCCGGATCTTTCTGCCGATGTACTACGCACTGCTGGCCGACGTCGAGAAAGCCTGCGGACGAGTAGACATCGCACACGGTGTGTTGGAGTCGGCATCCTCCACGGCGGCGGCCACCGGGGAGCGCGTTTGGGACGCGCAACTGGCGGCACGCCGTGATGCGCTGCGTACCGCCGTCACATCCTAGGGCGAGATCGTCGTCTGGTTGTCGACCAAATCGGTTGCCGTGGTCAGGATTTCCGACTCGGACTCGGCCGAGTAGGCATTCAGCTGCAGCACATACAGACCGTCCTGGCCGGGTATGACCACCGTCTTCTGGGCGATCATGCCCTGCGTGCCGTCGGCGTCATAGTGACCACCCAACGCGACCGCGTCGAACCCACCCAACGAACTGCGCGCCCCCTGTTCGGGACCGTCGAAGCCGGGGATGTTGTTGAGTTCCCCCGAAGCCAGCTCCAACACCTCTGCGGGATCGACATTCCCGGTCAGCTTGGACAGGATCGCCAAGATTCTCGGCGGATTGTCCGGCACCGCGCTGGAGGTGTAGACGATGGCTCCGTAGGGCGCCACATCACCCAACTCGTCCGTCGGCTCCCAACCGTCGGGCACCGGAAGATCGATCACGGGTCCGGGATCACCACGCCGGATCACGGTCTCGGTGATGCCGTTCTCGGCCACATAGTCGCCGATCGTGCGGTTGGGCCCCGCGACCTCGGACGGCGTGCTCACCGGAGTCTTGGTGGCGGGTTGCGCCTTCGCACTCGTCGACGACGCCGATCCGGACGAGCTGGTGGCCGAGCTGCTCGTCGAGGACTCCGGTGCATCGGACTTGCCCGAACACCCGCTGGCCGCGACGGTGACGGCCACGGACACCAGCACAACGGCGGCGAACTTGTGGGTACTCAGCATGGGCGTGCTCCTATCGATAGATGCTCAGTTGTCGGTGAGACAGGCGTCGGCACCGTTGATGACGCCGTCCCGGAAGTGACGGATCCGTTCGAAGCCGGCGCCCTGACGCTCGGTGTCACCGCTTCCGCGGAACACCAGCAGCGCGGTGATCGCCTCGTCGAGGTCTCCTGGTGATATCTGGTAACTGCTTGTCGCAGAACGGTTACCCATGATGACGCCGGCCGTGTAGGCACCGGCCAGGCAATCGCTGCGCAACGACTGGGTCCGGTCGTCGGAGGTGTCTCCGAGGCGGGTCAGGGCGGCCAGTCCGTACTGGGTTGCCAAGAGTGTGGCGACGGCGTAATCACCACCCTGGCGGTAGATCTCGGGCATCGCATCGACGTTGTCCCAACCCACGTAATCCTCGGGCACGCAGTAGAACAACACGTACCCCTCGGTCGAATTTCCGCCACAGCTCGGCGGATTGGCGGGATCGAAAGCCTCGGCACCCCGCAACGGCACCCACCGCCGGCCCGAGGTCAGTTCGGGGTAGAGCTGAGTCCAGTAGTCCTCCAGGTCGTAGGGCACCCCGTTGACGATGGACTCGTACGGTGCGTCACCGCCGCGGGCCTCGTCCACCTCGTCGGCGAAGGGCAACTCCAGCACCATCGGATCGTCATCGCGGTAGCCCTTGCATGCCGCCAATCCGTTGTCGTAGCCGTCCTGGAACGCACCGACCCTGTCGAAACCGCTGCCGTGGGCATTCGGATCGACCTTGCTGGTGCCGGGGTTGTCCCGCAGCTCAAGGATGCCGGCGACCGCGGTGTCGAGTTGGGCGTCGTCGAGATCGAACACGCCGGTGTCCCTGGCGTGGCGAGCCCACCCACCGGCGAAACAGTCCGCCTGTAGCTCACGGGTGACCGTCCGGGCGGTGAAGTTCGACCGGGCCTGAATGGCGTGACCCCACTCATGGGCCATCACGATCGGGATGACGAAGTCGCCGAACCGCGCCTGCAGGTCCGGCAACAGACCCTCGGCATCCCAGGCGACCACGTCGGCACTGGAGCAGTAGAAGGCGTTTCCGGCGACCTCACTGGCATCATCGGCACACGGTGGCGCCGCGTCGGTCGAGGGCATGACGGCATAGAGGCCGCCTTCCACCGGGGTATAGGCCTCGCCGTACAGCTCGGGGAACTGGTCGGACCAGAACTGCTGCAGGTCGGTGATCGCCTTGATCGCCTGGACGTTGACCGGGGCATCGGGGTCACCGGTGATCGTCACGGCCGGTTCGATCGATGTCGACGGCGCCGACGCCCCACCGCCATCGGACGACGAAGCCGCACATCCGGCGACCATCAGCGCAGCGACCAGCGTCGCCACCCAACTCACCTGCATGGCGGCAAGGTAGCCACGGCGGGTTGGAACCACATTGGAGCCGCCAGGTACATCGTCATCCAACCGCGATGCAACGGCCGTGCGGTCGTCACCTGGGCCGACGGCGCGCGACGTACGGTGGCCGGAGTCATCGGAACCGACTGGAGGTCGAGCTGTGCACCGGTCCCCCGTCGTGTCCGTGCACGGCAGCTGCGTCGACGATTTCGCCGGGGTGCGCGATGCCTTCGAGCGGAACTTCAGCGAGCGCGGTGATATCGGCGCCGCGGTCGCCGTGTGGGTCGATGGTGATCTGGTGGTCAACCTCTGGGGTGGCAGCGCCGACGCGGCGGGCCTGCGACCCTGGCGGTCCGACACGTTGGCGAGCATCTACTCCGGGTCGAAGGGGCTGACGAGTACCTGCATCCACCTGCTGGCCGACCGCGGCGAGCTCGATCTGGACGCCCCGGTCGCCCGGTACTGGCCGGAGTTCGGGCAGGCCGGCAAGGAGAACATCACCGTCGCGATGGTGCTGGCCCATCGCTCCGGGGTGATCGGGCCGCGGCAGCGGCTGCGCCCGGAACAGACGCTCGACTGGGACGGCGTGTGCGCGCGGATCGCCGGGTCGCCGCCGTGGTGGGAACCGGGTACCGCGCAGGGCTATCACATGGTGACGTTCGGGTTCATCCTCGGCGAGCTGGTGCGGCGGGTCACCGGAGGCACCCTCGGCAGCTATCTGCGCACCGAGATCGCCGAGCCGCTCGGTATCGACGTTCATGTCGGACTGCCCGCCGTCGAGCACCACCGGTGCGCCGAGATGATCAACAAGCCGCACATCCGCGATGTACTGGCAGGCGGAGGCGCGCCGGGACAGCCGACCAGTCTGGACGAACACCCGATGGCGGGACTGGCGGTGGCCATGGGATTCGTGCCCGACGACGAGCTGGGATCGACCGATATCGACAGCTGGCGCGCCGCGGAGTTCCCGGGAACCAACAGCCATGTCAGCGCGCACGGTCTCGCGACGTTCTACAACGCACTGGCTCAGGAGAAGCTGCTCAGCCGGGAGTTGATGGAGCGGGTTCGAGTGTCCCAGGGCGGATTCGACACCGATGTCGTCCTCGGCGCCCGGGTCGCCGATCACGGCTGGGGCCTCGGTTACATGCTCAACCAACGGGGTGTGGCGGGACCGAACACCGCGATCTTCGGTCACGGCGGTTCGGGCGGGTCGTTCGCGTTCGTCGACCTGGAACACCGCATCGGCTACTCGTATGTGATGAACCATTTCGACGCCACGAAATGCAACGCCGACCCGCGCACGCTGGCGCTGTCCAACCAGGTCTACTCCGCGCTCGGCGTGAAAACGGCCTGACCGCGCCGGACTTCGCCGCGGGTGAGCTTCGCTGTGATCAGGCACAGGAAGCCCCGTTGGGCTGTCGGTACGCTGGGAACATGAACGGCGTACTCGTCATCCTCATCGTGCTCGTCATCGCGGCGATCGCCTTCGTCGTGTTCAACTCGTCGCAGGCCAACGACCGCAAGTCCGCCGAGTCACTGGCCGATGCCAAGGCCGATGCCCGCCGGGTGATCGAACGCCTCGGCGGACAGGTGCTCAACATCACCGGCAATGACGATGCCTCCAAGCAAGCGATGGCCGACGCATCCGAGCGGTACACCGCCGCGTCCTCGCAGATCGAGCAGGCCACCACCGCCAAGCAGGCCGCACTGGCCAAGGAGAGCGCCATCGAGGGCCTCTACTACGTCCGCGCGGCGCGCACCGCGATGGGGATGGATCCCGGTCCGGAGCTGGAATCCCTTGCCGGACAACGCACCGCCGGTGCCGTCACCGAGGATCGCCGGGTGGAGTTCGAGGGCAGGCAGATCGAGGCTTCCCCGACACCGTCGGAGCGCACCCCGAACTACTATCCGGGCGGGCGCGTCGCGGGGCGTCCGGTGCCCGCGGGCTGGTACTCCGAGCCGTGGTGGAAGCCGGCCCTGGTGGCGGGCGCCTGGGGTCTGGGCTCGGCGATGTTGTTCAGCGCGATGTTCAGCGGGATGTCCGGTGTCGGTTACGACGCCCAGGCCTTCGAATCCGGTTACGGCGACGGATTCCAGGACGGGCTGGCCCAGGGTGAGCTCGGCGACGGTGGCGGTGTCGACCAGAGTGGCTGGGACGGTGGCGATCAGGGTGGCTGGGATTCCGGCGGCTGGGACGGCGGCGGCGATTTCGGTGGTGGCGACTTCGGCGGCGGCGATTTCGGCGGGTTCGACTTCTAGCCGCGGCACGAGATCGTTAGGGTGCTCGGGTGACTCCGAAGACGCATGAGTTGGGGCTGACGGTCCCACCGCCAGCCCCGTAACTCCAGATTCCTGGCACGCGTGTTCACGCACGCGTGCGGGTGCCGGCCGTGGTGACGAGATGAATCCCCATACCTCTCACCGTGGAAGCGTCGATGCCTCGTACCCTCTATCTGCTTGCCCTGGCTGTATTCGCCATGGGCACTTCGGAATTCATGCTCGCGGGCCTGGTGCCCGATATTGCCGCCGACCTCGGCGTCCCGATCGGCGCAGCCGGTCTGCTGACCTCGCTGTTCGCCGCCGGGATGGTGATCGGCGCACCGCTGATGGCTGCCTGCGCGCGCCGGATCCACCTCCGCGCGAGCCTGGCCACCTTTCTGCTGGTCTTCGCGGCCGCCCACGTGGCCGCCGCGACGACGACCAGCTTCGCACTGCTGCTCAGCACCCGGGTGCTCGCCGCACTGGCCAATGCCGGCTTCCTCGCGGTGGCACTCCGGGCGGCCACCGCCTCGGTCGCGGCCGACCGCCGGGGACGTGCGCTGGCAATCCTGCTGGCCGGCACGACGGTCGCGATGGTGTTCGGTGTGCCCGCCGGGGCACTCATCGGAACACTTCTCGGTTGGCGAGCCACGTTCTGGGCGGTGGCACTGTTGTGCATACCCGCGCTCATCGGCATCGTCGCGGGGATCCGCAGCAGGCCGTCACCCGATACCGAACAGGTGTCGCTGCGCACGGAGCTGACCCAACTGCGCTCTCCCACACTGGCTGTGGTGATGGGGCTGACCGCCGCGGTCAACGGCGCGACGTTCGCGGCATTCACGTTCCTGGCGCCCGTGGTGACCGACATCGCAGCGCTGGACCGCTCCTGGATCAGCGTGGCGCTCGTGCTTTTCGGGGCGGGTTCGTTTCTGGGGGTGCGCCTGGCCGGTCTGCTGTCCGATGACCGGCCAGGCACCGTGTTGTTCACCGGCGGGCCACTGCTGGTGCTGGGCTGGGTGTTGCTCGCGGCCTGGGCCGCGCATCCGTGGGCGCTGCTCGCCCTGGTGTTCAGCCAGGGTGTGCTGTCCTTCGCGGTCGGCACCACGCTGATCACCCGCGTGCTCTACGCCGCGTCCGGGGCACCGACCATGGCGGGTTCCTATGCGACCGCCGCGCTCAACCTCGGCGCGGCGTGCGGGCCCGTTATCGCCGGGCTGACGTTGACCGGCCCCGCAGGCACCCTCGGGCCGGTGTGGACGGCGGCCGCGCTGTCCGCGGCCGGGGTCCTGTGCGCATTGCTCGCCCGGAACCTGGTGACCGGATACATCTAGAGGCGGCTCTCCAACCTCGCGGTGACACTGGCCTCCTGCAGATCGAGGCGTTCGAGCATGGCGCGCACGGCCTCGTCCTCGATGCGGCCGTCTTCGAGCTCGGCGATCAGCGCGGCCCGCTGGGCACCGAGCACCGCCCGGTAGACCGTCGAGAACACCTCGGCCCGTTTGGTCGGCGCACCCGGATCGGGCATCTCATCGGCGTCCTGCGCGTGCCGGGCGATCACGGCACGGATCTCGGCGACCAGTTCCTGGTTGATGCCCGCCGGCGGGTGTGCGTGAAAATCGGCCAGCACATCGTCGGCCGCCCGCTGCACCACCTGCTCGGCCTTGATCTCCTCGGCCCGGTCGGCGGCATGATCGTCGTTGAATCGCGACAGGTGCAGGCGCCGGATCAGCCATGGCAGCGTCGAACCCTGGATCAACAACGTCCCGACGCTCACCACAAATGCGATCGCCTGGATGGTGGCGCGCTCAGGAAACGGCTCACCGTCGATCGTGGTGGCCGGGATGGCAGCGGCGGCTGCCAAGGTGACCACCCCGCGCATCCCGGTCCAGGAGACCACCACGTTCTCCTGCCAACTCAGCGAGCGGCGGTCGATCCGGGAGCGCCATCTGGCCAGCGGCCGACCCCGTGTCGGGCCGCGGCCGGTATCGGGCGCCGGCACACTCCATTTCGCCTCGACGTGGCGGGCGAGCTTGCTGCGGCCGAACATCAGGAACACCGATACCGGCCGGACCACCAGGACCAGCACCAGCACGATCGCCGAGGCGACCGCGACCTGGGTCAGCGATTCGTGTGCCTCCTGCAGATCCTCCAGCACGAACCGCAGGTGCAGGCCGATGTAGGCGAAGACGAAGGCCTCCAGCAGCACGTCGACGGAGTTCCACACATAACGTTCCTGGAGTCTGGTCTGGTAGCCGGCCGACAGGGTTCCGCTGCCGACGACGAATCCGGCCACCACGACCGCCAGCACCCCGGAGCCGTGGATCTCCTCGGCCACGATGAACGCGGCGAACGGGACCACCAGCCCCTGCACCGTCTCCAGGCCGGGGTTGGCCAGCCGCCGGCGGATCCACAGGGTGATCCACCCGAGCAGCGCACCGACGGCGGGTCCCACCACGGCGCTGTAGCTGAACAGCAACACGGGATTGTCGATGAAGGTGCGGGTACCGGCCACCTGTGCCACCGCGATGCTGAACAACGTCAGCGCGGCGGCATCGTTGATCAGGCTCTCCCCGGTCAGGATCGCCATCACCTTCTTCGGCAGCCCGAGCTTGCGGCCCACGGCGACGGCGGTCACCGCGTCCGGCGGGGCAACGATCGCCCCCAGCACCAGCGCGGTAGCGAAGGTCAACGGCACCAGCACCAACCACGCCGACACCGCCGCCACGGTGAACGCGCTGATCACCACCAGGCCCACCCCGAGGCCGAGGATCGGTCGGATATTGCGCAGGAATGTCGGGAAGGAGAAGTTCAGTGCCGCCGAATACAACAGGGGTGGCAGCACCACCGTGAGCAGGATGTGCGAGTCGAGCTCGGGCGGTTCGAAATCCGGCGCGAACGACACGGCAATGCCGACCATCACGATGATCAGGGCGGGTTCCAACCCGCGCCGATGCGCGATGGCGGTCACGACGATGGCCCCGACGACCACGAGAATCAACTCCACCGCAACGATTCTCCCTGCCCGCCGGTGTGCCCGCCCGGCAGGCTCAGGTCTGGCAGGTGGGGCACCAGAACACGTTGCGCGCCTCCAGTTCGGCGGTGCGCACCGGTGTCCCACAGACCCGGCACGCTTCGCCCGCGCGGCGATAGACGTAGGTGCGGGGCCTGGCCTCGCGATAGGACGGCGCGCCGCGATCGTGTTCGGGACGGACGACGACGATCTTGCCGCGACGCACCCCGACCTTCATCAGCGAGACGAGGTCGGTCCACATGTCCTCGAACTCGCCACCGCCGATATGGGTGCCGGGCCGGTACGGGTCGATCTGGTGGCGGAACAGCAGCTCGCTGCGGTAGACATTGCCGACCCCGGCCATCACCTTCTGATCCATCAGCAGCCCGCCGATGGTGCGGCGCGACTTGGTGATTCGCTGCCACGCCAACTCGGGATCGGCATCGGAACGCAGCGGGTCGGGGCCGAGCCTGGCCAGCACATCGTCGACTCCCCCGTCGTCGATCACCTCACACGCCGTCGGTCCACGCAGGTCGGTGTAGTGGTCTCTGCCCACCATCCGCATCCGGACCGCGCCCACCGGCGCGGGCACTGCGCCGTCCTCGCCGAGCGCCGCCTCGGTGAAGCTGCCATACAGGCCGAGGTGCACATGCACCACCGCGCCGCCGTTGTAATGGTGGAACAGGTGCTTACCCCAGGCATCGGCGGTGCGCAGCACCCGGCCGGATACGGCGGCCGCGCCCTCGGTGAAGCGGCCCTGTGGGCTGGACACCGTGACCGGGGCCCGGCCGAACCGCTTCTGGTGCAGCCGGGCCAGCCGGTGCAGCGTGTGCCCCTCCGGCATCGGTCAGACCGCGATCAGGCCGGAGCTCCGGGCACCGGCGGTGCGACGTGGTCGACCTCGTAGGCGGCCAGGATGTCGATGCGACGCTGGTGGCGTTCGGCCTCCGACCACGGGGTGGCCAAGAAGGCATCGACGATCGCGAGCGCCTCCTCCTCGCTGTGCATGCGGCCACCGAGGCCGATCAGCTGGGCGTTGTTGTGCTCGCGGGCCAGCTTCGCGGTCTCCACGCTCCACGCCAGCGCACAGCGGGCACCGGGCACCTTGTTCGCGGCGATCTGCTCGCCGTTACCCGATCCGCCGAGCACGATGCCCAGGCTGTCCGGGTCGGCGACCGTCTTGACCGCGGTGTCGATGCAGAACGCCGGATAGTCGTCATCGGCGTCATAGCTGTAGGCGCCGCAGTCGATCGGCTCGTGGCCGGTCTTCCTGAGGTGCTCGATGATGGTCTTCTTGAACTCGAACCCGGCATGGTCGGCACCGATGTAGACGCGCATGGCGGTAACCCTACTAATCGGGCCCCGCGTCCCCTCGGCCCACCTGGTGCGCGGACAACCCGTCGAGCAGCACGCCCAGCAGGCGCGGCGTGCGTTCGGCCCACTCGTCGGCCTCGACGTGGGCCAGGAACCAGGACAGCAGGACGACGTCGCGGGCGTCGACATCTGCGCGCAGGACGCCGGCGTCACGGCCCGCCGCGAGCAGGGCGCCGAGGGCGTCGCCGAGTTTGCCCGGTGTGCGCGAGGCGATGTCTCGCCAGACCGACGCCTCGACCGCGGCCATCACGCCGAACTTCACCCTGGCGTACTCGGCGAGGTGCCCGAACCATTGCCGCAGCGCCGCCACGGGCGGCTGCTGTTCGACCAATGCGTATGCCAGCGCGACCAATTCGTCGATCTCGTCATCGTAGAGCGCGCGCATCAGATCGTCCCGGGTGGCGAAATGGCGGTACAGCGTCGCCTGGCCGACACCGGCCGACCGGGCGACGGCACTGAGCTTCAGTTCCCCGGGTTCCACCACCAGCCGCCGCGCCGCATCGATGATGGCCGACCGGCTGCGGGCGGCGTCGGTGCGCTCGGCCATCTCCACCTCCACCTTGAAAACGGACAACTTGTCCGTTTATATGGAAACGGACAAGTTGTCCGCATTTCCCCGGAAGGCTAAGCCATGAATTCACTCGCCGACAAGGTCGTGGCGATCACCGGAGCCAGCAGCGGTATCGGAGCGGCCACCGCACGGCGGCTCGCCGGCCGCGGGTGCGCCGTCATCCTCGGCGCGCGCCGCACCGATCGGCTCGACGCACTGGCCGCCGAACTGCGTGCCGCAGGCGGGCGAGCCACCACCGTCGATGTCGATGTCACCCGGGCCGAGGATCTGCAACGCCTGGTCACATCCGCGGTCTCCGAGTTCGGCCGCCTCGACGTCCTGGTCAGCAACGCGGGGATAGGCCCGATCTCGCCGATGACCGCGCGGCGTCGCGGCGACTGGGACGCCATGATCGACGTCAACCTGCGCGGCGTGCTGCACGGGATCGATGCCGCGCTACCTGTTTTCGAAGAGCAGGGTCGCGGCCACTTCGTCACCATCGTCTCCACCGCGGGTCTCAAGATCGTGCCGACCATGGCGGTCTACGCCGCCACCAAGAACGCCGTCCGCACCGTGCTGGAGGGGCTGCGTCAGGAGTCCACCGACGGGACGCTCAAGACCACCGCCATCTCACCGGGGTATGTGCGCACCGAGTTCGGCGATTCCATCACCGATCCGGCCATCCGCGCCGAGATCGACACCGGCATGCAGGCTTTCGCGCTCGATCCCGACGCGATCGCCAGAACGGTCGAGTTCGCGATCGACCAGCCTTGGGAGGTCGAGATCGGTGAATTGGTGATCCGTCCGACCGTCCAGGGTTAGCCGACGGTGATCGCGTCCAGTCGTTCCTTGATGAAATCGGCCGACGTCACCGGATCCAGGCCGGCGACCCGCCCGATGGGTGGCTCCAGCGGAGTGACCAACGCATCGTGGTTGGCCTCGTAGAAGTAGATCAGCGACACCAGGTCCTCTTCGGGGGCGTGCGGTTGCGGCGGCAGCACCCGATGCCGGCCCGAGGGCCAGCGCCGCCCGCTCCAGTACTCCAACAGGTCCCCGATGTTGACTGTGAGCGCGCCGGGCTCCCACGGCGCATCCTCCCAGCCGGCCTCCTCCGAATACACCTGCAGACCGCCTGCTCCGGGCTCTCGATCGAGCACGGTGACCGTGCCGAAATCGGTGTGCGGGCCGATCCGGAACTGGCCAGGTTCCGGCTCACCGACCACGCTGACGGGCGGGTAGTGGTTGATGTTCATCGTCCAGGTCGGCGTGCTGGCCAACGCCGCGAACGGGTTCTCGGGCAGCCCGAGGGCGGCCGCGAACAACGCGAGCAGGTCATCGGAGAGCGTGCGCATCGCAGTGGTGTACTCGTCGACTAGCCCCTGCAGATGCGCCACCTCGGCGGGCCAGACGTTGGGCGCGAACCAGATTCGGTCGATCTCGGGATCTCCGGTCGCGGTCTCCGCACCGAGGCTGAAGCTCTCCTTCAGATCCGGCGGCGTCTCGGTGCCCTCGGCGTAGGCATTGGCCTCCGCACCCGGCCCGATCCACCCGTGGCCGCCGACGGGCACCGAATAGCGCTGCTTCACCCCGCTGGGCAGGGCGAAGAACTCGCGGCTGGCGGCACGCACCCGCGTGGCCAGCTCCGGATCGACGCCGTGGCCGGTGACGATGATGAAACCCGCCCGCTGAAGACCCTCGTCCACCTCGGCGGCGAGCGCCCGAGCATCCGCACCACCGGCATACCAGCGGGAAAGGTCAACCGTTGCAATGGCACTCATTCAGCCACTCCGATGTCCTCGTTCCACAGTTCCGGGTGGGCGGCGATGAAGTCCTCCATCATCGACACACACCGCTCGTCTTCCAGCAGCGTCACCTGCACGCCGTTCTCGGCAAGCCAGTCATGCCCGCCGGAGAACGTCTTGGCCTCCCCGATGACCACCGCGCCGATGTTGAACTGACGCACCAGACCGCTGCAGTACCAGCAGGGCGAGAGCGTCGTCACCATCACCGTGGACCGGTAGTCGCGCTGCCGCCCGGCATTGCGGAAGGCATCGGTCTCGCCGTGCACCGACGGGTCGTCGTTCTGCACCCGCCGGTTGTGCCCGCTCCCGAGCAACACACCGTCCCGGGTGAACAAGGCCGCGCCGATCGGAATTCCACCCTCTGCCAAGCCCTTCCGGGCCTCCTCGACGGCGACGTCGAGCATCATCTCCGGTGTCACGCAGGCACCCGCTCGGTGGCGACCTTGGCGCGGCACAGCACCAGATAGCTGCCCGCGGCCAGCAGGAAGCCCACGAAGAATCCGATATCACCCAGGTCGGGCACCGCCCGAACGACAAACCCCACGAACAACTCCTGATTGCAGAACAGCAGGAACGAGACCACCAGACCGATCAGGAACGACAGTAGCCCCGGCCAATTCGAATAGGAGTGGTCATAGAGGAATCCGTCCACGCGCTGCCCGCGGCGCAGGTATTGATCGGCGAAAACCACCCCGAGCCAGGGACCCACCCAGTAGGCGATGAGCAACAAGAACGCCTCATAGCTCGCCGCGGCATCGGCCAACGCCCACCAGGCCACCAGGAACCCCGCGACGCCGAAGAACACCGTCGCCGTCGCCCGCGCGATGTGCGCCGGCAGTTTCACACCGGTGGTGACGAAGGCCATTCCCGCCGAATAGACGTTGATGGCGTTGGCCGCGACGGCACCGATCGCGATGGCCAGCAGGGTGGCCGCGGCCAGCGCACCGGGCAACGAACTGGTGAAGACATCGGCCGGATTGTCCGAACTCGCCTCGGTGATGATGGTGACCGACGCCGCGCCGACGATCGCCAGCACCGAACTGGCCAGGAACAGCCCGCTCGCGGCGAACAGACCGGTGCGCGCCGGTGACACGGTGCTGGGCAGATAGCGGCTGAAATCGGCGGCATAGGGCGTCCAGCCGGCCACGTAGCCGAAGGTGGCACCGACCGTGAGAAGGAAACCGCCGATCCCACCGGCGCCGCCCTCGACAGCGGGCGCGCTCAAATCGGCCTTGCTCATGATGACCACCGCGGTGATCGCGAAGATGACCGCCAGCACCGGGAACGCCCACCGCTCGAAGGCCTGCACCAGGTTGTGCCCGAAGAAGGCCAGCGCGGTCTGCACGACGACCACCAGCACCAGCGCCCACACCGGGGCGATGCCGAACAGCGTCGCCAAGGCGAACGCCGCGCTGATGCTGTTGGTCGCAAACCAGCCGACGCCGGCGGTGATCGCCATCAGTGTCGACGGCACCGCGTTGCCCCGGTATCCGAAGGCCAATCGACCGATGACCATCTGCGGCACCCCGAGCTGCGGGCCGCGCGCGGACAGGAAGAAATGGGCCACCGCGCCGAGCCCGGCACCGACCACGATGCCCGCGACCGCCTGCCAGAACGTCATGCCGAAGTAGGAGACCGCCAGCACGCCCAGGAAGATGGTGGCGAATTCCAGATTCGGTGACGCCCAGGTCCACAGCAGCTGACTGGGCCTGCCGTGCCGGTCGGCCTCAGCGATGAACTCGTTGCCACCGGGTTCGACCGCGACGATCCGGTTCCGGTAGCTACCGTCGGTGGTGGGTTCGGCAGCTGTCATTCTGTGCACTTTGACGGCCCGACCACCGGCGTGCAACCGGAACAACGGAATCTCACACGTACGAATTTCGTTGCCGGACACCTGCCGGACACCTGCGCGCCAACCCGTGTACACCGGCGAAAGCGCTGTCGGACAGGCTGTCTGGTGAGAAACCGCGCGCGCTAGATTGACCTTCGCAATCAGCAGAGATGGAGACTGGCATGGGCAGCACCACCGCGACCGCACTGCGTTCGGCGATCGCGAAACGGGATGTGACCGCCTGGCTGCGATCGGTCAAGGACCCGGCCGAACGCACCCATCAGCTCGCCAAGTGCAGCGCCGACGAGCTGCAGGCCCTCGGTCCGCTGCTCGACTCCGACGGCGCCACCGAGCTGTTCGAATCGATCGACGACGAGTTGTCGGCCTACGTGCTGGCCGCGATGACCGACTCCGAAGCCGCTCGCCTTGTCGATGCGCTGGACCTCGACCATGCCGCCGAGGTGCTGCGCGGTATGAAGGGTGCACCGCGCGAGAAGGTGCTGTCGGTGCTACCCCAGACCCGCGCCGACGTGCTGCGCGGCCTGCTGAGCTGGCCGCCGGATTCGGTGGCCGCACATATGGTGCCCGAGGCGCTGACCGTCCGCCCCGACATGACGGTCGGCGAGGCGGTCGCGTCCATTCGCGGCGATGCCGCGACGCTGCGTAGCGATTCGCGCACCGGCGCCTATGTCTACGTCACCGACGACGGCAACCGACTGCTCGGCGTCGTCGCGTTCCGCGATCTCGTGCTCTGCGATGCGCAGGAGACGGTCGCGGCGCTGACCAACCGCGATGTGCTGTCGGTATCGCCGCTGACCGATGCCGAGGAGGCCGCCCAGGCCCTGGTGGACTACAACCTGGTCGCGGTGCCGGTGGTCGATGCCGATAACCGCCTGCTCGGCATCCTCACCGAAAACACCGCCAACGACATCACCGCCGAGGAGGCCACCGAGGACGCCGAACGCCAGGGTGGCTCCGAGCCGCTGGAGGTGCCCTATCTGCGGGCCTCGCCATGGCTGCTGTGGCGCAAGCGGATCGGCTGGCTGCTGCTGCTGTTCATCGCCGAGGCCTACACCGGCACGGTGCTGCGCCATTTCGAGGAGGAGATGGAGGCCGTCGTCGCGCTGGCCTTCTTCATCCCGCTGCTGATCGGCACCGGCGGTAACACCGGAACGCAGATCACCACGACCCTGGTGCGGGCGATGGCCACCGGTCAGGTACGGCTGCGCGACGTCCCGGCGATCCTGGCCAAGGAGATGTCGACCGGCATGATGATCGCCGGGACCATGGCGTTGGCGGCGCTGATCCGGGCCTGGACCCTCGGTGTCGGACCGGAGATCACCCTGACGGTGACCCTGACCGTGGCAGCCATCGTGCTGTGGTCATCGTTCGTGGCCTCGATACTGCCGCCGGTGCTCAAGAAGTGCCGCATCGACCCGGCCGTGGTGTCGGCTCCGATGATCGCGACCATCGTCGACGGCACCGGGCTGATCATCTACTTCATGATCGCCCACGCCACGCTGTCACAGCTGCAGGGGCTGTAGGTTCATCCCCCGAGTCGCTTCGCTCCTGCCCGCCGGCGCGGTCAGTCGAACTCGGGCGACTCGTGCCGGGTGCGCTTGAGTTCGAAGAAGTGCGGATAGGACGCGAAGATCACCGAGGCGTCCCAGAGCTTTCCGGCCTCTTCCCCGCGCGGGATCCGGGACAGGACCGGACCGAAGAACGCGACGCCGTTGACGTGGATGGTCGGCGTGCCGACATCGTCACCGACCGCGTCCATTCCCGCGTGGTGGCTCTTGCGCAACGCCTCGTCGTATTTGTCGGTGGTCGCCGCCTCGGCGAGTTCGGCCGGCAACCCGGCTTGCGCCAAGGATTTCGCGATCACATCATCGAAATCTTTGTTGCCCTCGTTGTGGATCAAGGTGCCCATCGCGGTGTAGAGCGGGGACAGCACCTCCGGGCCGTGGGCTTGTTCGGCGGCGATCGCCACGCGCACCGGCCCCCAGGCCTTTTTCATCATCTCCTGGTAGTTCTCGGGCAGATCGCGGCCCTCGTTGAGCACGGCGAGGCTCATCACGTGGAAGTTGACCTCGATATCGCGAACCTTCTGTACCTCGAGAATCCAGCGGGAGGTGATCCAGCACCACGGGCACAGCGGGTCGAACCAGAATCCGGCGACATCTTTCTGGGCCATACAGATCGATCCTCTCGATTGCGACGGAGTCCTCTTCTCGACCGCACAACTATTGCCGCCCGGTATATGTTCCCGCCAGGGGACTAGGTTAGACCTCGTGGCTCTCCCCAATCTGACTCGCGACCAGGCCGCCGAGCGCGCCGCCCTGGTGACCGTGGACAACTACCGCATCGACTTGGATCTCACGTCCGGTGAGAAGACCTTCGGGTCGAAGACCACCGTGACGTTCTCCGCGCTGGCCGGTGCGGACACCTATATCGACCTGGCCGCGGCCACCGTGCGCAGCGCGACCCTCAACGGCCACAGCCTGGACGTCTCCGGTTACGACGAGTCGACCGGCATCGCACTGACCGGCCTGGCCGAGCACAACGAACTCGTCGTCGACGCCGACTGCCGGTACTCCAACACCGGTGAGGGCCTGCACCGGTTCGTCGACCCCGTCGACAACGAGGTGTACCTGTACTCGCAGTTCGAGACCGCCGACGCCAAGCGGATGTTCGCCTGCTTCGACCAACCCGATCTGAAGGCCACCTTCGACGTGACGGTCAAGGCCCCGGAGCACTGGCAGGTGATCAGCAACGGCGCCACCGACTCGGTGGACAACGGTGTGCACACCTTCGTCACCACCCCGCGGATGAGCACTTATCTGGTCGCGCTGATCGCCGGGCCGTACGCCCGCTGGGATGATGTCTACACCGACGACCACGGCGATATCCCGCTGGGCATCTTCTGCCGCGCCTCGCTGGCCGAATTCATGGACGCCGAGCGGTTGTTCACCGAGACCAAACAGGGATTCGGGTTCTACCACCGCAACTTCGGCGAGCCATACGCGTTCGGCAAATACGACCAGCTGTTCGTCCCGGAGTTCAACGCGGGTGCGATGGAGAACGCCGGCGCGGTGACCTTCCTGGAGGATTACGTCTTCCGGTCCAAGGTCACCCGGTACAGCTACGAGCGCCGCGCCGAGACCGTGCTGCACGAGATGGCGCACATGTGGTTCGGCGATCTGGTCACCATGGCGTGGTGGGATGACCTGTGGCTCAACGAATCATTCGCCACCTTCGCCTCGGTGCTGTGCCAGGCCGAGGCCACCGAGTACACCCAGGCCTGGACGACGTTCGCCAACGTCGAGAAGTCCTGGGCGTACCGCCAGGACCAGCTGCCGTCCACCCACCCGGTGGCCGCCGACATCCCGGACCTGCACGCGGTCGAGGTCAACTTCGACGGCATCACCTACGCCAAGGGCGCCAGCGTGCTCAAGCAACTGGTGGCATATGTCGGCCTCGAAGCATTTCTCGCCGGGCTGCGCGACTACTTCCGTGACCACAAGTTCGGCAACGCCACCTTCGGCGATCTGCTTGGCGCCCTTGAGAAGTCGTCGGGTCGTGACCTGAGCGGCTGGGGCCGCCAATGGCTCAAGACCACCGGCCTGAACACCCTGCGGGCCAGCTTCGACGTCGACGATGACGGCGCGTTCACCCGGTTCGCGGTGCATCAATCCGGCGCGGCGCCGGGTGCCGGCGAGACCCGGGTGCACCGGCTGGCCGTCGGCATCTACGACGAGGATGACGCGGGCAAGCTGGTCCGGGTGCACCGCGAGGAACTCGACGTCGAGGGCCCGTCCACCGACGTCCCCGGGTTGATCGGCGTCGGGCGCGGCAAGTTCATCCTCGTCAACGACGATGACCTGACCTACTGCTCGCTGCGGCTGGACCCGGCATCCCTGCAGACGCTGCTGAACCGCATCGCCGATATCGCCGAGCCGTTGCCCCGCACGCTGGCCTGGTCGGCGGCCTGGGAGATGACGCGCGAGGCCGAGCTGAAGGCCCGTGACTTCGTGACGCTGGTGATCGCAGGCGTGCACGCCGAGACCGAGGTCGGCGTGGCGCAGCGTCTGCTGATGCAGGCGCAGACCGCGCTGGGCTCCTACGCCGATCCGGCGTGGGCCACGGAGAACGGCTGGCCCGCGTTCGGTGATGCCCTGCTGGACCTGGCCCGTGAATCAGCACCCGGTTCGGACCATCAGCTTGCGTTCGTCAACGCGCTGACCACCTCGGTGCTCTCCCCCAACCATGTGGCCGTGCTGTCCACCCTGCTGGACAACGAGCCCGCGGCGGTGAACCTGAGCGGTCTGGTGATCGACACCGACCTGCGCTGGCGCATCGTCACCGCGCTGGCGCGGGCCGGGGTGATCGACGCCGAGGGCGCCGAGACACCGTTCATCGATGCCGAGGCCGAGAACGACCCGACCGCGGCAGGCAAGCGCAACGCCGCAGCCGCCGCGGCGGCCCGCCCGCAGGTGTCGGTGAAGAACGCCGCGTGGCAGCGGGTCATCGAGGACGACACCCTGGCCAACATCACCACCCGCGCCATCGTCGGGGGCTTTGTGCAGCCGGGTCAGGCCGAGCTGTTGGTGCGGTTCCGCGACCTGTACTTCGCCTCCATCCCCGGCGTGTGGGAACGGCGTTCCAGCGAGGTCGCCCAGACCGTGGTGATCGGGCTGTACCCGTCCTGGGATATCAGTACCGGCGGACTGGGCGCGGCGGACGCATTCCTGTCCGGCCACGATGTCCCGCCCGCGCTGCGCAGGCTGGTGCTGGAGGGTCGGGCCGGCGTGGAGCGCGCCCTCAAGGCACGCGCCTTCGACGCGTCCTGACTCACCCGGCGAGCGTGCGTGTCTGCTGCCCGACACGCCGCTCGCCCACCCGAGTTCTCGCACGCCGGCCGCGCATGATTTCGGTGTGGCCGTCAGCAACTCCCGCAGAGCCCGCGCCGCCCGTCGGCGCACCCGCCGTGTCAAGGCGGCCGTCAACGACCTCACCGCGGCACAGTGGGCGGCGATTCAGGATGCCTGGGGCGGCTGCGCCTACTGCGGGGTGACGGGTGGACCGCTGCAGCGTGATTGCGTCATGGCGATCTCGCGCGGCGGGCGCTACACGATCGAGAACGTGGTGCCGGCCTGTGGGGCGTGCAATGCCAGCAAGTGCAATGACGAGGTCACCGGCTGGATGCGGCGCAAGCGGCTCGACGAGCGCCTGTTCCTGGAGCGCTACGTCGCCATCCGCGCGCAGCTGGCCTGAGACAGCAATCGGCCCCGGTACCAGTGGGCACCGGGGCCGATCGAACAGCGTGGTCAGGCCGGCGAGATGGCCGCAGACATGACGTTGACGGCGCTGACGAGCGCGTCGATAAGGTTGCCGTCGCGCAGCGAGCCGAGTGCTGCGGAGATCCCGAGCGGGGCGGCGGTCTCGGCGCCACGCCCCTTGACCTCGGAACCGTAGACGACCTCGATCGCCTTCTGGTTCGGCGAGACGGCCAGCAGCACCGCATTGTCGGCGGTCGGCACCTTGGCCAAGATCTCGCGGGCGGTGGCCGCGGTATCGGCACCGAGGTCACCGATGAACACCGCGAACCGGGCCTTGGCGTAACGCGATCCGTACTTCAGCGCATTGTCCAGGGCAACGAGGTCCTTCACCGAGAACGGGTAGTGCACCGAGAGTTCACCGGGTTCGGTGACACCGGAGATACGTCCGCTGCTGGTCAGCGCGTAGCCGTAGGGCAGGTCGACATCGGTCGTCGTCCTGGCGATCTCGTTGGTATGGCTACCACTTGCCACTTGCGCCACCTCCCACCGTTACGTGATCGCCATGGCCGCCATGGCCATGATCGGCGGGCTCGTCGGCGGCCCACAGGATCGGATCGTGGGTCCACTCGTCGCCGAGTTTGTATGACTCCGGGTGCGGTCCCTTGTGGCGGTAGGCCAGTGCGGCCAACACCAGAAACAAGACCAGCGGGACCCCACCCAACAGGGAATGGGTAAGTGCTGTGCTCACATGCCAAACCTAGCGCAAGCGTGCGTCAGGCCGCGCCTTCACCCAGATATCTCATCCAGGCCGGATCGAGTTCCTTCACCGAGGACAGCAGCCGCCAGTGCTGTCCCTTGGGCGGCATCGGGACGGCACGCAGCGACCAGCCCAGCTCGGAGAGCAGCCGGTCGGCCTTACGGTGGTTACAGGCCGAGCACGCCGCGACGCAGTTCTCCCAGGAATGTTCGCCGCCGCGGCTCCGCGGGATGACATGGTCGACGGTATCGGCCTTCCCACCGCAATACGCGCACCGGAACCGGTCCCGATGCATCAGCGCCGCCCTCGTCATGGGGATACGCGCGCGGTAGGGCACCCGGACAAAGGTCCGCAACCGGATCACCGAGGGCACCACGATGGTGCGGGTGGCGGAGTGGATGACGGGCCCGCTCGGGTCGTCGTGCACGACATCGGCCTTACCGCACATCAGCATGATGACCGCCCGGCGCATCGGCAGCGCGGTCAGCGGCTCGTAGGTGGAATTGAGCAGCAGGACCCGTCGTCGACCCCACACCGAACCGGGATGGACGGCCGATGCGGCCTCGGCAACCTGCAGGGAGCGCGCGCCGGTAGAACCGACCACGGCCGTGGAGCTCTGGTAGCCCGCTCGTCGAGCAGGGCTTTTCGTGCGCTGCGACATTCGTCCTCCGCAGGACAGTCCACCACGATTTGTCATCGCTCGCACGGCTATTTCGTCGGTGTGCGCTGGTCAGTCGGGTGAACTTCCGGTGACCAGCCCGTTGGCGGCATCATCCGGCGGGGTGCACAGCCTGCGCGAACCGGATCGGGAACAATGGGTGCGGTGACCCAGCCGCAGCATTCGTTCTACGACGACGTCGGTGGCCACGAGACGTTCACCGCGATCGTGGCCAAGTTCTACGAACTGGTGCGCGAGGACGAGATCCTGCTCCCGCTCTATCCCGAGGACGATATCGACGGCGCCGAGGAGCGGCTGCGGCTGTTCCTCGAACAGTATTGGGGCGGGCCGCGGACCTACTCCGATCAGCGCGGGCACCCGCGGCTGCGAATGCGCCATGCACCCTTCCGGATCGGGTTCCTCGAGCGCGACGCCTGGCTTCGGTGCATGCACACCGCCGTCGCCTCGATCGACTCACAAACCCTGGACGACCGGCACCGCAAGGCGCTGCTGGACTACTTCCAGATGGCCGCCGACTCGATGGTGAACTCCGCATTCTGATGGGCAGCCCGAAGTGGTGGTCGCGGGCGGTGTTCTACCAGATCTACCCACGGTCGTTCGCCGACAGCAACGGCGACGGGGTTGGTGATCTCGACGGCATCACCACCCGGATGGACTACCTGGCCGCGCTCGGCGTGCAGGCGCTGTGGCTCAACCCGGTGATGGTCTCGCCGATGGCCGATCACGGCTACGACGTGTCCGACCCGCGCGATATCGACCCGCTCTTCGGTGACCTGGCCGCACTGGACCGGTTGGTGGCGGCGGCCCATGATCGCGATATCCGGGTGACCATGGATCTGGTGCCCAACCACGTCAGCTCGGCGCATCCGTGGTTCGTCGAGGCGCTGGCCGATCCGTCCCGGCGCGACCGGTTCATCTTCCGCGACGGCACCGGACCCGACGGTGCGTCACCGCCCAACAACTGGGTGTCGATCTTCGGCGGTCCGGCCTGGACCCGGGTGCCCGACGGGCAGTGGTACCTGCATCTGTTCGACTCGGCACAGCCCGATCTGAACTGGGAGCACCCCGAGGTGTTCGCCGATATCGAGGCGACGCTGCGGTTCTGGCTGGACCGCGGCGTCGACGGGTTCCGCATCGACGTGGCGCACGGGATGGCCAAACCGGCCGACCTGCCCGATATGGACCTGACCGAGAATCGGTTGCTGCGCAACAAGGCCGATGACCCGCGGTTCGACGACGAGGCGGTGCACGATATCCACCGGTTCATCCGCGGGGTGCTCGACGACTATCCGGATGCGGTGACCGTCGGCGAGATCTGGGTGCACGGCAACGAACAGTTCGCCAAGTACTTGCGGCCCGACGAACTGCACCTCGGGTTCAACTTCCAGCTCGTGCAGGCCGATTTCACCGCCGACGCGATACGTTCGGCCATCGACAACTCACTGGCCGCGGCCGCGCTGGCCGGCGCACCACCGACCTGGACGCTGTCGAATCACGATGTGGTACGCGAGGTCTCGCGCTACGGCGACGGTGCCGCCGGCCTGGCGCGGGCACGGGCGATGGCGCTGGTGACGCTGGCGTTGCCCGGCTCGGTGTTCGTCTACAACGGCGCCGAACTGGCCCTGCCGAATGTCGACCTGCCCGACGAGGTGCTCCAGGATCCGGTCTGGGAGCGCTCGGGCCGCAGCGAACGCGGGCGCGACGGCTGCCGGGTGCCGATACCGTGGAGCGGCTCGCGCCCGCCCTACGGGTTCTCCGACGTTGCGGATACCTGGTTGCCGATGCCCGAGGGTTGGGCGCCGCTGACCGTGCAGGCGCAGTCCGGTGATCCGACCTCGACGTTGGAGCTCTACCGGCGTGCGATCGAGTTGCGCTCCACGCGAACGGAGTTCAGCGGCGACGGTGTCGAATGGCTCGGCCCGCAGACGTTCCGCCGTCCGGGCGGGCTGACGTGCGTGGTCAACACCGGAGATGCTCCACTGCCGCTGCCCGCCGGTGAGGTGCTGCTGACCAGCGGCCCCCTCGCCGAGGGCGCGTTGCCCCCGGACACCGCCGCCTGGCTGGTGTGATTTCGGCGCGCTCGCGATCGCTCAGCGAGCGTCAGCGCGCCGAAATCAACGCAGCACCAGCGCCGGATCGCCGAGCCGCCGGTAGACGCTGCCGAACCGGGCATCGATGCGCAGCCAGGCCGGGTGGGCCCGCACCCGAACGATCTCATCGGAGGCCAGCACATCGGCATTGGGCGGCAGGAATCCCATGGCGGTCAACGCGAAAACACAGCGCATCGGGATGCCGACACTGGACTCGCCCTCGCTGACCGCGAGCACTTCCTGGTCCAGCAACGACGCCGGCGGACCGTGCGCACTGCTGTGCTCCTTGGCCAGCGCGGTCCCCCGTTCGGCGAGGTCGAGGATCGCCCACGCGGGCACATCGTCGTAGTGGGCGAAGCCGGTGTCCGGCGGCAGCACACCGCGCCACGCCGAATCCATCGCGAAGCCCGGTTCGACGAAACCTGTGGCGTCCATGCCGGGCAACATCCGGGACAGCGTGTCGGCGCCGGCGGACAGATCGTTCGGGCGCACGCGGCCGTCGACCACCCGGCAGGCCAGCACGTCGAAGCCGGTCGACACCCACGCCACCACCTTGCCGGTGCCGGTGCGTTCCCGGAACCGGATCACCGCCGCGTCGTCGAGGCGCAGGGCGCGGTCTACGAATGTCGCGAGATCGTCGCGGTGAGAGCCGTTGTCGAGCCAGAGGCCGCGCTCGGGTGAGCTCACCTGCTGTACCGCTCCAGGTACTCGCGGTGATGAGGTAGCAACCGCACCAGTTTCTGTTCGGAGATGTTGAACGCCACCAGCTGGGTCTCGGCGATGACGGCCGGTTTGGAGTCCGGATCGGCGCCCACGGAGCGCACCTCATAACCCAGGGTGAAGTCGACCGTCCGCAGTCGGTTCACCCAGATGGTCACCTGCAGCGGCGAATCCATCAGCCGCACCTGACCCTTGTACTTGACGTTGACCTCGGCGATCAGCAGGCCGATGGTGTCGATGTCGTTGACGAAAGGCTCGTGCAGGAAGGGCACCCGTGCCTCTTCCAGCAGAGTGACCATGGTGGCGTGATTGACATGCTGGTACATGTCGATGTCCGACCATCGCACGGCCACCGGCGTGACGAAACGTTCAGCCACTTGTCCCCGTTCCCGAAGTTCTTGTCATGCTGCGAATTTGGCGGGCGGCCACCGACAGCGTGGCGAGGTCGCGCTGTCCCTCGGACTGGATCTCGTCGAGCGTGCGCTGCGCACGGTCCACCCGGGAGCTGTTGGTGAACTCCCATTCTTCGATCTTCTGCTCACCGGTCTCGTCCGGTTCACCGACGGCGAGCACATCGAAGCACAATGCCCGCAGCGAGCCGTAGATATCATCGCGAATAGCCAGCCGCGCCAACGAATGCCAGCGATCATCGCGTTCCAGGCCCGAGATCGCGGTCAACAGACCGTCGATACCCAGGTGATCCATCAACGCGAAGTAGGTGTCGGCCACCTCCACGGCGTCACGATCGGCGATATCGGCGATATCGATGACGTCGAGCAAGCTGTACCGGTACAGGCCGTTGGCCACCGTGTAGGCGAGCTCCTTGGACACCCCTTGCGCCTCGAACTCACCGGATTCCTTTGCCACGATGGCCTTGTCGTCACCGCGCAACCACTGCGGCATCAGCGGGGTCAGCGTGGCCACCTGCTCGGCGAACCGGTTGATCTCCGCACCGACGGCCAGCGGTTGCGGGCGGTAGTTGACCAGCCAGCGTCCCGCCCGGTCGATGAGCCTGCGCAGATCCAGGGTCATCCGGTCGGTGACCGCGGTGGGCAGTCCGCCGATCCCGGCCTCCTTGATATCCCGCCACACCTCGCCGACCTTGAAGATCGCATCGGTGGCCGCGTAGGCGCGCACCGCGTCGACCGGGCCGACGCCGGTGTCCTCTGTCATCCGGTAGGCGTAGGTGATGCCGCTGGTGTCCACCAGATCGTTGACCAGCATGGTGGTCACGATCTCTCGGCGCAGCTGATGCGAGCGGATCTCCCCGACGAAGCGGTCCCGCAGCTCGACCGGGAAGTACTGCGGTATCCGCGCCGCGAACACCTCCTGGTCGGGCAGATCGGTGCGCAGCACCTCGTCCTTGAGCGTCAGTTTGACGTGCGCCATCAGGGTCGCCAGCTCGGGTGAGGTCAGCCCGATCCCGATCTCGCGGCGGCGCAGGATCTCCTTCTCCGAGGGCAGCGCCTCGAGTTCGCGGTTGAGCCCACGCTCGGTGACGAACTCGCGGATCTGGCGAGCGTGCACGGCCAACAGGCTGGCCGCATTCGCCCGGCTGGTCCCCATCAGGTCGTTCTGGTCGATGTTGTCGGCCAACACGAGTCGGCCGACCTCGTCGGTCATCGACATCAGCAGCTCGGTGCGCTCATCGGCACCGACCTTGCCGGTGGTGACCAGCGAGTCGACCAGGATCTTGATGTTGACCTCGTGATCGGAGCAATCCACCCCGGCGGAGTTGTCCAGCGCGTCGGTGTTGATCCGGCCGCCGGCCAGATCGAACTCGATACGACCGCGCTGCGTCACACCGAGGTTGCCGCCCTCCCCGACGACCTTGACGCGCAACTGGTTTCCGTTGACGCGCACGGCGTCATTGGCGCGGTCGCCCACATCGGCATCGGATTCGGACTCGGCCTTGACGTAGGTGCCGATGCCGCCGTTCCAGAACAGGTCCACCGGGGCGAGCAGGATCGCCTTCATCAGGGCAGGTGGAGTCATCTCCTCCACACCGTCGGGTAGGCCGAGCACCTCTCGCACCTGGGGGCTGATCGGGATCGACTTCTGCGCGCGGCTGAACACCCCGCCGCCCTCGCTGATGAGGCTGGTGTCGTAATCGGCCCAACTGGACCGCGGCAGCGCGAACATCCGCTCGCGTTCGGCCCACGATGCGGCCGGGTCGGGATCGGGGTCCAGAAAGATGTCGCGGTGATCGAAGGCCGCGACGAGCCGGATGTGCTTGGACAGCAACATGCCGTTGCCGAAGACATCACCGCTCATATCGCCGACGCCGACGACGGTGAAGTCCTGGGACTGGGTGTCCACCCCGATCTCGCGGAAGTGCCGCTTCACCGATTCCCAGGCGCCCCTGGCGGTGATTCCCATCGCCTTGTGGTCGTAACCGACCGAACCACCGGAGGCGAAGGCATCGCCGAGCCAGAAACCGTAGGACTTGGCCACATCGTTGGCGATATCGGAGAAGGTCGCGGTGCCCTTGTCCGCGGCGACCACCAGATAGGCGTCGTCACCGTCGCGGCGCACCACGCCGGCCGGGGTGACCACCTCACCGGTGGACTTGTCGACATTGTCGGTCAGGTCGAGCAGTCCCGAGATGAACAACCGGTAGCAGGCCACGCCCTCGGCGCGGGTGGCGTCGCGGTCGGCGGCCGCGTCACCGGTGGGCACCGGCGGCGACTTGACCACGAAACCACCCTTGGCGCCGACCGGAACGATGACGGCGTTCTTGACCGCCTGTGCCTTGACCAGACCGAGGATCTCGGTGCGGAAGTCCTCGCGGCGGTCCGACCAGCGCAACCCGCCGCGGGCGACGAAGCCGAACCGCAGGTGCACACCTTCGACGCGCGGCGAGTAGACGAAGATCTCGAATTTGGGTCGGGGCAGCGGCAATTCGTCGATCAGACCGGGGTTCAGCTTGAACGACAGCACATCCTGAGCACGCGCCGAGTCCGGCGAGCCGACGAAGTAGTTCGTACGCAGGGTGGCCTGCACCAGGCTGGCGAAGGCCCGTAGCACCCGATCGGTGTCCAAGCTGACCAACGCGTCGATATCGGCCGCGACGGCAGCCGCGGCGGCCTGCGCATCCAGCGTCCGGCCGGATTCGGCGAGATCGGCTTCCGGGGTGAACAGCGCCTCGAACAGTTCCACCAGGGACCGTGCGGTGCTGGGATTCCCGTTGAGCACCCCTTCGACGAAGGACTGGCTGTACGGGAAACCCGCCTGCCGCAGGTATTTCGCGTATCCGCGCAGGATGGTCACCTGTTGCCAGGTCAGCCCGGCCCGCAGCACGAGCTCGTTGAAATGGTCGATCTCGGCGCGGCCGTGCCAGATCGCGGTGACCGTGTCGGCGAACCGGCGCGCCACATCCTCGATCTGCGAGTCGGGGGTCGACGGGATCGATTGATGCGGGGACACCCGGAACTGGTAGATCCACACCGGCAGCCCGTCCGGGCGGGTGACCATGAAGGGGCGCTCCTCGAGCACCACCACGCCCATGCACTGCAGCATCGGCAACAGCTCCGACAGTGACGCCGAGCGGCCGCCCAGATACCAGGTCAGCCAATCGACACGGTCCTGACCGCCGTCCCGGAACACCAGCTTGACCGAATTATCCTGCAGTTCCTCGATGATCGCGATGTCATCGATGGCTTCCTGTGGTGTGAACGCCTGCTTGTACACCTCGGGGAAGGCGTTCGCGTAATGCTCCGCCGGCCCCTGGTCCAGGGAGCCGGACTTGACCGATCCGATCAACCGGTCCGCCCAGGTGCGCGCCGCTTCGGTCAGCAGCTGCTGGATCCGGTCCTCGTTCTCCGCCGAGGTGTCGATATCGGAGCGCTGCGCGCCGTCGGGCATCTTGACGGTGAAGTGCACCAGCGCCCACGGTGATTCGCTGACCCTGGCGGCGTAATCGATGCTCGCGCCGCCGAGTTCGCGCACCAGGATGTCCTGCATGGCCAACCGCACCGCAGTGGTGTAGCGATCGCGCGGCAGGTACACCAGTGCCGAGACGAAATGGCCGAGCTGGTCGGCACGCAGGAAAAGCAGGGTGCGCCGCAGCGACCCGAGGTCGACCACGGCACGCGCCATCTCCATCAGATCCGGGGTGTGCAGTGCGAAGAGCTCGGAACGCGGAATGGTCTGGATGACGTCGAGCATCAACTGGCCGGGATGGCTGGGATCCGAATGTGACTGCGCCAGCACCTCGTCGACCCGCCGGGAGATCAACGGGATCTCCAGCACATTGGCGTTCATGGCGGCGATGGTGAACAGGCCGACGAATCGGTGCTCGATGGCCTGGCCGGCCGAGGATCCCGCCGGGTTCTCGCGGACCACCACGATATAGGGATAGGCGCCGTACCGGACGAAACTGGGCATGGTCGCCTGGGCGAGCACCAGCAGGTCGTCGGCGTCGGTGAGTTGGGGCAGCACATCGGTGCGCAGCTTGAGCACACCGAGCCGACTGGCCGGATCGACGGTGGCCGCACCGTGCTGCACCACACACCGCTGATAGCCGAGCAGGACGAAATGACCGTCACCGAGCCAGTGCAGCAGCGCGGCCACATCGCGGCGATCCGGGCCGAGGAAATGCCCGGCGTGATCGGAGTCCAACGCGTTGGCCAGACCGATCAGCGTCGCGTTCAACGCCGCCGAATCGGCGGCCACCTCCCGCGCATCGGCCAGCACCGAGGGCAGCAGCTCGGTCACCCGCGCGACGGCATCGGCATCGGCGGAGGCGGCCAACCGGACGTGCACCCACATCTCGGGCGTTCCGTCGACCGCCGCATCGGGATCTGCCGCGGGTGCGAGCGCCACCAGGTCACCGTCGCTGTTGCGGCTGACCCGCAGCACCGGATTCATCACGCCGACATAGGCCACGCCCAGCCGGTGCAGCAGGACCGTGACCGAGTCCATCAGCATGGCGCTGTGATCGGTGACGATCTGGATGGCTGGACCGAAACCGGCCGGGTCGTCGGCCGGATACACCGCGACGAGGGTCTCCCCCGGTGCGCGGCGGTGACCGAGCGCCGCATGAGCGCTGATCAGTTCCGGGGACACCGGCGTCGTGGTGGGCCGCGCGATCGGCGCGGTGACCGCGGTATCCGCGGACGGCGCGTCACCGAAGGGGCCGTGATGGGTCTCGGCGTAGGCGTCGGACAGCCGCGCCAGGGCATCCCGATCCAGATGCCACTGTTCGGTTGTTCCGGGGTTCACCGTCATGGGCGAAGGCTCCTCACTGAGACTTCTTGGGGACTTCTCGGGGACTTCTGGGGGACTGCTCGGTCGTACTCGTTGCCTGGCACGGCAACCACACGAGCGACCCTATCCCCCTCGCGTGAGCTTTCGTCGCAGTCCCACAGGTTTACCCCCTCCACAACGACGAAATGGTCGCCGGATGTCATCATCCGGCAACCATTTCGTTGTTTTCAGTCCTTGAGACCGAGGTTTTCAGTCGCGAGTCAGCTTGCGGTGCGTGACCCGGTGCGGGCGGGCCGCGTCGGCACCCAAACGGGCGATCTTGTTCTCCTCGTAGGCACCGAAGTTGCCCTCGAACCAGAACCACTTCGCCTCGTTGTCGCTGTCGCCCTCCCACGCCAGGATGTGCGTACAGGTGCGGTCCAGGAACCAGCGGTCGTGGGAGATCACCACCGCGCAGCCCGGGAACTGCTCCAGCGCGTTCTCCAGCGACGACAGCGTCTCGACGTCGAGGTCGTTGGTCGGCTCGTCGAGCAGGATCAGGTTGCCGCCCTCCTTGAGCGTCAGCGCGAGGTTCAACCGGTTGCGCTCACCACCGGAGAGCACGCCGGCAGGCTTCTGCTGATCGGGTCCCTTGAAGCCGAACGCCGACACATAGGCGCGCGACGGGATCTCGTTCTGGCCCACCTCGATGTAGTCCAGCCCGTCGGAGACGACCTCCCAGACGTTCTTCTTCGGGTCGATGCCGGCCCGACTCTGGTCGACATAGCTGAGCTTGACGGTCTCACCGACCTTCACGGTGCCGCTGTCGGGCTCCTCGAGCCCGACGATCGTCTTGAACAGCGTGGTCTTACCGACACCGTTGGGGCCGATGACACCGACGATGCCGTTGCGGGGCAGCGTGAAGGACAGGTCCTTGATGAGAATGCGGCCGTCGAAACCCTTGTCGAGGTGGCTGACCTCGACGACGGTGTTGCCCAGTCGCGGCGGTGCCGGGATCTGGATCTCCTCGAAGTCGAGCTTGCGCGTCTTCTCCGCCTCGGCGGCCATCTCCTCGTAGCGGTCCAGACGAGCCTTGTTCTTCGCCTGACGTGCCTTCGCGCCGGAGCGCACCCAGGCCAGCTCCTCCTTGAGCCGCTTCTGCAGCTTCTGGTCCTTCTTTCCCTGCACCTCAAGGCGCTCGGCCTTCTTCTCCAGGTAGGTGGAGTAGTTGCCCTCATACGGGTAGGCCCGGCCGCGGTCGAGCTCCAGGATCCACTCGGCGACGTTGTCCAGGAAGTAGCGGTCGTGGGTGACGGCCAGGATGGCGCCCTTGTAGTCGGCGAGGTGCTGCTCCAGCCACAGCACGCTCTCGGCGTCGAGGTGGTTGGTGGGCTCGTCGAGCAGCAGCAGGTCCGGCTTGCTCAGCAGCAGCTTGCACAGCGCGACGCGACGCTTCTCACCACCGGAGAGGTGGGTGACCGGCTCGTCGGGCGGCGGGCAGCGCAGCGCGTCCATGGCCTGCTCCAGCTGCGAATCGATATCCCACGCGTCGGCCGCATCGAGTTCTTCCTGCAGCTGGCCCATCTCCTCCATGAGCTCATCGGTGTAGTCGGTGGCCATCAGCTCGGCGACCTCGTTGTACCGGTTGAGCTTGGCCTTGATGGCGACGCCTGCCTCGACGTTCTCCCGGACCGTCTTGGTCTCGTCGAGCTCGGGCTCCTGCATCAGGATGCCGACGGTCGCTCCGGGCTGGAGGAAGGCGTCGCCATTGTTGGGCTGATCAATGCCGGCCATGATCTTGAGGACGCTGGACTTACCGGCGCCGTTGGGGCCAACCACGCCGATCTTGGCCCCCGGCAGGAAGTTCAGGAAGACGTCGTCAAGGATGACCTTGTCGCCGTGCGCCTTGCGCACCTTGCGCATCGTGTAGATGAATTCGGCCATGCCGTCGTCATGCCTTTCGTCTGGCTGCAGATCGCGTAAAACTCGCATCCCATCCTAGGCACCGGCCGAATACCCGGTTACGCCGACAGGGACAGCCCTTGCTCGGCGACCGCATCACGGGCCATATCGGGGATCGCGTCCTCGGCGTCGGATTCATCCTGCGGTGCCGGGTTCCCGACTGCACGGGTGCGTTCCAGCTTGGCGCGGCATCTGCTGAGATCGGGCCCCACCGAGTTGGCCCGCACCTCGACCGAGGTCCGGCGGTTACCGTCCTTGTCCTCGTACTCGTCGGTGTGGATGTATCCGACCACGACGACCGGATCACCCTTGTAGAGCACACTGGTGATCCCATCGGCGACCTTGCCCCAGCAGTTGACGGTGACGAACAGCGAGTTGCCGCTCTCCCAGCTGCCATCGGGCATCTTGCGCCGCGAGTTGCTGACCACCCGGAAGCGGACGAAGTCCTGATCACCGACGCGCCGGGCGACGGGGTCGGTGGCGACGGTGCCGACGACGGAAAACGGGGTCTCGAACATGGCATGCCTTTCGGGTCGTGCGCGGCGCCCGGTGGCACCGGCCTGTGCACCCATTGACCCGGCGCGAACCGACACCGTGGCGCGGCACCCGCACGCCGCGGGCAATGTTGTGGATGAATCCGCAACTGTGGATAACTGCCCGGTTACCGCCCACCAGCCACCCACCGCGAGGCTTTGCGCGATGATCGACGGTGTGGCAGATGAGGGCACCGCAGTGATCGGACGCGCGCAATGACGATGCCGCAACGTCTGACGGACCGCTATGAGCTGGGCGAACTGCTCGGCTTCGGTGGCATGTCGGAGGTGCACCGGGCGCGCGATATCCGGCTGCACCGCGACGTGGCGATCAAGATCCTGCGCGCGGATCTGGCCCGCGACCCGAACTTCTCCCAACGGTTCCGGCGTGAGGCTCGGCACACCGCGGCGCTGAACCATCCGTCGATCGTCGCGGTGTACGACACCGGCGAGGCACAGACCTCGACCGGCAGGTTGCCGTTCCTGGTCATGGAGTACGTCGACGGTATGACCGTCAGCCAGCTGATCCAGCAGCATGGGACATTGCCCCCGGCGCAGGCGATGGCCATCATCGACGGGGTCTGCACGGCGTTGGAGTTCAGCCACAGCCGCGGCATCGTGCACCGCGATATCAAGCCGGCCAACATCATGGTCACCCCGAGCGGTGCGGTGAAGGTCATGGACTTCGGGATCGCCCGCTCCATGAACGCCACCACCGGTGACCGGCTGACGGCCACCTCGGCGGTCGTCGGCACGGCGGCGTACTTCTCCCCCGAACAGGCCCGCGGTCAGCAGGTCGACGCGCGCACCGACGTGTACTCGCTCGGCTGTGTGCTCTACGAGATGCTCACCGGGCAGGCGCCGTTCACCGGCGACACCCCGCTGTCCGTGGCCTACCAGCATGTGCGGGAACGCCCGGTCGCGCCGTCCAAGCGTCACCCCGGCATCTCCCCCGAACTCGATGCGGTGGTGCTGACGGCATTGGCCAAGAAGCCGGGCAAGCGCTATCAGAGCGCCGCCGAGCTGCAGGCAGACCTACGCCGGGTCAGTGCCGGCGGCAGCCCGGTGGCCACGGCACCGCAGGCCGACGAACTCGATCCGCCCGATGCCGGTGAGCCCGCCGGGCCACTCACCCTGCAGATGCCCGCGCAACCGGCCGGCGGCAGGACCCGGCGCTGGGCCATCGCCGGTGCGCTCGCGGCGGTGCTGGCGCTGGTGGCCGGCGGCGTCTACGTCGTCGGCGCACTGAACCGGGTCCAGGTGCCCGATGTCACGGGGCTGGACCGTGCGGCAGCGGTGAGCCAGTTGCAGGACAGCGGACTCAATCCCACGGTCGACACCATGCCCGACGGCACGGTGCAGGCCGGTCAGGTGATCGGCACCGATCCGTCCGCGGGTTCGTCGGTCTCCGAGGGCGGCGATATCACCGTCAACGTATCGACCGGGCCCGAACAGCGGCGGGTGCCCGATGTCGCCTCGATGTCCTACGAGGACGCCGTGCGGGCACTGCGTGAGGCCGGGTTCGACAACGTCCGCCGCCAACCGCAGGCCTCGTCGGCCCAACAGCTCGACCGGGCCATCGGCACCGAGCCCGCCGCCGGTCAGGATTCGGCCACCAGCAACGAGATCGTCATCATGGTCGGGTCGGGCCCGTCCTCGCGACAGCTTCCCGATGTCACCGGCCAGACCGTCGAGCAGGCGACCAAGAACCTCGACACCGCGGGTTTCACCACCATCCTGCAGGCCGATACCGACGGGGTGCTACCCGCAGGTGAGGTGGCGGGCACCGATCCGGCGCCGGGTGCGTCGGTGGCCACCGACGCCCCGATCACGTTGAAGGTCTCTCGCGGGAACCAGTTCCCCATGCCGGACCTCACCGGGCTGTTCTACGCGGACGCCCTGCAGCAGCTACAGGCCCTCGGCTTCACCGGTCGACTGCTCAAGGGCCCCGATGTGGACGCCGGCGGTGACCGGCGCGCCCGAGTGGTGCGCCAGGACCCCGCGCCGCGCGCTGGGGTGAACCGTGACGGGACCATCACGGTGAGCTACGGCAGCTGAGGACGCCGCTAGGAGGTCTTGTTGCGGTTGTCGATATCGGCGAGCTTGGCCAGCATGTTGTTGTAGGCCGCCAGCTCGGCGTCCTCATCGCGGTCGGCGGCGCGGTCGAGCCGTTTGGCCGCACGGTTGTCGCTGCGTCGCCACTGGATCAACAGCGCGAGCATCACCAGCACCAACGGCACCTCACCGGCCGCCCAGGCGATACCTCCGCCGAGCTTCTGGTCGGCGAGCAGATCGGAATTCCACGGCAACTGCAGCGAGCGGTAGAAGTCACCGGCGAGCACGGTGTTCATCCCCATCATGACCACGCCGAAGAATGCGTGCAGCGGCAGTGAGCCGAACACCATGGCGAGCTTGCCGAGCGGCGGAATCGGCCGTGGGGTGGGGTCCACGCCGATGACCACCCAGTAGAACAGGTAACCGCTGAGCAGGAAGTGCACATTCATCGCCAGGTGCGCACCGTGGCTGTCGGCCGCGGCATCGAAGATGCCACCGAAGTACAGGCCGTAGAACCCCGCCACGAAGATCGCGGTCGACACGATCGGATTGGTGAAGAACTGGGACACCTTGCTGTGCAATGCGGCCAGCAGCCACTCGCGCGGACCGGGCGGCCGACCCTTGCCCGCGGTGGGCAGCGCGCGCAGCGCCAGCGTCACCGGTGCGCCGAGCACCAGCAGCACCGGCACCAACATCGACAACAGCATGTGGGCCGTCATGTGCATGCTGAACATCGCGGGCATATAGCGGCCCAGGCCCGAGGACGTCGTGAACAGCAGCGCCGCACATCCCAGTAGCCAGGCAAGGATCCGCCCGGCGGGCCAGCCGTCACCGCGTCGGCGCAGCCGCACCACCGCGAGCACGTAGACGGTGGCCGCGATGATCGCCGCGGTGCCGAAGATGAGGTCGAAACGCCATTCGAACAGGATTCGGGCCAACGTCGGCGGTCCGGCGAGGTCGTAGCCGATGGCGACCTCGGTGATCGACGGCAACCGCACCGGCGGCGGGGGCGGGGTACGGCCGAGCGCGACCGCGAGCCCGAAGGTGATCCCGAAGATGAGCGATTCGACGAAGGCCAACCGGATCAGCGGACCGCGTGCGGTGGGGTCCGCCTCCAGCGCGGTGACGGCGCGCCTGCGCTGCAACCAGCCGAGGACACCGAGGGCCAGCAGCGCGGTCATCTTGCCGACCAGCAGCCATCCGTAGGTCTGGGTGAACAGGTCGGCCGGTTGAATCCGGACCAACGCGTTGCCGACACCGGAGAGCGCCATGGCCAAGAAACACCACACCGCGATCCGCGAGAAACGCCGCGCCGCCAGGTCGGTGTGCTCGCCACCGCGGAACGCCAGTGCCCACAGCGCCAGCAACCCGCCGGCCCACAGCACTCCGGCGACCAGGTGGATGAGCAGGCTGTTGGTGGCGACGTCGTGACTGCCGCCCGAGGAGGAATGTCCGGTCAATGCCAGTGGCAGCAAGGTGATCAGTGATCCGGCCAGCAGCACCGGTGTCCAGGACCAGCGCAGCACCGGGATGCCGGCGAGCGTGACGACGGCCGCGAGCAGCGCCGTCCACCGCCACGTGCCCGCGGTCTCGACCATGCTGGCCACGGTCCAGATATCGACCGGGTTGAGTCGGTCGGCCAGCGGGGCCCCGGTGATATCGGAGACCGTCAGCGGCACCAACAGCACCGCGCACACCGTCCACACGCCGGCGGCGACGGTCCCGGTTCGCAGCGCCCGGTACCCGGCCACGTCCAACACACCGCTGCGTTGCGGCGGGACCAGGAACGCTGCCATCAGGAAGGAGCCGACGGCGACGGCGGCCGCGATCTCACCGGCGGCCCGGACGAAGGGCAGCCCGTAGGTGGTGGCCGGGCCGGGGTCGGGCAGCCCGGTGGCGGCCAGCGCGTCGACCAGCGACAGGCCACCGATACCGGCGGCGACCGCGCCGGCCAGCAATGCGACGCCCCACAGCGTCGGCCAGACGGCACGCACGCGGACCGGGGCCGCAACGGTAGTCATACCGTCAAGGGTAGGCGGGGGTCTCAGCCGGTCGTGGGGCGGCGTGACTCCCGCTCACGCCGGCGGTACTGGCGGAACGCCGTCTTCTCGACGGTGTTCAGGTCGGCGAGAATCCCGCGGATCTCGGTGAGGAAGGCCTGACGCCGTTCGGACAGATCGGGCGCACGACGCAGCAGGTTCTGATCGGCGACCACCTGTCTGGCCGTGGCGAACAGCAGAGCCGAGACCGACTCGGCGCTGCGCACCCTGCCCTGGGCGACGTGCTGACGTCCGACGCCGAGCGCGAGCTTGGTCAGATCGGGTTCGGAGATCTCGGCCGAGGCGTCGCGCAGCACGTCGGCGACGATCTCATAGGCCTCGAAGAACGGCCGCAACATGGCCGCACCCAATAGTGGTTGCTTGACGCGCAGCAGCTCGAGGATCGACTCGGGGCCCTCGGCGATGCGCTCCTCCCAGCCGTCGACCCAGCTCATCTCCCGGGTCACGTTCTCGCGGAAGGCCACCGAATCGGCGAAGTAGAACTCGAACTTGAGCAGGTCGCGCAGGCGCAGCACCTGGGACCAGAACGCGTCGAGCCAATCGGACTCGGCGGTCGCGGCGTGCGCGAGCGCCAATTCGATGATCGAGGTCTCCAAAAACGCGTAGATGATCGAGTTGCGGTAGAACGCCGCCTCATGCTCGTTCTCCGGTGCGATCCGCCAGACCGGTTCACGCCCGCCGTCGACTCTGGTGACCGGATGGCCACCGGAGAGCGCATCCACCGCCGCGCGCACCCCCTCCTTGGTGCGCAACCGCAGCACGCTGTTGGTCATCGGGATCTCGCGGCGCTCAAGGTAATCCAAGGCGTCGGCGAAAGTATGGTGCAACTGGTCGACGGTCAGCGCCACTCCGCGCGCGGCCAGCAGTAGCGCCGAGACTAGCCCGGTGGCGTTGACCGGGGTGACCTGCACGATGCGCCAGGCCACCTCGAAGGCCATCTTCTGCATGGCCAGACGCTTCGCCTCGGGGCTTTGGGCGATGGGACCGTTGGGCTCGCCGAGGTACTGCCGCATGGACACGGCTTCGGGGAAGCGGACGTAGATCTTGCCGTAGTTGCGTTCGCCCTGGGCCTTGATGAAGTTGTAGAGCCAGCTGACGCTTTCGGGCGTCTTCTCCCCGCCACGGGCGTACTCGGCGTATTCGGCGGTCTCGTGCAGCTGGTCGAAGCTGATCGACACCGGCTGCAGCAGGATGTCCTCGCTGCGGCCGTCGAGATAGGCGTCGGCGACGTAGGACAACAGACCGAGCTTGGGCGGCAACATCTTTCCGGTGCGCGACCGGGTGCCCTCGATGGACCAGTTGAGGTTGAACCGCTTTTCCACGATATAGCCGACGAACTGGCGCAGCACGTATTTGTACAGCGGATCGTCGAGTTTGCGGCGCAGGAAGATGACCCCGGAGTGCCGGAAGATCGGCCCCATGAACCCGAAGGACAGGTTGATCCCGGCGAAGGTGTGCACCGGCGGCAACCGGTTCTCCTGCATGGCGACCGGGACGATGACCCCATCGAGATAGGAGCGATGGGAGAACAGCAGAACGGCCGGATGGACCTCCAGCGCCCCGCGCATGGCCTCGATCTCGGCGCTGTCGTAATCGATGTGTGGATCGAAACCACGACTGAAGATCGCCCGTCCCAGGGTGGGGATCAGGTCGACAGAGAACCGGCTCCAGCCGGTGGAGAGCTCGTCGAGCATCTCCCCGGCCTTCTCGATGGTCGCGCCGGGAATCTGGTCCAAACCCTCCCGGAACCGCGATGAGGCCAGCATCTCCGGCTTGACCAACCGCGGCGACTTGTACTCGGGGCCGAGCAGTCGCAGCTCGACCCGTTCGATGGCCAGAATCGCCCTGCGGATGACGAAACGGGCGAATTCGCGCGGGTTCTCGGCGGTGGTGGTGTCCTGCCACTGCTGCCGGAGCTCGGAGACCTTGGCGGGTTCACCGGCAACCACCCGCGCGCGGGCCGGGTTCTTGCGCAGGATTCGGCGCTGCAACAGTTCCGGCGGCCGATAGGTGTCACGGCCGGAGATCAGGGCAACCACCTTTGACCGGGTGGGCAATCCGCCGGGCACCCAGAAGATGCGCACCGGCACGACGGATCGGTCCGGGTCCGCCGAAAGCAGTTGGACCAATCGGGCCATCACGGTGGCGGGTGGATCATCGGAATGATCGGGCAGCAGCAGCACCTCGACACGGGCCTCGGGCCGCTCACGCTGCTGTTGGGCCAGCCAGTGGTCGAGCAACTCCTGCTCGGCGGGCGAGCCGACCGCGGCCAACACCAGGGTGTCCCCGGTCGGACTGAAGGTGGCGAAATCCTCAGCGACCGGTTTCACTGGCGCCCTTTCCGATTGCGATAGACGGCGTGGTCGGGCAGATCACCGACGGGCCACGATGCCAACGTGTCCAGATACAGCTGGCGCACCTCGGCGATCCGCTCCGTGAGATTGTCCTGGTTCCAGTCGTCGACGGGTATCGGCGGGAACACCGCGACGTCGACCTTGCCCGAGTTGAACGTGCTGGAGTCGCGGGCGGCGATGACCTCGGCATTGCGGATGACGATCGGCACGATCGGAATCCCCGCAGCCATCGCGATGCGGAACGGTCCCTTCTTGAACGGACCCACCTCGGTGGTGTCGAGCCGGGTACCCTCCGGCGCGATCAGGATCGAAAGCCCCTTCTTGGCAAGCTCTTCCACCTTGTGCAGGCCCTCGATCGCGGACTGGGTGTCCTCGCGGTCGATGAACGCCGCATCCATCACCTTGCCGAGCGGACCCATCAGCGGGTTGCGCTCCAGCTCCTTTTTCCCCACTCCGGTGAAGTCGGTGTTGACCAGATGGCCGGCGATCATCGGGTCGGCCTGGTTGCGGTGATTGAAGATGAACACCGCAGGCCGTTGTTTGGTCAGATTTTCCTCGCCGAGCACATTGAGACCGATGCCGGTGGTCAGCATCAGCAGCTTGCTCCAGTTGGACGTGAAGAAGTTGACGCCGACCCGTTTGTTGCGTGTCAGCAGCCCCAACCCGATGGCACCGGCGGCCACCGTGGGGATGGTGGCCAGGCTGGCCAGGGTGCGGATCTGCGAGATGGGGCTGCTGCCGCTGCGGCTGGTGAACTTGAGGATCGGCCATCCCCGCTTGGCAGCCACCGCGGCCAGTTTCCCGGCCGGGTTGGTCGGCCGCGGATTACCGACGAGGTACATCAGCGCGACATCCTCGTCGCCGTCGGCATAGAAGTAACTCTTGGCCAGATCGACCCCGTTCTCGGCCGAGAACTTCTGTACCGCATGGGCTTTGCCGGGTCCCCAGATGATCGGCTCGGCAACCTCACCGGTGATCAGTCCGTCGTCGTCGGCGATGAACTTGTTGCTCAAGATGTTGTCGATGCCCAGGAATTTGGCGACGGGCTCGACCTGGACGGTCAACGCACTGGAGCTCAGCACGACGGTGTGTCCGCGGGCCTGGTGGGCACGCACCATCGCACGCATCTCGGGGTAGATGCGATCCCGGACGTGCTGGACGAACAGCCGCTCCCCCAGTTCGTCGAGATCACTGACGGAGTTCCCGCGCAGCATCCGGGCACCCTTGCCGATCAGATCCTCGAACTCCGAGCGACCGAGTTGATGGTTGATACCGGCCTGCACCATCCCGATGAACTCTCCCGCGCTCATCTGCCCGCGGCGCAGCCGGTCCTGGGTCATCAACACGCCCGTGAACCCGGCCACCAACGTGCCGTCCAGATCGAAGAAGGCGCCGACCTCGGGCCCCTCGGGGCTGGCCTCGATCTCGGCGACCGTTCCCGGCAGCCGCATCACCGGCGATTCGCCGTCGGCGGGACTCATTGCGCGGCACTCCCATTCGACGATGTGGTTTCGGACATGCTGAATGATGCGGCCGCGGTGCGACCGTCGCCGCCCAGGGCCAGGACCTCGTCGAAGCCCTGGACAAGGCTGCGTCGCCACAGCTGCGCGTCGTTGATGGCGGCCTTGTCGTAGCGGGTGGTGACCGTGACGTATCCGCCACGCGAGACCAGCACCGCCATCATCGCCACACCAGGTAACGGACCAAGTCCGTAGTGCCGCAGCACCTTCGCCCCGGCGATGAAGGTGTCACCGGGATAGACGGGCACGTTGGAGGCCTGGACATCGGAGTTCACCACCGAACCGGCGACCGATTCGAGGACGGCATCGGGCAGGAAACTCGCGATCGGAGCGATCGAACCGACCATGTCGATCGCTCGTTCCTCGCGCTTGCTGGTCATCTGCGATCGAATGGCCTTGATCCGGCGTTCGGGGTCGGCGATACCGATCGGTGCGGCGAGATTGATACCGGCGAAACGGTTTCCGCCGGCCGGGTCGTCGTCGGAGCGCAGGTTGACCGGTACCGCCATCGGCAAGGTATCGATCGGCATGCCCTTGGCCACGTGGTAATACCGCAGCGCTCCGCACAGGCCGGCCAGGTAGGCGTCGTTGATGGACCCACCGACGGCCTTGGCGGCCGTGTGCAGATCGGCGAACACGATATCGATCGCCTCGCTGTGGGAGCTCAGGCTGCGCCGGCGCAACAACGGCGAGTGGTCGGCCACCGGCCGCGACACCCGGGTGGTCGACAGTGCGTAATCGACGACGCCGCTGACCGCCGCGGCCGGATCCTTGACGACGTTGGTGACCGCGTGCACCGCACCGCCGACCAGACCCAGCACGCTGTTGGTGATCTTCATGGGCATCCGGTTGAGGCCCAGTTTCATCAGGTCGTTGGACGACAGGTCCTGCGGAATCGGCAGCGGCGCAAGCTCCCCGATCTCGACGTCGCGCTCCAGATTGTAGATGTGGGCGAACATCTCGACGGTGCCGACACCGTCGGCGACGGCATGGCTCAGGTGCAGGATGGTGGCGGCACGGCCGTCGGCCAGACCCTCGACGAGGGTGGCGCTCCACAGTGGGCGGGTGATGTCCATCGGCGACTGCAGCGCGATCTCGGCGATGTCGAGGACCTCGCGCAGCGTGCCCGGTTCGGGTGCCCGCACCCTGCGGACGTGGAAGTCGAGGTTGAAATCCGGATCGACCACCCAGCGCGGCGCCGCAGTGGGCAGGGTCGGCATCACCACCTTCTGGCGTAGCCGAAGCACCTTGCGGGATGCCTGCTCGAATACCGCCCGGAACCGCTCCCAATCGGGAGTCGTGTCAAGCAGTTCGACACCCATGATCCCGGACCGCGTCCGCGGATTGGCCTCACCGCGGTGCAGCAGCGTGTCGACGCCGTTCAGTTTCTGGGGCAGCCCCGCCGCATCCAACGGCACTCTGCTCATCGCGCGAACTCTCCTCCTGATAACGCCCCTCGTGCAGCGTCCACGCTAGTCGGCGTCACGGCGACGCGACGCCCCTTTCGCTGGGAGCGCGAAACCTCACAGCCCTCACGCCGGGACGCGCGTATCCGCGGGCGGGTTCGGCAGATCGCGGAACGCCGCAGCCGCCAGGATCCGCTTCTGCTGACCGTTCCTCGGCGCGGCGATCCGCAAGTTCACCGAGACACCGTGATCGGTCGGCCGGATGTAGTAGCACTCGTCGGTGTCGGGGCAGTAGATGCAGATGACGTCGACGGCGTCCTTGTCGATGGGTACCGAATGGACGCCGTGTCGATCCGCCCAAGTCGATCGCAGATTCAGCTTGATGACCCCGGCACGCGCGCATCGGTACTTCACCTGGACCCTGATGAACACGCCCGCCCGGTAGGCGACCAGGTCGAAGGCAGCATGCTCGGTGGCCGGGAAGAGCATGGTGTAGCCCTTGGCCACCAGATCCGAGAAGGCCTTGGCGACGCCCAGATCACCTTTGTCCTTCGTGTGGTGCGAAGCCATCGACCGTCTCCTCCTGAACACCGTTCCACCGACAGGTCGGGCTCGCCGTCGGTTGCTGAAAGGGAGTCGGTGAGGTGTAAATTACGACTGTCCGATCTGCCCCCGTGGCGCAACGGATAGCGCAGCGGGTTTCTACCCCGTAGGTTGCAGGTTCGAATCCTGTCGGGGGTGCTTTTTCACCGTGTGCGGGTCCGCCGGTGCCGACCCCATGTTGTCTGAACGGACCATAGCGCCCACCACCGACAGGTCGCGACGAACAGGCGTCAGTCCTCGGTGGCCCGCAGCTCGTCGAACGCCGCACCCAGATTCGGCCGGATGGTCAGGACATCGGCCAGGCCGACCAGCTCAAGGGGTCGACGGGTGATCGGCCCGTCGGCCACCACCACCAGCGGAACCTCCGGGATCAGCCGCTGATGCGTCTCCACCAGTACCGACATGCCATAGGAGGCGAGCAACTCGGTATCGGTCAGATCCACGATCACGGCCGTCGGTTGTTTCTTCAGCGCGGTCGCGATGACCTGCTGCAACGTCGGTGCGGTCACCATGTCGATGGCACCGGCGCAGCTCACTACCACCGTCGTGTCATGCCACGATTCGGAGCAGACACACGGAGACGGGATGGGCTCAACTCGGTCGGGCATGGACACCTCGCGCAAAAGTCGACTCGGGGCGCAATGTCTCGCGGGGCTGCTTCTTAACCAAACAAGCTAGAACGCCGAGTACCACGAGCCTAACGTAAAGATCCGGTCCCAATAGTGTCGCGGCACCCGAGCGGGCGGCAATCCGCCGACCTGGCACGCTGTGCACCGTAGTCGGGGACAGAACGGGGAGGTCTACCCATTTCGCGTCAAAACGATGATGACGTGGCCGTCGAGGGTCTGCTACCACCCGGCACCGTCATCGACCTGGACAACTGCGCGCGGGAACCCATCCACATTCCCGGAAGTGTCCAGCCGCGCGGTGTACTCGCGGTGGTCCGCGAACCCAGTTTCGAGATCCGCCAGATCAGCGCGAACGTCGACGAGCTGCTCGGACGTTCCGTCGACGAGGTGCTGAACCAGGACCTGTCAACTCTCATCGGGATCGATCAGGCCAACCTCATCAGACAGGCCGCCGCCACCTTCGGGGATCTGCGCCAACGCAACCCTCTCGAGCTGACCATGGAGGTGGGCGGCTACACCCGGCCGTTCGACGCGCTGCTGCACCGCGAACCCGGCGGCATCCTGCTCATCGAGATCGAGATGGCGTACGGCGAGCGCCCCTTCTCGTTCCCCAACACCTACCAGGCCGTCCGCAACTCGGTGGAGGAACTCAACCGCGCCGACGGGCTCGGGCCGCTCTACGACACCGCGGCGCGGGCGGTGCGCGAGCTGACCGGGTTCGACCGCGTCATGGTGTACCGATACGACCGCGACTACAACGGTGAAGTCGTCGCAGAGAACAAGCGTGAAGATCTCAATTCCTTTCTCGGGCTCCACTATCCGGCCAGCGACATACCTGCCCAGGCGCGCGCGATGTACGAGAAGAGCTGGCTTCGCCTGATCTCCGACGTCGATTACACGCCGGCGCCGTTGGTGCCGGCGATGGACCCCGACAGCGGGACACCGGTGGACCTGACCCATGCCACCCTGCGCAGCGTCTCCCCAATTCACATCGAGTACCTGAAGAACATGGGCGTGCGCGCGTCGATGTCGATATCACTGTTGCGGCACGGTCGGCTGTGGGGTCTGATCGCCTGTCATCACTACTCCGGACCGCACCTGCCGCCCTACGGTGCACGCGCCGCCGCCGAGTTCCTCGGCTCGACCTTGTCACTGCGGATGGTCGACCGGTTCGACGAAGACCAGCTGCGCGAGCAACTCGCCGCCCAATCGCTGTTGAGCCATCTGACCGCGGCGACGCACAATGACGCCGAACCGCTGGCCACCACGCTGCTGGGCGTGCCCAGCGTGCTCGACCTGTTGCCCGCCACGGGGGTTGTGGTCAACGTGGGCGGTGAGTACGGAGCGCTGGGTTCACCGCCGGCACCCGAACACGTCGCGGCGATCGCCGCGTGGGCCCGCAGCACCGGTGAAGAGATCGCGGTCACCGAATGCCTTTCGCGTGACGTGCCCGCGGTGCCGGTCGATCCCCAGATCGCGGCCGGGGCGCTGGCGCTGAACCTGCCGGACGACCAGTACGTCATCTGGTTCCGCGATGAGGCTGTGCGCTCGGTGGACTGGGGTGGCGACCCGCACAACAAGGCGATCGCCGTACAAGAGGGAGATCAGGTCCGGCTCAGCCCACGAAAGTCCTTCGATCGCTGGCGCGAGGTGGTCGACAAGTGCAGTGAGCCGTGGGCACCCATCCAACTGGAGTCCGCAGAAGGGTTACGCGTCAACCTCGTCGAAGAGCTCTACCGCCGGACCCGCAGCGCCCTTCGGGTGGCCGAGGTGTTGCAACGCAGCCTGCTACCGGAATCCATCCCGACCGTCGAGGGCTGGGAGTTGTCCGCCGACTACCGGCCCGCAGCAGGCGGCCGGGTCGGCGGCGACTGGTACGACGCGTTCGAACTCCGCGATGGCCGGCTGGTGGTCCTGCTCGGTGACGTGGCCGGCCATGGCCTCGCCGCCGCGGGAACGATGGCCCAGCTCCGGAATGTGCTGCGGGCCAATCTGTTCGCCGGTGCTGCGCCCGGAACGGCGATCGACGAGCTGAACACTTTCAGCGTCCATCTGATGCCCCGCACTTTTGCCACCGTCATCGTCGCCAGGATCGACATCCGCACGGGCCACGTCGAGGCGTCCTCGGCCGGTCATCTCATGCCGTTCATCACCGAGTCGGCGGACGCCACGCCCGCTGCGGCACTGATCAGCCTGTCGCCGCCGATCGGGGTTCGGGGCGCGACGTATGCCACCAGCGAGTTCGTCATCGAGTCCGGTCAATCCATGGTGATGTTCTCGGACGGATTAGTGGAACGGCGAACAGCATCGATAGACGAAGGTCTGCTGCGCTTGGCCACCAAACTCGCGGCATCCCGCGACCGGCGCGCGGCGACCGTTTCTGCGGCGATGACGCCCAACGACACCGACGACGACGTCACCGTCATCGTCTTGGGCCGCCGGTGAGCAACCTCCCGAGGTGTTGGAATCGGTTGATCACTCCGAGGCTTATGGTGGGTCCCGCGTCGGGGCCGGTCAGCTCACCGAACTACCGCCACTATCGAGCGCGCCGACAATGACGGCGCGATAGCTCACATCCGAGGGGCGATGCCGATGGCCGCGACCGAAAACTATTGGAATCACAACACGGCCTACCACCCGTGGCTGCTCACGCTGGCTCGTCGAGACGGTCATATGCTCGACGTGGGATGCGGCGACGGCCTGCTGGCGCAACGACTCGCCGCGGTGTGCCGAACGGTAACCGCCTTGGATCCCGATTCCACGGCGATCACGCGAGCCCGCGAGCGGATGGGAAGCGAGACACGTATCTCGTTGCACAACTGCTCATTCGACGAGTTCGACCCCGATGGCGCACACTTCGACCTGATCACCTTCGTCGCCAGCCTGCATCACATGGACCTACGCACGACGTTGCAGAGGGCCCGCGGTCTGTTGGCGCCCGGTGGCACCATCGCCGTCGTCGGACTGAGCGCCAACACCTCGGTCGGTGACTGGCTGATCTCGGCCCTCACCCTTCCTGCGGTGCGCCTCGGATCACGTTGGCACCGGGAACAATCCGATATCGGCGTGGTCGTCGCAGACCCGCGCGAATCTCTCTCCGAGATTCGGCGCGTGGCCGGCGACGTCTTACCGGGCGTGCGGATCCGCCGAGCCCTCTACTACCGATATCTACTGCACTGGACGATGCGCACCTGACCAGATCACCAGTCGTCGGAGCGAATGCCCGCCGTGGCGTCGGGCATGACGCTGCCGGTACCCGGTGTCGACAAGGACCATCCGCCGACTCCCTCGCACACCAGATCGGTGGGCATCGACACCTGCGAGGGCACCGGGACGCCCAAGCCTGAGATGCCCGGCATGTTCAGCTGCGGGGTGGGCAGCATTCCGGTCACCCCTCCCACGCCCGACGGGGCAGCCAGCGAGGGTTGCGGCAGCATCTCGGCCAACACTCCGGTGACACCGGCCAGTGGCGCCATCACCATGCCTGGAAGACCGGATGCGGCGCCGGCCGCCGGCAGGATCGCACCGGGAATACCGGCGAATGCGGTCCCACCGCCCGCTGCTGCGGCGGGCGCGCCGACTCCGACCGCTCCGGCAGGAGCAGCCGCCTGGACCGCGGCCACCGCGGGTGCGGTCACCGCCTGAACGGCTCCGAGGCCGCCCGTACTGGCCATCAGTGGGCCGACTGCGGCGGCATTCACGCCACCCGCACCGGCACCGCCCGCACCACCACCGGCTGCGCCACCGCCAGCAGCTCCACCGCCACCAGCACCGCCTGCAGCGCCACCGCCACCAGCTCCCGCACCGCCACCAGCACCCGCGCCGCCCGCACCTGCGCCGCCCGCACCGCCAGCACCCGCGCCACCGGCACCACCACCAGCGGCACCGCCGCCGCCACCCGCAGCTCCGCCGCCACCTGCACCGCCAGCACCCGCGCCGCCGGCACCACCAGCGCCACCACCAGCGGCGCCACCGCCGCCACCGGCACCACCCGCGCCGCCCGCAGCTCCACCGCCACCGGCGCCACCCGCACCGCCGGCACCGGGGATCGCCACCGCCGCAGCATCCTCGATCGGTGCACCGATCGGCGCACCTGCTACACGTGCCGCGGCATCGTCTAGGGCCGCGCCGGGCAGTCCACCGGCGCCAGGGGCTGCACCCGCCCCGGGCAAACCGGCTCCGGGTGCACCTGCGGCGCCTGCAGCATCGACAAGCGCCGCGGCCGGACCTTCACCATTGAGTCCGGTGCTGGCCAGCAACGGGCCGACACCTGCACTGTCCATCAGCGGCGCGCCGCCTGCCGCATCGGCCAGCGGTGCGCCCAGGGCTGCGGGTGCTCCCCCACCGACCGGGGCCCCACCACCAACCGGAGCGCCGCCGGCCACGGGGGCACCGCCGCCAACCGGAGCGCCACCCGCCACAGGGGCACCGCCACCGACCGGAGCACCACCACCCACAGGGGCACCGCCACCGGCAGCACCACCCGCCGGAGCGCCGCCACCGGCAGCACCACCCGCCGGAGCGCCACCACCCGCGGCACCACCCGCCGGAGCGCCGCCACCGGCAGCACCACCGGCCGGAGCACCACCGACTGCAGCCGCCGGAGCACCGGCACCACCAGCGCCCGCACCGCCACCAGCCGCGCCAGCACCACCGGCACCGCCGCCGGCACCGCCGCCGGCCGCACCGGCACCGCCGGTACCACCGGCAGCCTGCAGGGCCGCACCGGAACCGCCACCGGTCGCCGCTCCTGCGTCAGCGATCACCGCAGCGGGCGCGCCACCCACAGCCGCGCCCGGAGCGCCGCCAACCACCGCACCGGGTGCACCGCCGCCCGCCACGCCGGGAACGCCGATACCCGGAACGCTGACGCTCGGAACGTCGACATCGATGGGCACCGACAGCTCCACCGGTGGGGACGAGATCTCCGCGGGCGGACCCGACACCTGCACCGGCGGGGCATGCACCTCGACCGGAGGGGCCGCCACTTCGACAGGGGGTGCGTGCACCTCGACGGGCGGGGCAGACACCTGCACCGGCGGAGCATGCACCTCGACCGGAGGGGCCGCCACTTCGACGGGGGGAACAGTGGCGGCAAGTTCAACCGGCGCACCGGCCACCCCGCCGCCCTCGACAACTCCGGCAGCAGGGACGGCTCCTGCGCCGCCGACACCACCGCCACCGGTGGCACCACCACCAGCGGCACCGCCACCAGCCGCACCACCACCGGCCGCGCCACCGCCAGCGCCCGCTCCACCAGCGCCACCGCCGGCCGCACCACCACCGGCACCACCGCCGGCCGCACCACCACCGGCACCACCGCCGGCCGCACCGCCGCCACCAGCTGCACCACCACCGGCACCACCACCAGCGCCACCGGCGTCAGCACCGCCGATTGCCGCGGCAGGTGCCGCACCTTCGCCGCCGCCGACCACCGGCGCGGCGGCTGCCACGGGTGCGGCCGCCCCACCGTCGACCACTGCGGCGGCAGGGACCGGCACCTCGATCGCGGGTGGCGGGGGCACCGCGGCCGCGTCGATCAACTCGCCCGCAGGGGCGCCTGCCGGAGCCGCCACGCCGGCGGCCGGATGAATTGCCGCACCAGGAGCACCACCGGGGGCACCCCCTCCTCCGCCGCCTGCACCGGGAGCTCCGCCGCCACCGGCGGTGGCCGCAGCATCTGCAAGCGGAGCACCACCCGGGATAGCGCCGCCACCGGGCGCCGCACCAGCGGCATCGACGATCGCTGCACCCGGCGCGCCTCCGCCACCAGGAATGCCGCCGGCCAACGGAGCACCCGCCCCCGCGGCGTCGATCAACGGAGCGCCTGCCGCGACAGGAGCACCGGCGCCACCGGCACCTGCTCCACCGCCGCCGCCCGCGCCGCCGGCACCTGCTCCACCGGCACCGCCCGCACCGGCACCGCCCGCACCGCCACCGGCCGCACCAGCACCGCCAGCACCGCCACCGGCCGCACCAGCACCGCCGGCACCGCCCGCACCACCACCGGCCGCACCCGATCCACCAGCTCCGCCGGCGCCACCACCAGCAGCTCCGGCTCCACCGGTTCCGCCACCGGTCACACCCGCCGCCGGGAATGCACCGGCCGCAGTCGCCGGGGGCACGACAACCGGCGCGGCACCGCCGCCGGTGAACGGCGCAGCGATGCCCTGCAGCGACTGGCCCAGATCAGGCGGCGACGCGGCGAGGTTCTGCACCATGCCGACACACGGCACGCCGCCGGCGCTCGACTGCAACGCAGGTTGCGCATCGGCCGTCGCAATCAGCAACAGCGGCGGCGTGCACAGAGCCGCCGCAGCAAAAATGCTGACAGCCAAACGATTTGACCTACTCACCATGTCATCCCCAAGCGTTTTCAAATTGACGTCGCAGTCAGGGAAGAAGGTAAATGACATGCATGAAACTCACAGGCGCGCCAAACGGGACGGTTACCGTTCCGATGCAAAGGAGATCCGGGCCCGTGACAGAAGACCGGCGAAGTCCCAGGAAACCGCCGAAACGCCGCACCACCTGGACACCGACGCGGCCGTCCCGATCCGTAGCCTTGTCGGCATGACCGACCTCGTCCTCGTCGATATCGCCGATCGCATCGCGACCATCACGGTCAACGATCCCGATCGGCGCAACGCCGTCACCGCCGAGATCTCGGCAGGCCTGCGCGCCGCGGTCGAAGCCGTCGAAGCCGACACCGACGTGCATGCGGTGATCGTGACCGGGGCAGGCAAAGCGTTCTGCGCCGGCGCCGACCTGACCGCGCTCGGTGAGGCGGCCGAAGACGGATTGCGCGTCATCTACGACGGCTTCCTGGCCGTGGCCGACTGCGCCCTACCGACCATCGCCGCGGTCAACGGCGCCGCGGTCGGTGCGGGCCTGAACCTGGCACTCGCCGCAGACGTCCGTATCGCGGGCCCGGCCGCACTGTTCGACCCCCGCTTTCAAAAACTGGGTATCCATCCCGGCGGCGGCGCCACCTGGATGCTGCAGCGCGGAGTCGGACCCCAGGTTGCCCGCGCCGCACTGTTGTTCGGCAAACGTTTCGACGCACAGGAGGCGGTGCGGTACGGGCTGGCGCTCGACGTGGCCGACGATCCCGTGGCCGCGGCGCGTGAACTGGCTGCCGCTCCCGCCGGCGCGCCGCGCGACATCGTGATGGCGACAAAGGCCTCCATGCGGGCGACCGCCAATCCCGGTGTCGTCGACAGCGACCAGCACGCGCTCGCTGTCGACATCGAGATCACCCCGCAGGCGCGTTCCATCGAGTCACCGGAGTTCCAGAGCCGGTTGTCCGCGGCCAAGCAACGCTAGAGGTCTGCCAACGCCAACTCCGGTGCCTCCACCAACTCGCGCAGTTCGGTCAGGAACGCCGCAGCCTGCGCGCCATCGATGATGCGGTGGTCGAACGCGCAGCTCAACTCCATCGCCGTGCGCGCCACCACCGCGCCGTCGACAACCACGGCACGCGGCTTCAGCGACCCCATACCGAGGATCGCGGCCTCGGGATAATTGATCACCGGCACACCCGAATCCAGGCCGAGCGCACCGAAATTCGACACCGTGAACGTCGACCCCAGCAGTTCGGCCGGACGCAGTGTCCCGCCACGCGCAGCATCGATGACGCGCGCCACTTCGGCGGCGAGCGCGCGGGTGGTCCGCTGCTGGGCGTCGGTGACCACCGGAACCAGCAGCCCGCGCGGTGTGGCCACACCGATGCCGAGGTGCACCGACGAATGACGGTGGATGCGCGGACCGTCGGCGGTGTCCACCCATGTCGCGTTCAGCAGCGGATGTCGCGTCAGCACCGACGTCAGCAGCCGCAGCGTCAACGCGAATGGCGTGATATCGAGGCGTCGCGAAAGCTGCTGCAGCGCGGAACCATCGACCACCACGGCGGCATGAGCATCGGGAATCGTGCTCCGCGACAACGCCATCCGCTTCGCCATCTCGGCCTGCACACCGGAGAGCGGAACCATGTCCGGGGTCGCCGACGCGGACAGCACGTCATCACGGGTGACAATGCCGTCGGGGCCGGTCGGCGTCACCGAGGTCAGATCGACACCGTTGTCACGTGCCAACTTTCGGACCGAAGGCTTCGCGCGGGCACGCCGGGACGTGTCCATCCGATCATCGGCGCCGTATCCCACCAACACCGGACCGGATCCGGATTTTTCGTCGGCGCCTATGCGCACCAGCATCGCACCCACGGAAAGGGTCTCCCCCGCCGCCCCTCCGAGTTCGACGATCCGGCCGGCGTGCGGACTCGGGATCTCGACCTCGGCCTTGTTGGTCTCCAACGTGCACAACACCTGGTTGAGTTCGACGGTGTCGCCGACCGCCACCGACCAACCGGTGATGGTGGCCTCCGCCAAACCCTCACCCAGGTCAGGCACCCGGAACTCCTGGGCGCTCATTGCGCCATCACCTTGTCGACGCAGTCCAGCAACCGATCCACCCCTGGCAACCACAGCTTCTCCAGCCGTGCCGGTGGGTAGGGGGTGTCGAATCCGGTGGCCCGCAGCACCGGCGCCTCCAGGTCGTAGAACAACTCCTCGGAGATGCGGGCCGCCAATTCGGCACCGAAACCCAGCGTGCGCGGCCCCTCGTGCATGACCACGCATCGACCGGTGCGCCGCACCGAATCGGCGATGGTGTCGAAGTCCAACGGGTTGAGCGTCCGCAGGTCCACGACCTCGACGCCGACACCACGATCGGCCGCCGACTCGGCGGCGTTCAGGGCGACATCGACCAGGCCCCCATAGGTGAGCACCGTGACATGTTCACCGGAACGTCGGACGGCGGCACGCCCGAAGGGCAGCTCGGCGGCCTCGGTGTCGACGGTTCCTCTGGTCCAGTACCGGCGCTTCGGCTCCAGGTAGATCACCGGATCCGGGCAGCTGATCGACTGCCGCAGCAGCCAATACGCATCCGATGGTGTCGACGGGACCACCACCTTCAAGCCCGCGGTGTGCAACCAGTAGCTTTCGGTGGACTCCGAATGATGTTCGACCGCACCGATTCCGCCGAACGACGGGATCCGCACGGTCACCGGCATGTCGACATCACCGTGGGTGCGCATCCGATATTTCGCCAGATGACTGACCATCTGGTCGAACGCCGGGGCGGAGAACCCGTCGAACTGGATCTCCGGCACCGGGACGAACCCGCGGATCGCCATCCCGATCGCGATACCGATGATCGCCGACTCGGCCAGCGGCGTGTCGAAACACCGCCGCTCGCCGTATGTTTCGGCCAGACCGTCGGTCACCCGGAACACACCACCGAGTCGGGCGACATCCTCGCCGAACACCAGGACCCGCTCGTCGGCGGACATCGCGTCATGCAGTCCGTGGTTGACGGCCTGCGCCAGCGTCATGGTCAACAGTGACGGTCGGGGTTCGCCGAACTCACCCATCGGGGGACGTTCGATGATCTGCGTCATCTCAGGCCTCCTTGCCCAGTTCGATGAGTATTTCCTCGCGTTGGCGGGCCAGCTCCGGGGTGATGTCGTGGTAGACGGTGTCGAACACCTCGGTAATATCGGGGTCGGGCGCACCGACCAGCGCCGCCCGCAGGTCCGCACGAAGCCGCGCCGCCTTGGCGGCAACGCGCTCTTCGAGCCGCTCGGTCAGGTCGCCGGTGGCTCGCAGATAGGCGGTGTACCGGGTGATCGGGTCGCGGGCGGCCCAGTCCTGGACGTCGGCGTCGCTGCGGTAGCGGGTGGGGTCATCGGAGGTGGTGTGCGGTCCCATCCGATAGGTGACCGCCTCGATGAACGTCGGGCCGCCGCCGTCGCGGGCACGTTGGGCGGCCTCGGACATGACGGCGAAGCAGGCCAGCACGTCATTGCCGTCGACGCGCACCGCGGGCATGCCGTATCCGGCGGCCCGGTCGGCCAGCGAGGTCGCCGCGTGCTGGCGGCGCTCCGGCGTCGAGATGGCGAACTGATTGTTCTGGATGAAGAACACCGTGGGCGCGGCGAAGACAGCGGCCAGGTTCAGCGCCTCGTGCGCATCACCCTCGGAGGTGGCGCCGTCACCCATGAATGCCACCGTCACCGAATCCTCGTCGAGGCGTTGGGCGGCCATCGCGGCCCCGACGGCGTGCAGCCCGTGGGTGCCGATCTGAATGGAGATCGGCGCGCAACATCTCTCGGTGAACGACAGGCCGCCGTGCCAGGATCCGCGCCATACCGCGCCCATCTGCGCGGGAGAGATACCGCGGGTCAGGAACGCACCCAGCTCGCGGTACTGCGGGAACAGCCAATCGGTCTTGCGCAGGCTTGCCGCCGCGCCGATCTGCGCCGCCTCCTGCCCGCGACAGGAGGCATAGAGCGCAAGCTCACCCTGGCGCTGCAGATTCACGAACTCGGTATCGAGCTCGCGGGTCAACACCATCAGCTCATAGAGCCAGCTCAACGTTTCGGGTGGGAGATCGCGCCGATAGCGCGTCTCGGAGGTCGGGGCGCCATCGGCACCGACCAGTTGTAGGGGTGCAGGAATGACAGCCATACCGCCTCCTTCAGGGTGGCGGCATGTTCGGCCGCCGTTTCCTCGAGGTGCTCGGCACAGAGGCGGTCGTGCGACCCCCTGGTCAGGGGCGTCGGCTAGCTACCGGGGTGAGGCGCAAGCTGGACTATCCGCTCGGCCCGCCGCAGTACCGGGGCATCCACCATTATGCCCTCGAAGGCGAATGCGCCCCGGTGGTTTGCCGCGGCGGCCAGCACGTGTCGCGCCCACTGCACCTGCTCCCCGGTGGGTGCGTAGCCGTCCCGGATCACGCTGACCTGTGTCGGGTGCAGCGCGACCTTGATATCGAAGCCGACGGCGACGGCATCGTCGGTCTCGCGGCGCAGCCCTTCGAGATCCTTGATGTCGATGTACACCGAGTCCAGCGCGAGCTTGCCGTGGGCCTTGGCGGCCAGCAGCGACTGCGACCGGACATGTCTGGCGACGTCCCGGTAGGACCCGTCGGCCACGCGATTGGTGGTACCACCGAGGGCACCGAACAAATCCTCAGCACCCCACATGACGCCGATGGTGTTGGCCGCGGCAGCCGACTCGGCCACGTTGAGCGCGCCCAGCGGGGTCTCCACGATCAGGACCACCTGCAGCGGCGCCAGCGTGGTCACGTGTTCGGGTGACTCACATTTGGGCAGCATGACCGTGGTGTAGCCGGTGCGGCCCAAAGCCTCCAGGTCCAGCCGCTGGTCCTCGGTGCCGTGCGGGTTGATCCGGATGACGGTGCGCGACGGGTCCAGCGGGGTGTCGACGATGGCCTCGCGAGCGGCGGGCTTGTCACCGGCACCGTCCTCGAGGTCGAGGATGACGACATCGGCCGCGGCCGCCGCCTTGGCGAAACGTTCGGGACGATCGGCCGGACAGAAGATCCATGCCGGACCGCTGTTGGCGAAACTCACCTGTCCTCCTGAGGCCTCTTGCGCACCATCGTCTTTCGCGATGCGGTCGCGACGATGTCACCGTGTTGGTTGCGGCCGACGTGGGCGAAGGTGACGATGCCCTCGCCGGGGCGGCTTTTGGACTCTCGCTTGTCCACCACCTCGGACTCGGCGTAGAGCGTGTCACCGTGGAAGAGCGGCTTGGGAAAGGCGATCTCGGAGAATCCGAGGTTGCCGACGATGGTGCCCTGGGTGAGCTGGGCGACCGACAGCCCGACCAGGGTCGACAGGGTGAACATGGAGTTGACCAGTCGCTGGTTGAACGGCGGCAGCGCATCGGCGAAGGCCGCGTCCAGATGTAATGCCTGGGTGTTCATCGTCAAGGTGGTGAACAGGACGTTATCGGCTTCGGTGATCGTGCGGCCCGGGCGGTGCAGGTACAGCACCCCGGTCTCGAACTCCTCGAACCACAGCCCGCGCTGCTCGACCGTTCGCTTCGGGGTCGGGCCATTCATCACAGACCCAACCCCCGCGCGATCAGCATCAGCTGCACTTCCGTTGTGCCCTCGCCTATTTCGAGGATCTTGGAGTCACGGTAGTGGCGAGCCACCGAGTACTCGTTCATGAACCCGTAGCCACCGAAGATCTGGGTGGCATCGCGGGCATTGTCCATGGCCGCCTCGCTGGACACCAGCTTTGCCACCGACGCCGCCTTCTTGAAGGGTTTACCCGCCAGCATCAGCGCGGCCGCGTCGTAGTAGGCGGTGCGCGCGACATGCGCGCGCGCCTCCATCCGGGCGATCTTGAAGGCGATGGCCTGGTAGCTGCCGATGGCCGCACCGAACGCCTCGCGTTCCTTGGCGTATTTCACGCACTCGTCCACGCAACCCTGTGCGGCGCCCACCGACAGCGCAGCGATCGCGATGCGGCCCTCATCGAGGATGCTCAGGAAATTGGCGTACCCGCGCCCTCGGGCACCGAGCAGATTTTCCCGAGGCACCCGCACATCATCGAAGCTCAGCGGATGGGTGTCCGAGGCGTTCCAGCCAACCTTGTTGTACGCCGGTTCGGCGGTGAACCCCGCCGTCGGGACCGGCACCAGGATGGCAGAGATCTCCTTCTTGCCCTCGGTCTCACCGGTGACGGCCGTGACGGTGACCAGTTTGGTGATATCGGTACCGGAATTGGTGATGAACTGCTTGGAGCCATTGATAACCCAGTCCGAACCATCCTCCTTCGCCGTCGTCTTGGTGGCACCGGCGTCGCTACCGCCGCCGGCCTCGGTGAGCCCGAAGGCACCAAGGGCCTTGCCGCTGGCCAGCAGCGGCAGCCACTGCTGCTTCTGCGCGTCGTTGCCGAATCGGTAGACCGGCATGGCACCGAGGGAGACACCGGCTTCCAGCGTGATGGCCACGCTCTGGTCGACCTTGCCGAGTTCCTCCAGCGCCAGGCACAGCGCGAAGTAGTCGCCGCCCATGCCGCCGTATTCCTCGGGGAACGGCAGTCCGAACAGGCCCATCTCGGCCATGCCGTCGACGACCTCATACGGGAAGCTGTGCTCGGCATCGTGTTTGGCGGCCACCGGTGCCACGACGCTCTGCGCGAAGTCGCGGACGGTCTTGGCCAGCTGGGCGTAATCGTCGGGCAGTGTGCCCGTGGACAGGTAATCGGTCATCGTTGGGACTCCTTGCTTGCGGTGATGCGGGCAAGGGGCTGCCCGACCTTGACCTGGTCGCCGACGGCGACAAGTAGCTCCGCGACACCGTCGACGGGTGCCTTGAGCGCGTGTTCCATCTTCATCGCCTCGACGGTCACGACGACCTCCCCGGCGGACACGTCGGCGCCGCTGTCGACACCCACCGCGACCACGGATCCCGGCATGGGGCTGAGCAGTTCGGCATCACCGGCGTGCGCGTCGTCGGCGCGCACCGATGCCTCGCGAACCTCGCGCACCACGATGGTGTGGTCCGGACCTGCCAGCCAGATATCAGCGCCGTCGGCGGCGACCACGAACTCGCTGCGCAGGCCGTCGATGACGAGCGTGAGCACCCGCCCCGTCAGCGTGGCGCTCATCCGATGGCCCGCGCCGTGTTCGACGGTGGCCGTAGCCGATTCGGGTGTGCCGGTCAGGTGTACGTGCTCGATGCGCTCCCCCGCTGCCAGCCGCGCCACGGTCGGGGCATGTGCGCCGGTGCGCCACCCTGAGGGTGCCGACCACGGGTCATCGCCGCGAGTCTGCCAGGCCAGCAGCCAACGGAAGGTCGCCGCAGCGATCAGGTCGGTGTCATCAGCCCGCGGGGCAAGGTAATCGGGTAACCGTCGGTCCAGCAGTCCGGTGTCGAGGCGGCCCGCCTGCACATCGGGATCGGCGAGCAGGAACCGCAGGAAATCGATGTTGGTGGTGACGCCGAGGACAGCGGTGTCGGAGAGTGCACGGTCCAGACCGCGCAGGGCTGCATCGCGGTCCGGCCCGTGGGCGATCACCTTGGCCAGCATCGGGTCATAGTCGCTGCCCACCACCGTGCCGGGATGGATCCCCGAATCGATTCGCGTCGTGCCGTTTCGCCGGTTGCCGCTCGGTTCGACGATATCGAGCACCGTGCCGCCGGTCGGCAGGAATCCGCTGCCGGGATCCTCGGCGTAGACCCGCGCCTCGATGGCATGCCCGTCCAGAGTGATATCGCTCTGCGCAAGGTGTAGCGGGTCTCCGGCGGCGATACGGATCTGCTGTTCGACCAGATCGACGCCGGTGACCATCTCCGTGACGGGGTGCTCCACCTGCAGGCGGGTATTCATCTCCATGAAGAAGAACTCGTCGGGACGGTCGGCCGAGACGATGAATTCCACGGTGCCCGCACCGGTGTAGTCCACGCTGCGGGCGGTATTGCATGCCGCCTCGCCGATCCGGGCCCGGGTGGCCGCATCCAATAGCGGCGACGGTGCCTCCTCGATCACCTTCTGGTGGCGGCGCTGCAAGCTGCATTCACGCTCGCCGAGGTGGATCACGTTGCCGTGGTTGTCGGCCAGCACCTGGACCTCGATGTGCCGGGGGTTCAACACGAACCGTTCCAGGAACAGCGTGTCGTCGCCGAATGCCGATGCCGCTTCGCGCCGCGCCGAGACCAGGGCCGACGGCAGCTCTTCGGCATCGTGCACCACCCGCATGCCCTTGCCGCCGCCGCCCGCGGACGGTTTGACCAAGACCGGAAAGCCGACTTCGGGTGCGCCGGCGATCAGCTCATCGTCGGTCAGCCCGGGCCGCGAGATGCCGGGCACCACCGGGACATCGAACTCCGCGACCGCCGCCTTGGCCGCGATCTTGTCACCCATCGTCTTGATCGCGCGCACCGGTGGGCCGATGAACACGATGCCAGCTTCGTACAGGGCTGCCGCGAAATCCGCGTTCTCGGCCAGGAATCCGTAGCCGGGATGCACGGCCTGCGCACCGGTGCGCCGAGCCGCATCGACGATGGCGTCGATGTTCAGATAACTCTGCCGGGCCGCGGCCGGACCGATCCGCACGCTCGCGTCGGCTTCCAGGACGTGCCGGGCACCGGCGTCGGCGTCGCTGTAGACCGCGACCGACCGGATACCCAGCGCGCGTAGCGACCGGATGACGCGGACGGCGATCTCACCGCGGTTGGCGACCAACACAGTGTCGAAGAGTCGGGTAACCATCTGCATCACATCCTGAATACGCCGTAGGACACCGGCTCCAACGGAGCCTGTGCGGCCACTGACAGGGCAAGTCCCAGAACCGTTCTGGTGTCGGCGGGATCGATCACACCGTCATCCCACAGGCGTGCGGTCGAGTAGTAGGGATTGCCCTGGTGTTCGTATTGCTGGCGGATCGGCGCCTTGAAGGCCTCCTCCTGCTCCGGTGTCATCTCGCCTCGCACGGTGGCCAGCACCGAGGCGGCCTGCTCACCACCCATCACCGAGATGCGGGCATTGGGCCACATCCACAGGAACCGCGGCGAGTACGCCCGTCCGCACATCGAGTAGTTGCCCGCACCGTAGGAGCCACCGATCACCACCGTCAGCTTGGGCACCCGCGCGCATGCGACCGCGGTGACCATCTTGGCGCCGTGCTTGGCGATACCGCCTGCCTCGTAGTCGCGGCCCACCATGAAACCGGCGATGTTCTGCAGGAACACCAGCGGGGTGTTGCGCTTGTCGCACAGTTCGATGAAATGTGCACCCTTGACCGCGGATTCGCCGAACAGCACACCGTTGTTGGCGACGATGCCGACGGGGTGGCCGTGAATGTGAGCGAAACCGGTGACCAGCGTGGTGCCGTATTCGGCCTTGAACTCGGCGAATTCGCCGCCATCGACGATCCGGGTGATCACCTCGTGCACGTCATAGGGCACCCGCGAATCGACCGGCACCACATCGTAGAGCTCGGACTGATCGGCGATCGGATCGACGGCGGGTCGCATCTGCCACGGCGGGTCCTGACGCGGGCCGAAGGTGGACACGATGCGCCGGACGATGCGCAGCGCATCGCGGTCGTCGTTGGCGAGATGATCTGTCACACCGGAGGTCTTGGAGTGCAGGTCGCCGCCGCCGAGTTCCTCGGCGGTGACCACTTCACCGGTCGCGGCCTTCACCAGGGGCGGGCCGCCCAGGAAGATGGTGCCCTGGTTGCGGACGATGACGGCCTCATCGCTCATCGCCGGGACGTACGCGCCACCGGCGGTGCAGGACCCCAGTACCGCGGCGATCTGCGGGATGCCCTTGGCGCTCATGGTGGCCTGGTTGAAGAAGATTCGCCCGAAGTGTTCGCGGTCGGGGAACACCTCGTCCTGGCGTGGCAGGAAGGCGCCGCCGGAATCGACGAGATAGAGACACGGCAGCCGGTTCTGCGCGGCGATCTCCTGGGCGCGCAGGTGCTTCTTGACGGTGATCGGGTAGTAGGTGCCGCCCTTGACGGTGGCGTCGTTGGCCACCACCATGCATTCGCGTCCGCTCACCCGGCCTACACCGGCGATCAGTCCGGCACCCGGGCATTCGTCGTCGTACATGCCGTCGGCGGCCAGTGGCGCGATATCGAGGAACGGGCTGCCCGGGTCCAGCAGGGTGTCCACCCGGTCTCGAGGTAACAGTTTTCCGCGCCCCACATGCCGGTCCCGCGCCTTGTCCGGTCCGCCGCGTGCCGCGGTGGCCAGTTTGGCGCGGAGTTCGGATACCAGCGCGGTGTGCGCTTCACGATGCGTCATCGATGAACCCGTCCATTTGAGTTAATCATGATTAACTCGTGGTATGTTAATCCGAATTAACTCAAATGTCTACGTTCGAGATGGATCCGGGGATGCCCACTGAGACACCGCGCAGCAGAGCCAAATCCGACCGACGTGACCAGTTGATCGCCGCGGCGGAGCGGTTGGTCGCCGAACACGGGTACCTGTCGGTCCGTTTGGAGGACATCGGCGCGGCGGTCGGCGTCAGCGGTCCGGCGATCTACCGTCACTTCGCCAACAAGGAGGCCCTGCTGGTCGAGTTGCTCGTCGGGATCAGCACCAGATTGCTGGCCGGCGGGCAATCCGTCGTCGCCGAGGCAGCCGGGGCCCGCGAAGCGCTGGACGGCCTGATCGAGTTCCACCTCGACTTCGCCCTCGGCGAATCCAATCTCATCCGCATCCAGGACCGCGACCTCAGCCATCTGCCGGCGGCCGCGGCGCGACAGGTGCGGAAAGCGCAGCGTCAGTACGTCGAGATCTGGGTCGACGTACTGCGCCGGATCGACCCCGATATCGACGAGGCCGACGCCCGGGTGATGGCCCATGCCGCATTCGGCCTGCTCAACTCCACTCCGTACAGCCTCAAGGCCCCCAGTACCACGCACTCGTCCAGGCCGGTGCTGCGGGCGATGACGGTCGCGGCGTTGACCGCCGCCCACCGAAATCCGTAGCCGCGCGGGTACCGTGGGGCCCATGAGGTGGGCATGACCGAATATCCCCGTCGGGACGAGCCGACCCGTCGGCTCGACGGTGGCCAGTACGGCTATCCCGGGTACTCCGACCCCGCGTACGCGGGTCAGAACCCCTACAGCGCTCGGCCCACCGAGCAGATCCCGGCCTATCCGGCCTACGGTTACGACCCCTACACCGGTCAGTACGGCGGCACACCACCGCCCCCGCCGCCGGGAGCTCCCGAACCACCGGAGCCGCCGCGCACCCCGCGCTGGTTGTGGGTGGTCGCCGGTATCGCGGTCGTCACCGTCATCGGGTTGGTCATCGCATTGGTGATCGTCAACAGCAGCCAGCAGCAAACCGTGCTGGCGCCCGTGCCCTCGCTGACCGAACCGACCGTCACGCCGGCGCCGACCACCACCACCCGGCGCCCCACCACGACGACCAGCCCACGCACCGCCGCGCCGGCACCCAGCACGACACCGTCGACCACCGCGCCGTCGACCGCCGGCACCACCGAAACCGTCGTCTACACCGTCAGCGGGCAGGGCCGCGCCATCAACATCACCTACGTCGACAACGGCGGCGTCCTGCAGACCGAGTTCAACGTGGTCCTGCCCTGGAGTAAAGAGGTGTCGCTGCCGGGCCCGGCCAACCAATCGGCCAGTGTGAGCATCATCAACGTCGGCCGAGAGGTCACCTGCTCGATCGACATCGAGGGCGCCCAAGTGCAGCAGCGCACCGGCTCCGGCCTGACGATCTGCAGCCCGCTGCCCTAATGCGCGCCGACGCGGGGGGTCTTGACGCCCAGCATCAGGATCAGGCCGAGACCCAACACCGCGCACAGTCCGCCCATCCCGGCCCGGTCGGTGCCGAACGCGTCGATGAAGAGGAAGAACAACCACGGCGCGAGCGGGGCGGCGGCCCGGCCGGTGGTCATGTACAGCCCGAACGCGACGCCTTCCTTGCCCGCGGTGGACATCCGCAGCATCTGGGTGCGCGCCGCCGATAGCGTCGGGCCGATGAACAGACACAACAGCAGCCCGCACACCCAGAACGCCAGCTGACCCGACAACGTCATCAGCGTCAGCCCGACGATGATCATCAGCGACAACGCGCCCAGGATCACCGGCTTGGCCCCGAATCGGTCGTCGAGCAACCCGCCGACCACCGCGCCCAGCGCAGCAACCAAGCAGGCGCACACCCCGAACAGCAGCACGCTGGCCGGGGAGATGCCGTACACATTGACCCCGAGCACCGCGCCGAAGGTGAACACTCCGGTGAGACCGTCGCGGAACACCGCGCTGGCGACCAGGTAATAGACGACGTTGCGGTCACGGCGCCACTCGCTGCGCACCTCGTGCCACAGCTTGCGGTAGGAGGCGATGATGCCGATCGGCCGATGTGCGGCGTCCGCAGGCGGATTCGGCCCCTTGAGCACCAGCGGCAGCGCGAACACCAGGAACCAGGCGGCGGTCAGCAGCATCGCGGCCCGCACATTCTGGCCGTCGTCGGTGGGCAGCCCGAGCAGGCCACCGTCACCGGAGATGAACAGGGCGTAGATGATCAGCAGCAGGCCCACGCTGCCGCCGTAGCCGACCGCCAGCCCGGCCCCGGAGATGCGTCCCGAGGTTGCCGGTGTGGACAGCTGACTCAACATCGCGTTGTAGGGCACGGTCGCCAGGTCGTTGCAGGCGGCGGTGATGGCCAGCAGCGCCAGCCCGGCCCACAGATACGAATAGTTGGTGCCGATGAAGCTCATGCCGGCCACCAGCACCACGACCGCACCCGTGAGCAGTGCCAGGGCGCGGCGGCGACGGTGCGGCGCGTCGACCCAGACACCGGTGATCGGCGCGAGCAGCGCGACGATCAGGCCGGCCACCGTGAGCGCACGACCCAGCCAGCTCGACGGGGAAGTCTCCCCCGGCAACCCGTCGCCGACGGCGTTGGTGAGATAGACGGAGAAGACGAAGGTGACCACGATCGCGTTCACCGAGGTGGCACCGCAGTCGTAGAGAACCCACGATCGGACCTGGGACCGCCGGGCCGTATCGGGCGCCGACCCGGGGCTGCTCATGGCCGTCACCCTAACGGTCCCTACGATTTCTCCCATGCCAGTACCCGCTCCCCATCCCGATGCCCGCGCGGTCGTCACCGGCGCCTCGCAGGGCATCGGTGAGGCCCTTGCCTTCGATCTCGCCGGACGCGGCCACCATCTGATCGTCACCGCGCGCCGCGGTGATGTGCTGACCGACCTCGCCGAGCGCATCACCGCCCGCCATGGTGTGACGGTCGAGGTGCGCGCGGTCGATCTGGCCGACCCGGCCGCCCGTGAGGTGTTCTGCCAGGAGCTTGCCGGGCGCAACATCTCGATCCTGTGTGCCAATGCCGGCACCGCCACCTTCGGGCCGCTGGCCAAGCTCGACCCCGCCGGTGAGAAGGCGCAGGTGCAGCTCAACGCCATCGCGGTGCACGATCTGTGTCTGGCCGTGCTGCCGGGCATGCTGGAGCGGCGGGCCGGCGGGATCCTGATCTCCGGGTCGGCGGCGGGTAACTCCCCGATCCCGAACAACGCCACCTACGCGGCGACCAAGGCGTTCGCCAACACCTTCAGCGAGTCGCTGCGCGGTGAGGTCAAGAAGGACGGCATACACGTCACGCTGCTGGCGCCAGGACCGGTGCGCACCGAGCTGCCGGATATCTCCGAGCAGTCGCTGGTGGAGCGTCTGATCCCGGATTTCCTGTGGATCAACACCGAGTACACCGCCAAGGTGTCACTCGACGCTCTGGAAGCCAACAAGATGCGCATCGTGCCGGGTTTGACGTCCAAGGCGATGTCGGTGGCCAGCGGGTACGCCCCGCGCGCGATCGTCACCCCGATCGTCGGGGCGGTCTACAAGAAACTCGGCGGCGAGTAGCGATTTCGGCGCGCAGACGCTCGGTCAGCGAGCGCGAGCGCGCCGAAATCACCGCCGCCGACGCCGGCCGGTGCCGAAGATGCTGCGGGTGATCTCGCGCCCGATCACCGTGCCCGCCGAGCGCATGGCGCTCTTGAACGCGGGGCTGTCCACCACCTTGTCCAGCAGGCTCGGCTCCATCGGGGCCGGCGGCGGGTAATCGGGGATCGCGACCGGATCCGGATACAGCGGCGGCGGCAGATCAGGCACGGTCGCCGCCGGCGGGACCGGCGGCGGGGGTGGTGCCAGCCGGGCGGTAAGCAACTCGTAGGCCGACTCGCGGTCGATGGTCTGCCCGTACGTCGCCTGCAACGGGCTGGCCTGCGCCGCCGCCCTGATCGCGTCGGGGCCGATGGTGTCCATCAGCGAGCGCGGCGCCCGCATCCGGGTCCAGGCGACCGGGGTGGGTGCACCGCTCTCCGAAAGCACCGTGATGACCGCCTCCCCGATGCCCAACGATGTCAGCGCCGATTCGAGGTCGTAGGTGGTGGTCTTGGGATAGGTGCGGACGGTCTTGGACAGCGCCTTCTGATCATCGGGGGTGAACGCGCGCAAGGCATGCTGCACCCGCGCGCCCAGCTGGCTGAGGACGCCGTTGGGTACATCGGTGGGCAGTTGGGTGCAGAAGAAGACGCCGACGCCCTTGGAGCGGATCAGCTTGACGGTCTGCTCCACCTGGGACAGGAACGCCTTTGAGGCATCCTCGAACAGCAGGTGCGCCTCGTCGAAGAAGAACACCAGCTTCGGCTTGTCCAAGTCGCCCTCCTCGGGCAGCGTCGTGAACAGGTCGGCCAGCACCCACATCAGGAAGGTCGAGAACATCACCGGGCGGGCCGCCTGCGCACCGAGCTCCAGCAGCGTGATGACGCCGCGGCCCTGTGCGTCGAACCGGATCAGGTCCTTGGGCTCCAGCTCCGGCTCGCCGAAGAAGGTGTCCGCGCCCTCGGCCTCCAGGTTGACCAGCGCCCGCAGGATCACCCCGGCCGTCGTGGTCGACACCGCTCCGAGCGCCTTGAGTTCAGGTTTGCCCTCGTCGCTGATCAGGTATTGGATGACCGCCCGCAGGTCTTTGAGGTCCAGCAGCGCCAGCCCCTTCTGGTCGGCGAAGTGGAAGATCAGTCCGAGCGTCGATTCTTGGGTTGTGTTGAGCCCGAGCACCTTCGACAGCAGGATCGGGCCGAAACTGGTGATGGTGGCCCGCACCGGGACACCGATCCCATCGGTGCCCAGGGACAAGAACTCCACCGGGTGGGCGGCAGGCACCCAGGCATCGCCGGTGTCGGCGGCGCGTTGCAGCGTCCGGTCACTCGCCACACCCGGCTGCGACAGGCCCGACAGGTCACCTTTCACATCGGCCATCACCACGGGCACCCCGGCGGCCGAGAGCTGCTCGGCCATCAGCTGCAGTGATTTGGTCTTACCTGTGCCGGTGGCGCCGGCGACCAGACCGTGCCGGTTCACCATCGCCAGCGGGATACGGACCGCCGCGCCCGGGTCGACGACCCCGTCGACGACGACTGCGCCGAGCTCCAGCGCCTGTCCCTGGGTGGCATAACCTGCGGCGATCTGCTGTGCGGGGGTCTGCTCGGGGTGCACCGTCATGCGGCAGACATTACTGAAGCGCACCCCGCCGGGACGGGTTCACGCAGCTGATCATCGGCGGTGGGAATACTGTGGATCGCTGTGCGTGAAGAACTGGTGTGGATCGACTGCGAGATGACCGGACTCGATCTGAAGTCCGACAAGCTCATCGAGATTGCCGCGTTGGTCACCGATGCCGACCTCAACGTCCTCGGCGACGGTATCGACGTGGTGATCCACGCCGAGGCCGAGGACCTGTCCGGCATGGTCGAGGTGGTCGCCAAGATGCATGCGAACTCCGGGCTGGACAAGGAGGTGCTGGCCTCCGACGTCGACCTCGCCACCGCCGAGACGATGGTGCTGGACTACATCCGCAGCCATGTGAAGACAGCCAAAACCGCTCCGCTGTGCGGCAATTCGATCGCGACCGACCGCGGTTTCATCGCCCGCGACATGCCTACCCTGGACAACTACCTGCACTACCGGATGATCGACGTCAGCTCGATCAAGGAACTGTGCAGGCGCTGGTACCCGCGGATCTACTTCGGTCAGCCCGAGAAGGGTCTGGCCCACCGCGCGCTGGCCGATATCCACGAGTCCATCCAGGAGCTCAAGTACTACCGGCGCACCGCATTCGTGGCCGCCCCCGGCCCGTCGACCAGCGAGATCGCCGCGGTCGCCGCCGAGCTGGGCCCCAACTCCAGCGCGCCGAACCAAACCGATTCGGTGTAACGACCCTCATGCGGTTAAGATCGTCAGCGCCGCTCACGCGGCAATGGTGGCTGTAGTTCAGTTGGTAGAGCACCAGGTTGTGATCCTGGCTGTCGCGGGTTCGAGTCCCGTCAGCCACCCGGTAACGGGAACGCCGCCCACTCAGGTGGGCGGCGTTTTCGCGTTCGAGGTCCCGGTTCGGAGAAAAAGCGGCGCGTTTCCAAGATTCCGTCAAGCACCGGCAGGATGATTTGGCAGGTGGGGACCTCCAAGACCGTCGCAGGGCTGGCATGCCTGGCACTGCTGGCGGCCGGCTGCGGCACCGCGGTCTCCAGTGGACCCACCATCGCGCATGACGCACCCACCCGCGTGATCGACCGTGACGTCCCGTGGGCGCAGGTCGGATCGGGTTGGACGCTGGCCACCTGGGCCGAAACGCCCGACACCACCACGCTGACGCTGGTCGGCCCGGCCGGTGACCGGCATCGGATCACCGAACTGCCCGCGACCTATCGACTCACCGACTGGTCCGGTGACGGCAGGCGCGCGCTGTTCAGCTCCAGCGATTACGACGCGGGCGCCTATGGCACCACGACGCTCACCGAACTGGACCTGAGCACCGGTGCCACCACGGTCACCACCATGGAGGGACGCATCGCGGCCCGCTACACCCGGCCCACCGGCAAGGCCCTGTTCGTCACCGACGAGGATCGCCGGACCCTGCGTCGCGTCGACCTCGGCGGCGTCGAACAACTCTCCTACGCCACCGACCGGCTGGGCGCCGCCGGCACGTTCAACGGGCACCACCTGGCCAGCATCGACGGCACCCTGCTGGTGCTCGGCGCCGACAAGGGCCTGGCCGTCGTCGGCAACAACGGCCGGTTACGCGACCACCTCGATCTGCCGGGGCCGAACACCAACTGTGTGCCGGTGCGCTGGTGGAACAGCGGCGCGGTGCTGGCCCGGTGTTCGGACGCTGAGCTGATCGGCAATCAGCTGTGGCAGATCCCGCTGGACGGTTCGACGCCGACCGCGCTCACCGCGTTCAGCTCGGGCCGTCGCGATGACTACGGAGATGTCGCGGCCTGGCGGTTGCCCAGTGGCGCCTACTTCCAGTCACTGGGCCCGTGCGGGGCCACCTCGCTGATGCGTGACACCTCCCAGCGCCGCGACGCGCTGCTGGCCGTACCCGGGGTGGACGCCGGGAGATCCGTGCTGGTCGTCGGCGCCAGCGGCGGGACGCTACTGCTCCGGGTCACCGATTCCTGCGGACCGGGTATCGCCCTGATCGCCTATGACACCGGCGCCGGGACCTCCCGTGTCCTGCTGGGTCCCCCGGCCACTGCTGGTCGGGTGTCGGCGGCGCTGGCGTTCAGCGACGACAGGTAGCGATGAGTTGTGCCCGCAGGGCCGGTCTACACGACGACATACTTCGCGGAGGGAGACAACATGACCGCCAAACCACCGGTGGTGGACCAGGACACCTGGCGCACGGCGTTGGAGGATCTGCGCCGACGGGAGAAGGCCGCCACCCGCGAGCTCGACGCCGTCGCCGCCCAGCGGCGCCGACTGCCGATGGTCAAGCTGCCCGAGTACGTCTTGACCGGTGCCGACGGTCCGATACGGCTGGCCGACGTGTTCGCCGGGAAGTCACAGCTGATCACCTACCACCACATGTGGAGCGACGGGGCGCAGTGGCAGTGCGGCGGGTGCACCGGTTTCACCTCGCAGTTCACCCGGCTGGATTTCCTGGACAACTACGACGCACGCTTCGTCATCGTCACCAACGGGCCGATCGAGGAAGCGCTGGCCTACCGGGACCGGGTCGGTAACGCGATGGAGTGGTACTCCGCGGCCGGCACCAGCTTCGGTGCCGATGTCGATGCCGCGCCCGGGGAGGGTTTCGCGGTGAATGTCTTCATGCGCGACGGGGATACGGTCTATCGCACCTGGCACACCAACGGCCGTGGTACCGAACAACTCAGCCATTCTTTTGCGCTGATCGACCTGTTGCCATGGGGCAGGCAGGAGGAGTGGCTGGACTCCCCCGCAGGTTGGCCGTCGCGTCCGACATACTCCGGATGGTTGGACAGCCCCGATATCGCACGTCTCTACGGAAAGGGTTCCGCGCAGTGAGCACCACCGAGCGTTATGTCGTCACCCGCACCATTCCCGCCGCACCGCAACGCGTCTTCGCCGTGCTGTCCGATCCGGCACGTCACCAGGACACCGAACCGAGCGACTGGGTGCGCGACGCGGTCAGCCAGGATCCCATCACCGAGGCCGGTCAGATCTTCGTGGTCAACATGTTCAAGGATTTCGTCGGCGGGCACTACGTGATGCACAACCTGGTGACCGATTTCGAGCAAGACCGCAGGATCGGTTGGCGGCCAGGCCAGCTCGGCGAAGCGGGTGAGCATCAACCCGGTGGATGGTCGTGGCGTTACGACCTGGCCCCCAACGGGGCAGGCACCGATGTCACCATCACCTACGACTGGTCGGGCACACCGCAGAGCTTCCGTGACCGGATCGGCAGCATGCCGCCGTTCGGGCCGCAGTACCTCGAGCAGTCCCTGGCGGCGCTGGAGGACGCGGTCCGCTAGGTGCTGGCGTTGCCGGCCTTCCACTGCGACCACGGGATGTTCCAGTCCCCGAGTCCGTCGGTGCCGGGAAGCACCGAACCGACCGTGCCCACGACCTCGACGATGTCACCACGTTTGGTGTTCTCGTAGAACCACTGGGCGTTGGCGGTGCTGACGTTGAGGCAGCCGTGGCTGACATTGCTGTAGCCCTGGCTGCCCACCGACCACGGGGCCCCGTGCACGTAGATGCCGCTGTAGGACATCTGCGTGGCGAAGTCCACCTCGGTGCGATATCCGTTGGGCGAGTTGACCGGAACGCCGTAGGTCGACGAGTCCATGACCAGTTCGGCGAACCGGTCCCCGATGATGTAGGTCCCGTTGTTGGTCGGGGTGCTGTCCTTGCCCATCGAGATCGGCATGGTCTTGATGACTTCGCCGTTGCGCCGGACGGTCAGCGTCTTGGTCGAGTCGTCGGCCGTCGCGATCAGCTGGTCGCCGATGGTGAAGTCGGTGCCGGCGTTGTCCTGCCCGAACAATCCGTCGCCCAACTCGACGCCGTAGGTGTTGACGGCCACCTCGACCTTGGTGCCGGGCTTCCAGTATTGAGCTGGGCGCCAACGGACTTCGCGGTTGTTCAGCCAGTAGAAGGCACCTTCGACCTTGGGTGTCGTGGTGACCTTGATGGCCTGCTCCGCGGCGGCCCGGTTGGCGATGTTCTCGTCGAAGCGGATGGCGATGGGCTGGCCGACGCCGACGACCTCGCCCTTGTTGGGCAGCACGTAGGGCATGGTCAGGTTCTTCGGTGAGTGCGTTTCGAAGGTCATCTGCGTCGACGCCGCGCCGGCCAACCCCTGGGAGCTGGCCGTCAGCGTATAGCTGGCGTTGTAGTCCAGCGGATCGGTGGTCGACCAGGTCAGCCCGTCCTTGCTGAGCTGACCGGCCACGGCCGAGCCGTTCTCGTCGACGAGGTTCACCGACCCGAGCACGCCGCCCTCGGTGCTCACCGTTACCGGCTCTTCGACGGTCACCCCGACGGCGCCATCGGTCACCGAAGCGCTCAGCTTGGGCACCAGCAGATCCCCGAAGGGCGTGCCCTTGTCGGCGATAGTCCGCGGTTGTTCGGGGGCCTGTTGAGAGCTGCACGCGCTCAACGCGAGGCTGGCCACCAGCCCCACTGCGATCGCGGTCCCCCACGTCCTTGCTCGACGCACGCCCACCCGCGGCGAATCCTGCACCATCTTCCAGCCCCACCTCATGCCACGGACCCGCTGGGTCACAAACTTCTTGGCGATAGTCTAAGGGAAACCACCGACAACCGGCCGTCCGACGAGCGCATAAACCGGCTCTGTAATGCGGATTTCACCTCTGCGCGCCGGTGCTGTTATTGTTTCACCCGCGCGCCGTTAGCTCAGTTGGTAGAGCAGCTGACTCTTAATCAGCGGGTCCGGGGTTCGAAACCCTGACGGCGCACCACCGCAAAGGCCCTGCTTCGGCAGGGCCTTTGTAGTTTGAGGGCGAGTCGTTTCGGGGCGAGTAGTTTCGGGCGAGTCGTCGGCGCACGTCGTCGGGACCCCGGGCGCTCAGCGCCCCCCGCGCAGCGCCCGGCTGATCCTGGCCGCCGCGTCGCGGACCTTCACCCCGAGATCGTCGAAACGTTCGGCGCAGATGCGGCTGGACGGCCCGGATACCGACAGCGCGGCCACCGGCCCGGAGGGTCCGATGATCGGGGCGCCGAGGGAGGAGATGCCGACCGAGAGCCCGCCCTCGTTCACCGAGTACCCCCGTTCGCGGATCTCGTTGACCACCTTGCGGATCCGGTCCGGGTCGGTGAGCGTGTCCGGCGTCTGGGCCGCAAGCGGTCCGGACAGGTAGCGATCGACATAACCCGGGTCGCACGCGGAGAGATAGGCCAGCCCGGTGGCCGAGGCGTGCAGCGCGATCCGCTCACCGAGCGCCAGGAACGCACGCAACCGGTGCGGGGTGTCCAGGCGCTCCACCAACACCAGTGAGTCCCCGTCGGGCGCGGCGAGGTGGACAGTCTCGGTCGTCGCCAACTGCAGCTCGTTCATCACCGGCAGCGCGATATCGCGCAGGCCCTCCCCGCCGCCGGCGCGGCCGACGACCGCCACCACGCGGTAGGTCAGCTGCCAGCGGGTCGGGGTGGTGTCCGTCGGCCGTAACCAACCCACCTCCTGCAGGGTGAGCAGTGTCCGCTGCACTGTGCTCTTGGGCAGTTCGACCCGGCGAGCCAGGTCGGAGAGCCCCACCGGCTGCGCCTCGGCGACGGCCTCGAGTACCCGAAACGCCGTCACGACGCTTTCTGTGGCCATGGTTGCCTCCTCGCGTTGATGTGAGTTAGGTTACAGCCGTTCGGTCTACTAGGCGAACCATTGGTCCATTCTACGGACCGATGTCAATACCCAACGACCAAAGCCAACAGGAGGTGCTCGCCGTGACGGCACAACTGGTCGCCCTCGGGATCTTCATCGCGGTGTTCGCGATCGCCGCCATCCGCAACGTCAACATCGGCATCGTCATGTTCCCCGTCGCCTGCGTGGTGGGGCTCTGGCTCGCCGACCTGAGCCTGAACCAGGTCATCGGCGAGTTCCCGCTGAGCATCCTGGTGCTCCTGGTCGGGGTGACGTACTTCTTCGGTATCGCGCACAGCAACGGCACCATCGAGTGGCTCATCCAGGCCTCGTTGGCGCGGGTGGGCAACCGCGACGCCCTCTTCCCCGCAGTGTTCTTCGCGCTCACCGCTGTCATCTCGGCGATGGGTGCGCCGCTCGGCGGCCTGGTGATGGCGCCGATGGGCATGAGCATCGCGCACAAGCGCGGCATCGACCCCATGTTGATGGCCCTGGCCATGGGCGCCGGGCTGAGCGCCGGCGCGTTCGCGCCCACCAGCCTCTTCGGCATCATCACCTGGGGCACCGCCAACGAAGCCGGTATCGCGTTGAGCCCGCTGCTGCTCTTCGGTGTCGCGCTGGCACTGAACCTCGTCCTGCTCGCGGTGGCCTACGTGATGTTCGGCCGCAAGAAGGTGATCACCGCCCAGGCCCCTGCCTTCAGCGAGGCCATGGTCGCCCGCGGTGCGGCCCTGCCCCAGTACGGCGGCTCCACACTGGATATCGGGGACGGCGACGCCCCCGACGACGAGCTGCCCGCCCCCGAACGTCCCACCGGCATGCAGATGTTGACCATCGCCATGATGGTGGTGCTCGTCGGCGCGGTCGTGGTGATGTCATTGATGGGCCTGACACCCGATATCGGGGTGCTCGGCTACGGTTTGGGCGCCGTCGCCGCCCTGCTCGACGCCTCCTCGGGCAAGAAGGCGATGAGCCGGATCGATTGGGGCTCGGTGCTTCTGGTCGGCGGCATCATCACCTACGTCGGTGTGCTGACCGAGATGGGCGTGGTCGACATGCTCGGTGAGGGCGCCGTACATCTCGGCTCACCCCTGGTGGCCGCGGTGCTGCTGTGCGCGGCGGCCGGGCTGATCTCCGCCTTCGCCTCCACCACCGGCATGCTGGCCGCCCTTGTGCCGCTGGCCCTTCCGTTGATCGCCGACGGCGGCATACCCGGCTGGGCGTTGATCTGCGCCATCGGCGTATGCGCGTCGATCGTCGATGTCTCCCCGTTCTCGACCGTCGGGGCGACCTATGTGGCGACCACCGTCGATGAGGACGCCCGGCCCCGGATGACCAAGCTGCTCACCCGGTGGGGCCTGTCGATGGTGGTGGTCGGACCGGTGGTCCTGACGCTGGTGCTCATCGTGCCCGGGATGGTCTTCTCATGACCGCACCCCTGCTGCGGGCGTTGCTCGACGACGACCTCGCCGACGATGACCGGATGATCACCGTCGACGGACAATCGTTGTCGCGCAGACGACTTCGTGACATCGCATCGACCTTCGGCGCCGAGCTGCGCGCCGGCGGTCCGGCCCCAGTGGTGGCCGTCGATGCCGAACCGACGCTGCGCACCGTCGTGGCGGTCACCGGCTGTCTGCTCGCCGGCGTTCCGGTGGTCCCGGTGCCACCGGATGCCGGTCCGGCCGAGGTGAACCACATCCTGGCCGATTCGGCGGCCACCGTGTGGGTCGGCAATCCACGCCAGGGCGTCGAGCTGCCCGTCGTCGTGCCCGACCACGACCGCACACCGCCCGGGCCACTGGAACCTGTTGACTCGCAACAGGTTGCGATCATCCTCTACACCTCCGGAACGACCGGCGCGCCCAAGGGTGTGCTGTTGAGCCACCAGGCGATCGCCGCCGGCCTGGACGGCCTCGCACAGGCCTGGGCGTGGACATCGGCGGACACCGTGGCGCACGGCCTTCCGCTGTTCCACACCCACGGCCTGATCCTCGGCGTGCTGGGATCACTTCACATCGGCTCGCGCCTGGTCCACACCGGCAAACCGACCCCGCAGCGTTACGCCGAGACCGCCGCCACCATGTACTTCGGCGTGCCGACGGTCTGGACGCGCATCACCCGCGACGAGCAGTTCGCCACGGCGCTGTCCTCGGCGCGACTGTTGGTCAGCGGCAGCGCACCGTTGCCGGTGCCGGTGTTCGAGCGGCTGCGCGAGTTGACCGGGCACGCCCCGGTCGAGCGGTACGGCATGACCGAGACCATGATCACGCTGAGCACCCGCGCCGATGGTGAACGACGCCCGGGCTGGGTGGGCCTGCCGATCACCGGTGCGCAGACGCGCCTGCGTGCCGATGACGGCAGCCCGGTCCCCCACGACGGCGAATCGATCGGCCGCCTCGAGGTCCGCGGTCCCATGCTGTTCGACGGATACCTCAACCTCCCCGAGGTGACGGCGTCGTGCTGGACCGAGGACGGTTGGTTCGTCACCGGCGACCTGGCCGCGATCGATGAGCGCGGCTACCACCGCATCGTGGGTCGGGAATCGGTGGACCTGATCAAATCCGGCGGCTACCGGATCGGCGCCGGGGAGATCGAGACCTCGCTGCTCGGCCTGCCCGAGGTCGCCGAGGTCGCGGTGATCGGTGCGCCCGATGACGACCTCGGACAGCGCATCGTCGCCTTCGTCGTCACCGACTCCCCGACCGCCGGCGATGCGCTGGCCGAGGAACTCATCGCCCACGTCGCCGAGGACCTGTCCTGGCACAAGCGTCCGCGCGAGATCCGATTCGTCTCCGCCCTGCCGCGCAACGCGATGGGCAAGATCCAGAAGAAAGCACTGATGTGAGCACCCAGGCACCTGTCGACCATTACGCCCGCCACCTCGGCATCGTCGTCGAGAACTTCGACAACGGTTCGGCGACCGCATCGCTGACCGTGGGCCCGGAACACCTGAATCCGCACGGCACGGCACACGGCGCACTGTTGTTCAGCGTTGTCGGCGCCGCGCTGGCGGCCGCGGCGAACAACTCCACCCACAGCGGCGTGGTCAGCTCGATCCATATCGACTATCTGGCCCCGGCACGCGAAGGCGACGCGCTGGTGGCCTCTGCCGCGGTCGACGAGCGGCTTGCCCGGGAGGACATCTTCGTCGTGCGACTCGTGACCGCCGCCGGCGCCACCGTCGCCCGCGCGACCGGCAGGGCCACCCGCCGCGCCAGGTAATTCACTCGCGCCGCAAATGGCCGATAAAGCACGCGCAACACGACACGCCGTGCAAGAATTCAATCCGTTATCGAATTGCAGTGTCCGCTATATTATTTCCCGCTCCGTAAATAAAGTGGCTTGATTCGACGAATTGAAATTTCCCGGCCGAATAGCGGCCGGTGGCGCAGTGAAGATCCGCCGGGGTACCGGGAAGGAGCGGGATGGTGCGCTCGACTCGAACACCTGCTCGCCCATTGCTGCTCTCCGTTCTGGCACTGTCCTGCCTGGGCACCGCCGCCTGCGGCATCCGGGTCGAGAACATCGCCGCGCCGGTGCAGCTCCCCGCGGCGACCGGAACGTCGGCGCTGCGCGATCCGGCCGCAAGCGTGATATTGACACCCTGCATTCCGGGTGAGGGGCGACCGCACGCCGTTTCCGACATCGGTGTCATGCTCCTCGGCACGGACCTTTATGCCGTCGATTGCGAACACCGCGTCAATTCCGGCACCGTTGCGACAACGCGTACCGATAACGGTGTCAACGCCGATCTCGCGATCACCGACGAATTGGTCAGCGCGGTGTTGGTCGGCACCGGCGGATTCGGTTACCAACCGGTCATCGGATTGTCGGGCTGACACCGTTGCCGGTGTTGCGGCCAGTCTGCACACCGTCGTCGAACGACAGCGTCATCCAAAGCGCGCCGAATGTGCTGGGATCGTGCCACCCCGCGCAGTTCGTGACCTGCGGTGGCACCGCGAAGCGAGTTACTGAAGGCAAAAACCCTGGTCGGCGCCGCGAAAACTAGCAAACACAGCTACCGCGATCATGCTAGTCTCAAGTTAGCTGACTTCCGCGAGATCGGGTGTCAGCTATGTGTCGGGGGACGAAACGAGGTATTAGCTGATGCCGAGCGATAGCGCATCAAGGCCGGCGGCCGCCGCAACCGAGGCCGCCGCAGCCATCGAGAGCGCCGTGGATGTCATCAGTTGCAGCCGCCTCGGCCGTACCGCCAATCCGCCGACCCGGTCGTTCCTGGACTGGTGGCGGTCGCGCCGCAACCGCTACGACGCCGTCAGCGGCGCCTGATCCCGCGGATCACCAGCACCACCACGACCGCGCCGACACCGGCCAGCGACACCAACACCGGCGGCTTCGTCACAAACGCCACGACCTTTGCCTTGGCATCGTCGGCGAGACGCTGCGGATTCGCGCGCACGGCCAGTGAGTCCACCGTCGCGGCCAGCTGATCACGAGCCTGGTCGATGTCCTTCTTGATCGCCTCGGGATCCCGATCAGCCACTGTGTCCTCCATGTCGTCGGCGTACCGAATTACCCTAGAGCAGCCGGAGCCGACCACGTTGCCCCGGTCGCGAAAGAAAGGCACATCCACTCATGGCACAGACCCCTCGGCTGGCAGTCGGCGACAAGGCACCCGCTTTCAGCCTTCCGGACGCCGACGGCAACACCGTTGCGTTGTCCGACTTCGCGGGCCGCAAGGTGATCGTGTACTTCTACCCAGCCGCGTCCACCCCCGGCTGCACCAAGCAGGCCTGCGATTTCCGGGACAACCTGGCCGAACTCAACGAGGCGGGTCTGGACGTCGTCGGCATCTCGCCCGACAAGCCCGAGAAACTGGCCAAGTTCCGAGATGCCGAAGGCCTGACCTTCCCGCTGCTGTCGGATCCGGACAAGAAGGTGCTGACCGCCTGGGGCGCCTTCGGCGAGAAGAGCATGTACGGCAAGACCGTGCAGGGCGTCATCCGCTCGACGTTCCTGGTCGACGAGAAGGGTGTCATCGAGGTGGCGCAGTACAACGTCAAGGCCACCGGTCACGTCGCCAAGCTGCGCCGCGACCTATCTGTGTGAACCCAGGGCCTCAAGGAACAGCGCCTCCGATACCGCGGCGCGTTCCAGCACGCCAAGGTCCAGGCTCTCGTTGATGCTGTGAGCCTGGGTGCCGGGATCCTCCACTCCGGTGACAAGGATCTCGGCATCCGGGAAGGCCGCGGCGAACTCGGCGATGAACGGGATCGACCCGCCCATGCCCATATCGATGGGTTCGCGACCCCACGCGGTCCGGAACGCCCGCCGCGCCGCCTCGTACACCGGTCCGGTGGCGTCGATGGCGTAGGGCTGACCGACATCACCTGGGGTCACCGTGACCCGGGCTCCCCACGGCGCGTGCGCCTGCAGGTGTCGGGTCAGCGCCGCGAGGTGTTCGCGAGCGTCTCCGCCGGGGGCCACCCGCATGCTCACCTTCGCCCGGGCGCTGGGCACCAACGTGTTCGACGCCTTGGCGATCGGGGTGGTGTCGATGCCGATCACGGTGATCGCCGGGCGCGCCCACATCCGTTGCACCACCGGACCCGAACCGATCTGCTGCACCCCGTCGAGCAGTCCGGAATCCGCGCGCACCCGTTCGTCGCTGAACTCGACCTCGGCGGCCGCGGCTTCATACAGTCCCTCGACGGCGACGTTGCCCTGGTCATCGTGCAGGCTGGCCAGCAGCCGCACCAGCGCGCTGAGCGCATCGGGCACCACCCCGCCCCACAGCCCGGAGTGCAGACCGTGGTCCAGCGTCGATACTTCCACCACACAGTCGGCCAGGCCGCGCAGTGAGACCGTCAGCGCCGGGATGTCGACCGCCCAGTTGTCGGAGTCGGCGATGACGATGACGTCGGCGGCCAGCAGATCGCGGTGGGCGGCCAACAGGGCCGGTAGAGATGGCGAGCCGGATTCCTCCTCGCCCTCGACGAACACCGTGACCCCCACGGGCAGGTCGTCACCGAAGGCGCGGATGGCCGCCAGATGTGTTGCGATACCGGCCTTGTCGTCGGCGGTTCCGCGACCGTAGAGCCGACCGTCGCGTTCGGTGGGTTCGAACGGCGGCGAGTGCCACTGCGCCGCGTCACCCTCGGGCTGCACATCGTGATGGGCGTACAGCAGCACCGTCGGCGCACCCTCGGGTGCCGGGCGACGCGCGATCACGGCGGGTGCGCCGCCCTCGGCGACAATCTGGATATCGCCGAAACCGGCTTGGGACAACAACTTCGCCGTCAGCTCGGCGCTGCGGTGCACCTCGGGCCTGCGGGCGGGGTCCGCCCACACCGACTCGATGCGGACCAGATCCTCCAGATCGGCCCGCACCGAGGGCAACAGCTCCTTCACCCGGGCCACGAGATCAGTCATGGCACAAGGCTAGCCCGCGGCCGCCGCGCACGAGCGACCGCGAGACCTCACGCCGGCGCAACGTTTCCTGCACCGACACGGCGACTCGCGCACCTGGCCTGGCCTACCAGGCTTCAGCCAGTTCGCGCCCCGGCCGTTCGTCACTGAACCTGCGTAGGTCTCACACGCCGTTTACGTACAACGCTTCAGCTTCACACGGTCCACCCGTAGCCAGACTGAAACCACGTAGGGACGAGTGACCGCGGGGGGAGGTCCAAGCCGCCGGTACGGCCGCTGACCGCGAACCGACACCCAGCGGCGGTGTGTCCTGTGCCGACCTGCACGCTCGCGCAGATCAGGCTTCCAGGATGGCCACCGCCGCAGCGGTATCCGCCTCGTGGGTCAACGACAGGTGGATCGTCACGTCCTTGAGGTGCTCGGCGATCGCACCGGTCAGGCGCACCTTCGGCCTACCCCACATATCGGTGACCACCTCGATATCGCGGTGGATCCCCTCAGGCAGCATCGGCCGCTTGGAGAACCGCGACCCCGACCAGGCCTTGATCACGGCTTCCTTGGCCGCCCACCGCGCCGCGAGGTGACGCGCCGCCGACGAACTCTTGTCCGCGGCGTCGCGCCTCTCCCCCGGTGTGAACGTCTCGGCGAAGACCGTCCCCGGCTGGTCGACCTGCTCGGCGAAATCCGGTATCGAGACCAGGTCGATCCCTACTCCAACGATGCCCATTCCGGAAACGGTATCCGACGTCGGCTCGCTCACTTCGCGTAGTGGTTGTCAGCGCCCAGGCGAGCCTCGGGATCGAGCAGCATCGCCGCTTCCTGAGGCTTCTCCGGGCCGTCGCCGCCGAAGCGCCGATCGGCAGGCTTCTCGTACAGCGCGGGTCCGCCCGCGATGGCCGACGCCAACCGGTGCTGACCGTCCAGCACGCGGGCGTTCGCCCGGGCCTGGTAATCGGCCCGCTGATCGGCGGGCAGGGCCGCCAGCAGCGCCTGCGGGTGCACCAGCGCCACCAGACCGGACACGTGCCCGAAGCCAAGGCTGGTCACCAGGCCTGCCTTGATCGGGAACTTCTCACCGAGGTGCAGTGCCTCGCGCAACCACACGAAGTGCTTGGCGTGATCGAGCTCGCTGTCGACGCAATCCAGGCTGCGGTTCGGCGGGATGACACCGTCACGCAGGATCTGGCACAGGCCCATCATCTGGAACGCCGCCGCACCGCCCTTGGCGTGCCCGGTCAGGCTCTTCTGGCTGACCACGAACAGCGGCGCGCCCTTGGACCTCCCCATCGAGGCGGCAAGCCGCTCATGCAGCTCGGTCTCGTTGGGATCGTTGGCCAGCGTCGAGGTGTCGTGCTTGGAGATGACCGCGATGTCATCGGCACCGACACCCAGTTTGGCCAGTGACCGGGCCAACCGGGACTGCGTGCCGCCGAGACCGGATGCCAGCGCACCGAGCCCGGGAGCCGGGATCGAGGTGTGCACCCCGTCGCCGAAGGAGGACGCATAGCCCACCACGGCGAGCACCGGCAGACCCATCTGCACCGCGAGGTCACCGCGGGTCAGCAGAATCGTTCCACCACCCTGGGATTCGACGAAGCCGAGGCGACGACGATCGTTGGCGCGGGAGAACTTCGAATCGCTGATCCCCTTGGCGCGCATGACCTCGGTATCGGCGGTGGCCGACATGTCACCGAAGCCGGTGACGGCCTCCAGCGTCAGGTCGTCGTAGCCACCGGCGACCACGAAATCGGCCTTGCCCAACTGGATCTTGTCGACACCCTCCTCGACCGACACCGCCGCCGTCGCACACGCCGCAACCGGGTGGATCATCGAGCCGTAGCTGCCGATGTAGGACTGCACGACGTGGCCGGCGAAGACGTTCGGCAGCACCTCCTGCAGGATGTCGTTCGGCTTGCTCTGACCAAGCAGGTTGCCGTGGAACATCCGCTGCATGGACGTGAGTCCACCGATACCGGTGCCCTGCGTGCAGGCCACCAGACTCGGATGCACCCAGCGCATCAGCTCGGCCGGGGTGAAGCCCGCCGTCAGGAACGCGTCCACCGTGGTGACCAGGTTCCACAACGCCAGGCGGTCCACCGAGCTGGCCATGTCCTGGCTCACGCCGTACACGGTCGGGTCGAACCCGGTCGGCACCTGGGCGCCGACGGTGCGGGACATCTTGGCCTTGCGCGGCACCCGGATCTCGGTGCCCGCCTTGCGGGTCACCTGCCAGTCGCCGCTGTTGGGGACCGGCGCGATCACGGTGTGTTCCGGATCCGACTGGGCGAAGGCGCGGGCGTCGCTCTCCGAGGACACCACGAAGCTGAAGTCCTTGTCGAGGAACACCGAAACCAGCAGCGGCGTCGTGTGATCCGCGGTGATGGCCCCGTCGTCGATGAACTCGCGGATGCCGACCTTGGCCACCACGGCGTCGTGGTAGCGCTCGACCAGTTCGGATTCGTCGACCAGGTCACCGGTCTCGGTGTCGTACCAGCCCGGCTTGGGATCGTCCTCCCACTTGACCATTCCGGTGGTCCAGGCCAGCTCCAGGACGCCGGCCGCGGACAGCTCGCCGTCGACCTCCATCTCGAAGCGGGTCCGCGACGAACCGTACGGGCCGAGTTCGGCACCACCGACGATGACGACCATGTCGGCCGGATCGACGTCCAGATCGTCCCAGGCCGGAGCCGGGGCCGCCTGGTAGCCGCGCGGCGGCGAGGGCAGCGCCCGGATGGTTCCGGCCTCGTCCTCGTCATCCTCGTCGGAGCCGGCCGAAGCCATCTCCTCACGAGCCTTGGCGGCCAGCTCGGCCATGTCGATCTCGATCTCACCGAGGCCGCCGGTCATGTCGACCTGGATCGGCTCACGCGCGGCGGCGACCTTGGAGTTGATATCGCACAGCGACAACAACATCGAGGCCATCTCGTCGGTCGTGTAGGTGGTCAGGCCCGCCTCTTCGACCGCGCCGACGATGGCGTCGTTGTGACCCATCAGACCGGTGCCCTTGGTCCAGCCGATCAGCGCGTGCGCCAGCGAAACCCGCTGGCTCCACGAGGATTCGGCCTTCCACCGGGTCACGACGGCGTCGAGGGCGGCCTTGGCCTCGCCATAGGCGCCGTCTCCGCCGAACATGCCGCGGTTGGGCGAACCCGGCAGCACGACGTGCAACCGCGAGGCGATATCACGCTCGGAGCCGATGTGCGACAGGCCGGCGATGAGTCGCTGGACGGCCCACAGCAGGACCTTCATCTCCATCTCGGAGCGCGCGCCCGCCTCCGACAGGTCCCCGCTGACCCGCGGTGCGGCGAACGGGAACAGCAGCGTCGGGTTCTGCGCGTCCTTGAGGTGGATGGCCTTGGGCCCGAGGTTCTCGGTCTGCTCGTTGCCGACCCATTCGACCAACGCGTCGATATCGGCGTAGGAGGCCATGTTGGCGGGCAGCACCCACAGCGTCGCGTTGAAGCGTGCGCTGTCGCGATACAGCTTGCGGTAGAACGCCAACCGGTCGTCGTCCAGCCGTGAGGTGGTCGCGATCACGGTCGCACCACCGGCGAGCAGTTGCGACACCACGGATGCGGCGATCGAGCCCTTGGAGGCACCCGTCACGACGGCCACCTCGTTGGCATAGCCACCCTTGTCGGGGTTCTCCGCACCGGCGGCGGCCCGGCCGTACAGGGCCGCGTGGACGTTGCGGCCGGCAGCCAGGGCCTTGCCCTGCCACCAGCTGGCCTGGGTGCCGACGACGTTGCCCGCACCCTCGAAGCGCTCGGAGAGTCGCTGCCAGTCGGCGTCGATCTCACTCTCGTCGAGCAACCACAGCCGGGCCAGATCCTCACGGGCGCTTGCCCACCGGTCGTCGAACACGACGGCCTTGCGGGCGTCGAACACCGGCGAGACCAGACGCGGCCAGTCCGATCCGAGTTCGGTGGTCACCAGGTCGATCAGATCGGCGTCGCTGACGGTCTCCGGCGCGCTGACCGGGCTGTCGAGCCCCAGCTGGCCAAGGATGGTGCGGGCCGCGTTGGCCAGCACCCCGTTGGGCCCGGTGACCTGCTCGGCGAACTCACCGAGAGCGGCCGAGTCCACCACGCCACCACCGGCGGCGCCCGAGGACGGCAGGCTGACCGGGATGCCCTTGCGTGCACCCACCGCGGCGACCGCGGCATCGATCACCTTGTCGACCGAGGCCGCATCGGCCAGGGCGCCCTCGTGCAGGCCGCCCATGTTGCCACCGCGGACGCTGGAGCCCTCGCGGGTGCCCAGCGCCACCTCGGCGGTCACGTGCTTGGCCCAGCCCGGTCCCAATTCCCAAGTCTTGGCGACACGTTCGGCGATATAGGCCGGACGCTTGCCCGACGGACCGAAAACCGTCCGCAGCTGATCGTTGATCGAGTCCGACAGCACCGGACCGAACGGCTTGTAGGTGCGGGCCAGCTTGGTCACCTGCGCCTTGAGGCCGGACAGATCGGCCTCGGCGGCACCGTCGATGGCACCGAGGTTCAGCTCGGAGCCCAGGTCCACCAGCATCTGGTTACGACGCGAGGACGCACCGTCGGTGATCGACTCGATGGAGTCCAACGGTTCGATCTGGTCGATGCGCATCTTGGCGGCCAGCGCGATGAGCACCAGCGTGGCATCGGCGGCGTCGAAGGCGATGTCGTCCGGACGCGGTCCACCCGACGGCGCGGCCGCGGGAGCCGGAGCGGCGGCCGGCGCCGCTGCCGCGGGCGCCGCCTCGGGCGCCGAGGCAACCGCGGGGATCTCCTCGACCTCGGGCTCGGGATCGGTGTCGGTGGCGAACAGCACCGCGGCGTCGCGCTCGGCGTTGAGCACCTCGGTGGTGTTGTGCGAGTACTCCGGCAGCTTCAGCGTGTTGGTCGCCAGGCCGGCCACCGTCGGCGCGGTCTTGACGCCGATCTCGACGAACCGTTCGACGCCGAGGCCGCCGGCGGCCTCCTCGATGAACAGCAGATCCTGGGTCTCGATCCAGCGCACCGGGCTGGCGAACTGCCAGGCCAGCAGCTCGATGACGACCTTGCGCATCAGCTCACGCGGACGCTCGTTGCGCCAGGTGTCGTAGTCGGCGAGCACCTCATCCAGCGGCTCGGCGGGCACCAGATCACGGATCTCCTGGATGAAGTCACGATCCAGCGTGAACGGACGCGGCACCAGGTTGGGGATGTACTTGCCCACCAACAGTTCCGGGTCGGCATCGGTGGGCATGACCCGCTCCAGCGAGCGCCGGAAGTCGGCGACGCCGACACGCAGCACCTCGGAGTGGAACGGCACGTCGATACCCGGAACCAGGATGAACGACCGCTTGCCGCCGCTGATCTCGCGACGCCGCTCGATCTCCTCCTCCAGGGCCTCCAGGCCGCGGACCGTACCGGCGATGGCGTACTGCGAGCCACGCAGGTTGAAGTTCACGATCTGCAGGAATTCCCCGGTGCGCTCGGAGATCTCGGCGACGAAGGCGGTGACGTCGTCATCGTCGAGGTCGATCTGTGACGGCCGGATCGCGGCGAGCCGGTAGTTGGACCGGCCCTTCTCGTCACGGGGCACGATGTCGTGCATCTTGGAGCCGCGGTGGAACACGACCTCCAGCAGCGCCGGCAGTTCGTAGACGCCAGAAACACAGGCCAGCGCGGTGTATTCACCGACTGAGTGACCGCAGGCGATGGCGCCCTCGACGAAGGCACCCTGCTCACGCATCTCGGCGACCTGAGCGGCCGCCACGGTGGCCATGGCGACCTGGGTGAACTGCGTCAGGTACAGCACGCCCTCGGGGTGGTGGTAGTGCACACCGGAGGCGATCAGGCTGGTCGGGTTGTCCTTGACCACGTGCAGCACCGAGAAGCCCAGTGTGTCGCGGGTGAACTTGTCGGCGGTGTCCCACACCTTGCGGGCGGCCTTGGACCGGGCCCGGACCTCCATGCCCATGCCCTTGTGCTGGATGCCCTGACCGGGGAAGGCGTACACCGTCTTCGGCGCGGCCAGCTGCGCCGAGGCGGCCATCACCAGGTCGCCACCGACCTTGGCGGTCACCTCGATGATCTCCGCGCCGCGGTCGATGCCGACCCGGTCGACGCGGAACTCGATCTCGTCGCCGGGCAGCACCATGCCGAGGAAACGAGAGGTCCAGCCCACCAGGCGGGCGGGCGGAGTGGCGCGACCGTCGGTGGCGGTGACCACGTGCTGCGCGGCGGCCGAGAGCCACATGCCGTGCACGATCGGCCCCTTCAGCCCGGCGAGAAGCGCTGCGGCGCGGTCGGTGTGGATCGGGTTGTGGTCGCCGGAGACCACGGCGAACGCGCTCATATCGGTGGGCGCGGTCATGGTGACGTCACGACGGCGACGACGCGGGGTGTCGGTCGCGTTGTCGGTCATCGCACCACCGGCGCGAATCGGATCCTCCAACTCGACGGCGCCGGTGCGGCCACGGATGGCGAAACGCTCGACCAGACGGGCCAATTCGGTGCCCTCGGAGTCGCTGATGACGACCTCGACCGGCACGACACGGCCGACCTCGGTGTCGATGGCCGCCGAAGCCGTTGCGGTGACCGTCAATTCGGCGGCATCCTTGGGCATCGGCGCCAGCAGGTGGGCGGCGTGATCCAGGTGCACCAGGCTCAGCAGGCCCTCGATCACCGGGAAGCCGGCCTCGGTGACCGCGGCGCCGATGGTGGCGAACACCGCCGGCCAGCACTTGCCGACCAGGGCATCGGGAACCAGGGTCAGCCCGGGGGCCAGCGGGGCGCCGAAGGTGGCGGTGACACCGGTGTGGTCGGCGACCTCCTCGGGATCCCAGCCGACGGTGACGGTGGCGGTGTTGTCCACGACCGCGGGCAGCGCGTCCACCCCGTCGACACCGGCGGCGATGGCCAGCACGGCGCGCATGGCCGCGGCGGCATCCTCGGTGGTGACGACCGGCATACCACCGTTGACGGTGGCGGCGGGCAGCGTGAGCTTGATGTCGATCCAGATATCGCTCAGCGGAACGCTCAGCGTCACACCCTCATCGGTGAGCTCGAGGCGTGACCCGGTGGAAGGGTGCGTCGCGGCCCGGTTCTCGTTGACCTGCCATTCCCCTGGGGCGCCGATCCGGTGCACCGGGTTGATCGCGGTCCGGCCCGCCCACAGCACATCGGGCGAATCCAGCACCACGGCAATGGGTCCGGTGGCACCGGGGTTGGCCTGCCGCCGCGAGACGACCGGAACCGGGGTGGCGCCGGAGGCGACGACCTCGTCGATGGCGGCCTGCTCGAAACGGTCGAGCAGTTCACCGACGGGCTCGTCGACGCGGGTGATACCCGCGACGGCGGCGGTGCCGGGGATGATGCAGACCTGGTCGGCGGTGTAGCGGGCGTCATGTGCCTGCCACAGCGAATCGCTGCGCCACCAGCGGCGGACGTCCTTGTCGATGACCGGCACGAAGTTCACCGGCTTGCCCGGGGTCTTGCACAGCGTGACGAAGAACGGGACGTCGGCCGGGTGCAGCTTGAGCGTCTCGGCGTCCGGGTACCGGTTGAGCAGCGTATCGACCGCGGCGGCCGGATGCTCCAGCAGCGCAACACCTTCGGGAGTCTTGGCGAACAAGGTCTCGATCGGGCCGGAATCCTTGGGATGCAGGCGGGCCTCGGCGCGCTTGAGCATCTCCTCGAACCGGTCACGCCAGGTGATGTCCAGCCACGGCGAGTCCTCGGACTTGGTGTCCGCGGTCGAGTCTCCGTCACCGATGGCCAACTCCACGTAGCGGTCCAGCCACTGCAGGTAGGTCATATCGGCCAGGTCACCGAAGTACGGCTTGGCGGTGTCGGCCATAGCGGCGATGATCTCGTCGCGGCGTTCGGCCACGGCGTCGGCATCGCCGGCGACCTCGTCGAGCAGCCGCCCGCAGCGCGACGCGGTGTTGTCGATCTCGTGAATGTCGGCACCGAGCTGGCTGCGCCCGGATGCCATGCCGCCCTGGGCCTTTCCGGCCCCCACCCAGACATCGGTGCCCTTGGTGTCGACGAGCAGTTGCTTGACCGCCGGGGACGTGGTGGCCTCAAGGGTGGCCATCGCGGCGGTGCCGACGAGGATGCCGTCGACCGGCATCAGCGGGAAACCGTAGCTCTGCGACCAGCGGCCGGCCAGGTAGTCGGCGGCCCGCTCGGGGGTGCCGATGCCGCCACCGACGCAGATGGTGATGTTGGACAGCTTGCGCAGATCGGCGTAGGTGCTCAGGAGCAGATCGTCGAGGTCCTCCCACGAGTGGTGACCACCGGCGCGGCCGCCCTCGATATGGGCGATGACGTCCTTGTCCGGCACCTCGGCGGCGATCTTGATGACCGACTTGATCTGGTCGACGGTGCCCGGCTTGAACACCACGTGGGTGATGCCGATCTCGTTGAGCTCCTCGATCAGCGCGACGGCCTCGTCGAGTTCGGGGATGCCGGCGGTGACAACGACACCATCGATGGGCGCCCCGGACTGGCGCGCCTTCTGCACGATGCGTTTACCGCCGAGCTGCAGCTTCCAAAGGTACGGGTCCAAGAACAGCGAGTTGAACTGGATGGCCCGGCCCGGTTCCAGTAGCTGGCTCAGCTCCGCGACGCGATCCTCGAAGATCTTCTCGGTGACCTGGCCGCCACCGGCCAGCTCGGCCCAGTGGCCGGCGTTGGCGGCCGCGGCGACGATCTTGGCGTCCACGGTGGTCGGGGTCATGCCCGCCAGCAGGATCGGCGACCGGCCGGTGAGACGGGTGAACTTGGTGGACAGTTTCACCGAGCCGTCGGGCAGGGTGACCGTCGACGGGGCGTAGCTGGTCCACGGGGCGGGCACCTCGGGCACGGCGCCCACGGTGAACAGGCTGCGCTGGCCCGCGCGGGTGGCGGCGGGCACGATGCCCATGCCGAGTCCACGGATCACCGGCGCGGTCAGCCGGGTGACGGTGTCGGCGGGGCCGAGATCGATGATCCAGCGCGCGCCCGCGGTGTGCAGGGCCTCGACGTCGGCGACCCAGTCGATCGGGTTGACGAAGATGGACTCCGTCATCGCATGAGCGAGTTCGGTGTCGATTCCGATCTTGGCGGCCCAACGGTCGACCAGCGCGACGCCGTCGGCCAGGCGCGGGGTGTGGAAGCCCACCTCGACCTGGATGGGATTGAAGACCGGAGCGAACACCGCGCCACCGCGCAGCTTGTTCTTGCGCTCGGCCTCTTCCTTCTCGGTGATCTTCGAGCAGTACAGCTCGAAGCGGCCGAGCTGCTCGGGCGTACCCGTGATGACCACCGAGCGGCGGCCGTTGCGGATCGAGAGCACCGGGGGCAGCACGGTGCGCACGTCGGTCGAGAAATCTTCGAGCAGTTCGGCGATCCGGTCCGGGTCGACGTTGGTCACCGAGACCATCGGCGACTTGTCACCGCGGCCGACCATGCCGCGCCGGCGCGAGACCAGCGAACCGGCGGCACCGATCAGCTGCAGCAGAGCGAGCAGCTCCGCGTCGCGGGTGCCCTTCGCCTTGAGCGACTCGACGCCCAGGATGCCCTGGGAATGCCCCGCCATGGCGACCGGCGGGGTGCCCATCAGGTCGAGGCCCTGACGGGTCAGCGCACGGATGGCGGCCATCTGGGTCAGCAGGATGCCGGGCCCGGAGATGGCGGCGGTGGTGAGCTGCTTGGTGTCGGGCAGCGGCTCCTCGGCGGCCAGCGCGCGAACCCACTGCAGCGGCTCGAAGCCGATCGGGCGGACGACGACGAGCTCCCTGGCGACGGGCTCAAGCAGCAGCGCCGCCTCGCCGACGAGTTCGCTCAGCTCGGACTCGATGCCCGCGGAGCTGACCAGCTCCTCCAGGCTCTCCAGCCAGGCGCCGCCCTGTCCGCCGAATGCCACGGCATACGGCTCGCCGGCATTGAGCAGATCGACCAGAGCGTGTGCGCCACCCAACGAACCATCCTTCGAGCCGTTCTTACCGGCTGTCACCCTGTCGTGTTCGTTGATCGTCACGTCGTGTTCTCTCCCTCGGTGCAGTCTTTGTCGCACTCACGCTTGTCGTACCCGTGTGCCGCGCCGTCGCGGCGGGAAGCGGATCGGTCCCCCGCGGTCCGATTCGTCCTGTGGTCTGTGTGGCGATTCAGCTCTGAATCGCCGGCGGGCCGGTGTACGTCCGGGGCTGTCCGGGTATCGAAGGATCCGGTCCTGGACGTGTCCGACGGCCAATCCCGCCCCACTAAGAGTGTCATAAGGATCGGGGTCGTTTTTCGCGTTCAAATGGTTACTGGCGAGTTCTACGCTCGGGTAACCAGATGTCGGGTAACGACGGTCACAACAGTGTTCAAACGCGTCCGGGACAAACGTCCTGCATGCGGGTGGTTACGGTCGAGTAGCTATAACTTCCCAGATCAGCGCGATGCCGTTATCAAATCGTTATCTAAGAATTCCGTGGTCTCCGCCACTGCGCGGCGCGCCGATGGGCAAGCCCCGAAAGAGACACCCTGGCCAAAAGTGTCTATTGTCGCGATCCAGCGAGTTTGCCGAGTTTGCTGAAAATTATTACTGATCGGTAAGTTTTGGTCCGCGCCCGGACGCGGTCGCCCCCGCTTCGGCCACCCGCTCACGCATCAGCCGCTCCACCCGCCCGACCACCAAACCGATCAGATCCTCGGGACTGACGACGCCAGGAACGGCCAGGCGCCAGCCTGTGACAGCGTCGGAAGCCAACGAATCCGCGCTGTCGCGGATGCTCTCGGCGATCGCGGCCACGGCTTGTGCGTACTCACGCGGATCGAGGTGCACATCGCCCGCAGGTTGCCGCGCTCGCAAGATCGCCGCGTCCAGCCCGAGTGCGTCGCCGATATCGCGACCGGCGCGCACGGTCTCGAAGAACTCGGCGATGTGTGCCGAGGTGAAACCCCGCGCGAGCATCCGATTGATGGCCTGCAGCTGACCCAGATGCGCGGCATCGTAATAAGCCGCACGGCCCACCCGGCGCGGTGGATCCAGCAACCCACGTTCGCGGTAAGCGCGAATATTGCGCGCGCTGACCCCGGACGCACGCGCGAGGTCGTGCAGGCGATATTCGGTCAGCGCCAAGCGGCCACCACCGCACCCAAGCCGCCGACAAGCACGGTCATGATCACACTGTAGCGCGCCACCGTGCAGGTTGAGCAAACTGATAAAAGGCTTAGAGACAGCACAGATGTACAACATGGCAACGCGGTGAGAGATGTCACCGGAAAAACATTCGCAATTCATCCCATCAATTTGGGACCATCTACGCAGCCACACTGATACGACCACCCGAGACGACGGAAGGGGCCGGTGCCGTGCGTCCGTGGATCGTCTGGGCCACCGGCCTGCTGGCCTATATCGTGGCCGTGCTCAATCGCACCACCCTCGGCGTCTCCGGCCTCGAGGCGGGCGAACGCTTCCACGCCGGGCCGAGCGTGCTCTCGACATTCGTGGTGCTTCAGATCATCGTCTACGCCGCCGCCCAGGTTCCCGCCGGAGTGTTGCTGGACCGCTACGGGTCCAAGGTGTTGATCATCTCCGGGGCGGCTCTCATGGCGGGTGGGCAGCTCGCCATCGCGCTGACCCAATCCCTTCCGATGGCACTGACCGCCCGCGCCATCGTCGGGCTCGGTGATGCCATCACCTTCATCTCGGTGCTGCGTCTGGTGCCGCACTGGTTCCCCGCGCGGCGGGTGCCTCTGCTGACCCAGCTCACCGGCATCAGCGGTCAATTCGGCCAGGTGCTCTCGGCCGTGCCGTTCCTGGCGCTGCTGGGCATCGCCGGGTGGACCTCGGCATACCTGTCGGTGGCGGCCTTTGCCGTGCTCGCCTTGGTGCTGGCGGCAGCGCTGATCCGCAACACCCCGGACGGCCGGCCGGCCACCACATCTGCCTTGAGCGTCCGGGCCACCCTGGCCAACGTCCGCACCGTCTGGCTGCGTCCAGGTACTCGACTGGGTTTCTTCACCCATATGGGCACCCAGTTCTCGGTGACCGCCTTCGCCCTCATGTGGGGCGTCCCCTATGTCACCACCGCGCAGGGCCAGACCCGCGGCATAGCCGGCATGCTGTTGACCATCTCGGTCCTGACGGCCGTCGCCGCCGGGGTGGTGCTCGGCCTCCTGTGCGGCCGATTCCCGCACCGTCGATCCCGATTCGTGCTGGCGATCATCGGTAGCAACGCCGCCATGTGGACGATCGTGCTCGCCACGCCCGGTCAGGCACCGTTGTGGCTGTTGGTCATCCTCGTCGTGATCATCTCCGTCGGCGGGCCCGGCTCGATGGTCGGTTTCGACTTTGCCCGCACCTTCAATCCCAGCGCCACGTTGGGCACGGCACAGGGCATGGTCAACATGGGCGGCTTTCTGGCCTCCCTGATGCTGATGCAGGCCATGGGCTGGATCCTCGACGTCGCGGGCGGCTACTCCCCCGAGTCGTTCCGGCTCGCCTGGACTGTTCAGTACGTGGTGTGGGCCGTCGCGGTGATCGGCATCCTGGTGACCCGGCGCAAGACCCGGCGGCAGCTGGGTCTGCAGGGCGACGCCTCCGATCGATGGTTGCTGGAAACCTTCGATCCCGAGCCGACCGACATCAGCCGCTGATCCGCGCCGCCACTGCCGCCGTGGTGTGCCGGTGCCCGACCGTCTCATGGCCGACGACCACCACGACCGGCGCCAGCGTGGTCACCAGCAGGCATACCGCGATGGGTACACCGGACGCCGCGAGCGCGATAGAACCTGCCAGCACCACGCTGGCCAGCAGGCTGAGCATCAGATGCACTCGGCTGGTGGCCCGCAACATCAGCACGTGCAGCAGGTAGACCAGCCAGATGTAGACCGCCACCGGAATCGCCACGGTCGCCACGCAGGCCGCCGACCCGAGCTCGGAGTGCTCCTCCAGGTAGTAGGCGGCGAGGTGCAGACCGGCACCGGTGCCGACGATCGCACCGAACAACACGATGGGCAGATAACCGAACCAGAACGACGTCTCACGGTGCGCGTGCAAGAGCTCCCCTGCGGGCACCATGAAGTACATCCACCACATGCCGAATGTCAGCCCGACGCCGGCGACGGCGACCAGGATCGCCTCGGTGCTCCAGCCGTGGTCGGACACCACCGCGGTCAGGGTCGCCACCGTGCCGACCACACCCTCGCCGAGCGCGATGATGGCCATCAACCCGTACCGCTCGGCGATGTGGTGGGCGTGCCACGGTGTACCGCCGGCGCGACGTTCGGCCACCACCGGTCCGGCCATCTCGAAGAGCGTCAGCGCGAGCACCAGCACACCCGTCACCAGCAGCCCGGTGTGCAGGAGAATCACTGCGATCCAACCGATCTGGGCGACCGAGATGATCGCGGCATAGGTCAGGCAGGCCCGCCGTCGCGCCGGATCCTGGCGCGCCGCCCGCAACCATTGCGCCACCATGGCCACACGCATGACCACATACCCGGCCACCATCACCACGTTGTCGACGTGGCCACCGTGCTCCAACGAGGCGAACATGGCGGGCAACCCGAGCGCCAGGATCAACACGCCGACCATCTGCAGCATGGTCGTCAGCCGGTACACCCAGTCATCGGTGTCGTAGGCCGACGCGAACCAGGTGAAGTTGATCCACGCCCAGCACACCGCGAAGATCGCGAAGGCGAATCCGGCCAGCCCCGCACCGACGTGACCGGCGGCGAACGCATGGGCGAACTGCGACGCCGCGACGCCGAAGGCGATGACGAACGTCAGGTCGAACAACAGCTCGAGCGGGGATGCCACCCGGTGCGATTCGTGTGGATCACGCCCGGACATGACCGCTATGCCGCGCGGCCGCCCATCGGCAGTGCTCACCGCAGATTCCCCCTCCCACCGGCGCGCGCCGGTCACCGATAAGATTCAACACGCTAGCGTGGGCGCGTGCCCCCGACCGTTGACGATGCCACTGCCGTCGGCGTCGTGCTGGCCGCAGGCATCGGCTCACGTGTCGGCGCCGACGGCAACAAGGCCTACCTGACGCTGGCCGGCAGACCGATGCTGGCCTGGTCGGTGCGCGCGGTGGCCGATACCCCGGAGATCGGCCGGGTGATCCTGGTCTACCGACGCGGTGAGTTCGATATCGCCGAGGCGATGGTGCACGCTCAGATCCCCGACCGCCGGGTCGAACTGGTCGAGGGCGGCGATACCCGGCACGAATCCGAGTTCAACATGCTCTGCCATATCGCCGCCGATATCGAATCCGGGTCCGTGGACGTCGTTCTCATCCATGACGCCGCGCGTCCACTGGCCGGACCGGAGATGATGCGCGCGGCCCTGGACACCGCGCGGCGCTTCGGCGGTGCGGTCCCGGGAATCGACGCGGTCGGTCTGGCCAGGGTGGACACGGACGGTCTGCATCCGCTCGCCGAATCGGTGGTGCGGGTACAGACCCCTCAGGCATTCCGCGCCGAGCCTCTTCTGGCCGCCTACCGACGCGCCGACGCCGAGGCCTTCGACGGCACCGACACCTCGGCCTGTGTACAGCATTTCACCGATGCCGATGTCCGCGTATTTCCCGGTGCGGCAAGCAATCTCAAGGTCACGTATCCGCCGGACATCCGGCTGGCCGAGCACCTGCTCACCGGCAGGCGATAACGGCTTCCAACAGCGCCGCGTCCGCGGGCAGCTCCGCCGACACCGCGTCGGCGTCGCCGTCGACGATGACCGCCCGCGCCAGGCTGTCGACGGTGACCGGGTCGGCCAGGCGGTCGAGGCGCATCCCCCACGGATACTGCAGCTGCCGCAAGGTGGAGCGGTCCACCGTGGCGGTGAGGGTGCCCCCGGCATCGACGGTCTTCACGGTGTCGGTGACCGGTAGCACCGGCACCACCAGCTCGGCGCCGCGGGCCAGGGCCGCGACCACCCTGTCGATCATGTCCGCCGCCATCAGCGGATGACGACGATCGGCCAGCAGCACGTGGGTGACGTCGCGGCGGCCGGCACGCATCTCGGCCAACGCGCGTCCGGCCAGCGCGAGGCAATCCGCCCGGGTGGCCGAGCCGTCGACGGTAAGGATGTCGACGGTCAGCCCGGCCAGGACCGCATCGATCCGTTCCGCGATCGCCTCGTCGACGACGAGGAGAACCTGCCCGACCACCCGCGACAGCGAGCGCACCATCCGGCACACCGCGGGGTCACCAGCCAGCGGGGTGAGCGCGCCGGATGGGTTCTCCCCCGGTGCGAGCACGATGACGGCGCTGAGTTCCACGGCGGTCAGGGTAGCCCGTTTGCCCAGCGTGATGGCCGGGTAAAGAGCTTGCACGGATCAATGGCGATCCTGTTAGCCTTTTGATCACAAAGGTGTGTAACAAATCAGCCATCCCGTACGACAGAGGGATGTCGCCCGAATCAGTCGGGTGGGGAAAGGTATAAACCACATGCTCAAGGTGTCGCGCACGAAGCTGGCCGTCGTGATCGGCGGGATCGCAGTAGCACTGCCGATGTCGGCCGGGATCGCCTCTGCCCAGCCCGACCTCAGCAATGTCGTCAACACGACCTGCACTTACGACCAGGTGATGGCCGCGATGAACGCCCAGCAGCCGGATCTGGCCGCGCAGTTCAACGCTCAGCCGATGGCCCTGGGCATGCTGCGGAGCTTCCTGTCCTCGGGACCGGTGGAGCGTCAGAACACGGTCAACCAGATCGCTGCCTACCCGGGCGCCGCCAGCTACCTCGGCGCGGTGCAGAACCTCGCGGGTACCTGCAACAACTACTGATCGTCGACTTCTGATCGTCGACTACTGATCGTCCTGGTAACGATCACGCTCGTGGACCGTCCCGCGCTCCGATCCGGAGGGCGGGACGTTTCGTTTGCGGGCGGACGCCGCGAGCACGCTCACACCCACCGCGCAGGCGAACACCCCCACGATTAGGTGCCGTGGCCAGTCGGACGCCGCATAGGCCCACAGCTGCAGGACGCCCGCGCCCAGGGCCAACAGGCCGAACGTGAATCCGGCGATACGCAGCGCCATGAGACGAGTGTGCCAGCGGTCCCCGCTTACAGCCCGAGCGATTTCGCGATGATCACCTTCATGACTTCGCTGGTTCCGGCGTAAATCCGCGCCACTCGGGCGTCGGTGTACAACCGGGCTATCGGGTACTCCATCATGTAGCCGTAACCACCGAACAACTGCAGACAGCGGTCGACCACCCTGGCCTGCATTTCGGTGCAGAACAGTTTGACCCGGGCCGCGTCAGCGGTCGACAGCTCCCCGGCGACATGCAGAGCCACGGCACGGTCGAGCATCGCCTGGCCTGCCTCGACCTCGGCAGAGCAGGCAGCCAGCTCGAACTTCGTGTTCTGGAATGACGAGACCGATGCTCCGAAGATCGTCCGGTCCCTGGTGTAGCGGATGGCCTCCGCTATCGCCGAACGCGCCTGAGCCACCGACCCCACCGCGATGGTGAGCCGCTCCTGTGGCAGGTTCTGCCCGAGATAGCCGAACGCGTCGCCTTCCTGGCCGAGCACATTGCCGGCGGGCACTCGCACATCGACGAACGACAGCTCCGCGGTGTCCTGGACCTTGCAGCCCATCTTCTCCAGCTCCCGGCCTCGGGTGAAGCCGGGCATCCCGTCCTCCACCACGAAAAGCGTCAGACCCTTGCGCCGGTTGTCCGGGTCGGTTGCGGTGCGGGCAACGACGATCACCAGGTCGGCCTGCATGCCGCCGGTGATGAAAGTTTTGGCGCCGTTGAGAATCCAGTCCTCACCATCACGAACCGCCGAGGTCCGCATACCGGCCAGATCGGATCCGGTCCCGGGCTCTGTCATCGCTATGGCAGTCAACAGGGTGCCGTCGGCCAATCCGGGGAACCAGCGGGTGCGCTGCTGCTCATCGGCGTAGTGCAGGAAGTACGGGAGGATCACCTCGAGCTGGGTGCGCACCGTCGACAGCGTCACCAACGCCCGGGCGGCCTCTTCCTGCAGCACCACGTTGTAGCGGTAATCCGGCTCGCCCCCTCCCCCGAACTCCTCGGGGATGGCCATGCCCAACATGCCCAGCGCACCCATCTTCTCGAATACTGCCCGCGGCATACGGCCGGCCTTTTCCCAGTCGGGATATGCAGGCACGACCTCCTTCTCGACGAAGTCGCGGGCCAGTTCACGGAACGCCTCATGGTCTTCGGTGAACAGATCTCGTTGCACTGCATGCTCCTTTTCGCTCAGGCCACGAGCTCGACGAGGGTGGCGTTGGCGGTGCCGCCGCCCTCACACATGGTCTGCAACCCGTACCGAATACCGTTGTCGCGCATGTGGTGGATCATTCGGGTCATCAACACCGCGCCCGATGCCCCGAGCGGATGCCCTAGTGAGATGGCACCGCCGAGTGGGTTGAGCTTGGTCTCCGCCACCCCGGTCTCGGCCAGCCAGGCCAGTGGCACCGGCGCAAAAGCCTCGTTGACCTCGAATACCCCCACCTCGTCGATCCCGACGCCGGACTTGCGCAACACCTTCTCGGTCGCCGGGATGGGAGCGGTCAACATCAGCACCGGGTCGGCTCCGGTGACCGCGCCGGCCCGGTAGCGGACCAGCGGTGTGAGACCCAGATTCAGCGCCTGGTCGGAGCTCATGACCAGCAGCGCAGCCGCCCCGTCGGAGATCTGTGAGGAGTTACCTGCGTGGATGATGCCGTCCTCGGTGAAAGCGGGTTTGAGACCGCCGAGAGTCTCGACCGTGGTGCCGCGTCGGAGGCCCTCGTCGAGGGTGATCACGTCGGATTCGGTGAACACCGGCACGATCTGGTCGATGAACGCACCGGAATCCTGCGCCGCTGCGGCGCGTTCGTGCGACCGCGCGGAATACTCGTCGCAACGCGCCCGGGACAGCCCCCACTGCTGACAGATCATCTCGGCGGACAGACCTTGATTGAAGGCGAAATTGTCATATCGGGCAAGTACTTTCGGGCCGTACGGTTGGCCGGTGGTGCGTGCGGCCCCCAGCGGAACGCGGCTCATCACCTCGACTCCCCCGGCGACCACCACGTCCTGCTGACCCGACATGACGGCCTGCACCGCGAAGTCCAGCGCCTGTTGACTCGATCCGCAGGCGCGGTTCACCGTGGTGCCCGGAATCGACTCCGGCCAGCCGGCTGCCAACACCGCATAGCGCCCGATGTTGCTGGATTGATCGCCCACTTGCGATACGCAACCCCAGACCACGTCATCGACGAGTGCCGGGTCCACACCGGTGCGTTCGGACAGTTCGTTGAGTACCAGGGCTGACAGGTCCGCGGCATGCTGATCGGACAGCGCGCCGTTGCGCTTTCCCACCGGGGTGCGCACGGCTCCTACGATGACGGTCTCGCGCATCAGGTCTGCTCCTTCGTCGTGGGCGGGTGCTCCCCGCTGCCGGTGAACGCCGGCCCTATTGCCCCCATATCGCGCAGGGCGGCCAGTTCGGTTCTGCTGTAACCGAACTCGGTCAGCACGGTGTCGGTGTGCTCGCCGAGTCCCGGAACCGCTCCCATCCCCAGTTCGTGACCGGCGATGATGGGCGGCGGAAGCAACGCGGTGATCTCACCGTGGGGCGTATGGACCGGTCGCCACCGGTCACGCACCGCCAGATGCCGGTGGTTGACGACCTCGCTGGGGGTGTTGAAACGCGAATTCCCTATCCCGGCGGCATCAGCGGTGCGCTGAATATCGTCGAGATCGTTTTGCGCGCACCATGATTCGATCGCCACGTCGATCTCGTCGCGGTGCACGCAGCGCTGGACGTTGGTGGCAAGGCGCGGATCGTCGGCCAGGTCGGGACGATCGATGACGTCCCTGGCGAATCGCTGCCACTCGCGATCATTGGTCGTTCCGAGCACCACCGTCTGTCCGTCGCGGGTGCCGTACGCCCCGTACGGCGCGACAGCCGGCGAACCCATTCCCAATGGCTGCCGGTCGATTCCAGAATGCTGGGCGTAGGTCAGCGGATATCCCATGATGTCGGTCATGGTGTCGAACAAGCTGACCGAGACGGCCGGCGCAGCATCGTCACCGCCACCGGCACGGCCCACCAGAAGCGCGAGAATCGACAGCGCCGAATACAGGCCCGTGGTGATATCGGCAACCGGCGGGCCCGGTTTGGCGGGCATGCCCGGATGGCCGGTCGTCGCGCATGATCCGGACTCCGCTTGCACCAGCAGGTCGTAGGCGCGTTTACCCGAGAGCGGACCACCGGCGCCGTATCCGTCGATCTGGACCGGGATCACGCGAGGGTGTCGCCGCTGCAGATCCTGCGGACCCAAGCCCAACCGGTCCGTGGCGCCGGGGGCGAGATTGCAGACGAAGGCATCGGCGTCATCGAGCAGTCGGTGCAGCACATCCATGCCGGCAGGTGACTTCAGGTTGAGGGTCACCGAGTGCTTGCCCCGGTTCGCCCAGACGAAATGGGCGGCCATGCCGTTGACGACGTCATCGTAGGACCTGGCGAAATCGCCACCGTCGGGATTCTCGATCTTGATGATCCGGGCCCCGAAGTCGGCAAGCACCCTGGTGCACATGGGCGCCGATACCGCCTGCTCCATGGCAACGACGGTGATGCCGGAAAGTGGGCCTGTCACACAAATCACATAACCATGCCGCGGCAGATCGGCGGGACACGACCCGGGCGAAGCGTGTGCAGAATGCAATTCTCAGAATACGAGATCGCAAGTATCCTGGCCGCGTGACCGACACCGAACCCGCCTGGAAGCAGCGCGCCCTGGAGCGCTCGCTCAGGCCGGCCAAGCTACGTGCCGCGCAGCGCGTCCAACGCTTTCTCGAAGCCGCCCAGTCGATCATGGCCGAGAAGGGCAGCACCGACTTCACCGTCCAAGAGGTGGTCGATCGGTCGCGGCAGTCGTTGCGGAGCTTCTATCTGCAGTTCGACGGCAAGCACGAGTTGTTGCTCGCACTGTTCGAGGATGCGCTGGGTCAACTGGCCGATCAGATTCGCGGTGCCGTCAGCGCCCACACCGACCCCGTCCAACGACTAAGGGTCGCCGTCGGATTACTCTTCACGTCCGCACACTCCGATGCGGCCGTGCACCGCCCGCTGTTCACCGATGTCGCGCCCCGGCTTTCGGTATCCCACCCCGCCGAGGTCAGGGTGGCTCAGGCGCCGGTGTTGGACCTGCTGTCGGAATTGATGGCCGATGCCGCAACGGCCGGCAGATTGCGTCCGTCCGTCGATCCCCGCCGGATCGCCGTGATCGCGATGCAAACCGTCATGACCGTCGCGCAGTCCGGCGACGGTGGTATCGGAGACGACGCGATCAGCCCGGACGAGATCTGGGACTTCATCGCGAACGGGGTCACCAACGGCGGCTGACGGTTCGCCTGCCGTCGTAGGCTCCGACGATGACGACGATCGGCAAAGCACGCTCACTGGCGTTGGTCACTTCCGCCTATGTCCTGGCGGTGGCGGCAGCCGCGGTGTGGTTGTGGTGGGGTCCGTCCACCGAGATTCTGTGGCTGGACACCCTGATCGCCGACGTTCTCGCGACCCTGGTGATCTTCGTGTTCAGCAGGGTGTACCGCAATTCGAGCTTCTACGACGCCTTCTGGAGCGTCATCCCGCCCTTACTGCTGTTCTATTGGTGGTACCGATCCGCGCCGGACGTCGATGTGTTGCGCACGTGGCTGGTGACCATCGTCATCGTGTTGTGGGCCGTGCGCCTGACCGCGAACTGGGTGTACGCATTTCCGGGACTCCATCACGAGGATTGGCGCTACCCGATGTTCAAGCAACGGGCCGGGCGATTCGAGATCCTGGCCGATCTGGTCGCCATCCATCTCATTCCCACGCTGCAGGTCTTCCTCGCGATGGTGCCGGTGTACATCGCCATAACCCGCCCCGGTCCGGGTTTGGTCTGGCTGAGCTGGGTCGCCCTGGTCGTCGGCGTGGGAGCGGTGGCGCTCGAACTCGTCGCCGACATGCAGATGCACAGGTTCGTGGCGGGACGCCGGGAGGGCCAGGCGATGGACGAGGGGCTGTGGAGTTGGTCGAGGCATCCGAACTACTTCGGCGAGTTCACTTTCTGGGCAGCACTGACCTTGTTCGGGATCGCGGCCGCGCCCGGGTACTGGTGGTTGTCGAGCCTGGGTGCGCTGGCCATCCTCGCCATGTTCCTCGGAGCCAGCATCCCGATGATGGAGGAACGCAGCCTGGCCCGGAGGCCCTCCTACCAGGACGTCATCGACCGGGTGTCCCGTTTCGTCCCGCGGCCGCCCAAAACCTGACCGATGCGCCGAACGGCTGCCCCATTCAGGGGCAGCCGTTCGGTGAGCAGGTCCGATCAGTAGGTCGGCACGAAGACGTCGTTGATCCACACGCCCCAGTGGTTCCATCCGCTATCCCACACCTGTGGTTGGCCCTGCGCCCATGCCGGGTCCACTGGCTTGGGCGGGGCCCACGCCGGCGGGGTGCCGACCGACGGAGCGGCGGGCGGGGCCGGGGGCATCGGATGAGGCTCGGCGGCGGCGACACCGGCGACAGCGAGCGGTCCGGCGACAAGGCCACCGGCGACGGCTGCACCCGCGATCAGCTTCTTCACATTCACATTCATGACACGTAATCCTGTTCTGTGAGAACACCTACCTGAACGTGCGCTGGGTACCGCCGGTGTCAACGACGTAAACGCTCCCCCCAGGATCTGTGATCTGGCTCATAGCAGGGGCGGACTCTTAGACCTGCGTTGACGCAGGTGCTTCCACTAGCCGAGCGGCTACCCTGGACGGGTGAGCGCAACCGGCGGATCGCTGTCACACGGCTACAGTGGCGCGCAGCAGCGGGTGATCGCCGCATCGCTGGAACTTTTCGGAACGCATGGCGTCAGTGCCACCTCGTTACAGATGATCGCCGATGCCATCGGGGTCACCAAAGCCGCTGTCTACCACCAGTTCAAAAGCAAGGACGAGGTCGTCATCGCCGTCATCGAGAGTGAGCTCGCCGCTCTGCAGCCCGCACTCGAGGCCGCCGAGGCCGAACCCGATGTGCACGTGGCCCGAGACATTCTGCTGACCCGCGTCGTCGACCGAATGGTCGCCCGGCGCAGGCTGACTCGCGTCCTGCAATACGACCCGGTCGTGGTGCGCCTGCTCGACGAGCACCCCCCGTTCGTGCGATTCATGGGCCGGCTGCACCGCGTGTTGCTCGGCGCCGGAACCGATCCCGCGGCACGGGTGAATGCGGCAGTCATGTCCGCGGCCCTGAGCGCAGCCCTTATCCATCCACTGGTCACCGACGTCGATGACGCCACTCTGGGTCGGCACATCCTACGAGTGGCCGGCCGCATCCTGGTGCCCGCCGAGAACTGATCCAGAGCCCGCTCCGCAGTCACTCCGGATCATCTCGGTCGGCACTTCGGCACGTCGGCTTGTTAGCCTTCGACCATGGATCGACGGTTCGCAGGCCGTGGTGCCTGGCTGAGCGGGGTGCTCATGCTCGTTCTGATCCTGTCCGGCTGCGCCTCCACGGTCCTCGACGGGCGCCCGGTATCCATGCTGTACGACCCGCAGCGCGCGGGCGGCCCGCCCGCCCGCGACGGGCCGAGCGGGCCGCGCCCCGACGCTCCGGCGCCGGTGAGCGTCGCCGAGAACAGCGACGGTGGCCCGGTCGACCAGCTGGTGCTACGGGCCGTCGATGATCTCGAGGATTTCTGGTCACAGAACTGGGAGGGCGCCCTTACCGGCACCTACAGCCCGGTGTCGCGACTCGTGTCCTATGACGCAGCCGATCCCGCGTCACCCACCGTCTGCGGTAACGAGCTCTACGATCTGTCGAACGCCTTCTACTGCTTCGGTGACGATGTGATGGCCTGGGACAGAGGGCAGTTCATTCCCGGCGCCGCGCAATACTTCGGGGACATGGGTGTGGTCGGGGTGATTGCCCACGAGTTCGGCCACGCCGTGCAGGCCAAAGCCCATCTGGTCGAGAAGTCGACCCCGGTGCTGGTCAAGGAGCAACAGGCCGATTGTTTCGCCGGCGTCTACCTGCATTGGGTGGCGGCGGGTAAGTCCCCGCGATTCGACCTGAGCACCGGGGACGGGCTCAATCACGTTCTGGCCGGCGCCATCTACATCCGCGACCCGCTCATGACCCAGGAAGAAGCCATCCTGACCGGGGACGCGCACGGGTCAGCCCTGGACCGCATCAGTGCCTTCCAGATCGGGTTCGCCGGTAACGCCGATCAGTGTGCGGCCATCGACATGGCCGAGATCACCGAGCGTCAAGGCGATCTCCCGAAGTTTCTGTCCTATGACGCCTACGGCGATCCGTCGGCCAGTGACAGCCCGATCGACGAACAACTGCTGACCAGCCTGATGGACACCCTTACCCAGATCTATCAGCCGGCCAGTCCGCCGTCGTTGAACCTCGACATGGCCTCCTGCCCTGACGCGCAGACAGTGTCCCCGGCGTCCTACTGCCCCTCGACCAACACCGTGAACGTCAATCTCCCCACGCTGCAGGCGTTGGGGACTCCGAAGGCCGAGGACCAGGGCGTACTGCTCCAGGGCGACAACACCGCGCTGTCGATCGTGACATCCAGATACGCGCTGGCCCTGCAGAAGGAGCGCGGCGACCCGCTGGATACAGCGATCGCGGCGCTGCGCACCGCGTGCCTGACCGGCGTCGCGCAGGGCCGGATGGCCGAACCCGGCGGCACCCTGACGTTGTCCGCCGGCGACACCGATGAGGCGATCTCCGGACTGCTGACCAACGGCCTGGCCGCCAGCGATGTCAACGGAGTGACCGCGCCGGCCGGTTTCACCAGGATCCTGGCGTACCGTTCAGGCCTCGGCGGCGAAGCCGACACCTGCTATCAGCGCTTCGGTCCCGCATGACACGGCCGCCGAACCCCAATCAGCCACCAGGTCAGGCTCAGCCGTGGTGGGCGCGGCCCGGTGGGGCGGCACCGCCCCCGCCACAGACACCTGCGCAGGCACCGCCGCGGATGCCGTACCCGCCCAACCAGGGGCCGCCGCCGCACCGACCTCAACACGGTTATCCGGCGCCACCGGCACCTGCGCGCCAACCCCCGCGGCCAGGACAGCCGGGGCCGAGACAGCCGACACCGCAACCCGCACGACGCCCGCCGATCGACCCGAACCGCTACCTGCTCCGGCCGGAGCAGCAGGCCGGTGGACATCGACGGCAACGGACAACACCGGACCACCGGCGCGCCGCCACCATTGCCGGACTGGCGGGTGTCGCCGTTGTCGGCGTCGGTATCGGCATCTGGCAGTTCGGATTCGACCGTGCTCCGGTGATCAGGGTCGAAACGGCCGAGGCCGGGGTGCGCGCCATCCTGTCTGATCCGATCAACGGATACGGCGCCAACTCCATCAGCGCACTGCGGTGCAACGGCGGCAAGGATCCATCGGCCGCCAAGGGCGACAGCTTCACCTGTGACGTCGAGATCGACGGGGCGATCCGGCAGGTGTATGCCGAGTTCACCGACGACCGCGGCACGTTCGCCGTGGACGGACCGCGGTGATCAGGTACCGGGACGCTTGTGCTGCTGGCCGTGCACACCTTCGGCATACGCCGTTTCGGCGTGCTGGGTGAAGTCGATACCGGATAGTTCGTCTTCGCGGGTTACCCGGAATCCCATGGTCGCGTCGATCACCTTTCCCAGCACGAACGACACGGTGAACGCGAACGCGGCGACCACGACGATGCCCAGAGTCTGCTTGCCCACCTGGGTGATCCCGCCGCCGTAGAAAAGGCCCTCGGGACCGCCCGACACGGCCTCGGCTGCGAGCAGACCGATGAGGAAGGTTCCGACCACCCCGCCGACGAAGTGCACTCCCACCACGTCGAGCGAATCATCGTATCCAGCGGTGAATTTCCACCCGATCGCATACGAGCACACCACGCCCGCAACCAGACCGACCACTACGGCGCCCAGCGGCGAGACGAACCCGCATGACGGCGTGATGGCGACCAGGCCCGCTACGACGCCGGAGGCGGCGCCAAAGGTGGTCGGGTGCCCATCGCGGAAGCGTTCGACTGCGAGCCAGCCCAGCATCCCGAGGCATCCGGCGATCAGCGTGTTGAGGAAGATGACCGCGGCCTTGCCGTCCACCGCGAATGCCGAGCCCGCGTTGAAACCGAACCAGCCGAACCACAACAGGCCGACACCGAGCAGGACGAACGGGAGATTGTGCGGGCGCATGGCCTCGGATTTGAACCCGATACGCGGGCCGAGCACCAGCGCGAGCGCCAAAGCCGAGGCCCCCGAGACGATCTCGACAACCAATCCACCCGCGAAGTCGAGCGCGCCGAAGACGGAGAGCCACCCGCCAGGTCCCCAGACCCAGTGCGCGACGGGCGAATACACGGCCAACGTCCACAGCGCGACGAACAGCGTCCACGCCGAGAATTTCGCCCGGTCGGCGATCGCGCCGCTGACCAGCGCCGCGGTGAGAATGGCGAACGCCAACTGGAACGTCACGAACAGCAGCTCGGGCACATTGGAGCGCACCGCGGACACATCGATACCGGACAAGCCGAGGTGGCCGAGCCCGCCGATGATTCCGCCCCCGGCGTCCGTGCCGAACGCCAGGCTGTAGCCGGCCACGATCCAGGTGACCGTGACGACCGGGATGGCGATGAAGCTCATCATGATCATGTTCAGCACGCCGGTGGAGCGGACCATGCCGCCGTAGAAGATGGCCAGACCCGGGGTCATCAACAACACCATCGCGGTGCTGACGAGCAACCAGGCGGTGGCGGCGGGGTCGATCTGCACGCGGGCTCCTTCGTCAGGGCAAAACGCCCGGACGACTATGACACAGTGGGTGTGCCCGCGATCTCCGGATCGGCCTATTTCAGCTATCTGACAGCGGCGACGATTGCCGGGCGTCACCGAGGCCGCCCGCAGGTGCCCTCCTCGCAACCGCAACACCCGTGCCCCGGTCGGTGGACTTAGCCATCGACGCACCCCGGGGTGGCAAATCTAGGTCATTCGCTCGTCGAAGACCTTCCTGAGGTTTGCCACACTTGCACGACCACGTAAAAACCGTGATTGAACAGCGGATATAGCCCCGCGATGCGTATTGTTCGGTTCGCTCAGCAATTTTTACGTAGGCGTCAAACCAGGAGTGGGGAGCAATCGATGACGGTGGACGGGACACAGGAAGCGCATCCGGACTGCGTGGGTGAACGCCGAGCCCAGCAAGCACGGCTGTGGCTCGGCGCGGGCGCGATGACCCTTGGTATGGGAGCCGCGATGCTCGGCGGCGCGGCCATCGCGGCCGCCGACTCGCCAGATGCACCCTCGGGGACCACCCGCACCGGTTCCTCCGACAGCTCCGATTCCTCGTCGTCCTCCGATGCGGGATCGACCACCGCGGGACCGGTGAAAGGCAGCGGCGGGTCGTCGCGCGAGACTGACAACTCTTCACCGGACGATTCCGAAGACAGCTCCGGAACGCGCGCCAAGGACGACGCGGAGCAGTCCGACGACTCCGACGGCAGCTGGGGCGAAGGGTTACCCACCCGTGGTTCGGGTCTCGACGAGGACGATGCAACCGCCGAGGAGACCATCGGCGGCTCCGAAGAAGTCATCCCCGAGGAGACCGTGGCCGAGGCGGTCACCATCGTCGAGGAGAACAACCCGACCGGCACCTCGAACGAATCCACCGCCACACCGCAACCAGCCGCTGCCAATTCCCCGGTGATCTCGGACGGCTCATCGGCGTCCGCGCCACCCGAACCCGACAGCACTCCCCTCCTCACGCCGGCGGTCAACGACAGTGGGCTGAGCACCATCACCGGATCCGCGGGCGCCAGTTTCTACACGCTGGCCTCCACCTCGAGCGCCGTGGGGCGCGCGGCGGCGCTGTCTCCGGCCGCTGTGCCTGCCGCTGCGGTAGCGCAGGCGAGCAACCCGTTCGGCCTGCCCACTCCCGAAGAACTGCTGCGCGGGCTGCAGGAACTCGGCACCAATGTGTACTTCGCCGTGATGAACCAGCTCTACGGGTTCCAACGCAGTCTGACGGCACTGCGCGACGATGTGATCGGCATCCTCGGGTTCACCCAGGAGGTGATCACCAGGTCGCTGCCGTTCGGTAATCCGACAGGCAATGCCCAGTACTTCGTGCAATCCGGCGACTTCCTTTCAGCCGGGCTGGCGACCGTGGCCATGGCGTACGCGCAGTTGACCGGCACCCCCGTGGATCTAGCGAGCTTCCTCGCCAAGGCAGCGAACACCCCAAGCCTCAGAGTGCCCGGCACGATGGTCTATCTAGGTCCCGGCGCACGGCTCGTCTATTGGACAGACACCTATGAGGTGTTGCAGGACAAGGACGTTCGCATCATCATCCGCAGCTACGGCACCGACCAGGCGAGCAAGGCGTTCGACGACCTCACCAAAGGTCTGCTGGATCCGACCAAGGCCATGATCGTCCCGATCAACGGCCCGGTGTCGGACAGCACTGACGTCAAGGAGAAGACCGTCGTCGTCATCGGAGTCGACAATGTCAACGGGACGGTCACCATCAATGACCCCACCCGGGACGATGGGCAGGGCCTGGTGCTGAGTTATGACGACTTCATGGCGGCATGGGGAGCCCAAAACCACAAGCTGGTCACCACCCAGCTCAGCAGCTCGCCGAACGTGGCACCGGAGGCCACCGAGACCAGATGGGTCTGGTCGTTGCCGTCCATCCAGCAGATCGGCTCGCGGGTCGCGGCGGCATTCGTGCACCAGGTTCAAGTCTTCCAGGAGAGCATGACCTATCTCACCGACGATCTGTCCCGCGCGTTCGGCGTTTCCCAGCCGGAACCCATCGCCCCGCCGTCTGCCGGTGATACCGAGTACGGGAATTACCTTGCCAACTATCAATACTGGAAGTACCAGGGCGAATTCGGCACGTGCGCGCTGATGGCCACCTCCGCTGTCATCGCACAGTTGACCGCCAACGGCATGCCGGTCGACATGGATGCGATCGCCGCCGAAGTGCAGTACCTGGCGGAGACGCTGCCCAGCGGTGTCATCAAAGGCGAACCTATCTACATTGAGAGGGAAGGGCGTGGGACGTTCCGAGAGGACGTCATCACCCTGTTGAACAGGTTCGGCATCAACGCCGACTACACCACGTATCTCAAGACCGAAGGATCGCTGGCACTGGACAACATGACCACCGCACTCGAAAACGGCCAGTCGGTGATCGTCAGCGTCAACAACAGAGTGGTCTACGACGCGTGGAACAAGCAGTTCTTCGGCGACCGCTGGGCGCGGTACCGGGACGGCCTGGACGAGTCCAATCACGCCGTCACCGTGCTCAGCGTCAACATGACCAAGGGCGTCGTCTACCTCAACGACAGCGCATTGCAGCACGGACAAGGCCTCGCCGTGCCGCTCGATCAGTTCATGAAGGCGTGGCAGACAAGCTCCTTCGCCCTCACCACCGCCGAACGCGACAGTAGCGCCGCCGGCTGAGGGTCGAGTATCTCGCAGGCGGGTGATGAGGCTTTCTCGCCGCATCACCCGCCTGATCTCGCAGCCACCCATTACCGGTCAACTCCGACTCCAGCCAAGGATGCTCATGTCTTCCCGCACAGTCCGGCTCACCGCAGCCGCCGCCATCACCGCAACCGCAACACTTTTCGCCGCTCCCGCGGTGGCAGTGGCCGATCCGTTCGACGATGACGAGGGAACCGTTCAAGTCGACTCGCCGCCCGCGGAAGCCGCCGAGGAACCACAACAAGAGCCCGAACCGCAGCCGGAGCCGGAACCCGAGCCTGCCCCGGAGCCGGAGCCTGCTTCAGAGCCGGAGCCAGAACCCGCACCGGAACCCGAGCCCGAGCCGCAACCGGAACCTGCGCTGGGCTCGGCTCCGGATTCTGAGCCGGACCAAACCGGTGAGACCGGTCCTCAGCAGGACGATCCCGGCGCTGCTCCCGACGCTCCCGGTGCTGACGCCGACACATCGACAGGCGCCGATGATCCGGCGTCCCCCGGGCAGGCGTCTGACGGTGACACCACCCCTGATGACACCACCCCCGACATCGCCTCCCCTGATATCGCCGATATCGATGCCGGAGACCTGGAGACGGCATCACGTGCGGAGCCCGAATTCAGCGAGGCCACCGAAGCATCGGCGACACAGATCGAACAGCTACAAAGCCTCGTCGAGTCGGAATACCTCTCGGAGTCCAGTTCGGTCGTCACCCAATGGGACTCGTCCTGGGTTCAGTACACCCAGTGGTATCAACCGATGTTGATCAGTCCATACCGAACCCCGGTGACGATCGCCTACGTGGCAGACGGGCGGCCGTACATCACCGAGCTCGCGCCGCTGCGGCCGACGGTTCTCACCGTGCCGCAGGCGGGCGTGCACAGCTTCACCGCGGTGGTCAACGATCCGGCCGGCCGGGTGACAAACGTGTCGGTGGGTAGCTTCTCCGGTGGCGGCTACGTACCCGCACCCGGTCAACCGCCTCCCCCCAAGCCCGCCGTGCCGACAACCTACGAAAACGTGCTGGTGTCCTTCAAACTCGGCGACGCGTCGTACAAGCCTGTGGTCGTCAAGAAGGTGGTCGACCTCGGTGACGATCCGGCTCGGTCGCTGACCAAGGTGCTGCTCGATGAGGAGACACCGGCCTGGGGCACCTGGGGACCCACCGACTCCGGGCGACGCAGTTTCACCGTCTCGCTGACCGACCGCCTCCCCGGATTGAGCACACCGGGAACCGACCTGCCGCCCGGCTACCGCCTGCAGGCCGAGGAACGCAGCACCGCGGAGAAGGCGGACTCGTCGACGCCGGTGCTCGCCTGGGTCGCTGCTGGACTCGGTGGCATCGCAGTGCTGGCCGTGATCGGCGCCGTGGTGAGCGCTCGGCGACGACGCCAGGGGTGATCGGAGGGCGTGCGAATTCGATTCACCAGCACCGAAAGGTAGTCCGTGTGGGGTGGAGCGATTCAGGGCGTTGACATGCAAGTGGCCGCTTGCATAACATTCGGTGGGTGGGTGATGTCTTCAAGGCACTGGCAGATCCCACACGCCGCACAATCCTCGACGAACTGACCGAACGCGACGGGCAGACCCTCTTCGAGATCTGCGCACGGCTGGCGTCCAAGCATGGACTCGGCTCGTCACGACAGGCGATTTCGCAGCATCTGGATGTCCTGGAAGAGGCCGGTCTGGTGAAGACCAGACGTGAAGGTCGTTACAAACTTCATGACCTCGACACAACTCCGCTCATAACGATCGTCGAGCGATGGCTCGACAAGCCCGATACCCGTTCGACAGCACGGAAAGGATCACCGTGAGAATCACATTGGCCAGCGTTTTCGTAGACGATCAGGACAAGGCGCTGCGGTTCTACACCGAAGTCCTCGGATTCCGACCGAAACACGATGTGCCGATGGGTGACCACCGCTGGATCACCGTGGTGTCGCCGGAGGATGAGGGCGGCACCGAACTCGTCCTCGAACCCGACGAACACCCTGCGGTTCGGCCGTTCAAGGAGGCTCTGGCCGCCGACGGCATCCCGTTCACGGCATTCGCCGTCGACGACGTCCATGCCGAGCACCACCGGCTGAGCGAGATGGGCGTGTCGTTCACCCAAGAACCGGTGAGCATGGGGCCGGTCACCACGGCCGTGCTCGACGACACCTGCGGCAACCTCATCCAGATCCAGCAGACCGCCTGAACCTGTCACGGGCATACCCCTCAGTCGGGGAAGTCCGCGCTGCGCGAGAGGGTCTCGTTCACACGCAGTTCGGCCAGGGTCTGCTCCAGCTCATCGATCACCGCGTCGTATCCGCCGTTGCCCAGCACCAGACGCCGAGGCGGCGGGTCCTGAGCCATTGCAGCGATCACCGCACGGGCACCGCGGTGCGGATCACCGGGCTGAACACCATCCATCTCGACGAAGGTTGCACGGACCTGCTCGAGCATGTCGTGATACTCCGAAATCGGTTCGGTGATCGGCTCGTTGGCGAAACCGGAGTAAGCGTTCGTGCGAAAGGCGCCCGGTTCCACCGCCAACACCGAGATGCCCTGCCCGGCGACCTCGACACGCAGCGCATCGGTGACGGCCTCGACGGCGAACTTCGTCGCGCTGTAGTAGCCGAAACCGGGTGCCGACACCAGCCCTGCCACCGAGGAGACATTGACGATCCAGCCCTTTCCGCGGGCACGCATCCCGGGCAGCACAGCACGCGTCACTAACAGCACCGCAAAGAAGTTCAGTTCGAACATCCCCCGCACGGCGGACTCGTCCATACCCTCGATCGATCCGTACCAACCGCGGCCGGCATTGTTGACCAACACATCGATACCACCGAACCGCTCCTCGGCGGCCTGCACCGCGCGCCGCACCTGCGTGGCATCGGTGAGTTCCAGCGGGACCACGAGAACCCGATCGCCATGACGATCGGCCCAGTCGGCCAGCTCCTGCGGGCGCCGGGACGTGATCGTCACGCGGTCCCCCGCTTCCAGCGCCGCCTCGGCGAACGCCATCCCGAAGTTACCGGGCGTCCCGCCGGTGATGAACCATCGCCTGCTCATGCCTCACACACCAATCGGCTGATCGACTCGCCGTCCACGGTGAAACGGAAGTGCAGGTCGACTACCCCGCCGGGGAAATCGCCCTCCAGATGCTGAATCACGTCAACACCGTTGTCGGTCATGGTCGCCCCGACGAACTCCGCGGTGTAGGTGAACTCACCGGCCGACGCGGCCAGCCAGGCACCGATCTCATCGCGGCCCGTGTAGTCGCGGCCCTCGTCGGTCACCACGGCGTCGGCGGTGAAGGTGGCGACTGCTCGGCCGTCCTCCGGCGTGGCGTGGGTGGTCATGAACGTTCTTACAGGGTCTGGGAGCGCGTTCCATTCGATTGTGGTCATGGCACCACCGTCGGGCTTCCCGTTAGGGGAAAGTCAAGCCCTTGCCGATAGCGCACCGCGGTCTTGACCTTGCCCTAGGGGCAACCTTCAAGATGGCCTTGTCCGCCATCTGGGCGGCCGACGATAGAGGAGGACGCTGTGGGCGCACAGGTCTCGATCGGTGACTTCGCGGTGATGACCAGTCTGAGCAGGAAGGCGCTTCGCCACTATCACGACATCGGGATCCTCGAACCCGCCCACATCGACCCCTACACCGGCTACCGCTTCTACGACACCAGCCAGGTCGATCACGCGCACATCATCCGCCGATTCCGATCCCTGGGCATGTCCATTCCCGATATCAAGGCGCTGTTGAGCACCGAGGATGCCATCGCCCGCACCGAGATCATCACCACCCATCTCGAGCAGATGGAAGCGCAACTGCAGCAGACCCGGGACACCGTCGGTGCGCTACGTGAATTGCTCTCCCCCGTAAAGCCTCCGGCCGAGGTCGCCGTGCGCCAGGAGTCACCGCTCGCTGTGTGGTCGGTCGGCGGCACCATCGATGTCTCCGATATCGATGAGTGGTTCTCGGCATCGCTGCAGCAACTGCGAACGGCCGTCGCCGAGGCCGTGGGCGAACCGATTGCGGTAAGCCCGGGCGGGCTCTATGACCGAGCACTGTTCCTCGAACAGCGTGGCAGTGCAACGATGTTCGTGCCCGCACCACCATCAGCGCAGCCTCCTGCCGGTATCGACGCCACGACCCTGCCGAAGTCTGAGTTCGCGGTGCTGACCCATCAGGGCGGTCACGACGGCATCGACCGCAGTTACGCCGCGCTGGGAATCTATGTCAACGAGCACCTGATCAGCAGCCAGGGACCGATCCGCGAGCACTACATCGGCAGCACCCTGGCAGATCCGACAGCGTTCACGGCCACCGAGATATGTTGGCCGATCTTCCGCACCACCGCGGCGACGGACTGACGGCAGTCATGACCGTAGGCTTTGGGATGGGGAGCCAGAACGTTTCAGCCAGATTCTGACCGATACAAACGCAGGCACGGATCCACGTAATCGACACTGCGCCCAAGTGCGGCGAGTTCGGTAGGGGTGCCCACCACCGCCAGTTCGTCGAACTCGGGCTCGTCGCAGTTTCTGACGAAGTCGCGCACATCGGCCAACTCGCGAACGTCCAAATCGGCGGCCCGGAAGCACACGCCCACATTGTGATGGTCGCCGCGGCACACGGCCCACAACTTCAGGGTTCGGGGCTCCCGCCACAGCCCGGTTTCTTCCAGCAGTTCGCGCGAAGCCTCGGTCGCGAGATGGTCGATATCCAGTGGCGTGCCTGACGGCGGCGGTGTCACAGAGCCTCCGGGAAACTGCCAGCGCCCCGCTTTAGCCGTGAGTGGGCCGGCTCGCCCAACAAGCACCATTCGCCCTGGCGCGGGCACGAGGACAGTCACGAAAAGTGTGGAGATGCGATGCCCAAACCTTCTCAGCGCCAGCGATCGGTAGGTGCTGGGCGACCACCACACAACCATCCGACTCGATACGGCGTCGAACGAGCAGCGATCAACCAACACCAGCGGACCGTCGAACAGTCCCGGATTCTGGTGCGTGGCGGCGGCGAATAAGCGAATCGCCGCCTGCGTCTCCTCATGGGTCACGCGCGGACCATCGCCTCTTTCGAACCGCAAGTCGGATGGCTGCCCGATCCAGACGCGATCATCGCCGATCAGCGAACCTCCTCGGGGTCAGCATCCACGGCAATCGCTTTCAGAAATGACGAGGACGTACGACGATCTGAACGTCATCGTCGTACAGGATCAATCCAGGATCGTCCGCCTGCCGCAGTCTCCACGCGACGTCGTACCGGTCGAGGAGTGCCAAGTATCCCGGGACTCTCTCAAGCACGTCTCTGGCACCGGCCTTGAACCAGCACGCGGTCACTGGGTTGAGAGCACGGTCGAACAGCGTCGGATCAATTGTCGCCGGGTCGTGGTAGGCGGTATTGAGCCAGTCGTTGTTTTCTCGCCACCAAGCTCGGTCGCGGGCACTTAGTCGGTGTGACCTCGCCAGTCCGTTCGCCAGCCCGAAAATCCCGGTGTGGTTGCCGCAACTGTTCGCCACCGCCGATTCATAGCGAAGATAGAGTGACATCGCTTGGACCTTCCTGCTGGTCGGTGCGGCCTGGCAAAGTCTGAAAAGCTCTCGCGTCGAGATCAATTCGCTAAATCTCGTGCAGTCATGCTAAGGCAAACGGCACCGATCATTATCGGTGATCCATACTGACCATGCGATGCAACGAAGACCGAATACTCCGAACGGCGATTACAGCACTCCGCCGCGTCCGGTCGACGTGACCGGACTCGTTCCTGACCTCGCGCGGTTCGCTCGCCCCGCAACCCGACTGCATCCCCGCCCCGCAGCGCCGACGGCACAACAGAATTCGATAGGCGGCCCGATGCTGTGGCCATGCGCGGAGCCATGGCCGACGTGCACAACCCCCTACTTCCACTGGGATCTCGACACCCTCGGGTCCGCGCCCGACGAGCAGCACCCACACACTGGCCCCAACTCCCTGATTCCCGTGTTACAGCTGTTCGCCTCGGACGCACCGACCATTCGTTTTCCCGACGGCGCCGACCTGCTGCAATTGCTCTGGTGTCCGGTGATCCATGCGCACTTGCCCGGCCAGCCCGACGCCTATGCTCCCGCGGTCACGCTCCTGTGGCGCAACTCGGCGGCGCTGTCCGCTGTCGCAGCCACTCCGGCACCACCCGTCGATTTCGAACCAGAATGCACACCTCGCCCGTGTGCACTGCATCCCGAGGTGGTGCCCGAGTATCCGCTGGACCTCCCAGACGCGCTGTGGGATCGGATAGGGACGATAGACGACGCAGGATGGGGACTCGATCTGAACTATGCAGACGACTTGTCGGTGGCACCGGGTTGCAAGGTAGGTGGCTGGCCGAAGTGGCACGCCATGGATCCATATGCCATGCCGTGCCCGGACTGCGGTACCCCTCGTGAGCTTCTCGTCTGCCTCGACACCTACGAACGAGGACATGGCGCAAGGACGTGGAGCGTTCAAGATGGTCTCGGATCGGACATCGACTCGGACCAACCGACGGGGTTGGTGGTCGGCCGCGGCGGTGATGTGCAGATCTTCAGCTGCGCCGAAGATCCCCGCCATCCGATTCACGTTCTTGTGCAGGGATGAGCGCCCCAACCGATTTGGTTCGCGAAGGTGCCGACTTGCCAACGGAGTCGACGAATTCACTCACTGGTGCGCGAGGGGGGACTCGAACCCCCACGTCCGAAGACAATGGCACCTAAAGCCATCACGTATGCCAATTTCGTCACTCGCGCTCTGACGGTCAGACTACCGCCTCCCGTCCGAACGATGTTGTCAGAGGTCTGCCCTAGCGTCGGTGTCAACGAGGGAGGTCTCGACGATGCACACGCAGGACGACTTCACACGAGTCAGACGGCTCATCGATGCGGGCTTGAACGACTGTGCGATCTCCAGACAGACCGGCATCCCCCGTCGCACCGTATGCGACTGGCGCCGCGGCAAGAGCGCGGTGATGCCGCGGTCGACGTGCCGCTACCACGACTACAGCGTGCTTCCGTCCGATGCGTACAGCTATCTGTTGGGGTTGTATCTGGGCGACGGCTACATCAACCGTTCCCGTTACCTGTTCCGGCTGCGGGTGACCCTCGACAAAAAGTATCCGGGGATCATCGAGGGTTGCCGGGACGCGATCGACAAGATCATGCTCGGCCAGCATGCGACGGTGTTTCCTCGGGTCACCGGCTGCGTCGATGTATCGCTGTACTCGAAGCACTGGCCGTGCATCTTCCCGCAGCACGGACCCGGGCCGAAACACCTTCGTCCGATCGTCCTGGAGCCGTGGCAACAGGCCCATGTCGACGCCGCCACCGAGGAGTTCGTCCGTGGCCTCATCCACAGCGACGGGTGTCGGGTGGTCGCCAACGATCGCGGGGTCGCCAGCATCCGCTATCACTTCACCAACCACTCGACCGATATCCGTAACCTCTTCTGCGCGGCCCTCGATCGGCTCGGCATCCCGTGGACCCAGAACAGTCGCTACGTCATCGCCGAGCCGAACCCCGGGTCGCTGCGCTCCTGCCCGCCGATCCATCGCAAGGCGGCGACGGCACGACTCGACCAGTTCATCGGGCCCAAGACCTGAAATCGACGGGCGGTAAAGTTGAGCTATGTCCACTACACGACGTAGGAGACCGGCGCTCATCGCGCTGGCCACCGTCGGTGCCACCGGCTGCATGCTGTTGGCCTGGTGGCAGTGGACCCGCTACGAATCGAACTCGGGCACCTTCCTGAATCTGGGATACGCCCTGCAGTGGCCGATGTTCGCCGCGTTCTGCGTCTACGCGTACTACAAGTTTGTCAGGCTGGAGGACGCGCCGCCGACCTACGACGAGCCCGCGGACACCAGCCGGGCCACCGAGATCCCGGCCGGCCTGCTCCCCGAGCGGCCGGCCGCCGCGTCGACCGTCGAGGACGACCCCACCCTTCGCGAATACAACGCCTACCTGGCCGAGTTGGCCAAAGCGGACACCCCCGAGGACAGGAACACCAGATGAGCACTCCCGAAAGCCAGGAAACCCAGACCCCCGCTGTTCCACTGCCCTCGATCCAGAAGGCGCTGGCCAGCTATCGGGTACTGGCGTGGGCGACGGGCCTGTGGCTCATCGCGTTGTGCTACGAGATGGTCATGAAGTACGGCTTCAACGACGACTCGCTGAGCTGGATCGCGGTCGTGCACGGCTGGGTGTACTTCGCCTACCTGATCGCCACGGCGAACCTGGCCGTCAAGGTGCGCTGGCCGTTGGGCCGCACGCTCGGCACCCTGATCTCGGGCACTGTGCCCGTATTGGGCCTCATCGTCGAGCACTTCCAGACCCAAGACGTGAAGAAGCGGTTCGCTCTGTAACCGCCGTCGGGCGCACCGCGGGTATCAGCAGCGCGCCCACCGCAGACACGGCCGAGACCGCGGCGGCGACGATCAGCGCCGCCCGGAAACCGTCGAGCGTCGGCACCTCGTGACCGCCGGCCGTCATGGTCATCCCCGCCAGGATCGCGCCGATCACCGCGCTGGAGATCGAGGTGCCCAACGAGCGCGCCAGTGCGTTGAGACCGTTGGCCGCGGCGGTCTCCGACAGCGGCACCGCGGCGTTGATCAAGGCAGGCATCGATGCGTAGGCAAATCCCACCCCGACGCTCACCAGGACGTTGAGCACCAGCACCTGCGGGCCGCCGCCCAGGAGCCACAACCCGGCCAGGTACGAACCGGCGATCACCACGCATCCGACGCACAGCGTGAACCTCGGACCGCGGGCTCCGGCCACCCGCGCCGCGAACGGGGCCACGAGCATCATCGCGATCCCACCCGGGGCCATCCACAGCCCGGCCTCCAACATCGACATACCCAACCCGTAACCGGTCTCGGCAGGCAGCTCGAGCACCTGCGGAGCGATCAGTGAGAGCGCGAACATCGCGAAGCCGACCCCGACCGAGGCGATATTGGTGATCAGCACCGGCGGGCGCACCGAGGTCCGCAGGTCCACGACCGGCGAATCGAACCGCAGCTGCCAGGCGACGAAGATTGCACAGACAACGAGCGAGCTGCCGAACATCCCGATCGTCACACCGGAGGTCCAGCCCCAGTCGCGACCCTTGGTGATACCGAGCAGCAGGGTCACCAGTCCCGCCGCAAGCAGGAGCGCGCCCAGCGGGTCGAGGCGGTCGGTCGAACTGGCAGGCACCGCGGGCACCAGCGTGGCGAAGAGCACCAGCAGCACGACTCCGATGGCCGCGGCGAACCAGAACAGCGCATGCCAGGAGAGGTGCTGGGCGATCGCCGCCGACAGCGGCAGCCCGAGTGCGCCGCCGACTCCGAGGGACGAACTCATCAAGCCCATGGCGCTACCGACCCGCTCGGCGGGTACGGAAGCCCGCAGCACGCTGATGCCCAGCGGGATGATGGGGATGCCCAGGCCCTGCATTCCGCGACCGACCACGAACGGGATGAGCGTGGTGCTCGCCGCGGCGATCACCGAGCCGGCGATCAACACCGTCGCGCAGGCGATCAGAATGCGTTTCGGACCGTACAGATCACCGAGCCTGCCGAACACCGGAGTGGCCACGGCCGCGGTGAGCAGGGTCGATGTGATCGCCCACGATGCGTCAGAAGCGCTGGTGTCGAGCAACTTTGGCAGTTCGGGTATCAGCGGGATGAGCAGTGTCTGCATCAACGAGACGCTGATCCCGGCGGCACACAGCACCGCGATCAGCACACCGGGATGAGCCGCCGAAACTATTCGGAAAGGCCGCCGCTGATCGACTGACACCACGCCCGGGAGCATTACACGTTAGCTGCGCTATACAAAATCCCGGCCGCGGTTTGCTCCGGCCCCGCCGGCGGTCAGGCCAGTGCGCGCAACTGCGGCACCAACAACGTCAAAGCTCGGCCACGATGCGAAGCGGCATCCTTCTCGGCCGCGGACAGCTCCGCCGCCGACCGCTCGGAGTCGGCGGGCACGAAGATCGGGTCATATCCGAAGCCGCCGTCGCCGCGCGGCTCCCGGGCGACGGTTCCTGCCCATTCACCGCGTACGACGGTCTCCCCCGCCGCGGAGACGAGCGCACACGCCGAGACGAAGGCCGCACCGCGCCGGTCGTCGGGCACATCGCGCAACTGTCCGAGCAACAGCTCGAGGTTGGCGCGGTCGTCACCGTGCACACCGGACCACCGCGCCGACAGCACCCCGGGCATCCCGTTGAGCGCGTCGACGGCCAGCCCCGAATCGTCGGCCACCGAGGGCAACCCGGTGGCGGCGAACGCATCGCGGGCCTTGGCCAGTGCGTTCTCCTCGAAGGTCGCACCGGTCTCGGGTGCCTCGTCGAATTCGCGGACCTCGGACAGCGATACCAATTCCACGCCGTCGATTCCGGCCGCGTCGAGTACCCGGCGGAGCTCGGTCAGCTTCTTGGCGTTGCGCGAGGCAACCAGTAACCGGCTCAGCTTCCGAACACCTTCTTGGACGGACCGCTGGGCTCGGGCAGCACGCCGGGATAGGGCAGCTCCAGTGCCGCCCGCTGGATGGCGAACAGCTCCTCGCATCCGGCGAGCGCGACATCCAGCATCTTGTCCAGCGTCGTGCGCGGGAAGGTGGCGCCCTCACCGGTGCCCTGGATCTCCACCAGGGTTCCGGTGTCGGTGGCGACGACGTTCATATCGACCTCGGCGCGCGAATCCTCGGTGTAGGGCAGGTCCAACCGGACCCGGCCGTCGACCACACCCACCGACACCGCGGCGATGGCACAGGACAGCGGGCGCGGGTCGGACAACTTGTCGGCCGCGGCCAGGTAGGTCACGGCATCGGAGAGCGCGACGTAGGCGCCGGTGATCGCGGCGGTGCGGGTACCGCCGTCGGCCTGCAGCACATCGCAGTCGATGGCGATGGTGTTCTCACCGAGCGCACCGAGGTCGATGCACGCCCGCAGCGACCGGCCGACCAGCCGGCTGATCTCCTGGGTGCGCCCGCCGACCTTGCCCTTCACCGACTCGCGGCCCGAACGCTCATGAGTGGCCGCCGGCAACATCGCGTACTCGGCGGTCAGCCAGCCCTGTCCGGACCCCTTGCGCCAGCGCGGCACACCCTCGGTCACCGAGGCCGTGCACATGACGCGGGTCTGGCCGAATTCGACCAGTACGGAGCCCGCCGGATGGGAGGTGAAACCGCGGGTGATGACCACTGGCCTCAGCTCGTCGTCAAGCCGGCCGTCTTCTCGTCTGGACACCGTGCAACCCTAACGCGACGGCCCGACGGGAAGCTCAGTGGCGGGTCACGTCGATGACCTCGCCACACACCACCGCATGCACCGGGCCGTCGAACTCGGCCTTGGCCTCGCTGATGACGTCCTCGCGAGACGTCCACGGCGGGATGTGGGTCAGCAGCAGTTTCCCGACTCCGGCACGGGCGGCGATCTGGCCGGCCTCGGTACCCGACAGGTGCAGATTGGGCGGCCGCTCGGGGGAATGGGTCCAGGACGCCTCGCACAGGAACACGTCGACACCACGCGCCAGTTCGACCACCGCATCGCAGATGCCGGTGTCGCCGCTGTAGGCGAAGGTGACGCCATCGCGATCGGTGAAGCGCATGCCGTAGGACTCGGTGGGGTGACACACCAGCCGCGGTTCGACCGTCAGGGCTCCGAGCCGCACCTCTTGACCGTCGACCCAGGGCTGGACGTCGAAAATATCGGAGACATCATCGATCTCGCCGCCCTCGGGCGAGGATGCCGCGCCGAGCCGCTCCCAGGTATGCGAAGGACCGAACAACATGGCCCTCCCCTTGGGCGGGGACGGGTGGTACCGGCGCCACACGAACAGGCCGGGCAGATCCAGGCAGTGATCGGCGTGCAGATGCGACAGCAGGACGTTCACCGATCCGGGGTCGGCGTACCGCTGCAGCGCGCCGAGCACCCCGCCGCCGAAGTCCAGGACCATGGGCGCGGTGTCGGGCTCGGTCAGCAGATATCCGGACGCGGGCGAATCGGGGCCGACAACACTGCCGGAACAACCCAGTACGGTGATTCGCACAGCACTAGCTTGCCACGTCGGTCAGCGGCGCGACGAAAGCACGACCGCATTCAGCGACAAGATTCATTTTGTGTCCGCACCGTGATGCACGACATGGCCCGCGGGCCGGGTCAGGAGCGCAACGCTGCCGGACCCGTGCGCGTGGTGCGGGCCTTGCGCTCCGGGCCGGACAGCACATAGGCGGCGATCAGCCCGGCGATCGCGCCGGACAGATGTCCCTGCCAGGACACCCCCGGCGCACCGGGTAGCACCCCGAACAGGATGCCTCCGTACACCAGCGCGACGGTCACCCCGACGACGATCTCCCAGGCCTTGCGGGTGAAGAATCCGAACACGATCAGAAACGTCAGCCAGCCGAAGATCAGCCCGGACGCGCCGATGTGATTGGTGGTGCACTGCACCCCCACATACGGACAGTGCGCACCGATGTTGCCGATCAGCCAGGTGCCGAACCCGCCGAGCAACCAGATGATGGCGGTGGCGCCGAGGAACCGCCCCATGCCGGCCAGCGTCATCAGGAAGCCGAGCACCAGCGCGGGCACGGTGTTGGCGATCAGATGGGGCCACCCGCCGTGCAACAGCGGCGCCCACAGGATGCCCCACAGCCCGTCGGTCTCCAGCGGGCGAATCCCGTCCTGGTCGAGACGATGGCCGAGAACGGTGTCGATGATCTCCATCACGTACAGCAGCGCCACGAAACCGACGATCGTGAGCCCGCCGACCACCCAGGCCGGCCGATTCTTCGGCGCCCGGGTGTCGGGTAGATTCATGCCCACTCGCTCATGCCCAGAGTTGCCCTTCCAGTGCGTCTTCCGCATCGTCCAGGCTACCGGCGTAGGCACCGGTGGACAGATACTTCCATCCGGCGTCACAGATGGTGAAAGCGATATCGGCGCGCTCGCCGGCCTTGATGGCTTTGGCACCCATACCGAGAGCGGCGTGCAGGATGGCGCCCGAGGAGATGCCCGCGAAGATGCCCTCCACCTGGACCAGCTCACGGGTGCGCTTGACCGCGTCGAAGGCGCCGACCGAGTAGCGGGTGGTCAGGATCTCCGGGTCGTAGAGCTCGGGGACGAAGCCCTCGTCGATATTGCGCAGCGCATAGACGCCTTCGCCGTAGCGCGGTTCGGCGGCCACGATCTGCACCCCGGGCACCTGCTCACGCAGGAACCGACCGGTGCCCATCAGGGTGCCGGTGGTGCCGAGACCACCGACGAAATGCGTGATCTCGGGCAGATCGGCAAGCAACTCCGGACCGGTGGTCTCGTAGTGCGCGGCGGCATTGGCCGGGTTGCCGTATTGGTAGAGCATCACCCACGAGGGATTCTGTGCGGCAAGCTCTTTGGCGTGCGCGACGGCGGTGTTCGAACCGCCCTCGGCGGGCGAGAAGATGATCTTCGCACCATAGAGCTCCAGGAGTTGGCGTCGCTCGATCGACGTGTTCTCCGGCATCACGCAGATCATCCGGTAGCCCTTGAGCAGCGCCGCCATGGCAAGGGAGATTCCGGTATTGCCACTTGTGGGTTCCAGCAGTGTGTCCCCCGGACTGATCAGCCCGTCACGTTCGGCCTGTTCGATCATCCGCAGCGCAGGGCGGTCCTTGATCGACCCGGTGGGATTGCGGTCCTCCAACTTGGCCCACAACCGCACATGCGGTCCGTCGGCGCCGTCCTCCCAGCGCGGTGACAGCCGCTGCAAGCCGACCAGCGGGGTGTTCCCCAGGGCGTGCAGCAGCGAGTCGTAACGCACGCCTAGCCGCCCGCGACAGCGGGCAGGATCGTCACCGAGTCGCCGTTGCCGATCGCGGTGTCCAGGCCACCGGAGAACCGGACGTCCTCGTCGTTGACATAGATGTTGACGAAGCGGTGCAACTTGCCTGCATTGTCGGAGTCGATCAGACGCTCCGATATGCCCGGGTAGTTGGACTCCAGATCGGCGATGACGGCCTGCAGGGTCTCACCGTTGGCTTCGACACGCTTCTCCCCACCGGTGTGGGTGCGCAGGATGGTCGGGATGGACACGGTTACGGACACGGTGGCCTCTCTCAGGATTCGTAGTTCTCGACGATGCTGACTGGTTCTTCGGTGACAACGCCATCGAGGATGCGGTAGCTGCGCAGTTCGTGCGTTTGTGGATCACGCGTCGAGACCAGGACATAGTGCGCGTCCGGTTCGGAGGCGAAGGAGATGTCGGTACGACTCGGGTAGGCCTCGGTCGCGGTGTGCGAGTGGTAGATGACGACCGGGACCTCGTCGTTGTCATCCATCTGGCGCCACACCTTGAGCTGTTCACCGGAATCGAACCGGTAGAAGGTCGGGGACCGCTCGGCGTTGACCATCGGGATGAAACGCTGCGGGCGATCCGAACCCTCCGGCCCGGCGACCACGCCGCAGGCTTCGTCGGGATGGTCGGCGCGCGCGTGGGCCACCATGGCGTCCACCAGGTCGGCGCGGATCACCAGCACGTCAGGACTCCGTCTCTCTTGCAGATGCGAACGCTCCGGGCAACAGGCCACGGTAGGTCGGTATTCCGGCGACCGACTCGGCGGCCAGCACGCCGACCAGGACGGCACGCGCCAGACAGTCGGCCGCGGCCGCCCCCAACGCGGTGACCAGCGCGGTCTCCGGGGACATCGCGACGGGCACCTTCTCCGAGGGCGGAACCTGCACCGCACCGGTGGCCAGCGCGAAGACGGTGTCGCCGTCGACCGGGGTGTGGGCCGGCCTGATGGCATGCGCCAGCCCGTCCTGGGCGGCGATGGCCAGCCGACGGCATCCCGCAGGGCTCAACGCGGCATCGGTGGCCACGACGGCGATGGTGGTGTTCAACGGGCTGCTCTTGGTGTTCAGGGCCGCGAACTCGGCGATCTGTTCCTCCGGCGGGGCGCTCAGGCCGAAGAGCGCGGTCAGATCCGACATCCAGGGCAGCCCGGTGGCCGGATCGATGACATTGCCGCCGGAGTTGACCGTGACGATGGCCCCGACGCTCACGCCCAGGTCGGGCAGCCCGATCGAGGCGGTGCCCAGTCCGCCCTTGAGCACGCCGGCGCGCGCACCGGCACCGGCGCCGACGTTTCCCACCGCGACCCGGTCGCCGGCATCGGCCGCGGATTTCACGGCGGCGTAACCGAATTCGGCGGTGGGCCGGCATCCCCAACCGCCGACCGGCAGGTCGAAGATGACCGCGCCCGGCACGATCGGCACCACGCCGCCGTCCATCGCGACACCGCGGCCCTGTTCCTCCAGCCAGGTCATCACGCCGTCTGCGGCGGCCAACCCGTAGGCGCTGCCGCCGGTGAGCACCACCGCGTCGACGTGTCGCACGCTGTTGGCCGGGTCCAGCAGATCGGTCTCGCGGCTCCCCGGCGCGCCACCGCGACAGTCGACCGCACCTACCGTGCCGGCCGGCGCCAGCACCACGGTGCTGCCCGCAGCCCAGCCCGACCCCAGGGTGACATCGTCGTCGATGCGGTGATGATGCCCGACGCGGATTCCTGCGATATCGGTGATGGCGCCGAACTCGGTCATCGACTCTGTCCCATGAGCCCGAGCACCAGATACTCCTGCAGTACGGTCAGCCACTGGTACACGTCCAGATGCCCGGCCATCGGGTGCCCGACCGGCAGTTGGTCCAACCCGCCGGGGCCGATCTCGAGCATGGAGCCCAGCGCCAACCGCACATCGTTGACCGCCGACGCCCACGCCTGCGCATCGTCCTCGGACAGCTCGAATTTTCCGCCGCCCTCCGGCAACGTCTCCAAGAGGCGTTGCGCGGCTTTCCTTTTCGCAGCGATGATGGTCGGCTCATGCAGGCTGCGCAGCGCGCTGTTGAGACTGTCGGCCGCCGACGAGCCCGCCGGATGCTCGGTGCGGGCCCGGTAGAAATCGGGCAGCAGCCGCTTCATCGTCTCGTCCTCAGGGGGCGTCGAGTGCCCGGTCTTGATCCCGGTCAGGTCGCTGAGTTCGTCGGTCGGAGCGGCGGATTCACGCTCGTCGAGCATCCCGGTGAGCGAGGCGACCAGATTGCGCAGCAGATCTGCTTCGTGCGGGGCCAGCGAAGACCGGAACCGCGGGCCGTCGGCGCCCTCGAGGCGTTTCCATTTGCGCACCGGTCAGCGGTCCTGCTGCATGGTCGCCCACAGGCCCGCCGAGTGCAGCTTGGTGACGTCGACCTCCATCGACTCCCGGCTGCCGGAGGACACCACGGCCTTGCCCTCGGTGTGCACCTGCATCATCAATTTGGTGGCATGCGGTTCGGAGTAGCCGAACAGCTTCTGGAACACGTAGGTCACATACGACATCAGGTTCACCGGGTCGTCCCACACGATCGTCACCCAGGGGCTGTCGGTCGCATCGCGACTCTCGGTGGCCTCGTCCTCACGGGTACCCGGCCGAGTCCGCGCTGGGGTAACCATGCCCGACAGACTACCGGGGTGGCACTTCCCGCCCGAATCGGAACCGGACCGATACGGTTGGGGACGTGAACGACCCCGTGAGCACCGCGCTGCTGACCGACAAGTACGAGCTGACGATGCTCGCCGCGGCACTGCGCGACGGGTCGGCGCACCGGCGCTGCACGTTCGAGGTGTTTGCCCGCCGGCTGCCGGACGGCCGCCGATACGGCGTGGTAGCCGGCACCGGACGCCTGGTGGATGCGCTGGCGCACTTCACCTTCGATGCGGACACCTTGGACACCGTCACCGATTTTCTCGACGAACGGACCCGCGAGTTCCTGGCCGGCTTCCGATTCGGCGGTGATATCGACGGATACCCCGAGGGCGAGCTGTACTTCCCGAACTCGCCGGTGCTCTCGGTGCATGGCAGTTTCGCCGAATGCGTCATCCTCGAGACGCTGGCGCTTTCGGTGCTCAACCACGATTGTGCGATCGCCTCGGCTGCCGCCCGGATGGTCTCCGCGGCGGCCGGCCGCCAACTGATCGAGATGGGGTCGCGGCGCACCCACGAGCAGGCCGCGGTCGCCGCGGCGCGTGCGGCGTGGATCGCCGGCTTCGACGGCAGCTCCAACCTGGCCGCCCAGCACCGCTACGGCGTACCCGCGCTGGGCACCAGCGCTCACGCTTTCACCCTGCTACACACCGGCCCGGAGGGCACCGCCGACCGCACCGCACAGGACGCATCGGAACGCATCGCCTTCGCCGCACAGGTCGATGCCCTCGGCGTGGGCACCACCTTGCTGGTGGACACCTATGACATCACCGCAGGGGTGGCCAATGCCATCGCGGTGGCCGGACCCGAACTCGGAGCCGTGCGCATCGACTCCGGCGACCTCGGCGTGGTGGCCGGGCAGGTCCGGCGCCAGCTCGACGAGCTGGGTGCCCGCAACACCCGCATCGTCGTCTCCGGCGACCTCGACGAGTTCGCCATCGCGGCATTGCGCGCCGAGCCGGTCGACAGTTACGGCGTCGGGACCTCACTGGTCACCGGCTCCGGCGCCCCCACCGCGGGGATGGTCTACAAGTTGGCCGAGGTCGACGGCATCCCGGTACAGAAGCGCAGCGCGCAGAAGGGTTCCCAGGGCGGGGCCAAGGAGTCCATGCGCGTGGCCAAACCGTCGGGGACCATCACCGAGGAGCTGGTCTTCCCCGCAGGCCACCCACCGGCGGTCGAATCCGGGCTCACCGCACGACCGTTGAGCATTCCGCTGGTGCGCGCCGGTGAGCCGGTCGACACGCCCGATCTCGATGCGGCGCGCACGCTGATGGCCGCCGGGCTCACCAGTCTGCCCTGGGACGGACTGAAGCTCTCGCGGGGTGAACCCGCCGTCGCCACCCGCGTGGTTCCCGCCAGGTGACCGCCACCGCCACCGTCACCGACCTGCTGGCCACCGCGGTCGACTCCCTGGGCGGCACCCAGCGCGCCGGTCAGGTCGAGATGGCCCAGGCCGTCACAGAGGCGTTCGAAACCGGCAAGCACCTCGCCGTCCAGGCAGGCACCGGCACCGGCAAATCACTGGCCTATCTGGTCCCCTCGATCGCCCGCGCGGTATCGGCGGGGTCGCCGGTGGTGGTATCGACCGCAACCATCGCGCTGCAGCGTCAGCTCGTCGACCGTGACCTGCCGAGGCTGGCCGATGCGCTGGCCTCGCGGCTGCCCCGCAAACCGACCTTCGCGTTGCTCAAAGGCCGGGGAAACTATCTGTGCCTGAACAAGATCCACAACGGCTCCGCATCCGAAGGGGATGATCTGCCCCAGGAGGAATTGTTCGACGCGGTCGCCGCGACCGCGCTGGGACGCGATGTGCAGCGGCTCACAGCGTGGGCCTCGGACACCGAGACCGGTGACCGCGACGAGCTGTCCCCCGGTGTACCGGACCGATCGTGGAGCCAGGTCAGCGTGTCGGCCCGCGAATGCATCGGGGTGTCGCGCTGCCCCTACAGCGCCGACTGCTACTCGGAGAAGGCACGCGCCAAGGCAGGTACCGCCGACATCGTGGTCACCAACCATGCACTGCTGGCCATCGACGCCATCGCCGACGCCTCGGTGCTGCCCGAACACGAGATGCTGGTCGTCGACGAGGCCCACGAACTCGCCGACCGGGTGACCGGGGTGGCGACCGGTGAGCTGTCGGCCACGGCCTTGGGCGCCGCCCAACGACGGATAGGGCGACTGGTCGCCGATGAGCTCGTCGAGCGCTTCGAGGCGGCCGGGGCCAACCTGGCATCGATGATCCACGACGCAGAACCCGGGCGCATCGATCATCTCGACGACGAACTGGCCACCTACCTGACCGCGCTACGCGATGCGGCATTCGTGATCCGCTCGGCGATCGACACCACCCCATCGGACCCGCAGGCCGCCGCGGCGCGCACCGAGGCCGTCACCGCGGTCACCGAGATCGGCGATATCGCCGCGCGGATGTTGGATTCGTTCGGTCCCGCCATCCCCGACCGGGTGGATGTGGTGTGGCTGGATCACGAGGATAACAGCAGGGCCGCCGCGGGCAAGCGCGCGGTGCTGCGGGTCGCCCCGCTGTCGGTGTCGGGTCTGTTGCGCACCAGGCTGTTTGCCCGCGCCACCGCCGTGCTGACCTCGGCCACCCTGACCCTCGGCGGCAGCTTCGACGGCATGGCGGCCGCTTGGGGCCTCTCCGGCGGCGACCAGCCCGACCGATGGCGCGGGCTCGACGTCGGCTCGCCGTTCGACCATGCGAAGTCCGGAATCCTCTATGTGGCAAAGCATCTGCCGCCTCCTGGCCGCGATGGCACCGGATCGTCGGCGCAGCTCGACGAGATCGAAGCGCTGATCACCGCAGCCGGCGGCCGTACTCTCGGGCTGTTCTCGTCGATGCGCGCGGCCAAGGCCACTGCCGAGGTGATGGCCGAGCGGTTGTCGACCCCGGTGCTGTGTCAGGGCCAGGACACCACCGCGGCATTGGTCAAGCAGTTCGCCGACGACGAGCAGACCTCATTGTTCGGCACGCTGTCGTTGTGGCAGGGCGTCGACGTCCCCGGGCCGACCCTCTCGCTGGTGTTGATCGACCGGATCCCCTTCCCGCGGCCCGATGATCCGCTGCTGACCGCTCGGCAGCGTGCGATCGCCGCCCGCGGCGGCAACGGATTCATGGCGGTGGCAGCCAGCCATGCCGCATTGCTGTTGTCCCAGGGGGCGGGCCGATTGTTGCGCCGGATCGACGATCGCGGCGTCGTCGCGATCCTGGACTCCCGGATGGCAACCGCCCGCTACGGCGGATTCCTGCGCGCCTCGCTGCCGCCGTTCTGGGCCACCACCGACCCGGAACGGGTGCGGGCCGCGCTGATTCGCCTGCGCAACGGCTGATTGTCACTATTCTGCTACCCAGAAACGTGCCCCGCCCGGGCGCACCGGAAAGGCGGGGCAGATGCATTTCGCGACGACGGCGACAGGACGCAGACGCCTGCGACGGTTCCCGGCTGTAGCGCTGGCGCTGGGCACGGCGCTGATGGTCAGCGCATGCTCCGAACCGGTGCAGGGAAGTGCGGTGTCGGTGTTCGCCGACCCGTTCCGGGTGGCGGGGATGCCCGCCACCGACGGACCCACCGGGTTGCGCGATGACGCCACCGACCCCACCCGCGAGGTCAAGGACACCGACGGTGGCGATATCGACTTGCTCGCCGCCAGTTCGATCAGCGATATCGAACAGTTCTGGGAGCAGACCTACGGTGAAACGTTCGACGGTGAGTTCACCCCGGTGTCCGAGATCCTCTCCTGGGATTCAGACGGGTTCGACGGCGCCTTCTGCGGCGAGGACACCTACAACCTCGTCAATGCCGCGTACTGCGATGACGATCGCACCATCGGCTGGGACCGTGGGGTCCTGCTGCCGGCCCTGCGCAGCGCCAACGGCGATATGGCCGTCACGATGGTGTTGGCCCACGAGTACGGTCACGCGATCCAGGCACAGGCGGGCATCGTCTCGGACGACACCCCGACGCTGGTCTCCGAGCAGCAGGCCGATTGCCTTGCCGGCGTGTACATGCGGTGGGTTGCCGAGGACAACTCGCCGCGTTTCACACTGTCCACCGGTGACGGTCTGAACAGCCTGATGACGACGATGATCGGTTTCCGCGATCCGTTGATGACCGTCGATGACTCCGAGGCCGGTGAGGACGAACACGGTTCGGCGTTCGAACGGGTTTCGGCATTCCAGTTCGGGTTCACCGACGGTGCCGGTTCCTGCGCGGCGATGGATCCGGCCGAGATCGCGCAGCGCCGGGGCGACCTGCCGGTGCTGCTCCCCGAGGATCAATCCGGTGAACTCCAGGTCACCGCCGATTCGGTGCGTTCGGTCGTCGACGCGATGAACATCCTGTTCGATCCCGCCGAGCATCCGACCCTCACCTTCGATCGCCCCGACTGCCCCGATGCCGATTCCGACGCGCCGGCGACGTTCTGCCCAGCGACCAACACCATCTCGGTGGATCTGCCCGCGCTGGAGGTGCTGGGAGCCCAACCCGATGACGAGGATGAGAGCGCCGGACTGGCGACCGGCGACAACACCGCCTACTCGGTGGTGATCTCGCGGTACATGCAGTCGGTTCAGCAGCAGCACGGTGGCGTCGCGCTGAATACCGCGCAGGCAGCATTGCGCACCGCCTGCCTGACCGGGGTCGCGACGGCCAAACTCGTCAAGGAGGTCAACACCCCCGACGGCGACACGATTGCGCTCACCGCGGGCGATGTCGACGAGGCGGTATCGGGAATCCTGCTGAACGGATTGGTCGCCAGCGACGTCAACGGTGAGTCGGTGCCGTCCGGGTTCTCCCGTATCGACGCGTTCCGGGTCGGGGTGCTCGGCGATACCGACCGCTGTTTCAAGCGATTCGCCTAAACCGGCCGGCGCGTAACGGTTCTGGGTTGCGCGGACGCGCCGATCAGCTCAGCGGGATCCGCAACACGCTGCCCTGCTCGAGCGCCACCCACAGGGCGGTTCCTGCGGGTCCACGGTCCTCGATCGCCAGTCCATGCGGTTCACTGCCCGCGGGCAGGTCGATGGTGTCGTACTCACCGTCGGCATCGACGCGAGCGATCTGGTCGGCGCCCCACAGGGTGACCCACACCCCGCCGGTCGGGTCGGCCAGGACCGCATGGGGTTTGCCGGGAAGGTCCAGTTCCTGGATTGCCTCGTCGGTCGGGATCCGACCGATCTTGTCGGCCAGGATCTCGGTGAACCAGACCGCGTCGTCATGGGTGGCGGTGATCCCGACCGGACCCGCGGCACGGGTGGGCAATTCGCGGACGGTGAGCGCACCCGTAAGGTCGAGCCTGCCGATGGCACTGCGCTGATTCAGGGTGAACCACAACGCCCCGTCGGGCCCGGCGGTGATCATGGCGGGCATCCCACCGACGGGATGCTCGTCGATCCGCCCGTCGTCGGGATCGAGCCTGCCGATCGTGCCTGCGGTCATCGTGGTGAACCACAGCGCTCGGTCCGGTCCCACACACAGCCCGAAAGGTGCACTGCCGGAGGCGAGTTCGACGGCGCTCTGGGTACCGTCGGTCGCGATCCGGCCGATGCGATCGTCACCGCCGCGGGTGAACCACAGCGCGCCGTCGGGGCCGGTCACGATGATCTGGGGCCTGCTGTCGTCCCCGATGTCGAACACGGTGAGCTCGCCGTCGGGGGTGACCCTGGCGATCTGGCCGGAGTGTGCACACGTCACCCACATCGCGCCGTCCGGTCCTGCGGCCAACGCGTAGGGACCACCGTGGACCTCGACCTCAAGGATCTTGCTCATGCCAGCGTGACGAGGCCCAGTTCGTTGGTCCCCGCCAACAACCGGTGCCTGGGCAACACTCGCACCGTGTAGCCGACCGGTCCGGCCACCGGCAACGGCGTGGTGGTCGAGAAGATCTGCCGTCCGCCGTCGGCACCGCCGGTGTGCTCCATCGGAACGGTCACCGGGTCGCGCAGGTTGTCACCGCCGTCGACACGCCCCAGAACCGCCTGGACCGCAACCTCGTTCGGTTCCAGGCCGGCCAGGTCCACGGTGGCGGTCAGGGTCAGCTCGCTGCCGAGCAGCGGGGTATCGGGCAACCCGTAGCTGTCGACATCGGTGATCTGGACCTGCGGCCACTGCTGTTGCACCCGGGTGCGGTAGGCGGCGAGCTGCCGCGCCGCACCGAAGGGCACATCGTCACTATCGGGTTCCAGGGTGGCGCGCAGCGATTGTGCCGCCGGCGCGTAGTACTTCTCGGTGTAGTCACGCACCATCCGGGAGGCCAACACCTTGGGACCCAGCACCTGCAGGGTGTGGCGCACCATCTCGACCCAGCGCACCGGCACCCCGCGCTCATCGCGGTCGTAGAAACGCGGCGTCACCGAGGTCTCCAGCAGGTCGTAGAGGGCACCTGCCTCGATATCGTCGCGGCGGGTTTCATCGGCCAGACCGTCCGCGGTGGGGATCTCCCAGCCGTTCTCGCCGTCGTACCATTCGTCCCACCAGCCGTCGCGGACGGACAGGTTCAGCCCACCGTTGAGCGCGCTCTTCATGCCCGACGTGCCGCACGCCTCCAGCGGGCGCAGCGGATTGTTCAGCCAGACATCGCAACCCCAGTACAAGAGCCGGGCCATCGACATGTCGTAGTCGGGCAGGAACGCGATCCGATGGCGCACCTCGTGTCGGTCGGCAAAGCGCACGATCTGCTGGATCAGCGACTTACCGCCGTCGTCGGCGGGATGGGATTTGCCCGCGACGATCAGCTGGACGGGACGGTCGGCATCGAGCAGCAATCGCTCCAGGCGCTGCGGGTCGCGCAACATCAGCGTCAGCCGTTTGTAGGTGGGCACCCGTCGGGCGAATCCGACGGTCAGCACCTCCGGGTCGAAAGCCGAAGCAATCCAACCCAATTCGGCCTCCGATGCCCCGCGCTCCAGCCATGATCGGCGCAGCCTGGCCCGGACGTCGTCGATCAGCTGCGATCGCAGTTGCGAACGGATCCACCACAGGTGGCCGGGATCCACCTGCTGCAGCCGTTGCCAGGTTTCGGCCTCGCTGAGCGAACCCAGATCCTCCCCGATGAGTTCACGCGCCAGGTCCACCCACTGCGGCGCCGCCCAGGTCGGTGCATGCACGCCATTGGTGATGGAACCGATCGGTACCTCGGCCGGGTCGAAACCGGGCCACAGCCCGTTGAACATCTCCCGGCTCACCTCGCCGTGCAACAGGGACACACCATTGGCGCGCTGAGCCAACCGCAGGCCCATATGGGCCATATTGAATTTCTCCGGATCCTCCTCGGCACCGAACGCGATGACCCGCTCCAGCGGCACTCCGGGCAGCAACCGGGAGTTCAGGTCCGCTCCGCCGAAGTAGCGGCGCACCATGTCCACCGGGAACCGGTCGATACCGGCCGGGACGGGCGTGTGCGTGGTGAACACCGTGGAGGACCGCACCACGGTCAGCGCGGTGTCGAAGTCCAGCCCCGCCTCGATCAGCTCACGGATCCGCTCGACCCCGAGGAATCCGGCGTGCCCCTCGTTCATGTGGAACACCTCGGGTGCGGGCAGACCCTCGACCTCGGTGTAGGCCCGGATGGCGCGGACACCGCCGATACCGGCGAGCAGTTCCTGTTTGATCCGGTGCTCCTGGTCGCCGCCGTACAGCCGATCGGTCACCCCGCGCAGATCGTGTTCGTTCTCGCCGATATCCGAATCGAGCAGCAGCAGCGGAACACGCCCCACCTGGGCGATGAGCACCTGTGCGTACAGGCGGGCCCCGTCGGGCATCGCCAGGTCGATCAGCACCGGTTGCCCGGCGTGGTCGGTCAAAAGCCGCAGCGGCAGGCCTTGCGGGTCCAGCGACGGATAGTTCTCGTGTTGCCAGCCATCGGCGGTCAGCGACTGCCGGAAGTATCCGGACCGGTAGTACAGGCCCACCGCGATCAACGGAAGGCCCAGGTCGGACGCGGACTTGAGATGGTCGCCGGCCAGGATGCCCAGGCCGCCGGAGTAGTTGGGCAGCACCTCGGCGACGCCGAACTCCATCGAGAAGTAGGCGATCCCGTTGGGAAACTCCCGGCCGTCGGCGATCTGATCCTGATACCACATGGGCCGGCTCAGGTAGTTGTCCAGATCGTCGGCGCACGCGTCGACCTGCCGGGTGAACTCCTCGTCGGTTGCCAGTTCATCGAGTCGCTGCGGGTTGACCTCACCGAGCAGTGCCACCGGATCCGCACCGACCCGCTCCCACAGTGACGGGTCGATCTCGGCGAACAACTTCTGCGTCGGCGTGTGCCAGGACCATCTCAGATTGACCGACAACCGCTCCAGCGCCGAAAGCCGCTCCGGAAGATGGGCTCGGACGGTGAATCGTCTCAGGGCTTTCACGTCGATTCACCTTACTGAAAATCGGCACGGTGGCAGGCAGCTTGGCCGTGAGCAGCCTCCCGACCGCACCGCCCGGAGTTTCGCCATCACGCGCAGCGATGTGTTCCTGACACTAGGTTGGGTACTCAAGGGTCGGTAACGAGCACGTCGCATCAGATAGCGGATCGAGACGGATCGCGGTCACCGAGACGGTCGACCGGATCAGTGAGGAGTTGGTGGGTGGCCGGTCGGATCGAGATCGACGATGTCGCGCCCGTACTGTCCGGTGGCCGATTCCCCGCGAAGGCGGTGGTCGGCGAGGTCGTGCCGATCAAGGCCACCGTGTGGCGTGAGGGCCATGATGCGGTGGCTGCAACGTTGGTGGTGCGCTACCACGGCACCGCGTATCCCCGATTGGTCGACGACCCGCCCGGCATTGCACCCGAGCCGCCCGCGCCGGTGACTCCCCCACGGATCAAGCCGCTCTTGCTGCCGATGAGCCCGGGACGTACGCCCGACGTACTGCACGGCCAATTCACCCCCGATCAGGTCGGCATGTGGACCTACCGCGTCGACGGCTGGGGAGATCCCATCGCGACATGGCGCAAGGGCATCATCGCCAAGCTCGACGCCGGTCAGGGCGAGGCCGAGCTCTCCAACGATCTGATCGTCGGCGCCCAACTGCTGGAACGCGCCGCGGCCGGGATGCCGCGTGAGCACCGGCAGCCGCTGTTCGACGCGGCCGGCGCGCTGCGCCAACCCGGTGATCCGTTCGTCCGGGCCGGCGCGGCGCTGTCCCCCGGCATCGCAGATCTGCTGCATCGCTTCCCGCTGCGCGAGCTGCTGACCCGGGGTCAGCAGTACGGCATCTGGGTCGACCGGCCGCTGGCCCGGTTCGGCGCCTGGTACGAGTTGTTCCCGCGGTCCACGGGCGGTTGGGACGACCAGGGCAGGCCCGTGCACGGCACCTTCGCCACCGCCGCTCGGGAATTGCCGCGGGTGGCCGGGATGGGGTTCGACGTCGTCTACCTCCCGCCTATCCACCCGATCGGCACCGTGCACCGCAAAGGTCGCAACAACACGGTCACCGCTTCGGATGGTGATGTCGGCTCGCCATGGGCGATCGGCAGCAGTGAGGGCGGTCACGATGCCGTGCACCCCGATCTGGGCACCATCTCCGATTTCGACGAATTCGTCGGTGCGGCACGGGATCAGGGCCTGGAGGTGGCACTGGACCTGGCCTTGCAGTGCGCACCGGACCACCCGTGGGCCCAGGCCCATCCGGAATGGTTCACGGTGCTGCCCGACGGCACCATCGCCTACGCGGAGAATCCTCCCAAGAAGTACCAGGACATCTACCCGCTGAACTTCGACAACGATCCGGCCGGGTTGTACGCCGAGGTGCTGCGGGTGGTCCGCTACTGGGTGTCGCACGGAGTGAAGATCTTCCGGGTCGACAACCCGCACACCAAGCCACCGAACTTCTGGGCCTGGCTGATCGGCAAGGTCAAGAACGACGATCCCGACGTGCTGTTCCTTGCCGAGGCGTTCACCCGGCCCGCACGACTGTTCGGTCTGGCGAAATTGGGCTTCACCCAGTCCTATTCGTACTTCACGTGGCGGACCGCCAAGTGGGAGTTGGTCGAGTACGGCCAACAGATCGCCGAGTACGCCGATATCGCGCGGCCCAACCTGTTCGTCAACACCCCGGACATCCTGCATGAGAGCCTGCAGCACGGTGGCCCCGGCATGTTCGCCATCCGCGCGGTGCTGGCCTCGACCTTCAGTTCGGTGTGGGGTGTCTACTCGGGTTACGAACTCTACGAACACCAGGCTGTCCGCGAGGGCAGCGAGGAGTACCTCGACTCGGAGAAGTACGAGTTGCGGCCGCGCGATTACGAGGCAGCGCTGGCATCGGGGAACTCCCTGGAGCCGTTCCTGAGTCGTCTCAACGAGATCCGGCGCCTGCATCCGGCTCTACAGCAACTGCGCACCATCAGGTTCCACCATGTCGACAACGACGCGCTACTGGCCTACAGCAAATTCGATCCGGTGACCGGTGACTGCGTACTGGTGGTGGTGACGCTCAACCCGTTCGGCCCCGAGGACGGCACCGTGTGGTTAGACATGGCGGCGCTGGGTATGGAGCCTTACGACCGGTTCTGGGTGCGCGACGAGATTACCGGCGAGGAATACCACTGGGGACAGAGCAACTACGTCCGCCTGGAACCCGGCCGGGCCGTCGCGCATGTGCTGAACATGCCGCTGATACCGCAGGACGCTCGACTGAACCTGCTGCGTAGGGAGTGAGAACACCGTGACCCGAACCAATCCCGTCTCCGACAGCCATCTGCGACCGTCCGATACGGATCTGGGCCGGCTCATCGCCGGAGAGCACCACGACCCGCATTCCATCCTCGGTGCGCACGAGTACGACGATCACACCGTCATCCGGGCATTGCGCCCGCATGCCGAATCGGTGACCGCGCTGATCGGCGGTCAGCGGCATCCGCTGACCCACGTCGACGCCGGTCTGTTCGCGGTGGCGGTGCCGATCACGAAGCTGATCGACTACCGCCTGGAGGTGCAGTACCCGAACGCGCCGGCGCTGACCGTCGCCGACGCGTACCGCTTCCTGCCGACGCTGGGCGAGATGGACCTGCACCTGTTCGCCGAGGGGCGCCACGAGCGGTTGTGGGAGGTCCTCGGTGCGCACCCGCGGACCTATGACACCCCCGACGGACCGGTCGAGGGTGTGTCGTTCGCCGTCTGGGCGCCAAATGCCAAGGGCGTGACGTTGATCGGCGAGTTCAACCTCTGGGGTGGCAACGAGGCTCCGCTGCGCAGCCTGGGCTCCTCAGGAGTGTGGGAGGTCTTCTGGCCCGGCTTCCCCGCCGACGGTCTCTACAAGTTCCGGGTACACGGGGCCGACGGATCGGTCGTTGACCGCGCAGACCCGATGGCGTTCGCCGCCGAGGTGCCGCCGCAGACCGCATCGAGGGTGACGGTCAGCGAGTACGAATGGAACGACCAGGACTGGATGTCCCAGCGTGCGCTGCAGAATCCGGTGTTCGAGCCGATGAGCACGCTGGAGGTGCACCTGCCGTCATGGCGTCCCGGACTGAGCTATCGCGAACTCGCGGTGGAACTCGTCGACTACGTCACCGAACAGGGTTTCACCCATGTCGAGATGCTGCCGGTGGCGGCTCACCCGTTCGGCGGTTCCTGGGGCTACCAGGTCACCTCGTACTACGCGCCGATGCCCCGCCTGGGCACCCCGGACGACCTGCGGTACCTGATCGACGCGCTGCATCAGGCCGGTATCGGTGTCATTGTCGACTGGGTGCCGGCCCACTTCCCGAAGGACGCCTGGGCGTTGGGCAGGTTCGACGGCACCCCGCTCTACGAACACTCCGACCCCCGCCGCGGTGAGCAACTCGACTGGGGCACCTACGTTTTCGACTTCGGGCGCGCCGAGGTGCGCAACTTCCTGGTGGCCAACGCGCTGTACTGGCTGCAGGAGTTCCACGTCGACGGTCTGCGGGTCGACGCGGTGGCCTCGATGCTCTATCTGGACTACTCACGCCCGGCCGACGGGTGGACCCCCAACGTCTATGGCGGCCGCGAGAACCTGGAGGCGGTGCAGTTCCTGCAGGAGATGAACGCCACCGTGCACAAGGTCTCCCCCGGCATCGTCACCATCGCCGAGGAGTCCACCTCGTGGCCCGGTGTCACCCGCCCGACCAACCTTGGCGGTCTGGGCTTTTCGATGAAGTGGAACATGGGCTGGATGAACGACACGCTGGAGTTCATCAAGCGTGACCCGATCCACCGCAGTTACCACCACCACGAGATCACGTTCTCGATGCTCTACGCCTTCAGCGAGAACTATGTACTCCCCATCAGTCATGACGAGGTGGTGCACGGCAAAGGCACCCTGTGGGGCCGGATGCCCGGCAACGACCACAACAAGGCGGCCGGGCTGCGGAGCCTATTGGCCTATCAGTGGGCACACCCCGGCAAGCAGCTGTTGTTCATGGGCCAGGAATTCGGTCAGCGGGCCGAGTGGTCCGAGGAACGCGGTGTGGACTGGTATCAGTTGTCGGAGAACAGCTTCTCCACCGGAATCTCCCAGCTCGTCACTGATATCAATGCTCTGTACCGCGACCGGCGGGCGCTGTGGTCGCGCGACACCGTGCCGGAGGGATACTCCTGGATCGACGCCAACGACTCGGCCAACAATGTGCTGAGCTTTCTGCGCTTCGGCGACGACGGCTCGATGTTGGCGTGCGTGTTCAACTTCTCCGGTAACGAGCACGCGCAGTATCGGTTGGGCCTGCCGAAGGCGGGTACATGGCGCGAGGTGCTCAACACCGACGCCACGGTCTACAACGGATCCGGAATCGGCAACCTGGGTGCGGTCGAGGCGACCGATGAGCCTTGGCATGGTCGGCCGGCCTCAGCGGTGATGGCGCTTCCGCCACTGTCGGCGCTGTGGTTCGAGCCTGAGAGCTGACCTGCCCGCGAGCAGACGGATATGCCCCCTATTTCCTGCGAAATAGGGGGCATATCCGTCTGCTCGGCTCGCTAGTAGAGCGCGTTGGCCAGCTTGCGGCGAGCGTCGATCACCTCGGGATCGGCCGCGTCGAAAAGCTCGAACAGCTCGATAAGTCGGGTGCGGGCGGCCGTGCGCTCATCGCCGGCGGTGCGTTTGATCAGTGCGATCAGCCGGTCGAACGCGGCGGTGACGTCCTGCTGCAGAATCTCGACATCGGCGGCGGCGAACGCGGCCTCGACATCCCCCGGCGCGGCATCGGCCAACGCCGGCGATTCCGGCGAGCGGGTGGTGGCGCGCTGCAGGAAGGTGATCTGGCGGACCGCACCGGCGGCCTCGGGGTCCTGCGGCTTGGCGGCAAGGATGTCCTGGTAAGCCGCCAGGGCTGCGTCGAACTCTCCGGCGTCGAGGTACGCGCGCGCCTGCTCCAAGGCCGGGTCCACCTCCTCGGCCTGTTCGGGCACCCCGCTGAGCTTCCCGGCGGTGGCGCTCAGCAGGGAATCGATCCACTGGCGCAGTTGGTCGGCGGGCTGCGGCCCCTGGAAGCTCGAGATCGGCTGGCCGCCGGCCAAAGCCACCACCGTCGGCACCGCCTGCACGCCGAACATCTGCGCAACCCGAGGGGTGGTGTCTACGTTGACCGTGGCCAGCGACCACTTACCCGCGTCGGACTGGGCCAGCGCTGCCAGCGTGTCGGCGAGCTGCACGCTGGTATCGCTGCGCGGTGTCCACAGCAGCACCACCACCGGGATCTCACCGGAGCGGACCAGCACCTCGGCTTCCAGGTTGGCCTCGGTCACCTCGACCGCGCCGGCCGGAGCGGCTGCAGCATCCTCGCGGCCCGGCGGGGGTGCCTTGAGTGCGGACAGATCGAATGCGCCGGCAAGCGCCGGTCCGATATTGGGGCGAGGTCGTGTCACGTCCCCAATTTTGTCACGCCGCCGAATGGGGCGTGACTGCGCTATCGGTGAGCTCGGTGGGACCGCTGACGCTGCCGTCGAGGCGGCCCAGCTTGTCGGCCCAGATGACGAAGATCACACTTCCCAGCGGCACGATCGACCCCAGCAACGCCAGCGCCCAGGTGATGACGTTCCACTTCCGGGTGATCCCGACCAGCACGGCCGCCGCGACGAACGCCACGAAGATGCCGCCGTGGATGGGCCCGAAGACCTTCACGCCCACCTCGGTGGTCGTCCCGGCCAGGTACTTGAAGTACATCCCGACCAGCAGGCCCGCCCAGCTGAGCGCCTCGGCGACGGCGACGATCCGGAACAGGCCCGCAGCGCTGCGGACGTCATACTTGTTTGCCATGCCGGCCATTCTGCCCGACCGGCAGGCCAGCTACTACGTGGCGTCGTTGATCACGCTGAGGGCATTCTCAGCGGTCAGGGCCGCCGCAGCACCAGTGCGTCGCCTTGTCCACCGGCTCCGCAGAGCGCGGCCACGGCGTAGCCGGAGCCCTTGCGGGCGAGCTGGAGCGCCGCGTGCAGCGTGATCCGCGCACCCGACGCGCCGATCGGGTGACCGATCGCGATGGCCCCGCCGTTGACATTCACCTTGGCCGGGTCGACGCCCAGTTCCTTCGTGGACGCCAGGGAGACCGCAGCGAATGCCTCGTTGATCTCGACGACATCGAGCTGATCGACGGTGATGCCCTCACGCGCGATGGCCTTCTTGATGGCGTTGGCGGGCTGGCTCTGCAACGTCGAGTCCGGCCCGGCAACCACGCCGTGCGCACCGATCTCCACCAACCACTCCAGCCCCAGCTCCTCGGCCTTGGACTTGCTCATCACGACCACCGCGGCCGCACCATCGGAGATCTGGGAGGCGGAGCCCGCGGTGATGGTGCCGTCCTTGCGGAAGGCCGGCTTCAACCCGCCGAGGGACTCGGCGGTGGTGTTGGCGCGGATACCCTCGTCCTCGGCGAACTCGATCGGGTCGCCCTTGCGCTGCGGAATCTGCACCGGCACAACCTCATCGGCGAAGACGCCGTCCTTCCACGCCGCGGCAGCCTTCTGATGCGACTGCGCCGCGAGCTCATCCTGCTCGGCGCGGGTGAACTGGTCGACGTCATTGCGCTGCTCGGTCAACGCACCCATCGGCTGGTCGGTGAACACATCGTGCAGACCGTCATAGGCCATGTGGTCGACCAGGGTCGTATCGCCGTACTTGAAGCCTTCGCGGCTCTTGGGCAGCAGATGCGGCGCCTGGCTCATCGACTCCTGGCCGCCCGCGACGACGACCTCGAACTCACCCGCGCGGATCAACTGATCGGCCAGCGCGATGGCGTCGATGCCCGACAGGCACATCTTGTTGATGGTCAGAGCAGGCACGTCCCAGCCGATCCCGGCCGCGACGGCGGACTGACGGGCCGGCATCTGGCCGGCGCCGGCGGTCAGCACCTGCCCCATGATCACGTAATCGACGATCCCGGCATCGATACCGGCCTTCTCCAGTGCGCCCTTGATGGCGAAGGCACCGAGGTCGCTACCCGAGAAATCCTTGAGCGACCCCATGAGCTTGCCTACCGGGGTGCGCGCTCCGGCAACGATCACCGAGGTCGTCATGTCATCCTCCAAAGGGTTCTGCATCAGATGTATGTGGCCTATCCCACAGGCTTAAAAACCGCGGAATCAGGTTACCTTTAGCCTATGACCACTGATCACGCCGATGCCCGTCCGGCGCTTGCGAGCGCTCTGGTGACCGCCGTAGATCACGTCGGGATCGCCGTCCCGGATCTGGACGCGGCGGCCAAGTGGTACCACGACCACCTCGGCATGATCGTGTTGCACGAAGAGGTCAACGAGGAGCAGGGCGTGCGCGAGGCCATGCTCTCGGTCCGCGGCGCCCCCAAGGGCAGCGCCCAGATCCAGTTACTCGCCCCGCTGGACGAGAAGTCCACGATCGCCAAGTTCATCGATCGCAATGGGCCCGGACTGCAGCAGTTGGCCTACCGCACCAGCGATATCGAGGCGCTCTCCGAGCGCCTGCGCGCAGAAGGCATCCGCCTGCTGTACGACGCACCGCGGCGCGGCACCGCCGACTCCCGGATCAACTTCATCCACCCCAAGGACGCCGGTGGCGTCCTCATCGAGTTGGTGGAGCCGAGCGCCACCGCCGATCACTAGGACCAGCGTCTGGTCGGGCCACGGTTGGCCCTGTTGGCCCAGCACGCCGTGTGCCAGTGCCTGCGGTCCTCCGCATCGTGCAGCGGGATCGCCACCACATGTGCGGTGCCGGGCCTGATCTCGTGGTCACAACCCGGGCAACGATAGGTTTTGTCCGCGCGCGCCGACGGAACGGGGCGCACCTCATGGTCCCTGCCGTCGGGCCCAGCTTCCACGCGCCCGGTGCCCAAGGCCGGCGGTCGCCGGTCGGGTTCGCGACGGGACCGATTGCGGCGTCCCATCAGCAGCGTCGCACCATCAGAACAGCCGGAACTCGTCGCTGTCGAGCCCCCGCATCTTGTCGTAATCCAGTATGACGCAGCGGATTCCGCGATCCTCGGCAAGCGTGCGCGCCTGCGGCTTGATCTGCTGGGCGGCGAACACGCCGCTGACCGGGGCGATCAGGGTGTCGCGGTTGAGCAGCTCGAGATATCGGGTCAGCTGCTCGACACCGTCGATCTCGCCCCGTCGTTTGATCTCGACGGCCACCGATCGTCCGGTCTCGTCCCGGCACATCAGATCCACCGGACCGATTGCGGTCATGTACTCACGGCGCACCAGGGTGAACCCGGCACCCAACAGCTCGACGTGCTCGGCCAACAGCGCCTGCAGGTGCGCCTCGACACCGTCTTTGACCAGACCCGGATCCACGCCGAGTTCATGGCTGGAATCGTGCTCGATCTCCTCGAGCGTGATGCGCAGCTGCTCGCCGGCCTTGTTCTCGACAACCCACAGCGCGGCGCCGGTGTCATCGGACCGTTCCTCGGTCCAGCACGGCGGGCTCATCCAGTTCAGCGGCTTGTAGGCACGATCGTCGGCATGCACGCTGACCGAACCGTCGGCCTTGAACAACAGCAGCCGGCGGGCCGATGGCAGATGGGCGGTGAGACGGCCGACGTAATCGACGGTGCACTGGGCGATGACGAGGCGCACCGAACCACCATAGATGCCTGCCGCAGTCACTAGGCTTGCGCCACGATGACGGCGAAGAAGAACCGTGCCCAGAAACTCGGCCAGGTGCTGGAAAAGGTCACCGAGCAGAGCGGCCGGGTACCGGACACCCCGGAGTACGGCTCGTGGATCCTCGGCCGTGTCTCGGAGACCCAGCGCCGCCGACGGGTGCGGATCCAGGCGATCCTGACCACCTTCGCCCTCGGCGCCAACCTCATCGGCGTCGGCGTGGCCATCCTGGTCGTCACGGTGACCTTCCCGGTGCCCAGCGTGTTCGACGACAAGGTGCTGTGGATCACCTTCGCGGTCGCACCGTCCTATATCGTGCTGGCCTTCGTCGTCGGGGTCGCCTGGGCGACCAATCGGGTCATCAGGACCGTCCGGTGGGCCATCGAAGAGCGGGTGCCCACCGCCGAGGACCAGAGCAACACGTTCTTCGCCCCGTGGCGGCTGACCCGCGTGCTGCTCGCGCTGTGGGGCGGCGGCACGGTGCTGCTGACGCTGCTCTACGGGCTCCAGGACTCCAACTATGTACCCAAGGTGTTGCTCGGCATCAGCTTTCCCGGCATCGTCGTCTCGGCCAGCTGCTATCTGTTCACCGAGTTCGCCCTGCGCCCGGTCGCCGCCCAGGCCCTGGAGGTCGGTCCCCCGCCGCGCCGGTTCGCCCCCGGCATCATGGGCCGCACCCTGACCGTCTGGGCGCTCGGCTCCGGGGTCCCGGTGCTCGGCATCCTGCTGGCCGCGATCATCACGCTCTCCATCCAGATCGTCTCGCCGACCCAGTTTGCCGTGGCGGTGATGATCCTGGCGTTGTTCGCGCTGGTGTTCGGCTTCATCCTGATGTGGATCCTGGCGTGGCTCACCGCGACGCCGGTGCGTGTGGTGCGCTCGGCGCTCAACCGCGTCGAGCGGGGTGATCTGGAGACCAATCTCGTGGTGTTCGACGGCACCGAGCTGGGACAGTTGCAGCGCGGATTCAACTCGATGGTCGACGGACTGCGTGAACGCGAACGGGTACGCGATCTCTTCGGCAGGCATGTGGGGCGCGAGGTCGCACTGCTCGCCGAGAAGGAACGGCCCGAGCTCGGCGGCGAGGAACGTCATGCCGCAGTCATTTTCATCGACATCATCGGTTCGACACGGTTGGTTGCCAGCCGTCCCGCCGTCGAGGTCGTCGAGGTGCTCAACAGATTCTTCGCGGTCGTCGTCGACGAGGTGGACAACCATCACGGGCTGGTGAACAAGTTCGAGGGTGATGCCGTGCTGGCGGTGTTCGGGGCACCGGTGTCATTGGACAGTGCCGAGGACGAAGCGCTCGCGGCCGCCCGCGCGATGGCCGACCGGCTGCGCGCCGAGGTCCCCGAGGTGGATGCCGGCATCGGTGTCGCCGCCGGTCAGGTGGTGGCAGGCAACGTCGGCGCCAAGCAGAGGTTCGAGTACACGGTGATCGGCGGACCGGTCAACGAGGCGGCCCGACTGTGCGAGTACTCCAAGTCGGTGCCCGGGCATCTGGTCGCCTCTTCGGCCACCGTAGAGGGGGCCTCCGAATCAGAGCGTGCGCATTGGGCATTGGGCGAGCAGATCACCCTGCGCGGCATGGAGGAGCCGACCCGGCTGGCCACCCCGCATCAGCACTCCGACTAGCGGGGCCGCAGTCCCGCGGTGGCGGCCTCGACGGCATCCTCGACGGTGCGGAACCGGATCGCCTCGTACTCCCCGCGGAGCGCCGCGTCCTCGGGAGCCACGATGCCATCGGGATCGACGAGGTAGCTCAGCTTTCCCTGCGCCCGGAGCTCGGCACCCATCCCGGCGAAGATCCGTCGGGCGGCGGAGTCGATATCGTCGATGCGCGAGACATCGAGAATGGCGACCTCGAGGTCGTTGCATGCCCGCTCGATGGTGCGCACCACCTGTTCGGCCCCCGGGAACAACAGGTCACCGTGGGTCTCGAAAACCCGCACGCCAGGACACGGTTCGTAGCTGGCCCGCATGGTGGCCCGCGAGTCACGCGACACCGTAAGGAAGTGCAGGCCCAGCTCCTCGGAAAGCCTGCGGCACAACAGCATCGAGCGGACACTGTTGCCCTTGGGGTCCAACAGCGGCGAGTAGGTCCCGATGCCGAGTTGGCCGGGCAGCACCGCGAGCACGCCGCCGCCCACCCCACTCTTGGCGGGCAGACCCACCTCCGAGACCCAGTCCCCCGCCCCGTCATACATGCCGCAGGTCACCATCACCGACAGCGTGCGCCGGACCACCGTGGCATCGGTGACCCGCCGCCCGGTCAGCGGGTTGACCCCGCTACGGGCCAGGGTTGCCGCCATCCGGGCCAGGTCGACCGCGGTGACCTTCAGCGAGCATTGCCGGTAGTAGACATCCAGCACCTGGTCGGGATCATCGTCGAGCACACCGAAACTGGCCAGCATGTAGGCGATCGCGCGGTTTCGGTTACCGGTCGCCTTCTCCGAGGCGTAGACGTCATGGTCGAGTTCGAGGCGACGCCCGGCAAACGCCGAATAGTAGTCCTGGATCAGGGCGAAACGCTCGTCGGCGGAGGTGGCCGGGACCAGCGACACCGCAGCGATGGCACCGGCGTTGATCATCGGGTTCTTCGGCCGCTTCGTGTCCGGGTCCACGCTGATCTGGTTGAACGCTTCCCCCGAAGGCTCCACCCCGATCCTCGCGTCGACCGCCGCCGCGCCCGATCGGTCCAGCGCCAACGCGTAGGTGAAGGGCTTCGATATCGATTGGATGGTGAATTCCCTTGCCGCATCGCCAGATTGGTACACGTAGCCGTCGGCAGACGAGAGTGCGAGACCGAAACCGGCGGGATCCACCTGGGCGAGCTCAGGAATGTAGTCGGCCAGTTCACCATCGTCGACGCCCTGGTATTCGAGGCGGACGCGGTCGAGATAGTTCTGCACCAGGTGGGACACACCTGGATTCTAGGTGGACACTCTAGGGCTGCGGGTAGGGCGCGAAACGCAGGTCGTATGCCGCTTTGCGGGCGGCCAACTGGGCGGCGCGTTCATCCGCGGTGACCCACCTTGTGCCGGATGGCAATTCGGCGGGCAGATCCTCCAACCGCACCGATCGCGCGTCCACCTCGGGCAGGATCGCAGGGTCGGGGTCCAGGTCCTGGAAGCGGATGGAGATCGTTCCCTGATTCAGCCCACCGGTGGACACCCAGTTCGCCACGCCAGGATCGGTCGGTGACAGCACGAGGGTGTAGGTCGTCCCGTCCGCGTCGTCGGCCACGGCCTGGGCATTGTTCAGGCTGGTCTGCACATTCCAGTAATCGTCGGTGACGGTCCAGTCATCGGTGACCGGGACGACGAAATACCCTGCCCCACCGGGCCGGACGGTGATCACCAGGGCTTGGTCATCGGCGAGTTGGAAGTACCCCCGCGCTCTGCAACTGCGTTGCGAGGAACTCGGCGTTGCGGGCCGGATCCTTCAGGACATTGGGATCGATGCGCTCACCGGTACCCGGGTCGGTGGTGGCGACCCTCATGTAGGTCTCTTCCCGCTGCACGCCCAGCAACATGATCACCGCCGTGACGGTCCCGCGCAGCAGGGTGGGTACGTACGGAAGGGGCGGTATCAGCGACACCAGCGTCGTCAGCGCAGAGTTGCGCACCACCGCGGGGCCGATGCCAGGAATCGCGAATCCTCCGAGTTGGCTGAACAGACTGTTCGGCGGACCACCTACCCGGGTGATCTCCAGACTCATCGGAGCCTGACGCGCCCAGTCCGACAGGGTGTTCCGGGTGGCGATGAGGGTGGTGTCGGCGGTCAACTGCAGGTGGTTCGTGCGTCCGCCCGCCGGCGACGCATCGGCGGTGATGGTGAAGCTGCCGTCGGGTTCGATCACCAACTGGTCCTTGGTCAGTACCGCAGCGGTGTTACCGGTCAGGCCGGTGAGCACGCTGAAGCTGGTGTCGGCAGGCAGGTTGTCCAGGTCGGCGAACGTTCCTCGGATGACATAGGACGAGGCCCCGTTGACGCCCATGAAGCGGTAGATCGTGTCCGGGTTGTCGTACAGGATGCGGGATGCGCCGACGCTCTGGCCGTACCAGGTGTGCGGCGGCGCGACCTGCATGACCACACTCGGCTCGGCGGAGTTCAGGAGTTGCTGCTGAAACGCCGCGCCCATGGCGTACGCGTCCACCGCTGCGTCCAGGCGGCGGAGATTCTCCGGGTCGGGCCCGCCGACACGGTCGAATTGGCGCTGCGCCGCTGAGTGGAAGCCGGCCTTGAGGAACAACCGCGCCAACTGCACCGGAAACGATCCGGCGATGCGCTGGGCCAGCTGTTCGGCGGCCAGTTGCTGCGGTGTGCCCAGCGGGCTGGGTGCCGCGACGGGTGTCGCCTGCGGGGTCGACCGATCGGCCGTCTCCAGCACTGCCGGGGAGACGACCGAGGGCGCCGACCCGACCTCGCGCCGGGCCGCACCGAGGGCCGTCAGCGCGGCCACGTCTGCCGGCGATGGTCCCGGATCGGGCTCGTCATCGGTATCGGCCACGGATAGCTCGCCACGATCGGCCGTGCGCACCGTGAGTGTGCGTGGCAGCCGCGCCGACGGGGTCCGGGCCCCGACCACGGCGTCGCCACCTGTCCGGGTGTCCGGTATGGAAGAGACATCGTTCTCAGTGCTTTCCAGGCCGGTGTCCCCCGGGTCCGGGTCCTGGTCCTGGTCCGTGCGATCGTCGCCGCCGGACTCGGGCGCACCATCGGCCACTCCGGCCGCCGTCGATTCACGTTCCGGTCGGGAGTCGGTCTGCGCGCCACCACCTCCCGATTCGGTGCTCTCGGCCGCGGCAGTCCCCGCCGTACCGGCTATCGCCACCCCGACTCCCAGTGCCACCGCAAGGGCGCCGACCCGCCCGATCAGTACCGCGTTATCGGGCATCGCCGCACCTCCGTGGCCTCAGACCTCGGTTATAGCAGCGTGGGTTCGGTCGGCGGGTCCAAAACCCTCAGCGCGATCCGGATGAGCCAGAATATGTCCATGCGCGTGGTCACGGCGGCTATGTTGGCGACGGCACTCGTCGCGTCGGCATCGGGGTGTGCCCGCGGACTTCCGGAGGTGGGCAAGGTCGAGCCTGCGCCCATGCACGCACCGCCGACGGTGCTCTTGCCGCCCTCCTCGGCGACGTTCTCCCCGCCGTTGACCCAGCAGCCCGACGATCTGCGATCAGACCGTTGATTCGACCGAGAGCTCGCGACGGCTGCGCAGCCGCTTCCAGATGAACCAGCCGACCGCCGTGCAGGCGGCTCCGAGCACGATGTATTGCAGGGTCGCGGCATAGGGGTCGATCAGATGCCAGTTGGCCCCCAGCAGATAGCCCGCCAACACGAAGACCGAGTTCCAGATCAGGCTGCCCACTGCCGTCAGCATCGTGAACACGGCGAAATTCATCCGCTCGATACCCGCGGGGATAGAGATGAAGCTGCGGAACAACGGCAGCATGCGACCGAAGAACACCGCCTTGTGCCCGTGCTTGTCGAACCAGTCGCGCGTCTTGTCCACGTCCTGTGCGTCCATCAGCGGCATCCGCGCGACGATGCGGCGGATCCGGTCATGTCCCAGCCAGGCCCCGAGGCCGTAGAGCATCCACGCCCCCAAGACCGAGCCAAGGGTGGTCCAGAAGATCGCCCCGGCCAGGGACAATTCACCGAGCCGCGCGGCGAATCCCGCCATCGGCAGGATGACCTCGCTGGGAATGGGCGGGAACAGGTTCTCGACGAAGATGGCCAGGCCGGCGCCAGGACCGCCGAGCGCCTCCATCATGTCCACCGACCACCCGGCCACGCCGTCGAGTTCAATGGCCTCTTCTGGGGAGGTCATGCGTGTGCTGCTCCTAGATCTGAGGCGATGGTGGCCGATGGACTTTCATACCGATCCCGGGCGGTGGGCGGCGTCGACCGCGGCAACTGGACCAGTCCAGTGTGCCCACGATGCGCTGAGGACGGGCTCAGGAAAGTCGGCGGCATCGCCACTGCGATGTCGCTTTCCCGCCAGTGATGTCGGTGGCGAGGTGTAAGGCTGACGGGGTGCACGAGGATTTCGACAGCTGCTATCGGGCAGTGCAGTCCAAAGACGCGCGGTTCGACGGCTGGTTCGTGACCGCGGTGCGCTCGACGGGTATCTACTGCCGACCGAGTTGTCCCGCGCGCGCCCCGTTGGCCCGCAATCTGCAGTTCCATCCGACCGCGGCGGCTGCGCAGCGGGCCGGCTTCCGCGCCTGCAAGCGATGCCGGCCCGACGCCTCCCCTGGTTCGCCGGAGTGGAATGTGCGCGGCGACGTGGTCGCCCGCGCGATGCGCCTGATCGCCGACGGCACCGTCGATCGCACCGGGGTTACGGGGCTGGCCGACCGGCTGGGTTATACGACCCGGCAGCTGGAGCGGATGCTGCTCGCCGAGGTGGGCGCCAGCCCGCTGGCGCTGGCGCGTGCGCAGCGAACCCAGACCGCCCGCGTCCTGATCGAGACCACCGATCTGCCGTTCAGCGATGTCGCCTTCGCCGCCGGGTTCAGCAGCATCCGGCAGTTCAACGACACGATCCGGGAGATCTGCGCGCTGCCGCCCACGGCACTCCGCGCACGTGCTCGGGTCCGCGACACCGGTGAATCCGCCGGTGGTCAGGCCTTGTCTCTACGGCTCCCGGTGCGCGCCCCGTTTGCCTACGAGGGTCTGTTCGGGCACCTGGCCGCAAGCGGGGTGACCGGCGTCGAGGAGGTACGCGACGGTGCCTACCGCCGCACCCTGCGGCTGCCGTCCGGCGCCGGCATCGTCGCGTTGACGCCGCACCCCGACCATGTGCAGTGCAGGCTCGTCGTCGACGACTTCCGCGACCTGTCCGCGGCGATCGCGCGCTGTCGCCGAATGCTCGACCTGGACGCCGATCCGGCCGCTGTCGTGGACGCGTTGAGCGCAGATCCGTCGCTCGCCGCGGTGGTGGCCAAGGCCCCGGGACAGCGGATTCCGCGCACCCCGGACGAGGAGGAACTGGCGGTTCGAGTGGTGCTCGGCCAGCAGGTGTCGGTGAAGGCCGCCCGCACGCATGCCGCGCGGCTGGTGCATGCACACGGAACGCCGGTGACCGACCCGGCGGGCGGACTCACCCATGTGTTCCCCACCACCAGCCAGCTGACGGAGATCGACTCCGAGTCTCTGGCGATGCCCATGTCCCGGCGCCGCACCCTGACGACGCTCATCGCGGCGATGGCCGACGGCTCGGTCGTCCTTGACAGCGGTGCCGACTGGAACCGGGCACGAGCACAGCTGACGGCTTTGCCCGGTATCGGTCCGTGGACGACGGAGCTGATCGCCATGCGCGGCCTCGGCGATCCCGACGCCTTCCCGGCGACGGATCTGGGCATCAAGCTCGCGGCCAAGGCACTGGGCCTGCCCGAGAAGCCGGACGCACTGACGACATTCAGTTCCCGATGGCGACCGTGGCGTGCTTACGCCACCCAACACCTGTGGACGACCCTGGACCACGCGGTGAACGTGTGGCCACCTCAGCAGCAGGAGAAGCGATGACAGTCATGCGCGCACGAGTGATCGACAGTCCGGTAGGGCCGCTGACCCTGGCCGGGGTCGACGGTCGTCTTCGGCACCTGCGGATGCAGGACCAGACCTATGAACCGTCCAGGGAGGGGTGGGAGGTCGATGACGATGCCTTCGGAGACGCCGTCGCGCAATTGACCGCCTATTTCGCCGGCACGTTGACCGAATTCGATCTCGATCTCGACCTCGTCGGCACACCCTTCCGGCAACGTGTGTGGCAGGCGCTGTTGAGCATCCCTTACGGCCAGACCAGAACCTATGGCGAGATAGCGCGGCAGGTCGGTTCTCCGACTGCATTCCGGGCGGTCGGACTGGCCAATGGACACAATCCCATCGGCATCATCGTGCCATGTCATCGCGTCATCGGCGCAAATGGAAGTCTGACGGGTTACGGCGGCGGATTGGACCGGAAAAGATCGCTGCTCGATATGGAAAAGCGGCTATCAGAATTGTCATTGTTCGACTGAACGGTATTCGTATTCGACATGTATTCGAATGCACAAATGCCTCGGCCCTCCAACTGTGTTGGAGGGCCGAGGTTAATGTGTGTTCGGCGGTGTCCTACTTTTCCACCCTGTTGGGTAGTATCATTGGCGCTGGTAGGCTTAGCTTCCGGGTTCGGGATGGGACCGGGCGTTTCCCTGCCGCTATGGCCGCCGTAACTTTATTCACCCTTTTCTGGGCGTCCCACTGTGTGTTGTGGGAAATCTTTGTGTTTTGGTGGTGGGGTGCGTCAAAACCATTTCTGGTTTGTGCGTGTCCAATGTGGATGTGTGTGGTTGCGGGCGTCACGTTTGTGTGCGTCATCTTGTTTCTTACACATGGTTGATTTTGTTACCCACCAGGGGTGGGTGTGTGTAAGTTTTCGGCCGGTTAGTGCCAGTTCCCTGCGACTATTACTAGTCTTCTAGGTCTGGTCTATCGATCCCGTGGTCTGCGGGGGGCCTTATCCCTCTAAAAGGGTGAGAAGCCTGGTCTTGGAAGAGGTTTCCCGCTTAGATGCTTTCAGCGGTTATCCTGTCCGAACGTAGCTATCCAGCAGTGCCCCTGGTGGGACAACTGGTAGACCAGAGGTTCGTCCGTCCCGGTCCTCTCGTACTAGGGACAGGTTTCCTCAAGCTTCTGACGCGCGCGGCGGATAGAGACCGAACTGTCTCACGACGTTCTAAACCCAGCTCGCGTGCCGCTTTAATGGGCGAACAGCCCAACCCTTGGGACCTGCTCCAGCCCCAGGATGCGACGAGCCGACATCGAGGTGCCAAACCATCCCGTCGATATGGACTCTTGGGGAAGATCAGCCTGTTATCCCCGGGGTACCTTTTATCCGTTGAGCGACACCCCTTCCACTCAGAGGTGCCGGATCACTAGTCCCGACTTTCGTCCCTGCTCGACATGTACGTCTCGCAGTCAAGCTCCCTTGTGCACTTACACTCAACACCTGATTGCCGTCCAGGTTGAGGGAACCTTTGGGCGCCTCCGTTACATTTTAGGAGGCAACCGCCCCAGTTAAACTACCCACCAGGCACTGTCCCTGAACCGGATATACGGTTCGAAGTTAGAGGCCCAATACGATCAGAGTGGTATTTCAACAACGACTCCCCACACACTGGCGTGCATGCTTCACAGTCTCCCACCTATCCTACACAAACCGTATCGAGCACCAATACCAAGTTGTAGTGAAGGTCCCGGGGTCTTTTCGTCCTGCCGCGCGTAACGAGCATCTTTACTCGTAGTGCAATTTCGCCGAGTCTATGGTTGAGACAGTTGAGAAGTCGTTACGCCATTCGTGCAGGTCGGAACTTACCCGACAAGGAATTTCGCTACCTTAGGATGGTTATAGTTACCACCGCCGTTTACTGGGGCTTAAATTCTCCGCTTCACCCCGAAGGATTAACGGGTCCTCTTAACCTTCCAGCACCGGGCAGGCGTCAGTCCGTATACATCGTCTTGCGACTTCGCACGGACCTGTGTTTTTAGTAAACAGTCGCTTCTCACTGGTTTGTGCCACCCCCTCCCGCTACCCACCGCAAAGGTGTTGACGGTATGGAGGTCCCCCTTCTCCCGAAGTTACGGGGGCATTTTGCCGAGTTCCTTAACCATAGTTAACTCGTACGCCTTAGTATTCTCTACCTGACCACCTGTGTTGGTTTGGGGTACGGGCCGTGTGTGAGCTCGCTAGAGGCTTTTCTCGGCAGCATAGGATCACCGAATTCGCCTCACTCGGCTATGCATCACCTCTCAGACATATGAGACACGGATTTGCCTATGTCTCGTCCTACAGGCTTGCCCCAGTATTACCACTGACTGGTACGGCTACCTTCCTGCGTCACCCCATCGCTTGACTACTACCAGAGAAGGTCCCACGCAGCCGGCGACTTTCCGCTCCCGAAGGATTGGATAGGCCACCATTTGGGTGGTTAGTACCTCTGATTCATCATGGGCGCGCACACACGGGTACGGGAATATCAACCCGTTGTCCATCGACTACGCCTGTCGGCCTCGCCTTAGGTCCCGACTCACCCTGGGCGGACTGGCCTGCCCCAGGAACCCTTGGTCTTTCGGCGGGCAAGGTTCTCACTTGCCTTATCGCTACTCATGCCTGCATTCTCACTCCCACACCCTCCACAGCTCCATTACCAGGCTGCTTCACTGGGTGCAGGACGCTCCCCTACCCAACCAGACATACATCTGATTGCCGCGGCTTCGGCGGTGTGCTTGAGCCCCGCTACATTATCGGCGCACAATCACTTGACCAGTGAGCTATTACGCACTCTTTCAAGGGTGGCTGCTTCTAAGCCAACCTCCTGGTTGTCTTCGCGACTGCACATCCTTTTCCACTTAGCACACGCTTAGGGGCCTTAGCCGGCGATCTGGGCTGTTTCCCTCTCGACGCACGGAGCTTATCCCCCGCCGTCTCACTGCCACGCTTTCACTTACCGGCATTCGGAGTTTGGCTGACGTCAGTAACCTTGTGAGGCCCATCGGCCATCCAGTAGCTCTACCTCCAGTAAGAAACACGCAACGCTGCACCTAAATGCATTTCGGGGAGAACCAGCTATCACGGAGTTTGATTGGCCTTTCACCCCTACCCACAACTCATCCCCTCAGTCTTCAACCTAAGTGGGTTCGGGCCTCCACAACATCTTACTGCTGCTTCACCCTGGCCATGGGTAGATCACTCCGCTTCGGGTCCAGAACACACCACTACACCACACACTCTTGTGCGGATACGCCCTATTCAGACTCGCTTTCGCTGCGGCTACCCCACACGGGTTAACCTCGCGACATGTCCCTGACTCGCAGGCTCATTCTTCAAAAGGCACGCCATCACCCCACGCAAGCGAGGGCTCTGACGGATTGTAGGCACACGGTTTCAGGTACTATTTCACTCCCCTCCCGGGGTACTTTTCACCATTCCCTCACGGTACTAATCCGCTATCGGTCATTAGGAAGTATTCAGGCTTACCGGGTGGTCCCGGCAGATTCACAGCAGATTTCACGGGCCCGCTGCTACTCGGGGAACAGTCTCACAACAGAGTGCATGTTTTCGCCTACGGGACTCTCACCCTCTACGACAGACCATCCCAGGCCCTTCGACTAACACACACTTTTCTCACTGTCGCCCAGCACGGCGGTGCTGAGAAGAAACGCCCCACAACCCCGCACACACAACCCCCGCCGGGTATCACATGCATACGGTTTAGCCATCCTCCGCTTTCGCTCGCCACTACTCACGGAATCACAATTGTTTTCTCTTCCTACGGGTACTGAGATGTTTCACTTCCCCGCGTTCCCCCCTGCACCCTATATATTCAGATGCAGGTAACACGACATCACTCGTGCTGGGTTTCCCCATTCGGACATCCTCGGATCCACGCTCGGTTGGCAGCTCCCCGAGGCATATCGCAGCCTCCCACGTCCTTCATCGGCTCCTAATGCCAAGGCATCCACCATGCGCCCTTAAACACTTACAACACAAAAAACCAGAAAAAGAAAAAAAGAAATTGCACATCAAACACACACAACAACACCCCAACCAACAACACCAGCCAAAAGCCAGCGCCCCCAGTCAGGGTCTCCTTGCGTGCTAGATGCTCGCAACCACTATCCACAAATCAAACACCACACCCCACCACCAAAGCAGGGCGACAACAGCAACCGCCTGACCCCCAACGGGGCACGCACGGCCGGCAACCCCCTTCTCCGTAGAGCGAAGGTCCCGCTGGGCCTGTTGTCTCAAAGCCCAATAGTGTGCCTGGCGGTCATAAAGTTTGTTTGTTGTTGCACCAGACCCCCACCCACTACAGGCGAAGGCCATCCAACGAATCGACCAAGGTCACCGAACTCCCACACGATGTGGGCGGGCCAGGTTCTCGTGGTGCTCCTTAGAAAGGAGGTGATCCAGCCGCACCTTCCGGTACGGCTACCTTGTTACGACTTCGTCCCAATCGCCGATCCCACCTTCGACGGCTCCCTCCACAAGGGTTAGGCCACCGGCTTCGGGTGTTACCGACTTTCATGACGTGACGGGCGGTGTGTACAAGGCCCGGGAACGTATTCACCGCAGCGTTGCTGATCTGCGATTACTAGCGACTCCGACTTCACGGGGTCGAGTTGCAGACCCCGATCCGAACTGAGACCGGCTTTGAAAGGATTCGCTCCACCTCACGGCATCGCAGCCCTTTGTACCGGCCATTGTAGCATGTGTGAAGCCCTGGACATAAGGGGCATGATGACTTGACGTCATCCCCACCTTCCTCCGAGTTGACCCCGGCAGTCTCCTACGAGTCCCCGGCATAACCCGCTGGCAACATAGGACAAGGGTTGCGCTCGTTGCGGGACTTAACCCAACATCTCACGACACGAGCTGACGACAGCCATGCACCACCTGCACACAGGCCACAAGGGAACTGATATCTCTACCAGCGTCCTGTGCATGTCAAACCCAGGTAAGGTTCTTCGCGTTGCATCGAATTAATCCACATGCTCCGCCGCTTGTGCGGGCCCCCGTCAATTCCTTTGAGTTTTAGCCTTGCGGCCGTACTCCCCAGGCGGGGTACTTAATGCGTTAGCTACGGCACGGATCCCAAGGAAGGAAACCCACACCTAGTACCCACCGTTTACGGCGTGGACTACCAGGGTATCTAATCCTGTTCGCTCCCCACGCTTTCGCTCCTCAGCGTCAGTTACTGCCCAGAGACCCGCCTTCGCCACCGGTGTTCCTCCTGATATCTGCGCATTCCACCGCTACACCAGGAATTCCAGTCTCCCCTGCAGTACTCTAGTCTGCCCGTATCGCCCGCACGCCCACAGTTAAGCTGTGAGTTTTCACGAACAACGCGACAAACCACCTACGAGCTCTTTACGCCCAGTAATTCCGGACAACGCTCGGACCCTACGTATTACCGCGGCTGCTGGCACGTAGTTGGCCGGTCCTTCTTCTGCACATACCGTCACTTGCGCTTCGTCTGTGCTGAAAGAGGTTTACAACCCGAAGGCCGTCATCCCTCACGCGGCGTCGCTGCATCAGGCTTGCGCCCATTGTGCAATATTCCCCACTGCTGCCTCCCGTAGGAGTCTGGGCCGTATCTCAGTCCCAGTGTGGCCGGTCACCCTCTCAGGCCGGCTACCCGTCGTCGCCTTGGTAGGCCATTACCCCACCAACAAGCTGATAGGCCGCGGGCCCATCCCACACCGCAAAAGCTTTCCACCACCGACCATGAAGCCGATGATCATATTCGGTATTAGACCCAGTTTCCCAGGCTTATCCCAAAGTGCAGGGCAGATCACCCACGTGTTACTCACCCGTTCGCCACTCGAGTACCCCGAAGGGCCTTTCCGTTCGACTTGCATGTGTTAAGCACGCCGCCAGCGTTCGTCCTGAGCCAGGATCAAACTCTCCAAACAAAAACCCCTCGACCAAACGAGGCAGAATTCGAATCAGAAAAATCCGATCACAAACAAAAGACACCAAAAACTGGCATCAAAAAACAAACCATCCCACGTGGCAGGAAGACGGGGAGTCCCCCACCAAGATGGCCAAAAAACAACAAACAAAAACCACCAAACACACTATTGAGTTCTCAAACAACAGACCAGATTTTCGTGAAGCCATCCGTTTCGGGGCAACCCTGCCAGCTTAAACTATCTTGTCTGGCGAGTCAAGCTTCTCTGTCTCGCGTCTCCGCGGCGACTTCAAAAGATTAGAACTTTGTACCTTTGGAAGTCAAATCCGCTGGTCAGAGCCATAATGTCGCGCTCGACCGGTCTCTTACGAGTGTACCCGCTCGATCCCGGCGCCCAAGCTGACCAGGTTTTCGACGAACATCGGATAGCCGCGATCGATGTGATAGACGTCGTGCACCTCGGTCTCGCCGTCGGCCACCAGGCCGGCGAGCACCAAACCGGCCCCGGCCCGGATATCCGATGCCCACACCGGGGCGCTGGACAACTGCGGGATCCCGCGCACCACCGCATGGTGGCCGTCGGTCCGCGCATCGGCTCCGAGCCGGATCATCTCCTCCACGAAACGGAACCGCGCCTCGAACACGTTCTCGGTGATCATCGAGGTGCCATCGGCGATACAGGCCAGCCCGATCGCCATCGGCTGCAGATCGGTCGGGAATCCGGGGAACGGCAAGGTCGCGACGTTCACCGCCTTGGGCCGTTCGTACTGCACGACCCGGAAGCCGTTGTCGTTCTGGGTGACCGTCGCGCCCGCATCGTGCAGCTTGTGCAACACGAGCTGCAGATGCGCGGGATCTACCCCGGTCACCGAGATGTCCCCCCCGGGTCATCGCGGCGGCGATCCCCCAGGTGGCCGCGACGATGCGATCTCCGATCACCCGATGCTCCGTCGGATACAGCCGGTCCACCCCGGTGATCGTCAAGGTCGACGACCCCGCACCGGAGACCTGTGCACCCATCTGGTTGAGCATCATGCAGATATCGGCGATATCTGGCTCGCGCGCCGCGTTGTGGATGGTGGTCACGCCCTCGGCGAGCACCGCCGCCATGAGGATGTTCTCGGTCGCCCCCACCGACGGGAACTCGAGCTGGATCTCGGCGCCGCGCAGATGGTCGGCTTCGGCAACGACGCAGCCGTGCTCGATATTGCACCGCGCACCGAGTTGGCGCAGGCCGGCCTGGTGCATATCCAGGGGCCGCGATCCGATGGCGTCACCACCTGGCAGCGCAACCTTGGCCCGTCGGCCACGCCCCACCAGCGGACCCAGTACACAGACCGACGCACGGAACTGCCGCACCGCAGCGAAATCCGCGTCGTATTTGACCTCGTCTGGCGAGGTGATCCGCACGGTCGAACCGTCCAGTTCGACGGTGGCACCCAGTCCCCTGAGCACCTCCGCCATCAACGGCACATCCAGGATGTCCGGACAGTTGGTGATCGTGCTGGTGCCCTCGGCCAACAGCGCGGCCGCCATCAGTTTCAGGACACTGTTCTTTGCTCCCCCGACGGCGACCTCGCCAGATAACCGGCTTCCGCCCGTCACCACGAAACGATCGCTCACGCGGTCAGTGTAAGCAGACGATGACCCAGTTTCAGAACGCTGCAGCCGAGACCGGCCGGTACCGTTTAGCCATGGCTGTGCACCTGACCCGCATCTACACCCGGACCGGAGACGACGGCACCACCGGCTTGAGTGATTTCAGCCGGGTCTCGAAGAACGACGCCCGGCTGGAGGCCTACGCCGATTGTGACGAGGCCAACGCGGCGATCGGTGTCGCGCTGTCACTCGGCCAACCCGACGACCACCTCCGGGACGTCCTGCTGCAGATCCAGAACGATCTGTTCGATGCCGGCGCGGATCTGTCGACTCCGGTCGTAGAGAATCCGGAGTACCCGCCGTTGCGGGTTCGACAGGACTACATCGACCGGCTGGAGGGGTGGTGCGATGAGTTCAACGAGGGCCTACCGAATTTGGACTCGTTCATCCTGCCCGGTGGAACTCCGCTGTCCGCGCTGCTGCACGTGGCAAGAACGGTGACGCGTCGGGCCGAGCGTGCGGCCTGGCGTGCGGTCGACGAGCATGGCGATTCGGTCAACGTGTTGCCGGCGAAGTATCTCAACCGGCTCTCCGATCTGCTGTTCATCCTGTCGCGGGTGGCCAATCCGGCCGGCGATGTCAAATGGCAGCCGGGCGGTCAGCGCGCCTAGTTGCGGCGCCGGGCCCGTGGCGACGGTCGTGACTCCAGCCACGAGGTGAATGCGGTCAACGCGCCGCGATCCAGCGCGATCTCGAACCCTCGATCACTGTCGCGCAACTCCAGCACCGCGATCTCGTCGCTCATGATGTCGAACTCGTCACCACGTGGGGATCGGCGCGACACCACTTCCAGGCCCAGCCGGCTCAACCGCCGGTCCGGCCACCAGCGAGCACTCGAGAGTCGATAGAACTCCGCCTCCGACTCCCGGTAGCGCAGCACTCCGTGGCGCCAACCGTGGCCACCGTAGGCGGGAAAGTCTCGAAGGATCGCGGCGGTGCCGCCGACCTGCCGCAGCTTCCACAGCCGATAGCCCAGTGCGGCGACGGCAAGCAGCAAAACGCCGACGAGCGCGACCATGAACACCATGGACGCGCTCATCGGCGTTGCCTACTAGTCGATCTGGCCGACAGCGCGTAGCCGGGCACGGCCCCACGCCGCGGTGGCTTCGTCGTCGGACTCGGAATCCCGCTTGGCGGCGTCGGCATCGATCTCCGACTCGAACTGTGCGTTCTCCACCAGCAGGCTGACCCCGCCCTCGGTCACCGACAGGAATCCGCCGTCGACCGCGATGCGTAGGTCATCCTCGCCCTCACGCTCGACACGCACCATCGCGTCATCGACCAACTGAGCCACCAACGGGATATGCCGCGGAAGGATGCCGATCTCACCCGCGGTGGTGCGGGTGAAGACGAACGTCGCCTTGCCGGACCACAGCTTGCGCTCGACGGCGACGATCTCGACGTCCAGTTCAGCCATGCCACACCACCTTTCGCGCTAGAAACCGAGTCACAGCTTGGCGCCGAGCGATTCTGCCTTCTTCGCCAGGTCGTCGAGACCGCCGATGAGGAAGAACGCCTGCTCGGGCAGGTGATCGAACTCGCCCTTGGCCAGCTTGTCGAAGGCCTCGATGGTCTCCTTGAGCGGAACGGTCGAACCCGGCTGGCCGGTGAACTGCTCGGCCGCCATCATGTTCTGGCTCAGGAAGCGCTCGATCTTACGGGCGCGGTACACCAGCACCTTGTCCTCTTCGGACAGCTCGTCGATACCAAGGATGGCGATGATGTCCTGGAGATCCTTGTAGCGCTGCAGGATCCGGATGACTTCCTGGGCGACGCGGTAGTGCTCGTCGCCGACCACGCTGGGGTGCAGGATCGTCGAGGACGATGCCAGCGGATCCACCGCGGGGAAGATGCCCTTGGAGAACACCGCACGCGAGAGCTCGGTGGTGGCGTCGAGGTGGGCGAACGTGGTGGCCGGCGCCGGGTCGGTGTAGTCGTCGGCGGGCACGTACACGGCCTGCATCGAGGTGATCGAGCGACCGCGGGTCGAGGTGATGCGCTCCTGCAGCTCACCCATCTCGTCGGCCAGCGTCGGCTGGTAACCCACGGCCGAAGGCATCCGACCGAGCAGGGTCGATACCTCGGAACCGGCCTGGGTGAACCGGAAGATGTTGTCGATGAACAGAAGCACGTCCTGGCCCTGCTCATCGCGGAAGAACTCCGCCATGGTCAGTGCCGACAGGGCCACGCGCATACGAGTGCCCGGCGGCTCGTCCATCTGGCCGAACACCAAGGCGGTGTCCTTGAGCACGTTGGCGTCCGCGAGCTCGACCCACAGGTCGTTACCCTCACGGGTGCGCTCCCCCACGCCGGCGAACACCGAGGTGCCGCCGAAGTTGCGGGCGATGCGGTTGATCATCTCCTGGATCAGAACGGTCTTGCCGACGCCGGCGCCACCGAACAGGGCGATCTTTCCACCACGCACATACGGGGTCAGCAGGTCGACGACCTTCAGACCCGTCTCCAGCATCTCGGTGCGGGGCTCCAGGTCGGCGAAGGCCGGCGGCTTGCGGTGGATGGACCAGTGCTCGAAGTCCTTGCCGTAGCCGGGCTCGTCGAGGCAGTCACCGAGGGCGTTGAACACGTGGCCCTTGACGCCGTCGCCGACGGGCACCGAGATCGAGGCACCGGTGTCGGTCACATCCTGGCCGCGGACCAGGCCGTCGGTGGGCTGCATCGAGATGCAGCGCACCAGGTTGTCGCCGAGGTGCTGGGCGACCTCGAGGGTCAGGGTCTTGGCCAGCGCGCCGAAGGTGATGTCGGCGTGCAGGGCGTTGAGCAGTTCGGGCACGGCGCCACGCGGGAACTCGACGTCGACCACGGGGCCCGTGATGCGGACAACGCGACCCGTCGTGGTCTTGGTCTCTACGGCAGTCATATCTCTTCTTCGCTTTCGCTCTTACGTCGGCCTATTTGGCGTCGGCCAGCGCGTTGGCGCCACCGACGATCTCGCTGATTTCCTGGGTGATCTGCGCCTGACGCTCGCGGTTGGCCGCCAGCGTGAGTGCCTTGATCAGATCGTCTGCGTTGTCGGTGGCCGACTTCATGGCACGCCGGCGCGAGGCCGACTCCGAGGCAGCCGCCTCCAGCAATGCGGCGTACACGCGGGTGGCGATGTAGCGCGGCAACAGGGCGTCGAACAGCGTCTCGGCGTTCGGCTCGAACGAGAACAGCGTGCGCGGGCCGTCCTCGGGCTCCTCGTCACCCACGTACTCGACGACCATCGGGGCGACCCGCAGTGCCACCGCGGTCTGCGACAGCATCGAGCGGAACTCGGTCGACACGATGTGGATCTCGTCGACGCCGACGATGCCGTCGGCACCGCCGTCGTCACCGTCATCGTCGGCACCGGACATGAACGCCGCCACCAAGGTGTCGGCGATCTCCTTGGCGTGCTCATAGGTCGGACGCTCGGAGAAGCCGGTCCACGACTCGGAAACCGAACGCTGGCGGAAGTTGTAGTAACCCAATGCCTTTCGTCCCACGACGTAGAGCACCGGATCCTTACCCTCGTCGCGCAGCAACGAGAACAGCTCCTCGGCACGGCGCAGCACGTTGGCGTTGTACCCACCGCAGAGCCCGCGGTCCGAAGAGACCACCAGAACGGCGGCCCGCTTCGGATTGTCCCGCGGGACCAGCAAGGGGTGATCCAGCGCGCTGGCACTGGCCAGCTCGGTGAGCATGTTGGTGATCTCGGTGCTGTACGGCCGGGCCGCATCGACCCGCGCCTGCGCCTTGGCGATCCGCGACGTGGCGATCAGCTCCTGGGCCTTGGTGATCTTCTTGATCGACCCGGCGGAGCGGATACGTCCGCGTAGCTCGCGCAGTGTGGCTGCCATTGGTTACCTAGGCCTTCTTGGGAGCAGGCTTACGGACCTTGACCGATTCCTTCTCCAGATCCTCGGGATCCAGAGCCTCGGAGTCGGCCTCGTTGACGACGACGGAGCTACCGTCGCTCGCCGAGAAGCCCTTCTTGAAGTCGTTGATGACATTGACCAGCTTCTCCTCGGCCTCCTCCGAGAGCTTCTTGCTCTCCCGGATGCAGTCGAGGATGTCGGAGTGGCTGGCCTTCACATGCTCCAGCAGCTCGTCGACGAAGCGCGAAACATCTTCGGCGGGAACCGAATCCAGGTGTCCCTGAGTGCCAAGGAAGATGGCAACGACCTGGTCTTCGACGGCGAGCGGGCTGTACTGGGGCTGCTTGAGCAGCTCGACCAGCCGCACGCCGCGGTCCAGCTGCGCCTTGGAGGCCGCATCCAGATCGGAGGCGAAGGCCGCGAAGGCCTCCAGCTCGCGGTACTGCGACAGGTCCAGACGCAGCGAACCGGCCACCTCTTTCATCGCCTTGATCTGCGCGGCGCCACCGACGCGGGACACCGACACACCGACGTTGACGGCGGGGCGGACACCCTGGTTGAACAGGTCGGACTCCAGGAAGCACTGACCGTCGGTGATGGAGATGACGTTGGTCGGGATGAACGCCGAGATGTCGTTGGCCTTGGTCTCGATGATCGGCAGACCCGTCATCGAACCACCACCGAGCTCGTCGGACAGCTTCGCGCAACGCTCCAGCAGCCGGGAGTGCAGGTAGAAGACGTCACCGGGGAACGCCTCGCGGCCCGGCGGGCGACGCAGCAGCAGCGAGATGGCGCGGTAGGCGTCGGCCTGCTTGGTCAGGTCGTCGAAGACGATCAGGACGTGCTTGCCGTCGTACATCCAGTGCTGGCCGATGGCCGAACCGGTGTAGGGGGCCAGCCACTTGAAGCCGGCGGGATCGGATGCCGGAGCGGCGACGATGGTGGTGTACTCCATGGCGCCACCCTCTTCGAGAGCGCGCTTCACGGAAGCGATCGTGGTGCCCTTCTGGCCGATCGCGACGTACACGCAGCGCACCTGCTGCTGCGGGTCACCGGTCTCCCATGCCTGACGCTGGTTCAGGATGGTGTCGACGCAGACCGCGGTCTTGCCGGTCTTGCGGTCGCCGATGATCAGCTGACGCTGGCCACGGCCGATCGGGGTCATCGCGTCGATGGCCTTGATACCGGTCTGCAGCGGCTCGCCGACGCCCTGGCGCTGCACGACCGAGGGGGCCTGCAGTTCCAGTTCGCGGCGGGTGTCCGAGGCGATATCGCCCTGGCCGTCGATCGGCTGCCCGAGCGGGTTGACCACACGACCCAGGAAGGCGTCACCGACCGGAACCGAGAGAACCTCGCCGGTGCGCTTGACCTGCTGGCCCTCTTCGATCTTGTTGAACTCGCCCAGGATCACGGCGCCGACGCTGTGCTCGTCGAGGTTGAGCGCCACGCCCAGCACGCCGCCCTCGAACTCGAGCAGCTCCTGGGTCATGACCGAGGGCAGGCCCTCGACGTGGGCGATGCCGTCACCGGCATCGACAACGGTGCCGACCTCTTCCCGCTCGGTGTCGGCGGAAAACGAGGATACGTAGTCCTCGATGGCACCTTCGATATCAGAAGCGGAGATTGTCAACTCTGCCATGGTTTTTCGTCTTCCTACCTTTGATCTGGGTGATAAGTCTTCTGGATCAGTCCGGCAGCTGGGTCTGCGCTGCAGCCAAGCGGGACGCGATGGAACCGTCGATCACCTCGTCACCGACGGTGATCGACAGACCACCGAGCAGTTCCGGATCGACATGCAGTTGCACGGACACCGGGTGCCCGTAGATGCGGGTCAGCACGGCGGTGAGCCGCTCTTGCTGGGCATCGGTCAGGTCCGCGGCGGCACTGACATGCGCGACGATCTCACCGCGGCGGGCGACCGCCAGCTCGGCGAGATCGATGACGGCCTCGTCGGCACGCTCGCCACGCAGCAGCGTCACCGTCTGGGCCAGCAGTGCAGCCGCAGTGGAGTTGCTCGCGTCACCGACGACCTTGTCCAGCAGCGCGACTCGGCCTTCGGCGGGAGTCGTGTAATCGCTGAGCAGTGCGCTCAGCCGCGGCTCGGCATCCAGGACGCGGCCGAAGCGGAACAGGTGATCCTCGACCTCGTCCACCTCACCGGCGACGCCGGCGCGCTGCAGCAGGGCCAGCCGCGCGGTGTGCTCGATACCGTCGATCAGGTTGGCCTCCGTGGACCAGCGCTGTGAAACGGCGGTGCGGACGAGCGTGAGGGCGGGGTCGCCGATCTTGCCGCCCAGCAGCTTGTCGGCGAGCACGACCTTGGCCGTCGGATTGTCCGTCGGCTCGGCCAGATGCTTGTTCAACGTCGACTCGCTGAGCAGCAGCTTGGCAACGGCGGTCAGATCATCGGCCAGCGCCGTCAGGCCGTCGGCATCCAGACCGCCTGCCACCGAATCGAATTCGGACACCAGGTTGGCCAGGGCCTCACGGCTGGCGGCCCGCAGGCCCACTGTCGCGCCGGTCTCGATAGTGACTTCCGAAGGAGCCATCTGGTCGAGATCGTCGAGGAAGCGGTCGACCGTGGCTGCCTGCGCGGCCGGGTCGGCGACATGGGCGCGCACCAGTTCGGCGGCCTTGGTCACGGCTTCCTCACCGAGGCCCATCCGCAACTGGCGAACGACCTGCTGGCGCAGGAGCTGCACCTGCTGGCCGCCCTGGGCCTTGATGCGCTCGGCATCCTGGCCGGCCTGCTCGGCCAGCTGCGCTTTGATCCGCTCGGAGTCATGGCGTGCCTCGTCGGTGACGTGGCTGGACTCCGCGGCGGCGTCGGCGAGCGCCTTGGCGTGCATCGCATCGGCATCAGCGAGCTTCTTTGCCGCCTCGGCACTTTCGGCAAGGGCGACGCGGATGGCCTCCTGCTGCTTGACCATCAGCCCCTTGATCAGGGGAACCACCCATTTGCTGAGGATGAACACGATGACGGCAAAGCCGATCAGCTGTCCGATGAATATCGACATCTACCTATTTCCGTCCCGAATTCACGTCGACGCCGAGGATGCGGCTGGCCAGGGCGGCCGAGAGGCCATCCACTGACGAGGACAACTCGGCTTGAGCAGCGGTGCCCTGTTGGGACAGCTGCTCATTGGCCTGGCGTACCGTCTCGGCGACCTCTCCGCTGGCCTCGGCGCGCTTGGCGTCGACGACCTGGCGGCCCTCATTGCGTGCCTCGTCCCGAAGAGCCGATGCCTCGGCGCGTGCGCCGGCCATCGCCTCGTCGTAGTCGGCCTGCGCAGCAGCCACCTGTTCGGCGGATTTGCGGCTGTCGGCCGCGGTCTTGGCCAGCATGGCCTCGCGCTCGGCCAACACCTTGCTGATCGGCGGCACCACCCACTTCCAGATCACGCCCAGCGTGATCAGGAAGATGAGCAGCACTGCGAAGAAGGTGCCGTTGGGGATCAGGAAGTTACTGGTCCCCCCGCCCTCTTCGGCCGCGAGAATGGTCGTGGTGACTTCACCCATGTGGCAGGTTCTTAACCCTGGAGGCCGGGCGTGGCGAAGACGAACAGCGCCATGAAGGCCAGGTTGATGAAGTAGGCGGCCTCGACCAGACCGACGGTGATGAAGAACGGCGTGAACAGCCGGCCCTGCGCCTCGGGCTGCCGGGCGATGCCCGAGATCAGCGCGTTACCGGCGATACCGTCACCGATACCGGCGCCGATGGCACCGCCACCCATGATCAGACCGCCACCGATCAGAGCGCCAGCAGTGATGATGGCGTTGGGATCGAGTTCCATTACTTTCTTCCTCCTTGTAACTGGCGGCGGTGCCACCAGGACTGCTTCATTCGGGTCGTGCGGGTCTCGTTAGTGCGCGTGCTCTTTGGAGTCGTGATCGTCGTGAACTTCCATCGCCTGGCTGAAGTACAGAATGGTCAGCAGGCTGAAGATGAAGGCCTGGATGAGGCCGACGAACAGGTCGAAGGTCTTCCAGATGGCATTGGGCGCCCACTGGATGTACCAGGGGAACATCGCGATCAGGCCCACCAGGATGCCGCCGGCGAAGATGTTGCCGAAAAGACGGAGGGCCAGCGAGATCGGCTTGGCGATCTCTTCGACGATGTTGATCGGCGCCAGGAAGGCCACGTGGCCCTTCACGACGGCCACCGGGTGACCGACGATGCCCCGGCGCCACACGCCTGCCGCGTGGTAGCAGATGAACACGAACAGGGCCAGCGCCAGCACGAAGTTGATATCCGAGGCCGGGGGCTTGTAGATCTCGCCCGCGGCACCGTCGGATCCGCCGTACTGCCACGGGAAGACGGCCAGCCAGTTCGAGATCAGGATGAACGCGAACAGCGTCACGGCCAGCGGTAGGACGAACGGCGCGATCTTCATGCCGATCGAACTCTCGATCTGCTGGCGCATCTGGATGGTCAGGGCCTCCCAGAACAACTGCACGCCTCCGGGAACACCGGTCGAGGTGACCTTGGAGCGCAGATAGAACGCCAACCCGATGATGATCAGCGCCGTGATGGCGGTCGCCATGATCGTGTCGCCGTTGAAGGTCATGCCGAAGAGTTCGAACACCATGACGTGGTGCCCGACGTGGATGGCGGCGCCACCCTCTTCGGCGGCGAGAATGGTTTCAGTCATGCCCGTGCGCTCAGCCCTTCGAATCCGATGCAGGGACGTCTTCGACGTCCAAACCGTTGGCGCGGATCTTCCGCAGTACCGGGATGCTGGTGCTCATCACCAACAACGCCTGGAAGATCGCCAGCCCGAACAGCACGGCGATACCGCCGTGACCCTTGAAAAAGATTGCGATTGCCAGCCCGACCGCCGTGATGACCAACAGACGCGTGGCGGAGTTTACGGCCATCTTCTTCTTCAGCGGATGGTCTTCCATCGTGATCGACTCGACGGCCCGGCGCACCAAGAGCGCGTTGAGCAAACCGAGTCCGAGTCCGATGCCGAAGAAGACGCCGAAGAAGATGTGACCTACGAAACCGGCCGCGCCGACGGCCAAAGCGGTGAGGGCAACGCACACCACCAGCAGACGCACCGGACGGAAAGCGACTGAGGGGAACACCAAGGGCGCATCATGCGCTGGTGTCGTCACCTGGTTCACCTCAATCCCGCGGCGTCGAGGGGCGTGGTCGTCTGGTCTGTCAATAACACTGAAAACTGCAAAATCCCTGTGCGTGCCCGCCGAGAATATCGGAGGGCAGCAGGCTCGCTGAACTCACCCAAGGGGAAGCTCCCTTTGTCGGTCGTGTATCGGCACCGATCGGTCTGCTCAACCGATGGGCCGGGCCGGCAACCCGCGAGGTTTTTCGGGTTATGAGGCGAACGGTACCACAAGGTAGGAGGCACAAAAACAGGCCTACTACTTTTCGTCGTACACCGGCGTTCACGGCTCATCAATCGGACTGTTTCGGCCCCGCAGCAACGGAATCACGGTGACGACGCCGGCGACGATGATCGCGGCGAGCATCACCGCGCCGGTGTAGCGCGGGTCGAAGAAGATCGTGCTTGCGGCGCCGAGGGCGACGATGCCGACCCACATGTAGATCAGCAACACCACGCGGCGATGCGAGTGGCCGATCTGCAGTAGCCGATGGTGCAGATGCATCTTGTCGGGGCTGAACGGGCTCTTACCCGCCCGGGTGCGGCGCACGATGGCCAGCAACATGTCCAGCGCGGGAACGAACATCACCGCGACCACCAGCAGGAACGGCGACAGCAGCGCGAAGACGTCCCGGGCGCCGTAGGCGTTCTGCGATATCGGGCCTGCCGCCGTCGTCGACGCAGCGGCCAGCATCAGACCGATGAGCATCGAGCCCGAGTCGCCCATGAAGATCTTCGCGCGATGGAAGTTGTGCGGCAGGAAGCCCAGACAGGCACCGGCGAGCACCACCGAGATCATCGCCGGCGGGTAGAACAACACGTCACCGCCGTGGTCGCGCAGCAGCCCCACCGAGAAGATGCAGATCGCCAGCGCGGTGATCAGCCCGAGTCCGGCCGCCAACCCGTCCAGGCCGTCGACGAAGTTCATCGCGTTGACGATCGAGACCGTCAGCGCCAACGTCAGCAGGATCGAGGTGACCTGGTCGAGCACGATCGTGCCGACGCCGCCGAACGGTATGTAGAGCACGCTCCAGGCCACGCCCATCGTGACCAGCACACTGGCCGCGGTGATCTGGCCGGCGAACTTGGTCAGCGCATCGAGGCCCCACCGGTCGTCGATCAGACCGACGACCATGATGAGCCCACCGGCGACGACGACGGCCGGCATGCCGGTGGAATAGACGAAACCCCGGTTCAACGCCGGCAGTTGCGAGGCCAGCAACACCGCAGCCACCACCCCGATGTACATGGCGAGCCCGCCCATGCGCGGGGTCGGCTGAACGTGCACATCGCGCGTGCGCGGATAGGCGACCGCACCGGTCCTGATCGCCAGCACCCGTGCCCACCCGGTCGCGAAGTAGGTGATGATCGCCGCGGTCAGGCCCACCAGCGCGAGCTCACGAAGGGGTACGCCGGCACCCCGGTCCGACAGCGCGAGCAGTCCGTCGGCCAGCGGTCGGTCAGCCAGCAGAACCATCGGCGTCCTCGGGCGCGAGGGCGGCCGCGTCGATACCGAGCACGCGGGCGATGTCGGCGACCGGGACCGGGCCCTCGCGCAGCACCCGGGGCTCCGGCCCGGACACGTCGACGATGGTCGACGCGGCGCCCTGCGGCGACGGCCCGGCATCCAGGTAGACCTCGACCCGCTCCCCCAGCTGTGCGTGGGCATCGGCGGCGGTGAGCGCGGCCGGGAAACCCGAGACGTTGGCGCTCGACACCGCCATCGGTCCGACCTCGCGCAGCAGGTCGATGGCGACCGGATGCAGCGGCATGCGCAGCATCACCGTGCCGTTGGCGTCGCCGAGGTCCCACTGCAACGACGGCGCGTGGCGGACGACGAGGCTCAACGCGCCGGGCCAGAAGGCCTGGATGAGCTCGCGCGCGGCGGGCGGCACGGCGTAGACCAGCCCGTCGATGGTGTGCCAGGACCCGACCAGCACCCCGACCGGCATATCGCGGCCGCGGTTCTTGGCCGCCAGTAGCGCGCCCACCGCAGCGTTGTCGAAGGCATCCGCGCCGATCCCGTAGACCGTGTCGGTGGGCATCACGACCAGCCGCCCGCCCTTGGCCGCGCTGATCGCCGAGGCCAGACCGCTGGCACGCTGATCGGGATCGGAGCAGTCGAAGGTTGCGCTCATGACGTTCAGCTTCTCACCGCGGTCACGAAACGCGGACGGCCGGTCAGGTCGCGGCGCGCCGTGATGCCGTCGAACGCGCCGTGTCCGGCGAAAACGTCGGCGGTGGCCGCCGATGTCGTGTCGTCGTGCTCGACGCCGATCTGCCCGCCGGGACGCAGCAGCCGCGCCGCCAGCTCGACGATCGGCCCGATGACGGCCATCCCGTCGGGTCCACCGAACAGGGCCTGGTGCGGATCGTGTTCGGCCACTTCGGGTTCCAGTGCGGCACCGTCGGGGATGTAGGGCGGGTTGGCGACGATCAGTTCGACGGCTCCGTCGAGTTCGGCGAGCAGACCGGGCTCGGTGACGTCGGCGTGCACCAGCTCGACCCCGGACCTTGCGGTGTTCGTCCGCGCATAGCGCAGAGCCTCCGGTGATCGCTCCACGGCGATCACCCGGGCGTCGGGGCGGTGGACGGCCAACGCCAACGCCAACGCCGCCGAACCGGTACAGAGATCGACGATCACGCCGCCGGTCGGCACCGGCACGGTGTGCGCCCACTCCAGCAGGGCCTCGGTCTCGGGCCGCGGGATGAACACCCCGGGGCCCACCGTCAGCGTCACCGGACCGAACGCCGCGGTGCCGATCAGGTGTTGCAGCGGGACACGCTGCGCCCGCCGGTCGACGAGGTCCCGGTACCGGGCTGCGAAATCGGGTTCGGGCTCGACGAACGAGAGCAGGCCGCGGTCCACCCCGGCGATATGGGCGGCCAGCTGTTCGGCATCGGCGCGCGCCGAGTCGATTCCGGCGGCCGCCAGGATGGCAGCAGCGTCGGTGATCTGCCGCCGCAGTCCGCTCATCGGGTCACGCCTGTTGGAGCCGGGCCTGCTTGTCGGCGGCAGCCAGGGCGTCGAGCAGCGCATCCATGTCCCCGTCGAGCACCTGGTCGAGGTTGTGCGACTTGAAGTTGATGCGGTGATCGGCGATGCGGTTCTCGGGGAAGTTGTAGGTGCGGATGCGCTCGCTGCGGTCGACGGTGCGGATCTGGCTGGCCCGGTCCGCCGACGCGTCGGCCGAGGCCTGCTCTTCGGCCAGCGCCTGTAGTCGCGCGGCGAGCACCACCATGGCGCGGGCCTTGTTCTGCAACTGGCTGCGCTCGTTCTGGCAGGTGACCACGATGCCGGTCGGCAGGTGGGTGATGCGCACGGCCGAGTCGGTGGTGTTGACGCCCTGGCCGCCCTTACCGGAGCTGCGGTAGACGTCGATGCGCAGATCGGATTCGTCGATCTGGACTTCCTCGACGTCCTCGGGCTCGGGGTAGACGAGCACGCCCGCGGCCGAGGTATGCACCCGTCCCTGCGATTCGGTGACGGGCACCCGCTGGACGCGGTGCACGCCGCCCTCGAACTTCATCCGCGACCAGACGCCGTCGGCGGAGTCGCCCTTGCTGGCGATCGTGATGGTGGCGTCCTTGTAGCCACCGAGATCCGACCAGGTCTCGTCGAGCACGCTGACCGTCCAGCCGTGGCGTTCGGCGTAGCGGATGTACATCCGGGCCAGGTCGGCGGCGAACAGCGCCGATTCCTCGCCACCCTCACCGGATTTCACCTCGAGCACGACGTCGTCGGCATCGTGCGGATCGCGCGGCGCCAGCAGATCGGTCAGCTTGGCATCCAGGTCGGCGACGGTCTTCTCCAGCTCGGGCACCTCGGCGGCGAACGCCTCGTCCTCGCCGGCGAGCTCACGGGCGGCCTCCAGGTCGCCGCGGGCGGCCTCCAGCTTGCGATAGGTCGACACGATCGGCGAGACCTGGGCGAAACGGCGCCCGACCTTGCGGGCGGCACCGGCGTCAGCGTGCAGCGCCGGGTCGGCGAGTTGGCGCTCGAGGTCGGCGTGCTCGGCGAGCAACGCCTCGATCATGGGCGCGGTATCAGTCACCGGCAAACCTCCCTGCAAACGCAGATCGGCGCCCGGCCTGACACGTGGACAGGAACGGGCGCCGATCGGACAACTAGTTCTCGGCTGCGGCCTTCGTGTTGCGCTTGCCGTAGCGCTTCTCGAAGCGAGCGACGCGGCCGCCGCTGTCGAGGATCTTCTGCTTGCCGGTATAGAACGGGTGGCACTGCGAGCAGACCTCGACCACGATGTGGCCGCTGTCCTTGGTGCTGCGGGTGGTGAAGCTGTTACCGCAACCGCAGACCACGGTGGTCTCGGCATAGTTGGGATGGATACCCGATTTCATGGTTTTCCTCTTCAATCGTTGGCCGCCGGGTCGCCCGAGCCCAGACCTGGGAGTCTTCGAGCGTGAACCGGAACCGAGGGTCGACGGTCCATTATGCCAGGTCAACCGCCAGTTGCGAAAACGCGTGACCAGCGGCGACTATTCCCGGCCCATGGGTACGTACGTAGAGCCCTCCCGACGCCAGATCAACCGGCCCGCCGGCTCGGCGCCGAGGGCCACCAGCTCGCGTTTGAGGATCTTGTTGGTCGCGGTGCTCGGCAGGTCCTCGGCGATCCAGACACAGCGCGGGCGGGCCTTGGTGGACAGGTCGGACTGCGCGGCGAGGAACGCTGCGAAGTCGTCCGGGGTGAGCTCGGCGCCATCCTGCAGGACCACCGCCGCCATCACCTGATCGCCGACATACTCGTCGGGCACCGGGTATACCGCGACGCGGTTGGCCTGCGGAAGCCGCAGCAGGATCCGCTCGATCGGTGCGGTGGTCAGGTTCTCCCCGTCCACCCGCATCCAGTCGGCGGTCCGCCCGGCCAGGTAGATCCAGCCCTCGGCGTCGCGGTAAGCCAGATCCCCCGACCAGTAGATGCCGCCCCGCAGGCGCTCGTCGGTCGCGGCGCGGTCGTTGTAGTAGCCGCGGAACAGGCCGCTGCCGGTCGTGTTGACCAGCTCGCCGGTGGCGGCATCGGCGTTGGTGAGTTTGCCGTTGGCGTCGAACTGCGCGACCGCGCATTCCTGCGCGGTCTCCGGGTCGTAGATGGCCACGCCGGGAAAGCCCTGCCCGATCGAACCCGGCGGGGTCTCCTCGGGGCGGGTGATGATGATCGCCGTCTCGGTCGACCCGAAACCGTCCCACACTGTGCAGCCGAAACGTCGACCGAAGGACTCGATATCGCGGTCGGCGGCCTCGTTGCCGAAGGCGATGCGCAGTGGATTGTCGGCGTCGTCGGGCTGCTCGGCGGTCGCCAGGATGTAGGCCAGCGGCTTGCCGACGTAGTTCATGTAGGTGGCACCGTAGTGACGGATATCGGGCAGGAATGCCGAGGCCGAGAACGTCGCGGGTGCCATCGCGGCCGCGGCGCCGACGGCCACGCTCCAACCCGCGTAGACGGCATTGGAGTGGAACAGCGGCATCGCCAGATAGCAGGTGTCCTCCGGGCCCAGTCCGTACCGCTGTACCAGCGCACCGCCGGCGAACAGCACGGTCGAGTGCGGCACCTCGACGGCCTTGGGCTCACCGCTGGTGCCCGAGGTGAAAATCATCATGAAGGTGTCATCGGGGGCGACCTCGCGATGCGGGCGCAGCGCAGGGGCGGCGGCCAATCGTTTCGCCCACTGTTCGTCGGTGACGTCGTAGACGGTGACCCCGGGCAGGTCGACACCGTCGAGCAGGCCGCGGTGGTCGGCGTCGGTCAACAGGATCTGGGTGTCGACCTTGGCGATATCACGAGCCAACGCCGCACCGCGGCGGGTCGTGTTGAGACCGCACAGCACGTACCCACCCAGGCCGGCGGCTGTCAGCGCGGTGAGCATGGGCGGGGTGTTGCCAAGCAGCACGGCGACGTGCAGCGGGCGCCTCGGATCGGCGACGCCGATGACGGCCGCGGCGTGCCGGGCGGCATCCTCGATATGGGAGCGCCAGCTGGTGGTGGTCTCGGCGTGCTTGACGGCGATGCCATCGTCGTCGGCCCGGCTGCGCAGCAATTGCTGCAGTGTCTCCGCCATGCGCTGGCACCTCCCCTAGTGAACAGATTTTGACAACTGTCTACCATCGCCGACTGCCCCGCGACATCGGCTTGCTTGTTGGCAGAATGCAGCACAACACATGCTCGAAGGACCGAACCCGAGGAGACCACCCTTGCCGACCGCCACGGCCACCGTTCGCGACCGCTTGATCGATGCGGCGGAGGTCTGTCTGCGCGCCAAGGGCATCCGGGCCACCACGGTGTCCGAGGTCGCCGAGACCGCCGGGGTCTCCCGCGGCTGGTTGTATCGGCATTTCCCCGACAAGGTGACCCTGCTGGGCGCGGCCATCGTGCGACTCAACGAGGTGTACTGGTCGCAGGCGCACGCCGTGCTCGAACAGGTGGACGGCCTCGATCAGCAGATTGTGGCGGGCATCCGGCACGGACGGACCGCCTACGACGACCCGGGCGCGTTGCTGATGAAGTTGCGTCTCGACGAGCCCGAGGAATTCGCCGCATGCGCGGGTGCCGGCGTGCAGGGACTGGTGCCGGACCTGGCCGGGTTCTGGTCGCGCTACCTGGTCGCCGCCCGCGATGCCGGTGAGATCCATCCGGACGTCGTCATCGAGGAAGCGTCGGAATGGGTTGCGCGCGTGGTCATTTCGATGGCAACCGTGCCCGGGGACACCCTGGATCCGAAAGATCCGGCCCAGCTGCTCGTGCACGTCCGCCGGTACGTGATCCCGGCGCTGAAGGCCGACCCGAACGTCTGAGAAACGATTTCGGCGCGGTCGCGCTCGCTGAGCGAGCGTTTCCGCGCCGAAATCGTCGGGGTCGATCAGTCGTTGTCCATGCCACCCGGAGTGGTCTTGGACACCTGGACCAGGAACTCGTAGTTGGTCTTGGTCTTGCGCAGCTGGCTCATCAGCAGGTCGATGGCCTGGTGGCTGTCCAGACCGGACAGGACGCGGCGCAGCTTGTGCACGATCGCGAACTCGTCGGCGCCGAGCAGCAGCTCATCCTTGCGGGTACCCGAGGGGTTGACGTCGACAGCCGGGAACACCCGGCGCTCGGCGATCTTGCGGTCCAGCTTGAGTTCGGCGTTGCCGGTGCCCTTGAACTCTTCGAAGATCACGGTGTCACCGGTGGAGCCGGTCTCGACCATCGCGGTGGCGATGATCGTCAGCGAACCGCCGTGCTCGATGTTGCGGGCCGCACCCAGGAACCGCTTGGGCGGGTAGAGCGCGGTCGAATCGACACCACCGGAGAGGATGCGTCCCGAGGCCGGCGAGGCGTTGTTGTACGCACGTCCCAGACGGGTGATCGAGTCGAGCAGGACGACGACGTCCTTGCCCTGCTCGACCAGACGCTTGGCCCGCTCGATGGCCAGCTCGGCGGCCTGGGTGTGATCTGATGGCGGGCGGTCGAAGGTGGAGGCGATGACCTCACCCTTCACCGAGCGCTGCATGTCGGTGACCTCTTCGGGGCGCTCGTCGACGAGCACGACCATCAGGTGACATTCGGGATTGTTCTGGGTGATCGCATTGGCGATGTCCTGCATGATCGTGGTCTTACCGGCCTTCGGCGGGGACACGATCAGGGCGCGCTGGCCTTTGCCGATCGGCATGATCAGGTCGATCACGCGGGTGGTCAGCCGCTCTGGAGTGGTCTCCAGGCGCAGCCGCTGATTGGGATAGAGCGGCGTCAACTTGGTGAAATCGGGCCGGTTCTTGGCGTTCTCGACCGGTCCGCCGTTGACGGTGTCCAGCCGGACCAGCGGGTTGAACTTCTGCCGCGGGTTGTTGCCACCGCTGTTCTCACCCTCGCGGGCCACGCGCACCGCACCGGTGACGGCATCACCGCGGCGCAGGCCGTTCTTGCGGACCATGTTCATGGAGACGTAGACGTCGTTGGGTCCGGCCAGATATCCCGAGGTCCGGACGAACGCGTAGTTGTCGAGCACATCGAGAATGCCGGCCACGGGCTGCACGACATCGTCCTCGCGCAGTTCGGTATCGCGGTCGCCGCCACCCTGGCCGCCGCCCTCGCCGCCACCCGAGCGCTCCCCGCGCCGCCTGCGGTCCCGGAACCGTCGACCGCGACGGCCGCCGCGGCCCTCGTCATCGTCGGCATTGTTCTGATTGTTGGAGTTCTGACTGTTGGCGTTCTGGTTGTTGCCGCCGCTGTTGTTGGCGTTGCGGCTCTGGTTGCCGTCCTGCTGGTCGGCGTTCTCGTTCCGGTTCGAGTTGTCGCGGTTCGCGTTCTCGTTACGGTTGCCCTGCTGGGCACCGCCGGACTTGGCGCTGTCGGCCTCGCCGCCCCTGTCTGCGTTGCCCTTGGCGTCCTTGTTCTCGCCGGCGTCACCGTCCTGCCGGTTGTCCGGCGCACCGGACTGACGGCCGGCACTGCGGCGCTCACGACGCTGCGGGCTCTGCTGCGGCGCGTCACCGCTGTGGTCGGCGGCAGCCTGCGCAGGCTGCTCAGCGGCCGAATCGAGCGTCGGCTGCTCCACCGGAGCGGCCTTGGGTGCCTTCTCCGCCTTCTCGGCGGGGGCAGCCTTCGCGCCGGCGGAATCGCCGCGCTGCTCCCTGATGGCGGCGATCAGATCGCTCTTGCGCATGCCCGAGGTGCCCTTGACACCTACTTCGCTGGCCAGTGCCCGCAAGTCAGGGAGCAGCATCGACGTCAGCGAGCCGGAACGGCTACGGCCGGCGCCTGCGCTCGGCGCGGCACTGGAGGAGTTCACGGCTTCCGAGGGCGCACTGCCGCTGTCGGCTGCCGTGATGAGGTCCGTATCAGTCACGGATTTCCTTTCTTATCCCCCGCATTTGGTGTTGCGCGAGGGGTTCCCCGAAGGTCAGCTGCGCTCGGCCATGCGGCCAGGCGCGTGGTTTCTCGCGACGTCACCACCACGTGCGCGACGGCGATCGTCAGGGTCGGCCGCGGTGCGGCAGACCATGAGTCCACGAGTGAAACACGAGAAGATTGGGTGTCGTCCTAGTGTCGGCGCAGGTAGAAACGCTGCGATTGCTGGACGAAAGCGAGAATAACCCGCATCAGGCGCGGTTGCAAGAAGCGCGACAGTTTGCGTGTTGTCTCGACCGTTACGTCCCTGAACTCCACCGTACGCCGTCGCCGGCGGACATCTCGGTCACGGTGAACCCGTTGGCGGCGCCGTAGTCCAGTGCTTCCGCGGGCAAATCTCGACCATCGGTCAAGGCGATCACCGCAGGTCCGGCACCGGACAGCACCGCTGCCACTCCAAAACGCCGAAGCACGGCGAGGTATTCCGCGGAGGAGGGCATGGCCGGACCACGCTGGGTCTGGTGCAGACGGTCACCGGTCGCCTCCAAGAGCAGGTCCGGTCGCTGGGTCAGGGCCACAACCAACATCGCCGCGCGCGCCACATTGAACCGGGCGTCGGTGTGGCTCACCACATCGGGCAGCAGGCCGCGGGTCGCCGCGGTCGACGATCGGGTTTCCGGCACCGCGGGAAACAACCGGATATCCGGGTGTAGCGGCAATTGCGCCGCGTCGTAACGGGCCGGGTCGCTCCCGTCGACGGTCCACGACACCACTGCCCCGCCGAGAACGGCGGCGGCGGCGTTGTCGGGGTGGCCCTCGAATTCCGAAGACAGTTGCACCAGTTGGTCACGGGTCAGTTCGACTGAATCAACCTGCGCGGCAAACCCGTTGGCGATCGCCAGCCCGCCGACCACCGCGGCTGCGGAGGATCCGAGTCCCCGCGAATGAGGAATGACATTGCGGCACAACACCTTGAGCCCGCCGGCATGCAAACCCGCAGCGTCGAGACCACGCCGGATCGCCCGCACCACCAAGTGGTCGGCATCCAGCGGGACAAGTCCGGCGCCCTCCCCTTCGACGTCGACAATCAACCCGAAATCGGTTGTCTCGACCTCGATTTCGTCATACAGACTCAGCGCAAGACCCAGGCTGTCGAAGCCAGGTCCCAAATTGGCACTGGATGCCGCTACGACGGCTCCGGCCCGCAGTCCGGAGGGCAGGGTGTGGGACACGTCGGATCGCCGCCCGTCAGCCCAGGCCCAGCGCCGCGACGACGGCGGCCGGGTCGACGGGGATCGGGGTGACGTCGGGCATGGTCTTGAGCGCGGTGTCGGGATCCTTGAGTCCGTTGCCGGTCACCGTGCACACCACGGTCGAGCCGGGCTTGACCCAGCCGTCCTCGATCGACTTGAGCAGACCGGCGATGCTGGCCGCCGACGCCGGCTCGACGAACACACCCTCGGCGGCGGCCACCAGGCGATAGGCGGCCAGGATCTCCTCGTCGGTGGCGGCCAGGAAGCGACCGTCGGACTCCTGCTGTGCGGCGACCGCAGAGTTCCAGGACGCCGGCGAGCCGATACGGATTGCGGTCGCGATGGTCTCGGGGTTGGCGACGGGCTCGCCGGAAACCAGCGGCGCGGCACCCGCGGCCTGCGTTCCGAGCATGCGCGGCAACCGATCGGACACTCCGTCGTGATGGTATTCGCGGTAGCCGCGCCAGTAGGCGGTGATGTTGCCTGCGTTGCCGACCGGCAGCGAGTGCACATCGGGCGCGGTCCCCAGCGCGTCGACGATCTCGAAGGCGGCCGTCTTCTGCCCCTCGATGCGGACCGGGTTGACCGAGTTGACCAGCCCGATCGTCGGGTAGTCGGCGGTCAGCTTGCGGGCCAGCTCCAGACAGTCGTCGAAGTTGCCCTCGACCTGGATGATCTTGGCGCCGTGCATGACCGCCTGAGCCAGCTTGCCCATCGCGATCTTGCCCTGCGGAATGAGCACGGCACAGGTCATCCCGGCGACCGCCGCGTAGGCCGCGGCCGAGGCCGAGGTGTTACCGGTCGAGGCGCACAGCACGGCCTGCTGTCCGCGGGCCAGCGCATCGGTGACCGCCATCGTCATACCGCGATCCTTGAACGAGCCGGTGGGGTTGAGCCCCTCGACCTTCAGATGCACGGTGCAGCCGGTCTGCTCGGACAGCCGCTTGGCATGGATGAGCGGAGTTCCACCCTCCAGCAGGGTGATCGGGGTCCAGTGGTCCTCGATCGGCAGCCGATCGCGGTAGGCGGCGATCAGGCCGGGCCAGGGGCGGTGGACGGGGTTGCTCACGAATCCGAACCTTCCATGCGAAGCACGCTGTTGATGTCCTGCACCACGTCGAGCTCGGTGAGTGCCTTGACGGTGTCCGACAGGGCGGCGTCGGTGGCCCGGTGGGTGACGACGACGATGCGCGCGCCGCACGGTTCACCCCCGGGATCGGTCATGCCTTCCTGGCGGACCTCGGCGATGCTGACCTCGTGCCTGCTGAACTCGGCCGCCACCGCCGACAGGACACCGGGCTGATCCTTGACGTTCATGTTCACGTAGTAGCGCGTCGGAATGGCGCCGATGGAGGCGATCGGCAGCTTGGCGTACTTGGACTCGCGCGGTCCGCGGCCGCCCTGAACACGGTTGCGCGCCGCCATCACCACATCGCCCATCACCGCCGACGCGGTCGGGGCGCCGCCGGCACCCTGACCGTAGAACATCAGCCGGCCGGCGGCTTCTGCCTCGACGACCACGGCGTTGAACGCACCGTTGACCGATGCCAGCGGATGATCCAGCGGGACGAGCGCCGGGTAGACCCGCGCCGAGACGCGATGCTTGCCTTTACCGCTGACCAGCCGCTCGCAGATCGCCAACAGCTTGATGTTGCAGCCGAGCGCCTTGGCCGAGGCGAAATCCTCGGCGCTGACCTTGGTGATGCCCTCACGGTAGACATCGTCGGCGGTCACCCGGGTGTGGAAGGCGATCGATGCCAGGATCGCGGCCTTTGCCGCGGCGTCGTAACCCTCCACATCGGCGGTGGGATCGGCTTCGGCGTAGCCCAGAGCGCTGGCATCGGCGAGCGCACTCTCATACGACGCGCCGGTGTCGTTCATCGCCGAGAGGATGTAGTTGGTGGTGCCGTTGACGATTCCGGCCACTCGCACCACCGAGTCACCGGCCAGGGATTGGGTCAGCGGCCGGATGACGGGGATGGCACCGGCCACGGCGGCCTCGAAATAGAGGTCGACGCGGGCCTTTTCGGCGGCCTGCGCCAATTCACCGGTGGACTGCGCCATCAGCGCCTTGTTGGCGGTGACCACCGACTTGCCACGCTCCAGGGCGGCCATGATGGCCTTGCGGGCCGGCTCCACAGGTCCCATGAGTTCGACGACGATGTCGACATCGTCGCGGGAGACCAGCTTTTCGATGTCATCGGTGAGCAGCTCCTCGGCCACCCCGCGGTCCTTGGCGACCCGCCGGACGCCGATGCCGCGCAGCTGCAGCGGTGCGCCGATGCGCGCCTCCAGGTCTGCCGCGCTCTCCTCGATGATGCGCACCACCTCGGTGCCGACATTGCCGAGTCCGAGAACGGCTACTCCGATTGGCTTCTCACTCATTGACCCACCTCCAGGCTCAGAAGATCCTCGACGGTTTCCCGGCGCAGGATCAGCCGCGCGCTTCCGTCTTTGACTGCGACCACGGCCGGGCGCCGCAGCAAGTTGTAGCGACTCGACATCGAGTAGCAGTAGGCGCCGGTGGCGGCCACCGCCAGCAGGTCACCGGGCACCAGGTCATCGGAAACCCAGGTATCGCGCACGATGATATCGCCGCTCTCGCAATGCTTTCCGACGATACGTGCCAGCACCGCCGGCGCATCGCTGCTGCGTGACACCAACCGGGCGTCGTATTCGGCGTCGTAGAGGGCGGGCCGGATGTTGTCACTCATCCCACCGTCGACGCTGACGTAGCGGCGGTGCTCGTCGGCCGAGACGGCGACGTTCTTGACGGTGCCCACCTCGTAGAGCGTGATGGTGCCCGGACCGGCGATCGCGCGACCCGGTTCGACCACCAGCGTCGGGGTCGGCAGCCCGACGGCGGCCGATTCGTTGGCGACGATGGCCTTGAGCTTATCGGCGAGTTCGCGCATCGGCGGTGGATTGTCACTCGGCAGATACGAGATACCCAGTCCCCCACCGAGATCCAGAATATCCATCTGCGCGGTCTTCTCGACGCCGAACTCGGCGACGATATCGGCCAGCAGCCCGAGCAACCGGCGGGCGGCGATCTCGAAACCCGACACATCGAAGATCTGCGATCCGACGTGGCAGTGCAGCCCGACCAGGCGCAGGTTCTCGGTGGCGAACACCCGCCGGACCGCTTCCAGCGCGGCGCCACTGGCCAGTGACAGCCCGAACTTCTGGTCCTCGTGGGCGGTGGAGATGAATTCGTGGGTGTGGGCCTCGACACCGGGCGTGACACGGACCAGGACATCCTGGACAACGGCGGCCGCACCGGCGACGGCCTCCAGGCGCTCGATCTCGATCTCGGAGTCCACCACGATGTGTCCGACACCGGCGGCGACCGCGGCGGTCAGCTCGTCGACCGATTTGTTGTTGCCGTGCACGGTGATCCGCTCGGCCGGGAAGTTCGCGTGCAGAGCCACCGCGAGTTCGCCGCCGGTGGCCACGTCCAGCGACAGGCCCTCCTGGTGCACCCAGCGCGCGATCTCGGCGCACAGGAACGCCTTGGATGCGTAGTGCACATGCTCGCCGCCGCCGAAAGCCGATGCGATCTCGCGGCAGCGGGACCGGAAGTCGTCCTCGTCGATCACGAACAGCGGTGTGCCGAACTCGGCGGCCAACTCGGCGACGCCGACCCCGGCGACGGAGACGACGCCGTCGTCACCGCGAACCAGGTTCTTCGGCCACACCTTCGGGGCAAGCAGCATCACCTCGTCGGCGGTCTGCGGTCGGGGTGGCGCACCGGCGCCGGGGTGGGCGCTCACATCCGCTCCGGCGCGCTGACTCCGAGAATGGCCAGGCCGTTGGCGATCGTCTGCCGGGTGGCCTCGCACAGCGCCAACCGCGCAGCGTTGAGATCGCTGGGATCCTCATCGCCCTGGGGCAGCACCCGGCAGGAATCGTAGAACCGGTGGTAGTCACCGGCCAGGTCCTCCAGGTAGCGGCACACGCGGTGCGGTTCCCGCAGCGTGGCAGCGGTTTTCAGGATCCGGCCGAACTCGCCGATATTGCGCATCAGGGTGGCTTCGCGGTCGTGGGTCAGCAGATCCAGATGCGAGGTATCGGCGGACAGGCCCAGTTCGGCCGCGCTGCGGGCCAATGCCGACAGCCGCGCATGCGCGTATTGCACGTAGTAGACCGGGTTCTCGTTGGATGCGCTGGCCCACAGGCCGAGGTCGATATCGATCGGGCTGTTGACCGAGGACCGGATCAGCACGTAGCGCGCGGCGTCGACACCGATCGCGTCGACCAGGTCGTCGAGGGTGATGACGGTGCCGGCCCGCTTGCTCATCCGCACCGGCTGGCCGTCGCGGACCAGATTGACCATCTGCCCGATGAGCACCTCGACGGTGGCCGGGTCGTCACCGAGTGCGGCGGCAGCGGCCTTGAGCCGTGCGATGTAGCCGTGGTGATCGGCGCCGAGCATGTAGATGCACAGGGTGAAACCGCGCTCGCGCTTGTCCAGGTAGTAGGCGAGATCACCGGCGACATAGGCCGGGTTACCGTCGCTCTTGATGACCACCCGGTCCTTGTCGTCACCGAATTCGGTGGTGCGCAACCAGGTTGCGCCGTCCTTCTCGTAGATGGCGCCGTTGTCACGCAGCCGCTGGATGGCCTGGTCCACGCGGCCGGAGGTGTGCATCGAGTCTTCGTGGGTGTAGACGTCGAAGTCGGTGCCGAATTCGTGCAGGGATTTCTTGATGTGGGCGAACATCAGGTCCACACCGATGGAGCGGAAGGTCTCCTGCTGCGTATCGGTCGGCTGGCTCAGCACATCGGGGGCCTGCGCCACGATCGCGGCGGCGATATCGCTGATGTAGCTGCCTGCGTACCCGTCCTCGGGAGCGGGCTCGCCCTTCGCGGCGGCGACCAGCGAGCGGGCGAACCGGTCGATCTGTGCACCGTGATCGTTGAAGTAGTACTCCCGGGTGACCGCGGCGCCCTGCGTGCTCAGCAGCCGGCCCAGCGCGTCACCGACGGCGGCCCAGCGGGTGCCGCCGATATGGATCGGCCCGGTCGGGTTGGCCGAGACGAACTCCAGGTTGATCACCTGGTCGGTCAGGTCGGTCGAGTTGCCGTAGTCGGCGCCGGCCGCCAGGACGTTGGTGACGACGACACCTTGGGCCGACGCCTCGATGCGCAGGTTGACGAATCCCGGTCCGGCGATCTCGGCGGCGGCGATACCGTCGACGTCGGTCAGCGCGGCGGCCAGCCAGCCGGCGAGCTCGCGGGGGTTGACCCCGACCTTCTTGCCCAGCTGGAGTGCGATGTTGGTGGCGTAATCGCCGTGTTCGGGGTTGCGCGGGCGCTCGACGGTGATGGTGTCGGGCAGCGCGCTGGTGTCGAGGCTGTGCTCGGCCAGGACCGCGGCGGCGGTGGCCTTGAGCAGGGCAGCCAGATCGGCAGGTGTCACGAGGGACCATCCTATGGTGCGGGGTCCTCAGGTCCCGAATCCATTACCGGTTGGAGATGGGTTACGCTATGCACGCCCAACGGCGCAGCACCAGTTGCTCGCGCCCCCGTAGCTCAGGGGATAGAGCGTCTGCCTCCGGAGCAGAAGGCCGCAGGTTCGAATCCTGCCGGGGGCACCACACTTCCACGACACCCCAAGACCGCGATCCCACTTCGGGACCGCGGTCTTTTGCAACCGCGGACTCGGTGATCACCCTGCGCTGCGTCGAGTGTGACTGCGCTGCGGTCCAGCGGCCGATTTTCCGCAGCGAATTCACACTCGGCGCACCGCGCCCACCTCTGCTACCTTTTCTGTAAGGATCATTCCAGACATAGGAGCGGCCGGTGCCCCCGAGTCAGAAGCAACGCCAGGGCGAGAACTCCCGCGAGCAGATCCTGGACGCCACCGAACGGTTGATGTCCACGCAGGGCTACGCCGCCACCTCGATCACCCACATCCGCCGTGCGACCGGCCTGCCTGCCAGCTCGATCTACTGGCATTTCGGCTCGAAGGAGGGTGTGCTGGCGGCCGTCATGGAACGCGGCGCGCAGCGGTACTTCGCCCAGATCCCCAGCGAGAGCCCCGATGTCGAGACCCAACGCGCGGCGGTGGCCAAACTCATGGTGGCCAATACCGACTTCTTCCGGCTGATGTACATGCTGTCGCTGGAACGCAGTGACGATCCCGCGGTGGCCGGCGCAATCCGGCGGGTACGCGACACCGCGATCGACGGATTCGCCTCCGTCATCCGGCCGATGCTGCCCGCCGACGTCCCCGCCGCGCGCGCCGACCGGGTGGTCGCCGAACTCGCCGCGATCGCCACCGCGATGTCCGACGGGATCTTCTTCGCCGACCACCTCGAGCCCGATGTCACCGACGTCGACCGCATGTACGTACGGCTGATCCAGGCCGTCCGGGCCCTGATACCGATCCTGTTGGAGGAACAATGACCACCCGATCCGTCGTCATCACCGGCGCCAGCGCCGGCCTCGGGCTGGAATGCGCGCGCGCCATTCTCGCCACCGACGATTCCTGGCATATCGTGCTGGCCGTCCGCGACACCGGCCGCGGCGAGGCGGCCGTCGCCGATCTCGGCGCACCCGACCGCTGCACCGTACTGACCTGCGATCTCGCGTCACTGCGCTCGGTGCGTGCGTTCACCGCGGCATTCGCGGCGGCCGGTCTCCCGCCGTTGCACGCGATCGTCGCGAACGCCGGTCTGCAGATGGTTTCCGGTCTACACACCACCGAGGACGGAGTGGAGGCCACCTTCGGGGTGAACCATCTCGGTCACTTCGCCCTGATCGAAGGCCTCCGCGAGCACCTTGTCGCTCCGGGGCGAATCATCCTGGTGGCCAGTGGCACCCACGATCCCGAGAAATTCTCCGGAATGCCGCACCCCAACTACACCACTGCCGAGGAGTTGACCCACCCGCAGCCCGGCGCCCCCGTCGACGGGCGACGCCGCTACACCACCTCGAAACTGTGCAATGTGCTGCACGCCTATGAACTCGACCGCCGACTCGACCACGGCGCACACGGCATCACGGTGACCGCGTTCGACCCCGGCCTGATGCCGTCCTCGGGCTTGTCCCGCGACTACACCAGAGGGCAGAAAATGGTGTGGCGCGTCATCTCTCCGCTCCTGCGGATCTTGCCGAACGTGAACTCGGTGGCGACATCTGGAACACGGCTGGCCGCGCTGGCCATCGATGCGCGCTACGACGGGGTGACCGGGACCTACTTCGAGGGCGATAAGGCGATCAGGTCCTCGGCCGAGTCCTACGACACCGCCAAGGCCGACGACCTGTGGGAGACCAGCACGCGCCTGGTCGCGACGAGCGCAGATCGCTCGTGACGCGCCCTAACCCAGCAGCACCCGGTAACTCTGCGGCCAGTCCTTGCCGCTGATCAGATACTCGTCGCCCGCGATGTGCGCGATACCACTGACCACCTGCCTGTTGCGGTCGCGCTGATCGGAGTTCCACAGATTGGACACGTCGGCAACCAGGTTCACCGCGCCGCTGCCGGGATCGATGCGTAGGAAGGTGTCCTGCGGCCAGCCGGCCGCCCACACCTGACCATCCACGCATTCGAGTTCGTTGAGACCCCGCACAGGCTGCCCATCGCGGGTGACCTGGACGCTGCCGATCTCGGTGAACGACGGATCGAAGAAGCGGAGCCGGTCGCTGCCATCGCTGACGACGAACCGGCCGCCGTCGTGGCACAGCCCCCACGACTCGCCTGCCAGCGGGATCTCGCGGCGCACGGTCAGGGTCGCCTTGTCCCATTCGAGGACGACGCCGTCGCGGTACGTCAGCTGCCAGATGGTGTCGCCGACGATCGCGATGCCCTCGCTCCAATAATCGTCGGGCAACGCGGTCGAACGCAGCACCGCCCCGGTGACGGGATCGATCTGGCGCAGCTGGGACTTGCCTGCCTCACCGGTGGCCTCGTAGAGCGCCGGGCCGTCGAACTCCAGACCCTCGCTATAGGCCCCGGGATCATGCGGCATCGTCGAGACGATGGTCGGGACGATCACCGGCACCGCCTCGGCCTGCGCCTGCGGTGACGCGAGCACGCCACCGCCCACCATCACCATGGCCAGCACCAGCGCTCGCATCATGGATCTGTTCTACCCGAGATCACCCACATCCAGGTAGACCATCGTGGCCACCGGATGGCCTCAGCTTCATCCCAGTGTCCTGACATGATTCGCTCTGGCCGACTGGTGTGTGTCCTGGGACACGCCACGGAGGCGCTGAATGCACAGCTTCGGCCCCCAGGTTCGGTGAGAACGTCAAATACCCTGCAGTGAAGGACATTTCACCATAGCGGACGGTCCGTCGAATCGCAGTGGTTCAGTTCTGCCCCCGCCAGAAGCGACGTGGAACACACAGGGAGAACACTGTTTTCTGATCCTTAACCGACGGTTTCTTGCCAGATGCTTGAAAAGCGCCGTCTCGACTCGCTGTGAGCCCATCGGTGTCCGTACTTTCCGTTATCAGTCCCACGACACACGATGATCGGAGCATCAATGACCAAACACCTCGTCCTCTCGGCACTGGGCGTACTGGGTGCGGGCGCGCTGCTCAGCCTCGGTGGCGGCGTGGCCGGCGCCAGCATCAACCAGGTATCGCCCAGCCCCAACGTCACCATCGATACGCCGGCCTTCAAGGGCCAGAACTCGGTACGCAACGCCCCGATCGGCGAAGTGACGGCCCAAGGTTCGGTGATCGACTGCAAGATCGACGTGGTGTGCGCAGACGGCAAGGTCGGCGATACCGTCGAGGCGACCGAGGGCTCGGCGAAGGCCACGCCGTTCGGGGTCGGTAAGAACGCCAAGTTCATGCAGAACCCGCCGATGGGCAACTGGGACGAGACGCAGCACTGACCGATTCGCGGTGCGGTCGCGTCGTGGACGAGCGCCGCGCGACCGCACCGCCTCACATTGCGGCGACGACCTCGGCAACCCGATGCACCTGTTCGATGTCATCGGAGGTCGGGATCAGGTGCACCTCGTCGGTGCCGATGGCCGCGAAACGACGCAAGACTTCCGACAGCTCCTCAGGACTACCCGACCAACCGGTCGTCGGCGCCATCGCATCGACGAACTCGGCCGGGATCCAATTCATATAGCGCAGTAGATGGCGGCGCACCTGTGCACGGGCCGCCTCGGGCTCGCCGATGGCGAACCAGAACGACGTCGCCAGATGGGGTTTGGGCCTACCGGCCTCGGCCCACGCCGCCCTGGCGACGTCGAAGAGTTCGTTCTGCTTGTCGAGGTCGAGGTCCAGGGTGGTTCCGGCCAGACCGGCGGCCCAACCGGCGGCGCTGCGCAACGTCTTCGGCCCGATGGTGCCGACCATCAACTCCGGTCCACCGTCCTGCACCGGGGCCGGGCCGACCGGCAGCACCGAGTCGGTGACCTTCTCTCCCGCCCAGACGCGCTGCATCACCGCGACCCGCTCGTTCATTCCCCGGATGGTCTGGGTCGCCGGATCGGCCCCGGCGGCCAGATAGTCCTCGTGCCGGCCACCCACACCCAGACCGACCGTCAACCGCCCGCCGCTGAGCACATCACCGGTGGCAAGGGCCTTGGCCAGCGCCACCGGATTGTGCAGCTGGGGCACGATCACCGTCGTCACCAGCCGCACCCGCTGCGTCCACGCCGCCACCGCACCGAGCAGCGTCAGCGAATCCGGGTTGTCGAACGCAACGCGTTCACCCCAGCACAGTGACGAGAAGGGGCCCTCGTCGATCACCTCGGCCCACGTCCGCAGGGTGGCCGCATCCAGGTCCGGTTCCATCACCGGCATCGTCATTCCGACTCGCACGTCGGCGATTCTGGCACGCGGTGCCATCCGCCACGGCGAAACCGGGGGTTATCCCCCACCCGGTCGGCGGGGAAACGCGGTGTCCTCCCGGCTCGGCAGTCCATAGGTTGTTCCCATGGTCGCAATAAGCCCTGAGCAACCGGTCGCCGATGTCATCGAACCACCGGCCCGCCGCCGCATCGAGCACATCGGGATCGTCCCGACGGCCTCGATGCTCACCAACGCCTTCCTGGCCATCGTGTGGTTCTGGGTTCCCGTGACGATCGTCATCATCGGGGTGTCATCGATCTTCTCGATCATCGGCTTCCTGATATCGGCGGTCGTCTTCGTCTACCTGATGCGTGCCGTCGAATGGGTCGAGCGGATACGCAGCGAAGCGGTGTTCGGCATGCAGATCCCGGTACCGCCGCGATCGCTGACCGGTTACACCGGAGTCCAGGGCTGGGCACATCAGCTGTGGCTCGATTTCAGCAGCGCCCGCTTCTGGAAGGCCACCGCGCAGCACTTCCTACGCATGACCTACGACCTGATCGCGGTGGGCATGGCCACCGCACTGCTGGGCTTTGCCTTCCTCGGACCCGCGGCCGCCACGGCCGTCCAGCGCAGCGATGACGATGCCGGACTCGGATTCCTCTCCCCCGCGCCGACCTGGGTGCTCGCCATCCTCGCCGCGATAGCGGCGGTGGCCATCCTGGTACTGGCGCCTGCCCTCGATGCGCGTATCGACCGCTGGCTGCTGGCCGCGTCGCCGACCGCAGCGCTCAAACACGAGGTGCGCGCGCTATCGCGAGCCCGGCAGGGGGCACTCACCTCGGCCGAGACCGAACGGCATCGCATCGAGCGCGATCTGCATGACAGCGTGCAACCCCGGCTGGTATCACTGGCGATGACGATCGGGCTGGCGCAGACGAAGCTCGACAGCGATCCTCCGGCCGCCCGCACCCTGATCGCCGAGGCGCATACCGAGGCGATGAGCGCGCTGGCGGAACTGCGCAATGTGGTGCGCGGCATCGCGCCGACCATCCTGTCCGACCGTGGCCTCGATGCCGCGCTCTCCGCGGTGGTGCAGCGCACCGAGATCGCCGGTGTGCCGACCACACTCGATATCAACCTGCCGCACCGCCTGCCCGCCGAAATCGAGGCCTGCGCCTACTTCGTGGTGGCCGAGGCACTGACCAATGTGGCCAAACACGCCGAGGCTGGCCAGGCGGTCGTCACGGTCCGCCTCGACCAGGTATCGAATGCGCTGTACGTCACCGTGTTCGACGACGGGCGTGGTGGCGCCCAGGTCGGTGTGGACGAGGACGCCACCGGGCTGCGCGGCCTGGCCGAACGGGTGCGCGCCGCCCGCGGCACATTCGAGGTGTCCAGCCCCGCAACGGGTCCCACGATCGTGACGGCGGTGCTGCCATGCGCATCGTGATCGCCGAGGATTCGGCGCTGCTGCGGGCCGGGATCGAACGAATCCTCGCCGACGCCGGCCACGAGATCGTCGCCGGGGTGCCCGATGCCACCGAACTGCTGCGCATCGTCAACGAGCACCGTCCGCAGCTGGCCATCCTGGATGTCCGGATGCCCCCCACCTTCACCGACGAGGGAATCCGCGCCGCCGCGCTGCTGCGCTCACAGAATCCGGACTCACCGGTGCTCGTCCTCTCGCACTATGTCGAAGAACGTTACGCCGCCGATCTGATCGCCTCGGATACAAAGGGTTTCGGCTATCTGCTCAAGGACCGGGTCGCCGATGTGCCCGCCTTCCTCGACGCGGTCGAGGTGGTCGGGTCGGGTGGCACGGTGCTCGACCCGGAGGTGGTGTCCCAGATCCTGGTCCGCTCCCGCAAGCGCGCCACCCTGGACGCGTTGACCCCACGCGAACGAGAGGTGCTCCAACTGATGGCCGAGGGCAAGACCAACTCGGCCATCGCTGCGGCCCTGTACATCTCGGTGGGCTCTGCCGAAAAGCACATCGCATCGATCTTCACCAAGCTGGCACTGGCCCCCGATGACAGCGAGAACCGGCGCGTCCTTGCCGTGCTGCGCTACCTGGAATCCTGATCCGCTCAACACAACCCGAGAGGGATATCGTGACCACCACCCTGACCGATCCGCCCACATCCGCCCCACCGCAGTTGTCCCCCGGTGGCCGCACCGCGGTACGTGCCGCGCTGCTGATCACGGGTGTCACCATCATCGCCGGCACCCTGGCACTGCTGGCCACCGGGGCGGCCGGCCTGAGCGCCTTCCGCCTGGTGACCGATCACCAGAGCCTGCCCGCGGGAATGCGGACGCTGACCGTCGACACGGCGGATTCGCCGGTGGCGGTGCGCATCATCGCCGACCGCGACGCCACCGAACCACGAGCCGATGTGCGGATGTTGACCACGGGCCGCGCCGAACGGCAGGAACTGACCGTGACCGACGAGCCGGGCGGCACCGTGCTGCGCGTCGAGGGACAGACGAGCTTTCTGGCCTTGGGCGACCCCGGCGAGGTCACCGTGACCCTGCCTGCGGAGCTGGGACGGCGGTTGGCCGTCACCGTGCGCCAGGACACCGGAATGCTGATGGTCGACGCCGATCTCGACGAACTGACCGCTACCGCCGCAGACGCCACGGTGCGGCTGCGCGGAACTGTGCGGCGCGCGGAGATCCGCACCGAGAATGGTGACATTCTTGCCCGCCAACCGATCTCGGCGTCCGAGTCGTTCGACGCCACCACCGTCGACGGCACGGTGGAGGTCCGGTTCGCCGATGTTCCGCCGCGTGTCGGTGCCAGCACCCGCAACGGTGACGTCACCATCGCGCTCCCGGCGCCAGGCCCCTACCTGGTGCGTGCGCAGTCGGCCAACGGGCCCTGGCGGGTGCGGGTGCCCGAAACCACCGATGCCGCCGCCGCGGTGGCCGAGGTCAACGCCGGCACCGAGAACGGAGCGGTCACCATCGAGACCAACAATGCGCTCCCACCGGCCGACGATCAGCCGTGGCCGCGCTGGGCCTCCTGGTTGAGGTAACTTCCGGCAAGCGCGGAGACATGATCGGGAAGCGCACCCGATGCCACGTCGGCGAGGCTGGTCTCCTCGAGAACCGCACGCATGCTGGCGCGCAGCGCCCGCCACACGTCGGTGAGTTTGGCGGTGGGCCCCGAGTACGGCAGGTCCCCGAGGCCGATATCGCGCACGCTGGCCAGCGGTCCGTCGATGCAGCGCAGTACGTCGGCGATGCTGATCTCGGCGGCCGGGCGCGCCAACTCGTAGCCGCCGTCGCGGCCACGGTGACTGCGCACCAGCCGGTCGGTGCGCAGGTCGGAAAGGATGTCGACGAGGAACTGCGCAGGTATCCCCTGGGCCTTCGCCAGGTCGTCGGTCTTGACCAGCTCACCGGCATCAACGGTCGCCAGCTGGATCATCGCGCGCACGGCGTACTCCGCCTTCGCCGACATCCGCATACCGCGAATTGTGCCATCCGCGCCATCGCTTACTGCGGTTCCCCGACCGCGCCGACCCAGATCTGCTCGGCGTCGATGGGATAACGCTGATCGCGCACCGCCTGCGTGACGAGCAACAGGCCGGTCGAGATCAGGTGAGCGCGCATGGCGCACAGCGCATCCGATGGCCGATTCGCGATGATCGCCTCCACGATCGGCCGGTGCTCGGCGTCGATATCGGACATCGCCCGTTCGGTCGTCGCGCCGAGCAGACGTGTCGTCTCGCGCAGTGAGCGGACGATGGCGCGGGCACGCCCGTTGCGCGCGGCGGCCAGGATGTCGTCATGCAGCAGCTGATCCTGCTGGGCGAAGGTCCGCGCGTCGTCGGCTTCGATGGCCACCTGCATCGCAGCCATCCGGGCGCCTAACCGGCCGGCCAGCGCGTCATCGCATAGGTTCGCGGCGCGGGACGCCGCCGGTGGTTCCAGCGCCAGCCTGATGGCGAAGATCTCGGCGATCTCGCGCGGATCGGGCAGCCGGATGCGGAAGCCTTGTCGCGCTTCGAAACTGATCAGGCCGATCTCTTCCAGGCGCAGCAGCGCATCCCGCACGGGGGTGCGGGACACGCCCAGCGTGGCGGCCAACTGGTACACCGAGTACTTCACTCCCGGCTGCATCACCCCGACGTCGAGCGCCTCCCGGACGGCCTCCATGACCTGCTCGGCCCGACGGCCATCGGAGGCGGGCAGCGGCGCCAGATCCAGCGGTGACGGGCCGGTCACCGGCACCCGGCCATCACCATGTCGTCCCCCGATGGTCCTGTTCGTAGCATGCTAGAGTTTGTAGCATGCTACGGGACGCCCTGCGGGCGGCGGGCATCGCAGACGTCCGTGTCGACAGCACCTCGCGAGCCCTCTACTCCTCCGACGCCTCGCTCTACCGCGTCACACCACAGGCGGTGGTGTTCCCCGCCCACTCCGACGAGGTCGCCGCGGCCCTGTCGGTGTGCCGCGAACAAGGTGTCGCGCTGACCGCGCGCGGCGCAGGTACGTCCATTGCCGGTAACGCCGTGGGATCCGGCGTGGTGCTGGACTTCAGCCGTTACCTCAACAAGATCATCTCGGTCGATCCGGAAAGCCGCACCGCCGTCGTGCAACCCGGGGTCGTCCAGAGCGCACTGCAACGCGCGGCGGCACCACACCGGTTGCGCTTCGGCCCCGATCCGTCCAGCCACACGCGCTGCACCATCGGCGGCATGATAGGCAACAACGCCTGCGGCTCGCGGGCGCTGGGATACGGCCGCACCTCGGACAACATCGCCGGGCTGCGGATGCTCACCGCCGCCGGCGACGAGCTCATCCTCGGCCAGAACCAGTCGACGTCGCCGGTGCTCGACGAACTGACCGGGATCAGCCGCGCCGGCCTGTCGACCATCCGCACGCAGTTCGGCCGGTTCGGCCGTCAGGTCTCGGGCTACGCGCTGGAGAACCTCCTGCCGGAGCGGGGCTTCGACATCGCACGGCTGATTGCCGGCAGCGAGGGCACCCTGACAGTGCTCACCGAGGCCACGGTGCGGCTGGTCGGCGAGCCCGCCCACCGCATGCTCGTCGTGCTGGGCTATCCCGATATCGCGACCGCCGGGGACGCGACACCGGCCATCCTCGAGCACCGCCCCACCGCATGCGAGGGAATCGACTCGCGCATCGTCGACATCGTCAGGGCACGCAAGGGGCCCCGCGCCGTGCCGCCGTTGCCCGACGGGGCGGCGTGGGTTTTCGTCGAGGTGGTGGGGGCCACCCACGCCGAGGTCGAAGATCGTGCCGCGCGCGTGGGAAAGACCTGCGCGGCAACCGAATTCCTGGTGGTCGACGATCCGGTGCAGGCGGCGGCCCTGTGGCGCATCCGTGAGGACGGTGCCGGCCTGTCGGCGCGCAGCGTACGGGACCGACCCGCGCATGCGGGCTGGGAGGATGCCGCGGTCCCACCCGAGCGACTGGGCGCCTATCTGCGGGACTTCGATGCACTGCTGGCCGAGTTCGACGTCACCGGGATGCCGTACGGTCATTTCGGCGACGGCTGCATGCACGTGCGCATCGACCTGCCACTGGACCGCCCCGGCGGCACCGCGGTCTTTCGTCAATTCCTGCTCGCGGCAGCCGATTTGGTGGTTGGCTACGGCGGATCGCTATCTGGTGAACATGGCGACGGGCGGGCTCGTTCGCAACTGCTGGACAAGATGTACTCCCCGGAGGCGCTGGCCTTGCAGGCTGCGGTGAAGCGGGCCTTCGATCCGGGCAACCTGCTCAACCCCGGGGTGATCGTCGATCCGGCACCGCTGGATGCCGACCTGCGCATCCCGGCGGCTCCGCTGGTGCGCCAGAAGCTGGCCTTGGCCTACCGCCACGACGGAGGTGATTTCACCCAAGCCGTGCATCGCTGCACCGGAGTCGGAAAGTGCCGCGCCGACAACACCGGCACCGGCGGTGTCATGTGCCCGTCCTACCTGGCCACCCGTGAGGAGAAGGACTCGACGCGTGGCCGGGCCCGGGTCTTGCAGGAGATGATCAACGGCACCGATGTTCGCGGTGGCTGGCGCGCACCCGAGGTGCACGCCGCACTGGATCTCTGCCTGTCCTGCAAGGGCTGTGCCTCCGACTGCCCGACCGGAGTGGACATGGGCTCCTACAAATCCGAGGTGCTCTACCAGAGCTACAAGGGCCGGGTACGCCCGGCCTCGCACTACTCGCTGGGCTGGTTGCCCCGCTGGGCGGCGCTGGCCCGCGTCGCTCCCGGCCTGGTCAACACCGCTGCCCGCCGGGGCGGCCGGGCGGGCCTGGCCGCCGCCGGCATCGACCATCGCAGGCATATCCCGGCGTTCGCGCGCAGGAGTTTTCGGTCCTGGTTCGCCGCCAACGTGCCCGCCGACGCTCCCGGTGACGAGGTGGTGCTGTTCGTCGACACGTTCACCGACCACTTCACCCCGGAGATCGGAATCGCCACCGTGCGGGTGCTGCAGGACGCCGGTTACTCGCCCCGCCTGACCCGCCGACGGCAGTGCTGCGGGCTGACCTGGATCTCGACCGGTCAACTCGATACCGCGCGCCGCGTGCTGGGACGCACGGTGACGGCACTACAACCCTTCGCCGCCCGCGGTGTGCCGGTGGTCGGCATGGAGCCCTCGTGCACGGCGGTGCTGCGCGCCGATGCCGCCGAACTGCTGGACTCCCCTGGCGCGACCATCGTTGCCGAGGCGACGCGCACGCTCGCCGAGCTACTGACCGCGCGCGGCTGGGCGCCGCCGTCGATGCATGGCACCCGGGTCGTGGCCCAGCCACATTGTCACCACCACTCCGTGATGGGGTGGGCAGACGACGCCGCGTTATTGTCCAACGCCGGCGCCGAGGTGGTCCGGCTTGGCGGATGTTGCGGCCTGGCAGGCAATTTCGGTGTGGAGAAGGGGCACTACGAGGTGTCGGTCGCGGTCGCCGAGCAGCAACTGCTCCCCGCCGTGCGGGCGGCCGACCCCGGCACCGCGGTACTGGCCGACGGCTACTCGTGCCGCACCCAGCTCGCGGACCTGGCCGACCGACGCGGCCTGCACCTTGCGCAACTGTTGGCGGCGCGGCTACCCGACTGACCGCATGTCACACCGGATTGGCCCAGCTGCGCAGCTCGCCGGCCATCGACCGGACCGAAGCGGGCTCGGGGATCCCCGGATCGCAGTCGGGCGCACGCCGCGGAGTGCCGTAGGTCACCGACAGCGGTACCACCCCGGCCCACGCCCCCGCGGCGATGTCCTCGTCCGGATCTTCCGGCCAATCGTCGCTGATCTTCAGCGACCAGTTGTCGGCGGTGATCGGCAGCCGCAGAACCAGACTCGCGGCCAGCTCCCGGCGCGTGCTGACGCGCAGCTCGGAAACCCGGCCCGGGATGAAGGCGTCGGTCAGTGCCTCCAACACCGGCAGTTTGTCGGCATCGACGATCGGCTCGAAGCAGCCGTACAGGGCCGCGCTGCGGTAGTGGAACGAGGATTCGAAACCACTGCGGGCGACCACGACGCCATCGAGCGTCGTCACCGATACAGCGGCCGGTACGCCGGCAGACAGCGCGCGCAGCCACGGCGATCCGGTGGACCCGTGGATCACCAGATCGTCGCCGAGTCGGGCGAATCCGATGGGAAACGCCACCGGGTGTCCGTCGCGGATCAACGCCACCGTGGCCAGCGGTGTGCTGTCGAGCAGTTGGTCCAGACCGGCGCGGTCGGTGCGCTGCTTCTCCCGCAATCTGGTGACGGTGGTGGACGGGGTTTCGGCACTCACGATGGATAGCTTTGCCGGTCCGCGCGGGTTTCGCACCGGGTTTTCTCAGTCGGGTATGGCTGCGGCGTCGGGGACGACGACAGCGAACAGATCGCTCAATGCGGCCAGGCTAGCCGACTGCAGTGCGGCGGCGGGTACGTCCGTGCCGTCGGGGCCCGGCAGCGACCGGGTCGCCGTCGCGGCGGCCACTACCGTCGGGGCGTAACCGAGGTTGAATGCGCCGCGCGCGGTGGAATTGATGCACATGTGCGTCATGAACCCGGCCACCACCAGGTCGGTGGCGCCCACCGCCTTGAGCCGCTCGTCGAGATCGGTCTGGACGAACGAGTTCGGATACTGCTTGACCACCACCGGCTCACCGTCGCGAGGTGCGACCGCGTCGACGATCGCGCCGACCTCGGCGGTGATGTCGTACGGCGAGCCCACCCCGCCGTTGTGCTGGATATGGATCACCGGGATGCCCGCGCTGCGGGCGCGGTCCAGCAGTACCGCGGCCTGCTCGAGCGCGGCCTGCACACCGTCGAGCTCCATCACGCCGTAGGTGTAGGTGTTCTGGCAGTCGACCAGGACCAGCGCCGAGTCCTTCAGCGGCCGCGGTGCGGCGGGCAGATCTTCCAGGTTGCGCAGGGTGGGGCGACTCATGGCCTCAGCCTAGTGAGGTGCGCGCCGCGGTAGTACTCCCTCAACGGCTAGTTTCGCGGCGTTGTCTGCTCGGGCTCTGCAAGACTCGGACGATGACCGATACCCCACCACCGCGCACCGGCGGCAGTGAGATCGAGGTGTTACGGGGGTTCCTCGACTATCTGCGCACCTCCATCGCGGGCAAGGTCGACGGCGCTCCCGAACCGCAGGTGCGCACCGCATTGGTGCCCTCGGGAACCAACCTGCTGGGTCTGCTCAACCACCTGATATTCGTGGAGCGGTGGATCTTCCTCGGCGACAACGTCTCTGATTGGTCGGCGACCTTCACTGCGGCTTCCGATGACACCGTCACCGACGTGTTAAGGCGCTACCGGGCGACAGTGGCGCAGGCCAATGAGGTGCTCGACCAGTGCGCCGACCTCAGCGAACCTGTGATGGCAGGCAAGAAGTCACCCAGCGCGCGATGGGCGCTGACCCACATGATCGAGGAGACCGGCAGGCACGCCGGGCATGCCGACATCCTGCGTGAGCTGATCGACGGTTCGACGGGTCGGTGAACCCCGGAGCACAATGCGTTGCCAAACGTGGTACTACCGGCAGTATCACCGGCGGGCCAGTACTACCGGTAGTACCACGGTTCAACTCGCATTTCTTCCCGGAGAGCGACGCCGCAGGCCCACCCTCACTCGAGCCGGGTGACCGTCAGCACCGCCTCGGCCAGCTCGGGACGGCACACGATGAGGTCGGGCAGCGAGACATCGGACTGGTTGTAGACCAACGGCGAACCGTCGATACGGGACGTGAACAGCCCGGCGGCACGCGCAACCGCGACCGGAGCCGCCGAGTCCCACTCGTACTGTCCGCCGGCGTGCACGTAGACATCGGAGATGCCCTGCACGACCGAGGCGACTTTGGCTCCCGCCGAACCCATTTCGACGAGCACGCCGCCCAGCGCGTCGCGCACCGCCAGCGCCACCGCCGGCGGACGGGTGCGTGAGACCACCACCCGGGGCGGACCCGGCGCGGCGGCCGGGGTGTCCACCGTCGGGGTGGCCAGCGTGACGCCCTGTGCGGGCAGCGCGACCGCGCCGGCGACCAGCTCACCGCCCTCCCAGAGCGCCACGTGTACCGCCCAGTCGGTACGCCCGAGCTCGGAGAACTCGCGGGTCCCGTCGAGCGGGTCGACGATCCACACCCGCTCGGAGTTCAGCCGGACCAAGTCATCAGCGCCCTCCTCGGAGAGCACCGCATCACCGGGCCGGTGCTCGGCGAACGCGGCCATCAGGAAGTCGTGGGACCGCTTGTCCCCCGCGGCCTTCCGCTCCTTGGCCTCGGCGGCGGCGAACTCCTCGCGCACTTGGAGCAGCAGTTCACCGGCTTCGGTGGCGAGCCGGGCCGCCAACTCGTGATCGGTCACGACCGACTGCTTAGCAGGTCGACCACCTGTTGTGCCAACTCCTCCGGCGATTGATCGGGCGTGAGCCGCAGGTCCGGGTTCTTCGGCCGCTGGTAGGGGCTGTCGATACCGGTGAAGTGGGTGATTTCACCACGGCGAGCTTTAGCGTAGAGACCCTTCGGGTCGCGGCGCTCACAGTCCTCCAGCGGGGTGTCGCAGAAGACCTCGAAGAAGTCGAAACCCTGCTCGGCGTGCACGGTACGGGCGAGCTCGCGATGGGCTTCCAGCGGGCTGATCGCCGGCACCAGCACGATCTGCCCCGAGTCCGCCAGCAGCGTCGCGATATGCGCCAGCCGGCGCAGGTTCTCGGCCCGGTCGTCCATCGAGAAACCGAGATCGGCGTTCAGCCCGTGGCGCAGGTTGTCTCCGTCGAGCACATAGGCAGGACGGCCTGCCGCCAACAGCTTCTGCTCCACGAGCATGGCCACCGAGGACTTCCCGGAACCGGACAATCCGGTGAACCAGACCGTCGACCCCTTCGACAGCCGGTCGTCGGCGGTGACCAGGTTCTGGTGGCGCACCGCGTTCGGGCTGGCGGCCCGGTTGGCGGCCGGGGTGGTATCGCGCACCATGCCTGCGCCGACGGTGCCGTTGGTGTCCGGGTCGATCAGGATGAACGAACCGGTCGCCGGATTGCGCGAATACTCGTCGAGCAGCAGCGGCACCTGGGTGCGCAGTGTGACGCGGCCGAGTTCGTTGAGCTTCAACGCCGTTGCGCTCTTGTCCCGGTGCAGCGTGTTGACGTCGAGTCGGTAGTCCAGCGCCGACACCCGGGCTCGCGTGGTGCGGGTGGTGTGCTTGATGATGTAGTCGCGGCCGGGTTCCAATGCCGAGCCGTCGGCCATCCAGCAGACCGTCGCGTCGAACTCGCTGGTGACATCGGGCTGATTGTTGGGCCTGGCGAGCATGTCGCCGCGGGAGATGTCGATATCGTCGGCGAGGCTGATCGATACCGCCATCGAGGCGAACGCCTCGTCCACCGGTCCGGAGGGGCCGGCGATCTCGGTGATGCGGCTGGATTTCCCGGCGGGCAGCACCACGACCTCGTCGCCGACGCGCATGACGCCACCGGCCACGGTGCCCGCGTAACTGCGGTGGTCGGCGTGCTCACGGGTCTGCGGCCGGATGACGTACTGCACCGGGAAACGCACGTCGACCAGGTTGCGATCGCCGGCGACGTACACCTCTTCGAGATGGTTCAGCAGGGCCGGGCCCTCGTACCATGGCGCCACATCGGATTTGCTGACGACATTGTCGCCGTTGAGCGCCGACATCGGGATGGTCGTCACATCGTGGATGTCCAGGCGCGCGGCGAACTCGTGGAAATCATCACGAATCTGGTTGAACCGCTGCTCATCCCAATCGACAAGGTCCATCTTGTTGACCGCGAGCACGATGTGCTGGATACCGAGTAGCGAGGCAAGGAAGGCGTGCCTGCGGGACTGCTCGAGCAGACCGTGGCGGGCGTCGACGAGCACGATAACCAGCTGCGCCGTCGAGGCACCGGTGACCATGTTGCGGGTGTACTGCACGTGGCCCGGGGTGTCGGCGATGATGAATTTGCGCTTGGCCGTGGCGAAATAGCGGTAGGCGACATCGATGGTGATACCCTGCTCCCGCTCGGCGCGCAGGCCGTCGGTCACCAAAGCCAGGTCGGTGTAGTCGTTTCCGCGTTCCTTGGAGGTCCGCTCGACGGCGGCCAGCTGGTCCTCCATGACGGCCTTGGAGTCGAACAGCAACCGCCCGATCAGGGTGGACTTGCCGTCGTCGACCGAACCGGCGGTGGCGATTCTCAACAAAGTAGCCATCAGAAGTAACCCTCCCGCTTGCGGTCTTCCATGCCGGCCTCGGAGATCCGGTCATCGGCGCGGGTCGCGCCGCGTTCGGTCAGCCGGGAGACGGCGGTCTCGGCGATCACCTCGGCCACGGTGCCGGCCAGCGACTCCACGCAGCCGGTGCAGGTGACATCGCCGACCGTGCGGAACCGCACCGTCTTCTCGATCACCGGTTCGTCCTTGCGCGGCTGCATGAACTTGTGCACCGCCAGCAGCATCCCGTCGCGCTCGAACACCTGACGCTGGTGGGCGTAGTAGATGGACGGCAGCGTGATCTTCTCGGCCCCGATATAGGACCAGATGTCGAACTCGGTCCAGTTCGAGATGGGGAAGGCACGGATGTGCTCACCCTTCTTATGCCTGCCGTTGTAGAGATTCCAGAGTTCGGGCCGCTGCGCCTTGGGGTCCCACTGGCCGAACTCGTCACGGAAGCTGAACACCCGCTCCTTGGCGCGGGCCTTCTCCTCGTCACGGCGGGCGCCGCCGAACGCGGCATCGAACTTGTTCTCCCGGATGGCCCGCAGCAGCGTGAACGTCTGCATCGGGTTGCGCGACGGGATGGTCTCCACGACGCGGCCGGCGTCGATATCGTCCTGCACCTTGGCCACCACCAGGCGCACCCCGTGCTGGGCCACCAGCTCGTCGCGAACCTGCAGGACCTCGTCGAAGTTGTGGCCGGTGTCGACGTGCATCACCGGGAACGGCAACCGGCCCGGCGCGAACGCCTTGATGGCCAAGTGCAGCATGACGATCGAATCCTTACCGCCGGAGAACAACAGCACCGGCTTCTCGAACTCGGCGGCGACCTCTCGGATGATGTGGATGGCCTCGGCCTCCAGCGCGCGCAGATGGCTCAGCTCGTACCGGGCGGCGGCCGGGTCGAGGTCGGCGGAGGCCGTCATCGCATCTCCATAAAGTTGGTAGATTTGACCAGAATTGCAAGCATGGTTGAGTATTAAACCGCCGCGATCCAGCGCTGTCAACGCCCGCCACCGTTCAGCTGCCGGTGACGTGAGCCCCCGCCGAGCGGGGCAGCCGCACCACTTCGACAAGCGTCAGCGCCAGCATCAGGCCCAGCACCGGGAACGTCATCGAATAGGACGCCAGCAGGCTGACCAGCAGCGCGGCCACCGCGATGCCCAGCCCAGACGCCAACTCCTGCACCGACGCATTGAGGGTGTTGGCGTGCGTGAGGTCGTCACCGTCCACATCGGCGAACGCCAGACTGTTGTAGGCGGTGAAGCCGATCGAGCGCAGGGCGCCGCTGATATAGACGATCACGGCGATCACCAGGACCGGCATCCCCGGTTGCACCAGACCGAGCACCCCGAAGCACACCACCGAGGCCGCCCCGTTGACCATCAGCACGGTGCGGATGCCGAACCGCCGCATCAGCGGTGTGGTGATCGGTTTGATGGTCAGATTTCCCAGGAACAGCACCGACACCATCAGACCGGCGTGAAACGGGGTCCAGCCGAACTCCAGCACGAATTTCAACGGCAGCAGGAACGGCACGGCCGTGATCACCATGCGGTACAGCGACCCGGAGGTGACGGTGAGGCGCAGGGTGCGCACCCGCAGCACCGGGAGCTTGACCAGCGGCGCCGCACTGGACAGCAGGTGTCGCACCGCCGAGACCAGCAGCACCACCGCACCGAACCCGCAGGCGCCGACCAACAGCCAATCCGTGCCCGAGAGTCGGATGCTCTCCAGCGCGATCAGCGCCGCGGCGATACCGGTGCCGAGCAACAACAGTCCTGGCCAGTCGAGCCTGCCGGGCTCGGCCGCCGGCCCGCCGCGGATCAGCCTGAGCGCCAAAGCGAAACCGATCACACCGAGCGGGATGTTGATGATGAAGATCCACCGCCATCCACCGGCCGTCGCGATGGCACCGCCGATCGCCGGCGCCAGGACCGGCGCCGCGAGGGCGGGCCAGGTGAGCAGCGCGATGGCCCGGACCAGATCCGCCTTCGAACTGGCGCGCAGCACCGCCAGGCGCCCCACCGGGACCATCATCGCGCCGCCCACGCCCTGCAGCACCCGCATCCCGATCAGCATCGGTAGCGATGTGCTCAGCGCGCAGCCGGCCGAGGCCGCGGTGAACACCACGATCGCGGCGAGGAAGACCCGCCGAACACCGAACCTGTCGGCCAGCCATCCCGTCGCCGGGATCAGCACCGCCACGGTGACCAGATACGCCGATATGGCCACGTTGACGTCGACGGCCTCGACCCCGAAAGACGCGGCGATCAGCGGGATCGCCGGCGCGATAATGGTCGCGTCCAGGATCTCCATGAACAGCGTCGCGGCGACCAGCAGCGCCATCGCACGCGGGAAGGGCGGGGCCGTCACGGCAGAAATCTAGCCGCTGTATGCACTCCCCCGCGCGAGCAGACGCAAACCTGCCGATTCTGGTGCTTTATCGGCAGGTTCACGTCTGCTCGCGGGTCAGGGTTGCAGGTCGTACACCTGCACACCGTCGACATCCACCGCGGTGAAGTTCTGCTCCACCCATCCGGTGATCTGGGTCGCCGCGCCATCCTGCTGCTGCCGATGCATTCCGAACGGCTCGGTGAGGAAGTACCGCACCTGCCCGTCGGCCACGTATTGCTGGAACTGCTGCAGGGTGGGCGAGTTGTCCCCGCCGGAGAAGCCGCCGACCGCCATGATCGACGCACCGGACTTGAGTTCCAGGTCACCGGCCAGCATCGAGCCGACCGTCGCGGCGGCCCAACGGTTGTCGAGCCCGGTCACCATCTGCGCGAGCGCGGTGTCGTCGATATCCGCACCCATTCGGCCTGGCCTTCCCGGTCCACCTGTCCCACCCGGTCCACCCGGCCCACCGGGCCCACCCGGGAAGTCCATATCGCGCTGCAGCGCGGGCCCGGCGGTGGCCATCGGTCCCCCGCTGCCGCCGTCGGCGACCGTCGCGACCGACCAGGCGATACTGCCACCCGCTCCGGCCAGCAGTGCCGCCGCCACGACCGCGACGCCGACACGGCCCCACCGCTGCACGCCCACGGCGATGACCACCGCGAGCACCACCGAGACCACCAGCACCGTCCACCGCACCGCAGGCCACCACTCCGCGTGCCGGGACAGCAGCGCGAACGTCCACCCGCCGGTACCCGCCAGCCCGAGCGCCAGGGTGATGCGCGCCGCGGCATGCGCCCGGCGCTGCCACAACTGGGTCACCGAGATCCCCACCAGCGCAGCCACGGCCGGGGCCAGTGCCACGGTGTAATAGGGATGGATGGTGCCGTCCATGAAGCTGAACACCACACCGGTGATCAGCAGCCAGCCACCCCACAGCACCGCGGCGGCGCGCACCGGATCGGTCCGCACGGCCCGTCGCGTAACCCACAGCACGGCGACAAGGCCGAGCAGTGCCGCAGGCAACAGCCAGGACGCCTCGGTACCCATCGCCGAACCGAACAATCTGCTGATTCCCGGCTGGCCGCCGAAGAACTGATGCATCTCGGCACCGGGTCCGCCCGGGCCCGCGTCGTGTCCGCCGCCAGGCTGGCCCCGACCGACGATGCGGTCGATACCGTTGTAACCGAAGGCCAACTGCAGCAGGTTGTTATCGGTCGAACCACCGATGTAGGGCCGGGAATCCGCCGGCCACACGCTGACCAGCGCGATGTACCAGCCCGCGGAGACGATCATGGCTGCCGCCCCGGCGAGCAACGATCTGACGCGCTTCCAGAACGGGATGGGCGCGGCGATCAGGAACATCAGCGCCAGTCCCGGGACCACCAGGAAGGCCTGCAACATCTTGGTCAGGAAGGCGAATCCCAGCGCGGTACCGGATAGCACCACCCAGCGGGTGCTGCCGCCCTCGGTGGCCCGTACCATGCAGTACGCGGCGACCACCAGCAGCAGCACCAACAATGCGTCCGGGTTGTTGTACCGGAACATCGCCACCGCGACCGGGGTGATGGCCAGCGCGGCACCGGCGATCAGGCCGGCGGCCGCACCGGCGCTGCGGCGAACCGTGAAGTAGAGCACCGCGACCGCCGCGACGCCCATCAACGCCTGCGGTAGCAGCATGGTGAACTCGTTGAACCCGAACAGCCTGCCGGACAGCGCCATCACCCACATCGCGGCGGGCGGCTTGTCGACGGTGATGGCATTACCGGCATCGAGCGAACCGAACAGCCAGGCCTTCCAGTTCTGGGTTCCCGCCTGCGCCGCCGCGGCGTAAAAGCTGTTGCCCCACCCGTTGGACCCCAGCCCCCACAGGTAGAGCACCGCGGTGCCGGTCAGCAGGGCCAGCAGGCCCGGACGCTCCCAGCGGGCGCGCGGGCTGTCCGCCTCGGTGGTGGCACTCGGTTCTTCGACGGTCAATGTCATGGGCGGCAGTCCTTCAACTCGTGGAATGGATCAGCGACGGGGGTGGAACACCCAGCCGCGCAACAGGACGAAGCGGGCAGCGGTGGCGATGAGGTTGGCCGCCACCAGCACGGTGGTCTCGACCGCCTTGCCCGGATTCTCGGCGATCGCGTGCAACCCGGCCAGCGAACCGCTGGTGATCGCCAGCGCGATGGCGAAGACGATCAGCCCCTCGACATGATGGCGGGCAACGGCTTTGGATCCCCGGACACCAAAGGTGAACCGCCGGTTGGCTGCGGTGTTGCCGATCGCGGTGATCAGCAACGCCGCGAAGTTCGCCCATTGCGCACCGAGCAGTGGATGCAGCACCAGGAACAGCACCAGGTAGGCCAAGGTGGACAACACCCCGACTCCGGCGAATCGGACCGTTTGGCGCAACAACGACCCCGGTGCCGCGGCGCGGCGCGAACCGAGCTGCGCGGCAAGCGAATTGATCGGAATGCTCCCTCCGGCGAAGCCGCGCAGCAGCCGCCCGATACCGAGCAGGTCGGCCTTCGCGGTCGCCACGATGTCGACGCGGCTGTCCGGGTCGTCGACCCAGTCCACCGGCACCTCGTGGATGCGCAACCCGCTGCGCTCGGCGAGCACCAGCAGCTCGGTGTCGAAGAACCAGCCGGTGTCACGGACATGCGGCAACAGCTGACGAGCGACGTCTGCACGGATCGCCTTGAACCCGCACTGGGCATCCGAGAAGTGCGCCCGCAGTGTCGACTTGAGGATCAGGTTGTAGCAGCGCGAGATGAACTCCCGTTTGGCCCCGCGCACCACCCGCGAACTGCGGTTGAGCCGGGTGCCGATGGCCAGGTCGGAGTGCCCCGATATCAGCGAGGCGATCAGCGGAGCGAAAGCGGCCAGATCGGTGGACAGATCCACATCCATGTAGGCCAGCACGGGGGCATCCGAGAGGGACCAGACGTGGTGCAGTGCCCGGCCACGACCCTTCTCGTCGAGCCGGACGACCCGGACACCGGACAGTTCGGCGGCCAGTGCCGCCGCGATGCTCGGGGTGTCGTCGGTGCTGGCGTTGTCGGCGATGGTGATCCGCACCGGGAAGGTGAAGCTGTCCTGTAGGTGCTGGTGCAGTCTGCGTACCGAACTCTGCAGTGCTGCCTGCTCGTTGTACACCGGGACCACGACGTCGACGACGGGGACGTCGGTATCGCGACCGACCGGGACGGCGCTGGGGAGCGCAATGGAGACGGTGTCTGTCATGTCCCCATCGTCGGATCTCAGGGTGTGCCGCCGGTGGGACCAACCTGTGTGCACGCTATGAGTCCGTCAGGTCGTAGATGACGTTGCCGCCAACGGTAACCGGCGCGTAACTGCGGTGTACCCAGTCGGTGATAGCGGCCGCATCCTGGCTGCCCGCGTGATCGCCATGGCCGCCCATCAGGTGCGCGTCGATGAAGTAGTGGATCCGGCCGTCGGCCACCAACTGCGTGAAACGGTCGAGGGTCGGCGCGGGATCGGTGCCGTTGAAACCCCCCACGGCCAGCACCGGCACGTCGGCGGCCAGTTGGTAACCAGCGGCGTTGGTCGAGCCGACCACCGCGGCCGGCCAGGTGTAGCGGTCGGCATCGTCCCTCAGCCGGGCTACCAGGTCGGGTGGAGGTGTCGGGGCCGCGAACAACCCGCCCGCGAACGCCCCGCCCTCAAACGGCCCGCCCCCGCGTTCGCGACCACCGTCGCCGGGCCCGTTCGGCGGCGGACCCGGGAAGGGGCCGCCGAACGGCGGGCCGGAACGGGCCGGGCCGACCGACGGGATCGCCCCGGTGTGCGGGGTGGCCGCGGTGGCGAGCGAATACGCGACAGGCCCGGCGAGCGCACACGCCACGGCCAGGACGGCCGCCACCGGGGCGAGCGTGCGCGTCATCATCAGCACCACCGCGATCGCACCGACCCCCACGATCATCCACCGCAACCACGGCAGCCAATCAGGCATCCGGGCCAGGAGCACGAAGGCCAGTCCCGCCGTGGCCGCCACCATGGCGGCCGACACCAGCCGGCACGGGAGTTCGGTGCGGTTGCGCCACAACAGATCTGTACCGACGGCGGCGCAGACGGCCACCGCGGGCGCCAGCGCGACGGTGTAGTACGGGTGCACGATACCGTTGGCGAAGCTGAACACCCCGGCCGTCACCACCAGCCAACCGCCCCAGACGATCAGCGCCGTCCGCGCCGGATCGGCGCGGGGCGCGCGTCGGCGCACCACGAATCCCGTGACCATGCCGATCAGCGCCGCGGGCAGCAACCAGCCGATCTCGGCACCCATGCCCGGACCGACCAATCGCGCCCATCCCACATCGAAATTCGGGTTGCCCAATCCGCCGGCCTGCGCGCCGGTCAACCGGCTCACACCGTTGTAGCCGAGGGCGAGTTCGATGATGCTGTTGTGTTGCGAGCCACCGATATACGGCCGCTCGGCGGCGGGCCACAGCTCCACCAGCAGCAGATACCAACCGCCGGCCACCACCAGCGCCACCGTTGCCGCGGCCAGCCGCCGCAGTCGGGTCCACAGCGGCACCGGCGCGCACACAAGGTAAGCGACCGCGAAGGCCGGCAGTACCAGGAATGCCTGCATCATCTTGGCCAGGAAGGCGAACCCGCACAGCACGCCGACGCCGACCAACCACCAGCGCCCGGCATCCGGCTCGCAGGCGCGCTGCACACAGTAGGCCGCGGCCACCAACAGCAGCACCAGCAAGGCATCGGGATTGTCGAAGCGGAACATCAGCGTCGCCACCGGCGTCACCGCCAGCGCGGCACCGGCCAACCAGGCGGCGACCGGGCCACAGACCCGACGCACCGATGCGTATACCAGTGCCACCGAGGCGACACCCATCAACGCCTGCGGCACCAGCAACGAACACGAGTTGAACCCGAAGATCCGCGCCGACAGACCCATCACCCACAGCGCCGCGGGCGTCTTGTCGACGGTGATGGCGTTGGCCGGATCACTGGACCCGAACAGCAACGCCGTCCAGTTCTGGCTACCCGCCTGCACGGCGGCGGCGTAGAACGAGTTGGCCCAGCCGTTGACCGATAGATTCCACAGGTAGAGCGCTGCGGTGAGTCCCAGCAGAGCACCTAGGGCAGTTCGTTGCGGGCCAATTCGTTGCAGGGCAATTCGTTGCGGGGCAAGGCGTTGCGGCGCGATCCGGACGGCAGTCATCACTTTCATCGTGGCGGCAGTCGCTACGCGAACGATTTGAGCCTGCTGTGCCTCAGCTATGAGCCGGCAGAGTGACCACGAAGCGGGTATCGCCCGGCACGCTGTGCAACTCCAACCGACCGCGATGGGCCTTGACGACCGCGGCGACGATGGCCAACCCCAGACCGGTGCTGCCACCACGGCGCGAGCGCGACGAGTCTCCGCGGGCGAACCGTTCGAACACCTCCGGCTGCAACACATCCGGGATACCCGGCCCGTCATCGGCCACGGTCAGCACGACCTCGCCCGTGCCGTGCGTCGCGACCGACGTCGTCACCGTCGTTCCTGCCGGCGTGTGCACCCGCGCATTGGTGAGCAGATTGGTCAACACCTGATGCAGCCTGGCCCGGTCGCCGGTGACGTACACGGGTTCATCGGGCAGGTCCAACGTCCAATCGTGATCGGGGCCTGCGGCATGCGCATCACCCGCGGCATCGAGCACCACCTGGGCCAGGTCCACCGGTTCGCTCTCCAGCGGTCGGCCCTCATCGAGGCGGGCCAGCAGCAGCATGTCCTCGACGAGCGTGGTCAGCCGTCGTGTCTCGGATTCCACCCGGTTCATCGCGTGCGCGACATCGTTCGGTAACTCGGCGCTCTTGCGTTGGGCCAGTTCGGTATACCCGCGGATGGCGGCCAGCGGGGTGCGCAGCTCATGGCTGGCATCGGAGACGAATTGGCGCACCCTGGTCTCGCTGTCATGGCGCGCCCGCAGCGCCGCGGCGATGCGGTTGAGCATCCGGTTGAGCGCCGCGCTGAGCTGACCGACCTCGGTGTGCGCGCTGACCGGGTCCACCGCGACGATCGTCGTCGGCAGGCGCACCTCTCCGGTGTCGAGTTCGAGATCGGCGACATCGCGGGCCGCCGCCGCCACCCGTTCCAGGGGCGCCATCTGGCGTCGGATGATCACGCTGCCGACGATGGTCGCCGCGGCAAGGGCGATCGCCGAGACCGCGCAGAACATCACCAGCACCCACAGCATGGTGTCGTCGACGACGGCGGTGGGCAGTCCGACGATGAGCGTCTGCGGCCCGTGCCGGGCGGGTATCGCGATCACCCGATAGGAGCCCAATCCGTCGATCTTCAGGCTCACGGGCACCTGACTGGGCGGAACCTGCGTCAGTTGTTCTGTCGCGGCAGAGCTGATGTCGGCGGTCGACCCAGACGCGGTGATCACACCCGCATCGACCCGGCCCTCGCCGGTCACCACGCCCACCGTGTGGATGGCCTGACCGGGTGCGTTCAGAAACCCGGGCCCCGGTCCTCGTTCGGGATCGAACCGGAACGGGTTGGGATCTCCGGCGACCGACGGGTCGGGAGGGACGCTTCCCGGCCGCGGTGGATAGCGGAAAAACGGCGGTGGCAGCTCCATGATGGCCGCCGAGCGCTTGGCGGCCTCGACCACCTGACCATCCAACTGGCGCATCAGGAAGCGTTGCAGCGCAAACTCGCTGACCACACCGATGGTGACGCAGACGACCGCCAGCAGGGTCACCAGGGTGACGACCAGACGCGTTCCCAGCGACCAGGCTCGGGGCGTGAACACCCGTTTCATCGCGGCGGGCGCAGGACGTAACCGGCGCCGCGGAGGGTGTGGATCATGGGCTCGCGACCGCTGTCGATCTTCTTGCGCAGGTAGGACACGTAGAGTTCGACGATGTTGGACCGGCCGCCGAAGTCGTAGCTCCACACCCGATCGAGAATCTGGGCCTTACTCAGCACGCGCTTGGCGTTGCGCATCATGAACCGCAACAACTCGAATTCGGTGGCGGTCAGCGTGATCGGTTCGCCACCCCGGCTCACCTCGTGACTGTCCTCATCGAGGACGAGATCGCCGACGACGATCTGGGCATCGCTGGCGTCGTCGGCCACACCGGTGCGACGCAGCAACGCCCGCAGCCGCAGCACCACTTCCTCGATGCTGAAGGGTTTGGTCACGTAATCGTCGCCGCCCGCGGTGAGACCGGCGATGCGGTCCTCGACCGAATCCTTGGCGGTCAGCAGCAACAGTGGCAGCCCGGGCTGGCGTTCGCGCAACGCCTTGAGCACATCGAGGCCACTCATATCCGGCAGCATCACGTCGAGCACCACGACGTCCGGTGGGTTGTCCCGCGCGAGGGCGATCGCCGCGGCGCCATCACCGGCGGTGGCGATGTCCCACCCCTCGTATCTCAGGGCCATCGACACCAATTCGGCCAGCACCGGCTCGTCATCGACAACCAGCACCTGGATCGGCTTGCCGTCGGCTCTGCGCATCGTCGCGCGCACCGGAGCGTCGTGGGCCGACCCGCGGGCTGAGGGGGACATGCCTTCCATTATCGACGCCCGGGTGGGCGCGACATGTGTCGTTCCTGTGAGCCCGCTATGAAAGCTCGGATCAGGGGGCGGGCGGCAGCGTGGTGGTCGTCGTCGGAATCACGGTCTCCTCGGGCACGGGTCCCACCTCGGGCTCCGCACCATCGGTGGGCGGCCACGCGGCCGGCTCCTCGGAACTCGGCGTGGTCACGGCCGTCGGTTCGGTGGGCTCAGCACTCAGGGTCGGCATCTGGGTGGCCACCGTCAGGCCCGCCATCCCGAGCACGGCACCCACCCCCGCACCGGCGAAGATCAGCTTCAGCTTGTTGGATGTCATGTGCGAAGGACTACCCGCAGCCCGGCCCGTAAAAACCTGGTCGGCGCGCCGGATGTGGGCCACCGCGCCTGGACTTGGCAGATCTCCTAACCTGTCGGGATGCAGCACCGCGGCGGAGCCACCGCATGACCCGCTTCCTGATGCGCCGGTTGCTGAACTACGCCATCCTGCTGGCGCTGGCCTCGGTGCTGTCGTTCACGCTGACCTCGCTGACCTTCTCCCCGCTGGACAGCCTGCTGGAGCGCAACCCGCGGCCACCGCAGGCCGTCATCGACGCCAAGGCCGCCGAACTGAATCTGGACAAGCCGATCCCGGTCCGCTATCTGGACTGGGTCTCTGGCGCGGTGCGCGGCGACTTCGGCACGACCGTCACCGGCCAGCCAGTCACCGAGGAGCTGTGGCGGCGCATCGGAGTGAGCCTGCGGCTGGTGTTGATCGGATCGGTGCTGGGCACCGTGATCGGCGTGGTGGTCGGGGCCTGGGGCGCCATCCGGCAGTACCGATTCTCCGACCGCGCCATCACGGTCGTATCGCTGTTGATCCTCAGCGCGCCCACCTTCGTCATCGCCAACCTGCTGATCCTGGGCGCCCTCAAGGTCAACTCGGTGCTGGGTGTGCAGTTGTTCGAATACACCGGGGAGACATCGTCGGACGCGGTGGGCGGATTCGGGAATCAACTCATCGACCGGTTACAGCATCTGGTGCTGCCCACCTTCACCCTCGCGCTGGCCGCCATCGCCGGCTTCAGCCGGTACCAGCGCAATGCCATGCTCGACGTGCTCGGCCAGGACTTCATCAGGACCGCCCGCGCGAAAGGACTCACCCGACGCCAGGCGCTGTTCAAACACGGCCTACGGACCGCCCTCATCCCGATGGCCACGCTGTTCGCCTACAGCGTGGGTGGACTGTTCACCGGCGCGGTCTTCGTGGAAAAGATCTTCGGCTGGCATGGCATGGGCGAGTGGGTGATTCAAGGCATCAGCACCCAGGACACCAACATCGTCGTGGCCATCACGGTGTTCACCGGGGTGACGATCCTGCTGGCCGGTCTGCTCTCGGACATCATCTACGCCGCCCTCGACCCCCGGGTGCGTGTCTCATGACCGATACCGACTATCAGTTCGTCTCACGTCGCACCCTGGTACTACGCCGGTTCCTGCGCAACCGGCCCGCCGTCGTCGCGATCGCCGTGCTGTGCCTACTCTTCGCCGGTTGCTGGCTGCTGCCGCCGCTGCTGCCCTATTCGCATACCGACCTGGACTACTACGCGCTGCAGCAACCTCCCTCCACCACACACTGGTTCGGTACCAACGCCATCGGTCAGGACCTGCTGGCCCAGACCCTGCGTGGGATGCAGAAGTCCCTGCTGATCGGGATGGCGGTCGCGTTCATATCGACGGTCATCGCCGCCACCGTCGGCGCGATCGCCGGGTATTTCGGTGGCTGGCGCGACCGCACCCTGATGTGGATCGTGGACCTGCTGCTGGTGGTGCCGAGTTTCCTGTTGATCGCCATCGTGACACCACGGACCAGGGAATCGGGATCGATCCTGTGGCTGATCGTACTGTTGGCCTGCTTTTCCTGGATGATCAGTTCGCGGATCGTGCGCGGTATGACGATGAGCCTGCGGGAACGCGAATTCGTCGCGGCCGCACGTTATATGGGCGTGTCGAACTGGCGGATCATCGTCCGCCACATCGTGCCCAACGTGGCCTCAATCCTGATCATCGACACCGCACTCAATGTCGGGTTGGCGATCCTCGCCGAAACCGGGCTCAGCTTCCTCGGTTTCGGTGTGCAGCCCCCTGATGTGTCGCTGGGTACCCTGATCGCCGACGGCACCCGGTCGGTGACGACGTTTCCGTGGGTTTTCCTGTTCCCTGCCGGCGTGCTGGTGCTGATCGTGCTGTGCGCCAACCTGGTCGGTGACGGGCTGCGCGACGCGCTGGACCCGGCGGCACGACCCGGGAGGCGACGGGCATGACCCTGCTGGAGGTGCGCGATCTGCGCGTCGAATTCCCCGGTGAGACCGAGACGGTCGCGGCGGTCCGCGGCCTGAACTACACGGTGGCGGCCGGTGAGGTGGTCGCCCTGGTCGGGGAATCGGGAGCGGGTAAGTCCGCAGGTGCGATGGCCGTGGTCGGGCTGCTGCCCGAGTTCGCCGCGGTGTCCGGGTCGGTCCGGTTACAGGGCCAGGAACTGATCGGGCTCGGCGACAATGAGATGTCGAGGATCCGGGGTGCACGCATCGGCACCGTCTTCCAGGATCCGATGTCGGCGCTGACGCCGGTGTACACCGTCGGCGACCAGATCGCCGAGGCACTCCGAATCCACCAACGCACCATGGACGCCAAGACAGCCCGCAGCCGGGCGGTCGAGTTGCTGGAGCTCGTCGGGATCAACCAGCCCGACCGGCGCGCCAGGGCGTTTCCCCACGAACTGTCCGGCGGTGAGCGGCAACGGGTGGTCATCGCGATCGCGATCGCCAACGATCCCGACCTGTTGATCTGCGACGAACCCACCACCGCACTCGATGTCACCGTGCAGGCACAGATCCTCGACGTACTGCGCACAGCGCGTGATGTCACCGGGGCCGGGGTGCTGATCATCACCCATGACCTGGGGGTCGTCGCCGAGTTCGCCGACCGGGCCCTGGTGATGTACGCCGGGCGTGCGGTCGAGACCGCGCCCGTGGACCGACTTTACAGCGGCCGTCGAATGCCCTACACCGCAGGACTTCTCGGATCGGTACCGCGCCTGGACGCGCCACGGGGCGAACGGCTGGTGCCGATACCGGGCGCTCCCCCGTCACTGGCCGCGCTTCCCGATGGATGCCCGTTCGCGCCGCGCTGCCCGCTGGCCGTCGACGAGTGCAGCAGCGCCGAACCGGAATTGGTCACCGTCGGTCCCGCCCATCAGGTCGCCTGCATCAGGCACGAGCAGGTTGCGGGCCGTAGCGCCGCGCAGATCTACGGGGTGTCCACGCCGACCCGGACCGACCCGACGGTGCCTGCCGAGCTCGGCGAGATCGTGTTGTCGGTGCGCGAGCTGACCAAGACCTACACCCTGACCAAGGGGGTGGTGCTGCGCCGACGGATCGGCGAGGTACGCGCCGTCGATAGCGTCAGCTTCGACCTGGAGCAGGGCCGCACGCTGGGCATCGTCGGCGAGTCGGGTTCGGGCAAGTCGACCACCCTGCACCAGATCCTCGACCTGAGCGCACCACAGTCCGGTCGCATCGAGATTCTCGGAACCGACGTCGCCACCCTGGATCGCCGCGGCCGGCGCGCCCTGCGCGGTGACCTGCAGGTGGTGTTCCAGGATCCGGTGGCATCACTGGACCCCCGCATGCCGGTATTCGATGTTCTGGCAGAACCGCTGCGCGCCAACGGCTTCGACAAGGCCGATACCCAGGATCGGGTCGCCGAGTTGCTGGGGCTCGTCGGGCTGCGGCGCGCCGACGCCGGCCGCTACCCGGCCGACTTCTCCGGTGGTCAGAAACAACGCATCGGCATCGCCAGGGCCCTGGCGTTGCAACCGAAGATCCTCGCGCTCGACGAACCGGTGTCGGCACTGGACGTGTCGATCCAGGCGGGCATCATCAACCTGCTGCTCGATCTGCAGGAGCGGTTCGGGTTGGCGTATCTGTTCGTCTCCCACGACCTGTCGGTGGTGCGGCATCTCGCCCACCGGGTGGCCGTCATGCATCGCGGCAGCATCGTGGAGCAAGGTGACAGCGAACAGGTTTTCACCGACCCCCAGCACGAGTACACGCGTCGCCTGTTGTCGGCGGTCCCCCGCCCCGCACCCGATCACCGTTAGAGTCAGATCGCATGAGTGCGATTTCGCGTCTGCTCGCCGTCGCGTCCGTGACGGTGCTGGCCCTGACCGGTTGTTCCAGCCCCGACACCTCGGTGCCCTCGGCGGGCGGGAATGCCGAGCTCGGCGCCACCGCCGATATCAACCCGCAGGACCCGGCGACCCTGCAACAGGGCGGCAACCTGCGTCTTCCGCTGACCGGATTCCCGCCCAACTTCAACTACCTGCACGTCGACGGCAACCTCGGCGAGCTGGGCAGGATGCTGCGCGCCACCCTGCCGCGCGCCTTCGTCATCAAGCCCGACGGTGAGATGACGGTCAACAGCGACTACTTCACCGACGTCGAACTCACCAGCACCGACCCGCAGGTGGTGACCTACACGATCAACCCCAAGGCGGTGTGGACCGACGGCTCCCCCATCACCTGGGAGGACATGGCCGCCCAGATCAATGCCACCAGCGGCAAGGACAAGCGTTTCCTGTTCGCCTCCCCCAACGGTAGCGAGCGCGTCGAGTCGGTGACCAAGGGCGTCGACGACCGCCAGGCCGTCATCACCTTCAGCAGGCATTTCGCCGATTGGCGCGGGATGTTCGCCGGTAATGCGATGCTGGCGCCCAAGTCCGTCACCTCCGACCCGGAGGCATTCAACCGAGGCTTCCTCAACGGTCCCTCGGCATCGGCTGGACCGTTCATGATCAGCACGGTGGATCGCGCCGCGCAGCGGATCGTGTTGACCCGCAACCCGAAATGGTGGGGCACCCCGCCGTTGCTGGACTCGATCACCTATTCCGTGCTCGATGACGCCGCGGTGATCCCGGCCCTGCAGAACAATGCGCTCGACGCCGCCGGGTTGGCTTCACTGGACGATCTGGAGAACGCCAGACGCACCCCCGGTGTCACGATCCGCCGTGCTCCCGCACCGAACTGGTACCACCTCACCATGAACGGCGCCGACGGCGCGATCCTGTCCGACCCCGGCCTGCGCACCGCGATCACCAAGGGGTTGGACCGCCAGGCCATCGCCCAGGTCACCCAGCGCGGGTTGGCCGACACCCCGGCGGCGCTGAACAATCACATCTATCTGGCCGGCCAGGAGGGCTACCAGGACAACAGCATCGGCTTCGACCCCGAGGCGGCCAAGGCCGATCTCGATGCCCTCGGCTGGAAGATGAACGGCCAGTTCCGGGAGAAGGACGGCCGCCAGCTCAAGATCCGCAACGTCTTCTACGACGGGCAGAGCACCCGCGCCGTGGCACAGATCGCGCAGAACCAGCTGGCCCAGATCGGGGTGAACCTGGAGTTGGTTCCCGCCGCCGGTGGCGATCTGTTTCCCAAGTACGTCACCATCGGCAACTTCGACATCGCCCAATTCGCCTGGGGCGGAGATGCTTTCCCGTTGGCGAGCCTCACCCAGATTTATGCCTCCGGCGGTGAGAGCAACTACGGCAAGATCGGCAGCGACGAGGTCGACGCCAAGATCGAGGACACACTCGCCGAACTCGACCCCGCCAAGGCCCGCGAGAAGGCCAACGAGCTGGACAAGTTGATCTGGAACGTCGGGCACAGCCTGCCGCTGTTCCAAGCCCCCGGCAACATGGCGGTCCGCAGCAATCTGGCCAACTACGGCCCGACCGGCATCGGGGATATCAACTATTCGACGATGGGCTTCATGAAGTAGCCAGTCGCGGCACCCCGTCGGGCACGATGCTCTCGGCCTTGGCGGCCAGTTCGACGCCACGCACCAGCAAGCGAATGCTGCGGTTGGCCGGCAGCGCGTCGAGTTCGGCTGCCTGCGCCGCAAGCTCGCGGGTCTGGCCGGTGCTGACGGCCCGGCAGACCTGCAGCGCGGCCCGCTCGCGGGTGTCCAGCATGCTGTGCCCGGCGGTCGGCAACTCCACCAGCGTCGCATCGGGGATGAGTCCGGCGATCCGACGTGCGACCGCCGGGGGTGTGGTGAGATCGCGGCCGCCGGAGAGCACCGCGGTGGGCCAGCAGAAGCCCGGCATCGCCGCGATCAGATCGTAGGGCTCGGCCACGAATTCGGGATCTCCGAGCGCCACCTCGCGCAGTGCGACGGCCGGATCCAACGGGCCGCCGTCGGGCTCGGCGCCGTAGTTGAGCTCGCGGTAGGCGATGCGCTCGACCAGATCGGGCTCGTGGTGGAAGGCCGTCTCACGTTCGACCATCAGCCGGGTTCCCAGGCCGACGGCCGCCCACAACCAATCGTGTCCGGCCACCAGCAGCTCCAGCTGGCGGCCCAGCACATCTGGTCCGGCCAGTTCGTAGAGCCCCGTCGCCCGCAGCACCGCGGTCGGACCGAAGTCACCACGCCCCACCAACTCGCGGATCATGGCCGCAAGCTCCTCGGTACCCGGTTCGCCATCCCACAGCACCGCACGGACGTGGGCCCGCACCTCGACGATGTCATCGGCCGACAGCAGCGGGGAGTCCAGCACCATTCCCACCACCCGTCCCGGGTGGCGAACACCGAATCCGGCGGCCAGATAGGTCCCATAGGACGCGCCGTAGATGTGAGCGGATTCGACCCCGGCGTCGTCGAGCACGGCGGCGATATCGTCGACGGCGGCGTCGACGGTCATCGCCTCCGGCGGCAGGTCGTGGCCGTCATCGCCATGGCGGGACAGGCCGACCCCCCGGTGCTCGACCATGATGACGTCCAGACCTGCGTGGGCAGCCTTCCGGCGGAAGGCCCGGTACAGGGCCACCGAAGCGGCCCCCGGACCACCGGGGATGACGACGATCGGATGCGCGGACTTACGGCCCGCGCGCACATAGTGCAGGTCGAACTGATCTATCGCGCCCGCGACGACGGGCCGTCGGACTGCTCGCACGCCCGGCTGGGCGGCAAGCCTGTCGTGGGCCCGGCGGCGCGCGAGGGAGGTCATCGTCATTCATTGTGCCCCGCCGGGCGTTCATGAGAGTCCGCGGAGCCCGTTCTCAGGATCGCGGTGAGCACAAGCCGTGCGGGCACCGGCGGTCCCTCGGTACTACTGAGGCATGACGACCGTCGAGAACACCCATCACATCCTGCCGGGCACACCGGAATGGACCGATTTGCTGAGCAGTATCGGTGCCGGTTCCCGTGACCGAGACCTCAACGACGAGAATCCTTTTGACCAGGTCGCGGCGTTGAAGCGGGCCGGCTTCGGTACCCTGCGCCTGCCGAGGGAACTCGGGGGCGCGGGCCTGACCGTGCCCCAGCTGTTTTCGGCGGTCATCGATGTCGCCCGCGCCGATCCGATTGTCGCCCACATCTTCCGGGCGCATTTCTGGTTCGTCGAGGAGCGGTTGCGCGCGCAGTCCCGTGCCTGGCTGGACCTGGCCGCCGAAGGCAAGATCTTCGGTAACGCCTTCAGCGAGAAGGGCAGCAATGCCGTCGGCAGCCTGGTGTTCAACACCCGTCTGCTGCCCCACCCCGAGGGCGGCTTCCGACTGGACGGTGAGAAGTACTACAGCACCGGCACGCTGTTCGCCGACTACCTGACCGCGACCGCCACCACCGACCACGACTCGGTCGCCACCGTGGTGGTGCCCGCCGACCGGCCGGGAGTCAAGATCATCGATGACTGGGACGGTTTCGGCCAGCGCCGGACCGGCACCGGGACGACCACGTTCGCCGGTGTCGCGGTGGCCGAGGACGAGGTGCTCGCCGACACTCCCTACGACGCCGAGCCGGTGCCGACCGTGCAGTACGCCTCCCTGCAGCTCTACATCCATGCCGTGGTGGCCGGTGTGCTGGCCAACGTGGTCGACGACGGGGTGGCGCTGCTGCGGTCCCGGGAACGCAGCTTCAGCCACGCCGTCGCCGAGAGCCCGACCAATGATCCGCTGCTACAGCGTCAGCTCGGTGAGCTCGCCAGCACCGCGCACGTGGCACGCATCGCCGTGCTGGACGCCGCCGAGGCCATCGGTGCGGCCACCGATTCGGAGATCGACGGTGTCCCGGACGCCGCACTGGCCACCGAGGCACAACTGCGGGTGGCCAAGGTCAAGGTGCATCTGGACGCCATCGCCCCGGAGGCCGCATCCCGGCTGCTGGAGCTCGGCGGTGCCAGCGCCGCCAGCCGGACCCGCAACCTCGACCGCCACTGGCGCAACATCCGCACCATCACATTGCACAACCCGGTCGGGCTCAAGGCGCGAGCCATCGGGCAGAACCTGCTGCACGACACTGCGCTCCCTGCCAACGCGTACTTCTGATCAGCGACTTGTGGAGCGGCAACCGCACTCAGCGCGGCTGCCGCTCCACCAATCGCGGAAAAAGGTGACCCACTCATGCCCAAGCAGCTGCACCTCGGCGGATTCCAGATCGCATCCCAGGTGACCCACTCCCACGCCGCGTGGCGCCACCCGGGCAGTGACACCGACTTCACCACCCCGGAGTACTACCACCGCATCGGGCGGATACTGGAGCGTGGCAAGTTCGACTTCGTGTTCTTCGCCGACCTGCTGGCCGCCCCGGCCCAGTACGGTCGCGATATCACCGAACCGCTGCGCCGCGGCACCCAGGCGACCGCCACCCTGGACCCCTCGATCGTCGCGGCCAGCATCGGCGCGGTGACCTCCAAGCTGGGCGTGGCGATCACCAAGTCCGCCACCTTCTTTCATCCCTACGAGTTGGCCCGTATCTTCGCCAGCCTCGATCACATCACCCGTGGCCGGGTGGCATGGAACATCGTGACCTCGCTGACGGCCAGTGAGGCGCAGAACTTCGGGCAGGACAGTCACCTCGATCACGAGTTCCGCTATGAGCGTGCCGAGGAGTTCCTGCGCGCCACCCTGGAGTTGTGGTCGTCATGGGATCCCGACGCGCTGGTCGTCGACAAGCACAGCGGTGTGTTCGCCGACCCGGACAAGATCCGTCGCGTCGAGCACGACGGGAAGTTCTTCCGCACCCGCGGGCCGCTGAACGTGCCGCGGTCCCCGCAGGGTCGCCCAGTGCTCATCCAGGCCGGCTCGTCGAACACCGGCCGGGACTTCGCGGCACGGTGGGCCGAGGCCATCTTCGAAATCGACCCGACCCCGGAGGGTCGTCGCGCCTACTATGACGACATCAAGTCGCGGGCAAGCAATTTCGGCCGCAATCCCGACCAGGTCCTGATCTTTCCCGCGTTCATCCCGTTCGTCGGCGAGACCGAGTCGATCGCCCGCGAGAAGCAGGCGTTCCACAACGAGCTGGCCGATCCGATCTCCGGTCTGATCACGCTGAGCGTGCACACCGACCACGACTTCTCCCAGTACGACCTGGACGCACCGGTCGAGGATGTCCAGGTGACCGGGACCCAGGGTTTGTTCGACACCGCACGACGGGTGGCCAACCGGGACAACCTGACCCTGCGCGATATCGGCAAGTGGTACGCCCAGGGGGTGCTACTGCCGCAGTTCGTCGGCACCGCGACCCAGGTCGCCGATCAGATCGAGGAGTCGTTCACCGCGGGCGAAGCCGATGGTTTCATGGTGTCGGCAGCGCAGAGTCCGGGAACCTTCAACGATTTCGTCGACTACGTGGTGCCCGAACTGCAACGGCGCGGGCTTTTCCGCACCGAGTACACCGGTGACACCCTGCGCGAGCACCTCGGCCTGGACACGGCGTCGACCGGTACCACGCGGGTGGAGGCCGTCGCCTAGGCGGTCAGCTCGATCAGCCGGGCGTCGTCGATGGCGGCGTATCGGTCGGGGCTGCACGTCAGCACGATCACCTGACCGTCGCCGCCGACGGCGTCGAACACCGCGGCCATCTTGGTCAGCCGGTCGGGGTCGGTGAAGCCGAGCGCGTCATCGATGACGACGGGCACGGTGTCCTCCTTGGCCACCAGCGAGGCGCAGGCCAGCCGCGCGACGATACCCATCTGTTCCTTGGCGCCGCCGGAAAGGGATTCGTAACCGACGGTGGTGCCCGCCAGCGTACGGCTGCGGATGGTCAGATCGGTGTCGATGTCGACCTCGAAGTCCGGCCCGAACACCAGCCGCCCCAGCCGCTCGATCTCGGTCCGGAATGGCTCGACATAACGCAGCCGGGCCGACTCCCGATGACGCAGCATGACGGTGCGCAACAGCGCCGCCGCACGGGCGCGGCGACCGACCCGCAGGAACTCGCCGTGGGCGTGCTCGCGTTCAGCCTCGGCAGCATCCAGCGCGCCGCGGCGACCCTGGCTGCCGTAGACCTTGAGCGCAGCGGAGATCTCGGCCAGTGCGGTCGCCGCGGTCTCCCGCTCAGCAAGTAGCAACTCCAACGCCGCGGTCGCCGACCGGAGCTCTGCGGCAACGGCATCCGGTTGCGCGGCGGCCAGTTCGCCCTCGAGTCGGGACAGCTCCTCGGCCGCCCGGTTGGCTTTTTCGGCATCGGCCTCGGCCTGCAGGCTCAGCTGCTCGTCGGTCGCAGCCATCCGCGCGACCGCCAATCGCTGGGTGGCCGCATCCAGCTCGGCCTGCACACCTTCGAGCTTCTGGCGCAACATGCCGGCCGCCACGGCGGCGTCATTGCATTTCGCGGTGGCCGCGGCAAAAACGTTGCGCCGCAGGGTGGCCTGCTCGGCCGCCGCGGTGTGCGCGGACACGGTGCCGGCCAGCGCGGCGCGCGCGGCATCAGTATCACCGGGTGCATCGGAACCAGCCGTCGGCAGGCCGGCCGTCAACTCGGCATGGCGGGTGCGCAGCTGCGCCGCGCTCTCGTGGTCGGTGAGCGCCGCGACGGTGGCCTGAGCGGCCGACCGCTGGGCGCGCAACTCGCGGCGGCGTTCGGCGAGGGCGTGGGCGGCCGCCACATCGGCCACTGCGACCTTCTCCAGTAACTCTGCCAGCACCCGGTGCGCGGCATCGAATTCGGCGTGGGTCTGCAGGGCATCGGCCCCCGGCGACAACCGGGCACGCAGTACCCCTGGCACCTCGATCATGGTGGGTTCGGCGATCGCGGCGCCCCAGTCGGTGCCGGCGGCCAGATCGACATCCGTGTCACCGACGCGCACGACGACATCGCCCAGCGCGACGAGTTCCAAGTGCGCCGAGGCCAGTTCGGCCCGGTCGGCGGCGCGCTCCACCGCGCGGGCGGCGGCGTCGATGTCCTTGGCCAGGGCGTCGGTCATCGGATTGGTTGCCAACTCGCGTTCGATATCGGCCAGCTCGCCGGCGACGGTGTCCAGCCTGGCGATCCGCGCGGCGAGCCTGGCAGCCTCGTCACGTGCGACACACGCTGCCAGGTCGGCCCGGGCAGTCTCGACAGCCTGCGCGGCGGCCGCGGCGAGAGCATCGGTCTGCTCGGCGTCGGCCTCGGCGGCCTCGACCACCTCACACGCCAACCGGTGCGCCTGCGCGGATTCGGCCGCGGTCGCCACCAGTTCGGCTGCCACCGTGGACCTTTCGTCGATATCGATGCGCATGCGGCGGCGTTCGGTCACGGCGGCTGCCGCCGCTGCGTGGGCGGCACCGGCAGCCTCGGCCAGCAGCTTGGCGGTATCGCGGGCGGCCGCCAACGCGCGAACCGCCTCGGCGGACTGCACCGCCGCGCCGCGCCGCGCCTCGGCGGCACTGACCCGCTCGGCCAGTCCGGACAACTCCGCGGTGAGCACCGCGTGCCGGGTGACGGCCTGCTCGACCTCGCGCAGCGCCGCCGTGCACTGCGCCACGGCGTCATCGGCCGCGCGCAACCGTGAGTTGGCCGCCGCCCAGACTCCGGTCGGCCTGCCGGTCGCGGTGAAGTACTCCAGGTACTCGCGCTCGATTTTGTCGATCAGCAGCGGATCGGCATCACCGGCCGGCCCGCCCCGGGCATCGGGCGCCGGGGCAGCACCGTCTGCTGCACCGGCGGCCACATCCAGTGCCCGCGACAGGGCATCACAGCCCGAGAGGTCCACCGGTGCGGTCGCCGCAGCCTGCAGCACCCGCTGCGCCTGCCAGAGCGCGGTGTCCACCGTCTCCTCGAGGATCGCCAGCACCCGGTCGTGGGCTTCGTCACCGGTCAGCTGGCGACGCGTCGGCGCCAGCTCGGTGAGAACGGTCTCGGCCTTCTTGTGGAAGCGTTTGCGATAGATGAATCGATAGGGCCCGGTGGAGATCTCGGCGCTCACCTCGGCACCCACGTCGGCGTGGGTCGGCTTGACAGCCTTGACCTCTTTCTTCGACGACCGGTCCTTGACGGTCAACAACAGGTCCAATGCCTCGATCATCGAGGACTTGCCGATCTCGTTGGCGCCGCTGACCACCACGACACCGCGCTCGGGGAACTCGATGTCACGGTGGAGGACGCCGCGGTAGTTGGTGAGGGTGAGCCGGTGCAGCTTCACGCGACGTTCCCCTGCCCGTGCGGCGCGCTGAGTCGCAACAGCAATGCCAGCGCCGACCGCGCGTCATCGGCGTCGGCGCCCTCGGCGCGCGCGGCGGCGACCAACTCCTGTACGGCCCCGGTGGCGAAACCGCCGATCGACAACTCGTCGAACTCACCGTCGGCGGGCAGCACCGCAAGGTCACAGTGCCGATCCCAGGTGCGCAGCGAGGCGAACAACCGGGCATAGCGATCCAGGCAGTCGTCGAGTTCAGCCTTGTGCCCGATGGTCAGCGACCCGGTGAGCACTAGGCGCACCACGGTGCGTTCTTTGTCGGGTAACTGGTCGAGGTTGATGTCCAGACCGGCGATATCACGGTCGTCGTTGACATCGTGGCGCAGTGTGATGAAACGCCACCTGCCCACCCGGCGCGCGGTGACCTGCACGGGGTGCGCGGGATCGTCTTCGTCGATATCGACCACCAGAACATGGCCCGGGTCGGTCTCGACATCGTCGAAATTGGTCACCTCGGGAGCGCCGGAGTACCAGACGCGGCCCGTCGAGCCCACCTTGGTTCGAGAGTGCCTGTCTCCCAGCGCCACATAGTGCACCGCGCCGGCGGCCAGCGTCTCCTCCAGCGCGGCCAACCTGATCAGCGACGGCTTGGACGGATCGGGATCCAGGATGTCCACGCCCCCATGGGCGACCAGCACCCGGACCGTCCCGTCGGCCACGACACCGGTGGTGACGGCTGCGGCCAGATCGGTGGTCGGCGCCTTGGAACGCCATGGGGCAGCGAGGATCTCCACGCCGGGGCGCACCCGGAATACGCCGTCGCGGTCGAGCACCGTGACGTTGGCCGGGCGCTCGGCGGCGAAGAGCGTGCTGGTGTAGACCGAACCGGCGTCGAGCTGATCATGGTTGCCGGGCAACAGGTACACCGGGACCTCGATGGCACGCATGGCCTCCAGCGCCAGGCTGATCTCCCGAGGGGAGAGCTGGTTGTCCTCGAAGACGTCACCGGCCACCACGACGAACTCGGCGCCCACCTCGGCGGCCAACGCACCCAGCCCGGCGACCGCCTCACGCCGGGCGGCACCGTAGCGCGACTGCGCTTCTCCGCCCGCGGCACTGAGGAAGTGCCGCGTCATCCCGAGTTGCCAGTCGGCAGTATGCAGAAAGCGCATCGGTGCACTCCCTTCCGTGTTCGTCTACCGGTCCTGAATGACCCAGCGGTGAGTCTAGGTCGGGCCTCCGACAAGTCCCGGGAGGTGCATCGGCATGGCCCCGCTGTCTTGACCTAGCCTGATTGCGATGAGGACCCTGTTGTTACTGCGGCACGCCAAGTCGGACTATCCGGCCGATACCGTCGATCACCAGCGACCGCTGGCCCCGCGCGGTGAGCGCGAGGCGGGGCTGGCCGGCGAGTGGTTGCGGTCCCACGCGCCGACCGTCGACGCGGTGCTGTGTTCGACGGCCATCAGGACCCGGCAGACGCTGGAGCGCACCGGGATCGACGCACCGGTGAGTTTTGTCGATCGCCTCTATGACTCCACACCCGGGATCGTCCTGACCGAGATCAACGGCATCGGTGACGAGGTGTCCACGCTGCTGGTGGTCGGGCACGAGCCGGTGATGTCCGGGCTCGCACTGGGCCTGGCCGGGGACGACAGCGATCCCGTGACCGTTGCCGAGATCGAGTCGAAGTACCCGACCTCGGCGATCTCACGGCTGGAGGTCCGCTGTTCGTGGCGCGACCTGCGACTCGGCGGCGCACGCCTGGCCGAATTCCAGGTACCCCGCTAGGAGTTGGTGGCCAGCGTCAGTTCCATGAGCTTGATCGCCATCCCGCAGGCATCGATGCCCGGCGCCTGCGGATTGACCCACCAGCCGACGACACCGCTGGCATCGCTGGCCACCCCGCAGGCATTGGCGTCGGTGGGGTTACGCATGACGATCGACTGCACACCGGCGATGCGGCGCTCCTCGACTCCGAACTTCAGATCCTGGGCGACCTGGCGCTCGTAGTCCAGGCTGCCCATCTCGAACCAGAACCGGGTGATGTCGACCAGTCCGTTCGGGTTGGCGGCCTGCCACCGGCACACCGCGCCGACGAAGGTGCTCTGGATGTCGCGCGGGTCGGCGCCCACGGTCTCGGCCAGGATGTCCTCGGTCAGCACATCGCACTCTTTGAGCAGGTTCGGGTAGCTGCGCTGGGAGTCGTTGTTGCGCGGCCCCGCCCCCGAGGACTTGATGGCGGTGCCGTCGACCGCACGTGAGCAGCCCTGCACCCCGAGCACCATCGTCAGCGCAGCCAGCAGCGCGACAACCACCGTCAACGGACGCTTCATCAGGCTCATCGCTGGGCATTCACAATCGATTGGCGGGTCAGTTCTTTGGCCACTTCACAGGCATCGGGGAACGGCTTCTGGGTGTAGCTCACCGACCACTCGATGAAATCGTCACCGAACCCGATGCCGACCTCGCAGAGGTTTCTGCCGAGCACCAGGTCCTCACCGATGCCGACGAAACCGTCGTGGCCTTCGATGCTGACATCCTCGACGCTGGCCCGCGAGAGCTCCATGGTCTTGCGTTCGCGGCCCATCGGACTACCGCGGAAGTGCGTGAACGAGAAGTGCGGGCCGATGATGCCGCCGCCGACGAGCCACTGGCACCCCACGGAGGTACGCGCGGTGTTGACCAGTCCGCGGACCTGGGTCAGCTGGGCGACGGTCTCATCGCTGATGCCACCGCACTCGGGGAACACCGGCCCGTGCTGGGCCTCCGGGGCGGACTCCGTGGTCGAGGGCACCGAGGGCGTACTCGGGCTCTCGGAGTCCGAACACGCGACGACGACCGGCAGCACCGCAGTGGCGACAACCAGCATCTTCGTCGCGCAGCTGAGTCGGCCGTCACCGCGTCGGAAGATCACGACATGCACTGTAGCGGCCGACCCGCACTACACCGTTGACATACGGACTGACCTGCCTTTTCGTGTCTCGACCGCGGAGCGGTCCGGACAGCGTGGTGTGCAAGAGTGACCACATGCTGCTGGCACTGGTACGTCACCACGTGCGGCCCTACCGCGGGCTGCTGGCGGTGGTGGCGGTGCTGCAGGTGATCAGCACCCTGGCATCGCTGTATCTGCCGACCGTCAACGCGGCGATCATCGACGACGGCGTGGCCCAGGGTGACACCGGCCGCATCATCGACCTCGGCCTGGTGATGCTCGGGGTGACCGCACTGCAGGTGGTGTGCGCGGTGGGTGCGGTGTTCTTCGGGTCTCGGGCCGCGATCGGGTTCGGCCGGGATCTGCGCGCCGCCATCTTCGGCCACGTCCTCACATTCTCGGCCACCGAGAGCGCCCGGTTCGGTGCGCCGACCCTGCTCACCCGCACCACCAACGATGTCCAGCAGATCCAGCTGCTGGTGCAGATGACGGCGACCATGCTGATCACCGCGCCGATCATGGGGGTCGGCGGTATCGCCATGGCGATCCACCAGGACGCCGGCTTGTCGTGGTTGCTGCTGGTCAGCGTCCCCGTGCTGGCGGTGGCGAACTGGTGGGTGGTGTCCAAGCTGCTGCCGATCTTCCGTTCGATGCAGCGCCTGATCGACGACATCAACCGGGTGATGCGTGAACAACTCGCCGGTATCCGGGTGGTCCGCGCGTTCGCCAGGGAGCCGCTGGAACGGGAGCGTTTCGCCGAGGCCAATACCGCGCTGACCGATACCGCGCTGGTCGCCGGGCGCTGGCAAGCACTGATGTTGCCGGCGACGACGGTGGTGATCAACATCTCCAGCGTCGCGTTGATCTGGTTCGGTGGCCAGCGCATCGATGCCGGCCAGATGCAGGTCGGCTCGCTGATCGCGTTCCTGGCCTATTTCATGCAGATCCTGATGGCGGTGGTGATGGCCACCCTGCTGCTGGTGCTGCTGCCGCGGGCCTCGGCATGTGCGGAGCGGATCACCGAGGTGCTGTCCACCGTTGCGCAGATCGGCAATCCCGCCGAGCCTGTCGACGGCACCGATGTGCGCGGCGAGGTCACGCTGGACAATGCGACATTCAGCTATCCGGGCGCCGACCGTGCTGTCGTGCAAGGGGTCTCGCTGACCGCCCGACCGGGCACTGTGACCGCGATCGTGGGAAGCACCGGTTCGGGCAAATCGACGCTGCTGTCGCTGATCTGCCGGCTCTACGACGTGACCGGCGGATCGTCCCGCCTAGACGGCGTCGATGTGCGCGACTACGACACCGAAGACCTCTGGGGGGCCGTGGGTTTGGTGCCCCAACGTGGTTATCTGTTCTCCGGCACCGTCGCCGACAATCTGCGCTACGGCAAGGCCGACGCCGATGACGACGAGATGTGGGAAGCATTGCGGGTGGCGGCCGCCGATGACTTCGTGCGCGCTCATCCCGACGGTCTCCAGATGCGGGTGGCCCAAGGTGGCATCAACTTCTCCGGCGGACAGCGGCAACGGCTGGCCATCGCCCGCGCGGTGATCCGCCGGCCCTCGGTGTACCTGTTCGACGATGCCTTCTCGGCCCTGGATACCCGCACCGACGCCAGGGTTCAGTCCGCGCTGCGGCAGGTGTCCGCGTCGGCCACCGTCATCATCGTCTCGCAGCGGATCAGCACCGTGGCGCAGGCCGATCAGGTGATCGTCATCGAGGACGGCGTCGTGGTGGGCAGCGGCACCCACGAATCGCTGTTGCGGACCTGTCGGACATATGTGGAATTCGTGGATTCCCAGTCGGTGGGGATCGGATGACGCGCCCGATGCGCGGGATGCAACCGCCGACCGTCCGCTCCCGCGATTTCACCGGTTCGGCGCTGCGGCTGCTGAAACGGCTGACCCCGCAACGCCTGTTGACCGTGACGGTGATCATGCTGGCCATCGGCGGTATCGCGATTGGTGTGATCGGTCCGCGAATCCTGGGCCACGCCACCGACCTACTGTTCGACGGTGTCATCGGCCGCGGACTGCCGGCCGGGCAGAGCAAGGAGGAGGCGATCGCCGCCGCCCGGGCCCGCGGTGACGACAGCCTGGCCGACCTGTTGTCCGGGATGAACGTCGCCCCCGGCAAGGGGGTCGATTTCACCGCGGTCGCGCACACCCTGCTGCTCGCGCTCGGGCTGTATCTGGTTGCAGCGCTGCTGGTATGGCTGCAGGCACGCATCCTCAACGTGGTGGTGCAACGCACCATGATGACGCTGCGCGCCGAAATCCAGCAAAAGGTGCACCGGCTGCCGCTGTCCTATGTGGACGGCCGTCAGCGCGGCGAACTGCTCAGCCGCGTCACCAATGACGTCGACAATGTGCAGTCCACGCTGGGCATTGCCATCAGCCAGCTGCTCACCTCGGCGCTGACGGTGCTGGCCGTGCTGGTGGCGATGCTGACGATCTCCCCGCTACTGACGGCGCTGACCGTGCTCACCGTCCCGCTGTCGCTGTGGGCGACGCGCGCCATCGCCCGTCGCTCGGCGAAGCTGTTCGCCGAACAGTGGGCCAATACCGGCCGGCTCAACGCCCATATCGAAGAAACCTACAGCGGTTTCACGGTCGTGAAGACCTACGGCCACCGGGCCGCGGCGGCCCGGCATTTCGACACGCTCAACGCCGATGTGCACCGCACCAGCCTTGCCGCGCAGTTCCTTTCCGGATTGGTCGGGCCCGCCACCACCTTCATCGGTAACCTCAGCTACGTCGCCGTCGCGGTGGTCGGTGGCATCCAGGTCGCCACCGGCCAGATCACCCTCGGCAACATCCAGGCCTTCATCCAGTACGTCCGCCAGTTCAACCAGCCGCTGACACAGGTCGCCGCGATGTATAACGCGCTGCAATCCGGGATCGCCAGCGCAGAGCGGATCTTCGAACTGCTCGACGCCGAGGAGCAGCCGGCGGACGCGCCACCGTCCACCCGGTCGGTCGGCCCTGGTCGGGTGCGGTTCGACCGGGTGTCCTTCGGCTACCGGCCCGACTCCCCCGTCATCGACGAACTGTCACTGATCGCCGAGCCCGGCTCCACCGTCGCGATCGTCGGGCCGACCGGGGCCGGTAAGACCACGCTGGTGAACCTGCTGATGCGGTTCTACGATGCCGACTCCGGCCGGATCACCATCGACGATATCGACATCGCCACCATGGCCCGCGCCGATCTGCGTTCGCGGATCGGCATGGTGCTACAGGACACCTGGCTGTTCAGCGGGACCATCTACGACAACATCGCCTACGGGCGGCCCGACGCCGACGCCGACGAGGTACACGCGGCCGCCCGCGCGGCCCACGTCGACCGATTCGTCCAGACTCTGCCGCTGGGCTATCAGACCCGCGTCGGTGATGACGGCGGTGCGATCAGTGCCGGTGAGAAGCAGTTGATCACCATCGCCAGAGCGGTGCTGGCCCGACCCCAGCTGTTGATCCTCGACGAGGCGACCAGCTCGGTGGACACCCGCACCGAACTGCTCATCCAACAGGCGATGGCCGAGTTACGCAGGGACCGGACGAGTTTCATCATCGCCCACCGGCTGTCGACGATCCGCGATGCCGACCAGATCCTGGTGATGGAGGCCGGCCGGATCGTCGAGCGCGGCACTCATGCCGAGCTACTGGCCCGGCGCGGTGAGTACTGGGAGATGGCCAGGGCCTGACGATTCATCGTTTGACGAGCACCGCGACTCCCCCGCCCAGAACCAGTGCCACCAACAGCAGCGCCGCCCACCCGGCGCCGGCGAGCCACCACACCGCGATCAACCCGATGATCGCCGGCGAGGCCAGGAACAACACCATGCCGGGATGCTGCCTGACCACCGCCAACGCGCTTCTCCCCCGGACCCGATCGATTTCGTCAGCTGCCATGCGATCCAGCATGCCAGCGTGAGGTGATTGGATATGTGGCGATCGGATACTGGACGAGACGATTGACGTTGAGGAGCACACGGTGAGTGGTCAGTGGTTGCGGGATCCCGAGGGACGCTACGAGTACCGCTGGTACGACGGGCAGAACTGGACCGACCAGGTATCCCACCAGGGCCAGGTGTTCGCGTCCCCGCTGGGCCCGCCGCCGGGCGCCGGCGGCCACCCGCAGGACGAGCAGCAGGCCGCGCCGGTCCGCCAGGATCCCGCACCGCAGGGCGGCGGTGACGGTTTCAGCGGTATCAGTGGTGACCTGATCGACGGCCGGTTCAGCGAGAAGGAGTCGTCGGCGATCGCGCTGCAGAACGAGCGGCTGCTACGGGTCCGGGTCGGCGAACCGTTCATGGCCCGGCAGGGTTCCATGGTCGCCTACCAGGGCAACGTCGATTTCGCCTTCGAGGGCGGCGGCGCAGGCAAGTTCCTGAAGAAGGCACTGACCGGCGAGGGCCTTCCGCTGATGCGCGTCCAGGGCCAGGGTGATGTGTTCCTGGCCGAGCAGGCCAACTACGTGCACCTGCTGCATCTGACGAACTCGGGATTGTCGATCAGCGGTAAGAACGTGCTGGCCTTCTCGGCGAGCCTGGACTGGAACATCGAGCGCGTCAAGGGCGGCAGCATCGCCGTCGGTGGCCTGTTCAACACCACCCTGCGGGGCAGCGGGTGGGTTGCCCTGACCACCGATGGCCCCCCGGTGGTGCTCAATGCCGCCGAGGCGCCGACCTACGCCGACACCAACGCGGTGGTGGCCTGGTCGGCGAACCTGCAGACCCAGCTCAAGACCAGCTTCAAGGCGGGTGCCCTGATCGGTCGCGGCTCCGGTGAGGCCGTGCAGGTCGCCTTCCACGGCCAGGGATTCGTGATCGTGCAGCCCTCAGAGGGCATCACCATCCCGGTGCAATAGTCAGAGGCTGTTCAGGATCGACTTCATCTCGTCGATCTCTTTCTGCTGACTGTCGATGATGGCGCGGGCCAGGTCGACGGCCTGGGGGTACTGCCCGCCGTCGATCTCGCTCTGCGCCATGGTGACCGCACCCTCGTGGTGTCCGATCATCTGCTGCAGGAACAGCTTGGTGGCCTCCGGGCCGGGTGCCGCGCGCAGTTTCTCGATATCGGCGGGTGCGACCATGCCGTCCATCGAACTGTGGTCCATGGCGGGCATCGGCGGGTTGCCCCATTGATCCAGCCAACCCTGCATCTGCTCGATTTCGGGCGCCTGCGCGGCGCGGATCTGCTCGGCAAGCGTGACCACCCGTGGATCCACGTCGGGCTTGGCCAGCAGGATGTCGACCATCTCCACGGCCTGGCTGTGGTGCGGAATCATGTGCTGGGCGAACGCGATGTCGTCACCGTTGTGGGTGCCGGCGTCGGCGCCGGGACCGGGGTTTGCCCCGCTGCCACCGTGACTGTTGTCGTGACCGGTCTCCTGACCGGCGTCATGGCTGTGGTCGGTGTGACCGTCGGCCGCGGGCTCGGACTGACTGGTACAGCCCGCCAAGAGCAGGACGGCGGCCGCTCCCGTTGCGATTCCCGTTGCGATGGCCATCGCCGATTTCCTCATCGATGTGTTCCTCCCTACAGACGTGGACGTAGACGTTTACCCATACCCCCTACCGGTATATCATGGCGGCATGAACATCGTCCTCAACGTCCACGGTATGACCTGTGGCCACTGCGTAAAGTCCATCACCGCCGCGCTCACCGCCGTCGAGGGTGTGACCTCGGTCGATGTCGATCTGAAGGCCGGCACCGTCAAGGTGGCGGGCAGCGCGGCGACCGAATCCCTCGCGGCCGCCATCGAGGACGCCGGTTACGACGTGGCCGTACCGGCCTGAACCGACCGGGCCGGCAAGCCACACCACAGCCCCAGAGAAACGGAGGCGAGATGAGTACCGTCACCCTCGACGTCGGCGGCATGACCTGCGCATCATGTGCGGCCCGGATAGAAAAGCGGCTCAACCGGATCGATGGTGTGGAGGCCAGCGTCAACTTCGCCACCGAACAGGCACGGGTGGACTACCCCGACACCGTCACGCCGGAGGATCTCGTCGCCGCCGTCGAGGCCACCGGCTACACCGCCGCAGTGCCCGCCGCCCGGAGCGAAGACGGCGAAACCGGCGGCATTGCAACCGAACACGATGAGTCCGCAGCCTGGCGACAGCGACTGCTGATCTCGGCGGCGCTGTCCCTGCCGGTGGTCGCCCTGTCGATGATCCCGGTACTGCAGTTCGACAACTGGCAATGGCTGACCCTCACCCTGGCCTCCCCGGTGGTGGTATGGGGCGCCTGGCCGTTCCACCGGGCCGCCTGGACCAACCTGCGCCACGGGGCGGCCACCATGGACACGCTCATCTCGGTGGGCGTCACCGCGGCCTACCTCTGGTCGGTGTGGGCACTGTTCTTCACCCACGCCGGCATGCCAGGTATGAAGATGCCGTTCGAATTCATCTCGCGCAGCAACGAACCGCATCTCTACCTCGAGGTCGCCGCCGCCGTGACGACCTTCCTGCTGGCCGGGCGATACTTCGAGGCGCGGGCCAAACGACAGTCCGGCGCCGCGTTGCGGGCACTGCTGCACATGGGTGCCAAGGATGTGGCCGTGCTGCGGGACAGCGGTGAAATCCGCATCCCCATCGCGCAACTCGCCGTCGGGGACACCTTCGTGGTACGCCCCGGCGAGAAGATCGCCACCGACGGTGTGGTCACCGCAGGCAACTCGGCCGTCGACGCGTCGATGCTCACCGGTGAGTCGGTGCCGTTCGAGGTCGCCGTCGGCGACTCGGTGGTCGGTGCATGCGTGAACGTGTCCGGGCGCCTGGAGGTGCGCGCCACCCACGTCGGTGCCGATACCCAATTGGCGCAGATGACCCGGTTGGTCACCGATGCCCAGAGCGGCAAGGCCGATGTCCAGCGGCTGGCCGATAGGGTGTCGGCGGTCTTCGTCCCGATCGTGCTCGTGCTGTCGCTGGCCACCCTGGTGGGCTGGTTGTTGGCCGGTGGTGCACCGGCCGCCGCCTTCACCGCGGCGGTTGCCGTGCTGATCATCGCCTGCCCATGCGCCCTCGGCCTGGCCACCCCGACCGCGCTGCTGGTCGGCACGGGCCGCGGAGCCCAGTTGGGCATACTGATCAAGGGACCGCAGATCCTGGAATCCACCCGCCGGGTGGACACCGTCGTCCTGGACAAGACCGGAACCGTGACCACCGGCCGGATGTCGGTGGTCGTCGTGCACGTCGCCGACGGTGAGAACCCCGACGAGATCCTCAGATCGGTCGGTGCGCTGGAGCGCGGCTCCGAACATCCCATCGCGCGCGCCGTGAGCGAATACGCGGCCCAGCGCGGCCCGCTGCCCGCGGTCGAGGAGTTCACCAATCACGGTGGCCTCGGCGTCACCGGGGTGGTCGAGAACCGGGCGGTGGCCGCGGGCCGGATCAGCTGGCTTCGTGCGGACTGGTCACTGGAGGCACCGCAGGGTCTGGCGCAGCTCGCCGATGACGCTGCCGCCCAAGGACATACCCCGATCTGGTTCGCCGCCGACGGACAGATCCGCGCCGTCATCGTGGTGGCAGACACGATCAAGGACACTGCCGCCGAGGCCATTTCCGGATTTCGCGAGCTCGGTCTGACCCCGATCTTGCTGACCGGAGACAACCGCCGCGCCGCGGAATCGGTTGCCGAGCAGCTAAGTATCGAACGTGTGGTCGCCGAGGTCCTGCCCGCAGGCAAGGTCGACGTCATCACCGAGCTGCAGTCCCAGGGCCGTGTCGTCGCCATGGTGGGCGACGGTGTCAACGATGCACCCGCGCTGGCCACCGCCGACCTCGGATTGGCGATGGGTACCGGCACCGATGTGGCCATCGAGGCATCGGATCTGACCCTGGTGCGCGGTGATCTGCGCGCCGCCGTCGACGCCATCCGGTTGTCCCGCGCCACGCTGGGCACCATCAAGGGCAACCTGTTCTGGGCGTTCGCCTACAACGTCGCGGCGCTCCCGCTGGCAGCGGTCGGGCTACTCAACCCGCTGATCGCCGGCGCGGCGATGGCCTTCAGTTCGGTCTTCGTGGTGACCAACAGCCTACGGCTGCGCCGGTTCTCGCCGAGCACGAAGACCGCGGGCAATCGGATGGGCTAACCCGAGCCGTAGCGCGCACGGAACAGCTTGACCTCGTCCTTGATGCCCTTGAGCCGCTTGGCTCCCGCGAAGGACCACTCGATGCCGGCGTCCTCACCGATCGCATCGTGCACCGCCTCGGTCACCAGGACCGCGCCGGGCCGCGCCGCACCGGTGACCCGGCTGGCCAGATTGACCGGACTGCCGAACCAGTCACCGGCCCGGTTGACCGCCATCCCCGAGGCCAAACCCACCCGCAGTCTCGGGAAGTCGTCATCGGCGCCGGCGGCTTCCAGCAGCGCCAGCACCGCCGTCAACAAGGCCACCGGTTCCGGACTGACCAGCATCACCGCATCACCGATGGACTTGACGAATCGCACCGGCGGCGCAACCACGTCATGGGTGGCCTGCACCAGCCGGTTGGCCAGGCCTTCGAGTTCCTCGGGCGGCACCGCCTCGCCCAGCTTGGTGAAGCCCACCAGATCGGCGAACGCGATCGTGACCTCCCGGGCACCCGGCAGCGGCCGCCCCTCCGCACGCTCGCCCGCGGTCACCGCATCGGTCTCCATGGTGCGGCGCAGCTCCAGGCGCAGCATGTCCTCGATCAGCGGGCCGAGCAGCGGGTTGACCTGTCGCAGCAGCGCTTCGGACGCCACCGCGACATCCAGCTCGCTGACCCCGGGAGCCATGACCGCTGCCATCGAGGTGAAGCGCATCGCCTCGGCAGTCTTGGACAATCCGTCGGCAAGCGCCCGGACAACCAGGACGATATTGTCCTCGTCGATACCCAGATCGGCGAATTGCTTTGCATAGCGCGCAATCTCGCCGTCCACGCGTAGGTGGGCAGGCTCATCGACATCATCGACCCGCGGCAGGCCCAGCGCCCGCTGGATGCGCTGCAACAGCTCCAAGTCGATACCGGTGCTCTCGCTGATCTCGCGGGCGGACACATAATCGCCGTCATCGCCCAGAATCCGTCGTGACGCCAACAGGACCGGTTCGTCGCAGTCGCGAATCTGTTCGACGGTCACGCCCTGGTCCAGCAACCACGGGATCAGTTCGGCCCGGTCGGTACGGGCCTGGCCGGTCAACCCGTCGAGCAGGCCGGAGGCCTCGATGTCGAAATCGATATCGGAGTCGCTACCCACCGGCTCAACCTATACCGGCGGCGGGCAAGATCGGGGCGGTGAGCGATGTGCTGAACGGCCTGGCGCCGATCATCGGCGCGCACCCCACCGTCCTGGTGTTGGGGAACATGCCCAGCGTGCTATCCCTGGAGCACCGGCAGTACTACGGCAATCCGCGCAACGCCTTCTGGCGGATCTGCGCCGACATCTACGGTCTCGACCCTGCTGCTCCGTATCCGCAGCGCGTGGCGGCCCTGACCGGCCACGGGGTGGCGGTGTGGGATGTGCTGAAGTCGTGCCGACGGGTCGGCAGCCTCGACTCCGCCATCGAGCCGGCCAGCATGGTCGCCAACGATATCGGCGCGCTGCTGAGCGAGCACCCCGGCATCTGTCGGCTGGTATTCAACGGCAAGGCCGCCGAACGCAACTATCGCCGGCTGGTCACCGACGCGCCGGATCTGCCGATCGTGCAATTACCGTCCACCAGCCCGGCGCACACGATGGGTTATGCCGAGAAGTTGCGGCACTGGCGGGACGCGCTCGGCTGAATACGGGACGGCCGGGACCGGCCGATACCGTGTCTGGCATGTCCTGTGTGTTCTGCGCCATCGTCGCCGGTGAGGCGCCCGCCATCCGCATCCACGAGGATGACGACCTGCTGGCGATCCTCGACATCCGGCCCTTCACCCGCGGCCACACCCTGGTGATCCCCAAGACCCACAGCGTCGACCTGACCGACACCGCGCCGGACACCGTCGCGGCGATGGCCGCACTGGGCCAGCGCATCGCCCGTGCGGCCAGGCGCTCCGGGCTGCATGCCGACGGCAACAACATCGCCATCAACGACGGCAAGGCGGCTTTCCAGACGGTGTTCCACATCCACCTGCATGTCGTGCCGCGCCGCACCGGCGACAAACTGAGTTTCGCCAAGGGCATGCTGGTGCGCCGGGATCCCGACCGCGAGGAGTCCGGGCGCCTGCTGCGCACCGCACTGGCAGAACTCGACACAGCCGAGCAGGATTGACCCATGAGCATGCCGCCCTGGGAGCGATACATCGGCCTTCCGCTGCTGTTATTGCACGACAAGCTGTACAAGGCCACCGACGGCCGGATCGGCCACACGATCCCGTTCGGCCCGAAGGCCCTGATCCTGCACACCGTCGGCGCCAAGACCGGACTGGCCCGAGCGAACGCGCTGACCTATGCCCGCGACGGCGAGGACTACCTGGTGGTGGCCTCCAAGGGCGGAGAACCCAAGGCGCCCGGCTGGTATCACAACCTGAAGGCCAACCCGCAGGTCGAGATCAACATCGGTCCGCGGCGCATCCCGGTGACGGCCAGGGCCGTGTTCCCCGGCGACCCAGATTTCGACCGGCTGTGGCGGATCGTCAACGACATGCGCGGGAACAAGGACCGCTACATCGGATACCAGAAACGCACATCGCGGCCCATCCCGGTGATCGTGTTGAGCCCCTAGAGCAGCTCCTTGGCCAGCAGCTCCAACGTGCGCTCGCGGGCCGGCGCCGTGCCTGCCGCGGTGCCGGCGAATGCCGAGGCGACGGGATTCACCATCACCTCGTCGACGTCGAATTCCGCTGCCAGCGCCCGCATCTGATCGGCCGCGCCGGCGGGATCACCGACGACGGTGCGCGCCACCGACGAGTCGATGATCAACTGCTCCTGCGCCGATACCGAGGTGGCTTCGGCGTCCTCCACCAGATCCAGCGGCCCGAGCGGACGACCGGTGCGCAACCGGCCCATCATCTGCAGATTCGGCAGCAACAACCGGTGCGCCTCCTCAGCGGTGTCGGCCACCGACGCATTGACGGTCAGGAAGGTCCGCGGCGCGGAAAGCTCAGGGCTGGGCCGGAATTCGGCACGATAGGTGGCCAGCGCCTCGGCAGTGCCCTGTCCGGAGAAGTGGTTGGCGAATACGTACGGCAGGCCCTTGGCGGCGGCCAGATGCGCCGAGTACATCGAGGATCCCAGCAGCCACAACGTGCACTCGCCCACCGCCGCCGGCGTCGCCTTGAGGGTGTAGTCCTGCTGGGCCAGCATCCCCCGCGACAGTCCCACCCGCGCACCACCGGTGCTCATCAGGGCCGCGACATGGTCGAGGTACTCGGGAAACCGCTCGATGTCCTCGTCGTTGGCGGCACGCGGCCCGCGCAGCGCCATCGACGTCACCGGATCGGATCCCGGCGCCCGGCCGATACCCAGGTCGACACGGCCGGGGGCCATCGCCTCCAGCAGGGCGAACTGTTCGGCGACCGCCAGCGGCGCATGGTTGGGCAACATCACCCCACCAGAGCCGAGCCGGATCCGCTCGGTCTGGTTGGCCAGATAGGCCAGCAGCACCGGCGGGCTGGTCGCCGCCACGGCAGGCATGTTGTGGTGTTCGGCCACCCAGTAACGGGTGAAGCCCAACCGGTCGGCGGTCTGCGCGACCTGCACGGTCGCCGCCACCGCGTCGGCGGTGCTCTGATCGGTGCGGACAGGTACGAGGTCCAGGACAGATAGACGCATTAATGGTTCAACGTCGCCGCGGTCGGGTTTCGTTCCCGGCGAGCTCGGCCGCGGTGGTGAAGACATCGTCGAGCATCGCCGGCGTGAGCCGGCCGGTGAACATGTTCTGTTGGCTGGGGTGATAACAGCCCAACAGCACCGCGCCGGAGGTCAATGGCGCCTGCACACCGTGGCCGAACACCGGCTTCGGCCCCGCGGCGAGCTCGTCGGCCACCAATCCGGCCGCCACCTGCCAGGCGAATCCGCCGAGAGCCACCACCACCCGCACCGATGGTCTGACCCGCTGCCATTCGGCCGTGAGCCACGGCGCACATGTGGTCCGCTCGTCCGGGGTCGGCTTGTTGGCCGGGGGCGCGCAGCGCACCGGCGCGACGATCCGGACCACCTCGCTGCTCAGCCCATCGGCGGCGTCGACGCTGACCCCGGCGCTGACCAGTCCGGCGCGGAACAACGCGGCGAAGAGCTGATCGCCGGAGCGGTCCCCGGTGAAGACCCGGCCGGTGCGATTGGCGCCGTGTGCGGCCGGGGCCAATCCGACGATCAGCACCCGCGGGCGGCGCGCACCCCAACCGGGGATCGGCCTGCCCCAGTACGGCTGGTCGGCGAACGCGCGCCGCTTCTGCACCGCGACGTCCTCTCGCCACGTGACCAGGCGTGGACATGCCCGGCAGACACTGACCTCGGCGTCCAGCACCGGTAGTGAACGCGCCCCGGCGGCGAGCACCTCGACATCGGCTGCGTCGAGAGCCACCGGTGTGCTGCGCTTGGCGGGATCCCCCGGCCAGCCCGAGCCGGGGGGCACCGGCGAGGAGAAGGGTTGCCCGGTGCGCGGATGCGGGAGTTTCTGCTCTGTTCCAGGCACGGATCCATCCTGCCCGGGAGCCGGTAAATCGGTCGCCGGGACGCCGATACCGCTGCTAGATTCGCCGCGATAACCATGCAGACCCGCAGCCGAGGCCCGGCGTACCTCATCCTGTTCGCCGCATGCGCGGCCGGTGCGGGCAACGGCATCTCCATGGTCGCGTTCCCGTGGCTGGTGTTGCAGCGCAACGGCTCGGCCTGGGAGGCATCACTGGTCGCGATGGCCGGGACCCTGCCACTGCTGGCCTCGACGGTCATCGCGGGTGCGGCGGTGGACTACATCGGCCGCCGCCGGGTCTCGATGATCTCCGATGCGCTGTCGGGGCTGTCGGTGGCCGCCGTACCGGTGATCTCATTGTTGTTCGGGGTGGACGCGGTCAACGTCGCGGTGCTGGCCACGCTCGCGGCGCTCGGCGCGGCCTTCGACCCGGCGGGGATGACCGCCCGCGAGACCATGTTGCCCGAGGCCGCGACCCGCGCCCGGTGGACCCTTGATCATGCTAACGGTGTCTACGAGGCGGTCTTCAACCTGGCCTACATCGTGGGCCCCGGCATCGGCGGCATGCTGATCGCCACCATCGGCGGTATCGAGACGATGTGGGTGACCGCGGCCGCGTTCGGCGCGTCGATCCTGGCCATCTCGGTGCTACGTCTCGACGGCGTCGGGCCGCCGGATCGGTCCGAGTTGCCCGAACAGGTCTGGGCCGGCGTGCTCGAGGGCCTGCGGTTCGTCTGGAACCTCAAGGTGTTGCGCACCCTGGCGCTGATCGACCTCGCGGTGACCGGCCTGTACATGCCCATGGAAGCGGTGCTGTTCCCGAAGTACTTCACCGACCGCAACGAGCCCGCCCACCTGGGCTGGGTGCTGATGGCACTGTCGATCGGTGGCCTGGTCGGCGCGCTCAGTTATGCGGTGCTGTCGAAGTACATGAAGCGGCGCACCACCATGCTGATCGCCGTCATCACCCTGGGCGTGGCCATGACGATCATCGCGTTCCTGCCACCGCTGCCATTGATCCTCGGGCTCTCGGTGATCGTCGGCTTCGTCTACGGACCGATCCAACCGATCTACAACTACGTCATGCAGACCAATGCGCCGACCCATCTGCGGGGCCGGGTGGTCGGGGTGATGGGTTCGCTGGCTTACGCCGCAGGACCGCTGGGGTTGTTGCTGGCGGGTCCGCTGGCCGATTCCGCGGGGCTGCACGCCACCTTCCTCGCGCTGTCGATACCGATGTTGCTGATCGGTCTGGTGGCCATCGGGTTGCCCACGCTGCGCGACCTCGACCGCGACCGGGGCGTCGACCGGTAGCGCGTCCGCGCCCCAACCGGAACTGCCGCAGTGCGCGATATCGATCGCCGACTAGGCTTTGCGGGTGCGGTTGAAGTGGCCACTGGTGGGACGAGCAGCGGAGATCCAGACAATCCGCCAGGCCGTCACGTCACCGGAACTGCGCGGCATCGTGGTGTCCGGACCGGCCGGCGTCGGCAAGAGCCGGCTCACGCGGGATGCGCTGAACGGTAGCTCGGCACGGTGGATCGTCGGCACCACCGCGGCGCGCACCCTGCCGCTGGGCGCCTTTGCCGCATGGGCGCCCGACCCCGATGGTGACCGGCTGCAGTTGGTGCGCGGCGTCATCGACGCGGTGACCGCGACCGCGACCGGTGCGCCGGCAGTCATCGGCGTCGACGATGCCCATCTGCTCGACGATCTCTCCGCCTTCGTGCTGCATCAGATCGTGCAGCGGGGCACCGGCCGCGTGGCGCTGACCGTACGCGACGGCGAACCGGTCCCCGACACCGTCCGCGAGATATGGAAGGACCATCCCTTCGATCGGTTGGAGCTACGTCCGCTGCGCCAGCCCGACAGTTCGGCACTGCTCACGGCGGTGCTGGACGGACCCGTCGATGAGTTCGCGGCGCAACGGCTTTGGGATCTGACCCAGGGAAACGCGCTCTATCTCCGCAATATCGTCGAGCATGAACTCGCCGAGGGCAGACTGGTGTTTCGCGATGACCGCTGGCAGTGGCTGGGGCGCCCGGTCCTGCCGACCGGGCTGGTCGAGCTCATCGAATCACGGTTCCGTGATCTCGAACCGTCGGTCGGGGAGGCCATCGACGCACTCGCGGTCGCCGAACCGCTCGACCTCGCCGTCCTGCAGCGGGTCACCTCCGTGGACGCGGTCGAGGCAGCCAACGTCCGCGAACTGGTGGTGCTACAGGACACCGCCGAAGGCGTGCAGGCCCGAATCGCCCACCCGCTCTACGGCGAATTGCGACGCAACCGTTGCCCGGCGGCCACCCTGCGCCGGTTACGCGGCCGGATCGCCACCGAGCTGACGACGCGCAACCAGGCCGACGATCTGCGGGCGACCGTCCGGCGCGCCACCCTGCTGATCGACTCGGACCTGGCCCCCGATCCCGACCTGCTGGTGCGGGCCACCCGCGGTGCCATCAGGCTTGCCGACCTCGCGCTGGCCGAGCGGCTCGCGGCGGCCGCCCAACAGGCCGGTGCTGGCCCGGAGGCCACCTACCTACGAGCGCACGCGTTGTCCTGGCTGTTCCGTGGCCAGGAAGCCGAGGACATCCTGGCGGCGCTGGACACCGCGGCGCTGTCGGACACCGAACGCGCCGGCTTCGCGCACCTGCGCGCCTCCAACCTGCTCTGGGCACTGCACCGACCGGACGAAGCCAAGGCGCACACCGACACGGTCGCCGCCGACCTCGACGCGGCGGGCAGGCAGTGGCTGGACGCCTTCCGCACCGTGTACTGGTTCGCGATGGACCGACCCGATGACGCCGAGCGGGTCGCCGCATCGGTCGACCTGGACTCCCTGCCGGAAGCGCTGCGCGGGGAGACCGCATGGGCCCTGGCCACCATCGCCGCCGATGCCGGCCGCACGACCTCAGCCTGCGAGCTCGTTGCGCTGGGCTACCGGACGGCGGTGCACGGCGCCTTCGATACACCGCACATCAGGTTCAACCTGGCCGACTCCGAACTGACCGCCCTGATGCTCGCCGGCCGCATCGAGGATGCCGGTCAGGTGGCCGAACGGGTCGCGTCCGAGGCCACCGACCTACCCGGCACCGCCCACTCCCTCGGACCGGCGATAGCCGCCCGCGCCGCGCTGGCGCACGGTGACATCACCGGGGCGACAGCGCTTTTCCGCCAGATCGCCACGGTGATGGCCGGACACGAGAAGGGGTGGGGTTTCCGTTACGGCATCGCCCATGCGACAGCGTTGGCCATGCGGGGTGCCGCCGATGATGCCGAGGCCATCCTCGATCGGCTCGATGCGCTGGACCGCCCCTTCCGTCCCTTGCGTTACGAGCGTGCCGTGGCGCGCGCCTGGGTGGCGGCAGCGCGCGGCTGGATCAGCCAGGCCACCGCGGCACTGTCGACCGCCGCCCACGAGGCCGGCGCCGAGCACAGGTTCGCCGCCGAGGTGTGGTGTCGACAGCTGGCCACCCAGTTCGGCGACCGCGGCCATGTCGATCGGCTGACCGAACTGTGCCACCTGGTGGAAGGCCCGCGGGCCGACCTGGCCGCCCGGTTCGCCACCGCACTGCGCGCCGGCGATGCGGCCGAACTGTGCGCGGTGTCAGAGGAATTCGAGAAGATCGGCGACCGCGTCGCCGCGCTCGATGCCGCCGCCCACGCGGCCACGATCTTCCGCAATCAGGGTAAGCGAGGATCGGGTCTGACCTGTTCGACGCGGGCCGACGCGCTGGCGGCCGAGTGCGGCGTGCGCACCCCGACCAAGGAGTCGGCCAGCGAGGAGATACCGCTGACCGGCCGGGAGCGCGAGGTGGTCGCCGTGCTCGCGGCAGTGACACCGATGCCGAGCAACCGCGATATCGCCGACCGGCTCAGCCTGTCGATCAGGACCGTCGAGGGCCACATCTACCGGGCGATGAACAAGACCGGCACGACGACCCGCGAAGAGCTGGCCGAACTGCTGCGTCGGCGCCGCCCATAGACTCATGAGGTGAGTTCCGCGCTGGACGGCCTGATCGCCGCATTGCCCGAGGGCACCGTCGTCACCGACCCCGATATCGTCGCGTCCTACCGCCAGGACCGCGCCGCCGATCCCGATGCGGGTACCGCGCTGGCGGTGGTCCGCCCCCGCGGCACCGAGGATGTGCAGACCATCGTCCGGTGGGCCGCCGCGAATACGGTGGCGGTGATCCCGCGCGGCGCGGGCACCGGCTTGTCCGGCGGTGCGACCGCGCAGGACGGCAGCATCGTGCTGTCCACCGAACGGATGCGTGATATCACCGTCGACACCGCGACGCGCACGGCCGTGGTGCAGCCGGGACTGCTCAACGCGGAGGTGAAGAAGGTCGTCGCCGAGCACGGCCTCTGGTACCCACCGGACCCGTCCTCGTTCGAGATCTGCACCATCGGCGGGAACATCGCGACCAACGCCGGCGGGCTGTGCTGCGTGAAATACGGTGTCACCACCGACTACGTGCTGGGCCTGCAGGTGGTCCTCGCCGACGGGACCGCGGTGCGACTCGGCGGCCCACGCCTGAAAGATGTTGCCGGACTGAGCCTGACGAAGCTGTTCGTGGGCAGCGAGGGCACCCTCGGCATCATCACCGAGGTGACGCTGCGGCTGCTGCCGCCACAGCACCCCGCATGCACCGTGGTGGCGACGTTCGCTTCGGTGGAGGCCGCCGCGGATGCCGTCGTCACCATCACCGGCAAGATCAGGCCGTCGATGCTGGAATTCATGGACGCCGCGGCCATCAACGCCGTCGAGGACAAACTCAAGATGGGGCTGGACCGCACCGCGGCGGCGATGATGGTGGCCGCCTCCGATGACCGCGGTCCGGCCGGCGCCGCCGACGCGGAGTTCATGGCCGAGGTGTTCACCGAGGCCGGTGCCACCGAGGTGTTCTCCACATCGGATCCCGCAGAGGGCGAGGCGTTCGTGGTGGCCCGCAGGTACGCGATCCCGGCGGTGGAGGCCAAGGGATCGCTGCTGCTCGAGGATGTGGGCGTGCCGTTACCGTCGCTGTCGCATCTGGTCGCCGGGATCGAGAAGATCGCCGCCCAGCACGATCTGCTGATCTCGGTGATCGCACATGCCGGTGACGGCAACACCCACCCGCTGATCGTGTTCGACCCCGCCGACACCGATATGGCCCGCCGCGCCGAGATCGCGTTCGGTGAGATCATGGACCTCGCGGTGTCGCTGGGCGGCACCATCACCGGTGAGCATGGGGTGGGCCGGTTGAAGAAACCGTGGTTGGCCGGTTACCTGGGTCCCGAGGCGATGGAACTCAACCGCCGGATCAAGGCGGCCCTCGACCCGGCCGGGATCCTCAACCCCGGCACCGGGCTCTGATCGAGACGCCGAGTCAGCGGCCGACGATCTGCCAGTCCGACGCGTCGTTCTGCTCGGACCAGAATCGCGCGAACCGGCCATCTGCGGCGAGCAGTTCGTCGATGGCACCGTCCTCGACGATCCGCCCGTCCTCGACGAACAGCACCCGGTCGGCGCCCTGGATGCTGGCCAGCCGGTGCGCGACGATGACCCGGGTGCGGTCGCGTAGATCGGCGGTCAACGCCGCGACGACGGCGGCCTCGTTCTCGGTGTCCAATGCACTGGTGGCCTCGTCGACGAGCAGCACCGGCGCCGGTTTGAGCAGAGCACGAGCGATGCTCACCCGCTGACGCTCTCCACCGGACAGCGCCGAGCCGGCCTCTCCCACCACCGTGCGATCACCATCGGGCAATCGACGGGTGAGCTCGTCGACCCGCGCGAGTGCGGTTGCCGCACGGTAGGACTGCTCCCCCGCGTCCGGATCACCGATCAGGATGTTCTCGCGGAGCGACCCGTCGAAGAGGTAGGGATGCTGGAAGACCATGCTGATCGCCGCGCGACGCGCCGCCGGGTCGAGCTGAGCCAGATCCTGTCCGTCGAACAGCACGCGGCCGCTGCCGGGCTCGTGCAGTCCGGCGATCAGGCCGAGGATGGTGCTCTTCCCGGAACCGGACGGTCCGACGATCGCGGTCGTGGTACCCGGTTCGAGGGTGAAGCTGAGCTCGCCCAAGACCGTCGTTGCGCCGTAACCGAATGACACCCGCTCGAATTCGATGCGGGGTGCGCGGTCGCCGGGCAATACCTCGGTGCCCGCGCTGCGCGTCGGGGCATCGAGCACCTTCTGGATCCGGGCCAGCGTGGCGCGGGTGGACTCCAGCGCCCCGGACAGCTCGCTCAGGACGGTGAACGGCTCCAGATAGCGTGCGATGACCACGATGAGCGCGACGGACTCGGGCACCGTCAAGGCCCCGCGCATCGTGAGAACGGTTGCGGCCGCGGCGAACACGATCAGTGCGAGTTGGCTGGCCAGGCTGAACAGGAGCTGTCCGGGAACCTGCATGGTGAGCAACCGCAGGCCGGCGCCGTGCTGGGCCTGTAGCGCCGAGCCGACCAGACTGCGGGCCGGCTCGACGCGACGCGCGGCGCGCAACGCCTGTTGGGTGCGGGCGAACTCGATGATCCGTTCGGTGAACGCGGTGTTGGCCTCAGCGGCCAGACGATCGGCGCCGCGGGTCAACCGTCCCGATAGCCACAGGGCACCGAGCAGTACCGCGACGCCTGCCAGTGCAGCCAGCCCGAGCGGCACCGAGATCGTCAGCAGGGCAAGCGATATCGCGGCAGGTAGCAGCACCGCACCGATCAGCGGGGTCAGCAGGTTCACCACCAGGCCGACCAATTCGGGCCCGGTGGCCGCGATGGCCGCCCGGGTGGTCGCGGTGTTGTCCTGGGACAGCCAATCCAGTCGGATATCCGGCAGCCGGTCGGCCATATCGTGCTGGGTGTTGTCCAGCACGGCGAAGCCGATATCGAATCCGAGTGCCGCGGTGCGGGTGTCGACCAGCCAGCCGGCCACGGTCAGTGCCGTCAGCCATCCCAGCCAGGCCCAGGCGTGCGCGGGTGTGGCGCTGAACAACGCGGCGATCAGCGGTACCAGCAGCACCACACCGACCGCCCGCAACATCACCGAGACGACGGTCAGCGCGGTGTACAAGCCGACCTTGCGGCGCCGGTCGGCGGGTATCAGAGCCAACAGCGTGCGGATCATCGGGAGACCTCCGCGGTGGGACCGATCCGGTGCGCGGATTCCCACAGCGACCGGTACCGCCCGTCGGCTGCCAGCAGCTGATCGTGGGTGCCGGTCTCGGCGATCGCACCGTCATCGAGGACCACGATCTGGTCGGCGTGGGTGATGGTGTGCAACCGGTGGGCGATGACCAGGACGGTCCGATCCTTGGTCAACCGATTGAGGGCCTGCTGCACAAGGTATTCGGACTCCGGGTCGGCGAAGGCGGTCGCCTCGTCGAGGATCAGCACCGGGGTGTCGGCCAGGATGGCACGGGCGATGGTGAGGCGTTGCCGCTCGCCGCCGGACAGCCCCGCACCGGAGCCGAGCACCGTGTCATAACCCTCGGACATGCCGTCGACGCGGTCGTGGATGCGGGCGTCTCGGGCGGCGGCGACGATCCGGTCGATATCGGCGTCCGGGTCGGCGAGCGCGATGTTGTCGGCCACGCTGCCGTGCACCAGCTGCGCATCTTGCAGCACGAACCCCACCCGCCGGTACAGCTCGTCGGCCGACAGCGCGCGGATATCGGCACCGCCGACGCTGATAGCACCCTGCTGGACATCGTGGAACCGGGCCAGCAGCGCCGCGAGTGTGGACTTGCCCGAACCCGACGGCCCGACCAGGGCGGTGACCGTCCCTGGTGCCAGGGTCAGCGACACGTCTTTGATCACCGGCACTTCGGGTCGGTAACCAAAGCTCACCCGGTCGAAGACGACCGTCGGTGCCGCGCCGTCGGCGCCGGTCGAGAGATCGGCGCGGACGGCCAGCTCGGGTTCGTCGAGCACGCTCTGCACCCGGCGCGCGGCGAGCGTACCGCCCTGGATTCCGGCCAATCCGTAGCCGATCCCCAGCAGCCGCGCGCCGAATGTCGTGCCCAGCAACAGGAACGGCAGCAGATCGACGGGGTCCAGCGCACCGCCGACGACCAGCGGGGTACCGACGGCCATGATCAGCCACAGGAACGTCGTCGGCCTGGTCACCAGGTCCATCAGCGTCTTCTTGCCGATGAACGGGCGCTGCCAATCGACGAGGAACGCGATGTAGTCGTCGAGCCGGTTGCGGAAACTCGAGGACGCGGCACCGCCGAAGACGCGGACGACCGGCTGCCCCTCCAGGTAGGCACCGGCCTCGCCACTCATCCGTTCGGCCCACTTGGGCGCCTGGGTGATCTTGTTGCCGGATTGGATGGTCATCACCGACATCAACACCAGGTAGACCAGCACCGGGCCGAACAGCACCAGCGCGATGCGCCAGTCGACGACGAACAGGTACACCAGCACGGCCACGGGCGCGATGACCGCGGCGACCGCGTCGGGAATGGCATGGGTGATCAGGTAGTGCAGCGACAATGTGTCGTCCTGCACGAGCTGTTTGATCGATCCCGATCCGCGGGCGGTGAACCAACCCAACGGCAGCCGCGAGAGCTTGGTCAACAGCCTGCCGCGAAGGTCCCTGGCGAACGCCGCATCCACCCGGTGCAGCCACAGCGCCAACGCCGCGGTCAGGAAGGTGCCGGTACCCAACAGCACGAGCGCGGCAATACCCAAGTCCCACAACCGGTCCGCGTCGGCGCCTGCGAGTAGCAGCCGGGCCAGCTCGACCAGCAACACGAACGGCGCCAGCTCCACGAGAGTGATCAGCGCCTGCAGGACACCGGAGATGATCATGGTCTTCTTCAGCGGTGCCAACAGCCGTCCCGCCGCCTGCGCCCGCCAGGTACCGGTCGGGACCGGCTGTGGTGTGTGCGCCGGCTCGGGTGCCGCCGCGGGAGTCTCGACAGCGGGCTCGTCACCACGCTTGGTGCCCATGGCCCGGCCCTCGGTCCAGTAGGCCTGGGCGTGGATCTCCTGTTTGGGGAAGCCGAATTCGTCGCGCAGCCGGGTCCGCAGTCCCTTGAGCGTGCCGGCCTCGGGGCCGGCCCAGGCGTACCAGTTGGACCAGTCGCGGCGCTCGATCGCGGCGGCCACCGCGGCGGCATCGGTCCGCGGCACCCGGTGGACCCGCAACCGCGGGTGCTCGACCAAGGGGATCAGCGGGTCGTCACCGTGGTGCTGTTCCAGGTACACCTCGATGGGGATGTCGTGTGGGATGGCGCCGATGATGCCGTTGATGGCCGGCTGCGAGGCGCTGTCGCCGATCAGCAGGTAGCCGGCGGGCCGGTCCACCGGATCCTCGGGGACCGAGAAACCCTTGGATCCCATGACCATCGCCGCGATCGTGGCACCGGGCGTGACGTCGGCGGCCCAGCGGGATGCCGGGCCGGCCGGCTCATGCAGCACCACGTCGATGGCGAAGCGGCCGGTGGCCGGGTCGGATTCCGAAATCGTGTAGGCACGCTGGAATTCGGTGTCGGTGCCGTCCGGGTCGGGGAACCAGAACCGCAGCCAGGAGGTGGGCTCGGTGGCCGAGTCCTCGAAGATGGTCGGGGACACCATCTGGATGCGCACACAGTGCGGGGCCAACCGTTCGGATCCGAGCACGGTGACCTGGTGATCGCGCGCACCGAAACCGCGCATCATCACGCCCTGCAATCCGCGTGCCATCTCGGGGCCTCCTTCTCAGATGCCACCGGTCTGCATCTGTCAGGAGTTTAGGCTAGCCTTACCCGCCGCCGGATTCCGGCGCACCTTGCGCACGCTCAACGGGTGCCGTAGAGCTCCGGGCGGCGCAACCGCAGATAATTCACATGCCCGCCGAGTGCGCTACTCAGTGGAAGGTCGACGGTGAGCACGCCCTCATCGCGCCCTAGCTCGGCCACCACCCGACCATCGGGATCCACCGCCCGGCTGCCGCCACAGAATCGGTGTCCGATCTCGGTACCGCAGCGGTTGGCGTAGACCAGCGGCAGCCGGTTCTCCAGCGCGCGGGACTGTGCGGCGACCAGGTGGTCGTTGTACAGCGGGTCCATATTGGCCGAGCTGACCACCAGCAGCTGCGCCCCGCGGTCGGCCAGGGTGCGGGCCACCTCGGGAAACTCCATGTCGAAGCAGTTCACCAGGCCCACCTGCAGCTCGCCGAGCCGCGCGACGACCAACCGGTCCCCGGAGGCGAACGCCTGCGCCTCCGCGTCGAACAGGTGCGTCTTTCGGTAGTTGGCGACCAACGCACCGGAAGCGTCGATGGCGGCCATCGAGTTGTAGGGCTTGCCGGGACCTGGTTCAAGGTAACCACCCACGAACGCGGTGCCGGCCGCCGCGCAGGCCTCGGCGATCTCGGCCAGTGCCTGCTGAGACGGGGCGGCCAGCTCCTCGAGATCGTCGATCTCGTACCCGGTGAGCGCGAGTTCGGGCACCACCACCAGATCGGCGTCGGCGTGCTCGCGTACGAGTGCGCTGAGCCGGGCGCTGTTGCGCGCGATATTGCGTGCGGCGACGTCGAGTTGAGCGATCGCGACCCGGACGGTGTCAGCACTGTCGGCCATCTGGACAGTCTGCACGATCCGGTGTCGCCGAACCGGCCCGTGCGGGCAGGTGTGCGCCGTTAGGCTCCTGCGCACGGGTGTTTCGCTGGGGAGGCGACGGGGATGGCAGTACGCGGGGGCGACCCTTCATATCTTGTGTGGCGTGCCGGGGCCGTCGCGGCGATGGCTGCCACGGCCCTGCTGTTCGGGGTCGGGATCGCATATGCCGACGAGCCGAGCCCGGCCGCAACACAGCAGGACGTAGCAACCGAATCGACGCCGGCGTCCGACCTGGGTTCGGCACGACTGTCCGATGCCGAAGCGATCTCCGCGCCGCAGCACCGGGACCGCGACGTCGCGGTGGGCACCGATCGCCCGCCCGCGGGCCGGGTCGCGATGCGTGCGCAAGCGCTGGTCGATGACGACGACCCGCTCGCCGAGGCCGCTGCGCGCGCCGAACCGGCGACCGTGCCCGCACCGACCGACGAGATGTCCACGGCGCACGGCGATATCGGCAAGTGGATGCTCACACCCGCGGGGCAGATCTCGGACTGGGGCGGTAAGCAACACGACGGCCGGACGCTGCTGGAGGCGGTGAACGTGATCATCGTCGATCCGCGTTCGACGACGCCGGGTCAGGCCGGGCGCCGGCTCAACCAGGCGATGTTCGCGTCCGGATTTCCGGCCCAGCCGCTGCACAGCTTCGGGTTCGGGGGCCGCATCGACGATGTCACCTACGGCCAGCAGCCGGGCGGGGTGCTGCTGAGCTACTCCGATGATTTCTTCCTGCGCCAGAACGATCACGGTCGGATCTTCGGGCCGGATCCGGTCGAGACGGCGACCGGGTTCGTCTGGAGTGGGGCGTTCTCCATCGAGCGGGTCGAGTTCACCGGGTGGCTGCCCGGCCATGCCTACGTTTCGTCGAATCAGGCGCGCGATTCGCTGGCGACGGCACTGGTCAAGAGCGGGCAGGCCACGTTCGGCGGTCTGGTCTCGTTGGACAATGCTTATCAGAGCTTGACCACGACCACCGGTGACCATGACGGGTTCGCCGTCGTGCTGGTGCTCACCGGGGTCGGTGTGCCGTCGCGGCGCGAAATGCTGGTGAGCACGCGGGGTGCGGCCACCTCCGGGATCGTGGCCGCCTCGGTGACGATCGAGCGGACGTGCCGGGTCCTCCGGTCGACGTCGGCGGGGCCGACGCAATGCCTGCCCGACGACCCGGTTCCCGCCGTATCCGAAGCAGTGCGGATCGCCTGATGCGGATCCTCATGTTCGGCCGCGGTGTGATTGCGACGATCTACGGCTACGCGTTCGACGCGGCCGGACACGATGTCGAGTTTTACGTCCGGCCGGGCCGCGCCAACGAGTACGGCGGCGAGGTCACGATGGAACTGCTCGACGGGCGCCGTGTGCCATGGGGTCGGCGGTCTCATCGCAGTTTCAGCACGCGGCTGCGTGAGTCACTCGAGCCGGGCGACGGGTTCGATCTCATCGTCCTCAGCGTCGGGCATCATCACCTAGGACAAGCTGCCGAGTTCCTGGCTCCCCGTATCGGGGAGGCAACCGTGCTGGTTTTCGGCAATGTATGGGACGAACCACTCGCCGCGGTTGCCCCGCTCCCCGCGGATCGGGTGATGTTCGGGTTTCCGCAAGCCGGTGGGGGCTTCGGAAGCGATGGCGTGCTGCGCGGTGCGTTGATGCGGTCGGTCGTACTCGGGACGGCCTCACCATCACCCGGCCCGCGAGAACTGGACGTGCGTGCGGCCTTTCAGCAAGCAGGATTCGCCATCCGGAGCGAGCAGGACATGCGCGGATGGTTGTGGCTGCACTTCGCCTCGGACGCGGGAATGTTCGCCCAGGCGCTCGACAGCGGAAGCCTGTCGAACATGGTGGGAGATCGCCGTGCGCTGCGGCAGGCGTTCATGACCATCAGGGAGTTGCTGCCGGCTCTCGATCAGCGTGGGGTCGCTCTCGGCAGACACCGCGTCGCGACGCTGCCGCTTCGGCTACCCGGGTTGACTGCCGCCGTGTTGGCATGGGCGACCGCACGCTTTCAGATCGCGCAGGTCAGTCTGGCGGCCCATACCGACCCGAACGCGGCAGAACCCCGCGCCGTCCTCGACGACGCCGTGGGCACGGCCCGACAGCTCGGCATCGCCACTCCGCGTCTGGAAAGGGCGGTCGGCAGAATTTCGCGGAACTGATTCGTCCGCCGCAGGAACACAACCGACAGTCGTCCAGCGGAGTCTCCCAGGGCACCCTTGACATATGAGCTTAACCGTCGTACTCATGAGACATGACAGCACAAATGTCTTACGAGGCGGTCTTCCAACTGGCGACCGCCGAGACCTGGCCCGACCCGTGGCCGATGTACCGGGCCCTGCGCGACCACGATCCGGTGCACCATGTCCGCACCGACAACCCCGGCCACGACTACTACGTGCTGTCCCGGCACGCCGACATCTGGGCCGCAGCCCGCGATCACCGCACCTTCTCCTCGGCCGAGGGCCTGACGGTCAACTACGGCGAGCTGGAGATGATCGGGCTGACCGACAATCCGCCGATGGTCATGCAGGATCCGCCGGTGCACACCGAATTCCGCAAGTTGGTGGCTCGCGGCTTCACTCCGCGGCAGGTGGAGGCGGTGGAGCCCAAGGTGCGCGAGTTCGTCGTCGACCGTATCGAGAGGTTGCGCGCCGATGGCGGCGGCGACATCGTCGCCGAGCTGTTCAAACCGCTGCCGTCGATGGTCGTCGCGCACTATCTCGGGGTGCCCGACGGGGACCGCGGTCAGTTCGACGGCTGGACCGACGCGATCGTCGCCGCCAACACCGCCGACGGGGGCATCGGCGGCGCACTGGAAAGCCTGGGCGACGCGCTGGGCGCGATGATGGCCTACTTCACCGCACTGATCGAGAAACGCCGGGTCGAACCGGCGGATGACACCGTGTCGCATCTGGTGGCCGCCGGTGTCGGCGCCGACGGGGACATCGCCGGGGTGCTGTCCATCCTGGCGTTCACCTTCACCATGGTCACCGGCGGGAACGACACCACGACCGGAATGCTGGGCGGCTCGGTGCAACTGCTGCACCGACACCCCGACCAGCGTCGGTTGCTCGTCGAAAACCCGGACCTGATCGACGATGCGGTCGACGAGTTCCTCCGGCTGACCTCACCGGTACAGGGGTTGGCGCGCACCACGACCTGCGATGCGACGGTGGGCGACACCACGATTCCCGCCGGCCGCAAGGTGCTGCTGCTCTACGGTTCGGGTAATCACGACGAACGCCAATATGGTTCCGACGCAGAGCAGCTCGATGTCCGGCGCCGCCCGCGCAACATCCTGACCTTCAGCCACGGTGCGCACCACTGCCTGGGGGCCGCGGCCGCGCGGATGCAGTCGCGGGTCGCGCTGCAGGAATTGCTGCGCCGGATACCGGAATTCGAGGTCGACCTGGATAAGGTGACGTGGGCCGGTGGCAGCTATGTGCGGCGGCCACTGTCGGTACCGTTCACCGTATGCCGATGAGCGATTGGCTGACCGACCGGCGGACCGAGGCCGCCGCCGAACGCATTCTCGATGCCGCCGAGGAACTGTTCACCCAGTACGACGCGGCCGCCGTGGGAATGAACGAGATCGCCCGCGCCGCAGGCTGTTCGCGCGCCACACTGTACCGCTACTTCGAGAGCCGCGATGCGCTCTACACCGCCTATGTCCACCGCGAAACGCATCGACTGTTCGGTGAGATCGGCGCACAACTCGTCACGATCACCGACCCACGGCAGCGGCTGGTCGAGGGCGCGCTGGGCGCATTGCACCGCGTGCGGAACAGCCCGGCGCTGGCGTCATGGTTCGCTCATTCGGCCCGCCCGATCGGCGGAGAGATGGCCGAACGCTCCGAGGTGATCCGTACGCTGGCCGAGGCCTTTCTGATATCGATGGGCGATGATCAAGCCGGACTCACGCTGCGCGCCCGCTGGCTGGTGCGGGTGCTGATCTCACTGCTGCAGTTTCCCGGCCACGATGACGCCGACGAACGCGCCATGTTGGAAACGTTCGTCGCCCCGACAGTCGGCGGCTTCCTCACGCAGCCCAGTACGCGCGCGCCTTGACCGATTTTCGCGGGATCTTGTAATCCTCGCGCAGCACCTTGGCCACCGCCCTGGTGGTGCGATTGTCACAGGCCACCCAGCCGAAGTGGTCCGGAGCGTCGAAGGCCGCCTCGGCGACGACGCGCACCAACTCGGCGCCGTTGTCGATCCGGTCGACCCAGGTGACATCGGCCCTGCCGGTGGGAATCTCGCGATCATCGGCATGGGACGACTCGAGGAAGACCTGCGCCGGTGCGTCACCGATGGCCGCCAGCAACGAATTGATCGCCGGCAACGAGGCGGCATCCCCGACGATGACATACCCCGCGGGCGCCGGTTCCGGGATGGCGAAATCACTTCCCAGCACCGTCACCTCGAGCGTGTCACCGACTGCGGCATGGCGCGCCCACCTGGTTGCGACACCGTCGTGCATGGCGAAATCGATATCGACGGTGCCCTTTTCGGGGTCCGGGTTGACCAGGGTGTAGCCGCGTTGATGGGAACGCGCGCCGTCGGGAAACCAACCGCGGACCCACATCGTCGGGTGGACGGACTGCTCACTGAGCAGTTCGGGTGCGGCGAAGTGCAACCGCAGGAAGTTCTCGGTGATATCGGTGCGGCCGGTGACGGTCAGCTCGTAATCACCGCCGCGCCACAGCTTGACCAGCACGCCCTCAATACCGCGTGACGGCTTGAGATCGATCATGAGCCCTCCTAAGTCGACGCTTAGGTAAGGGTACCCTAATTTAGAGTCGGGCGGTCCCGCACCCGCGTCAGCCGGTGCAACAGCCAGGCGAACGGGATGGTGGCCGCCATCGTGCCGAAGAACAGCGCCCACATCGAACCCGTGTAGATCGGGAAGCGCAGCACCTCCACCATCACCAGCTCCATCAGGATCAGATGGATCAGGAAGATCTCATAGGAGATCTCACCCAGGAACACCATGGGCCGACTCGCCATCGCCCGGTAGTACCAACCGTTTTCACCCGGCGCCGACCCCGTGAGCGCCGAAGGCGCCGACCCTGTTAGCGCCAAAGGCGCGACCACCAGCGTGGCGATCGCCATGTAGAACACCGTCTTCACCAACGCCTCACTCAGCAGCGCCGGTGAGGTCGTCGGCGCACCGGCCAACGGCGTGGAGGCGATCAGATAACAGATCACCGCCAGCGGCAGACACAGCATCGCGTAGGCGCGGGCACCGGTCGCCTGCCACACCGCCAGCAGCATGCCGCCGACGAACCAGGCCAGATAGGTCGGCAACCACAACGGCGCGGCATCGGGCAGGAAATCGGTGCTGTGCACCAACCACAACCACGCCGGGCTGACCGCGAACAACGCACCCAGCCCGGCCAGCAGCAGACCAGGTCGCCACCGCCGCCGGCGCAGCACCACCAGCAGCAGCCACGCCAGCACCGGCAACACCAGATAGAAGGCCACCTCGACGGCCAGACTCCACATCTGCGTCATGCCCTGATGCAGATAGGAGTACAGATAGTTGTCGGTGTAGATCTGGGTCAGAGTCAGGTTGCGCAACAAGCCTTCCCACGTGTGCCCAGGGTTGGGCCCAGCCTCCCGGAAGTGGTAGACGGCGTAGGCCACCAGCACGGTCACCACATAGGCGGGCATGATCCGGCGCACGCGATGCCAGGCATACCGCCGGACCGACGGGGATGGCAGCCCGGCAGCCGCGGCGCGCACCCACGGCCGGAACAGCAGGAAACCCGACAGCACGAAGAAGATCGGCACACCGATCTCGGCGCGCGACCAGAACGAACCGACGAAGCCCTGCGGGTACTTACCCGTGGTGTACGCCGCGTGCGTCAACACCACCAACAGTGCGGCGACCGCGCGCACACCGGTCAGCGCGTCGACCCGCCCGGTGCCCGAAACCGACTCCAGACCACCCTGGGCTTCGCGCTGCGACGTCACGAGTCCTTGCGGCGCGGCTTGCTGTTGCCGCTCCCGCGGTCGGGTTGCAGGTTGATCAGCACACCCTGGATCCGGGTGTTCTCCAACTTCTTGTACACCTCACGGGGCAACTTGGCAGGCAGCTCGACCAGCGAGTGATCGACCCGAATGGCGATATGCCCGAAATCGCTGCGGTGCAGCCCACCCTCGTTGGCGATCGCACCGACGATTGCACCGGGAGCCACCTTGTGCCGCTTGCCGACCGCGATCCGGTAGGTCGCCAGATCGCTTCGCGTGCTGTGCTTCTTGCGCGGACGGTCCTCGCGGGGTCCCCGATCGTCGCGGTCGGGGCGCTCCCTGCGCTTCTCCGGCGGCGGCTCGGTCATCAGGAACTCTTCGCCGTTGCGCGACTGCAGCGCCAACGCGGCGGCGATATCGGCCAACGGCACATCGTGATCGCGTTCGTAGTCCTCGATGAGACGGCGGAACAGCTCGATCCCGGGGCTGTTGAGCGAATCGGTGATGGAGTCGCGGAACTTGGCCACGCGCTGGGCATTGACATCGTCGACCGACGGCAACTGGATCTCCACCAGCTTCTGCCGGGTGACCCGCTCGATCGACCCCAGCAGGTGCCGTTCGCGCGGCGTGACGAACAGCAGCGCCGTGCCCGAACGCCCCGCCCGGCCGGTGCGCCCGATGCGGTGCACATAGGACTCGGGATCGTGCGGGATGTCGAAGTTCACCACGTGGGAGATGCGCTCGACATCCAGACCGCGGGCCGCGACATCGGTGGCGACCAGGATGTCGATCGTGCCGTCCTTGAGCTGGCTGATGGTGCGCTCACGCACCGCCTGCGGGATGTCACCGTTGATGGCGGCCGCGGCGAAACCGCGGGAACGCAGCTTCTCGGCGACCTCCTCGGTGGCCTGCTTGGTCCGGACGAACACGATCATCGCGTCGCCCTCTTCGACCTCCAGCAGACGGGTCAGCGCGTCCATCTTGCGGGGATAGGAGACCTGCAGATAGCGCTGGGTGATGTTCTCGGCCGTCTGGGTCTTGGACTTGACCGTCACCTCGACCGGATCATGCAGGTACTTGGCGGTGATCTTCTTGATGGCCGGCGGCATGGTCGCCGAGAACAGGGCGACCTGCTTGTACTCGGGGGTGTCGGCCAGGATGCGTTCGACATCCTCGGCGAAACCCATCTGCAGCATCTCGTCGGCCTCGTCGAGCACCAGGTAGTCCAGGTGCGAGAGGTCCAGGCTGCCCTTCTCCAAGTGATCGATGACACGTCCCGGGGTGCCGACGACCACCTGCGCGCCGCGCTTGAGACCGGCGAGCTGCGGCCCGTAGGACGAGCCGCCGTAGACCGGCAGCACGTTCACCGACAGGTGGGCGCCGTACCGGCCGAAAGCCTCCGCGACCTGCAACGCCAGTTCCCGTGTCGGGGCCAGGACCAGGGCCTGGGTGTTACGGCTGCCGACGTCGATCTTGGACAGGATCGGGATGGCGAACGCCGCCGTCTTACCCGTTCCGGTCTGGGCCAGACCGACCACATCGGAGCCCGCCAGCATCGGCGGGATGGTGGCCGCCTGGATCGCCGAAGGCGACTCGTAGCCGACCTCCGTGACGGCCTGCAGTACGGACGGGTGAATCTGCAGGTCAGCGAAGGTCAGTTCGGGCGCGGGGCTGGGTTCATCGGTCGAGGTCATTTCACGAGCAGTCTAATGTGTGCGCGTCGCCACCCCCGACCAGACGTGGCGCACCGGTACGGTGCGGTGTTGTGATGACGAGGTCGCAACCGACGGCCGGCGGTGCGCTGGTACTGGCGGCCGCCTTCGTGCTGACCGGTTGTGGATCCAGCGATTCCACAGTGTCCAAGACCCCCGACGCAACGGCGCCGGTGTCGGCGCCGGCCAGCGCGACGGTGACTGCCGCTCCGCCGCCACCACCACCGGAACCCACCCCGGCCGCCGACCCCTGTGCGGTGAACCTGGCCGCCCCCGAGGTGCTCCGCGCGGTATCCGAGCTGCCGCGCGACCCGCGCAGCAATCAGCCGTGGAACCCGGAACCGTTGGCGGGCAACTACAACGAGTGCGCCCAGCTGTCGGCGGTGATCGTCAAGGCCAACACCAATGCGCAGAACGCCAACACCCGCGCGGTGATGTTCCACCTCGGCAAGTTCATCCCCACCGGCGTACCCGACACCTACGGGTTCAATGACGTGGACACCACCGCCAGCACCGGCGACACCGTCGCGCTGATGTTCACCGGCGGTGTGCCCGGGGTGAACAGCGTGGTGCGGTTCCGCTGGAACGGCGCCGGCGTCGAACTGATCGGCAATACCGGCTGACTCACGTCCGCGGCGGTGTCGGAGTCGTCCCCCTAGCCTGGACGCGTGTTCACCGATCCCGAGACCGAAGGCCTCGTGGTCTACAGCGCCTCCGACCTCGCGGCGGCCGCCCGGTGCGAATACGCGCTGTTGCGCTCGTTCGACGCCCAGCTCGGTCGCGGGCCGAAGATCTCCGGTGACGACGAACTACTCGCCCGCACCGCCGATCTGGGTGACGACCACGAACAGCGCCATCTCGAGGCCCTGCGCGAGGATGTCGAGGTCACGGTGATCGGGCGGCCGCGCTACACGGTCGCCGGCCTCACCGCTGCCGCCGCCCAGACCATGGACGCCATCGAACGCCGGGCACCGGCGATCTATCAGGCCGCCATGTTCGACGGCCGGTTCGCCGGCTTCGCCGACTTCCTGACCCTCGATACCGGCGGGCGCTACCGGCTACGCGATACCAAGCTCGCTCGCTCGGTGAAGGTGGAGGCGCTGCTGCAGTTGGCCGCCTACGCCGACACCCTGGCCGCCGCCGGTGTCCCGGTCGCCGACGAGATCGACCTGCTGCTCGGTGACGGCGCGGTGGCCACCTACCGCGTCGACGAACTGTTACCGGTGTACCGACCGCGCCGCGCCGCACTGGAACGGCTGCTCGACGAGCACCTGGCCGGCGGCAGTCCGGTGTCCTGGACCGACCCGGGGGTGCGGGCCTGTTTCCGCTGCCCGGAATGCAGCGTGCAGGTCAAGGACACCGACGACCTGCTGCTGGTCGCCGGCATGCGGGTCAGCCAGCGGGCCCGGCTGCTGGATGCCGGCATCACCACCGTGCACGAGCTGGCCGGCCACCAGGGCCCGGTCCCGGAACTGTCCGCGCGGGCGGTCACGACGCTGACGGCGCAGGCGCGGCTGCAGATCGCCGAGCGCACCGACGGTAAGCCGCCATACGAGATCGTCGATGCGCAGCCGCTGATGGTGCTGCCCGACGCCGACAAGGGTGATCTGTTCTTCGACTTCGAGGGTGACCCGTTGTGGACCCGCAACGGTGTGGACTGGGGCCTGGAGTACCTGTGGGGCGTGCTGACCGTCAGCGACGAGTTCACCCCGTTGTGGGCCCACGACCGGGCGGCGGAAAAGCAGGCTTTACAGGACTTCCTCGCGTTGGTGCGCAAGCGCCGCAAGCGCTATCCGAACATGCACATCTACCACTACGCGGCTTACGAGAAGAGCACGCTGCTGCGGCTGGCCGGACGCTACGGTGTCGGCGAGGACGATATCGACGACCTGTTGCGCAACGGTGTGCTCGTCGACCTATATCCATTGGTGCGCAAGAGCATTCGGGTCGGGACCGAGAGCTACAGCATCAAATACCTGGAACCGCTCTACATGGGCAACGAGTTGCGCGGCGGCGAGGTCACCACCGCCACCGACTCGATCACCCAGTACGCCAAGTACTGCGCACTGAGCGCCGACGGGCGCAGCGACGATGCCGAGATCGTCCTCAAACAGATCGAGGACTACAACCGCTACGACTGCCGCTCGACCCGGCGATTACGGGACTGGTTGGTGGCCCGCGCCATCGAATCCGCGGTGCCCCCGCGCGGTCCGCAACCGGTGCGCGACAACGGATCCGAGGCTGCCGTCACGGTCGCCGACGCGACCGACCGCGCACTGCTGAAGTTCGCCGGGGACAACACCGGCGAGCGCAGTGCCGAGCAGACCGCGGTGGCCATGGTCGCCGCCGCCCGCGGTTATCACAAACGCGAGGACAAACCGTTCTGGTGGTCGCATTTCGACCGGGTCAACAATCCGGTCGACGAATGGTCGGACAACAGCGACGTGTTCGTCGCCGAGACGGCCGAGATCATCGCCGACTGGCACACCCCGCCGCGAGCGCGCAAGCCGCAGCGACATATTCGGCTCACCGGCGAGCTCGCCAACGGTGCGCTGTGCCGCGAGATGTTCGCCCTCTACGACCCGCCGTCACCTGCCGGATTGTCCGAGGACCCCGACCGGCGCGCCTTCGGCAACGTCGTCGTCACCGAGTGCGACAACCCGGAGGCGCCGACGGCCGTCGTCGTGGTCGAAAAACACATCGAGCCGTTCGACCGACTGCCGTTCGCCCTCACCCCGCCGGGGCCGATCAACACCAAACCGTTGCAGGAGTCGATCGCGGACACCGCGGCGACGGTGGCCACCGGGCTACCCACGTTGCCCGCGACCGCCGTCACCGACATCCTGTTGCGCCGCCCGCCGCGCACTCGCAGCGGCGGCCCACTCCCCCGCACCGAGGACGTCTGCGCCGATATCGCCGCCGCGCTGCTGGATCTCGACTCGTCCTATCTGGCCGTGCACGGTCCACCGGGAACCGGCAAGACCTACACCTCGGCGGCGGTGATCGCCCGGTTGGTCGACGAGCACGGTTGGCGGATCGGCGTGGTCGCCCAGTCCCATGCCGTGGTGGAGAACCTGCTGGGCGGGGTCATCGATGCCGGTGTCGACCCCGAGCGGGTCGGCAAGAAGAAGAGCCCGGACCGACCGTGGCGCGAGATCGCCGAGAAGGACTACCCGGCGTTCATCGCCGAGACGCCGGGATGCGTCATCGGCGGCACCGCATGGGATTTCGCGAACCCATCGCGGATACCGCGCGGGGCGCTCGACCTGCTGGTCATCGAGGAGGCCGGCCAGTACAGCCTGGCCAACACCATCGCCGTCGCCACTGCGGCACGCACCCTGCTGCTGCTCGGCGACCCCCAGCAGCTACCGCAGGTCAGCCAGGGCACCCACCCCGAACCGGTCGACGGATCGGCGCTGGGTTGGCTGGTGGACGGCCACGCCACCCTGCCCGAGGAGCGCGGCTACTTCCTGGACCGCTCCTTCCGGATGCATCCGGCGGTGTGCCGCCCGGTGTCACGACTGTCCTACGACGGGCGGCTGCAGGCTCAGGAGGCGGTCAGCGGGGCCCGCAGGCTGGCCGGCATGCAACCCGGTGTGCATGTGCTGACCGTCGAACACACCGGCAACTCCACCGACAGCCCGGAAGAGGCCGACGCGATCATCGCCGCGATCACGTCCAGGCTGGGCAATGAGTGGACCGACGAAAAGGGCACCACCGCATTGGATCAGCGGCACGTCCTGGTCGTGACCCCGTACAACGCACAGGTGGTGATGCTTCGCCGCAAACTCGACGCGGCCGGGCTGCCGGAGGTCGAGGTGGGCACGGTGGACAAGTTCCAGGGTCGACAGGCGGCGCTGGTGTTCGTGTCGATGACGGCCTCCTCGGCCGACGACGTTCCGCGCGGAGTGTCCTTCCTGCTCAACCGCAATCGCCTCAACGTCGCGATCAGCCGGGCCAAGTACGCCGCGGTGATCGTGCGCTCGGCGACGCTGACGGACTACCTTCCCGCCACCCCGGCCGGTTTGATCGAATTGGGCGCCTTCCTGGCGCTCACCGATCCGGTCTGATACCGGCGCCCGGTCAGTCGCCGCGAGAGTGCCTGCCCCGAGCGGGGCGCGTCACCGCCACGTTCGACCACTCCTCGGCAGGTGCGGACCAGGAGTCCTCGACGCGGTACACGTCGACAGGTCCACCCGGTGCCGCCTCGCCGTTGTCACCGTGGCGGAGGCTCAGCTGATCGGTCACCGAGTCATCCGCCGCGGCACCATCATCGGCGAACGCGTCATCGGTGACGGCAGGCACGATATCGGTGGGCATGTCGTCGCCGGGGTGCGGATCCGAGACCGTCCACTCGATGTACTCGTCGTCGGAATAGTCGTCGTCGTAATCGTCGTAGTGGTCACCATCGGCCCAGTCCTCACCGAGGGAATGCTGGTCGGCCAGCGGCGTCGCCGCGAGCGGATGATCGGGCAGCACGTCCGCGCGCTCCCCGCCGCGCAGGAAGATCGCCCCTACCACCCCGAACAACGCGATGAACGCCGGCAGCAGCAGCGACTGGGCCAGTGCCGCCGAAAACGGTGCCTCCAGGAAGGACGGCAGATCCGGGGCCGGGCCCTCGCCGGAGACCGGTTGTCCGCCACCCAGCTCCGCGCCGATCCGACTTGTCATGAAGGCGGCCATCGCGGCGCTGCCGAGCACCGCACCCACCTGACGGGTGCTGTTGTAGACCCCCGACCCAGCGCCGGCCGAATCGGGCGGCAAATTGCGGGTGGCGGTCGCCGCCAGCGGTGACCACACGAACGCCATGCCGACGCCCATGACCGTCAGCGGTAGCAGCAACCGCCAGATCGCGGTGGACGGCGTCATCTCGAACGACAGCCAGGTCAGACCGATGGCCAGCAGCGAGAAGCCGAATCCGATGATCGGCGTGGGTGGTTTGCGGTCGACCATGCGGCCGACGAAGGGCGCGAGCACCCCCGAGGCGATGGCCATCGGCGCCGTCAGCAGGGCGGAGCGGGTGTAGGACAACCCGAGCACCACCGGGGCGTAGAACATCACCGGCAGGATCATGGCGGTGACGGTGAAGCTGATGACGGCGACTCCGACGGTCGAGAGCGTGAAGTCACGGTCGGCGAAGATGCGCAGCGGGATCAGCGGTTCCCGCGGGTTCACCGACTGCCAGTAGACGAAACCCACCAGGAACGCGCCACCGAGGGCCATCGTCGCCCAGATCCAGGGCGCCCAGTCGTGGGACTGTCCCTCCTGCAGACCGAAGACGATGAAGAACATCGCCAGCCCCGACAGCGCCACTCCGAGCAGGTCGAAATCGTGCCGCTCGGTGGGCAGCGTCGGCACCAGCCACATCGCCAGGCCGAGACCGATGATCCCGATGGGCACGTTGACGAAGAAGATCCACTGCCAGCCCAGGCCGTCGATGAGCACCCCGCCGGCGATCGGACCCACCAGGGTCGCGACCCCTGCCGTGGCGCCCCACACGCTCATGGCGACACCGCGGCGCGCGGCCGGGAACAACCGGGTGATCGTGGACAGGGTTTGCGGGGTCAGCAGCGCCGCGCCCAGGCCCTGCACCACGCGGGCCGCGATCAGCATCTCGATGGAGCCGGCCAGTCCGCACCACAACGATGCGGCGGTGAACACGCCGAGACCGATCAGGTAGAGGTTCTTGGGCCCGAACCGGTCGCCCAGGCGCCCGGACACCAGTAACGGCACGGCGTAGGCCAGCAGGTAGGCACTGGTCACCCAGATGACGCCGTCATAGTCGGTGTTCAGCGCGTCCATGATCGGCTTGTTCGCGATCGCGACAATCGTGGAGTCCACCAGGATCATGAAGAAGCCGACCAGCATCGCCCACAGGGCATGCCATGGGTTGGCAGGGCGGGCCTGCCCGGTCATCCGGGAGGCCGACGGCGATCGGCGATCAGTGGGTTTCTCGAACATCTACTCGTCATCGGGGGTGGTGGCGACCGGACCGACGGTACGGTTCGGCCCGTTTCCCGACAAGTCGGGTTCGGATCGTCGAGATCCTCGGTCAGACCGTATCGGTCGCGATCAGCGCAGGCGATGCCGATCCCTGCTGCCGGGCTGGCGCGCCGACGGTCAACAGACCGGCCAGCGCGACGCCCGATCCCACCAACATCACCAGTGCGAGGGAGAATTCGCTGTTGCCGAGCACCCCGACCAAGGGGGCGACGGCCGCGCCGATGCCGAACTGGGCGGCGCCGAGCAGAGCCGCCGAGGTGCCCGCGGCTTCGGCATGCCGCGACAGCGCGACCGCCGGCGCGTTGGGCAGCACCAGTCCCATCGCACCGAGGATGACCATGACGGGTACCAGGAATCCGGGCAGTCCTGCCACGCCCGTGACCGCCAGCGCGATGAACACGATTCCCGCGACGACCGACACCCCGAGAGCGGCCACCATGATCTGCTGCGGGGCGAACCGGCGCAGCAACACGACGTTGCACTGGGTGGAGCCGATCAAGATGACCGCCCCGCCCGCGAACACCAAGGCGAAGGTCTGTTGGTTCAGCCCGTAGTCACCCTGCAGGACGAAGGGCGCGGCGGAGATATAGGCGAACAACCCCGCCATGCTCAACCCGGCGACGGCGACCAGCGTCACGAAACGTGGGTCGCGCAGGAGCCCGGCATAGGTTCGCGCGATCCCCCGCACCTGTAACGGACGCCGGTGGCTCGCAGGCAGGGTTTCGGGCAGGGCCAGCGCGGCCAGCAGCAGCAGTCCGGCGGCCAGCACCACCAGCACCGCGAAAACCCAGTGCCAGGAGGCGTGCAGCAGTACCGCCGCGCCGAGCGACGGCGCGATCACCGGTGCCACCCCGAGCACCAGGATCAGCCGCGACATCACCGTCGCCGCGACATTGTCGACGTAGAGATCGCCGACCACCGCGACCGCCACCACCGATGCGGCGGCCGCGCCGAAACCCTGCAGCACCCGGCCGGTGCCCAGCACCGCGATGTTCGGGGCGAACAAGCAGATCAGCGAAGCCACGATGTGGATGGCGATACCGGCCATCAGTGGCACCCGACGGCCCAACGAATCCGACAGCGGGCCGATCACCAATTGGCCGATGGCCAGTCCCGCCAGCGTGCCGGTGAGCGTGAGCTGCACCATCGAGGAGGACACCGTGAGGTCCTCGGCGATCCGCGGCAGCGCCGGCAGGTACATGTCGATGGTCAGCGGCCCGAGGGCGACCATGAGCCCCAGCACCGTGATCATCCGCAGTCGATTCGGCGCACCATCGGTTCGGGTCGGCTTTGTCACGGTCGGCGATGGTGTCACGGGTAGGCACAGCAACGCACGTCGGTTTTTTCTTCCCGATCACCACGACTCGCCACTCGGGCGGCCCGGTCGATGGTCCCGGGCGCGCCGGGCACCAGAGCGCCATCTCAGACGTTGAACGCACGTTAGCCTGGGTATTCGACAGGCACCGCGGGAATGACCCGAGGATGCGAAGGGAAGTGCGCCGATGAACGCCCGCTCCAGCAAGAACCTGCCAGCCACCCGCGATCGCGTCGACGATGACCCCAGCGCCGCCGCCAAGGCGCTCTCCCAGATCCTGGAGCGCAGCAACCGCCTGCAGGGACCGGCCGTCACCGCCTACGTGCAGCGGTTGCGCAACCAGCGTCCCGACGCCACCCCTGCCGAGATCATCACCGCCTGCGAGAAGCACTACCTGGCGGCGGTGATGGCCTCCGGTGCCGCGGTCGGGTCGGCCGCCGCCTTCCCCGGTATCGGCACGTTGGCCGCGCTGTCGGCGGTGGCCGGTGAGACGGTGGTGTTCCTCGAGGCGACCGCGGTGTTCGTGCTGGCGGTGGCCGAGGTACACGGCATTCCCGCCGACCATCGCGAGCGGCGACGGGCACTCGTGCTGTCGGTATTGGTCGGTGAGGACGGTAAGGGTGCGGTCGCCGACCTGATCGGCGGTGGCCGGACCAGCGGGGCCTGGATCTCCGACGGCGCGGCCACCCTGCCGCTGCCCGTGGTGTCCCAGCTGAACAACCGGCTGGTCAAATATTTCGTCAAGAAGTACGCGCTCAAGCGCGGAGCGCTGGCGTTCGGCAAGATGCTTCCCGTCGGAGTGGGTGCCGTCGTCGGCGGGATGGGCAATCGGCTCATGGGCAAGAAGATCGTCGGCAACGCCCGGCAGGCGTTCGGAAAACCGCCCGCGCGCTGGCCATCGACACTTCATGTACTTCCTGCGGCTAACTCCGAGTGACAAGTCCCACTCTCATGGTGGGGGTGTGTTGCGAGGCGTAGCCTTTAGGGCGGCAAAACGCGGGTAACCGCATAAATCCAGGGGGCGGGTGGCGTAGCACGACGCCTGCCGTGAGCAGATGGAATCGAGGCGAAAAGCTGCTGTGAGCAGTGCACCTTCACCCTTCGGACAAAATGAGTGGCTCGTCGAAGAGATGTATCGCAAGTTCCGCGAGGATCCTTCGTCGGTGGATTCGAGTTGGCACGAGTTCCTCGTGGACTACGCGCCAGAACCGGTCGACGGGAGTAGCGAGCCCGGCAAGAGCCCAGCACAGACCAGCAAGCCCGCCCCGTCCTCGAACGGATCCGCCCCCAAGCCGGCCGCCTCCACCGACAAGCCCGCTGCCGAGAAGCCCGCCAAGCCCGCGGCCAAGTCGGACACCAAGCCTGCCGAGAAGCCCGCACAGAAGTCGGAGGCGAAGGCCGAGCCGGCCAAGCCCAAGCCGGCACCCGCCGCCCCGGCCACCGATGACCAGACCGCCGTCCTGCGGGGCGCGGCCGCCGCCGTCGTCAAGAACATGAACTTCTCGCTGGAGGTGCCCACCGCCACCAGCGTCCGGGCGATCCCGGCCAAGGCGATGATCGACAACCGCGTGGTCATCAACAACCACCTCAAGCGCACCCGCGGCGGCAAGATCAGCTTCACCCACCTTCTCGGCTACGCCATCGTGCAGGCGGTCAAGAAGTTCCCCAACATGAACCGGCACTTCGCCGAGGTCGACGGCAAGCCCAACGTCGTCACCCCGGCACACACGAATCTCGGCCTGGCCATCGACCTGGCAGGCAAGGACGGCAACCGCTCGCTGGTGGTCGCCGCCATCAAGAAGTGCGAGACGATGGGGTTCGGGCAGTTCATCGCCGCCTATGAGGACATCGTCCGGCGCGCCCGCGACGGCAAGCTGACCGCCGAGGATTTCGCCGGCGTCACCATCTCGCTGACCAACCCCGGCACCATCGGCACCGTGCACTCGGTGCCGCGGCTGATGCGCGGCCAGGGTGCCATCATCGGCGCCGGCGCCATGGAGTATCCCGCCGAGTTCCAGGGTGCCTCCGAGGAGCGCATCGCCGAACTGGGTGTCGGCAAGCTGATCACGCTCACGTCGACCTATGACCACCGCATCATCCAGGGTGCCGAGTCCGGTGACTTCCTGCGCACCATCCACACCTTGCTGCTCGACGACGAGTTCTACGACGAGATCTTCCGCGAACTGGGCATCCCCTACGAGCCCGTACGGTGGCGCACCGACAACCCGGACTCGATCTTCGACAAGAACGCCCGGATCATCGAGCTGATCGCGGCCTACCGCAACCGCGGCCATCTGATGGCCGATATCGATCCGCTGCGGCTGGACAAGACGCGTTTCCGCAGCCACCCCGACCTCGACGTGCTGACCCACGGGCTGACGCTGTGGGATCTGGACCGCGAGTTCAAGGTCGACGGGTTCGCCGGCGCCGAGTACAAGAAGCTGCGCGATGTGCTCTCGGTGCTGCGCGACGCCTACTGCCGCCACGTCGGTGTCGAGTACACCCACATCCTGGAACCGGAGCAACAGCGCTGGATCCAGGAGCGCGTGGAGACCAAGCACGACAAGCCCACGGTCGCCGAGCAGAAGTACATCCTGAGCAAGCTCAACGCGGCAGAGGCCTTCGAGACCTTCCTGCAGACCAAATACGTTGGGCAGAAGCGCTTCTCGCTGGAGGGGGCGGAGACCGTCATCCCGATGATGGATGCCGCGATCGACCAGGCCGCCGAGCATGGTCTCGACGAGGTCGTCATCGGCATGCCGCACCGCGGCCGACTCAACGTGCTGGCCAATATCGTCGGCAAGCCCTACAGCCAGATCTTCAGCGAGTTCGAGGGCAACCTCAACCCGAGCCAGGCACACGGCTCCGGTGACGTGAAGTATCACCTCGGCGCCACCGGCACCTACCTGCAGATGTTCGGCGACAACGATATTGCCGTCTCGCTGGTCGCCAACCCCAGCCACCTGGAGGCCGTCGACCCGGTCCTGGAGGGCCTGGTCAGGGCCAAGCAGGACATGATCGACTTCGCGAACGACAACGAGCATCCGGCGTTCTCGGTGGTGCCGATGATGTTGCACGGCGATGCCGCGTTCGCCGGACAGGGTGTCGTCGCCGAGACGCTGAACCTGGCGCTGCTGCGCGGGTACCGTACCGGCGGCACCATCCACATCATCGTCAACAACCAGATCGGCTTCACCACCTCACCGCACGACTCGCGCTCCAGCGAGTACTGCACCGACGTGGCCAAGATGGTCGGGGCCCCGATCTTCCACGTCAACGGTGACGATCCCGAGGCGTGTGTGTGGGTGGCCAAGCTGGCCATGGACTTCCGCCAGAAGTTCAACAAGGACGTCGTCATCGACATGTTGTGTTACCGCCGCCGCGGCCACAACGAGGGTGACGACCCGTCGATGACCCAGCCCGGTATGTACGACGTCATCGACACCAAGCGCGGTGTCCGCAAGTCCTACACCGAAGCGCTGATCGGCCGTGGCGACATCTCGATGAAGGAGGCCGAGGACGCACTGCGCGACTACCAGGGCCAACTGGAGCGGGTGTTCAACGAGGTCCGTGAGCTGGAGAAGCACGAGATCGAGCCGAGCGAATCGGTGGAGGCCGATCAGCAGACTCCGAAGGGCCTGAACACCGCGGTCGACAAGTCCGTGCTGGCCCGCATCGGCGATGCCCACCTGGCCGTACCGCAGGGCTTCAATGTCCATCCGCGCGTGCAGCCCGTGCTCGACAAGCGCCGCGAGATGGCCTACGAGGGCAAGGTCGACTGGGCGTTCGGCGAGCTGCTGGCCATCGGATCGCTTGTCTCCGAAGGCAAGACGGTCCGGCTGACCGGCCAGGATGTGCGCCGCGGTACCTTCACCCAGCGGCACGCGGTGATCATCGACCGCAAGACCGGCGCGGAGTTCACCCCGATCGATCTGCTGACCACCGATGCTGACGGCAACCCCAACGGCGGCCGGCTCGAGGTGTACGACTCGGCGCTGTCGGAATTCGCGGCCGTCGGCTTCGAATACGGCTACTCGGTGGGCAACCCCGAGGCGATCGTGTTGTGGGAGGCCCAGTTCGGCGATTTCGTCAACGGCGCGCAGTCGATCATCGACGAGTTCATCTCCTCCGGCGAGGCCAAGTGGGGTCAGCTCTCCGACGTCGTGCTGCTGCTGCCGCACGGCCACGAGGGACAGGGTCCCGACCACACCTCCGGGCGTATCGAGCGGTTCCTGCAGGTGTGCGCCGAGGGGTCGATGACCGTCGCGGTGCCGTCCACGCCGGCCAACTATTTCCACCTGTTGCGTCGCCACGCCCTCGACGGCATCCATCGCCCGCTGATCGTGTTCACCCCGAAGTCGATGTTGCGCAACAAGGCTGCGGTCTCCGAGGTCCGCGATTTCACCGAGATCAAGTTCCGCTCGGTGCTCGAGGAGCCGACCTATGAGGACGGCGACGGCGACCGGTCGAAGGTCAAGCGGATACTGCTGACCAGCGGCAAGATCTACTACGAGCTGGTGGCGCGCAAGGCCAAGGAGAAGCGCGACGATATCGCCATCGTGCGTATCGAGCAGCTCTACCCGCTGCCCCGGCGTCGGCTCAACGCGACGCTGGACGAGTACCCGAATGTGGAGCAGTACTTCTGGGTGCAGGAGGAACCGGCCAACCAGGGTGCGTGGCCGACCTTCGGGCTGTCCCTGCCGGAGTTGTTGCCGGAGAAGCTGACCGGCATCAAGCGGATCTCGCGGCGTGCGATGAGTGCGCCGTCGTCCGGGTCGTCCAAGGTCCATGCCGTCGAGCAGCAGGAGATCATCGACGAGGCGTTCGCGCCTTAGCCGTACCGGCCGCCAATCTGAAGAAGATCGCGAGAATCGAGCAGATTCTCGCGATCTTCTTCAGATTCGGCCTGAAAGACTTTGGGTCAGAAGCCGAGCAACCCCAGCGGGAGGGGCGACTCACCGTTGGCGATCGAGGTGACCGCGCCGGGGCAGAATGCCGAGATGGCGAACCCGGTGAACATGGTGGCCGGGCCGATCGGGCGGCCGATGGTCTCGGAGACCCGGCCGGCGACATCGGCCAGGTTCTGGCCACCGTCGGCCAGCATCGGGCAGACGGACTGACCGGCGGCCACGGCATCGGCCGGGTTGAGCGTGCTCAGGCCGGTGCCGTCGAGGGTGTTGAGGAAGTCGCCGGCCGGGTCCGCCTGGGCGGGGGCTGCGGCCAGCAGACCGATGGACAGGGCGGCACCGGCGGCAGCCGCCAATCGCAAACGCATCATGGTGGGGAATCGCTTCCGGGTGCCTGATCATTACAGCCGGATCGCACAGAATGCACCGCGTGCGCCGCGATCGGGTGCGCTTTGCCTCTGGTCAACGGGTAACGGTCATCACATCATGATCGGATGCACGTCGTGAACGTCGACGGCCGCACCGTCCGCGCCCTGACCGCCGGTGATCGAGCCGACACTCCACTGTTGTTGCTGCACGGTATCGGCCGCAGCCTGGAGGACTGGACCGAGCAGATCGAGCGGCTGTCCGGGCGCTTCTACGTGATCGCGGTCGATCTGCCCGGCTTCGGACGGTCCGCACGTCGCGACGGACCGGCCGACCTGGCCACCGTGGCCGACGGCGTGGCCGGCGCGCTGGCCGCGCTCGACGAGGACCGACCGTGCCATGTCATCGGCAACTCACTCGGCGGTGCGGTGGCCATGCAGCTGTTGGCGTCGCACCCGGACCGCGTCGCCAGCCTCACCCTGGTCAACAGCGCCGGTTTCGGTGCCGAGGTCACCGCGCTGCTGCGGATGCTCTCGCTGCCGGGCATCGGACGCCATCTCGCCACCCGCAGCACACCGGCCGGAGCCCGGCTGATGGAACGGCGGCTGTTCGCCGACCCGTCACTGGCCACCCGCGAGCGCATCGACCATGCGCTGCGCATCGCCGCCGAGCCCGGCACCGGCGAGTTCCTGCTCGAGATGGCCAACCACCTCGGGACCATCCGCGGCGTCCGGCCGCAGTGGCGAAGCGAGTTGCTGACCGCCGTCGCCGCGCAGCCCCGGCCCACCCTGCTGATCTGGGGTGACCGTGACCGCATCCTTCCCGCGACGCATCTGGGGGCGGCACACCGCCAGTTTCCGGACGCGCAGGTCCACCTGTTCACCGCGACCGGGCACATGCCGCAGATCGAGCGGGCCGACGAGTTCGCCGACCTCGTCACCGCTTTCGTGGAGAACGGACCGACCCTGTCGGCCTCGGTACCGCCGGTAACGGCTAAGGTCGGACACAATCGCGCAGACAGTCGATCGCAGAGGAGTGCGTGCATGGAGGGCTTCGCCGGAAAAGTTGCCGTCGTCACGGGAGCCGGGTCGGGAATCGGGCAGGCGTTGGCCGTCGAGCTGGGTCGCTCGGGCGCCAAGCTGGCGATCAGCGATGTCGACACCGAGGGCCTGGCCGTCACCGAGGAGCGGCTCAAGGCCATCGGTGCGCCGGTCAAGGCCGACCGCCTCGACGTCACCGAGCGTGAGGCCTTCGAGCTCTATGCCGATGCCGTCAAGGAACACTTCGGCAAGGTCAACCAGATCTACAACAACGCGGGCATCGCCTACCAGGGCGATATCGAGGTCAGCTCCTTCAAGGACATCGAACGCGTCATGGACGTCGACTTCTGGGGCGTCGTCAACGGCACCAAGGCGTTCCTGCCCCACCTGATCGCCTCCGGCGACGGGCACGTCGTGAACGTGTCCAGTGTCTTCGGCCTGTTCGCGGTACCCGGCCAGGCGGCCTACAACTCGGCCAAGTTCGCGGTGCGCGGCTTCACCGAGGCACTGCGCCAGGAGATGGCCATCAACAAGCACCCGGTCCGGGTGACCTGCGTGCACCCCGGCGGCATCAAGACCGCGATCGCGCGCAACGCCACCGCGGCCGAGGGCATCGACGTCGCCGAGATGGCCAAGGCCTTCGACACCAAGCTCGCCCGCACCAGCCCGGAGAAGGCCGCCAAGATCATCCTGGAAGCGGTCCGCAAGGACCGGGCCCGGGTGCTCGTCGGCGCCGACGCCAAGATCCTGGACGTCCTGATCAGGATCACCGGCTCCGGCGGGTATCAGAAGCTGTTCTCGTCGGTCGCCAAAAGCCTGATCCCCAAGTAGGTCGCTAGTGGCCCAGCGGATGGGTGCCCAGCCAGGCACCCGCCACCGCGCCGGGCTCTCCACCAGCGGCGACCTCGGACCGCATCTGGGCCAGTGCATCGGTGCCGAGCACACCGGCCAGCTCGTTGACCGACCGCTGCTGGGTCTGGGTCAGGCCGTTGCGCCGGAACACCGGGACGATGTTCTCGGCCCGGATCAGGGCGGTGCGGTCGGACAACACGTTCAAGTCCGCGGGTTGATCCGGTGCGGCCGCCGTCGTCCAGGCCATGTTGATCCGGCCGCTGCGCAGTGCTGCCTGCATCGCCGCGGCATCGGCGAGCTCGCGCGGTGCGGGCGGCGTGCAAGCACCAAGCGCGGCGGGCACATCCGCGCCGCGTACCGCGCCGGGTTCCAGTTCGGCGCACCGCCCGACGAGGGCCAGCACATCGGTGGCGCCCCAGTCCGCGGCGGTCCGCCCGGTCACGGCGACAGTCGGCTTGTCCGAGGCACTTTCGGTGTAGTCACCGGCACCGAGTCCCTCCGGTAGCGATCCGACCATCGCGCGGTACACCTGTGCCGCCGAGCGGGCGGGCGCATCGGGAGCGAACCGCTGCAACGCCTGACCGGTCAGGGCAGGCACCACATCGACATCTCCGGAATCCAACGCGCCCAACGGGTCCGGGACATCCTTCACATGCGCCGGACTGCCGTAATAGCCCAACGCGGCGACGTAGAGGTGGGCGAGCAGCGCCGATTCGGCATCGGCGCCGGCACCCACCGCCACCGAGGGTGGCGGCGGCACCTGCCCACCGCAACCGGCGACCAGCAGCGCGATCAGCGCAGCTGCCAGAAACCGGATGGCCGAACCGATCTCAGACCCCGGAGGCTGCGGCCACGGCCTTGGCGACCGCGGGTCCGACGCGCGGATCCAACGCGCTGGGCACGATGTGGTCGACGGCGAGATCGTCCCCGACGACGGAGAAGATCGCATGCGCGGCAGCCACTTTCATCTCCTCGGTGATACGGCGGGCACCCGCGTCCAGGGCACCGCGGAACACACCGGGGAAGGCCAGCACATTGTTGATCTGGTTGGGGAAGTCACTGCGGCCAGTCGCGACCACCGCGGCGTACTTACGGGCCGCATCGGGGTGGATCTCGGGGTCCGGGTTGGACAGTGCGAACACGATGCCACCCGGGGCCATGGTCGCGATGAACTCCTCGGGCACTAACCCGGCCGACACGCCGAGGAACACATCGGCACCGTCGAGCGCCTCGGCGACGCCACCGGTGACTCCGCGCGGGTTGGTGCGCTGGGCCAGCTCGGCCTTGAACGAATTCAGGTCGGAGCGACCGCTTTCGACGATGCCCTTGCTGTCCAGCACGATGATGTCGCTGATCCCGCTGTTGAGCAGGATGTTGGTGCACGCCACCCCAGCGGCGCCGGCCCCGGACACCACGACCTTGAGGTCGGTGATCTCGCGGTCGAGGACCTTCACCGCACCCAGCAGGGCCGCCAGCACCACGATCGCCGTGCCGTGCTGGTCATCGTGCATCACCGGACAGTCCAATGCTTCGATGACGCGGCGCTCGATCTCGAAGCAGCGCGGCGCCGAGATGTCCTCCAGGTTCACCGCCCCGAAGGTCGGGCGCAGCCGGATCAGCGTCTCGACGATCTCGTCGGGATCCTTGGTGTCCAGCACGATCGGGATCGAGTCGAGGCCACCGAAGGTCTTGAACAGCGCGCTCTTGCCCTCCATCACCGGCAGCGAGGCGGCCGGGCCGATATCGCCGAGGCCCAGCACGGCGCTGCCGTCGCTGACGACGGCCACCAGCCGGTTGGCCCAGGTGTACTTCTTGGCCAACGTCGCATCGGCGGCGATCGCGCGGCTGACCTGGGCTACGCCCGGGGTGTAGGCGATCGACAGGGCACGCTGGGTATCCAGCGGCGCTTTCAGATCGATCGAGAGCTTTCCACCCTCGTGGGCGGCAAAGATCTCGGCGTCGTCGACGACGACCTGTGGGGTTCGCACCAGTTCGGACATGCGCTCGACGCTACTTCATCCATTCAACTCACCGGCACCCCAACCCCGCTGGTGAGAGGTTGGAAATGCGACTGACGAGTAACATTCTGCCCGGGTTGTCCCGTGATGCTGGGAGGTAGCGATGCCGACGTTCCGCACGCCGTCACCGTCCAAGTTGCGCCCGTCGGCGCGGCGCGCCCCGGCCGAGCCGGACGCCCGCAGCATCCACGTCCCTGTCTCGCAGGCGATGGTCGACTGCGGCGTATACAGCGACGGTGCGCGCCTGCCCGGCAAGTACACCCACGCCGCGGCCCTGAACAAGGTCCGCGAGATCGAGGCCACCGGGACCGCGGCGTTCGTCTGGATCGGCCTGCACGAACCCGACGAACACCAGATGCAGGCGGTGGCGGACGTGTTCGGGCTGCACGAACTGGCGGTAGAGGACGCCGTGCACGCCCATCAACGTCCCAAGCTGGAACGCTATGACGACACCTTGTTCCTCGTACTCAAGACCGTCAACTACGTCGAGCACGAGTCGGTGGCCAATGCCCCCGAGATCGTGGAGACCGGCGAGATCATGATCTTCGTCGGCACCGACTTCGTCGTGACGGTCCGCCACGGCGACCACAGCGGGCTGGCCGGGGTGCGCCGGACGATGGACAACTCACCGGCCAGTTGCGCGCTCGGCCCGTACGCGGTGATGCACGCGATCGCCGACCATGTCGTCGACGGCTATCTCGAGGTGACCGATCGGGTGGAGACCGATATCGACGCCATGGAGGAGAACGTCTTCTCCCCCAGCTCGCCGACCGATATCGAGAGCATCTACATGCTCAAGCGCGAGATCGTCGAGTTGCGCCGCGCGGTCAGCCCGCTGACGACCGCCCTGCAGCGCCTGGGATCCGATCACAACGACCTGATCTCCAAGGAGGTCCGTCGCTACATGCGCGATGTCCTGGACCACAACACCAGCGCCTCGGACCGCATCGCCAGCTACGACGAGGTGCTCAGCTCCCTGGTGCAGGCCGCCGTCGGCAAGGTCGGAATGCAGCAGAGCACCGATATGCGCAAGATCTCGGCATGGGTGGCCATCGCCGCGGTGCCCACCGCGATGGCGGGCATCTACGGGATGAACTTCGAGAACATGCCGGAGCTGAAGGCCACCTACGGCTACCCGGCCGTACTGCTGGCGATGCTGACCATCTGCACGCTGCTGTATCGGCAGTTCCGACGCAACCACTGGCTCTGATTTTCCCGCGACTTGTGGAGTCTGAGCCGTGACCGACGCGGCTGCGGCTCCACAAATCGCAGGAATCAGGACGGTTCGGAGGCCCGGCGGTTCGGGTCGAACACGTCGACGCCGTCGGTGCGCCAGGCCTCACGCATCGCCTCGGCGCCCTTGAGCCGTACCCAGGCCGCCTCGGTCGGGGTGATCGGCGTGGCCTGCAGCACAGTCACCGCCGACAACGGTTCCGGCAACTCGATATCGGGAATCGGGCCGGCACTCAACAGGAATGCTGTGAACGGTGCGGCCTCGAACAGCGGGCCGCTCAGGTCGATCAGAGCGTCGGGTTCGAGCACCAGACCCTCGACGGCGGGGGCCGCGGCGAGTATCGCGATGGACTTGGCCAACCCGACCGGGCTGGGCGGGCGCAACGACACCATCACCTCGGCCCGCGGCCCGCGCACCCCGTCGGCGACCAGATCCGTCGGATCGGCCATCGGATACCGCGAACAGCCGAGCGACACATAATGATTGACGCCCGCACCATCCGGACCGAAGCGCAGGATGTCGATCCGGTCGGCGCCGAGAAAGGTCACACTGGCCTCGCCGGGATCGCCGAGCACACCGGCATCGGTGAAGTGCTTGCGCACCCCCCGGCGCACTTCGGCCAGAACGTCGGTCACTAGCCCGCCGGCGGGATCGACAGATTCACCCCGGAGTCGGCATCGAAGATCAGCAGCTTGGAGGTGTCCACGGCCAGCTCGGCCTTGCCTCCCGCGCGCACCTTCGAATCCGCGGAAACCCGTGCCACGAACTCGTTCTCACCGGTACCGGATTCGGCAGCCAGCTGCTCGAGCTGCGCCGACTTGGCCCCGGACCCCTCGGTACGGAAGTACAGGTACTTGTCGGCGCCCAGCGATTCGACCAAGTCCACGTCGACCTCGAAGGTGACCGCCCGGATACGCGAGTACGTGTCGATCAAGGCGGCATCGTCGAAATGCTCGGGCCGGATACCGGCGATGACGTTGCGGGGCGCGGGATGTTGCTCCAACACGCGCTGCGCCTCGTCGGAGAGCATGACCTCACCGAAGGGCAGTTTGATGCCGCCGTCGGTCAGCGAGGCCGGGAAGAAGTTCATCGCCGGCGAGCCGATGAACCCGGCGACGAAGAGGTTGGCCGGGGTGTTGTACAGCTCCTCGGGCGTGCCGATCTGCTGCGCGACACCGGCCAGCATCACCACGACGCGGTCCCCGAGCGTCATCGCCTCGGTCTGATCGTGCGTGACGTACACCGTGGTGGTGCCCAACCGGCTCTGCAGCCGGGCAATCTCGGTCCGCATCTGCACACGCAACTTGGCATCGAGGTTCGACAGTGGCTCGTCCATCAGGAACGCCTTGGGATTGCGGACGATGGCCCGCCCCATGGCAACTCGCTGCCTCTGGCCACCGGAGAGCTGGGCGGGCTTGCGATCCAACAGGTTCGCCAGATCCAGGATCTTGGCGGTCTCCTCGACCTTGCGGTTGATCTCGTCCTTGCCGACCTTGGCCAGGGTCAGCGGGAAGGCGATGTTCTGCCGCACCGACAGGTGCGGATACAGCGCATAGGACTGGAAGACCATGGCGATGTCGCGGTCCTTGGGCGCCTTGTCGTTGACCCGCTCGCCGCCGATACGCAGTTCCCCGGAACTGATGTCCTCCAGGCCCGCAATCATGTTCAGCGTGGTCGACTTCCCGCAGCCGGACGGCCCGACCAGGATGATGAACTCACCGTCGGCGATGGTCAGCGACAGGTCCTTGACCGCGGTGGCGCCACCGGCGTAACTCTTCGACACGTTTTCCAGCACGATTTCGGCCATGACTTACCCCTTCACCGCGCCGGAGGTCAACCCGGCCACGATCCGTCGCTGAAAGATGAGAACAAAGATGATGATCGGGATGGTGATGACCATCGCGCCTGCCGCGATGGAGCCGGTGGGCTCCTCGAACTGCGAGCTGCCGGTGAAGTTGGCGATCGCGACCGGCGCGGTGATGGCCCGCTCGGTCGCCGTCAACGACAGCGCCAGCAGCAGATCGTTCCAGGCGAAGATGAAGACCAGGATGGCCGCGGTGACGATGCCCGGCGCGGCCAGCGGCGCAATCACCTTGCGGAAGGCCTGGCCCGGCGTGGCGCCGTCCATCTTGGCCGCCTTCTCCAGATCCCACGGGATCTCCTTGAAGAAGGCACTCATGGTGTAGATCGCCAACGGCAGCGCAAAGGTGATGTAAGGGATGATCAGGCCGGGCCAGGTGTCGAACAGCCCGAGCCGGCGCTCGATGTTGAAAATCGGTGTCACCAGCGAGATCTGCGGGAACATCGCGATCAGCAACGCCACCCCGACGAGCAGCTTCTTACCGGGGAAGGCCAACCGGGCTATCGCATAGGCGGCCATGCCGCCGATGGTGACCGCGATCAGTGTGGTGATCAACCCGATGCCGATCGAGTTGACCAGCGCCGAGGTGAAGATATTGCCCTGGAAGATCGCCTTGTAGTTGTCGAAGGTGATCTGCTCGGGGATGAACTTGCCGTCCTTCACCGACGATGTCGGCTTGAGCGACAGCGACAGGATCCACAACACCGGGATCAGTGCGTACAGCACGACGATGACGTTGACGATCGCCCACCCGGTCACGCGGCGGGCATTCACCTGCTCGCTCATCGGATGTCCCTGCTCTTCGCGCAAGCGCTCATCGGACTCATGCTCTTCGCGCAAGCGCTCATCGGCGTGCCTCCTCGTCGCTACCCGGCGCCGCAGCTCCGAAGATCTTGATGAAGATGAACGCGATGATCGCGACGCACAGGAAGATCAGCACGCTGATCGCCGAGCCCAACCCCAGGTTGAACGCCTTGAAAAGGTTGTTATAACCCAAGATCGACACCGACCCGGTCTCATTGGCACCACCGGTGAGCACATAGATGTTGTCGAAGATGCGGAACGCATCCAGCGTGCGGAACAGCAGCGCGACCAGGATTGCCGGTTTGATGAGCGGCAGGATCACCTTCGTCAGCCGCTTCCATGGCCCGGCGCCGTCCATCTGTGCGGCATTGAGCAAGTCCTGGGGCACCAGGGCCAACCCGGCGAGCAGCAGCAGAGCCATGAACGGCGTCGTCTTCCACACCTCTGCCAACACCACGATGGCCAGTGACGGAAGCTGTTCGGTCAGTGGGGCGCTGCCGTCGGGCAGCAGATTGGCCAGATATCCCGTCCCCGGCGTCCATGCGTAGTACCAGCTGTAGGACGCCGCGACGGTCACGATGCCGTAGGGCACCAGGATCGCGGTGCGCACCGTGCCCTTACCGAAGATGGTGCGGTGCATGACCAGTGCAAGCGCCATGCCGAGCACGAACTCGATGGCCACCGAGACGATCGTGATACCGACGGTCACCACGAAGGCCGTCCACCAATACCGGTCGGTGAGGATGGTCTGGTAGTTGCCCAGGCCGATGAACTCGACATCATCGGGCGCGGCCAGGTTGTAGCGCTGCAAGCTGAGCCAGACCGCGTAACCGATCGGGTACGCGGTGACCGCCAGCATCAGAAATACCGCCGGGCTGATCAACCAGAAGGCGAGCCGTCGCTGCGCGGCGAGGTCATCCGTGCCCGTCTTCGCGCTCACGGAATGAGCCCCTTCCCGTCGATCGCCTTCTGCACCTGTTCGGTCAGCTCGTCGGCGGTCCGCTCCGGATCGATATCGGTGATCGGGGCCAGCGTTGCCGAAATCCGGGTCGACAGCGCCTGGTACACCGGGGTCGCCGGGCGCACCGCGGCGTTGGTCAACTGCTGCCGGATGATCTCGTACTGCGGGTACTTCTGCTGGAAGGCCGGGTCGTCGTAGAGCGAAGCCCGCACCGCGGGCAGCCCGCCCTCCACCGAGGTGTAGCGCTGGTTGTCGACATTGCGCAGGCACCGGATGGCCTCGAAGGCCTCGGCCCTGTGCTGGGTGTTCTTGCCGACCGCCAGATTCAACCCGCCGAGGGTGACCTTGGCCGGCTCACCGTCGACCATGCCGGGGAACGGGGCGAACCCGAAAACCTTCTTGCTCGCGTCGTAGGCGACGTTGAACTGCTCGTCGGACGGCGAGAAGCTGCCGGCATCATTGATCGCACTGGTCAGCGACGGGTCCTCGTTCAACGGCAGGAACGGCACCCCGCCTTTGACCGCGTTCTCCAGCATGGATGGCAACACGAACGGCCAGTTGACCTCGAGCGCGGCTTTGCCCTGTTCGAGCGCGAGCCGCGCGGTGCCCTCATCGGTCTGGGTGATCGACGGATCCGCACCCGGGGCGGTGGCAACGTCCTTGATGGTCTGCAGAGCCTTCACCGTCGCCGCACGATGCTCCGGGGTGTCGGTCAGGGTGACGCTCTGACCGTCATCGGAGAGCACCTGTCCCCCGGCGCTTTCCAGCAGCGTGTTGAACCACACGACCAGACCCTCGTACTGCTTGGCCTGCACCGCGATCCAGCTCGGGCCGCCCACGGCGTACTGCCGCTTGGCCTCGGCCACCATCTGATCCCATGTCGTCGGCGGGGCCGGCACCAGATCGGCTCGGTACCAGAGCAATTGGGTGTTCGTGGTGATCGGCGCCGCGTACAGCTTGTCCTGCCACTTGGCGGTCTCCAACGGCCCGGGCAGCGTGTTCTCGGTCGCGTCGGCCTCGGCCTGACCGGCCGGATCGTCCGAGAGGGGAAGTGCCCAACCGGCTTCGGCGAACTCCGCGGTCCACACCACGTCGAGTGCCATCACATCCAACGATTTGTCGTTGCCGGTGAGCCGTCGGGCCAACTGCAGGCGTTGATCGTCGGCACCCTTGGGCAACGACACCTGCCTGATCGTGAATCTCCCGCCGAGTTGCTCATTGCATTTCTGCGCAACCGCGGTGAACGTTGCCATCTCATTGGCGGGTGTGTAATAGCTGATGACAATGCCGTCGTCGGCGGAACCACACGCCGTCATGACCGACCCGGCCGTCAATGCAGCCATCACCGCCGCACAAAGCCGTCGTGTGCGCACTACCGGCCTCCGTTTGCGTCCGATGTCGCCGCCGTTGGCGACCTGCAGGAGAAACCTCCGCGGGGCCAACGTAGAGCCATAGCCGCGTACTATGCAACCACTTGCCGGGCGCGTCGGCCCATCAGATCGTCAAGCGTGCCAGCAGATCCCGCCCCTGTTCGGCGCTACGCGGGTCGCACAGCACGTCGTAGCGGCCGGCGACCAGCTGCAGTGTCGAGCTGAAATCCCGTGTGCCGCGCGCCATTGCGTACGGAATGGCCGAGGTGATCAGACCGAAGAACACACCGGCGATCAGACCCGTGGCCAGCGCACCCCACGGACTGGGGCTGAAGAAGCCGAGGATCAAACCGATGAACAACCCCAGCCACGCCCCGGACAGCACACCGCCGCCGAGCACCTTCGGCCAGGACAGCCGACCGGTGACGCGCTCGACCTGCATCAGGTCGACCCCGACGATGGTGACCTGCTCCACCGGAAATTGTTGGTCGGAGAGGTAATCCACCGCGCGCTGCGCCTCGGCGTAGGTCGGGTAGGAGCCGATGGGCCAGCCCTTGGGGGGTGTCGGCAGCGCGGCGGGCCCGCGAGCACCCGGGTCTTGGCTTGGTCGAAGGGGACCCGTCATGACTCTGCTCTCCTCACGTAGACAAGCCGGTATGCGAACAACCCTATGCCGCTGCGCGCCATCATGGGTACCCGCGTCACGATCGGCGAATCAACAGCACCACCAGCACGTACGCTACGTTTGGGTCATGACCAATCCGGGAGAGGACGCAGCCGCCACCCCGCCGTCGGAGCCGGGTTCGCAGGCCGAGTCGACCACGTCGCCGTCGGGCTCTGGATACGAGGCGCCGCCCATCGAGCGTTCAGCCGAGACCGCGGCCTACCCGGACTACCCCCCGCCACCCGCGTACGGGTACAACCAGCCGTCCGCGGCCGACCAGCCGCCGGGTTATCCGCAGCAGGGGTACTCGCCCGGGTACGCGAACCCCGGATATACGAACCCCGACTTCTCGGCCACCGGATACCCGCCCCCGCCACCCGGGTACGGCGCCCCGCAGGACCTCGGCTCGCCCTATCCGCCGCCGACCGGGTTCGACCCCACCGCGTCCTACCCCGGCCCGGTTCCCGGCAGCTACGCCGGCCCACCGCCGGGATTCGGCCCACCGCCCATGCCGCAGGGCCAATTCGGCGGACCGCCACCCTATGGCGGTCCCGGCGGCTACGCACCGGGCTATCCGGCGCCGTACGGCGCGCCGGTCCCGCAGAACAGCATGGCGGTCGCCTCGCTGGTCTGTTCCGGGCTGGCCGTCCCGCTCTTCTTCCTGTGCTTCATCATGGGGATCCCCGCCACCATCGCCGGCATCGTCCTGGGAATCGTCGCGCTGAACCAGATCAAGCGAACCGGACAGCGCGGCAAGGAGCTCGCCATCTCCGGCATCGTCCTGGGCGGGCTTGTCCTGGCTGCCGGGATAGCACTGGGGATCTTCATCGGTGCGCTCGCCAGCGTCTCCCCATGACCGGCCCGTACGGTCCTCCCGACGATCCGAGCCTTCCGCCGCCGCTGCCCCCGCAGGCCTACCCGCCCGGTCCCGCGGCGCCGTATCCGCCCTACCCGGGCTATCCGCCGTATGCCGGCTACCCGCCCTACCGCCCGCCGGGCACCAACGGCACGGCGATCGCCGCACTGGTCAGCGCACTGGCCGGGTTGGTCTTCTGCGGACTGCCGTCGGTGGCCGGGCTGATCCTCGGCGTGATCGCCATGCGCCAGACCAAGCGGACCGGCCAGGACGGTTACGGGCTGGCGCTGGCCGCCACGATCGTCGGTGCGCTGGCGACCGTCGTCATGACGCTCGGGGTGCTGTTGTGGATCGGACTCATGGCCAGCAGCATGCCCCTCGTTTGAGGCGCTAAGCGGGCGGCCGGTAAGGCTCCCCGGTGCGGGCCATCCCCGCCGCGCGGCCCTTGCCCGCCACCACCAACGCCATCTTTCGGCTGGCCTCGTCGATCATCTCGTCGTCCAGCATCACCGCCCCGCGCGCACCGCCGGCTCGCGAGGTATGCCACGCGTAGGCCTCCAGAATCAGTTCGGCCCGGTCGTAATCGGCCTGACGCGGACTGAACAATTCGTTGCCCGCGGCGATCTGATCGGGATGCAGCACCCATTTACCGTCATAGCCCAGGGCCGCGGACCGGCCCGCGACGCGGCGGAAGCCCTCGACATCCCGCACCTTCACATACGGACCGTCGATGGCGTTGATGCCGTGGGCCCGGGCTGCGACCAGGATCGTCATCAGCACGTGGTGGTGCGCATCGCCGATGTCGTAACCGTCGGGCTGCCCACCGACCTCGAGGGTCCGCATGTTCAGGCTGGCCGCCATGTCACCGGGGCCCAGCACCAGGGCCTGCACCCGCGGCGCGGCGGCGATCGCGTTGATGTTGACCAAGCCCTTGGCGTCCTCGATCTGCGGTTCAATACCGATGCGCCCGACGGGCAGGTCATGCGTCCGCTCCAGCTGGGTCAGCAGCAGATCCAGGGCATGGACGTGAGTAACGTCGGAGACCTTGGGCAGCACGATGAGATCGAGCTGCGCGCCCGCACCGGCGACGACCTCGATCACATCGGCATGCGTCCACGGCGTGGTCCAGTCGTTGACCCGCACCCCGCGCAGCGCCTGATCCGACCAGCCCGGCTCGGCCAGCGCGGCGGCCACCCGCGAGCGCGCCGCGGCCTTGGCGTCGGCCGCGACCGCATCCTCCAGATCCAGAAACACCTGGTCGGCGGCGAGCGTCTTGGCCTTCTCGATCATTTTGTCGCTGCTACCCGGAACGGACAGGCAGGTTCGGCGGGGGCGATACAGGTTGTCCACGGCTCAAGTCTCTACGCTTTGTCCCATGGTTGCGGTCACCCGGGTGTATGCGGCCCGCCTTGCGGGCATGGTCGTGCTGGGCCCGGACGGCGAATCCGTCGGGCGGGTCCGCGACATCGTGGTGAGCATCAGCATCGTCCGCCAACAACCACGCGTTCTCGGCCTCGTCGTCGAATTGCTCACCCGCAAAAGGATTTTCGTGCCGATCCTGCGCGTCACCGCGATAGAACCGGGCACCGTGACGCTGTCCACCGGAAACGTCTCCCTGCGCCGATTCTCCCAGCGGCCCGGTGAGGTGCTGGCGCTGGGCCAGATACTGGAAACCCGGGTGCGGGTCGACGATCCCGATCTGGAGCAGCTGGCCGGGATGGATGTCGTCGTCGTCGATCTGGGCATCGAGCAGACCCGCACCAGAGACTGGATGGTCACGAAGGTGGCCGTCCGCCCGCAACGCAGGCTCGGCCGACGCAGCAATGTCTATTCGGTGGACTGGAAGCACGTGCACGGCCTGACACCGTCCGGTCTGGCGATGCCCGATCAGGGAGTCGCGCAGCTGCTCGAGCAATTCCAGGGTCAACGCCCGGTCCAGGTCGCCGACGCGATCCGGGATCTGCCTGCCAAACGGCGGTTCGAGGTCGTCAACGCACTCGATGACGAACGGCTGGCCGATGTGCTCCAGGAACTGCCCGAAGACGAGCAGGCAACGGTGCTGCGGCAGCTCAAGACCGACCGCGCCGCCGACGTGCTGGAGGCGATGGACCCCGATGATGCCGCCGACCTGTTGGGGTCGATGGCCCCCGCCGACGCCGAACAGTTCCTGCGCCGGATGGATCCCGAGGACTCCGAGGATGTCCGGCGACTGCTCAGCCACTCGCCGAACACTGCCGGTGGTCTGATGACCTCCGAGCCGGTGGTGTTGGCGCCCGATACCACCGTCGCCGAGGCGCTGGCCCGGGTCCGCGATCCGGACCTCACACCGGCGCTGGCCTCGCTGGTGTTCGTGGTGCGCCCGCCGACCGCCACGCCGACCGGCCGCTATCTGGGTTGCGTCCACCTACAGCGGTTACTGCGCGAACCGCCCGCCGCGCTGGTCAGCGGCATCGTCGACACCGATCTGCCGAGCCTGCGCCCCGACGAGCCGCTGGGCGCACTGACCCGGTACTTCGCCGCCTACAACCTGGTCTGTGGGCCGGTGGTGGACGAGGAGAACCATCTGTTGGGTGCGGTGTCTGTCGACGACGTGTTGGACCACCTGCTGCCCGACAACTGGCGAGAGCACGAGGGCGAACCGGTGATCATGACGGACTCCGCGACATGAGCCGGGCCGACACCGCCGCGTCCGGGAAGGTCGTCGGATGAGCGACTCCGCGCGCCAGCGCCTCGACACCCCCCGCCGATCACGCTCCCTTCGCCCCCGCTTCGATGTCGAGGCGGTGGGGCGGGTCAGCGAGAGCATCGCGCGGTTCCTGGGCACCGGCCGCTATCTGGCCATCCAGACCATCGTGGTGATCGTCTGGATCCTGTTGAACGTCGGCGCTTTCGCCTGGCAGTGGGACCCGTATCCGTTCATCCTGCTCAACCTGGCGTTCTCCACCCAGGCGGCCTACGCCGCACCGCTGATCCTGCTGGCCCAGAACCGTCAGGAGAACCGGGACCGGGTGTCGTTGGAGGAAGACCGCCGCCGCGCCGAGCAGACCAAGGCCGATACCGAGTACCTGGCCCGGGAGCTGGCGGCGCTGCGGCTGGCCGTGGGCGAGGTGGTCACCCGCGACTACATGCGTCGCGAGTTGGAGGACCTGCGCGACATGCTGGTCGAACTGGTGCCGCCCAAACCGAAGAAGAACAAGGGCAAACGAGCGGTGGCCGACATCGCCGAGGCGGATGGTTCCGACGAATCCGAACAGGATCAGTGAACCCATTGGCCCACCACGCCGACGTCGCAATGGGTATGGTGACCTGGTTCACAACGGTCGGGTAACGGATTTAGGACGGTTGAGTGGCAAAACGGGGAAGCGCCGCCCTCGCAGCGGCGCGGCGCCACGCTGATCAGGCGCTCCGGTCCGTGGCCGAATCGGCTCCCAGCTCACGCGGGTTGTTGGGTGTCGCCGTGCTCGCCCCGCTGGTGCTGACGCTCGGCGTCGGCGCGTCAGGGCCATCGATCAAACCCGTGCTGGAGGCGACCGTCACCCCGCTGGCCGCGGTGGTGCCCACCCCGGACGAAAGTGCCGGCGCGGTCGTGGTTCCCGTCTACCGGGCGCCGCGGCCGTTCCAGACCGCGGGCACCGCGCTGACCGCTCCCCCGCCCGCCGCGGTGGTCAGCTCGCCGGGCAGCCTGCGTATCCCGACGGTCGCCCTCAACGCCTACCGCAACGCCGAACGGATGATGGCCTCCGCCGCACCGAACTGCGGGATGAGCTGGAATCTGCTGGCCGGTATCGGCCGCATCGAGTCCATGCACGCCAGCAACGGCGCCACCGATATCAACGGCACCGCGGTGCGGCCGATCCTCGGCCCGGCGCTGGACGGCTCGCTGCCCGGTAACGAGGTCATCGTGCAGAGCCGCAACAACGACCGGATCACCTATGCCCAGGCGATGGGCCCGATGCAGTTCCTGCCCGGCACCTGGTCGCGGTACGCCTCCGACGGCAACGGTGACGGCAAGGCCGAGGTGCAGAACCTCTTCGACGCCACCCTGGCCGCAGCCCGCTACCTGTGCAGCGGCGGGCTGAACATGCGTGATCAGAGCCAGGTGATGACGGCGATCCTGCGCTACAACAACTCCGTGGCCTATGCCCGTAACGTGCTGGGGTGGGCGGCGGCCTACGCCACCGGGGTGGTGCCAGTGGATCTGCCGCCGATCACCGGCTCCGTGCCACAGCTGCGTGACGCGAACGTGCACCTCGCGACCAACGCCGAGGGGCTGGGACCGGGCCTGCCGCTCAATGCGCTGGGACTGCCGTCGACCGATCCGATGGCCGTGATGCCGTTCTTCGATCTGGGCCGGGCCAACGTCGCCGACCGGTTGCCGGTGCCGCCAGGGCCGGATCAGCCTGCGGCCGTACCGAATTGCGCCGTCTTCTGCATCGGGGAAAACAAGCCCGTCCCTGCAGCACCGTTCAACCCGTTCGCACCCCCGCCGCCGGCCGCGCCGTTCAATCCGTTCGCCCCGCCCCCGGTCGCGCCGCCCGCGCCGTTCAATCCGTTCGCCCCGCCCCCGGTCGCGCCGCCCGCGCCGTTCAACCCGTTCGCGCCCCCGCCGGCGCCGGCCCCGGTCGCGCCGGTGCTCCCGGCAGCAGTGGGCCCGGCTCCGGGCCCCGCGCCCGGTCCCGCGGCCTGAGCCACCGAGGTAACCAACCGACGAGTCGGCCCGGCGGTCCGATGGTCGACGACAGCGGCCTAGACTCGGTGGCAATGTCCTCGACACATACCGACCTGAAAGCCGCGGTGCGCTCCGCGCTGAGCAAGGTCGTCGACCCCGAACTGCGCCGTCCGATCACCGAGGTCGGCATGGTCAAGAGCGTCAGCATCGCCGACGACCACTCCGTCGCCGTCGAGATCTACCTGACCACCTCTGCCTGCCCGAAGAAGACCGAAATCGTGGACAAGGTCACCGCCGCGGTGACCGATGTGCCCGGCACCGGCGCGGTCACCGTCGCCCTCGACGTGATGAACGACGAACAGCGCGCCGAGTTGCGCAAGCTGCTGCGCGGCGATTCCCGCGAGCCGGTCATCCCGTTCGCCCAGCCGAACTCGCTGACCCGGGTGTATGCCGTCGCCTCCGGCAAGGGCGGTGTCGGCAAGTCCAGCGTCACGGTGAACCTGGCCGCCGCGCTCGCCGCACGTGGGCTGCAGGTCGGTGTCCTCGACGCCGATATCTACGGCCATTCGGTGCCGCGGATGATGGGCATCGTCGATCGGCCCACTCAGGTCGACTCGATGATCCTGCCGCCGATCGCCCATGACGTGAAGGTCATCTCGATCGCGATGTTCACCCAGGGCAACACGCCGGTGGTGTGGCGCGGGCCGATGCTGCACCGGGCGCTGCAGCAGTTCCTCGCCGACGTCTACTGGGGCGACCTGGACGTCCTGCTGCTCGATCTGCCGCCCGGCACCGGTGACATCGCGATCTCGGTGTCCCAGCTGATCCCCGGCGCGGAGATCCTGGTCGTCACGACCCCGCAGTCCGCGGCCGCCGAGGTCGCCGAGCGCGCCGGTGCCATCGCACTGCAGACCCGCCAACGCATCGTCGGCGTGGTCGAGAACATGGCCGGCCTGACGCTGCCGGACGGCACCGTCATGCAGGTGTTCGGCGAGGGCGGCGGCCGACAGGTCGCCGAGTCCCTCACCCGTTCGGTCGGTGCCGAGGTCCCGCTACTGGGGCAGGTGCCGCTGGAACCCGAGCTGGTGTCCGCGGGCGATACCGGGGTGCCGCTGGTGTTGTCGGCCCCAGATTCGCCGGCGGGCAGGGAACTGCGCAAGGTCGCCGACGCGCTCGGTGCGCGCAAGCGCGGCCTGGCCGGCATGTCGCTGGGTCTGGATCCGGCCGGACGCTAGCCGGGTACCGACTCAGGTTGCGTCCGTGTCGAACCTGGTGGGTCCGGGTTCGCGCGGGGCCGGCGGGGTCTCCGGGACGACCGGTGTGGGTGCATCGGGAGATACCGGTTTGACCGGCTTGTCGAAATTGCCGGTCAGGAACGAGTCATCCCCGTCGAGCAGGTGTTTTGTCAGTGCGGCCCGCGGCGTCATGCCGCGAAGCTTCTGCAACTCGCTCAGGGGTTGACGAAGGTCGTCGAACTCGGGGCCGAGGTCCTCGCGCAGTTGGTTGGTGGCGCCACTGAGATACTCGCGCGCCTGGCGTACCGCGTTGGAGGTCCACCGGATCGCTCCGGGCAACCGTTCCGGGCCGAGGATGACCAGACCGGCCACCACCAGGATGAGCATCTCGCCCCATCCGACATTGGCGAACATCTCAGGCCGTGCCGTCGCCGATCGGCGTGACGGTCAACGTGACCGGGCGCCCGTCACGCAGCACCTCGACCGGGGCGGGCTCGCCGATCTTCAGCTGACGGACGGCGACGACGAACTCATCGGCGTCTGCCACCTTCCGGTTGCCGATCTTGATCACCACGTCATTCTCCAGGATGCCCGCCCGCTCGGCAGGCCCGCCGGCCTTGACGTTGGCGATCTGGGCTCCGGAAGCCAGATCATTGCTGACCGAGCGGGCCGTCAGGCCCAGCGACGGGTGCTCGATCTTGCCCGCCTCGATCAGCTTCTGGACGACATCCTTGACTTCGTTTACGGGAATGGCGAAGCCGAGGCCACTGGCGCTGTCGGACAACGACTTTCCTGCCGTGTTGATGCCGATGACCTCGGCGTTCATGTTGATCAGCGGGCCACCGGAGTTGCCGTGGTTGATCGACGCGTCGGTCTGCACACCGTCGATCACGGTGTCGGTGTCCGAACCGTCCCCGGACAGCGGGAGCGGTCGATGTAGCGCGCTGATGATGCCGCTGGTGACGGTGCTGCGCAGACCCAGCGGCGCTCCGGCAGCGATGACTTCCTCGCCGACCTGCAGCTTCTCGGAGTCACCGAGCCTGGCCACGGTCAGGTTGTCGACGTTGTCGACCTTGAGCACCGCGAGGTCGGTCTTGGGATCCCGGCCGACGAGATTGGCCGGCACCGACTTGCCATCGTTGAAGACAACGAACATCTTGAACTTGGCCGGGTTCTTGGCGGCCTCGGAGATGACGTGGTTGTTGGTCACGATGTAACCGCGGCCGTCGACCACCACACCGGATCCCTGGGATCCCGACTGATCGCTGGTGGCCTCGATGGTGACCACCGAGTCGGCCACCGCGGCGGCCACCTCGGCGAGCCGGCCCGCGGGTTGGGCGGGCAGATCGCTGGTCTCCAGGGTCACCTTAGAGGTGGTGAAGGCCTCGACGACCTCGGCGGTCTTGTTGCCGACCAGACCGCCCAGCGCGCCGATCAGCAGGGCGATCAGCGCCAGGATCACCAGCGCGACGACCGAGACCTTGCGACCGAAGAGGACGTCGCGCACCCCGAGCTTGCCCTGCGGCGCCTGCGTCACCACCGGCGCGGAGGCCACCACGGCCGGTGCACCCAGCGCTGCGGCCGCGGCCGGGTCGCGCCACGGGTCGGGGGTGTCGTCCTCATCGGGGAGGTTCTCGGCTTCCAACGCACCGGCATCGGCCGGATGACGCTGCAGCGACTCGCCGCCGGCGTACGGCCGGCCGAACGCCTCGGCCAGCACCGGATCGGGGTTCAGGCTCTTGGGGGTGTACTCGCCCTGATCGATGTGCTTGTCCGCACCGAGGAACGAGCCGGACACGCCGGCGGGTCGACCGAAGGCGCGTTGGGAGGCCGGATCCACCGGCGGACGCGACACCGGGCGGGGAGCCAACCGAGGGTTGTTACCCGATTCGTCCTTGTTGCTCACCCGTGCATCACTCCCCGGTCACAGCACGCATCCGAGACGGGACGCGCGACTACTGGTCTCGATTGCAACCCTACCGGCGCTTACGGCGCGCCCTGGCGACGCCGTCTGCGACGCGCTGAGGGTCTTCGACGGACGGCTGCTCCGGTGGATCCCGGTCCGGGATCTGGGACAACAGGCCGAGCAGCGAGCTGGGCATCGCGATATGGCAGGAATCGCGCAGCGCGGTACGGGCCTGACGCTGTGCCTCCACCTCGTCGGCGCACAGCGGGCACAGCGAGAGGTGGTGACCGGCGCGCAGATGTGCCGTCATCCGGAGTTCACCGTCGACGAACGCGGCGATGGCCTCGGGCGAGAGATGCTCGGTCGAGCCGAACCGGCGTGGACCCACCGGGGCGCTGCTCTGCGAGGCGAACTGGGTGGGCAGCCAGGAGAAAGCACGACGAAATACATCGCCAGGGTCGGCCATCGCCCCGCTCCTTCCGGTTCGCCGCGTCGTCGCACCGACAACACTCACTCGAATGTAGCGCGGCATGCCGCGGTGCACACCAGGACGGCTCAGGCCGAGGCGCTCAGCTGATCGGAGTGCTTGGCCAGGTGCTCGCGCAGGGCCTGGCGACCGCGGTGGATGCGGCTTCGGACGGTGCCGAGCTTCACACCGAGGGTTGCACCGATCTCCTCGTACGACAGACCCTCGATATCGCAGAGCACGACGGCGGCACGGAACTCCGGCGGCAGTGAGTCCAGCGCTGCCTGCAGGTCCGGGCCCAACCGCGAATCGTGGTAGATCTGCTCGGGGTTCGGATCCTCGGCGGGCACCCGGTCATAGTCCTCGGGAAGCGCCTCCATGCGGATGCGGGTGCGGCGACGGACCATGTCGAGGAACAGGTTGGTGGTGATGCGGTGCAACCAGCCTTCGAACGTGCCGGCCTGGTAGTTGTGCACCGATCGGAAGACCCTGATGAAGGTCTCCTGGGTCAGGTCCTCGGCGTCCTGCTGGTTGCCCGAAAGGCGGTAGGCCAGCCGATAGACGCGGTCGGCGTGTTGGCGCACCAGCTCGTCCCAGGACGGCATGGCCGCCTTGTCGCCGGTGGCGTCGAACACCGCGGTGCCGGTCAGCTCGTCGGAGGGCTCAACCCAGTCACCGTCGGTGAACTGCTCCAGATGGGGCATGGTCACGGGGCTGGCAGCTGGGCTGCTCGTAGTGCTGGTTGAAGCGGTGATCGGATCCTCCAAATCGAGATGGCAGGCGGACGTCTGCTCGTTGCTAGGGGCAACGTGGCCGGTGTCGGCCGTATTCCGAAGACGCAAGCTGTCGCCGTGTTCCATGCGTAGTACGTTCTCCCGCCGGGGTGTGCCAGGCATATGAGCAAACTGAACAATTCCTGAGAAAGCAGATACCCCCGGCGCAACCAGGCAAAACGGGCAGATTTTCGATGTGATCTGCGCATCGCGGGCGGGCGTGTCGGCAGGCGTCTGAGCACCTCTGCTCTACGCTGCGGGCATGGCCAGCACCGACGACGCCGCCCAGTCGATCGTCTCGCACGCGGAGGCGTCGATCACCGAGGACGCGGTCACCGCCGCGGCCCGCGAGCGCGCCGTGGACAGCGGGGCCGGCGCCGTCACCCCCGCAGTCGGCGCCCTGCTGTCGGTGTTGGCGAGGTTGACCGGCGCCAAGGCCGTGGTCGAGGTGGGCACCGGCGCGGGCGTCAGCGGGTTGTGGTTGTTGGCGGGTATGCGCGAGGACGGGGTGCTGACCACGATCGACGTCGAGCCCGAGTACCAGCGCCTTGCGAAGCAGGCCTTCACCGAAGCAGGCGTCGGCGCATCGCGCACCCGGCTGATCGGCGGCCGCGCCCAGGAGGTGCTGACCCGGCTCGCCGACGAGTCCTACGACCTGGTCTTCATCGACGCCGCGCCCGCCGACCAACCACAGTTCGTGGCCGAGGGTGTGCGCCTGCTGCGGCCGGGTGGGGCGATCGTGGTGCATCGCGCGGCGCTCGGCGGGCGGGCCGGTGACGCATCGGCCAATGACGCCGAGGTCAGTGCGGTCCGCGAGGCCGCCAGGCTGATCGCCGAAGACGAGCGCTTCACCCCGGTGCTCGTGCCGCTGGGTGACGGGCTGCTCGCCGCCGCCCGCGACTAGCCTTCTCCCGCGAGCAGACGCATATACCCCCAAATCTGAGCGCGGCCAGGGGTACATGGGTCTGCTCGCGGAGTTATCAACAGGCATCATGGTCGATGCCTGGCATCGCCGGACGACGACGGCAAGTATCACGTCATGTCCTTGCACGAGCTCTTCGCCGCCTGCGGCGGAGTCGTGACACGACAACAGATCCTGAGCGTGGCCACACCCAAGCGCGTCGAAGTCATGTTGCGCAAAGACGAGTTGATACGTGTCCGCCGTCGCATCTACGCGTTGCACACCCCCGACACCGCTGCGCGGCTGGCAGCGTTGGACATCTGCGCCGGTGAACGGGTCGTCGCGTGCATGCACACCGCGGCCGAGCTCTATGACTTCAAAACCGAGCCCGACGATCGCATCCACGTGCTCGACCCTGGTATTCGGTTGCGCCCAACTCCAGATGTGATGGTGCATCAACGAATTGGTGCACCGCTGAAGCTCGTCGGTGGCCGGTTGTGCACCGCCCCGGCGTGGACCGCCGTCGAGATCGCGCGTTCGGTTCGGCGTCCAAGAGCACTTGCCGTCCTCGATTCGGCCCTACGCTCACGCACCTGCGATGCGGGCGCTCTCACCGCCGCCATCGTCGAGCAGCGCGGCCGACGCGGCATCGTGCAGGTGCGGGAGATGGTGGCGCTCGCCGACGGTCGCGCGGAATCGCCGATGGAGAGCGAAGCCCGACTGGCATTCCACGATGGCGGTCTGCCGGCACCGGAACTGCAATACGAGATCGTCGACCTGCATGGGCGCTTGTGGCGCGTGGATTTCGCGTGGCCCGAGTTCAGATTGGTCGCCGAGTACGAAAGCATGGAATGGCATGCCAACCCCGTCTCGCTGCGGCACGATCGGATGAAGGTCGCGCGCCTGCAGGAGTGCGGTTGGCTGACCAGCCCACTGGTCGTCGATGACGTCCGATGCCATCCCGACGAATTGGTGAAACGACTCGGACTCCACATGGCGCAGCGCGCGAGCTGAGCAGACGCTTCTACCCCCTTTGACAGCCTTTTCAGGGGGTACATGAGTCTGCTCGCGGGAGATCCTTGACCACCGACTGAACGAGTGTTTAATGTACTGAACATGCGTTCAAACGACGATCTGACAACCGTGGCCCGAATCCGCGACGCGGCGATCGTGCAGTTCGGCACGCACGGGTTCAGCACCGGCGTGCGCGCCATCGCCACCGCGGCGGGTGTCAGCCCCGGCTTGGTCATCCACCACTTCGGCTCCAAGGACGGCTTGCGCAAGGCGTGTGACGACTACATCGCCGAGTACATCCGCACCGCCAAGTCCGAATCCATCCAGTCCTCGGACCCGGCCACCTGGCTCGCGCAGATGGCCGAGATCGAGGAGTACGCCCCGCTGATGGTCTATCTGGTGCGCAGCATGCAGACCGGCGGCGACCTGGCCAAGGCGTTCTGGCACAGGATGCTCGACAACACCGAGCAGTACCTCGACGACGGTGTGCGCGCAGGCACCATCAAACCCAGCGACGACCCGAAGGCGCGGGCACGATTCCTCGGCATGCTCAGCGGGGGCGGTTTCCTGCTCTATCTGCAGTTGCACGACAACCCCACCGATATCCGCGCGGTGCTGCGCGATTACGCCGAGGACATGGTGTTGCCGGCTCTGGAGCTCTACACCCGCGGCCTGCTGACCGATTCCACCATGTACGACGCCTTCATCGCCCAACGCCGACAAGGCATCCCGTTCAGCCATTCCACCGAAGGGAGTCAGTGATGACCGAGGCAGTGCAGATCCAGGGACTGACGAAGCGGTTCGGGCGCAGCATCGCGCTCGACGGTTTGGACCTGTCGGTGGCGCCCGGTGAGGTCACCGGATTCCTCGGCCCGAACGGCGCGGGCAAATCGACGACCATCCGGGTGTTGTTGGGCCTGTTGCGTGCCGACGGCGGACACGTCCGGCTGCTCGGCGGCGACCCGTGGCATGATGCCGTCACCCTGCACCGGCGCATCGCCTACGTCCCCGGCGATGTGACATTGTGGCCCAACCTCACCGGCGCACAGGCGATCGATTTCCTGGCCCGGCTTCGCAACGGCGCCATCGACACCCGCCGCCGCGATGAGCTCATCGAACGCTTCGAACTCGACCCGCACAAGGCGGCACGTACCTACTCGAAGGGCAACCGGCAGAAGGTCGCCATCATCGCCGCGTTCAGCGCCGACTCCGAGCTCTACATCCTCGACGAGCCAACCTCGGGGTTGGACCCGTTGATGGAGAAGAACTTTCAGCAGTGCGTCGCCGAGGTGGCCGGTCGCGGCGCGGCAGTGCTGCTGTCCAGCCACATCCTGGCCGAGGTCGAGCAGCTCTGTGACACCGTCACGATCATCAGGGCCGGCAAAACGGTGCGCTCCGGGGCACTCACCGACCTGCGCCATCTGACGCGCACGACGGTCACCGCGCGTACTCGTCACGCGGGTACCGGGTGGACAGACCTGCCGTTCGTCCACGACTTCGCCGAGCATGACGGGCAGGTCAACTTCTCGGTCGATCGCACCGACCTGGACATCGCGATGGAACACCTCACCGGCCTGGGTATCACCGAGCTGCAGGTCGCCCCGGCGTCACTGGAAGACCTGTTCATGCGCGAGTACCAGGTGGCACCGTGATACCCGCCGTCGCCGAGCGCACCGGCCACCATGGCGGAGCCGGGTCGCTGACCGGTATGACCGTGTTGCTGCGACTTGCCCTGCGCCGTGACCGAATTCGACTGGCGGTGTGGATCGTGCTGTTGACAGCATTGCCCGCGTACACCCCCGCCGCGCTGGCCATGACCTACCCTGGCCGGGAGCAACGGTGGGCCCGCATCGAGTTGATGCAGACCCCCGCCGGAATCATGCTCAGCGGTCCCATGTTCGGGACCGATCCCACCGCGCTGGGCACGATGATCGCCAACGAACTGATGCTCACCCTCATCGTCGCAGCCTCGATTCTGGCCATCCTGACCATGATCCGGCACACCCGCGCCGAGGAGGAGTACGGCGTTGCCGAACTGGTGCAGTCCTCGGTGGTGGGACGCCATGCCCGCACCGTCGCGGCGCTGCTGGTGGTCACCACCACCAATGCGGTGCTCGCGCTCACCATGACCGTGGCCTTGTCCCTCGGCGGGCTCGTCGTGATCGACAGCGCGGCCCTCAGCATCGGTATCGCCGCGACCGCCATGGTCTTCGGTGGCCTCGCCGCCCTCACCGCGCAACTGTGGCGGCAGTCGCGGACCGCCACCGGCGCCGCCATGGGCGGGCTGGCGGCCGCCGTCCTGATCCGCGGTGTCGGCGATGTCATCGACCATTCGGGGAGCGCCATAAGCTGGTTGTCACCCATCGCCTGGGCGCAGCAGATGAGGTCGTTCGTCGAATTGCGTTGGTGGCCTTTGGCGATGCTGATGGTGCTGGCCGCCGCGTTGTTCGCCGGGTCGCTGGCATGCGAGAGTCGCCGCGAGTACGACGCGGGGATCATCGCCTCGACCGATGAGCGCCCCGGCGCCGGGACCATCCCGAACCTGTTCGTGCTGCACCTCGTTCTGCACCGGGGTCAACTCATCGGTTGGGGTGTCGCCCTGTTCCTGGCCGGATTGACGTTCGGGTCGATGACCCGATCCCTGCTCGACGCGGCCGGGGAGAACGAACTACTGGCCCGGATGCTGGCCGACTCCGGCGCCGACGGTGCCTACACCACGATGACGCAATTCCTGGCCTCCGCCACAGGCGCTTTCGTGGTCGCCGCCGTGCTACGCATCTACACCGACGAACAACGCGGTCTGACCGAGCCGATCCTGGCGGCGGCGGTATCGCGGTGGGCCTTGCTGCTGAGCGCGGTGGCCGCCACGCTGGTCAGCACCACGGTTCTGCTGACCGCAGCCGGTCTGGGCAACGGTCTGGGCGCCGCCATCACCACCGGCGCACCTGCCGCAACGTGGCGACTGACCGGCGCCGCTCTGGCACAGCTGCCGGCGATGGCGGTGCTGGCCGGTATCGCCGCGCTTGCCACGGCACTGCGACGACCGCTGATCGGCTGGCTGGCAGTAGGTTTCGTGGTGTCGGCACTGTATCTGGGAGCATTGCTGCGGCTGCCCCGGTGGCTTGTCGAACTGTCACCCGTGAGCCAGACGACGGCACCCAGAGATATGCCCACCGTCACCCTTGCCGTCATGACAGTCGTGGCGGTGGGGTTCACCGCGGCCGCCGGATACCTCTATCGCCATAGGGACGTCTCATGAGATTCGCACTACAGACGGGTGCGGGCCTGCTGTTGTTCGTCGCCGTCCTGTTCTGGCCCGCAGGGACATTCGACTATTGGCAGGCGTGGGTGTTTCTCGCGGTGTTCGTGACCACGACCACGTTTCCGAGCATCTACCTAGCCGTGCGCTACCCGCAGGCGCTGGCGCGTCGCATGCAGGCCGGTCCGACCGCCGAAACCCGCCCGGCGCAACGGATCATCATGTCTCTCATACTGGTGCTGGTGACAGTGACGTTCGTACTGTCCGCGCTGGATCACCGCTTCGGTTGGTCCTCGGTATCGGTGTGGCTCGTCATCGGCGGCAACGTCCTGGTCGCGGTCGGGCTGGGCATCGCGCAACTGGTCGTCGTACAGAACAACTACGCCGCGGCGACCGTGCGGGTGGAGGCCGATCAGCCGCTGGTGTCGAGCGGGCTCTACGCCAGGGTGCGGCATCCGATGTACACCGGCGCCGCGATCATGATGATCGGCACGCCGCTTGCACTGGGCTCGCTGTGGGGTCTGCTGGGCGTCGCCACATCGGCACCGGTGATCGTCGCGCGCATCCGCGACGAGGAGCAGATGCTCACCACCGAGCTCGCCGGGTACCGCGAGTACATGGAAACAGTCCGTTTCAGGCTGATTCCGCACGTGTGGTGAGCGTCGATAGAGTTGCACCCATGGCAGACAGAGCATGCCCGGGCAGCGGCAAGAAGTGGACGGTCGACATCGCCGGTAAGCCGATCTGCCCGAAGTGCCGTCGCTCGCTGGCCACGGTGGCGGGCCGGGGCCGCAAGATCACGGACCTGCCACAGGTACCGCGGCACGACAAGCCCGCTCGCGCAGCCCAGACAGCAAACTAGTCACCGACGTACTAGTGATCGGTGGTGGCGAGCCGACACCCGTTGCGGCCGGCCGCCTTCGCCTCGTACATCGCCCGGTCGGCGGCAAGTAGGAGTTCCTCTGCGTCGTCCGCCGCCCCGCCGATGGCGATCCCCACGCTCAAACCCACGGCACCGGTCCAATCGCCGACCGTCAACGGGGTCGAAACAGTGTTGATGAGCCTGCGTCCCAATGCCATTGCGGATTCGGGTAGCGGTGCGTCACCCAGGATCACCACGAACTCGTCACCGCCCCGGCGCGCCACCGTATCGCCGGTCCGCACCCCTGCAACCAGCCGCTTCGCCACCGTGGTCAGGACGATATCGCCCGTGCTGTGTCCGAGTTGGTCGTTGACCTGCTTGAACCCGTCCAGATCGATGCACAGCAGCGCGAACGGCGTGGCCCGTGCGATGTGTTCGGCGAGACGTTGGTAGAGCAGCGCCCGGTTCGGTAGGCCGGTCAGCGGGTCATGGGAGGCGTTGTGCACCAATTGTTCTTCGAGCTCTTTGCGGCGCGACGTGTCGCGCACCGACACCACGTAACCGTCACGCTCACCGGTACCGGCGTCCCGGGTGACGCGGACGAATGCCTCGATCCACACCCAGCTGCCGTCCTTGTGCCGCATCCGGTGCTCGGTGGTGAAGCTGTCGATCTGGCCCTCTCGCATCGCCAGCATCTTTCGCCCGAAGGCGCCGACGTCATCTGGGTGGGTGATATCGCTGGCCCGCTCACCGACCAATTCGGCGGCCTCGTAGCCCAGCAGCGAGCGGATCGAGGGCGAGACGTAGCGGCGGATGCCGTCCATGCTGCCGCGGATGAGCGTGTCCGCCGAGTTCTCGGCAACCAACCGGTACAGGCCCGCGGCGGCCGTCAGCTGCAGGTGATGGGCTGCCAACGATCCGAACGCCTCGAGTTGGTCCCGCAGACCGGCGGTGATGGTGCGCGGCTGCGGGTCGGCGACCCAGAGTGCGCGCTGGGCGGTCGAATCGATGATCACCGGCACGGCGGCGACGAACCTGGCCTCGCCCAGTGCGCTCGGGACCGGGTATCCCTGACCCGACGCATCGTCGAGGAACACCGCGCTCGGTGGGATATCGGTCCGATCGCTGAGCACCATCGCCTGCCGGCAATTCAGTGCCGTCCGCACCGTTCGGCATAGCGTGTCGAGGAACGACGCGCCCCGGTCGGTCAGATCCACACACCCTTGCCGACGGCCACCACTCCGCCGGAGCTGATGGAGAAGCGCTCGCGGTCCTTGTCCAGGTCGACACCGACCATCTCGCCGGGACCGACGACGACGTTCTTGTCCAGGATCGCCCGCCGCACCACCGCGCCCCGACCGATCCGCACACCGGGCATCAGCACGCTGCCCTCGACGATCGCACCATCTTCGATGGCCACATTCGACGACAGCACCGAGTTGCGCACCGACGCCGCGGAAATGATGCTTCCGGCACCGACCACCGATTCCTGAGCGGAACCACCGTTGACGAATTTGGCGGGCGCCAGATTCTCCGACCCCCCGCGAATCGGCCAGCGCTTGTTGTACAGGTTGAACACCGGATGCACCGAGACCAGGTCCATATGGGCGTCGTAGAACGCGTCCAGGGTGCCGACGTCACGCCAGTAGCCGTGGTCGCGTTCGGTGGCGCCGGGCACCTCGTTGTCGTCGAAGTCGTAGACGCCGGCCATCCCGTCGGCCACCAGTCGCGGGATGATGTCCCCGCCCATGTCGTGGTCGGAATGGTCCTCGTCGGCATCGGCGCGGATCGCGTCGATGAGCACCTTGGTCGTGAAGATGTAATTGCCCATGGAGGCAAAGGTCTGCTCCGGGTCATCCGGGGTGCCCGGCGGGTCGGCAGGCTTCTCGACGAAGCTGCGGATGCGACCCGATTCGTCGGCGTCGATGCAGCCGAAGGCCGATGCCTCCGACCGAGGCACCCGGATACCGGCGACTGTCGCGCCGGCACCGCTCTCGATGTGATGCGCGAGCATCTGTTCGGGATCCATCCGGTAGACGTGGTCGGCACCGAAGATGACGATGTAGTCCGGGTCCTCGTCGTAGATCAGGTTCAACGACTGATAGATCGCGTCGGCCGATCCGGTGTACCACCGCGGCCCCAGCCGCTGTTGCGCCGGGACGGGGGTGATGTACTCACCGGCCAATCCGGACAGTCGCCAGTTCTGCGAGATGTGCCGGTCGAGCGAGTGCGATTTGTATTGCGTGAGTACACAGATGCGGAGGAACCGCGCGTTCACCAGGTTGGACAGCACGAAGTCGATCAACCGATATCCGCCGCCGAAAGGCACCGCGGGCTTCGCCCGGTCCGCCGTCAAAGGGTAAAGGCGCTTACCCTCCCCCCCAGCGAGGACGATGCCCAGCACATGTGGCGCTTCCCTCATGGTCCCAACCTATCGGGCTGGCCGCGGTGCGGCTAGCCAATCGCCCGAACAACACGCTGCATGTCAAGGTGTTTGGGGCCAACGGGACATCCACTCAATGTCCAGAAAGCGCACAGGGGTGCGCTGGTGCGCCCCTGCCCGTTACCGTGCACACCATGCGGGTGGCAATGATGTCTCGGGAGTATCCGCCGGAGATCTACGGTGGAGCCGGTGTGCATGTGACGGAGCTGGTCTCGCAGTTGCGCCGACTGTGCGAGGTGGACGTGCACTGTATGGGCGCTCCGCGCGATACCGCGATCGTCGCCCAACCGGACCCCGCACTGCAGTCAGCCAATCCCGCGCTGTCCACGCTGTCGGCGGATCTGGTGATGGCCAACGCTGCCGCGTCTGCGACGGTGGCGCATTCGCACACCTGGTACACCGGCATGGCCGGGCACCTCGCGGCCCTGCTGCACGGTATTCCGCATGTGCTGACCGCCCATTCGCTGGAACCGATGCGGCCGTGGAAGGCCGAGCAGCTCGGTGGCGGATACCGGGTGTCCTCCTGGGTGGAGCGCACCGCTGTCGAGGCGGCCGACGCGGTGATCGCCGTGAGCTCCGGGATGCGCGACGACGTCCTGTCCACCTATCCGGCGTTGGACCCGGATCGGGTGCACGTGGTGCGCAACGGGATCGATACGGCGGTCTGGTACCCGGCCGCGCCCGAACCTGGCGCCTCGGTGCTCGCCGAGCTCGGTGTCGACCCGTCCCGCCCGATAGTGGCCTTCGTCGGGCGCATCACCAGGCAGAAGGGCGTGGCCCACCTGGTCGCCGCCGCCCACAAGTTCGATCCCGCCATCCAGCTGGTGCTGTGCGCGGGGGCGCCGGATACCCCCGAGATCGCCGCCGAAGTCAGCGCGGCGGTGCAGGAACTGGGCGCCGCACGATCCGGTGTGTTCTGGGTTCGCGAGATGCTTCCTGTACCCAAGATCCGCGAAATTCTCTCGGCATCAGCCGTTTTCGTCTGCCCGTCGGTCTACGAGCCGCTGGGTATCGTCAACCTGGAGGCGATGGCCTGTGGGACCGCCGTCGTCGCGTCCGATGTCGGCGGTATCCCCGAGGTCGTCGCCGACAAGAGCACCGGGCTGCTGGTCCACTACGACGCCGCGGACGCCCGTGGCTTCGAGGACGGCTTGGCCCGCGCGGTCAACGCCCTCGTCGCCGATCCCGAGCGCGCCCGCGGCTACGGTGCGGTCGGTCGACAGCGGTGCATCGAGGAATTCTCCTGGGCACAGATCGCCGAGCAGACGCTTCGCATCTACCAGGCTGTATCGCGCTGACCGCCGGCCAGCGCGATACCGAAGGCGTTGCCTAGCTGGTGACGCCCTTGAGCTCGTCGCCGAGGGCGGCCGCCTCGTCGGGGGTCAGCTCTACGACGAGCCGTCCACCGCCTTCCAGTGGTACCCGCATCACGATGCCGCGCCCCTCCTTGGTCGCTTCCAATGGACCGTCTCCAGTCCGGGGCTTCATCGCCGCCATCGTGTGCTCCCTCCGCGTGAGCCGGTCCGCCATGGAACGGACCCGATCAAGACCGGCGTGTGCCGGCACAGAATTGCCAGTGAACTCATCCTATTGTTCCCTATCGCGACGGCGCGGTGTGAAAAGACCCGGCAAAACTGACGGAACGTGACCGGATCGAGGCGAGCTATCCCACACTCTGCACCCAGCACGTCGCAATATGGTCGTCGACCATCCCGGTCGCCTGCATCAGCGCATAGGCCGTCGTCGGTCCGACGAAGCGAAAGCCGCGGCGCTTGAGTTCCTTGGCCATCGCGGTCGACTCCGCGGTGACCGCGGGGACGTCGGCCATCTCCTTCGGACGCGGCCGCCGATCCGGCGCGAAGGACCACAGCAAATCCGAGAAGTCGACGTCGAGATCGCCGATGACACGCGCATTGTTGATGGTGGCCTCGATCTTCGCGCGGTTGCGCACGATCTCGACATCGTCCATCAGGCGCGCGATATCGGCATCGGTGAATCGCGCTACCTGCTCTGGGTCGAACCCGGCGAAGGCGCGGCGGAACCCGTCGCGCTTGCGCAGGATGGTCAACCACGACAGCCCGCTCTGGAACGCCTCGAGGCTGACGCGCTCGAACAGGGCACGCTCACCGCGCAACGGCACCCCCCACTCGGTGTCGTGGTACTCCCGGTAGAGCACCCCATTCGGTGTCGAATCCGTTGGTACCCAGCCACACCGGATCCGCGTGTCCACCTCGGCGGCGGTCACGGGTGCTCGCTTCTGGCGTGGGCGGCCTCATGCTCGGCCGGGAACGCATTCGGGTCCTCGATGCCGTGGGCGGCCCGCAATGCCGCCAACTCCCCACGCACCGAGTCGAGTTCGGCCCCGAGCCGGTCCAACACCCAGTCGACCTCGCTGGTCTTGTAGCCGCGCAGGGCCTGGGTGAACTTCACCGCGTCGACATCGGCGCCGGTGACCCCCGAGGCCGGCAGAACCGTCGCCGTCGTGGCCTTCGGCAGCGGGGGCAACTGCTCGCCGCGGCCGAACAGCACACTGCCGATGGCAAACAACACCGCGCCGACCAGGATCAGCACCACCAGGTACATCAATATCAGCGTCACGATATCGATACTGCCCTACCGGTGTGACAAGCCCGTTCGACGACTACGGGCGCAGCGTGTTCATCGGAGGTCGGTCCGCCAGCGACACCGTCGACGTGCGGGGCGTGTAGTCGTCACCGTCGGCGAAGAACTGCGTCAGCCCCATCCCGGAGTCCGCGATGCCGCACCGATCGAGCAGCGTGGCGATCACCTGCCGGCTCATGCTGGCCAATTCGGTCAGCGGGCGGTTGCGGTGGGTCCGCACCCCCAGGTTGACCTGCGCGATACCGTCCAGCCCGTACCGGTTGTAGGTGTCGACCAACAGGCCGATCTCCACGCCATAGGCGGGTGCGAACGGCACCGAGGTCAGCAGCTCACGGGTGCCTGCGTACTCGCCGCCCAGCGGCTGCAGCAGACAGGTGAGCTCGGGGCGCAGCGCGGCCAGCAACGGCCGTGCGACCAGTTCGGTGACTCGGCCGCCACCATTGGCGTCCTCGCTGCCGCTGACCTTGAGCGGACGCCGGTAGAAACCCTTCACCAGGTGCACGCCGTCGACCGTCAGCAGCGGACCCAACAGCTTCGGGACGAACATCGGGTCGGGATCGATCAGATCGGAGTCGACGAAGACCACGAGGTCGCCGGTGGTGGCGGCCAGTGAGCGCCACAGCACCTCACCCTTACCGGACCGCGGTGCGAGCTCGGGCAGGGCGACCTCACGGCTGATCACCTGGGCACCCGCGGCGACCGCGCGGATCTCGGTGTCGTCGGTGGAACCGGAGTCCAGCACGATCAGTTCGTCGACCAGGTTGCCCAGCAGCGGGGTGATGGTCTCGACCACCGACGCGACGGTCTCCTCCTCGTTGAGCGCTGGGAGGACCACCGAGACGGTGCGACCCCGTTTGGCCTCGATGAGTTCCTCGACCGTCCACGAAGGACGGCCGAAGCTGTGGTCCGCGAACCACGGGTGTCCCACCACCGCATCAGTCTTGTCGATATCGGTCAGTTCTGGTGTCAGCTCGGATATCAGAGTCATGCGCGATCCGCCTTCGGCTGCTCGCTGAGCGTCATGTGCAATCTCGCGTTCGGCTGCTCGCTGTATGTCATGCCAGTCCCCTCACCGTGCGCGTCGGCGGACGCGATCCCTGTATCGACGCGACCATTTCCAGCACGCGCCGAGTGGGGCCGACCTCATGCACCCGGAACATGGCGGCCCCGTCGGCGGCGGCCAAAGCCGTCGCCGCCAGCGTGCCCTCCAGGCGTTCGGTCAGTCCCACACCCAGAGTCTCCCCGACAAAATCCTTGTTACTCAGGGCCATCAGGACCGGCCATCCCGTGTTTACAAGATCTTTTACGTGGCGCAACAAACTAAGACCGTGATGAGTGTTTTTCCCGAAATCATGGGTCGGATCGATCACGATCCGATCCCTGGCGACGCCGATTGCCTGTGCCCGTTCGGCCGCGGCGGTCACCTCGGAGATGACCTCGTCGACCACGCCCCGCTCGGTGATGCCGTAGTGGACCCGGAACGGCCGGGTGCGGGGAACCGCGCCGCCGGTATGTGAGCAGACCAGTCCGGCGCCGAACTCCGCGGCGACCTCGGGAAGCCCCGGATCGGCTCCGGCCCAGGTGTCGTTGATCAGGTCGGCACCCGCCGCACAGGCCTGTTTGGCCACCGCAGCACGCCAGGTGTCGACGCTGATCAGCTGATCGGGGTAGGCACCGCGCAGCCATTCGATGAACGGCACGACCCTGGCGATCTCCTCGTCGGCATCGACGGTCTGACCGGGCCCGGCCTTCACTCCGCCGATATCGATGATGTCGGCGCCGTCGGCGATCTTGCGGTGGGTGGCCTCCTTGGCCGCATCATCGGAGAACGTGGCCCCGCGGTCGTAGAAGGAGTCGGGTGTGCGGTTGACGATCGCCATGATCAGGGCCCGGTCACCGGCGACCGGGCGGCCGAGGAAGGTCCGCTGCACACGTCCAGGCTAGCCGTGCCGCGTGACTGTCCCCGGCCTACGCGGAATCACCGAGGCCGATTCACCTACTTGGGGCGCTTGCCTTCGACGACCTCGTCGACGTACTCGGGGTAGAACGGCACGTAACCATCGTCCTTGCCGGCCAGCACGTACAACGGGTCCTCGACGTCCTCGCCGTAGCCCTGTTTACGTAGCTCGACCTTCTGGCTCTTGAACGTCGAGGTGTGGGCCAACTCGTCGACGATCCGGACGAACAACGGCACCGCATACCCGGGCAGGTGCGCGTAGACCGATTTGGCCAGTGCCGCACCGTCGAACTCCTGGCCGTCCTTGAGCTGCAGCGCCACCATCCCCGCGCGCCCGCCGGCTCCGGGTACCTCGACGCCGAACACGGTCGCCTCCTCGACCTGGCTGTCGGCCGAGATCGCGGCCTCTACCTCGGTGGTGGCGACGTTCTCGCCCTTCCAGCGGAAGGTGTCTCCGAGCCGGTCGGCGAAGGCGGCGTGGCCGAAGCCCTGCGCACGCATCAGGTCGCCGGTGTTGAACCACACGTCGCCGTCCTTGAAGGCGTCGCGGACCAACTTCTTCTCCGAAGCGGACTTGTCGGTGTAGCCGTCGAACGGCTGAAAACTGCTGACCTTGGACAACAGCAGGCCCGGCTGGCCACGCTTGACCTTGCGCAGCCGCCCGTCGGGACCCCTGGCCGGTTCGCCGGAGTCCAGGTCGTATTCGACATAGGCCACCGGGCTCGGGCAGATGCCGGTGGACTTGGACACGTTGAAGACGTTGACGAAGGCGGTGTTGCCCTCGCTGGCCGCGTAGAACTCGCAGACCCGCGGAATACCGAACCGCTCGACGAACTGGTCCCAGATCGCCGGCCGCAGGCCGTTGCCGACGATGACGCGCACCTTGTGTGCCCGGTCGGTGGGTTTGGGCGGCTGGTTGAGCAGATACCCGCAGATCTCCCCGATGTAGACGAACGCGGTGGCATCGAACCGGATGACGTCATCCCAGAAACGTGATGCCGAGAACGACTTGCCAAGGGCCAGTGCGGCTCCCGCGTTCAGCACCGAACCGACCGACACCGTCAGCGCATTGTTGTGATAGAGCGGCAGGCAGCAGTACAGAGTGTCGCTGCTGTTGAGCCGCAGTCCCAGTCCACCGAAACCGGCCAGCGCGCGCAGCCATCGGTAATGCGTCATGACGCTGGCCTTGGGCATACCGGTCGTTCCGGAGGTGAAGATATAGAACGCTTTGTCACCGGCCAGCACCGCGGCAGTCGTCGCCGGATTGGTGATGGGCGCAGTGGTCGCGGCCTGGCGCATCTCCTCCACGGTCGTCAGACCGGTTGTCTGAACCCCGCTTTCGGTGATCGGCTCGATGAGGTCGGACTCGGCGATGATCGCCTTGGCGTCCAGTAGGCCGATGCTGTGCGCCAACACATTGCCGCGCTGGTGGTAGTTCAGCATGCCTGCGGTGGCACCGCATTTGACCGTTGCCAGCATCAGCAACACCGAGTCGGGCGAGTTGCGCAGCATGATGCCGACCACGTCGCCGTGTCCGACACCCTTGGCCGCCAGGACCGCCGCATATCGGTTGACCGTCTCGTTGGCCTTGCGATAGGTGATCTGCTGGTCGTCGAATTTGATGAACACCCTGTCGCCGTACTGGGCGGCGCGCTCCTGGAACACCTTGCCGATGGAGGTCTTGGCCGAGGGCCGGGCACTCATGCCGGTCAGTACGCCGCGGATGATGGCCGGGGCATCGCGGAGAAAGCCGGGAAGTTTGGTGGCGATTTCCAGCAGTCCCACGCTGGTGCGCGTCGTGTCGTCACTCATGACCACACCTTAGTGATTCGGGCGACATGCGCTGAGAGCCGTCTCAACATCGGCGGTGACCACCAATCGGTCCAGTGCACCTTCGCTGACGTAACCGGTCGCCACCAGCCCACGCAACCAGGTCAGCAAACCGTCGTAGTGACCGAACGGGTCGAGCATGATGATGGGCTTGTCGTGCATGCCCAGGTAGCCGGCCGTCCACGCCTCGAAGAACTCCTCGAGGGTGCCGATCCCGCCGGGCAGCGCGATGAAGGCGTCGGCGCGCTCCTCCATGACCTGCTTGCGTTCCCGCATGGTGTCCGTCACCACCAACTCGTCGGCGTCGACGTCGGCGAGTTCGCGGTGCACGAGTGCCTTGGGGATGACACCGATGGTGGCTCCGTTGTGTTGGCGAGCACCGTCGGCGACGGCGCCCATGGCCGAGACGTTGCCGCCACCGGAAACCAGGGTCCAGCCCCGGTCGGCGATGGACCGTCCGACCTCGCCGGCGAGTTTGAGCAGTTCGGGATGGGTGGGGCCGGATGCGCAGTACACGCAGACGGCCCAGGGTCGGGTTTCGGGCACGGGTAGAAGGTACCGACGGTTTCGCCCAGGTTCCATCCAGATTCGACCTAGACTGCCGCTGTGCCGGATCTGGTCGATGCTGCCGCCGCGGCGCTCGCCCGTGGCGACCTGGCCGCCGCGGAGGAACAGGCGCGCAGCGCCCTGGCCGACGGTGCGTCGCTGCCCGCCCTGTTGACCTTGGCTCAGGCGCTGGCCTGGCAGGGCCGGGGCACCGACGCCGACGCGGTCCTGGCGCAGGTGGATCCCGCCGGTCTTGCCGATGATGAGCTCATCGCCTGGGCCCTGCCGCGGGCGGCCAATCAGTTCTGGATGCTCGATCAGCCAGAACGAGCAACGGCATTCTTACGGGCGATCCGCGGCCGGCTCGCCTCGGCGGTGACGATCGACGCATTGCTGTGTACGTTCGCGATGAACGCCGGGAGCCCACAGCGCGCGTTGGAGATCGCCGAGTCGGTACTGTCCTGCGACCACGCCGAGGACCGTGCGATCGGCTGGGCCGCGGCGGCCGCCGGGCTGTCCGCGGCCAGGATGGGCCGCTTCGATCGGGTCGACGGATTGGCGACCAGGGCTGGTGCCGCCGGACACCCCGGCGTGCTGCGCTTCACCTCGGCCTACGGCCGGATCACTGCACGGCTGATGACCGGCGATATCGGTGCGGCCGACGCAGTGGCCGATGAGTTGGTCTGCGATACCGGCCCATCGCGGGCGATCGGGCTGGTGTTGCGCGCCGATATCGCGATGGCCCGCGGGGCACTCGACGAGGCGGTCGAGGCCTTGCGAGAGGCGGCGCCGGCACTGTCGACGACCGGGTACTCGTGGGGACCGCTGGCGTGGATGTTGTTGGCGCAGGCCCACGCTCAGCAGGGGCGGCCCGTCGATGCGGCGAAGGCGCTGTCGCGGGCCGAGTCCCGGCACGGTTTGAAGTCGATGTTGTTCGCTCCGGAGTTGGCGCTGGCCAATGCCTGGACCGCAGCGGCCCGGCGGGACCAGCAGGGCGCGGTGCGGGCCGCCCGCGACGGGGCGCGCGCAGCGCTGCGAGGCGGGCAGCGGGCGGTCGCATTACGGGCACTGCACGATGCGGTCCGCCTCGGCGACACCCGCGCCGCGGAAGCGATCGCCGGCGCGTCCTGTGAGTGTGTGTTCGGCCGGCTGACCGCCGAGCATGCCCGCGCGCTGTCGATGGGTGATATCGCCGGACTCGAATCGGTGGCTGCACGGTGGGCCGGGCTGGGCTGGGGTGCGGCGGCCCGCGACGCGGCACGGCAGGCTGGTTCGAGCTGAGCAGATTCGTGCAGCTCACCGCCGTGGTGCCGCCATAGAATGATGGCGATATCGAACGGGGGCCGCGCATGACCGATCAGTTTTCTGTCCAGACCGACGGGGTGCGTAACTATGCGCAGACCCATTCGGACGTCAACTCCGGGCTGGTCGGACTGCCCGCGCTCGATGGCACCGGGGTGAACAACAGCCACGGCGCCATCGCCGCATCGGTCAGCACCGCGCTCGGGTCGGCGTTGACCGGGCGTGGCGGCGCGATGGGCGCCACCTCCACCTCGGCATCGACCATCTCGGATCTGTTGCAGCAGGCGGCCAGGGCCTACGCCGGCGGTGACGAGGAGGGCGGCCGCCGGCTGCGGGCCGCAGCCGACGCATTGGACGGCCGCCAGCCCGGTGCCGCCGGGGCGGGTGCCGCCGGTGCGGCGGGTGCCGGTGGGGCCGACGCGATGGGCCAGATGGGGCAGATCATGGGTCAGGTCGGCCAACAGGTCGGCCAGCTCGCCCAGTCCGTCACGGCACCGTTGCAGGGCCTGGCCCAAGGACTGCAACAGGTTCCGCAGCAGATCATGCAGGGTGTCCAGCAGGCCGTCCAGGCGGCCGGCGGTGCGGGTGCTGCCTCGGGTGCTGCCGGTGGCGCGGGCGTGAAACTACCCTCCGGCGACGAATTAAAGGACGCGGAAAAGGCGGTTTCGGAAAACGCCGAGAAAACCGGAGCCGAACCCACCGAACGCCGTGAGACCGGCGAGCGCAGCGACGACACGGAAGCTCGTGGCGGACAGGACGGTTTCGGGCGGGCGCCGGTCGAGGCCCCCGCCCCTGCGCAGCCGGCGCCGACGCGGCCGCAGGTGGACTAGGCCGTCAGCACCCCGTCGGCCAGCCGCAACTGCCGCTGGATGCCGATGGCGTCCAGGAAGCTGGGGTCGTGGCTCACCACGACGAAGGCGCCGCGGTAGGCGTTCAGGGCTGACTCCAGTTGCGCGATGCTGGCCAGATCGAGATTGTTCGTCGGCTCGTCGAGCAGCAACAGCTGGGGTGCTCGCTCGGCGAACAGCACACATGCCAGCGTCGCCCGCAACCGCTCGCCGCCGGACAGCGCGGCGATCGGCAGGTCGATGCGGTCACCACGGAACAGGAACTGCGCCAACAGGTGCCGACGCCGAGTGATCGACAGACCGGGCGCGGATACCGCCAGACTGTCGGCCACCGTGGCCCGCTCGTCGAGGAGGTCCAGACGCTGGGACAGGTAGGCGATCCGCCCGTCGCCACGCTGCACGACGCCGCCACCGGGTTCGAGATCACCGGCGATGATGCGCAGCAACGTCGACTTTCCGGCTCCGTTCCCACCGGTCAGTGCGATGCGCTCCGGTCCACGGATGTCCAGATCGACATCCGCGAAAGCCGGTGAGGACAAGCCGGTTCCGTGGAACAGCACCCGGCCGGCAGGTACCTCGGTGTCGGGCAGGTCGAGGGCGACCACGTCCACCTCGCGCAGCGCCCGTTCGGCGTCCTCCAGGCGGTCACGAGCGTCACCGACACGTCGCGCGTGCACGTCATCGGCCTTGGCCGCGGACTGTTGGGCATCCCGTTTCAACTTGCCCGCAACGATTTTCGGAAGGCCGGCATCCTTGAGATTGCGCTTGGCGGTGGACGCCCGCTTGTCGGCGCGTTCCCTGGCCTGCTGCATCTGCTGCTTATGCCGTTTGAGTTCCTGCTCGGCATTGCGGATGTTGTTCTCGGCCAATTCCTGTGCCGACTGCACCGCGGCCTGGTAGTCGGTGAACCCGCCACCGAAGTGCGACACCTCACCGTCGCGCAGTTCGGCGATACCGTCCATCCGGTCGAGGAGCACCCGGTCGTGACTCACCACGAGCAGGCATCCACCGAAATCGTCGAGAGCCGCGTAGAGACGTTGCCGCGCATCGATATCCAGATTGTTGGTGGGTTCGTCGAGCAGCAGCACATCGGGGTGACGCAGTAGCTGCGCGGTCAGCCCGAGTGAGACCACCTGCCCACCGGAGAGCGTGGACAGCGGCCGGTCCAGCTTTAGGTCCGCAAGACCCAGCCGGTCGAGTTGGGCGCGCGACCGTTCGGCGATATCCCAGTCGTCACCGATCGCGGCGAACACCTGCTCGCTCGCATCACCCGCGGCCAGCGCATCCAGCGCCGTCAGCGCCGCGGTGATGCCGAGGACGTCGGACACCGTGTGCCGGGCCAGGAACGGCAGATTCTGCGGCAGGTAGCCGAGGTCCCCGTGGACCGTGAGGCTGCCGGCGGTCGGCGTCAGTTCACCGGCGATGAGCCGCAGCAGGGTGGTCTTTCCCGCGCCGTTGGGCGCCACCAGGCCGGTCCGGCCCCGGCCGAACGAACAGGACAACTCGTCGAACACGATGGTGTCATCGGGCCAACCAAACGAAAGATGGGACAGCACAACAGACATGCGGGAACTCCACGGAGAGAAAGGATGGTGGACGACAGCAGAAATCTCGGGGACTTACCCGGAGATGTCGTCGATTCCCAGCACGAAGACCATGCTACCCATCGGGTCAAGCGGTTAAATACGCCCGCAACGTCTCGGTGGTCGCGGTGATCGCGGTGATGTCGACATGCTCGTCGACCTTGTGCGCCAGGTTCGGGTCGCCCGGCCCGTAGTTCACCGCGGCGATGCCCAGCGCGGCGAAGCGGGACACATCGGTCCAGCCGTACTTGGCGCGCACCTGTCCCCCGGCCGCGGCGACCAGCGCCGCCGCAGCGGGATTTGCCAGCCCGGGCAGCGCGCCTGCGGCCGCGTCGGTGGTCTCGCAGGTCACGTCGAGGCCCGCGAGCACCTCGTGCACGTGCGCCACCGCCTGCTCGACGCTGCGGTCGGGAGCGAAGCGGAAGTTGATGGTCACCGAGGCGGTGTCGGGGATGACATTGCCGGCGATGCCACCGTCGATGCGCACCGCCGATAATCCCTCGCGGTACACGCAACCGTCGATGTCCACGCTGCGGGCCTGATACCGGGACAGCCTGTCGAGCACGGCGCCGAGTTTGTGGATGGCGTTGTCGCCCAGCCATGATCGTGCCGAGTGCGCGCGGGTGCCGGTGGCCGTCGCCACCACGCGGATGGTTCCCTGGCAGCCCGCTTCGATGAAACCGCCGGAGGGCTCGCCGAGGATCGCGACATCGGCGGCCAGCCATTCGGGCAGCTCGCGCTCGATGCGGCCCAGTCCGTTGGCGCTCGACTCGATCTCCTCGCAGTCGTACATGACCAGGGTCAGATCATGGGCGGGCTCGGCGATCGTCGCGGCGAGGTGCAGGAACACCGCGTCCCCGGATTTCATGTCCGAGGTGCCGCAGCCGTACATCAGGTCACCATCGCGACGGCTTGGCACGTTCTCGGCGGCGGGCACGGTGTCGGTGTGCCCGGCCAGCAGCACCCGGGAGCTGCGGCCCAGGTTGGTGCGGGCCAGCACCGCGTTCCCGGAGCGGATGACCTCGAAGTGCGGGGCCTGCGCCCGGAGCGCGGCTTCGATCTCGTCGGCGATGCGCAGCTCGTGGCGTGACTCACTGGGGATGTCCACCAGGGCAGCGGTCAGTGCGATCGGGTCGGCGCGCAGGTCTAGCCCCATGAGCATTGAGGCTAGTCCAGTAACGTAGGGCGACGTGACTGCCGCATCTGGCGTCGGCCTGGCCACCATCGCCGCCGACGGAACCGTACTGGACACCTGGTTTCCCGCCCCCGAGCTGACAGGCGACGGAAGCGCCGGCACGGTGCGCCTGTCGGTGGCCGAGTTGCCCGAGTCCCTCGGCGCGCTGACCGGCCCGGATGCCGATCGCGATGTCGAGGTCGTGGCGGTGCGCACCAGCATCGCCGATCTGGACGACAAGCCCGTCGACACCTATGACGCCTATCTGCGACTGCACCTGCTCAGCCACCGGCTGACCAAGCCGCACGAGGCCAACCTCGACGGCATCTTCGGACTGCTGGCCAATGTGGTGTGGACCAACTTCGGCCCGGCCGCGGTCGAGGGCTTCGAATTGGTGCGCGCCAAGCTCCGCAGCCGCGGCGCGGTTGCCGTCTACGGGGTCGACAAGTTCCCGCGGATGGTCGACTACGTGCTGCCCGCCGGGGTGCGCATCGCCGACGCCGACCGCGTCCGCCTGGGTGCACACCTGGCCCCCGGGACCACCGTGATGCACGAGGGCTTCGTCAACTTCAACGCAGGCACGCTGGGCAACTCGATGGTCGAGGGACGTATCTCCGCCGGTGTGGTCGTCGACGATGGTTCCGATATCGGCGGCGGCGCCTCGATCATGGGCACGCTGTCCGGTGGCGGCAAAGAGGTCATCTCGATCGGCAAGCGCTGCCTGCTGGGCGCCAACGCCGGGGTGGGCATCTCGCTGGGCGACGATTGCGTCGTCGAGGCCGGACTCTATGTCACCGGCGGCACCAAGGTCACCACCGGCGACGGCCAGACCATCAAGGCTAAGGAGCTGTCCGGGTCGAATAACCTGCTGTTCCGCCGCAACTCGGTGTCCGGCGCGGTGGAGGTCGTCAAGCGCGACGGCACCGGCATCACGCTCAACGAGGCGCTGCACGCCAACTAGTTAGTCCCGCGAGCAGACGTAAAACTGTCGATTTCGCTCTGAAATCTGCAGTTTTACGTCTGCTCGCCGGGGATCAGAGGATGCAGAACTCGTTGCCCTCCGGGTCGGCCAGCACGACCCAGCTCTGCTCGCCCTGACCGATGTCGACATGGGTGGCACCCAGCGCGAGCACTCGAGCCACCTCGGCCGCCTGATCGTCGGGCCGGAAGTCCAGGTGGATGCGGTTCTTGACCACCTTGTCGTCGTCGACCGCCAGGAACAGCCACTTCGGGCCCTGACCGGGTGGCGGGGTCAGCACCACATCACCGTCGGCATCGGTGTGCGCGGGCCAGTCCAGCACCCGCGCCCACCACCGGCCGAGCGCCTCAGGGTCATGGGCGTCGATGCAGATCTCGTCAAAGGTCAAAGACATGGGTCGACTCCCGCGTTCGCTCCGGTCCTCGCTCGTCCCTCGCTGCGATCCTCACTCACGCCCGTCTCCCACGACACCGGTCGACTCCCCCGTTCGCTCCGGTCCTCGCTCGTCCCTCGCTGCGATCCTCACTCACGCCCGTCTCCCACGACACCGGTCGACTCCCCCGTTCGCTCCGGTCCTCGCTCGTCCCTCGCTGCGATCCTCACTCACGCCCGTCTCCCACGACACCGGTCGACTCCCCCGTCACTTCGCCAGCTCCTTCTTGAGCACCTTGCCCATCGCATTGCGCGGCAAGCTGTCGACGATGCGTACCTCACGCGGCCGCTTGTGTACCGAAAGCTGTTCGGCCACAAAGTTGATCACTCCCTGCGGCTCGACATCACCGACGACGAACGCGACGATGCGCTGTCCCAGATCGGCATCGGGAACCCCGACGACCGCCACCTCGTCGATCCCGGGATACCCGAGCAGGACGGTCTCGATCTCACCGGCGCCGATCCGATATCCACCGGACTTGATCAGATCCACCGACTCGCGGCCGACGATCCGATGCATCCCGTCGGGATCGATCACCGCGACATCGCCGGTGCGGAACCAGCCCTCGGGATCGAAGGCCTCGGCGGTGGCATCCGCGCGGTTGAGGTAGCCCGTGAACACGGTGGGGCCCTTGAGCTGCAGGTGCCCGATCGTCGCACCGTCATGCGGCACCAGCGCGCCGTCCTCGTCGACCAGGCGGGTCTGTACCCCGTGCAGCGGCAGTCCGACCCACCCGGGCCGTCGCTCACCGTCGGCCCTGGTGCTCAGCGTGATCAAGGACTCGGTGCTGCCATATCGCTCGACGGGCGCATGCCCGGTCAGCCGGACCAACTCCTCGAACACCGGCACCGGTAAGGCCGCGCTACCCGACACCAGCAGCCGCGCACCCGCCAGCGCACGCGCGGCCTGTTCGTCGGCGGCGATCCGCGACCACACCGTGGGCACCCCGAAGTACAGCGAACCGCGCGCCTCGGCGTAACCGGTCGGTGACGGTTTTCCGGTGTGCACGAAGCGGTTTCCGATCCGCAGCGAACCCAGCAGACCCAACACCAGACCGTGGACGTGAAAAAGCGGCAGCCCGTGCACCAGGGTGTCCTCGGCCGTCCACTGCCAGGCATCGGCGAGTCCGTCGATATCGGCGGCGATGGCCTGCCTGCTGATCTTCACACCCTTGGGCAACCCGGTGGTGCCCGAGGTGTACATGATGATCGCCGTCGATTGCGGCGCCGGCTCGGCGTAGCGGTGCCAGGATCTGGCGTGCATGCGCACCGGAATATGAGGCAGGCCTCCGGTTTCGGCGGGTAGTTCGCCGAGCCAGGCCTGCGCCCCCGAGTCGTTCAGCAGATGCGCGCGTTCGGTGGCACCGACGTCGGGCGGCACGGGGACGAACGGCACCCCGGCGATCAGACAGCCGATGACCGCCAGCACCGTGGTGGCCGTCGGGGTGGCCAGGATGGCCACCCGCTGCGCCCGCGCCACCCGTTCCGCGACCGAGGTGCCGGCCCCCACCAGGTCGCTGCGGCTCAGGCTCACACCATCGATGCGCACGACGTCGGCCAGGTCGTGCCCGGCGGCCACCGCGGCCGGGTCCAGCGAGGTCAGCAACACCCCTGTGAGGTTACTCTTGGGCATGGCCCGCATCGAACGGATGTCCAGTCGTGAGGTATACCGCAACAACTGGATGACGGTGCGCGAGGATGCCATCCGCAGACCCGACGGCAGCGAGGGTATCTACGGCGTCATCGACAAGCCCACCTATGCGCTCGTGATCGCTCGCGACGCGGACCGGTTCCACCTGGTGGAGCAGTATCGCTATCCGATCGGGTTGCGGCGCTGGGAATTCCCCCAGGGCACCGCACCCGATCTGGCCGACCTGGAACCCGAGGTACTCGCCGCCCGCGAGTTACGGGAGGAGACCGGGTTGCGGGCCGAATCCCTGCTGCGACTGGGGATGCTGGACGTGGCCCCCGGCATGAGCAGCCAACGCGGCTGGGTGTTCCTGGCCACCGGATTGCACGAGGGTGCGCACGAGCGTGAGCACGAGGAGCAGGACATGCGCAGCGAGTGGTTCACGGCCGCGCAGATCGAGCAGATGATCCGCGAGGGCGCGATCACCGACGCGCAGACCATCGCCGCGTGGGCCATGGTCCTGCTGTCCGAACGGAATTGACACCGGAATTGCGTCACAATGTGGTCTCTAATTGACGCAGCGGATATGACGATCCGCATTTTTGTCAGAACCCGCAGTTACGGTTGGGGAGAGCTGATTCCACGACTGAAACGGGAAAGGGATGTTGGTCCGTCGACTGTGCGCCGTGCTTGCCGCCCTCCTGGTGGCCGGCCTCATTCCCGCACCCTCGGCCGGCGCGGCCGCCCAGTGGTGGAACGGTCGCTATCAGGTCGTCAGTTACGCCTCGCAGAAGAACGGCACCAGCGTCGCGGCACGCCAGCCCGAGGGTGACCTGACGGCGCTCTACACCTTCGCCACCGCTTGCGGAACCGCTTGTGTGGCGACCGTCGTGGACGGGCCTGCACCGTCGAATCCCACCATCCCGCAACCGCAGCGCTACACCTGGAGCGCAGGCAAGTGGACCTTCAGCTACAACTGGCAGTGGGAGTGCTTCCGCGGTGAGGGGCTGCCGCGGGTGTACAGCCCCGCGCAGTCGTGGGTCACCTACACACCGCAGCCCGACGGTTCGTTGCAGGGCAGTTGGTACACCGACATCCTGAGCGGGCCGTGCCGCGGAAACGTGCTGATCCCGGCCGCCGCCTTCCCTGCTCCCTGACGCCCCTGGCGATCAGTCCCGCAATGCGCGCAGGAAGAACATGAGGTTGGCGGGCCGTTCGGCCAGACGGCGCACGAAGTAGCCGTACCACTGTGAGCCGAAGGGCACGTACACCCGAACGCGCGCGCCGGCATCGGCGAGCCGCCGCTGCTCGTCATCGCGTATTCCATAGAGCATCTGGTACTCGAAGTCACCGTTGCCACGGCCGCATTCGCCGGCCAGACCGGGCACCCGCTCGATGATCGCCGGGTCGTGCGAGGCGACCATCGGATAGCCGCGGCCGTCCATGAGGAGGCGCAGGCACCGTAGATAGGCGTCGGTCACCTCCTCGGCGTCACGGTGGGCCACCGAGGCCGGTTCGTCATAGGCGCCCTTACACAACCGGATCCGGGTATCGGCCAGTTCGGCGCAGTCGGCCGGGGTGCGTTTCAGATACGCCTGCAGGACGGTCCCCACCCATTCGAAGTCGACCCGCAGGTCCCGGACGACTGACAGGGTCGAGTCGGTGGTGGTGTGATCCTCGGCGTCGACTGTCACCCAGACCCCGACAGTGGCAGCCCGCTCGCAGATTATGCGGGCGTTCTCCAACGCGACCTTCTCACCGTCGCGAGCGAGGGCCTGGCCGAGGGCGGACAGTTTGAGAGATACCTCCAGCGGCCTTATCGCAGAGGCATTCTCGGTGCGGTCGCGTAGCGCATCCAGCAGATCGAGATAGGCCCGCACCGTGGCCTGGGCGGTTGCCATATCGGTGACGTCCTCGCCGAGATGGTCGATGGACACCATCCGTCCGGAATCCCGAAGGTCGGCAACCGACACCATGGCGTCGTGCACGGTATCGCCCGGCACGAATCGATGCACCACCTCCCGGGTGATCGGCAGTCGCTGCGCGGTGCGGCGCAGTCCGTCGCGTCGTGCGGCGGCCAGGATCGCCGGGCGGGCCACGCGGGTGAACACGCTCATCACCGAGCTCCCATGTGTGGATACTCATGCCGAGTGGGTGGCACGAACGTCTCCTTGATCGATCTCGGGGACGTCCAGCGCTGCAGATTGAGCGGGGATCCCGCCTTGTCGTTGGTGCCCGAGGCACGTGCACCGCCGAACGGTTGCTGCCCCACCACCGCGCCGGTGGGCTTGTCGTTGACGTAGAAGTTCCCCGCCGTGTACCGCAGGCGATCCTGGGCGGTGACGATCGCAGCGCGGTCATCGGCGATCACTGCACCGGTCAGCGCGTACGGTGCGGTCTCGTCCACGACTGTCAGGATGCGGTCGAACTCGTCGTCGGGGTACACGTGCACGGCCAGGATCGGCCCGAAATACTCCGTGGAGAACGACTCGTCGCGTGGGTCGTCGGCCAGCAGAACCGTCGGCCGGACGAAATACCCTTCGCTGTCGTCACATTCGCCGCCGACAGCGATGGTCAGTCCGGGGGTGCTCTTGGCCCGTTGCAGCGCGCGGGCATTCTTGGCGTAGGCTCGGGCATCGATCACCGCGCCGCCGTAGTTGCTCAGATCGGCGACATCGCCGTAGCTCAGGGCTTCGGTGGCCGAGAGCAGGTCATCGCCCATCTGCTGCCAGACCGACCGCGGCACATAGGCCCGTGATGCCGCCGAGCATTTCTGGCCCTGATAATCGAAGGCGCCGCGGATGAGCGCGGTGCGCAGCACATCCGGCCGAGCGCTGGGGTGGGCCAGCACGAAGTCCTTGCCGCCGGTCTCACCGACCAGCCGCGGATAGCTGCGGTAACGCTCGACGTGGGTACCGACCTCTCGCCACAGGTGCCGAAAGGTCGCCGTAGATCCGGTGAAGTGGATGCCCGCCAGGCGTGGATCGGCCAGCGCCACCTCCGATACGGCCTGTCCGTCGCCGGTGAGAAGGTTGATCACACCGGGCGGCAGTCCCGCCGCCTCCAACAGTTGCATGGTCAGGTACGCCGAGAATGTCTGGGTGGGTGCGGGTTTCCAGATGACAGTGTTGCCCATCAGGGCCGGCGCGGTGGGTAGGTTGGCCGCGATGGCGGTGAAGTTGAACGGGGTGATCGCGTAGACGAACCCCTCCAGCGGCCGGTGGTCGGTGCGGTTCCACACCCCCGGACCACTGACGGGTTGCTGGGCCAGGATCTCCCGCGCGAACGCGACGTTGAACCGCCAGAAGTCGACGAGTTCGCAGGGCGCGTCGATCTCGGCCTGATACGCCGTCTTGGACTGGCCCAGCATGGTGGCCGCCGCGATCTTCTCCCGCCACGGCCCGGCCAGCAGGTCAGCCGCCCGCAGGAACACCGCCGCCCGCTCATCGAAGGGCAGCTGCGCCCACTGCGCCTTGGCATCTTCGGCTGCCTCGATGGCGGCCCGCGCCTCGGCATGCCCGGCGTTGGTCAGGGTCCCCAACCGCGCGCGATGCCGGTGTGGCTGCACCACATCGATGGACTCGCCACCGCCCATCCGATGGACACCCGCGATCACGTGAGGTAGGTCGATTGCGTTGCCGGACAGTTCGTTCAGCGCGTCGGTCAGCCTGGCACGTTCGGGTGAACCGGGCGCATACCCGTGCACGGGTTCGTTGGTGGGTGCGGGCACCTGCGCGATGCCGGTGATGGCGTTCATGGTTGTCAGGATGACGCCGCGACGCGCGGAATCTTTTGTCCGAACGGCCAACGCTCGCGATCGGCGCTAGTACGATCGGACAGTATGGGTGGCGTCCGTCTCGGCCAACTGTTGCTGGCATTGGATGCCACCCTGGTTTCACTCGTCGACGCACCGCGGGGCCTCGATCTCCCGGTGACCTCGGCAGCGCTGTTGGACCGCGATGACATCCAGCTCGGTGTGGCCCCGGCCTTCGGATCCGCCGACATCTTCTTCCTGCTCGGCATCGACAACCCGGACACCATCCGCTGGCTCGACCAGCACGGTCGCTCCCCCGTTGCCATCTTCGCCAAACACCCCAGCGCCGAAGTGATTCGGCGGGCCACCCGCGCGGGTATCGCGGTGGTGGCGGTCGAACCCCGCGCCCGGTGGGAACGGCTGTACCGATTGGTCGACCACGTCTTCGACCATCACGGCGCGGACGCCACACACGACTCGGGCACCGACCTGTTCGGCCTGGCCCAGTCGATCGCCGAGCGCACCCGCGGCATGGTCAGCATCGAGGACGCCGAATCGCATGTGCTTGCCTATTCGGCGTCCAACGAGGAGGCCGACGAATTGCGCAGGTTGTCGATCCTCGGTCGCGCCGGCCCACCTGAGCACCTGGCCTGGATCGCCAGGCGCGGCATCTTCGACGCGTTGCACGCCAAACCCGACCCGGTCCGCGTCGCCGAGCGCCCCGAGCTCGGCTTGCGGCCGCGGCTGGCCATCGGGATCTTCGGCGTCACCGGCGACGCCCGGCGCGCACCGGCGTTCCTCGGCACCATCTGGCTGCAGCAAGGTGATCGACCGCTGGCCGAGGACACCGAGGAGGTGCTGCGCGGCGCCGCGGTGTTGGCGGGGCGCCTGATCACCCGGCTGGCGGCCAAGCCCTCGGGTCACGCGACGCTGATCCAGGACGTGCTGGGTCTCACCGGGGATCCGCCCGATATCGAGACGATCAGTCGTGAGCTCGCAGTCCCGGCCCATGGACGGGCGGCCGTCATCGGCATCGAATCCGCTACCGAGGGCTCCCGACTGGCCGACGTCCTTGCTCTGAGCGCCAGCGCTTTTCGGCCCGACGCCCAGGTGACCGCGGCCGGTGGCCGGGTGTACGTACTGTTCCCGGACGCGAGCAAGGGACTTTCCTCATGGGTACGCAGCACGGTGTCCGCGCTGCGAACCGAGTTGGGTCTGGAGCTACGGGCGGTAACCGCCGCACAACTCGACGGTCTGGCCGGTGTGGCCGCGGCGCGTGGTGAGGTCGATCGGGTGCTCGACAGCGCCGCGCGCAGGCCGGGGAGCCTGGCGTCGATCACGTCCCCGGCCGAGGCACGCACGACCGTTCTGCTCGATGAGATCGTCACGATGATCACCGCCGACGAGCGCCTCGTCGATCCGCGGATCGCGGCGTTGCGCGCCGATGAACCGGTGCTGGCACACACGCTGTCGGCGTACCTGGACAGCTTCGGCGATATCGCATCGGCAGCCGCGGCGCTGCACGTGCACCCCAACACCGTGCGCTACCGGGTGCGCCGCACCGAAGGGATCCTCGGCACTTCCCTGGCCGATCCCGACGTGCGCCTGCTGCTGACCCTGAGCCTGCGTGCCACGGCCTGACCCGACTGCCCGTCATGCGGCAGGATTGCCCGGGTGAGACGTCTCCTGGTCTTGGCCGTGTCGACTTTCGCCGTGTCGACCTCGGCCATATCGATCTTGGCCGTCGGCCCGGCCGCGTCGGCGGCCCCGGCCGCACTCCCGCCGACCACCGGCGGATTCGACTATCAGCTGGGCGGAACGTCGGATACCCCCGGACTGGCGGTCGTGGTGCGGGATTCCACCGCGCTGCCGTTGGAGGGGGCCTACAACATCTGTTATCTCAACGGTTTTCAGACCCAGCCCGGATCGGACTGGGCCGATCGACATGGCTCGGCGCTCTTGCGCGACGAATCGGGCGCACCCGTCGCCGACGCCGACTGGCCCGACGAGTACATCCTGGATCCGACCACCCCGGCGCAGCGCGCCACCATCCTGGAAGTGCTCACCCCCGATCTGAATCGCTGCGCGGACAACGGATTCGATGCCGTCGAGATCGACAACCTGGACACCTTCACCCGTTTTCCGGCCATCGAGGAGGCCGGCGCACTGGAGCTGGCCCGCAGCTATATCGCGCTGGCCCACGCCCGCGGACTGGCGATCGGGCAGAAGAATGCCGCCGAACTCGCCGGGATCGGGCGCCGGCAGCTGGGTTTCGATTTCGCCGTCACCGAAGAATGCGCGGCCTTTGACGAGTGCTCCGCCTATACCAGACCGTACGGACCGCACGTGCTGCAGATCGAATACGTCGATAACCTGCCCGCGCCGTTCGCGGCGGTGTGCGCCTCGCCGGATCGGGCACCGCTGACCATCCTTCGCGACCGCGACCTCGTCCCGCCGGGTGCGGCTGGCCACGTGTATCAGCAGTGCCCGTGAGTCGCGCGCCGAGTGGCCACTTCTGACACGAGATCCGGCCTGCCGCGTGGGATAACTGGCCGCTCGGCGAACGAGGGGCTACTCGCCCAGTCGCTGCACAGCCGCGGCGATGCGCTCATCGGTGGCCGTCAACGCGACGCGCACATACTGGGCACCGGCCGGGCCGTAGAACTCGCCGGGTGCCACCAGGATGCCCCGCTGCGCCAGCCAGGCCAGGGTCTGGCGGCACGGCTCGCCGCGAGTGGCCCACAAGTACAGGCCCGCCTCGGAGTGATCGACGGTGAAGCCGGCCTCCACCAGCGCAGGCAACAGCAGTGCTCGCCGGCGTGCGTAGCGTTCGCGCTGTACGGCGATGTGTTCGTCGTCGGTCAGCGCGGCGACCATGGCCGCCTGCACCGGTCCGGGCACCATCATCCCGGCGTGCTTGCGCACCGCAAGCAGCTCGGTCACCACCGCCGGATCACCCGCGACGAATCCGGCACGATATCCGGCAAGCGACGACGTCTTGGACAACGAGTGGATGGCCAGCAGGCCCGTGTGGTCGCCGTCGCAGACCGACGGATGTAGCACCGAGAGGGGCTCGGCATCCCAGGCCAGGCCGAGGTAGCACTCATCGGAGGCGACCAGCACGCCGCGTTCGCGCGCCCAGCCCACGACCTTGCGCAGGTGGTCGACTCCAAGGACCTTGCCGGTGGGGTTGCTCGGCGAGTTCAGATAGATCAGCGCCGGGGCCTGCGGACCGATCTGGGTCAGCGAATCCGCCGCCATGACCCGCGCACCCGCCAGGCGAGCGCCGACGTCATAGGTCGGATAGGCGAGCTCGGGGATCACCACGGTGTCCTCGGCGCCCAAGCCGAGGAGTGTGGGCAGCCAGGCGATGAGCTCCTTGGTCCCGACCACCGGCAACACAGCCTCGGCCGCGACACCGGTGATACCGAACCGGCGTGTCAGCGCGTCATGGATCGCCGAACGCAACGCCGGCGTACCCGCGGTGGTCGGATATCCGGGGACACCACTGGCCTGGGCCAGCGCATCGCGGATCACCGGAGCCACCTCGTCGACCGGCGTGCCGACCGACAGGTCGACGATGCCGTCCATGTGTGCTTTCGCTGTGGCGGTGACGTCAGCCAGCGTGTCCCAGGGGAACACCGGCAAGTGGGCCGAGATGGCCGATCGTGACGCGGTCACTCGCCCTTGGGCTCGAGGTCCTTGATGGCCTGCGGATCGTTGTCGGTCTGGCCGACCTTCGACGCACCACCGGGCGAGCCGAGCTCACTGAAGAAGTCGGCGTTGCTCTGCGTGTAGCTGCTCCACTGGTCGGGCACGTCATCTTCGTAGTAGATGGCCTCGACGGGGCACACCGGTTCGCAGGCGCCGCAGTCGACGCACTCGTCCGGGTGGATGTAGAGCATCCGGCCACCCTCGTAGATGCAATCGACCGGGCACTCCTCGATGCACGCCTTGTCTTTGACATCGACGCAGGGCTCGGCAATGACGTACGTCACTGATGTTTCTCCTGTCCAGTGGGCTGCTGGTCCGGGCTTCAGTACTGGGTGGGCGCGCTGAGCGAGCGCCCGCGGGCCAGTATGAACGGCCCGTAACTGGACGTGCGTCTCAGTGTGCCCTAACTTCACACGCCGCCCATACCGCGGCGGCGTGCAGTTACTGATACTAGACGTCGCATATACAGAAGGCCTAGTCACCACGCGCAGGTTTCCGCCCTGTGCAACTTATTGCATAGGACCACCGGTACCGTCTAACCTTCGGCCATGGCTCTGCCGCACGCCATCCTCGTATCCCTCTGCGAACAGGTCGGTTCGGGCTACGAGCTGGCTCATCGCTTCGACCGCTCGATCGGGTACTTCTGGTCGGCGTCACATCAACAGATCTATCGGTCGCTGCGCGCCATGGAGGCCGACGACTGGGTGCAGGTCCGCGAGGTCGCGCAGCGCGGTCGCCCGGACAAGAAGGTGTACTCGGTGACACCGACCGGCCGGGCCGAGCTTGCTCGCTGGATCGCCGCACCCCTTTCCGGACGCGGCTCGACCGTCGCCGACCACCGCACCCGCGACCTGGCGGTCAAGATCCGAGGCTGCGAGTACGGCGATATCGACGCCGTCCGCGAGCAGGCGGTCGCGCTGCGCGCCGACCGAATGGACCTGCTGGACACCTACCGCGGCTTCGAGAAACGCCAGTTCCCCGATCCGGCCCGGCTGACCGGCACCGAGCTGCACCAGTACCTGGTGCTGCGCGGCGGCATCCGCGCCGAAGAGGGCGCCATCGAATGGTTGTCAGAAGTCCTGTCGACACTCGGAGGTGTCCAATGACGGATCCAAACACGACGTATCCAAACAAGGCGTATCCGAACCTGCTCTCACCGTTGGATCTGGGTTTCACCACCCTGCGCAATCGGGTGGTGATGGGCTCGATGCACACCGGCCTGGAGGATCGCGCCCGCGATACCGACAGGCTGGCCGCCTACTTCGCCGAACGCGCCCGCGGTGGGGTGGGCCTGATCATCACCGGCGGGTACGCGCCGAATCGGACCGGCTGGCTGTTACCGCTGGCAGCCGAGATGCGCTCGGAGTCCGATGCGCGTCGCCACCGGCGGATCACCGCGGCCGTCCGCGCCGAGGGCGGCAAGATCGCCCTACAGATCCTGCACGCCGGACGCTATGCCTACCATCCGCTTTCGGTCAGCGCCTCCTCGATCAAGGCGCCCATCAATCCGTTCCGCCCGCGGGCGCTGCGCAATGTCGAGGGCACCATCGACGATTTCGTGCGTGCCGCCCTGCTGGCCCGTTCCGCGGGGTATGACGGCGTCGAGATCATGGGCAGCGAGGGCTATCTGATCAACCAGTTCCTCGCGCCGCGAACCAACAAGCGCACCGACGCCTGGGGCGGGACACCCGAAAAGCGGCGACGTTTCGCCGTCGAGATCGTCCGCCGGGTACGCGAGGCGGTGGGCGCGGAGTTCATCATCGTCTACCGGCTGTCGATGGCCGATTATGTCGAGGACGGTCAGACCTGGGCGGAGATCGTCGCGCTGGCGAACGAGGTCGAGGCGGCGGGCGCAACGATCATCAACACCGGGATCGGCTGGCACGAGGCCCGGATCCCGACGATCGTCACCTCGGTGCCATCCGGCGCGTTCGCGGCCACCAGCAGTGCGTTGGCCGAACATGTCGACGTCCCAGTGGTGGCGTCGAACCGGATCAACATGCCCGAGGCGGCCGAGCAGATCCTGGCCGACTCGCATGTGCAGTTGATCTCGATGGCGCGTCCACTGCTCGCCGATCCGGACTGGGTACGCAAGGCCACCGAGGACGCCGCCGACCAGATCAACACCTGCATCGCCTGCAATCAGGCCTGCCTGGACCACGCGTTCGTGCACAAGACGGTGTCCTGCCTGGTGAATCCGCGTGCGGGACATGAGACGACACTGATCCTGGGACCGACGCGGCGGGCGCGCACCGTCGCGGTCGTCGGCGCCGGTCCCGCCGGACTGTCGGCCGCGGTGAGTGCGGCGCAGCGTGGACACCGCGTGACGCTTTTCGAGGCGGGGTCGACGATCGGAGGCCAGTTCGACCTCGCCCGGCGGGTGCCCGGTAAGGAGGAGTTCAACGAGACCGTGCGCTACTACACCCGGATGCTGGAGGTGCACGATGTCGACGTACGCCTGGGAGTGCGAGCGACGGTGGAGACGCTGACCGGTTTCGACGACGTGGTGCTGGCCACCGGGGTGACCGCGCGGATGCCGGGCATTCCCGGCATCGAGCATCCGATGGTGCTGACCTATGCCGAGGTGCTCGCCGGCGCGGCGGTGGGCAACGCGGTGGCGGTGATCGGGGCCGGCGGAATCGGATTCGACGTGAGCGAGTTCCTGGTCACCGACCAGTCCCCCACCCTCAACGTCAAGGAGTGGAAGGCAGAATGGGGCGCCCTCGACCCGTTCGAGGCACCCGCGGTGCGTGGTGCGCTGACCACGCCGATGCCACTCCCGCCCGCGCGCCAGGTGTTCCTGCTGCAGCGCAGCAAGGGTCCGCAGGGCCGAGGATTGGGCAAGACATCGGGCTGGGTGCACCGCGCGTCGCTGAAAGCCAAAGGTGTCGAACAGCTCTCGGGTGTGAACTATGAGCGCATCGATGACGAGGGCCTGCACATCAGCTTCGGGTCCGACCATGCGCGACCCCGGGTTCTCGCCGTCGACAACGTGGTGATCTGCGCCGGCCAGGAATCGGTGCGAGATCTCCAGGACGGCCTGCGGGCCCGCGGTGTCGAACCCCACGTCATCGGCGGCGCGGCCGTGGCCTCGGAACTGGATGCCAAGCGCGCGATCCGTCAGGGCACCGAACTGGCCGCCCGGCTGTAACTCCCGTTCCCCGCGAGCGTGCGTGTCTGCACCCCGACTCGCCGTGTCCGGGGCAGAGTTCACGCACGCTCGCGGCGGGAGTCAGGCCTGCTTGAGCGCTTCGATCTCCAGGGTGACGGTCACCTTGTCACCGACGACGGCGCCACCGGTCTCCAGCGGGGCGTCGAAATCGATCCCGAAGTCCTTGCGGTTCAGCACGACCGACGCCTCGAACCCGGCAACCGCACCGTGCCCCATACCCGGGTTGACGCCGTTGAACCGCAGATTCAGCGCGACGGGCAAGGTGGCACCCTTGAGCGTGAACTCGCCGTCGAGTACGTAGTCGTCACCGTCGGCGCGCACGCCGGTCGAGGTGAACGTCGCGGTCGGAAACTGGTCGGCGTCGAAGAAATCGGGCGCCTTCAGGTGCGCATCACGCTGCTCGTTGCGGGTGTTGATCGAGGCGATGTCGATCGTGGCGGTGACCGACGGGGTGCCGTCCTCGGCGACGGTGATGGCGCCGGCGACCGAGTCGAAGGTGCCGCGCACCTTGCTGACCATGAGATGGCGAACCGAGAAGTTCACCGAGGAGTGCACGGGATCGATCGCCCAGGTTCCGGCGGTCAGGTCGGTGGCTGCGGCTGTGGTCATGATGTCTACTCCTGTGATCGTCGGGCCGGCTTTCCGGACACCTCTCAGCCCAGTTAAACGGACCACGGTCCGATTTCATTCCACGCGATGTGCATCCGCTGGTGTCAGCCACCGGGCGATATTGCGGACATAGTCGAAGAACACGTCGAGCCGAGCCGGGTCGTCCTTGATCCCCCGGCCCGCCCGCTCGGTGACGAAGTCCGGCGCACCGCGGTCGACATCCCAGTTGTAATCGGCGAAATGGTGGAACGTCGAACAGGCCAGAGCCCGGCCGAGCACCGAACCGTCGGCGGCACGCTCACCGTCCAACGCCACCGCAAGGTTGAACACCCGTCCCGTCGTCGCACTGCAGCCCTGCGCCACCACCCGGGCGCCAGGTACCTCGGCGGTCACCAGACCCTCGTGCGGATGCGCAGGGAACCATCGGATCCGGCCCCCGGGCACCGCGTCGGTCCGGAGCAGTTCGTGACCACGGTCCAGTACCGCCTGATAGTCACCGTTGGCACCGGAATGGTAGTTCGGCCAGGAGATCTCGGGATTGTCCACATCATCGCGCAGGCCGGCCGGATCGACGCTCGCATCATGGAACCTGTTCACCGCGCCCAGCGAACCGAGTGCCGACAGACACCTGCCGAGGTCCTGATGATCGCGCGCGGTCAGCACGCCGCCGCCACGGCGCCGGAATCCGGCGATTGCCCGGCACTCACGCTCGGTCAACCCGGCCCCGGTGTCGACGGCCATCAGCCAGAGTTGGTCGAAGTCCGACCGATCCAGCCCGGCGAGCACCGGATCGTCGTCACCGCACGCCCGGTTCCGGGTGACCACCTGGTGCCCGGCGGCCCGCAGCACGTCGCCCAGCAGGCCGAAGCGCTCGACCGACCAATCCTGTGCGTCGAACGGGATCGTGGTCTGGAGCAGGATTCTGGCCATCGACCTCACTCCGTGACGCGCAAATGCGCCCGAGCGGCCAACTCGTCGGTGTCGACGAGCACGAGCATCGGCGTTCCCGGCGTGCAGAACATCGTCACGAGGAACCGGCACGGGATGTCTTCCCGATTGTTTGCGTCGCTGTAATGGATGACATCACCGCCGGGCTCCCAGAACGTCTCACCGGCGCGCACGACGCGGGGCGCCGATCCCTCAAGCTCGAAAAGCACCTCCCCGTCGAGTACATAACCGAACGCGGGTCCGCCGGGATGCTTGTGCGGGGGCGCCCCGGCGCTGCCGGGCGGATACTCGATGATCACCGTCATGGCATGTGCGCCTTGCGGTATGGCCGGCGGTGTCGCCTCGCCCACCACGGTGAGGGCATCTTCCCAACCTGGGTCGTACTTCACGATCTTCACTCCTCGGTAGTCACAGGGCGGCACCGCCGCCGGGTCACAGGGCGGCACCGCCGCCGTCGACGTGCAGTGTCGAACCTGTGATGAAACTCGACCGCGGCGAGGCGAGGAACAACACCGCCTGCGCGATCTCCATCGGGTCCGCGGTACGGCCCAACGGCATCGAGCGACCCAACTCCTCATTGGAATCACCCCACTCCGCCTGTACCCCTTCGGTTCTCGTAGGCCCCGGTGCCACGCTGTTCACCCGGATCCCCGCCGCGCCGAATTCCACGGCCCAGGTACGGGTCAGCGATTCCACCGCCGCTTTCGACGCGCTGTACGCCGACGCCCGAGCGACCCCCTTGGTGGCGACCATCGTGGTGATGTTGACGATGCTGCCGTGGCCGCGGCCCAGCATGCCGTCGGCGATCCCGGCGGTCAGGAAATACAGTCCGCGGACGTTGATTCCGAATGTCGCGTCAAAGGAGCTCAGGTCCTGGTCGACGGTAAGCGCAGCCGGGAAGTAGGCCGCGTTGTTGACCAGGATGTCGACCTCCCCCGCGCTTCGGACCAGCTGCTCCACCCCACTGGGCGTGCCGATATCGGCTTGTACGAATCGCGCCCCGAGCTGATCCGCCGCGGCCACGCCGCGCTCGGCATTGCGCCCGGCGATGACGACGGCGGCACCGGCCTCGACGAGCAACCACGCCGACGCCAGCCCGATGCCCGCGGTGCCCCCGGTGACCAGTGCCCGCTGCCCTGCCAGTTCCATCAGGCGACCTCCTGGTCGCCGGGTGCCAACGCCAGGCGCAGCCGTTGCCGTGCCCGCGACGCGCGCGACATCACCGTTCCCACCGGGATGTCCATGATGGTGGCGATCTCGGCGTAGGTGTAGCCCTCGACGAACGCATAGAACAACACGTTTGTGAACCCGTCCGGCAGCTCGCCGAGGGCATCGCTGAGCTCGGGGTGCGCCAGCGCGCTCAGCACCTCGGCCTCGGCCGACACGTGGGCGGCCGTGCGTGCCAGCATCCGATCGCTAATCCCGTCGACCGGTGTCTCGGTCGGTCGACGTTGTTGGGCACGGTGGTTGCTGACCCACCGGTTGTACATGATCTTGAACAGCCACGCCTTGAGATTGGTGCCGTGCTGGAACCGCGGATATCCCGCATAGGCGTGTAACAACGTGTCCTGCAACAGATCCTCGGCGTCGGCCTCGGACCGGGTCAGCCGGCGGGCACCACGATGCAGCATCTCCAGCAGCGGACGGGTCTCCGCCGCAAAACGTACCGACAGGTGTGGGTCGGGTACTGATGTCAGTGTCATATCGGACCGCCCCTACCGGTGCACCGGCGCGGAATCGGCCAGCCAGTCGGCGAACCGGGTGCCGAAGACCGTCGCCTCGGCACCGGCAACCAGCGTGGTGTCATCGAGCACCACCCCGAAGTAGGGGGCCGCACGGTCGGTGACGACCTCGCGGTCATCGCCGCTCGCCCGCAGCTGCAGGCTCACAAGCTCGTCGAGTCCGATGCGTTCGGGTCCGCACACCTCGACGATGGCATCGGCGGATTGACCTACCGCGACACCGGCCACTGCGGTCGCGACATCGTCGGCGGCCATCGGCTGGCTCGCCGCCGAGGTGATCCGAACCGTCCCGCCGACTGTGGCCGAATCGGCGATGCGGCCGACGAATTCGAAGAACTGGGTGGCCCGCACGATGGTGAACGGGATGCCCCCGTCCCGGATCAACCTCTCCTGGGCAAGTTTCGCCCGGAAGTAGCCGCTGTCCTGGAGCCGATCGGTCCCCACCACCGACAGGGCGACGTAGTGCGATACGCCAACGGCCCTCGCCGCGGCCAGCACGTTGTTTCCGGCACGGGTGAAGAAGTCCAGCGCAGGCCCATCCTCGAAGGACGGCGAGTTCGCGACGTCGACGATGACTTCCGCGCCGGTCAGCGCATCGGCCAGACCATCGCCGGTCAGGATGTCGACCCCCGAGGCCGGGGATGCCGGCAGCACGTCGTGGCCCTGCCTGCCGAGTTCGGTGACCACCCTCGAGCCGATGAGCCCGGTGCCACCGATAACCACGATTTTCACAAGTTCCTCCAGTTCCGAGTCATTCTTCGGAAACCAGCGTGTCCCGGTGCACCACCGCACCGAGCCCTTGAAAGTCCGTAGTCTCTCCGACTACGTGGTCAGCGGGCGACCGTGCGCAACTGCCGGCGCGACCTGATACCCAGCTTCACGAACACCTTGCGCAGATGCCACTCCACGGTGTGGGTGCTGATGAACAGCTGCGCGCCGATCTCGGCGTTGGTCAACCCATCGGCGGCCAGCGCGGCGATCTGTGCCTCCTGCGCGGTGAGCGCATCCCCGGCACCGAACTGTCGGGCACGCACCTTCTCGCCGACCGCCACCAACTCGCGACGCGTCCGTTCCGCGAACGCTTGCGCGCCCATCGCGGTGAACAGTTCGTGTGCGGCACCGAGTTGATGGCGCGCGTCGGTCCGGCGGTTTGCCCGGCGAAGCCACTCACCGTAGGACAGCCGCACCCGGGACAGGAGCAACCGGATACCGACCCGATCCAATCGTTCGATCGCGTCGAGAAACTTCGCCTCGGCAGCGGTGTCATCGGCCACCAGTGCCCGCGCGGCCGATGCCGCACCGTGGCCCCACTGGGTGCCGCCTGCGGTGGCACGTTCGACGAATCTCGGCAGGGCCGCAGTGGCGGTGGTCCGGTCGCCGACGTGCACCGCCGCCTCGATCAGTTCGTACAGACCCCAGCTGTGGAACCCGAGATCCTCGTACTCGCAACAGTGCCGGGCGGCGGCCAACGCTTCGGCATACCGGCCGAGCCCGTTGTTCAGTACCGCGCCACAGAACGCCGCCAGACCGCTCAGCCGACCTTCACCACGAGCCGCCCCCGCGGTGCCGGCACTCTCGATGAGTTCGATGGCCTCCTCGGGCACACCTCGCCAGGCAGCAACATTGAGCGAGTGATATCGCACGGGTACCTGCCCCATGGCGGTACTCATGGCCGCGGCTTCCTCCAGAACATCTGCGGCAACGCCGAACTCACCGCGATAGAAGTGCACGCCGGCCCGGTAGCCCAGCGCCGGCGGCAGCGCGGCCACGGCTCCGAGGTCACGCGCGCGACGCACGGTGTCGGTAGCGATGCGTTCGAGCACCGCGTCGTCCCACAGCTCGTGGGCTGCCGATTCCTGGATCACCGGGGACGGCCAGTACAGCCACCGGGCCGGGTTGTGCTCCGCATCGGCGTTCCACATGTCCAGTGCGGCGATCAGTTCCGTCGATCCGGCACCGGGACCATCGATGATCCGCGCGCACATCCCCGCGAGGAGACGATCGATGGACCGAGCCGGATCGACGGCCTTCCGTGCGGCCTCGGCACCCTCGGTGGCCACCTCCGCCAGCAGCTTCGGCGGGCCCAACCGTCCGGCGTACATCGCCGCCGCGAGCGCCTCCAGATAGGTTTCCCTGGCGAGTTCGTCGTCGAGGCCGTTCAAACCACGGGCGGCGGTCAGTAGTCCCTCGGCGGCCTCGGCGACGGTGGGCGCACCCGCCGCCGCCGTCCGGCTACGGACGAAGTCCATCTGCGCCCGCATCCGCACCACCAGAGCCTTCTGCACCGGCTCCAGCGGCGCGGAGTCCGTCATCGCCAGCAGCGCGTAGGCCGAATCCGGCTCGGCCACCTCACGTTTGGCCTGGGCGGCGGCGATGGCACGCGCTCCGCGAAGGTGCGGATCCCTGGTGAGCACCGCCGCGCGTTCCAGGAAGGCGGCAGCGGCCGCCATGCCGCCGCGTCGCTGTGCGCGACCGGCGGATGCCTCCAGTTCGGCCGCCACCGCATCATCGGGCCCCGCCGCGGCATTGGCGGCGTGCCAGGCCCGCCGGTCCGGATCGGCCTGCGGGTCCGTCGCCCGCGCCAGCGCGCGATGGACGCCGCGGCGTTCGCCGAGGTCGGCGGCCCGGTAGGCCGCCGAACGCATCAGCGGGTGGGCGAACCGGACCCGGGTCCCGAGTTCGATCATGCCCGCCACCTCGGCGGGACCCAGCTCATCGACGGGTATGCCCAAAAGAGCTGCGGCGCGCAGGAACAACGCCGCATCACCGACCGGCTCGGCAGCGGCGAGCAACAGCAGCTGCCGAGTTGGCATCGGCAGCCGTTGGATGCGTGCAACGTATCCGTCCTCGAGGGCGGCTGTCGAGGAACGTCGACCGGAAATCCAGAAGCCACCGGCCAATTCGGCGGCCGAGACACTGCGCGGCACATCGAGGAGCGCCAAGGGCACCCCGCGGGTTTCCGCGACGATACGATCGCGCACCAGCGGATCGATACCGCCGATCATGATCGACTCCAGCAGTTCGCGTGCGGCGGCATCACCGAGTCCGGTGACCGGGTGCTCGGGCAACCCGGCGAGCACGTCGGGGTGACCGTCGCGGATGGCGAACACCATGGCCACCGGCTCTGCCAACAGTCGTCGTGCGACGAACGCCAACACCTGCACCGACACCGTGTCGAGCCATTGCGCATCGTCGATCAGGCACAGGACGGGCTGGGTGGCCGAGGCGCCCGCCAGCAGGCTCAGTACTGCCAATCCCACCAGGAACCGGTCGGGTGGCGGCCCGGTGCCGTATCCGAATGCGACCTCCAGAGCGGCGCGCTGCGGTATCGGCAACGTCGCGATGTCGGCGAGTAGCGGCGTGCACAGCTGTTGCAGCCCGGCGAAGGCGAGTTCCATATCGGACTCCACACCGGCCAATCGGAGCAGGCTGAATCCGGTTGCGTTGCAGGCCATCTGGTCCAGCAGCGCAGTCTTGCCCACGCCCGCCTCACCGCGCAGCACCAGCACCCGGCTCCGGCCCGACCGCGCGTCGAGGGTGAGGGCGTCGAGGATCGCGGCATCACGCTCGCGGCCGCGCAGCCTCTCCGACATAGCCGTCGATGGTAACGACTCCACGCCACTGTCGGATCGGGGATGAGTCCACGGCCGTGCGTGCGTTCGACCGACCAGAAGTGTGCAGCCCGCACCTTCGTGAGCATCGGAGAAATCATGAGCGTGGACAACCTCACCCGCAGCGACAACGGCCTCGACGAGCTGGTGCCGTCGCGGTACGCCCTGAAGATCGGCGATATCGACGTGTTGATCATCAGCGACGGCGTACTGCCGATCACGGCATCCACCATGGCCACCAACGCCGAACCGGCCGAGTACTCGGCGTGGCTGAAGGACATGTTCCTCCCGCCGGAGATCCTGGACTGGCCCCTCAACGTCGCCGTGGTGCGCAGCGGGAGCCGGACCATCCTGATCGATTCCGGTCTCGGCACCGAGTTCCCGGACTTCCCACGGGCGGGCCAACTGGGTATGCGACTGTCCGCGGCGGGGGTCGAACCCTCCTCGGTCACCGATGTGGTGCTGACCCACCTGCACATGGACCATATCGGGGGTCTGCTGGTCGACGGGCTGCGCAACAAGCTCCGTCCCGACCTGCGCGTGCACGTTGCCGCCGCCGAGGCGGAGTTCTGGCAGTCCCCGGACTTCTCCCGCACCGTCATGCCCGCGTCGATACCGCCCGTACTCCGACGGACCGCCGCCCAGTTCCTCGACCTCTATCGCGGGCAACTGCGCACCTTCGAGGACGTCTACGAGGTGGCGCCGGGAGTTGTGTTGCGGCGCACGGGCGGACACACCCCAGGGCACAGCGTCGTGCGTATCGAATCCGGCGGCGAGGCGCTGACGTTCGCCGGTGACGCGGTGTTCCAGCCGGGATTCGACAACCCCGAATGGCAGAACGGTTTCGAACACGACCCCGAGGAGGCGACCCGGGTCCGGATTGCGCTGTTGGCCGATCTGGCGGCCAGTGGTGAACTGCTGGTGGCCACCCACCTTCCGTTCCCGTCGCTGTGCCATGTGTCCGCGCACGGCGGGACATTCCGCTTCGTCCCGGTGACCTGGGACTACTGACGGCCTGGCGCCTGCGGCCGGGTGGGCTACTCGGCGATGACACCCCACTTCGCCTCGGCTCCCGAGTGCCCGATCAGCACCACGCCGACCGTCGAGGACACACCGACCACCACGGCAAGGATCGCCACTCCTACCGCGAGCCCGCGACTCGGTCGCTCCGCGCGCGACTCCCGCACATGCTGAACCGCCTGCAAGATCGCCACGACCAACAACCCGATCGCGAAGTAGATCATCCACTCGCCGCGCTCCTCATGCAGCTCGAGGATCGCGCTGTGCTCAGCTTCGCGGTTGTACAGCCACTCACCCGCTGACGTCGTCAGCGGTGTGAGCACCGTGACGCCGGCAGCCAGGGCCAGCACCAGCCACACCAGACGAGTGCGGGCGGCCCGCCAGAACGCACAGAGGATGAGCAACGCGGCTGTCAACGGGGCCAGCACCACGACACCGTGCACCAGCAGGGCATGAGCGGGAATTCCGGCAAGAGTGGTCATGGTGTCGCTCCTCGGATATGCGCATCCAGAAGATACCCCCTCAGACCGCCGAGCGACGCACCAAACACCTTTTCCGGCAACACGATCCGACACAGGCAAGGCTACGCTCACCCCGCCCGGCCGGGTCGGTGATCACGCCGCCAGCGGGGTGTAGTCGGTGGTGCGCTGCCGGGCCGGCCTACCGATACCCTCGGCGATGGCGACGAGTTCGGCGACGGTCTTGGCCGACCCGTTCTCTGAACCGGCCATCCGCGAGATGGTCTCTTCCATCAGCGTTCCGCCGAGATCGTTCGCCCCGCCGTTGAGCATCACCTGGGTTCGCTCGACACCCAGCTTGACCCAGCTGGTCTGGATGCTGGGAATCCTGCCGTGCAACATGATTCGCGCCAACGCATGCACGGCACGGTTGTCGCGGTGCGTCGGCCCCGGCCGCGCACCACCGGCCAGGTACAGCGGCGAGGACTGGTGCACGAAGGGCAACGGAACGAACTCGGTGAAACCGCCGGTGCGATCCTGGATATCGCGCAACACGTTCAGGTGACCCACCCAGTGCTTGGGGGTGTCGACATGGCCGTACATCATCGTCGAACTCGACCGTAGACCCACCTCGTGCGCGGTGGTGACGACGTCGATCCACTCCGCGGCAGGCAGCTTGCCCTTGGTCAGCACCCAGCGGATCTCGTCATCGAGAATCTCCGCGGCCGTCCCCGGGATCGAGCCGAGACCCGCCGCGCGCAACTCGGTGAGCCACTCACGCACCGACAGCCCGCTACGGGTGACACCGTTGGCGATCTCCATCGGCGAGAACGCGTGCACGTGCATCGAGGGCACCCTGGCCTTGACCGCGCGCACCAGATCCGCGTACCCGGTGACCGGGAGCTCGGGATCGATTCCACCCTGCATGCACACCTCGGTGGCACCGGCGACGTGCGCCTCCCATGCCCGGTCGGCGACCTCGTCGGTGGACAGCGAGAAGGCATCGGCATCGCCCTTGCGCTGCGCGAACGCGCAGAATCGGCAGCCGGTGTAGCAGATATTGGTGAAGTTGATATTCCGGTTGATCACGAAGGTGACGTCATCGCCGACCACCTCGCGGCGCAGCGAATCCGCCAGCGCAGCAACGGCATCCAGCGCCGGTCCGTCGGCAGTGGCCAACGCCAGGTACTCGTCGTCGGTGCAACCGCCCGGGTTGCGTTCGGCCGAGCGCAACGCCGCCAACACATCGGTGTCGATGCGTTCGGGTGCGCGCGCAGCGAGCTCGGACACCTTCTCCCGGATGGACTCCCAATCCCCGAACGCACTGTCGAGGTCACTGCGGGTGTCGGTGCGCCGACCCTCCGAATCGATGGCCGTGTGCAAATCCGTGCGGCCCAACGACTCCGAGGCCTCGTCGGGTTCCTGCCAGGGCCGCCCCGCGGGGTTGACGTCGCGGGCCAGACCGGTGTCCGGGTCGGCCAGCGCGTCGACATGCCCACGCACCCGCGGGTCGATCCATGCCGCGCCCGCCTGCACGTACTGCGGCTGCGCGGTCAACCGCTGCACCAGGTCGTAGCCGGCCTCGGCGGTGACGGCCGCCAGATCGTCGAGATTAGGCCACGGTCGCTCCGGGTTCACGTGGTCCGGCGTCAGCGGGGACACCCCGCCCCAGTCGTCGACACCGGCACCGATCAGTGCCAGGCACTCCGCCGGCGACACCAGATTCGGCGGCGCCTGGATGCGCATCTTGGGCCCGAGTACCAGCCGCGTCACCGCGATGGTCGCCACGAAATCGTCGATGCCCGCATCGGGGGCCCCGGCCATGGCCGTGTGGTCCTTGGCCCGGAAGTTCTGCACGATCACTTCCTGAACGTGACCGAATTCCTTGTGCGACTTACGAATCGCATGCATGGTCTCGGCGCGCTCGGTGAGTGTCTCGCCGATACCAACCAGCAGGCCTGTGGTGAACGGGATGGAGAGCCTGCCGGCGTCATCGAGGGTCCGCAACCGGACCGCGGGGTCCTTGTCCGGGCTGCCGTAGTGGGCCAGCCCCTTGGTCTCGAACAGCCGCCGCGAGGTGGTCTCCAGCATCATGCCCATCGACGGCGCGACGGGCTTGAGCCGGGACAGTTCGGTCCAGCTCATGACCCCCGGATTGAGGTGCGGTAGCAGGCCCGTCTCCTCCAGCACCCGGATGGCCATCGCCCGGACATAGTCCAGGGTGGAGTCGTAGCCGCGCTCGTCGAGCCACTGAGCGGCTTCGTCCCACCGGGCCTCAGGGCGATCTCCCAGGGTGAAAAGCGCTTCCTTACAACCCAGCTCCGCGCCCCGGCGTGCCACGTCGAGGATCTCGTCGGGCTCCATGAACATGCCCTTGCCCTCGGCACGCAACTTGCCAGGCACCGTCACGAAGGTGCAGTAGTGGCATTTGTCGCGACACAGATGGGTGATGGGGATGAAGACCTTGCGCGAGTAGCTGACCGGCAGCCGGCCGGTCCCGCCGCGCCGGCCGGCCGATTCCAGACCGGCGTCACGGACCCGGGCCGCGCTGGCACATAGGTCGGCCAGGTCGTCACCGCGGGCGGTCATCGCGATGGCCGCCTCGTCCACGTTGAGCGTCACCCCGTCGCGGGCGCGGCGCAGTACACGCCGCAGCGCGGACGGATTCGACTTCGGCGGTACCACCGGGCTGGGCAGATCGGAGCCGTGCTGGGGGTTCAGAGCCACTCCGGTGTAACCCCGCTGTCGGCGCGGATCATCCGCGCGTCTCACTATCTGAAACAGCTGCCACTGGCATAGGGGTCACGATAGCCTCCGACGAGACACCCCGACGCGACCCGTCCGCGGAATACCTCCCAGCTTGCTGACTTGCGCGTAAGTTATCCGACGTCGGGACCGATTCTCAGGAGCTGTCATGCGGTTACGCGTTCGTCCTTATCTGATGGCAGGCGTCGCGGTGGTGGCCGCAGGCAGCATCTCCTTCCCGTCATCGGTGACACCGGCGGGCGCACCGGCCGTCCGCCACGACAGCGTCGCGCTGACCGCGCAGGCACGATCCTTCGACGCACTGCCGGCCGCTTTGGTGGCGGTCCGGCCCACGACACCCGATTCCGGCCCGACCGAGCTTCCGAAGCTGCTGGCCGAGGCACTGGACGCCGCACCGCCTGCGCAGGCGAGTGCGCTGGCCCTGCCGGGACTCGGAAACGCGATCATCGATGCCTATTACACGGTGATGCCCTGGGTGGACTGGGGCGTGAACCTTGCGGTGTACGCGACCGAATGGATCCCGCTGGTCAACCTGTTGACCCCGCAGATCGACATCTTCTACTACTCCCTGATCCGGCCGATCATCACCAGCGGCGTGTTCAACTTCGCCTACTGGGTCGGCGGGGCCATCGACTTCAGCCAGGCACTGACGAACTTCTTCAACGAGTCGGTGGCTGCGGCAGGCAACTTCGTCAATACCGAGATCGACTGGTTCCTGAGCTTCCTGCCCCCGCTGCCACCGTTCTTCCCGCTGGCCGCGGCATCCCAGGCCGTGATGGCCGTCGAGGGTGCACGCACCGCGGTGCAGATCCCGGCCGACCCCGAGTCCAGCCCGGAGTCTTCGGACGAGCAACAGAGCGAGCCGAACGAGACCGCGACACCAACCCCCACGCCTGACCCGACGAGCCAGGACCCGACGACACCGGAGCAGACACCCGCACCGCAGGCCCCCGTCGAGACCACCGCGCAGCCCGGTATCACCCCGGAAACATCCGAAGGGGTCCACGAGGAGGGCTTCACCGAGCAGTCCGGCGAGCAGCAGGAAGAGGACCTGCGCGACACGCTGCGCGACGAGCTCCGCAAAGAACTGCGCGAGCAGGCCGCCCAGGAGTCGAGTGACCTCGGCGCGGACGATATCGGCGACACCACCGAGACGGGCAGCAACGCCGGTGGCGTCGTCGAGAACGCCGGCGATGACGGCCCGAAGCCCGCAGACACCACGACCACGCCGGCCGATCGTGCCCCCGGGAACAGCGCGTCGGACACCGGGGGTTCGGAAAGCTGACCTGCGGTCAGAGGTGGCGACGCAGCACTGCCGCCGGCGGCAGTAGGCCGCCGACGATCAGCAGGAGCACCGCGTAGGCCATCACGCCCGCGCCGTCGAACACCACGTCCCCGCCCGGGCCACCGAGCGCCAGCCCCAGCACGGTCACCAGCCAGGCCCACATCGGCGCGGCCGCGAGCCGCGGCGAGGATGTCCACTGCAAGGCCACCCAGACCAGCGCCGCATTGACCGCACCGCTGATCACCACGGTGATCGGGAAGGGCACCGTGCCGATGCGCAGCGGGAGGAAGAACGCCGAAATCAGCGCCGTCAGCACGCCATCGAGGGTGAGCACACCGAGGACGACGGGCGGCAGCCAGGCCGGCCCGTCCGCACGATCGGCCCTCAGGTCGGGATGCTGTCGAGCAGTGCGACCAGCGAGCCGACGACCCACTGGAAGTTGTCGGCGCGATCCTGCTGATGCTGCAGGTTGGGATCCAAGTCCGGGTCCATGACGCTGACCATACCGCGTCCGCGCCCGGCTATTGCAGATTCAGCCCGGCCAACAGATCGGATTCGACACCGTCGGCACCTGGTTCGCCCGCTGCCAGGACGTAATGCTCGATACCCCACAGCGGCAGCGCGATCTTGTTCGACAACGCCAGGGAGTGCCCGTCCGGAGCCACCATCACCTGGGTGGCGTGCGCCCGCAGGGCCGCGGCCTTGGCCGGTAGGTGGTCGGTCGCGTCGATCACGGCGTCGACCTGATCGTCGGGGAATCCGAAGGTGAAGTCCTCGGCCTTGATGACGACCCAATCCTCGGGAGGGGTGCCGATATTGCGGAATCCTTCGATGAATCCGGACACCGCCATCACCGTCCAATAGAACTTCGGCACCGCCCACCCCGCCTCGGCGGACGCGGCGACGGCGGCGGCGCTGACCTCGTGCACCCGGATATGGTCGGGATGGCCGTATCCGCCGTTGGGGTCGTAGCCGACGACCACATGCGGACGGAACTCGGTGATGATCGCGACGAGCTCTGCCACCGGATCGGCCAACGGGGCCGCCACGAAGCTCTGCCTGTGCCGTGCCGGCGTGCCCGGCATGCCGGAGTCCCGCCAGCGGCCCGCTCCGCCGAGATAGTGCGGGGCTCCGACGCCGAGAGCGGCCAGCGCCGCGGTCAACTCGCCGACCCGGTAGCCCCCGAGTTGATCGGCGTGGTCGACCGCCAATCCGGCCCACTCCTCGCCGATGACCTCGCCCTCCTCGCCCATCGTGCAGGTGACCACCCGCACGTCGGCACCGGCGGCGGCATACTTCGCGATCGTCGCTCCGGTGGTCAGCGATTCGTCATCGGGATGGGCATGAACAAAGAGAAGCCGCGGCGTTTCCACTCCCCTAGGTTTACCGTGTGCCGCCACCCGATGCGAGACGCCGAGGTCTGCGGTTCGGATGCGCCATCCTGGCGACCGGCCTGCTCGCCGGTGTGGCGGGGGCGGCGACCACCCTGCTGTTGCACGGTATCGAGCACCTCACCTACCACTATCGGTTCGGCAGCCTGCTCGACGGCGTGAGCGCCAGCCACCCACTGAGGCGCGCCCTCGGACCGGCGATCGGCGGTGCGCTCGCCGGCCTGGGTTGGTGGTGGCTGCGCCGCCGCAGCGCGGTGCCCGGACTGTCCGCCTCGATTGCCTCACACCGACCGCTGGCCCGTGGCCCGCTGGCCATCGACGCCGGATTACAGGTGTTGGTGGTCGGGTCGGGGGCCTCGCTGGGTCGCGAGGGCGCCCCGCGCCAGCTGGCGGCGGTGCTGGCCGACGCGGCCACCGCACGGCTGGCGCTGACTGCCCGGGATACGCAGATCCTGCTGTTCTGCGCCGCCGGCGCCGGGCTGGGCGCGGTGTACAGCGTGCCATTGGGCGGTGCCCTGTTCACCGTCAGCATCCTGGCGCGCAGCTGGCACCCGCGGGTGGTGGGTACCGCACTGATCACCTCGAGTCTTGCGGTGGCCGTCGCCGCCCCGGTCACCCATCTGGACCACTCGCTGCGCTGGCCCGACGCCGACCTGTCCTATCTGTTCGTCGTCTTGGCCATCCTGATCGCGCCGCTGTCCGCCGGCGTCGCCGCGGCATTCGTGCGTGTCACCGCGACCCGCGGCGAACCCCCTGCAGGCTGGTGGCTGGTGCCGGCCATCGCCGGTGCGGGTCTGCTGACCGGCGTCTGTTCGCTGTGGTGGCCACAGCTTCCCGGCAACGGCCACAGCATCCTGGTCGTCAGTATCGACACCCAGCTGAGCATCCCTTCCGCGGTGGCGATCCTGCTGCTCAAACCCGTTCTCACGGCGTTGTTCCTGCGCGCGGGTGCCGTCGGCGGCCTGCTGACCCCGGCGCTGGCCACCGGAGCCGCCGCGGGATGCCTTGTGGCACTTCTGATCAACGAATTCACACCGGTGACGGGAGTCCATGTCAACACCGCAGCGCTGGCGTTGACGTGCGCGGCCGGGGTGCTGGCGATCACCCAACGCTCACCGGTGTTCGCCGCGGTGTTCGTCTGGGAGTTGGCACACCCACCGATCTGGTTACTCGCGGTGTTCGCCCTTGCGGCCTTCGCGGCAACCCAGGTGTGGCACCGCACCGCCGATCGTGGGTGATCGGTACGGTCGAGGACATCGGCCACCCACCGGAAGGACCACCTGATGGGAACGAACTTCTACTCGGCGGTGCCGTCGGCATCCGGGCACGCATTGTCCGCGCTGGCCGCGACCGGTGGCACCCGGGTCGGGGTGCACCTCGACCCGATCTACGCCTGGGCCAGGGACCCCGATCCGGCGCGCCGGGTCGGGCTGGTCAGCGGTGGCGGGGCGGGCCACGAACCGATGCACGCCGGGTTTCTCGGTCGCGGCGGGCTCGATGCGGTCTGTCCCGGTGAGGTGTTCACCTCACCGCACAACCGCCAGATCCATGCGGCCAGTGCGAAAGTCGCCGGCGACGGTGGCGTCCTGCACATCGTCAAGAACTACACCGGCGACGTGCTGAACTTCGCGATCGCCGCCGAACGATTGCGCGCCGACGGTATCGACGTCGATCGCGTGCTCGTCGATGACGATCTCGGTTCGCAGGGTCAGGATGTCGGCAGGCGGGGCACCGGCGCGACGGTGGTGGTGGAGAAGATCCTCGGCGCCGCCGCCGATCGCGGTCTCTCGCTACCTGAGCTCGTCGAGCTGGGTCAGGCGGTCGTCGCGTCATCGCGCTCGCTGGCGGTCGCTCACCGCGCGTGCACCCCGCCCGGCGCGGAGCGCCCCGCCTTCGACGTGGCACCCGGAACGCTGGAGTACGGCGTCGGTATCCACGGTGAGGCGGCCCGCGAGTCGATCGCCCGCCCCGAGTTGGACGCTCTGGTGACCCGGATGGTCGGTGAGCTGCTCGACGATCTCGACATCACCGACGCCGGGGTTGTCGTCCTGGTCAACGGCCTCGGCGGCACCGGAGATCTGGAACTCTGGCATGTGCTGGCCGAGGTCACGCGGGCACTCGCCGATCGCGGGGTGCCGCTGCGCAGCGCGGTGTCGGGCACGTTCGTCTCCGCACTGGACATGGCCGGGTTCTCGATCACCGTGACCGCGGTGCACGACGAGCAATGGCTGCAGGACTGGTGCGCGCCGCATCACACGGCCGCGTTGCCGTCGCCGGTGCCCGCCGACATCGTGATCACCGGGGACCAGGCCGCACGACCGGCGGGTGAACCGTCACCGTGGCTCGGTCAGCTGGCCGACGACGTCGCCAGGATCCGGGAGCCACTCAACGATCTCGACCGGCGGGCAGGCGACGGGGATATCGGCACCAACCTCGACAACGCGCTGCGGGCAGCACTCCGTCGCGGTGCCGGCGCCGATGCCGACCTCCCCGCCGATCTGCACGCATTGGCGACGGCTTTCGCCGAGGACGTCGGTGGTTCCAGCGGACCGCTGTTCGGCCTGGTTCTCGGCAGAGTCGCGGCCAGTGTCCACGCCCAGGGCGCAGCGGGCGCCGCCGAGGGATTGCGTGACGGGGTGGCGGCGATCACCCGGGCCGGCGGCGCGCACGTCGGTGACCGGACCATGGTCGACGCCCTGCACCCGGCCGGCTGGGACGGCGAGGCGCCACGGGAAGCGCTCGACGATGACGCGCTGGCCGCCGCGCTCGACGGTGCGGTAGCGACCAGTTCGATGGTCGGCAAGCGCGGACGGTCCAGCTATGTCGGCGACAAGGCGATCGGCACCACCGATCCCGGCGCCTTGGCCGTCGTCGTGGTGCTCACCGCGATCGTCGAGCGTATCGATGGCCGGCGCCGGGATGCGGTGCGCGCCAAGCTCGCCGAATTGGTCGACGGCTGAGCGTCAGGGCTGCTTCACCCACTTGCCCGCATCGCCGACGATGCCGACCGGTACAGCTCCGCTCAGGCTCACCCCGACGACATGCGGGCCGGCCGCAACGATGGTGGTGTCCTGCAGGATGGGCAGCACCGTGGCCATCTCCCACAGCCGCGGTTCGACGGCATCGATCACCTTGCCGATCTCCTCGGTACCGCGTAGCGCGGCATCGATCCTCGGTTGGATGCTGCGGTCGCAGATCCCGGTCAGGTTACTGGGCGCCTGCACCAATTGGCCTGTGCCGCCGGGGGGTTGGGGTGCGGTGGTACCAGTCGTCGTCGGTGTCGTCGTTGCTGGCGTCGTTGTTGCTGGCGTCGTCGCTGGTGGCGTCGTCGTCGGCGGCTTGGTCGTCGACGGTTTCGGTGTCGGCGTCGGGCCGGCCGGGGTGCCGGATGTGGGCATCGTGGTGGTCACGGTGACGCTGGGGGTCGGTGTGACGGTCGAGACGGCGGTGGCCTCCAGCGCCGGGCAGCCGTAGCGCGAGGCCAGCGCGGTGGCCAGATCGCCGCCCGCATGATGCCAGCCGACGATCGCGTCGACCGAATTGTCGGCCAGCGCATCGCCATACAGCTTCACCGGATCCAGCGCGGACACCGAGGCCGTGATGCCGACACTGCGCAGCTGGTCGGCAGCGGTGTTGGCCACAGCGATCGAGGTGGGGTCGTTGGCGGCCACGCCGAGCACCAGGGTCAGCGGTTCGCCGTCGCGCATGAGCTGGCCACGCGCCTCATCGGGCGCCGGTGTCCCCGGCGTCGCCGTCGCCGTGGGAGATACCGGGGTGATCTGGTACCCGGAGTCGGCGAGCAGCGCCAGCGCATCCTGCTGACTCATCGCCTGCGGGGCGGTGGGCACATAACCCGGATCCGACGGGGAACGCACCTGCGCCTGCGCCAGCGTCACGGTGTTGTCCGAGCCGGCGCCGACGGCGGCCAGCAGATCGACGTCCAGCAGGCCCAGCAGTGCCTTGCGTACCCGCAGATCGGTCAGCTCCGGCTGCTGGGCACGTAGCGTCAGCTGCATCACGCGCGGCGTGACGATTCGGGCGGTGCGCACGTCCGGGATCGCCGACAGCTGGGCGAACGCCGCCTGCCCACCGTGCACCTGAGCCACCTGGGTGTCGCCGTTGCGAATCGAATCGGCCAGGGCCGCAGGCGATCCGCCGCGCCGAAACAGGATCTGGTCGGGGGCGGCGGGCTGACCCCAGTAGCGATCGTTGCGGGCAAGCATGATCTCGTCGCGCTGCGGGTCGATGCTCTCCACCCGGAACTGTCCACCGGTGACCGGCAGGGCGCGCACGAGGCCGGCGCCGAAGCTGCCGGGCATGTCCTTGACGATGTGCGCGGGCAGGATGTTGTTGAACAACTCTCGCCAGGCGGGGTAGGGCTGGGCGAAGGTCACCACCGCGGTCTTACCGCCCTCGACCGATTGGACCCCGGTGATCAGGTCGTAGCCCGCCGGGTCGACAACCCCGGGAACGCTGACCATCTGGCGCCACAGGTACCAGAAGTCGTCGGCCCCGATGGGGGCATTATCGGTCCAGGCCGCTTCCGGGCGGATCTTGTAGGTGACGGTGAACGGCTCCTCATTGGTGACCTCTGCGGAGATCAGCAGGGTGGGATCCATCTCCCAGCGGGACCCGGTGGGAGTGTTCGCGTCAGGGATCGGCCGGAACGAGCTGGGCAGCACCAACGCGGAGACGGCGGCATTCACCGAGGACTGGTCGGAAAGCAGGTGCGGGTTGAAACCGGCGCCGATCGCGTCGATGGCCATGATGATCTGCATGGCCTTCGCCGGCGGTGGTGGCGGGGTCTGCGTCGTCTCTGTGCTCTGCGGGGCCGGCGGCGGGCTGACCGTGCAGCCGGCCACCACCAACGCCGACAGCATGGCCGCAAGCACGGTTACACGGTGTCGGGCTGTCGGCACGAGTTTCAGGGTATCGGTCAGCTGTTCTGCTGCTTGGCGCGCGCCTTGGCACGCGCCCGCAGGCTTGCGGTCAGCTCCACCTTGCGCACCCGCACGATCTCCGGTGTCACCTCGACACACTCGTCCTCGGCGCAGAACTCCATGGCCTTCTCCAGGTCGAGTTCCAGCGGCCGGGCCAGGGTCTCCATCACATCGGCGGTAGAGCTGCGCATATTCGTCAGCTTCTTCTCACGGGTGATGTTGATGTCGAGGTCCTCGGCGCGCGGGTTGATCCCGACGACCTGTCCCTCGTAGGTCTCCTGGCCGGGCTCGACGAAGAACTGTCCGCGGTCGGCCAGCTGGATCATCGCGAACGGCGTGATCTGGCCGCTGCGGTCGGAGACCAGCGAGCCGGTGTGGCGCGCCCGGATCTCCCCCGCCCACGGCCGGTAGCCGTCGAACACCGCGTTGGCGATGCCGGTGCCGCGGGTGATCGTCAGGAAATCGGTGCGGAACCCGATGAGACCGCGGCTGGGGACGATGAAGTCCATCCGCACCCACCCGGCGGCATGGTTGGTCATCTGCTCCATGCGGCCCTTGCGGGCGGCCATCAACTGGGTGATGGCGCCGAGGTGCTCCTCGGGACAGTCGATGGTCAGCGCCTCGAACGGTTCGTGCAGCTTGCCGTCGATGGTCTGGGTGACCACCTGCGGCTTGCCGACGGTCAGCTCGAAACCCTCCCGGCGCATCTGCTCGACCAGCACGGCGAGCGCCAGCTCACCGCGGCCCTGCACCTCCCAGGCGTCCGGACGGCCGATGTCGACGACCTTGATCGACACGTTGCCGATGAGCTCGGAGTCCAGCCGGTTCTTGACCATCCGTGCGGTCAGCTTGTGACCGGAGACCTTGCCCGCCAGCGGAGAAGTGTTGGTGCCCACGGTGACCGAGATCGCGGGCTCGTCGACGGTGATACGCGGCAGGGCGTGAGCGTGCTCGGGGTCGGCCAGCGTGTCACCGATCATGATCTCCGGGATGCCCGCGACGGCGACGATATCGCCGGCGACGGCCTCATCGGTCGGAGTGCGCTCGACACCGACGGTCACCAACAGTTCGGTGATCTTGGCGTTCGTGATGACCGGGTGGCCGTCGACTTCGCGCATCCAGGCAACCTGCTGACCCTTCTTCAGCTTGCCCTTGTAGATGCGGATCAGCGCCAGTCGGCCGAGGAACGCCGACGCGTCGAGGTTGGTGACCAGGGCCTGGAACGGCGCGTCCGGATCACCCTGCGGCGGCGGGATGTGCTCCATCAGCACGTCGAACAGCGGGTCGAGGTTCTCACCGTCGGGGTTCTGTCCGTTGGCCGGCTGGCTGGTGCTCGCGATACCGGCACGACCCGAGGCGTACAGCGTGGGCAGGTCGAGCGCCTTCTCGGCGGCTTCCTGGGCGGCCTCGTCGAGATCGGAGGCCACGTCGAGCAGCAGATCGTGACTCTCCTCGACGACCTCGGCGATGCGGGCGTCGGGCCGGTCGGTCTTGTTGACCACGACGATCACCGGCAGATGCGCCGACAGCGCCTTACGCAACACGAACCGGGTCTGCGGAAGCGGCCCCTCGGAGGCGTCGACCAGCAGCACCACACCGTCGACCATGGACAGGCCGCGCTCGACCTCACCACCGAAGTCGGCGTGCCCGGGTGTATCGATGACGTTGATCACCGTGACGGTGCCGTCGGCGTTGTGCCGGTGCACCGCGGTGTTCTTGGCCAGGATGGTGATGCCTTTTTCTTTCTCAAGGTCACCGGAGTCCATGATGCGTTCGGTCGAATCGTCGCCACGGTGCGACAACGCACCGGACTGCCGCAGCATGGCGTCGACCAGCGTTGTCTTACCGTGGTCAACGTGCGCGACGATGGCTACGTTGCGAAAGTTAGGGCGAGAATCCACGTCAGTGATTGTCGCAGTGTGAGTACCCGATCACGAAAACGACGGGGATCAGTGGAAGGCGTGCGTGAAGAAGCTGCTCTTGGCCAAGCCGAAGAAGAAATGCTGCCGTAGCAAGCCCCGGTGCAAGAAGTGTCCGCTGGTCCTGCACAAGGTGCAGAAGGCTGCGCACAACGGGATACGGGGCAAGGAACTGGAGAAGGTGTACAAGCTCGCCCGAAAGGCGTAGTGAACTGCAGCGATGCAGGTTTGACCCGGGGGCACCACCGCATCGTGACAGCCTTGTCGACGGCATCCGGGCGGCGGTGTGGACACCGTCTCAGGGTGGACCCGGCCACGCCACCAGAGGCGGCCACGACGACGGCCGCAACCCGGCCGCGACGATCCTCCCGGCGGCTCCGCGCACCGCTGAAGGTGTGCCGGATGTCACTACCAGCGAGCTCGTGACCGAATTCGCGGTGGCGACCGACGGCCACCGTCGTCGGCAACCCGACACCCCGCCCGCCGGTGCACATCGGCGTGGGCCCGTTCGCCGCCGAGCAAACCCGGTCGCAGCCGCCTGACCGCCGACCGACGGGCATCCGCACTCGCCCGGCTACTGAGAACCTCTCAGATTTTGAATTACCCTGTTCGTCAATACATCTCGGCCAGCAAAGCCGCCCACGCAACTCGAAAGCACCGATCGGCGAGGCTCTGGATGGTAACGTTCGCCGTTCCTGAGCGACGAGTAGAGCGACCATATTGGTCCGATGTGACGAAGGGTTCGAGCCGATGCCTGAAACCACCAGAAGCGTGTGGCGCCTCGCCACCAAGATGACCGCCATGGGATTGGGCACCGCTGCCGTCGCCGCCGTGTTCGCCACCGTCGGCGCGGCCACGGCCGGCGCGGACGTCAAGGAGATCACCCCGCGACCCAACGTCAGCAGTCGCCAAGCGTCCGAGTTCGACAAGAACGCGTTGCGCCGCTCGGGCCAGGGTGTCGCCCGCGGCGCGCTGGCCGACAACCGTCGCGCCGACGGCGGCGGGATCCAGACCCAGGGTGAGGTCCGCGACGGCGTCATCGCCGTTCCGGGCACCACCTCCAACCCCTTCGGCGTGCGCCCCAACGGACAGTTCCGGCGCGGCGCCCCGCTGGGCAGCTGGTAGCAGCAGCTAGCGCAACACGGCCGTCAGCTCGGGTATCCACGCCCGGTCGGCGGGCACCCAGGCCAGTGCGTCGAGGTCAGCGGCGCGTACCCAGCGCAGCGCCTGATGGTCATGGGGATGGGGACGTCCCGAGCGCAGAGTCACCAGATGGGCGCGCATCGTCATCGTCGGGCTCAGCACCACCTGCGCGGCCAGTGCAGCCTCGACGCTGACCTCGATACCGAGTTCCTCGCGCAGCTCGCGGATCAACGCATCGGCCTCGCTCTCCCCCGGTGCCACCTTGCCGCCGGGAAGTTCCCACAGCCCGCGTAGTTCGGCCGGGCGTTGCCGCTGGGCCACCAGCAGCGCGCCATCGGAAATGAGCGCACCCGCAACGACGATCTGCTCGGTCATCGAGCTCGACGGTATACCGTCGGATTCATGGCTGTATTGAGCGATGACCGCGTCGACGCGGTGCTTGGCGAGCTGAACGGCTGGGAGCGCTCCGACGACGCGTTACGCAGGTCGGTGGAGTTCCCGACGTTCCTGGACGGCATCGGTGCGGTCAGCCGCATCGCTGAACTGGCAGAGCGGAAGGACCACCATCCCGATATCGACATTCGTTGGCGCACAGTGAATTTGGCGTTGGTGACGCACTCCGAGGGCGGGATCACGGACAAGGATGTGGAGCTGGCGAAGGCGATCGATCAGCTGCTGGCCGACTGAGCGGTCGACCGCGGGCCGCCAACCAGCCGAGGGTGAGCACCGTCGCCACCGGGTAGACCAGGCCCGCCCAGGCAAGCTGCCACGGCCTGCCGATCTCCCAGATCGTCGGCTGGGCGAAACTGAGCAGCCAGGGCACCCCGATCAGGGTCAGCACCAGCCAACCCCAGCCGAGGACCCGGGCACCCAGGCTGTTGCGCAGCGGTCCGTGGACCAGCCAGATCATCAGCGGGATCAACCACACCCAGTGATGCGTCCACGAGATCGGCGACAGCAACAGCCCGAACAGCTGCACGATCAGGATGCCGCCGAGGCGATCGCCGGTGCCGACCGCACGCCAGGCGAGAACGGCCAGCACCGCGGTGAGGGCGAGAGCCAGCAGCACGGCGGGCCCGTACCCCGCGTCATGACCGACGATGCGCGAGATGGCACCGCGCCACGACTGGTTGAACGACGTGCCGATGGGTCCGACCCGGCTGGCGTCACCGAGCAGATCGGTGAAGTAGTAGCGGGCCTGCTCCCCGACCACCAGGGCCGACACGCCGATGGTGGCCGCGAACACCACGGCCGAGAACACCGCAACACCCCAGCGCCGCACGCCCACGAAGTACAGGCCCGCCACCGCTGGGGTCAATTTGACGCCCGCGGCGAGCCCGACCAACAGACCCGACAGCCACCAGCGACTGCTGCGCACCGCCCACAGCACGGCCAGCACCAGCACCACGTTGATCTGGCCGTAGTCGAAGGTGCTGCGTAACGGTTCGGTCCAGATTCCCACCGCGGTCCAGGCCATGGCCGGGCGAGTATCGTTGCAGCCCAAGAGGTTCAGGCTAATGCGCACCACACCGTAGAGGGCGGCGAAGATGCCGAGCTGCCAGATGAACGCCACCACCGCAAACGGCAGCAGGCTCAGCGGATAGAAGACCACGGCGGCGAACGGCGGATAGGTGAACGGCAGCGGGAAGTCCGGGGTCTGCTCGGCGTAGACGTAGTCATACAGCGCGCCCGGGGTCTCCAGCGTGTCGGCGCCGCCCACGTAAACGTGCAGATCGACGAAGTTGGCCCCATTGGGCACCAGGTAGGTCCACGCCAGCCGGGCCAGGATGCTCAACACCAATAACAGCGGCGCCCAGCGATAGAGCTGCGCGGTCCGGGAGGCATAGCGGTCGGTGTTTACCGGCCCGACTCTATCGACCGAGATGCGACCGGTGGCGCTGCGCTCCCGCCGAATGTGCATCCCCGACGCCGGCGGACGGCATATCCCGACGAGGTTTCACGCTCGGGACCGAACCGATGACAGCGCCGGAACGCCGTTCCGATCACCGTCGGCGCACGCCTCCGTAACGGTTGAATAAACCACACTCCTGTCACTTGAGTAACACCAGTAACTCGCTACCTTCGGTTTCAGACGTGCCGCCAACGAAACGGGGAGAACCGTGTCATCTTTCAGAAAACTCTTTGCCACCAGCATGATTGCCGGTGCCGGCGCGGCCGTGGCCGCGTTGACCCTGAGCCCGGCCGCGGTGGCCGAGCCGGCTCCCCCGGCGCCCAACCCGCCGGCGATCCCCGGCGCGCCGAACGTGCCGTTCGCGCCGCAGCTGGCCAGCATCCAGACCGTCGCCCCGCAGATCATCCAGGGCGTCGCCTCGGTGCTCACCGGCGGTAACCAGGCCCCCAGCACGCTGCCGGTCGATCCGATCACCCCGGCCGGCGCTCCGCTGAATCAGGCCGCGGCCACCCTGCCCGGTGCCGTGCCTGCCGCGGCAGCTCCCGCCGCCGCTGCCGCCCCCGCCGCCGCGATGGCCGGAATGCAGAACCTGGTTCCCGGCCTCGCCGGCCTGATGCCGGCCGGCACCCCGCTGGCGGGCCTGCTGCCCGCCACCGGCGCCGCCCCCGCCGCTGCTCCGGCCGCGCCGGGTGCCCCCGCAGCTCCGGCCGCGGGCCTGCCCAACGCCTCGGACGCGGCCCAGTCGCTGGTGCCGATGTTCGTTCCGCTTTCGGGCCTGCCCTGATCAGTAGCGCCGCCACCGTAAACACCACCTAGCCAGGGGGAGACATGCCATCGATCCGGACCACGCTCACCAGTGCCACGGCCACCGCGCTCGTGGTGCTGGGCGGGGGCTCGGTGATACCTGCCCACGCCGATCCGGCCGCGCCCATGCCGCTGCCGATCAACAATCTGCAGGCACCGGGACTACCGGCGATGGAGACTCTCGGACCCGCCATCCAGCAGGCCGCTGCCAACCCTGGCGATGCGGCGTCGATGCTGATGGCGGCCGCCGCCGCGTTCGCGGGAAACGCGGCGGCCCCGGCTGATTCGCAGAACCTGGCCACCGCGGTCAACCAGTTCGCCGCCGCGCCGCAGGTACATACGCCTGCGGCCGGCGCCGGAGCCGAGGCTCATCTACCCGCCGGGATCAACCCCGCCTACTCGGTGGGCCCGATCCCCGATGCCCTGCCCGCAGCCCCCGAGGCCGCCGTCGACGCGCCCGTAGTCCCGGCACCCGAAGCGGTACCCCCCTGCCCCGGCGCCAGCGCCCGCCCCGGCCGAACCGCTTGCCGCCGCGGCCGCACCCGCTCCCGCGCCGGGACCCGCGCCGGCGCCCGGCGCGATGCCCGACTTCGGTCCGGACGCGCCCACTACACAAGACTTCATGTACCCGTCGATCAGCAACGGATGCCTCAAGGACGGCGGCAACGTGCTGGCCGCCGCCATCTCGGTCGCCGGCCCGGCGAAGATTCCCGCGCCCGGCCCGGGGCCCGGCCAGACCGCCTACATCTTCACCGCCATGGGCACACCGGGACCGGCCGCCGAGCAGAAGCTGCCGCTCAATGTCACCTGGGTGAACCTGAGCACCGGAAAGTCCGGCACCGCGACGCTCAAACCGCAGGCCGATATCAACCCGGCAGGCCCGACCACGCTGACCGCCATCGCCGACACCGGCTCGGGCAGCATCATGTCGACCATCTTCGGTCAGGTCACCACGACCGAGAAGCAGTGCCAGTTCATGCCCACCATCGGCTCGACGGTGGTGCCCTAGATCGGCTGCCTCAGTAGGCCATGAACAGGATCATCTCGCGGTCGTATTCACGCCCGGGATGTGATTCGGACAGATGCGCCTGCGCCTTGGCGACCAGGTCGTCCTCATCGGCGCCCTGAATGGCTTCTCCGCAGGGGCAGTTCAGATGTGTCTTGGCCATATGTCCACAATCGCATACGCACCAAGATGGTGAGCATGGACACCTACGACGTCATGCGTACCACCGGCGCGGTACGTCAGTTCACCGGGGAACCGCTGCCCGATGAGACGCTGACGCGCATCCTCGACAACGCCCGGTTCGCGCCCAGTGGCGGTAACCGGCAGGGCACCCGCGTCATCGTGATCCGCGACGAGGCCACCAAGTCGGCACTGGCCGATCTGAGCGTGACCGGCGCGCGGCGCTATATCGCCCAGAAGCGCAATGGCGAGAGCCCGTGGAATCCCTTGCACCCCATGGGCGTGTCCGATGAGGAGCTCGCCGCGGTGCAGGTGCCGCGGGCCACCCATCTGCTCGACGCCGAGGTGCTGCTGGCGATCTGCGTCGACCTCGGCGTGGTCGCGGCCTTCGATCAGGACCTCGACCGCATCGGCGTGGTGGCGGGCGCATCGGTCTATCCGCTGGTGTGGAACATCCTGCTGGCCGCGCGGAACGAGGGATACGGCGGTGTGCTGACGACGATGGCGATCGCCGAGGAACCGGCGGTGAAGCAACTGCTGGCGATACCCGATGAGTACGCACTGGCCGCGGTGCTGCCGCTGGGCAAACCCGTCACGCAGGTCCGCAGGCTGACCCGCAAACCGGTCTCGGAGTTCGTCACCCGGGAGCGCTTCGACGGCCCCGCGTTCTGAACTGTCCGCGACGGTGCAATGAGATCGAGAAAACAGCCAGAAGTTCGATCTGCATGCACCGTCGGCGCCCGACCCGTCGTTGACTCTGCGCTGACGGCGCGACCCACTCGCACTTTCGCACCCTGAGCGCAGAGTCAGCGAGTCAGGCCTGCTTCGCAGCCTTCGCGGCGGCCTTCATCTTCTTCTTGTACGCCCGCACCTCCTGCAGCGAGTCAGCGTCGACGACGTCGGCCACCGACATGTGCGTGCCCGCCTTGCCGTAATCCCCCGCCGCGGCGCGCCATCCCTTCGGCGTCACGCCGTACTGCTTGCCCAGCAGCGCAAGGAAGATCCGCGCCTTCTGATCACCGAAGCCCGGTAGCCGCTTGAGCCGACGCAGGACCTCGGCGCCATCGGGATCGCCCTCGGTCCACAGCCGGCTCACGTCACCGTCGTACTCGTCGACGATGGTCTGGGCCAGCGCCTGCAGCCGAGTGGACATCGAACCCGGGAAGCGGTGGATCGCCGGGGTTTCCGAGCACAGCGCGGTGAACTCGTCGGGGTTGTAGTCGGCGATCACACGCGCATCCACGTCACCGATGCGGTCTGCGATCTTCTTCGGCCCGGCGAACGCCACCTCCATCGGGATCTGCTGAGAGGTGTCAACACGATTATGATCTGCCGTTGCTAAACGGTCCGCAATCTTCTTCGGACCCGCAAACGCCACTTCCATGGGTATCTGCTGATCAAGCAACATGCCCGTGAGCAGTGCAAAGGGGCTGGACTCCAATAATGCGTCTGCGTCGGGATCCTGGGCCAGGCACAGTTTGATAGCCACAGCAGAAGCCTACGGTGAGCGGGACGAACTCACAGCATGGTTCAGACACAGGGGCTGCGTTCGCTCGACAATTGCTCTATCGGGACACAAGGCTCGGCCGCGACGACGACGGTTGTTGTACACGACCAGTGCGACTCTGCAGGAGCCACGCACCCGGCGATGTACTCGATTCGAGGACGACGCGCGACTGTATCCGTACGCCAATGTCACGGCGTTCGAGTAATCTCGCAGCGTGGCGGGGTATGGCAAGAACATCGGGCGCATCCACTAGTGATCGACAAACTGAGTGAGCACTACACCTCACTGCAACGCGGGTGGACCGTAACTGATCGCATGAACGACTATGGAGCGTTGGTAGTTCCGATTGGTAACGCCGACGAAGCCTTCCACCGTTGGTTTCGATTTAAAGAAGCGTTTTCAAGCCGCCTGCTCCAACAGCTCGTGAAGGAAGACGGACTCGACACCACAGGTCGACCAACTAAAGTTCTCGATTGCTTTGCCGGCGGCGGCACAACCCTTGTTTCCGCGGGTGATCTGGCGTCGGCCACCACGTTGCAAGTGCACGCGACCGGATTCGAAGCAAATCCCTTTTTACATCTAGTAACCAAGACGAAATCCGCTGCGATGCTTGGAGGCAACGCGCTAGCGATCGAGCTCCAAGGGTTATTGCCAAGGATAATTCGACGGTGCAACCGCGCACTGGCCACAGGGAAGCAAATCGAGCCGCCCGCTCTCGCTACATTTCGAAATCCGAAATATTTCAGCGCTCGGGACCTTCGCAAACTCCTTCTCATCAGGGAGGCGGTGAAGGCTGAGGCAACTGGGGTCGCGCGAGATGTGCTGCTGCTAGCCGCAGCCTCAGTTGTGGAACAATGTAGCCGGCTCCGAAAAGACGGTCGCGCTTTGAGGTTCGAACCTAGTAAGCAGCCCTTGGACCCATTTGCGGCATTTGAAGCTCAGGCTGCCAACTACATATCGGACGTGCAGATGTGCGCTCTTGATAACAAGAGCTTTTCTTTTGAAGCCAAGCTCGGTGACAGCAGAGAACTCTTGAGGCGGAGCAGAGCCGTACACGATCTAATCGTATTCTCGCCTCCGTATCCCAACAACATTGACTATACGGAAGTCTACAAAATGGAGGCCTGGTATCTCGGCCTCTATGGAAATGCTCGCGATATGTCCGCACAAAGGCTAGCAACCATCCGAAGTCACCCCAGTGTTCGATTCCCAGACAGCTATAGTTTTGAGTCCATAGCAGCTGCAAAACAAATCACTCAGATAATCGGCCCTGTGCTGGGTAGCGTTCCACAAGACCGCTACACATCAGGTCGCATCCAGGTGATCAAAGGCTGGGTGGACGATATGGTGCAGATTCTGGCGGGTGCTCGCAAGCGTGTCGACCCAAACGGCCGACTGACATTCATCGTCGGAAACTCTTCTCACGGCGCAGGAGACCAACAATTTGTCATCGCTAGCGACGTCTTGATGTCTGCGGTCGCCGAGCTCCTAGGCTGGCGCGTCGACGAAGTTAGAATCGCGCGAATGACGAAGCGCAGGCTGCCTTCATTGTATTTGCGAGAGTCGGTCGTCGTACTCAGACCTGATAGCGAGGCGTCTACATGAGCGGAGATCGAAATCTCCCGGTGCTGCGGAACGTTGGGCTAAGGTACTTCAGCCTCTACCGCAACCAACGCCGACTAAGCGTCGACATCAATCGCGGAGTCTTTTGCCTAGCTGGAGCCAACGGTCTTGGCAAATCTACCTTTCTGGCGGCGATTAATTTTGGCTTTACCGGAATTGTTGCGAATTCCGGACGCTCTTTCCAGAATGTAGACGAATACTACGCGAAAAGTCTCCCTTACTCAGAAAAATACTTCGACGGCGTTATAGACGAGGAAGATCGCGATCGGGCGCATGTGGAATTATCGTTTTCTGTGGGGCATCGGCACTACAGAATCGCACGCAACCTGTTCTCACCGTCCGCGCTAGAGATCCTCGAAATAACTGAAGGCGACGGTTCCGCGCTTCCCGATGGACCCCTCGGGCCGGAAGAACGTCAACGTGTGTACGCTGACGAAATCGCAAGGGACTGCAATGTTGGTTCGTTCGAATACTTCGTTTTCCTACAACACTTTGTGATGACATTCGATGAGCGTCGGGACCTCCTATTTTGGAATGACCGAACTGCCAACTCCGCTCTTTATCTTGCGTTTGGCCTGGATCCGCAGGATGTCGTCCGGGCTGAACAACTTCGGAGTGGTATTAACGCGGCCGACTCGAACGCACGTAACGCACAGTGGCAAGCGACCCTTGCCCGCCGACGCTTGGATAAAATGCAGCCTGGCGAACTAGCCGATATCGAGCAGATTCGCGGACAACATAATGCCCTGGTCGAGCAGTTTGACACGGTACGAGCGGAGGCCGACCGCGCAGAACGAGCGGCCGCCGACGCACGCCTCGCATTGGCTGAAGCGAGTTCACAACACTTGAGCCTGCGTATGAAGTACGACGACATGTTTTCGGCACGCCTTTCGGGTCACCCAGATCCCAAGTACCACCCGTTGATAATGCGTATCGTTTCCGACGAGTATTGCGAAGTATGTGGCACCGAAGGCAAGCAGGTCGCAGCCGCCGTCAAGGCGGTGCTGAAGTCTGGAAATTGCCCTGTCTGTTCCTCGCAAGTGGCACAACACGGGGCAGGACCCGCGTTTGAAGTTCTCGAAACGCTGGACCGCCAACTAGCCGACGCAGGAGACCAAACCAAAACAGCGCAGACTCGTTTGCAACGACTCGAAGCCGAATCGAAGTCGCTTGCTCAGAAGGCATCCGACGCTGCCGAAGCCTTAGCAGCGTTCGAAGAGGCCAATACCGAGGCAATTGCTCGATTCGATGCGGTCCCCGAGTCTGACGCGCAGCAGAGGCGGGCTACAGAGGAGGAGTACCGCGCCGCGACTGCCCGAAGGAATGACTTCCGCAAGCGCCGAGACGAGTTTCGGGCCGAGCTTGAGCCGATCCAACAGCGACTCGTAACCGCGTATCAAGACGGTGAAGTCGAGTTTGTACCTAGGTTTCGACGGTTGGCGAAGCAATTTATCGGTCTCGACCTAGACGTTCACCTGGAAACTGAGAGCGACACTTTTAAGCTGTCGCTGGAGGTCCAAGGATCAAGACGTCGAACCACCACTTCTTTGTCCGAAAGTCAGCGGTTTTTTCTGGAAATTGCGCTGCGAATGACGTTATTGCAGCATATGGCCAATCCAGAAAGTCCGGGCGCCTTATACATCGACACACCAGAAGGTTCACTCGATATTGCATATGAGGCACGCGCCGGGGACATGTTCGCTTCCTTCATACAGGACGGAGCGAACATTGTGATGACAGCTAACATTAACTCTTCACAACTGCTGTTGCGATTAGCGGCAAAGTGTGGCGCTGAAAATATGAGGCTGCTTCGTATGACCGATTGGACTCCCCTAAGCGAGGTCCAAGCGGAAGAGGAGTCTCTCTTCATCGACGCCTACGGCGCAATCGAGAAGAAATTGCGTGGCGAGAGCGCGACGAATGACGAGACCCACATCTAGTGATAAGACCCGAAGCAGTCTTTGACTGCATGGTGATTTGCAGTCAGCTCGAAGACGTCACGGGTGGCGCCACCGAGTCCGAGATCGCACACCTGGGCTACCTTGCCTGTCTACTCTCGGTCTACAACGGCGCTCCACCTAGCGATTGGGGATACGATTTTGCGGCGACTTCCAGTGCGTCGCCGTTTAGCGTTGCACTTGATTCTGCGATTCAAACTCTGGCCAACAATCACACACTCGAAAGCGGATCGGATGGCCTCCGCCTCTCGCCCACAGGAAAGATGGAACTGGAGCAGTACGGGCGCTTGGTGATGTTTAGGCAAAGGCGGACTATCCTGGACGCTGCCTGCGGCAGCGTTGTAGCGGTTCCTCTGTCGGGTTTAAGTCATTCACTTTCAGCCGAGCCGCAATTACGTCGCGCGCTAGCTCTCTCGAGCACGCGCCCTTTGCTAGACGAAGGAGGCCGGCAAGCAATAATGGCTCACTTCGAAGCACTTGCAGCTGCGGTTCCGACGGCCAATGACTTGTTTGTTCCAGCAGTGGTTTGGTTAAGTTATCTCTCACAGCAAGCCAGCAAGTCCGACAGCCATTCCGGTGAACTATGACGATAAACGTTGATCCAGAGGAAATGGCGGATATCGCGAGGCGGTTATTCATCGCCGAGCTCAGCTCAGATTTAGGTCCAGATTCGGGTGGCATCGTGCGCGAGCTGATTGAAGTTGTACGCCGAGTGCACCGCGCGATAACTACCGAGCGGCTGACTGGCAGACTTGTCGTCGTGAGAGTGCTCGACAGTGAAGATTTTTGGATCGATACAGCATCTGAGTATTTTGATGACTTGGCAAGTCTTGGAACCTATTACGATGGACAAGGCCCTCTGATAGTGAAACTCGAGGGCACTGGAATCCGGGTCTGGAAACTCGACTTTGCTGAACCTGAAGGTCGCGAGTACGTATTCTATGAATACGTAAAGCCCTACGAAGAGTATCTCGCGTGCCATAAACGCAAGCATGAAGTCCCGCGCATTGCCACTTCGCCCAGCTATTTCGGATTGCCCTACTTTCGTCAGCTCCGCGTTGCATTGGAGAAATACGGGCGCATCTGGATTCGCGAATCACAATGCGATACTTTTGCGACTTCTTGGTTCGACCCAAAACGGACTTTGTTCCAACCTGGCCCCGAATACATCATGCGCCGATCGCTTCAGCGGTTTCTGCGTTCTCACCTTCGCGATCAGAACGATGTTCAGATTATGCCCGAACAAAATGTAGACGAGACGAAGCCAGTCGACATAAAGGTTGTGTGGTCCGTCTACAACAGGGTGGCCCTGATCGAAATAAAGTGGTTGGGCAACAGCGCAAGCGCGAGCGGCACAAAGTTGGTTACCTACTCACAGTCCCGGGCAAAAAGCGGCGCTGCCCAATTGGCCGATTATCTGGACCGCTACAGCGTCGAACAGCCGGACGAGGAGGTACGCGGATATCTTGTGGTTTTCGATGCTCGTCGTCGCGGTGTGACTAATCCGCCCACCGAGTTGTCCCGCGAAGAGGCCATTTACTATCGCGACAAAGCGATTGAGTATGACGGTACGATTCTGGATCGCCCTGACTTTGATCCGCCGCATCGCTTTTTCTGCGAACCCGTTGTTTCTACCGGTTAGCCGAACCGGTTAATAATTCTTGGCAAGCGCTGGCGACTAAAGCTCGGAAACCCGTACACAATGGTTCGGCCGCATAACCGACCGGTCAAACGCCCCGGGGCGGGGGCAACCCCCCTGGGGTGCCGGGTCCCCGCAGCGCGCAGTAGCTCCGCACAGGCGGGGTGCGCTCACTCAGCTCGACCTAGTAGCTCACGCGGAGTCTGCTCACCGCATCCCGGTTCCGGTGCCGCGCCTCGGATTTGCTACCGACTCGCTAAAAGAACACGCTAGGGAGATGACGGACTTCGACAGCGCCCAACTAGCCCAACGCCGTCGCGAAGCGCAGGCACGTACCCGTCCCAGGGTTCAGCCGTCCTTGCGTCGGGGCCGAACTCTCCACTCGCTGGGTTTCCGCGACCGGAAAGTCTCACCGGCGAGGATCCGGGAAGGGTCCGGGATTGCAGGACCGTCAGAGGCAGGCTTGTACTCCTTTTCGGGCGGAGCCTGAATGTTCTTCCCGGACGGCTTTGACCCCAGGCCGGCCCTCTCAGCCACCCGCGACTTCTGAGTCTCAGACTTCGGGGTTTTCTCGTCTCTGCTCATCCCGTTCAACGTAACTCTTATCCCCGCCAGCCCGCATGGTTCGCTTGTGATCCAGAGCCTTATCCAGCAGATCGGCGGAGTTGAACGGTTCGCTAGGCGCCGCCCCTGGTGCTGCACACTGCGCCGTATTGGCCCTCTCGCGGCCACGTTGAGGACCGAATGTCCACTTGGGGTACACCCGTGGTGGACAGCGCCCATGCGGGCCTCAGATGTCAATCTAGGGCCAACATCCGCATTGTTTGACATATGTCCACTGGATCCTTAGAGTCCATTTCGACAGTTAAGTCGAGCACAGGAGTTCGGGAACATGGGACAGCGCATCGGATACCAGCGGGTGAGCACCGTCGACCAGAACACGGATCGTCAGCTCGAGGGGGTCGAGCTGGACAAGATGTTCTGCGACAAAGCGAGTGGCAAGGACACTCAGCGCCCCCAGTTGGCCGCGTGCCTTGAGTACGTCCGGGAGGGCGACACGCTCGTCGTTCACTCGATGGACCGACTCGCACGGAACCTCGAAGACCTACGGCGGCTCGTTCGGGAACTCACTCACCAAGGCATCAAGGTCGAGTTCGTCAAGGAGAACCTGATTTTCGCCGGCGATGACTCCCCGATAAACACGTTGCTGCTCTCGATGCTCGGAGCGGTCGCCGAGTTCGAGCGGTCGATGATCCTCGAACGCCAACGCGAAGGAATCGCCCTTGCGAAGGCTGCCGGAAAGTACAGGGGCCGAAAAGCTGCGCTCACCGACGGACAGGCCGACGATCTTCGTGCTCGCCTTGCCGCGGGCGAGTCTGTGACCTCACTCGCCAAGGATTTCGGGATCAGCAGGCAGACCGTCTATAACTACGCAGCGTGAACTCAATGTTGGTTTTCAAGCTCACCCTTACCGCGACTCTGGCGTTGTGCGTAGCGTGCGGGGCACCCGAGCAGAAGCAATCCAACAGCAGCGGCGCATCGGCCACAGGCACCGCCGCAGTCGAAGCGGTGCAACCTCCTCCAGCGACCGCCCAGAGCGTCGCTGAGTCAATCAAGGCGACGATTCCTGAAGTCGCAGAACTCATCGAGATCACCGAGGACAACGACCCGAACGACCTGATCGGCAGACCCAATGGCTATGTCGCTGCCAGCATCCTGGTGGACTCCCGACTGCCACGATGCACGGACCTCGGCACAGACTGCGGGGTAATGATCGAGCAGTGGCCCGATCAGGCCGCTGCTCAGAATCGCGCGGACTACATACAGTCGACGCTGAAGTCGATGCCGATGCTCGGCCAGGAATGGAACACCGTCAACGGTAGCCTGCTCCTGCGGGTGGCCGGTGAGCTCAAGCCATCCGAAGCCAAGGCGTACGAGACCGCCTTCACTGGGTGAAGGCCTGCTAGAGAATCCCCACCTGACGCATTAGTTCCTCGTCTTCCTCGCGGCGACGACGGTCATCCTCGATGTCGTCGTGGATGACTTCAGCGACGGCGACGGGCTCAGCATCACCCCTCGGTCTTGCCCGCTCTTCGGCGATGCGTGCGGCCAGATTCGCTCGTCTGGCCGTACCCCCAAGGTCCACGGCCAACCGGTCGGCAGCCTCGACCACATCGTCCGGCACGGTGTACGCCGTGCCCTCCTTCGCCAATAGTCCGACATCCACCAAAGCCTTCAATGCATCCCGCGCTGCGTCCCGCCCCATGCCACCCGCTGCGGCGACTTGGGAAGCCTTGCGGTATCCGACGTCCACAAGGTCCAAGACATGCGAGTGGCGGCCCGTAAGGCCGCGACTCAACCAGAGATCATGAAGTGGATCAACGAGCAGCGCCCTTATGGGTGCTGCTCCCTTACTAAGAACTGTGGTCATTTCCCCCACTTTTGGGGTGTATTCGCGAGGACCATCGTCAGCGGCCCTAACGACGTGAAGGCGGCCTGTTTCGATCAATCTCGACACTGCCACTGCCACTGTCTTCGTCTCGATGCCTGTCCGGACGGCCAGGTCTCGAAAACTGACTGGTGGCGTTGTCGTTCCACCTATCGCTGAGCACATCGACACGACGGCGAACATCACCCGGCGGTCCGAAGCGTTAATCGACCGCCCGTAGCGCGCGTCCAGTCGAGCCGACTGCAACCACTCGTCCACATACCGCGACCGCAGCCGGGACATCGGCGATCCAGACATTCCGACCTTCTGCATCGCACTTTCAAGCATCCGCTCAAACTCGTCATCGTCGTCGCCTGAGTACGCATACCTGAGCAGATCGGCACCTTCGTCACCTTTGGCACGGAGAACCGGTAGGGCAACCTGGGTAAATATCGGGTTGCGCTCCCCTGGTCCAGCAGCAGCGAACTTCGCCAGCAGCGCCTCAACGATGCCATCTGAATCCCCATGGACAAGCGTAGGACCCCCGTCCGACGCTTCGCCCTTGTCGACGGCCGCGATCAGTGCCAGCGGTGCCGGCGCAGGGTCGACCTCCGCGACCAAAGTGTACGTGCGGTCTATTCGGTCGTCACCGCGATAAACACTGCCAGGGAGCATCACGGCATCAGGAACATCGATGCCGGTACCGAGTGGTCGGTTCGTCGCAACGACAACGTCACGAGGAATCGTGAAGATCAGGTGCACGCCGGGCCCGTCCCGGTGCTGGGTGACGGTATGGACGGTCCGGGTCTCCGGAAGATCAGGAAATCGCTGCCGCAACGACTCGACGGACCCGCCGTTCTTCGGGTCGACGTCGACGATCAACAACCCACCAGTTCCGTTCCGCACCTTGGCATTCTTTTTCAGCCAGTCGACATTGTTCCTTGTGTGCGTCCACGTCCAGTTGCCGCACCCCTTGCGGGTGTTCTTCGTCTTCCCGAAGCCAGGCATGACGACGCACTTCCGGTCCAGGTAGAACTTGAGGTACTTCATCGGGGGCATGCGAAAGCTCTCATCGGGTGTCCACGGTATCCGCTGTTGGCCGCGGGGTCGTCACCGTCACCGGGCGACGATTCGCCCAGGCGAGCGAATACTCCTCCGCACCGATCTAGCCAAATGGGTCCGGTGCCAGCTCAAACGTCGGCACATACCGGTCGAACCTCAACGGGTCTTTCGACACCAGCACGAACCTGACGCCGGCGTCGAGCAACAATTGTCGATGGTCTGCCGTGTCCCAGACCTCTTCGTAGGTCTGGTCGGTGGCCTCGGTGACCCAGCCAGCCGCACGGCTCGGCCTCGCTGCGAGCTGATCGCGTTTCGCTACCTGAGCTTTCATCCGCTCCAGCCACTGCCGTTCATCCTCCGGAGTGGTCAACAGGCCTGCATCAGACTCCATCCGCAACCGCTCAATGGTTGCTTTGACCTGCTCCAGCTCGCCGCTGTGGTCTTCACCTGGCACGAACACTCGCCGGGTGACCTCTTCGTCACCCCACAACGTCAGGAAGTACGCCTCTAGAGCTGAGTCAGCAGTGTCGGCTTTGACGCTCATCCCATTGCAGTTCAACGGAGTTCGACCGCAGCGGTATGACCGCCACTCTCCCATCTCGCCTGATGCGAGAGACCTACGGGTGATCTGCTGCGCCAGCGAGGCTCCGCAGATCGGCTCACCGGAGCCACTGAACCCAGACTGCTTACCCTGACAGGCGGGGCACCCGGTGCAGCCGCAGAACCCGACCCCGAGCATTGGGTTGGCCGTCTTGCTCGGTGTCCGCTGCCCGATCTTTCGGAGCGTGGCAGCCTCCTGAATCTGCTTCCACGTATCGGCGTCGAAGGTCGGAGTCCCCAGCCTGATCGGCTCGCCCTCGGCGTCGAGCACGGTCAACGCCGCCTTCCCTCGACCCGTCATCTTGAGCCCCTGAGTCCGCGGAGAGGTGAGACCATCGATCACTGAGTTGACCGACCACGGTCGAGCCTTCGGCGGCTTTCCGTTCGCTACCCGAGCCCGGTCCATGTTCGTAAGAGCTGGCTCGTCTCGGCACTCGCAGCCCTGGACGTGGCTGCGGCTGCAACGAGGGTCGGTGTACGCCTCGTTCAGCCACGCGGCAATACGAATGAAGCTCCAGCCATCCAGCAGACGGCGAGCCATCGACGCAAGCAGAGCCTTACCGGTCTCGTCGGTGTCGAGCCCCTTGCCCTTGCCGCTCGGGTGATCAACCACCTTGAACCCAAGCGGAGGAACCCCCGAGGCCCACCGGTCCATCTGCCTGATGGCACGGTGGGCGTCCTGCGCCCTGGTCTTGAACCTGTTCAGCTCCAGCTGGGCGAAGAACGAACCGAGGTAGACGAACAGCTCCGCCATCATCTCGTCGATGCATTTGGTCTCCCCTGGCCCCTTCGGCCGGTAGTCCAGCGTCAGCCCGTCGTCGGCGAACGCGACCATCTTGTGCCGCTCCTCGGCCCACCGGGCGAAGTCGACGCAGTGTGCAGTAGAGCGGAAAGCCCGGTCCATCTTCGACCAGACGATCACGTCCCAGGAGGCCGCGCCCTCGTCGGTGAGCCACGGCCCGAGGTCTGGCCGGTCCTCTGGTCGCTTCTCAGCGGATACGCCGAGATCCTCGAACTGGCCGACGATCTCGTAGCCCCTGGCCTCGGCCCACTTCGTAGCCGTTTCTAACTGCACCAGATGCGAGACCTTCTGCGGCCCTTGTACTACTGAGACACGGGCACCCACGAGAGCGCGCAACGCTTGTTTTGCCACGTTCGCAATCGTATCGGGATCTGCTGATCCAGCATCATCCCGACCAGCAGCGCGAACGGGTTCGATTCGAGTAACGCGTCCGACGCTGGATCTTGGGTCAGGCACAGATTCCCGGTCATACCGGCAAGCCTACGACGTCCAATTTGGCCAGAAGCGCCGGCAGCGCGCCGACTCCTGCCAGACTGGCAGACATGAGCGCGGCGACCGCGGTGCTGCAACGGCTCCCCGAGATCAGGGCCTGGCAAGAGGACCTCTACCGCGATCTGCACCGGCACCCCGAGCTGTCCCATCACGAACACCGCACCGCGCAGCTGGTCGCCGACCGATTGCGTGCCGCCGGTTACGACGTGCACGAACGGATCGGAGGAACCGGGGTCGTCGGCATCCTGCGCAACGGCAGCGGCGGGTCGGTGCTGCTGCGCGCCGATATGGATGCGCTACCCGTCCAGGAGTCCACCGGCCTTCCCTATGCGAGCACCGTGCGCAGCGGCGAGGTGCCCGTCATGCACGCCTGCGGTCACGATGTGCATGTCACCTGCCTGCTCGGCGCCGCGACCTTGCTCGCCGGCGCCACCGCACAGTGGTCCGGGACCGTGATCGCCCTCTTTCAGCCCGCCGAGGAGACCGGCGACGGTGCCCGCGGCATGGTCGAGGGCGGCCTGGTCGATCTTCTGCCCCCGGTGGATGTCGCGCTGGCCCAACATGTTTTCCCGATACCGGCAGGCCGGGCCGCCACGCATTCCGGCCCGTTTCTCGCTGCCGCCGACAGCATCCGGATCACTGTCTACGGGCGTGGCGCGCACGGCTCGATGCCGCAGGCCGGGGTCGACCCCGTGGTCCTCGCGGCGATGATCGTGCTGCGCCTTCAGACCATCGTGTCCCGGGAGGTCGCCGCCACCGACACCGTAGTCCTGACCGTCGGCTCCATTCACGCCGGGAGCAAGAGCAACGTGATCTCCGACCGCGCGGTGCTCGAGGTCAACCTGCGGACCTATGACGACGGGGTCCGCGACGCCGTGTTGGCCGCCATCCGGCGCGTCGTCACCGCCGAATGCCAGGCATCGAATTCTCCTCGAGAACCCGATTTCGAGCTGTACGACCGGTTCCCGCCGACCGTCAACGACGAAACGGTCACCGACCGCGTCGGCCACGCCTTCGCCGAGTTCTTCGGCGAGCGGCACGGACCGATCGGGTCCGGCGCGGCCAGCGAAGACTTCAGCGACCTCCCCCGTGCGCTCGGCGCGCCGTATACCCTCTGGGGTATCGGCGGCATCGACGAACGGCTGTACCGCGAGGCGGTCGACTCCGGCCGTGTCGCCCAGGACATCCCGGTCAATCACTCACCGACATTCGCCCCCGTCATCCAGCCCACATTGGACACCGGCACCCAGGCCCTCGTTGTCGCCGCGCTGGCATGGCTGGCGACGTAGGTCCCGTCGGCGCCGGCGCCCGTACTCCATAAAGGCGATTCGGCAGACGATCTCGGCACCTTATGCGACTGTGATGTCCTGACCAGCACACAACCGGAGGAGACGGCCATGAGACGCGGGATCGCACCGCTGCTGACGGTCACCGCGGCCGCCATCGCCGCGGCCGCATCGATCACGTTCGCCGGCAACGCCCAGGCCATCCCTGACCAGGGCACCCCTGCCTTCGACGAGTACATGGCCGGCCTGCAGCGCAACGGCTACAACCTCAACCCCGACACCGCCTGGCGCGCCATGCACCAGGCATGCGTCGGCGGCTTGCCCGGCTACATCGGTCTGGAGCTCGCCGCCCAGGGCGCGGTTGGCCCCGGCGCCCAGGAGCGGGTGTTCGACGTGGCCAGGAAGTACGCCTGCCCCGTTCAGTAGTCCCCACGGCATAGGGTTGGCGCCACCATGTCGGGTCAGCTCACGGTCGCGCTGGCCGCGACGCTGCTGCTGGCGGCGCTCGCGGCGGTGTTCGTGGTGCGCACACCGGCGCGTGGTGGCCACGCCCACCGAGCGGGCCGTGCATGCCGCGCTGCACACCGCCTCGCTCGCCGCACGGGCCCTGCGCCGGGGCCTGGACACCGAATCGGCCGCCACCGCAGCACCGTTCCTTCGCGATCTCACCGGCACCGACGGGGTCGCCCTGTTCGACGGCGACGGACAGCTGCTCGCCGCCGACCCGGAGGACAAGTTCATCTGGCGGCGCAGCGTCGGCGACACCGCGGCGACCGCCGCCGCGGCCTCCATCGCCGGCGAACGCCGGGTTCTCGACGATATCGACACCACGACGGTGGTGGCCCAACCGCTGCTGGCCGAGGCCGGCGATGTCCTCGGGGTGCTGGTCGTCGTCACCACCGGCACACCGGGACCCGGCATGCTCGGCGCCATCGGCGAGGTGGCCCGCTACGCCGCCAGTCAAATCGAATTGGCCGAGCTGGACGCCTCCCGCGCCCGCCTCGACAAGGCCGAGGTGCTGGCCCTGCGCGCGCAGATCAGTCCGCATTTCATCTACAACGCACTCAACACCATCGCCTCATTCGTGCGCACCGACCCGACCCGCGCCCGCGAACTCATCCTGGAATTCGCCGATTTCACCCGCTACTCGTTCCGTGCGGCCGGGCAGTACACCACCCTGGCCGAGGAGCTGCGCAATATCGACCGCTACCTGACGCTGGAGCGCGCACGGTTCGGTACCGCGTTGACGGTGCGCCTGCAGGTGGCCCCCGAGGTGCTCAATGTGGTGGTGCCGTTCCTCGCGTTACAGCCGCTGGTGGAGAACGCGGTCCGGCACGGCCTGGCCGGGCGGGGCGGCGGTTCGGTGGAGATCATCGCCAACGACGCCGGCTCGGACTGCGTCATCACCGTCGAGGACGACGGCGCCGGAATGGATCCCGACACCCTGCGGTCCGGGCCTGGTGACGCGCTGGCCGAACGCACCCCGTCCGTCGGACACGATCAGTCCGCACACGTCGGCCTGACCAATGTCGACCATCGGCTGCGCGCGGCGTTCGGCAACGATTACGGTCTGGTGGTCGAAACGGCGATCGGAGCGGGGACAAAAGTCATCATGCGGGTACCGAAATTCCGGTCCGGCGTACGGGCCGACGGAGGTGGTTTCGGGTGAGCGCCGAGCTGACCGTGCTCGCCGTCGACGACGAGGCGCCCGCCCTGGACGAATTGGCCTACCTGCTGGGCGAACATGGCGATATCGCCACCGTCCACACCGCGTCCGATGCCACCTCCGCGCTGCGCGAGCTCAACGCCCACACCATCGATGCGGTCTTCCTCGACATCAACATGCCGGGCCTGTCGGGTATCGAGCTGGCCGGGGTGCTGACCAATTTCGCCCATCGTCCCGCCGTGGTGTTCGTGACCGCCCATGATGACAAGGCGGTCGCGGCCTTCGATGTCGGCGCGCTGGATTACTTGCTCAAGCCGATCCGGCAGAACCGCCTCGACGAGGCGGTGCGACGGGTGGCCACCGCCAGGACCACCGACGCGCCGGACGAGGACGCCCACGATTCCGATGTCATCCCTGCCGAACTCGGTGGCATCACCCACCTGGTGCCCAGGGAGAGCATCGGCTGGGTGGAGGCCGAGGGCGACTATGCCCGGCTGCACTCGGCCACCGGCGCGCACCTGGTGCGAATACCGTTGAGCACCTTGGAGACCCGCTGGCGCGATCACGGTTTCCAGCGCATCCACCGGTCCTATCTGGTGTCACTGCGGATGGTCACCGGATTGCGCACCGCCGACGGTGCGGTCCTGGTCCGGTTGCGCGCCAACGGGTCCTCACCGGCGGTGGAGCTGCCGGTGAGCCGGCGCCAGGCACGGGAGTTGCGCGACCGGCTGGTCCGCGACCCGATGCGCAACCTGAAACCGGCGGGCGCCGATGAATGAGCGCCCGACGCCCCATACCCGGCCCGCCGGTGCCCGCCAGCGTGTGGTGTTGGCCCACCGGCGCGGCGCGCGGATGGTCCGCACCCGCGTCGAGGTGCAGGAGCAGACCCAGGTCGGTGACGCCCTGGTGCGCGGGTTGGTCCGTGCGCAACTCGGGCTGGCCCTGCGCCTGAGCGTGGTCGTGGTGTGCGCGGTCGGCGGCATCCTGGTGCTCACCGCCGCACTTCCCGACCTGACCGTGCTCGGGATGCGGCTGAATTGGCTGCTGCTGGCCATCCTGGCGTTCCCCATGCTCTACGCGGTCGGCAGCCTCTACGTGCGCCTGGCCGAGCAGGCCGAACGCGATTTCGTCCGCGTCGTCGACAGCGAACCGTGACCGGCTCACCGCTGACGGCGGCCGCGCTGCTGGCCGCGGCGATCGCCACCGTGGCGATCGGCAGCTGGGGGGTGCGGCTGTCGCGCACCACCTCCGATTTCCTGGTGGCCTCGCGCAGCGTCGGACCGCGCTGGAACGCGGCCGCGATCTCCGGTGAATATCTTTCCGCCGCATCCTTTCTGGGTGTCGCGGGGCTGATCGCGAAGTACGGTGCCGATGCACTGTGGTATCCGGTCGGCTTCACCGCCGGTTACCTCGGCCTGCTGTTGTTCGTCGCCGCGCCGCTGCGTCGGTCCGGCGCCTACACCGTGCCCGACTTCGCCGAGTTCCGGCTGGGCTCACCGCGTCTGCGCAAGGTTGCGATGCTCGTGGTGGTCGTGGTCTGCCTGTTCTACCTCGCCCCGCAGTACCAAGGTGCCGGGCTGGCATTGAAAACGCTGCTCGGCATGCCGGTGTGGATCGGCCCGATACTGGTCGGTGCCATCGTCATCACCAATGTGGTCGGCGGGGGCATGCGGTCGATCACCTTCGTGCAGGCCTTCCAGTACTGGCTCAAACTGACCGCGGTCGCCATCCCCGCCTTGGCGCTGCTCGGCCTGTTCCTCAGTGACCGCGGCGAACTCGGCGGGCCGTTGTCACCGAGTGTGGAGCAGCAGACCACCGTGCTGGTCGAGACCGACGTGGTGGTCCAGGTGATCGACCCGGCCGGTATCACCATCACCGGCGAGTTGGACGGTAACGCCGTGCGCGACAGCGGTTTCGGCACCCCAGGGCAGCACACGCTCGGTGCCGACACCCGACTCACCCTGGCCGCCGGCGCGGCAACGCCCGTGGTCGCGGGCACCCCGGGCACCGGCAGCGAATGGATCGCCTCGGGTACCGGACTCGGTGGCGAGCACCCGCTGTATCAGGTGCTGTCGATCATCATCGCGACGTTCCTGGGCACTATGGGTCTGCCGCATGTGTTGGTGCGCTTCTATACCAACCCCGATGGACGCGCCGCCCGCCGGACCGCGCTGGCGGTGATCGCCCTGCTGTCGCTGTTCTACCTGTTCCCCATCCTGCTCGGCGTCTTCTCGCGCCTGTACGTGCCGCAACTGCTCATCACCGGAACCGCCGACGCCGCAGTGCTGTTGGCTCCCGGCGCGGCCATCGGTGGCATCTTCGGCGAGCTGTTGGCCGCCCTGGTGGCCGCGGGTGCCATCGCCGCGTTCCTGGCGACATCCTCGGGACTGCTGGTCAGCATCGCCGGCGCGCTGGCCACCGATGTGCTGCGGGGCCGGGTCCGCGATTTCCGGGTGGCCGCGGTCATCGGCGGGCTCATCCCGATTCCGTTGTCGCTGCTGGTGTCCGACCTGGAACTGTCCCGGACGGTGGGCCTGGCATTCGCCGTCGCCGCCTCCACACTGTGCCCGTTGCTGGTGCTCGGCATCTGGTGGCGCGGCCTGACCGCGACCGGGGCCGCCTGCGGACTGGCCGTCGGCGGCATGGTCTGCGGCGGCGCGGTGTTGGTGGCCATCACCGGGGCCGTCGACGAGCACGCGCTCGGTGGCTGGCCCGCGGTGATGATCGGCTACCCGGCGGCGGTCAGCGTGCCGGTGGCCTTCGCGACGATGATCCTGGTCAGCCGATTCACCAAGGCCACCCCGGGCGTCGCGCAGATCTTCGCCAGGATGCACGTGCCCGAACGTCTGGGCTTGGGAATCGAGCGCCTGCCCGGCGCATGACGCCGGCCCGCCGGGCACCGAACCGCTCATCGTGGTCAGCGCGCCGTTCACCGCAGCGCATCCGGCGTCCGACAGGTTGACCTCGGATGACGCTTCGAATGTGATGTGAGTCTCAATACGCTCTGACCACGCTGCGTAACACACTCGATCAGTCAGGAGCAATACGGTGCCCACCACCGAAAGCCGACCGGCCCCCACCGGTCAAGAGTTCATCGCCATGCAGGCGAGCCCGGAATTCCAGGAGTTGCGCAGTCGGCTGCGCCGGTTCGTCTTTCCCATGACGGCCTTCTTCCTGGTCTGGTACGCGGTTTACGTACTGCTGGGCGCCTTCGCCCACGACTTCATGGCCACCAAGGTCTTCGGTGACGTCAACATCGGGTTGATCATCGGCCTCGGCCAGTTCCTCACCACCTTCGTGATCACCGGTCTGTACGTCCGGTTCGCCAACCGTGAGCTGGATCCGCGCGCCGCCGCGATCCGCGAGGAGCTGGAAGGGCCGGCCCAGTGAACATCGACACCGCAATGACCTATCTGGCCGCCACCGAGTCCGTCGGCAACCCGGTCGCCAACATGGCCATCTTCGGCCTCTTCGTCGTCGTCACGATGGTGGTGGTGATCCGGGCCAGCAAGAAGAACGCCACCGCGGCGGAATTCTTCACCGGCGGCCGCGGCTTCTCCGGCCCGCAGAACGGTGTCGCCATCGCCGGTGACTATCTGTCCGCGGCCAGCTTCCTCGGTATCGCCGGGGCCATCGCCGTGTACGGCTACGACGGATTCCTGTACTCGATCGGCTTCCTGGTCGCATGGCTGGTGGCCCTGCTGCTGGTGGCCGAATTGCTGCGCAACACCGGCAAATTCACCATGGCCGATGTGCTGAGCTTCCGGCTCAAGCAGCGCCCGGTGCGGGTGGCCGCGGCCACCTCCACGCTGACGGTGTCGCTGTTCTACCTGCTGGCCCAGATGGCCGGTGCCGGCGGCCTTGTCGCGCTGCTGATGAACATCAACAGCAAGAGCGGACAGGCCGTCGTCATCGCCGTCGTCGGCCTGCTGATGATCGTCTATGTCCTGGTCGGCGGCATGAAGGGCACCACCTGGGTGCAGATCATCAAGGCCGTGTTGTTGATCGCCGGCGCCGGTTTCATGACCGTCATGGTGCTGACGAAGTTCGGCCTGAACTTCTCCGAGATCCTGACCTCCGCGCAGGCCGCCATCTCCGGGTCCGCCACCGAGGCCGTGGCCAGCCGTGACGTGCTGGCCCCCGGCGCGCAGTACGGTGGTTCGCTGACCAGCCAGATCAACTTCATCTCGCTGGCGCTGGCGCTGGTGTTGGGCACCGCGGGTCTCCCGCACGTGCTGATGCGCTTCTACACGGTGCCGACGGCCAAGGAGGCGCGACGCTCGGTCGTGTGGGCCATCGCGCTGATCGGCGCGTTCTACCTGTTCACCCTGGTGCTCGGCTACGGCGCGGCCGCTCTGGTCGGACCCGACCGCATTCTCGGCGCGGCGGGCGGGGTGAACTCCGCGGCCCCGCTGCTGGCGCTCGAACTCGGCGGCGTGGTGCTGCTGGGCGTCATCTCCGCGGTCGCCTTCGCCACCATCCTTGCGGTGGTCGCGGGTCTGACCATCACGGCCTCGGCCTCCTTTGCCCATGACATCTACGCCTCGGTCCTGAAGTCCCACAAGGTGACCGAGGAGGAGCAGGTGAAGGTCTCCCGCATCACGGCGGTGGTCCTCGGCGTGCTGGCCATCGGCCTCGGCATCCTCGCCAACGGGCAGAACGTCGCCTTCCTGGTGGCGCTGGCCTTCGCGGTCGCCGCGTCGGCGAACCTGCCCACGATCGTCTACTCGCTGTACTGGAAGCGGTTCAACACCCGCGGCGCACTGTGGAGCATGTACGGCGGCCTGATCTCCTGCATCGTGCTGATCGTCTTCTCCCCCGCCGTGTCCGGCAGCAAGACCGCCATGATCCCGGGGGCCGATTTCGCCTGGTTCCCGCTGGCCAACCCCGGCATCGTGTCGATCCCGCTGGCCTTCGCGCTCGGCATCATCGGCACCCTGACCTCCAAGGACACCGGCGATCCGGCGGTCAATGCAGAGATGGAGGTCCGCTCGCTGACCGGTGTGGGCGCCGAGAAGGCAGTCACTCACTAACCGGGCGCACTAGTTCACATCCGGAACTACCGGGACCGGCGGCGGCGTTGTTCACACTCATGGACACCCGCCGCCGGTTCGCGTTCGCCGCCCTGGCCTACGCCTTCGCCGTCACCATGCTCGGGACGACCGTGCCGACCCCGATGTACGCGCTCTACGGCGAACGGATGCACTTCGCGGTGTTCACCACGACGGTGGTGTTCGCGGTGTACGCCCTCGGCGTGCTCGCCGCACTGCTGGTCGCCGGCGGCTGGTCCGATGTCCTCGGCCGCCGGCCGGTGTTGCTGGCCGGTCTGGCCTTCGCGCTGGCCAGTTCGGCGGTGTTCCTGTTCGCCGACAACATCGCGCTGCTGTTGGTGGGGCGCCTGCTGTCCGGGCTGTCGGCAGGGTTGTTCACCGGAACGGCGACGGCGGCGGTCGTTGAATCGGTGCCCGCCCAACGGCGTGACCGGGCGGCCACCGTGGCCACCATGGTCAACATCGGTGGGTTGGGCAGCGGCCCACTGGTGGCCGGGGCGCTGGTCCAGTACGCGCCGCACCCGCTGCTGCTGTCGTTCCTGGTGCACATCGCGCTGTTGGTACTCGCCATTCCCGCGGTGCTGCTGGCCCCGGAGACCTCGGGCGGCACCGGCCGCATCGCGCTGCAACGCCTTGCGGTGCCTGCCGAGGTCCGCGCCGTGTTCCTCACCGCCGCCACCGCAGCCTTCGCGGGGTTTGCGGTCACCGGGCTGTTCGCCGCGGTCGCGCCGGCCTTCCTCGCCGAAGTCATCGGGGTGACCAATCATGCCGTCGGCGGGGCGGTGGCCGGTTCGATCTTCCTGTCCTCGGCGGTGGCACAACTGCTCGGGCGTCGCATCCCGCCCACCCTCGCCGTGGCGGTGGGCTGCGCGATCCTGGTCGTCGGGATGGTCATTCTGGCTGTCGCACTGTCGCACTCATCGCTGCCGGGCATCATCGCCGCGGCCGTCATCGCCGGGATCGGACAGGGCATCAGCTTCAGCCGCGGGCTGGCGGCCGTCGTCGAGCAGGTCCCCGACCGGCAGCGCGGGGCGGTCAGCTCGACCTACTTCGTGGTCGCCTATGTGGCGATCGCGCTGCCGGTGGTCGGCGTGGGCCTTGCCGCCCAGACCTGGGGCCTGCGCACCGCCGGGGAGAGTTTCGCCGCCGCCATCGCGGTGCTCGCCCTCATCTGCCTGGCCGCGGTCCTGGTCCAGGAGCGCCGGGCCCGTCAATTGAGTGGTTCTACTCAGGCCTGACCGGTGCCGGGCACCCTACATTCGGGGCATGCCCGTTTCCGCCTTCCCGAGCGTCGACGATATCGCCGCGGCCACTTCGCCCGGGCGCGACCGCGCACTCGACGTCATCCGGATCACCGCACTGCTCGGGGTGATCGCCGGCCATACGGTGATGGCCACCAGCATCATCCGCGATGACGTCTTCGTCTGGGAGAACCTGCTCACCACATCGGTGGTGTTCCAGGCGCTGACCTGGATCTTCCAGATCATGCCGCTGTTCTTCTTCGCCGGTGTCGCCGCGTCCGCCGGGTCGTATGCCGGCAATTGGGGCGGCTGGTTGCTGAAGCGCTGCACCAGGCTCTACCGACCGGTGTTCTCCTATCTCGCGTTCTGGGCGGTCGCCCTCGCCATCGGCCACCGGGTGTTGCCGAGGCACGTCTACGAGCCGATCGCCGGCATCTCCATTCAGCTGCTGTGGTTCCTCGGCGCCTACGTCCTGGTTCTCGCCGCGGTGCCGCTGCTGCGCTCGGTCACCACAGTCGGCCGGATGGCCGCCTCCGTCGCGTTGATCTACACGATGATCGCCACGATCGACGCCATCCGGGTCAACGCCCCGGGCTGGGAAGCGCTGGGCTACCTGAACCTGGCGGTGTGGCTGATCCCAGGCATCTTCGGGATCGCCTACCGCAACCGGTTGTTGACCGTCTCACAGGCCGCGTTGTTGGGTTTCGGCATGTTGGCGTTGAACGCGGCGTTGCTGCGTTTCGGTCCGTACGAACTGAGCCTGGTGGGCATCGAAGGCCAAGAGCTCAAGAACATGATGCCGCCGTCGCTGTTGCTGGCCGGACACGCAATCATGATGTGCGCGTTCGCGATTGCCGCCGCACCTGCCATCGACCGGTGGGCCCGCCGGCCGCGTGTGTGGTGGTTGACCGCGATCGGCAACAGCGGTGCGATGACACTGTATCTCTGGCACATTCCCGCGCTGCTGGCCGTGCATCTGGTGTTCGACACCGCCGGGTTTCCGCGGTATCCGGGGCAGCCGCACTTCCTGGCGCTGAGCATCGCGCAGGTGCTGATCATGACGGCGGTGGTAGCGGTGTTGTTCGTGGCGCTGCGACCGCTGGAGAACAACCCGCTGCCCCATTGGGATGGCGGCGTGGTCACCGACCGTCGGAGCATCGCGGTCGGGACGCTGCTGTGCACCGCGGGGGCAGCGACGCTGGCCTCGTGCGTGTGGGGCCTGAAGGATCTGGGCCTGTACTGCGTGGCGGCCATGCTGGTGGCACTGGTCGGCGCCCGGGCGCTCGCCTAGCCGCTCTTGCGTCGGAACTCGCGCCGGTTCTCCACCGCACCGTGCGCGCGAGCCTTCTTGCGTCCACCATCAGCGTGCGAAGCGCCCCCGGTGGCCTGCGCCTTCTTGCGCTCCAGCGCTTCCCGGAACTTGCGCTTGGTGTCGTCTTCCGGAGTTTCGTCGGCCATGCGATCAGCCTAGACGCACGTCCTCGACAATTCCGTCAGCGCAGCCCGGGCGGCATTCCGTACAGGTGCGCGATCGGCAGTGTCAGCAGCACGCGACGGTCGTCGACCATCGCACGCCGGTAGTCCGCCCAGTCCGGATGTTCACCGGCGATGTTGCGGTACAACGTAATAAGCCCCTCGACCGTGTCATCGTGCGGGTTGGCCGCCGGCGGGGTCAACACCGCGTCACCCTCGGCCACCGCATAGGACCAGCCGTCGTCGGCGGAGACGTGGATAGAGGCGCGCGGGTCACGACGCAGGTTGCGGGTCTTGGCACGTGGTTCGGTGATGGACACCTGCAACGCGGTGTTGGGCGCGTCGAACCAGTACGACACATTGGACAGCTGTGGCCTGCCGTCGCGCTTGATGGTGGCCAGCACCCCCAGCGCGTTGCCCTTGATCAATGCCAGCAGCTTGTCGTCGAACACCTGACGCCCCATGAGTCGAGCGTACGACTCTACGATCGGGAGCATGAGCCGGATCGACGGAACCAGTCTGGAGGGAGTGTCCGCGACGACGTTGTGGACCCTGCACAACCGCGGCACCGAGGCCAGGCGCTCCGACGGGGTGATCCGCGACCCGTGGGCGGTCAGTCTGCTCGATTCGATCGATTACGACTACCGCAAGTTCGGTAAGCCCAACCAGTCCCATCCGCTGCGCGCGTTGGCCTTCGATGCGGCGGCCACCGAGTACCTGAAAGCTCATCCGAGGGCGTCGGTGGTGGCACTGGCCGAGGGCCTGCAAACCAGTTTCTGGCGGCTGGCCCGTGCCGGCGTTGCCGACGAATTGCACTGGTATTCGATCGATCTGGAGCCGGTGATGCAGCTGCGCCGCCAGTTGCTCCCCCGCGATGACCGGATCACCGAACTGGCCCAGTCGGCGTTGGATCGCAGCTGGATGGACCGGGTGGACGCGCAGGATGGTGTGTTCATCACCGCCGAGGGTTTGCTGATGTACCTGGAGCCCGAGGACGCGCTGGGACTGATCGCCGACTGTGCTGCCCGTTTTCCCGGTGCGCAATTCATGTTCGACTCGATCCCGCACTGGTTCAGTCGCAGGACACTCGGCGGTATGCGGCTGTCCGATCGCTATCTCACGCCGGCCATGCCGTTCGGACTCACCCCCGACGAAGCGGTGTCGCTGGCAGGCACCATCGATGGTGTCCGGTCGGCCCGCGATGTGCCCTATCCACCGGGACGCGGGCTCTGGCGGCTGGCCAAGCCCGCTTTCTGGGACCACGTCGGCGCGTTCCGGCGAAACCGGCCGAGCATCACGCTGCTGGAATTCGCCGGGCGCTGAGTACCCTCGATGTAGTGACCTCCCCGAGAGCCGACGCGCGGTCGCTGACCGGCGTGTCCGAGACCGCACTGTTGACGCTGAAGGTGCGTGCCACCGAGGCCGCCCGAGACGATCGGATCATCGATGATCCGGTGGCCGTCGATCTGGTCGACGCCATCGATTTCGACTTCGCCAAGTTCGGTTTCGTCGGCCGCCAGGACATGGCGCTGCGCGCCCTGGCGTTCGACAAGCAGACCCGCAGGTACCTGCGCGATCATCCGGCGGCGACCGTGGTCGCGCTGGCCGAGGGATTGCAGACCAGTTTCTACCGGCTCGACAATGGCGATGTCGGTCATGAATTCCGTTGGCACACCGTCGATCTGCCACCGATAACGGCGCTGCGCGAGAAGCTGCTCCCACCGTCGGAGCGCATCACCGTCAGCGCGCAGTCGGCGCTGGACTACAGCTGGATGGATGCCGTCGATACCTCCGACGGCGTGTTCATCACGGCCGAGGGGTTGCTGATGTACCTGCAACCGACCGAGGCGATGGGCTTGATCACCGAATGCGCCAGGCGTTTTCCCGGCGGCCAGCTGATGTTCGACCTACCGCCCTACTGGTTCGCATGGTGGGCCCGAAAGGGGTTACTGCGCCCCTCCCTGCGCTACAAGGTACCGCCGATGCCGTTCAGCCTGTCGGTCGCCGCGGCCGCCGATCTGGTCAACACGGTGCCCGGGGTACGCGCCGCCCACGATGTACCGATGCCCACCGGGCGCGGCACCGTGCTCAATGCGCTGCTGTGGGCCGCCCACCGGCTGCCACTGCTGGATCCGGTGCGGCCGGTGCTGACCCGGCTGGAGTTCGGCTGAACTGCAAGCAGTCATCGGTGACCGGACCGTTGCGCAGCACCTGCGCGTCGACGGTGTAGTTCATGGTCATCTGCCACGGCCCGCGGGTGCCCTGGCGTGGTAGGCGGTCGATCGCCCGCTGCACATAGCCGGCCGCGAAGTCCAACAGCGGCAGGGTCGGCATGTCCCGGTCGGTGAGCACCGGGCGCACCTGGTCGACGCCCCGGGCATCCATATGCGACAGGAGTCGGCAGAAATGCTCGCACAGCAGGCCGACCTTGAGCGTCCATGACGAATTGGTGTAGCCGAAGGCGAAGGCGAAGTTGGGCACGCCGCTGAGCATGATGCCCTTGTAGGCGACGGTCTCGGCCAGATCGACCGGCTCTCCGTCCACGGTGAGCGTCACCCCGCCGAACAACTGAATGTTCAGTCCGGTGGCGGTGACGATGATGTCGGCCGCCAGCTCCGCTCCGGATTCCAGCCGGATCCCGGTCTCGGTGAATGTCGTGATCCGGTCGGTCACCACCGAGGCACTGCCATCGCTGATGGCGGCGAACAGGTCGCCGTCGGGCACCGCACACAGCCGCTGATCCCACGGGTCGTAGGCCGGGTTGAAGTGCTCGTCCACCGGATACCCGTCGGGCAGCTTGCCTGCGTTGATCCGGCGGATCAGTCGCCGCGCCAACACCGGATGCTTCTGGCAGAAGGTATAGACGGCGCGCTGTTTGAGGATGTTCTTGCGCCGGGCCAGTGCATAACCACGGTCGTCACCGAGCACTCGGCGCGCCACATTGGCGAACGTGTCCTTGGCCGGGACCGGCATGACGTAGGTCGGCGACCGCTGCAACATGGTGACGTGCGCCGCATCGGCCGCCATGGCCGGCACGAGCGTCACGGCCGTGGCACCGCTGCCGATCACCACCACACGCTTGCCGGCATAGTCCAGGTCTTCCGGCCACAGTTGCGGATGGATGATCCGGCCGCCGAACCGGTCGCGGCCCGGGAAGTCTGGGGTGTAACCCTGGTCGTAGCGGTAGTAGCCGCCGGCGCAGAACAGCCAGCGTGCGCCGAGCTGGATCAGCTCGCCGTCGCGTTCGACGTCGACGATCCAGCGTCCGTCGGCGCTGCTCCAGGCCGCACCGAGTACCTTGTGCCCGAACCGGATTCGCTGGGCCATCCCGTTCTCGTCGACGGTCTCGCGTAGGTAGGCCAGGATCTTGTCCGCGGTGGCGATCGCGTACTCGTCACGCCACGGTTTGAACTCGTAGCCGAAGGTGTGCAGATCGGAATCGGACCGAATACCCGGGTAGCGGAACAGATCCCAGGTACCGCCGGTGGACTGACGAGCCTCCAGGATGGTGTAGTCGCGGCCGGGGTGCGCGCGCTGCAGATAGTAGGCGGCTCCGATACCGGAGATGCCGGCTCCGACGATCAGCACGTCAACTGTGTCCATCAGCCGATGGTGCCGACTGCAGCACCACCCACGATAGGGCGAAATGCCTCAACAATGCGCCGGGACTGGTGCCATGTGCACCCACTGGCTTACGGTGTGATCATGAACCCGCCGGGACCATCACCCGCGGTGCGGGAACTGATCCGCCAATGCGCGCAGATCGTGGTCAACGCGCGCCCCGAATGGCTCGACGAGCTCGACACCACCGTCCTGGCCGGCAGCCCGGCCATCGCCGCCGATCCCGAACTGGCCGCCGCGGTGAGCCGTAGCAACCGCGCCAATCTGGCCTTCTGGGCGACCGCCAACATCCGGGATCCGGGCGGGCCGGTCCCGCCGAACACCGGTCCTGAACCGCTCAGCATCGCCCGCGAACTGGTGCGCCGCGGGGTCAACTCGCTGCCGATGGACGCCTATCGGATCGGCGAGGGGGTGGCGTGGCGGCGCCTGATGGACATCGCCTTCGAGCTGACCTCCGATCCGGCCGAACTACGCGAGCTGTTGCAGGTCTGCTCGCGGTCGATCAGTGCCTTCGTCGAGGCGACCCTGGCCGGTATCACCGCCCAGATCGAGTTGGAGCGTCACGAACTCACCCATGGCACCCACGCCGAGCGACGGGAAACTGTCGCCCTGCTGCTGGAAGGCGCCCCCATCCCCCGCGACCGCGCCGAAGGACGCCTCGGCTATGCCTTGACCGGCACCCACACCGCGGCTGTGCTTTGGGTCGCCGGCACCGATCACAACCTCGCCGAACTCGATCACGCGGCCGAAACGATCGGCCGAGCGGCCGGGGCGCGGCCGCTGAGTGTGCTGCCCAGTAGCGCGACGCGATGGGTCTGGGTGCCCGGCCAGCTGGACGCCGATGATCTGACCGGCTCGATCGGCTCGGTGCGGGTGGCCCTCGGCACCGCCGCCGACGGTGTCGAGGGCTTCCGCACCAGCCATTTCGAGGCGATCACCACCCAGCAGATGGTGGCGCGCCTGCATTCCCGCCAGCAGATCGCGCGGTTCACCGATATCGAATTGGTCGCCCTGGTCACCGCCGATCCCGATCGCGCGGCGCGATTCGTCGAACGGGTCCTCGGCGACTTCGCCCATGCGCCTGCCGATTTGCACACGGCGGTGGGTGTGTTCATCGGGGCGCAGTGCAACGCGGCTCGGGCGGCCACCCAGCTCTACACCCACCGCAATACCCTGTTGCGCCGACTGGCCCGCGCCGAGGAGCTGCTGCCTGCCCCGCTGTCGACGTGCAGTGTGGAGGTGGCTGTCGCATTGGACGTCGTGCGCTGGACCGGTCAGTCCAGCAGCCCGTCCAGATAACGGAGCGCCTGCTCCCTGCCGAGACCTTGGGCCCGCGCCACCTCGGCGAAGGCATGTGCCGCGGCTGCCATCGCGTTGTCGGCCGGATCCACCCGTGCGACGAATGTGCCGAAGCGACCACGGGTTTCGAGCACGCCGGCGGATTCCAGCTCGCGATAGGCGCGTGCCACCGTGTTGACCGCCAGGCCCAGCTGACCCGCCAGGTCGCGTACCGTGGGCAAGCGGGTACCCGGCGCCAGTCGTCCGTCGCGTACCCCGGCGATGATCTGGGTGCGCAGCTGGTCGAACAGCGGCGCGCCCGCATCGGCTTCCAGGTGTATCCAGTCCCCCAGACCTCCCACGACTCCAGTATCACGCACACGCGCTAGTTTGGTGAGGTGCGAGTGACGTTGCTGAGCGGGGCCGGCATGTCCGCCGAGAGCGGTGTGCCGACGTTTCGCGATGTCGAGACCGGTTTGTGGGCCAACGTGGATCCCTACGAGATCTCCAGCAGCGACGGTTGGCAACGCCATCCGGAACGGGTCTGGGCCTGGTACCTGTGGCGGCACTACATGATGAGTGCAGTCGAGCCCAACGCCGGTCATCTGGCTGTCGCTGCTTGGGAGGACTACGCCGAAGTGCACGTGGTCACCCAGAACGTCGACAACCTGCACGAGCGCGCGGGCAGCACCCGGGTCCACCATGTGCACGGCAGCCTTTTCGAGTTCCGCTGCGACCGTTGTGGAACACCGTTCACCGGCGAACTTCCCGCCATGCCCGAACCGGTCGAGGTCGTCGACCCGCCACGGTGCGCGTGCGGCGGCCTGATCCGACCGAACGTGGTGTGGTTCGGCGAAGGCCTTCCCGACGACGCGTGGGACAGCTCGGTGGAGGCGGTCGCGAAGGCCGATGTGGTGATCGTGGTCGGCACGTCATCGGTGGTCTACCCGGCCGCGGGCCTACCGGAGGCCGCCGTGGCCAACGGAATCCCGGTCATCGAGGTCAACCCGCAGCCGACACCGCTGTCGGCCGCCTGCACCGCGGTGCTGCGGGAGACCTCGGCCACCGCGCTGCCCACCCTGCTGCAGCGCCTGCCCCAGCTCCTCTGAACCGGAGGCTATCCGCGCACTGCCCGCCCGATCGCCAACTCCGACACCGGTACCGGAACCCAAGCCGGCACACTCTGTTCGCGCCGCGAACCGGCCACCGTGAACCCGGCGTCGGCGATCGCGGTCTCGGTGTTGCGGTGGGTGTGGCAGTTGCCGAGCAGCCGCGGCCAGATCGTGGCATCGGCGACCCGCTGCAGCGTGGCACGCCAACCGGTGCCTGCGACATGTTCCAGATAGCGCAGCTCACCGCCGGGCTTGAGCATCGAGAACAGCTGCCGCAGAACCATATCCGGATCGTCCACCGAGCAGAGCACCAGCGAGCACACCACGGCGTCGAACGGCTCGCCGGCCTCGAACTCCTCGATGGTGGCGGTGCTGACCGTCACCGGCACCGGCGCGGTGGCGGCGGCCTCCCGGGCAACCTCGGCCAGCTTTCGCTCCGGTTCGAGCGCGACGACCTCGCTGACCGCCCCCGGGTAGTGCACGAAGTTGCTGCCGGTTCCGGCGCCGACCTCCAGCACACGGCCACTGAGACCGGCCAGATTCTCCACGCGCAGCCGCCGCACCGATTCGGGTTCGTGCCCGCTCGTCACGAGCCACACCCGGGCGAAGAACGGATTGTCGACCGCGGCAGTCATGTTCTCAGCGTACCGAGCTTCGCGATGGTCTCTTCCGGCGTGGAATCGGCGCCGACGATGCCATAGACGATCCGGCCGCAACACACCGCGCTGAGAACCCGGTCGGCGAACTCTTCGGCGTCGCCCCACGGCAGGTACGGCTTGGCGATCAGCAGGGCGGCGACGCCGTGCACGGCGGCCCACAGCTCCAGTGCCGCGGCGGTCGAATCCCCCTGCGGGTAGATCCCTTCGGCCATCAATGCCTCGACGGAGGCGCGCATGTGCACAAATGCAGAGCTGGCCAGCGTGACGTCGACATCGCTGTCCGGATTGCCCTCGCCCATGGTGGCGATGCGATACAGCTCGGGGGTCTGCCTGGCGAACCGCACATAGGCCAGCCCCTGAGCCCGCAGCACCTCGATGGTCGAGGTCTGGTCGGCGGCGACGCGCTGCATCTCCTCGTCGAGTTTCTCGTAGTAGCGGGCGCACACGGCGTCGAGCAGGGCGTCCTTGTCGGCGAAATGCAGGTAGATCGACGGCGGGGTGACCCCGACCCGCGCGGCGACGGCCCGGATGGACACCGCCTTGGCGTGACCGGTTTCCAGCAGCAGCTCGGTGGCGGCGTCGAGGACCTCGTCGCGCAGCTGATCTCCGGACCCGCGTGCGGCGCGGCGTCGTCTCAGGCGTGGAGCGGACACGTTATCCAGTGTCCGTCACCGGCGCCGGGATCTTCCGGGCAGGCTCGGGCTCGCCGGATTCGCTGATCCCGATCCGCCGGTGCAGCCGTGCCAGCGGTCGCGGCGCCCACCAGTTCCAGCCGCCGAGGACATGCATGAAGGCGGGCACCAGCACCATGCGCACCAGGGTCGCGTCCACCAGTACCGCCAGCGTGAGCCCCAGCCCGAACATCCGCATGAACGAGACCTCGGCGGCGATCAACGCCGCGAACGAGATCGACATGACCAGTGCCGCCGCGGTGATCACCCGGCCGGTGCGGGCCAGACCGAGCGCCACCGCCTCGTCGTTGTGTACCCGTGCCGAGCCGCCGCCGGCACCCAGGGCCAGCCAGTTCTCCCGGATACGGGCAAGGAGGAATACCTCGTAGTCCATGGACAATCCGAAGGCGATACAGAACAGCAACACCGGCATGTTCGCCACCAGCGTGCCCGTCGGGGTGGTCCCGAGCGCCGAGAGATGGCCGTCCTGGAAGATCCAGACCAGGGCGCCGAAGGCGGCCGTCAACGAAAGCACGTTCAGCACAATCGCTTTGACCGGGAGCACCACACTGCCGGTCATCAGGAAAAGCAACCCGAAGGTGATCACCGCGATCAGACCGAGCACCCATGGCAACCGGTCGGTGATGGCGTCGACACTGTCACGATTGACCTGGGCGGTGCCGGTGAACTGAACGGGACGCTCCCCCGGCCCGGGAACGGCATGCAGCGCATCCAATTGCCGCTCCGAGGCGTCGGAGAACAGCGGCGCGGTGCTGGCCACGGTCAGGAAGGCGCTGCCGTCGGCCTGACCGGTGGCCGCCACCGGTGGACCGGATTTGCGGCCGTCGACGAAGGTGCCCGTCGGGCTCGAGACGGCGGCCACGTCGGGCACGACGGACAAGGCGCCGGCGTACCGCTCGATATCGGCGGGACCGAGACCGTCGGAGTCGGGGATCACGACGGTGACGGCGGTTGCAGAGTTGTCGGCGAAGTCGGTGCGCAGCTGGTCGCCGACCTGGTGGGCCGATGCCGATGCCGGTAACACCCGGTCGTCCGGGAAACCCCATTTCACCCCCAGGAAGGGCGCGCCCAGCATCAGCAGCAGGGTCACCAGCGCGAGTCCGAGCGGTAGCGCGCGACGCATCACGCCATGGGTCCACCGGTACCAGAACTGGGTCTGGACCGGTTTGGGAATGGCGCTGCGACGGAACACGTTCAGGGCGTCCAGCCGGTCGCCGAGCAGCCAGATCGCAGCCGGCGTCACCACGATGGCCGCGAAGGCGGCAAAGGCGACGGTGGCCACCCCGGCATAGGCGAAGGACGTCAGGAAGTACATCGGGAACAGCAGCATCGCGGCCATCGACAACGCGACCGTCGTCGCCGAGAACAGCACGGTCCGCCCGGCGGTGGTCATGGTGCGGGTCAGTGCGCGCTCGCGCGAGAAGCCTTCTGCGCGTTCGTCGCGGTATCGGCTGATGATCAGCAGTGTGTAGTCGATGGCCAAGGCCAGACCCATGGCAATGGACAGATTGAGCGCGAAGACCGACACGTCGGTGGCGAAGGTGATGAGTCGCAGCACCGACATGGAGCCGACGATCGCGAACAACCCGACCAGCATGGGCAACGCGGCGGCGACCAGGCCGCCGAACACCCACACCAGCACCAGGAAGCTGAGCGGGATGGCGATGGACTCCATGCGCAGCAGGTCGCGTTCGGTCTGCGCGTTGATCTGCGCATAGACCATCGCGCTGCCGCCGGTACGCACGGTGACCCCCGGCCGGTCGCGTTCGATGTCGTCGGACAGCGCCGCGGCGTACTTCTGCGCGTCGTTCTCGCCACCGGTGATACCCGCGATGATGAGTCCGGCGGTCCCGTCCTTGCTCAGGAGTTCGGCGGCGGCTTCCGGCGGAGCCGTCCACGCCGAGGTCACCTGCGCGACATGCGGCGACGTCATCAGTCGGTCGGCGATCGCGGCGGCGGCAGCGGTGGCGTTCGGGGCGTGTGCGCCCTGCGGTGAGTCGATGGTGACCAGCAGCTGCATATCGCTCTGATCGAACTTGTCCGCCAGCAAGGCGGCCGCCTGTGACGATTCCGATGTCGGGTCACCGAAGCCGCCCGCGGACAGTGTCGAGGCAACGGGGACGCCGAAGCCGGCGGCGGCGGCGAGCAGAAGCCCCGCGAGGGCCAGCACGCGGCGCGGTGCGGCCATCGAGAGCTGCGCGATTCGATTCAGCATGCTGTCCCCTCCGTTGGCATATCGCCGTTAAGTTAACAGTGATAAGTCATGCGTGGCAATCCCCTGCATGCACCCCCTGCAGCGACCCTCCGGCGTTCCCCTCCACCCGCCCCGCCCGGGTTCCACCGGACCGAACACCTGAGTCACTCCAGTCTCATCAACCCCAGCAACCACATACGCGACACCCTCACACGTCGCTCGACCTACTCGTGAGTAAGAATTTGCTGAGATACCCTCCGAAACCGGTAGTCCCGGCAAACTTCCGAAATCGGGGTTTAGCGTGGTTGAACACCTCATATGACCAGTTCAGAGTGCATTTCTGCGTTTCGGAAAATGCATGTTTAGAACATGTCAGCAGCGGCAACCTACCCGCCGGTAAGAATTGCCACGAAATTGCGAGCGCGGCCTCAAAGAACCCTTAATGAGCGGTCATACGCTCAGTGTCATGTGGATCGACGACACCAGTGCCGATGTCATCAAAGTTGATTTCGACGCCCTGTATCACGGGGACGTCCTGGTCGAGGGTGACACCTCCGAGCAGTTCCCAGATCTCGCTGAAGCTGTCTGACCACAGCCGCTCGACAGCGAGGCCCTGACGCGGCCCACCCGGAGACGTCAGGCTCTCCTCAGTTCTATACGCGCTCACGGTTGTGCTGCGCGCAGCACCGCCCGATCGGCCCATAGCGGGTCCGACCGGGCGGTGTTCTGTCTCTGGAGTCGACGTCGCGGCGCGAGCCACCCGTCGACGGAGAAAGACCGCCCGGTCGATCACCGCGACGCTGCGGTGCCGACCGGGCGGTCTTCGTCTTAAAGCGGGCCGACGCCTACGCGGGGTCGTCCAGCTTGACCATGTCGCCGAGCCGGCCGGTGATGATGTCCTCGGCCTCGTCGACGATGCGGCTGATCAGCTCCGCACAGGTCGGGATGTCGTCGATCAACCCCATCACCGTTCCGACGGTCCAGATGCCGGCATCGATATCGCCATCGTCGAACACCTTGCGACCACGCACCCCGGCTACCAGATCCTTGACGTCCTCGAACTGACCGCCGTCGGCCAGGATCTGCACCACCTCACGGGAGACCACGTTGGATGCCACCCGCGCGGTGTTGTGCAGGCTGCGGAAGATCAGCTCGGTGCCGCGCTCGTTGCCGGCCACGATCGCATCCTTGACGTTCTGGTGGATGCACGACTCGACCGTGCACATGAAGCGGGTGCCCATGTTGATTCCGTCCGCGCCCAGCGCCAGCGCGGCCACCAGGCCGCGCGCATCCGCGAATCCGCCCGAGGCGATCATCGGGATCTCGATCTCCTTGGCCGCGGCCGGAATCAGTACGAGACCCGGTACATCGTCCTCACCCGGATGGCCGGCACATTCGAAACCGTCGATGCTGATGCCGTCCACACCCAGGGTCTGTGCCTTGACCGCGTGCCGAACCGAGGTGCACTTGTGCAGCACCTTGATGCCGTTGTCATGGAACATCGGCAGGTGCGGGCCGGGGTTGGACCCCGCGGTCTCGACGATCTTGACGCCGGAGTCGACGATCACCTGTCGGTACTCGTCATACGGCGGCGGGTTGATCGAGGGCAGGATCGTCAGGTTCACCCCGAACGGCTTGTCGGTCAGATCCCGGGTGCGGGCGATCTCATTGGCCAGATCGGCCGGGGTCGGCTGGGTCAGCGCGGTGATGAAACCCAGCCCGCCCGCGTTGGCCACGGCCGCAACCAGTTCCGCTCGACCCACCCATTGCATACCGCCCTGGGCGATCGGGTGTTCGACACCGAAGGCCTCGGTGAACTTGGTAACCAGAGACATATCGGTTCCTTACTTACCTGGGGGCCATACGGATGGCGCCGTCGAGGCGGATGACCTCACCGTTGAGCATCGGATTCTCCACGATGTGCACGGCGAGAGCACCGTACTCGTCGGGATCGCCGAGCCGGGCCGGATGCGGCACCTGCTGGCCGAGGGACTTCTGCGCCTCTTCGGGCAACGAGCCCAGCAGCGGGGTCTTGAACAGTCCCGGCGCGATGGTGTTGACGCGAATCAGGCTGCGCGACAGGTCACGTGCGATCGGCAGGGTCATGCCCACCACGCCGCCCTTGGAAGCCGAGTAGGCGGCCTGGCCGATCTGGCCGTCGAACGCGGCGACCGAGGCGGTGTTGATGATGACACCGCGCTCCTCGTTCTTGAGCGGCTCTGTCTTCGCGATCCGCTCGGCGGTCAACCGCAGCACGTTGAACGTGCCGATCAGGTTGACCTCCACGACCTTGCGGAAACCGTCCAGCGGGAACGGGCCCTCCTTGCCGAGGGTCTTGATGGCGTTACCGATACCGGCGCAGTTGACGTTGATGCGCACCGGCCCCATCGACTCGGCCACATCGAGCGCCTTGCTGACGGCATCCTCATCGGTGACGTTGGCGGCGACGAACTTCGCGCGCTCACCGAGTTCGGCGACGGCCTCCTCACCCTTGAGATCGATGACGACGACCGAAGCACCGGCGTCGAGCAGCCGCTTGGTGGTGGCCAGTCCCAGGCCCGAGGCCCCTCCGGTGACGACCGCTACCGAATCCTTGATTTCCACGTTGCTGAATGTCCTTTCTGGATGGTGATTTTCGAGATGACTTGCGCTCGGGGAAGGACCGTCAGGCCCAGTCCTCGAGGATGGTGTCGTTGTCGGCACCGATCACCGGCGGCGCACTCGGCACATCGGGCGCCGTGCGCGAGAAGCGCGGGGCCGGCATCGGCTGCAACCCGTCGGCGGTCTCGTAGAAGGTGGAGCGTGCCGTCACGTGTGCCTCGTCGAGGACCTCGCCGAAGCTCAGCACCGGAGTTGCACAGGCGTCGGTGCCGGCGAAGATGGCGGCCCATTCGTCGCGGGTCTTGGTCTTGAACGTTGCGGTGAACACCGAGCGCAGCTCCTCCCAGCGGCTCATGTCGTTCTGCCCCGGCAGCTCGGCGGCATCCAGTCCGAGACCGGTGAGCAGTTCGGCATAGAACTGCGGTTCGATGGCGCCGATCGCGAAGTACTTACCGTCGGCGGTCTCGTAGGTGTCGTAGTACGGGGCGCCGGTGTCGAGCATGTTGGTACCGCGTTCGTCGCTCCACATACCCTGCGCGCGGAACGCCCACATCATCTGGATCAGCACCGAGGAGCCGTCGATCATGGCGGCGTCGACGGTCTGGCCCTTGCCCGAGGTTTGGCGCTCGAACAGTGCCGAGAGGATGCCGAGCAGCAGGAACAGCGAGCCGCCGCCGAAATCGCCCGCGAGGTTCAGCGGCGGAACCGGGCGCTCGCCCTTGCGGCCGATCGCGTGCAACACACCGTTGAGCGATATGTAGTTGATGTCGTGACCGGCCTGCAGTGCCCGCGGGCCCTCCTGGCCCCATCCCGTCATCCGGGCGTAGACCAGCTTCTCGTTGACCTTGGCGCAGTCCTGCGGACCCAGACCGAGGCGCTCGGTGACACCGGGGCGGAAGCCCTCGATCAGCACGTCGGCCTTGGCGACCAGATCGAGGACGAATTGCCGTCCCTCATCGGATTTCAGGTCTGCGGTGACCGAACGGCGGTTGCGCAGCATGGCGTCGTTGCCCGGACTGTTCTTCGACGAGGGGCGGTCCACCCGCACCACCTCGGCGCCCAGATCACCGAGAATCATCGCCGCATGCGGACCTGGGCCGATACCGGCCAGCTCGACGACTCGCAAACCCTGTAATGGTCCTGCCATGGCTACCGTCCTCCGCAGTTTCAAATCCCGATTAGTTGACCGCCGACATAGCTTACTTGTATAACCAAGTCGACCGGCTTCGGGCCACCCGCCCGCCGAACGTGAAGGCAACAGATGACCTATCGCAGCATCGATCAGCTCCTCGTACAGCTCGGCGACGGCGTGCTGTCGGTGACCTTGAATCGCCCCGACACGCTGAATTCGCTGACGGAGGACATGCTCAACGGCATCGCCGACACGCTCGAACAGGCCGCCACCGACCCTGCGGTCCGCGTCGTGAAGTTGTCCGGCGCGGGCCGCGGTTTCAGCTCGGGTGCCAGTATCGGCGCCGAGGACGTCTCCGAGTCCGACACCGACGGCCCCCGCCGAGCCCTCGACGGTGCCAACCGTGCGGTGCGTGCGATCGTCGCACTGCCCAAACCGGTGGTCTCGGTGGTGCAGGGACCCGCCGCAGGCGTCGGTGTCTCGCTGGCCATCGCCTGTGACATCGTCCTCGCCTCGGAGAAGGCGTTCTTCATGTTGGCCTTCACCAAGATCGGTCTGATGCCCGACGGCGGCGCCTCGGCCCTGGTGGCCGCGGCCGTCGGCCGGATCCGCGCGCAGCGGATGGCGCTGCTCGCCGAACGCATCACCGCCACACAGGCCTACGACTGGGGCCTGGTGACCTCGGTGCACGCGCCCGAGGATCTCGACGAGGCGGTGAACAGCGTGATCGCCACGCTTTCCGGCGGGCCCGCGGTGGCGCTGCGTAAGACCAAGCAGGCCATCAACGAGGCGACGCTCACCGAATTGGAGGCGGCAATCGAACGCGAGCGGGAGGGTCAGTTGACCCTGCTCGCCGCCGGCGACTTCGTGGAGGGCGCCAAGGCTTTCCAGCAAGGCAGGAAACCCGCCTTCCGCGACAGTTAAATCAGTGGACTGAGCGCCGGCACTGCGTCACCATCGACCACGTGAGTACGCATGTGGACGCCCGCGGTTGGCGCGTACTCGCACCCTTCAAGATCCGCGATTACCGGCTGCTGATCGCCGCCGTGGCGTGCTCGATCTTCGCCACCGGCATGTGGACCGTCGTGATGGCCCTGCAGGTCATCGCGATCAGCAACGACCCCGCGGCACTGTCCCTGGTGGCCAGCTGCCTGGCCATCGGCCTGGTGGCATTCGTCCTGGTCGGCGGTATCGCTGCCGACCGATTTCCCCAGCGCGCCATCATCATCGTTGTCGAGACGGTCAACACCACCGCGGTGACTGCCGTCGCCGTGCTCGGTCTGCTCGGCGAGCTTGCCCTGTGGCACATGGCCGTCGCGGCCGCGGCGCTCGGCATCGGGGCGGCATTCTTCTTCCCGGCCTACAGTGCCATCCTGCCGCGGCTGTTGCCGGCCGAACAATTGCTGGCCGCCAACGGGATCGAGGGCGTCATGCGCCCGACACTGCAACAGGCGATCGGCCCTGCGGTCGCGGGCGTGTTGATCGGCGCCACCTTCCCCACCGTCGGTGCCGTCGTGTGCGCGGCGCTCTTCGGTCTCGGCCTGTGCCTGCTGATCGCCACCCGTCCGGTCACACAACCCGGCGAGGTCACCCGGGAGAAGACTCACGTCCTCGCCGATCTGCGCGAGGGATTCCGCTTCATGGTGCGCACACCGTGGCTGCTGGCGACCCTGTTGTTCGCCAGCGGTTTCATCCTGTTGATCATGGGACCGATCGAGGTCCTGCTGCCGTTCATCACCAATGCGCGTTTCGAGCACGGCGAGCGCATCTTCGGTTTCGTGCTGGCCGCCTTCGGGCTCGGCAGCGCGATCGGCGCACTCGCGGTGTCCTCGCGAACGCTACCCCGCCGCTATTTGACGGTGATGATGGCGTCCTGGACGGTGGGAAACATCCCGATCGTCGTCATCGGTTACACCACATCGTTTGCCTGGATGGCGGTGGCGTCCTTCGTCGTCGGGGCGACAAGCGGTGCGGCGATGGTCATTTGGGGCACGCTCCTGCAACGCCGGGTACCGCCGTCGATGCTCGGCCGGGTGTCCAGCCTGGACTTCTTCGTCTCGCTGGTGTTCATGCCGGTATCGATGGCGCTGGTCGGCCCGCTGTCCAAGGTGATCGCCGTCGAGACCATCTTCCTGGCGGCCGGGGTGGGCCCGGTGCTGCTCGGTGGTGCTGCGTATCTGATGGCCCAGATGTCGCGCGACGAGATCGAGCACCCGCTCGACAGCTGAGAGCTCAGACCCCGAAGATGGGCGGCAGGGCCAGCACCATCACCAGTCCCCAGAAGAAGTGCACCAGCATGGGGGCCAGCACCCCGCCGGTGGCGCGGCGCAGGAACGCGCAGACGGTCCCGAGGACGATCGCGGCGAAACCGAGCATCGGATTGCCGGTGGTGGCCGCGGTGGCGATCACGTACAACACCGTCGAGGTGAGCACCGGACGGTGCCGCAACAGCGCCGTGTACAGCGACCCTCGGAAGAACATCTCCTCGGCGAGTCCGTTGATCACCGTGATGAAGACGATCAGATACAGCGGCCCGGACTTCGAGTACTCCAGCACATCGCGGATGTAGTCGTTGACACCGGGGATCTCGCGCGCCACCAACCCGCCGACCACGAACACCGCACTGAGCCCGAGTCCGATCGCCGTTCCGGTGATGACGGGGCGACGCATCCGGCCACGAAAATCGACCCGACCCATGTGTAGTGGTCCGGACAGATACGCACCGACGGCCCACACCCCGGCCAACGCGAGCGTGAGCCAGACGAAGGTGTCATCGCCGGGCGGTCGGCTCAGCGAGTAACCGAGCAGCGCGGCACCCACCAGCAGCACCGCGACCACGACGAACTTCCGCCGGCCGACCACGGCGGCCGACTCGTCCGACGGCGGCGCCTTGCGGCCCGCGATCCGGCGAAGCTCTCCGGTCCATTTCGTCCGGTTCGTCACCGCTGGCTCACCTCGGATCCACCTTGGCGGCGATCTCGGCGAGGACCTCCAGACCCGTGCGTACCGTCGCCCGCGCGGGACCGGGCAGCGGGGCCAGGACGCCCAGCGCGGGGCGCACAATCGACGGTGACAGTTCTCGGATGCGGGCCGAATCGCCGCCGGCCCAATCCGGATCGGTGTCGGCCAGATGGTGCGGGTCGGCCAGATCGTTGACCGGGCGACGCCGATGCCGGGTCAGCGAACGACGGATCGACTCGTCGACACCGAGCAGACCCCCGTCGGGGTCGGAGACCCGCTCCCGCAGTCCCGCGTCGGTGGCCACCATCGGGTAGTCCAGGGATGCGGTGAGGTCCGCGGTCAGGCTGCCCGGCACGGGTAAAGCCAGCGCTGACACCTTGGAGGCGAGAACCGTGGGCACCGGGCCCACCGGGATCTCGACCCTGATGTTGCCGGCCAGGCGGGCATAGCTGGCGAGCAGGTCGCGATAGGTGGTTCGCTCCGGGCCGTAGATGTCATACGAGCCGGCGGGAACGCGCTCCGGATCGGCGGCGGCCACCAGGTAGTGCAGGACATCGCGGATGGAGATCGGATCTATCGGGTTGTGCATCCAGCTGGGGATCGGAAGGACCGGAAAGCGATCGCCGACATATCGCAGGATCTCGAATGACGTAGACCCGGCGCCGAAGATCAATGCCGCGCCGAGCCACACCAGCTCCGCACCGCCGGGTTCGGTCAGCGCCTCGGCGACCTCGGCGCGACCGGCCAGGTGGTCGGAGAGCTCCTCGTCACCCGGGACGAATCCGCCGAGATAGACGATGCGGCCCACACCGGCAGCCTTGGCGGCCTTCGCCACGTTGGCCGCGGCGCGATTGTCGACCTCCCGGAATCCGGGATCCCCGATGCCGTGCACCAGGTAGTACACCGTGTCGATCTGCTCGGCGTCGCTGAATGCCTTTGTCGCCGAGTCCTTCTCACGCGCGTCCAGCTGGACGACCGAAACCTCGTCGAACCAGCCGTAATCGCGCAGCCGCTCGGGTTTCCGACTGGTGACCACGACCTGGTGGCCCGCCTCGAGCAGTTCGCCGACCAGTCGGGAGCCGATGTAGCCCGTCGCACCGGTCATCAAGATCCGCATACGCCCCAACGTACCCAGGCCGCGCAGAACTTAAGCGCCGCTAGCGATGGAGCTCGATCAGACCTTGGTAGACCTGCGCATTCAGCTGGTTACCGGCCTTTTCCTCATCACTGAGCTCGCGCCGGACCTTGCCGGGCACACCGGCCACCAGGGACCCCGGGGGCACCACCGTGCCCTGTGGCACCACCGCGCCGGCCCCGACCAGTGAGCCTGCGCCGATGACGGCCCCGTTCAGCACGATGGCGCCCATACCGATGAGGCAGTCGTCCTCGATGGTGCAGCCGTGCAACACCGCGTTGTGGCCGACACTCACCCCGGAGCCGACTCGTACCGGGAAGCCCGGGTCGACATGCGCGGTGACGCCGTCCTGGAGGTTGGAGCCGAAACCGATCTCGATGGGTTCGAACTCGGCCCGTAGGGTCGCCGAGTACCAGACACTGGCCTTCGCGGCCAGGGTGACCTGCCCGATCACGGTGGCATTGGGGGCCACCCAGGATTCGGCGTGCAACTGCGGGGCCCGGCCCTGGATGGGGATGATCAGCGGTTCAGCCATGGCCGTCATGGTAAACGGGCCGCGATCGGCTCCCCTGGTACACCTTGCGGTAACTCGACGGCGACATCCCCACGCCACGGCGCAGATGGTGACGCAGGTTTCCGCCCGTGCCCAACCCCGCGCGGCGAGCAACCTCGTCGATGGACAGGTCCTGCGATTCGAGTAGTTCCCTGGCGCGGTCCAGGCGCCGGTTGCGAATCCAACTCGCCGGTGCTTCACCGGTTTCCGCGCGGAAGCGGCGATTGAAGGTGCGCGCGCTCATATGCGCGTGCCCCGCCAATTGCTCGACGGTCAGCTGCTCGTCCAGATGATCGAGCGCCCACTGCCTGGTCGCCGCCGTCGAGGCGTGATCGGACACCGGCACCTGCCGATCGATGAACTGTGCCTGGCCACCCTCCCGCCACGGCGGCACCACGCAGTGCCGCGCCACATCGTTGGCCACCTGGACACCGTGGTCGGACCGAATGATGTGTAGGCACAGGTCGATTCCGGCGGCCAGCCCGGCCGAGGTGAGCACGTCGCCGTCGTCGACGAACAACACGTTCTCGTCCAATCGCACGGCCGGGTACAGCGCGCGCAGCGCGTCGGCATACCGCCAGTGCGTGGTGGCGGGCCGCCCGTCCAGTACGCCCGCGGCAGCGAGGACGAACGCGCCGGTGCAGATCGACACCAGCCTGGCACCCGGGCGGATTCCGGCCAGTGCTGCGCGCACCGCGGGTTCCAGGGTGCCCTCGACACGTGCCGGGGCATAGCGGGTGCCGGGGACCACGACGGTGTCGGCATCGGCCAACGCCTCCGGTCCGGCAGCGGGCAGGATGGCGAACCCGTTGGTCGAGGGCACCGCACCCGGCGCGACGGCGCAGGTGATCACCTCATACAGCGGATCGCCGCTGATATCGGCGGCGCTGCCGAACAGCGTCGGGGCGATGGTGGCGTCGAAGCCCACCACCGGCGGCAACAGCAGTACAGCGACGCGGTGCATGCGATCCAGTTTGGCACGTTTTTGACGAGTGCTGTCATTTATGCCACTGGTGGACGGCACTCCCTTCGGTGACAGTCATGGCATGACAGTTCTGCGCGCCCCCGGTCGGGTGCACTGGGCCTGGGTGGTCGCCGGCGTCAGCTTCGTCGCACTGCTGGGCGCCGCCGCGTTCCGGTCGGTCCCCGGCGTGTTCATGGTGCCGCTGCACGAGGAGTTCGGCTGGAGCCACGGGACCATCGGGCTGGCGATGTCGGTCAACATGACGCTGTTCGGCGTCACCGCGCCGTTCGCGGCCGCACTGATGGACAGACTCGGCGTGCGCCCGGTGCTGGCCGGCGCGCTGGCGCTGATCGCGGCCGGATCGGCGCTGAGCACCGTGATGACCACCGGCTGGCAACTGGTGCTGCTGTGGGGCGTACTGGTCGGAATCGGCACCGGCGCCATCTCCATGGGCTTCGTGGCCACCGTCGCCACCCGGTGGTTCGAGGCGCGCCGGGGTCTGGTCACCGGGGTGTTGACCGCCGCGAGCGCCACCGGGCAGCTCATCTTCCTCCCCGTGGTGGCCCAGGTGACCACGACGCACGGCTGGCGCTGGGCGGCACTGATCGTCGCGGGAGCGGCGGTGGCGGTGGTCCCGCTGGTGGCGGTGTTCATGCGCAACCGTCCGCAGGACGTCGGACTGACCGCCTACGGCGCGACCTCCGACGAGCCCGCCAGCGTGCCGAACGGTTCGTTCGGCGCCGCATTCGAGGGCTTGCGCATCGGGCTGCGTTCCCGGCCGTTCTGGCTGCTGGCCGCCAGCTTCGCCATCTGCGGCATGACCACCAACGGACTGATCGGCACACACTTCATCCCGGCCGCCCACGACCACGGAATGCCGACAACCCTGGCCGCGGGATTGCTGGCGACCATAGGCGTGCTCGACGTGGTCGGGACCATCTTCTCGGGCTGGCTGACCGACCGCGTCGACCCGCGCATCCTGTTGTGTGTCTACTACGCGGGGCGGGGTCTGTCGCTGGTGTTGCTGCCGTCGCTGCTGTCACCGCACGCCGAACCGAGCACCTGGGTTTTCGTCATCTTCTACGGTCTGGACTGGGTGGCGACCGTGCCACCGACGATCGTGCTGTGCCGGGAATTCTTCGGCGCCCGCGCGCCGATCGTGTTCGGCTGGGTGTTCGCCGCGCATCAGCTCGGGGCGGCCGCCGCCGCGGCCGGTGCCGGCTGGATCCGTGATCTCCAGGGCCAGTATGACCTGGCGTTTTACCTTGCTGCCGGGTTGTGTCTGATCGCGGCACTGCTGTGCGCAGCGGTGCGCCGCCCGGCAGGCTGACGGCTCCGCATTTGGCCTCACCGGGGCCGCCGCATACGATTCAACCGGCGCTGCGGGGACGCCATGGCTCGTCAACATCAGTTAGCTGACGGTGGGCAACGCTGGAGATCTCAGAGTTTCCGCTGCTGCGCGCCGACCAACCCAGGGACACAGACACCCTGTCTTGAGCGGAGGAAAATACGTGCACGCTCGCACCGGAAAGCTCTTCGGCGTCGCCGTCGCATCGGCGGCCATCGTCTTCGCGGGAACCGCGGTCACGGCGCAGGCCGAAGAACCCACGACCCCGAACATGGTGATCCCGGAGCCCAAGGGATCGGGCTGTGAGGCCGTCAAATCCGTGGCGTCCGGCCCCGGATCGCTGGCCGTGCTGTCCAAGGCGCAGTCCTCGACCGCGCTGGCGAGCATCCCGGAGATCTCGACCTTCAGCGAGCTGGTCTCCGGGCAGTTGAACCCGGCCGTGAATGTGGCCGCCGTGCTCGACAACGGCCCCTACATCGTGTTCGCGCCCAGCAATGAGGCCTTCGCCAAGCTCACCCCCGAGCAGCTCGAGACGCTCAAGACCGACCCGGTCGCCGCGACCGCCACCGTCTACTACCACATGGCGCTGGGCATCCTGACCCCCAACGACATCGAGGGCATCATCTACACCCAGCAGGGCAAGCCGGTGACCGTCAAGGGCGACGAGAACAACCTGACCGTCAACGAGCAGGCCAAGGTCACTTGCGGCGGGATCGGCGCCGACCACATGCGGGTGTACATCATCGACACCGTGCTGGACCCGAACACTGCTCCGGCGAGCGTCACGCCGACCACCACGTCGAGCAGCGCGACCACCACGACGAGCAGCTCGGCCGCCGAGACCACCACCTCGGCGACGCCGACCTCCGGTGCCGCCGAGACCCCGGTGACCGTCACGGTGACCCAGACCGCAGCCGGATAGGTCCTCCCTTCTCCGTCGGAACGGCGCCCACTGAAAAGTCGGGCGCCGTTTCTGCGTGCGCGCAGTCGCTCGGCCCTTCCCGATCGTGCGGCTGACGCCAAGTAGGGAAAAGCGCCGTCGGAACCACCCGGCTTCAGTGGCCGCACCGGCCGCCGCCCAGTGACTGAAGCCAGGTAGCCGCAAACACGAAAAACGGCGCCCTCTCCCTGAGGAGTGGGCGCCGTTCTCGTTGTCGGCTCTACAGACCCAGGTCTCGGCCGATGATCTCCTTCATGATCTCGGTGGTGCCACCGTAGATCGTCTGGATGCGCACATCGACATAATCCTTGGCCACCCGGTACTCGTTCATGTAGCCGTAGCCACCGTGTAGCTGCAGGCACTGGTCGACGACCTTCTTGCCCAGCTCGGTGCACCACCACTTGGCCTTGGCGGCTTCCACCGCCGTCAGCTCACCGTCGACGACGGCCTGCAGGCAGCGATCCACATACTGCTCGGCGATGTCGAGTTCGGTCTCCAGCTCGGCCATCACGAAGCGGCTGTTCTGGAAGCTGCCGATCGGCTGCCCGAAAGCCTTGCGGTCCTTGACGTACTGCAGCGTCTCGTCGAAGGTGGCGCGCGCTCCGGCGACGCCGGCGATGGCGATCGACAGCCGCTCGGACGGCAGGTTCTCCATCAGGTGGTAGAAACCCCTGCCCTCCTTACCGAGCAGGTTCGCTGCGGGGACGCGAACGTCCTCGAAGTTCAGCTCGGCGGTATCGGCGGCGTGCTGTCCCATCTTGTCCAGCTTGCGGCCGCGGGTGAAGCCCTCCATGTCGCGCTCGACGACCAGCAGCGAGAAGCCCTTGTGGCCGGCTTCGGGATCGGTTCGAGCCACCACGACCACCAGGTCGGAGTTGATACCGGCCGAGATGAAGGTCTTGGAGCCGTTGATGATCCAGTCGTCACCGTCGCGCACCGCGGTGGTGCGGATACCGGCGAGATCGCTGCCGGCGCCGGGCTCGCTCATGGCGATGGCGCCGATCAACTCACCGCTGGCGAAGCCGGGCATCCAGCGGTCCAGCTGCTCCTTGGTGGCCAGGTTCTTGAAGTACGGGCCGACGATGTCGTTCTGCAGGCTGATGCCCGGGCAGGCCAGTCCGAACTTGGCGAATTCCTCGACGATCACCGCGTTGAAGCGGAAATCGTCGACTCCCCCGCCGCCGTACTCCTCGGGCATGTTGAACCCGATGAGGCCGTAATTGCCTGCGGCAACATAGGCTTCGCGGTCGACCAGACGATTGGCCTCCCACTTCTCCACGTTGGGCAGACACTCCTTCTCCAGGAACTGCTTGGCGGTTTCCCGGAGTTGCTCGTGCTCGGTTTCGAAAACCAGTCTCTTCACTGCTTACTTCGCCTTCCAGACGGGCTCGCGCTTCTGCGCGAAGGCCAGCGGTCCCTCCATGGCGTCCTCGGTCTTCAGCAACGTCGCGAACTCACCGAACGTCTGCTTCCAGAACGGCTCGTCGGCGGCGACGATGCCGTCGACGGCCCCGTAGGACACACGCTTGCTTGCCCGAACCGCCAACGGTGCGTTGACCGCGATGCGTTCGGCCAGTTCCAGTGCCGCGTCGACGACGGTGCCGTCGGGGACGACCTTGTTGATCAGACCCCATTTGAGCGCGTCGGCCGAGGACAGCGGCTCGCCGGTGAACACCAGCTCAAGTGCCAACTTCTGCGGCAACTGCTGCACGATGCGGAAGACCCCGCCCGCACCGGCGATCAGACCGCGCTTCACCTCGGGCAGACCGAATTTCGCGCGCTCCTCGGCAACGACCAGATCACTGGCCAGAGCCAGTTCGGTGCCGCCGCCGAGGGCGGTGCCGTTGACCGCCGCGATCGTCGGCTTGTCGACGAAGTGCCGCACGTAGCCTGCGAAGCCCCACTCCGGGTGCTCAGGGTGAAAGAGGTTCTCCCCGCGCGAGATCGCCTTGAGGTCTGCTCCGGCGCAGAAGGACTTGTCCCCCGAGCCGGTCAGCACGATGGCCCGCACATCCGGGTCGTCCTGGGCCGCCTGCAGGGCGTCGCCAACCGCGGTCGACACCGACGCGTTGACCGCGTTGCGGGCGTCGGGCCGGTTGATCGTGATGATCAGGACGTTACCGCGACGTTCTGTCAGCGCCCCCGGGGCGCTGCCCGGCTGCTCGTCGCTCACAACAGCTCCAGGATGGTCGCGTTGGCCTGGCCGCCACCCTCGCACATGGTCTGCAGGCCGTACTGGATGTTGTTGTCCCGCATGTGATAAAGCAGGGTGGTCAGGATGCGGGCACCGGAACCGCCGAGCGGATGGCCCAGCGCGATGGCGCCGCCGTTGGGGTTGAGCCTGCTCTCGTCGGCGCCGATATCCTTCAACCACGCCATGGGCACCGGCGCGAACGCCTCGTTGACCTCGAACGCACCGATCTGATCGACACTCAGACCCGACTTGGCCAGCGCCTTCTGGGTGGCCGGGATGGGCGCGGTCAGCATGATGACCGGGTCGGCCCCGGCCAGCACCGCGGTGTGCACCTTGGCGATGGGCTTGAGACCGAGGTCCTTGGCCTTGTCCGCCGACATGATCAGCAGCGCGGCCGAGCCGTCGGAGATCTGGCTGGAGTTACCGGCGTGGATCACGCCGTCCTCGCGGAAGGCCGGCTTGATCTTGGCCATCGACTCGACGGTGCCGCCGCGGCGGATGCCGCCATCTTCGAGGACGACGGTGTCATTGCCATCGGCGTCCTTGGTCTTGATACCGACGATCTGGTCCTTGAAGGCACCGGAATCCTGTGCAGCGGCGGCCTTCTCATGCGAGCTCAGCGAGAACTCGTCGAGCTGGGTGCGCGAGAAACCCCACTGTTCGGCGATCATCTCGGCACCGACACCCTGGTTGGGGGTCTGGTCGTAGCGTGCGCGGAACGCGTCGGGGTAGGGGTGCCCGCCGTTGGCCAGCGAGGAACCCATCGGGGTGCGCGACATCGACTCCACGCCGCCCGCGACCACGACGTCGTAATGTCCGGCGATGACGCCGGCGACGGCGAAGTGCAGCGACTGCTGGCTGGAACCGCACTGGCGGTCCACGGTCACACCGGGAACGGTCTCGGGCCAACCTGCGGAGAGCACCGCGGTGCGCGCGATGTCGAGGGCCTGTTCACCGGCCTGCATGACGCAGCCCCAGATGACATCGTCGACCAGGGCGGGGTCCACGCCGGCGCGCTCGACCAGACCGTTGAGCACCTGCGCCGACAGGTCGGCGGCGTGCACACCGGACAGGGCGCCGTTGCGCTTCCCGACTGGTGACCGAACCGCTTCGACAATGACCGCTTCAGCCATGAGCTTCTCCTTCGAAGGTTGTAGGCGCTATATATAGGTGAAGGTAGAGCAGAAGGTTTACTAGGTCAACCTACTGGTTGGTAGACGACCGGTGAACTCGGATACCGGCCGCGCATGCGCCGACATGGTTTACTGAGTTGAACACCTACGACGCACGTTAGCCCAGAGGAGCCCACCGTGGCAGGCAGCACCCCGCTTTCACCGATGATCGGCCGCGATGCCGTTCCCTCGGTGGCCGGTGCGCCCATCCGGAGTCCGAAGACCGCCGAACTGGTCGCGGGCACCCTGCGGCGCATGGTGGTCGACGGCCAGCTCAAGGAGGGCGACTTCCTGCCCAACGAGGCCGAACTGATGGCGCATTTCGGGGTCAGCCGCCCCACGTTGCGCGAGGCCGTGCGGGTGCTGGAGTCCGAGCGGCTCGTCGAGGTGCGCCGCGGTTCGCGCACCGGCGCCCGGGTGCGGGTGCCCGGCCCCGAGATCGTCGCTCGCCCGGTGGGTCTGCTCCTGGAGCTGTCCGGGGCCACCATCGCCGATGTGATGACCGCGCGCGCCGGCATCGAGCCGATGGCGGTGCGACTGCTCACCGAATCGGGGAACACGGCGGCCTTCGACGAACTCGACACGATGATCGCCGAGTATGTCCCGTCCGGACGCGAGACGGGCCGCATGGCGGAGACGACGGGCGATTTCCACCAGCGCATGGTGGAGTTGTCGGGCAACGCGACGCTGACGATCATGGCCGGGATGCTGCACGAGATCACGGTGCGGCACACCGCCTTCGCCATGAAGGAGAATCGCCCGCTGTCCAAGTCGGACTTCGAGATGCTGATGCGGTCCTACAAGCGGCTGATGACGTTGATGCGTTCGGGTGACGGCGGGGCCGCCGAGGCGCACTGGCGCAAACATCTCGACACCGCCCGCGAACTACTGCTCAAGGGCATGGAGACCGTCAAGGTCCGCGATGTCATGGGATAGCTCTTCCCGTTGACTCTGCGGCGAGAGCCTCAGCCACTCGCACTCTCGCGCCCCTGACGCAGAGTCGGTGGGCTGACGACGTCGTAGACCGGCACCGTGTCATCCCACGGCTGACGGGTCACCATATCGGCGACCTTGACGTAGCCGCGTTCGAACTCTCCGGTCGCGGCGTCCACCAGCCGGTACTGCTGGGTCTGGCGATGAATCGGCTGCGCGTCGAGCATGACGATGCGCACCTCGCCGGGCTCGAAATGACAGCGCGCCTGCAGGGCGGCGACCAACTGCTCGTTGCTCATGTGGCCGTCGCCGAAGTTCCACCCGATGGCGGTGGACACGATCCGCTCGCCGTCGGTCAGCGTGTAGTCGTCCTCGTTGTGCCCGGCCATCGCCCGGTGGGCCAGGGTGAACAGGGCACGTCCGTGGGTGTTGAAGGAGCGGAACGCGTATCCCATGTACATCGGGATCTGCGCGGCCTCCTTGCTGCCGTAGAACTTCTCCAGCTGGGCTGCAGGCATGCTCGCGATCGCGACGATGCCCGCGGCGATCTTCGCATCGGCCGACGGTTTGATGCACCACAGCGAGGTGTCCCAGTTCCCGGCGTAGTAACGCATGCCGGGCAGGAAGGACACCTTGCGCGGGAACAGATTTCCCAGCACGACGGTGCCCGCGACGACGGCGAACAGCAGCAGCGGCCACGGGCTGTTCAGGTCGCCGAGCCCGATCGGCGCCTGCCCGACGAACAGCGTCAGCACGCTGAACATCATGAAGACGTTCCACTCCAACGGCACACCCATCGGGATGGAACTCAGGATGCCGAAATGGAAGATGAGCATGATCGCCGCGGCGACCGCCCCGGCCACGCCACCGTGGCTGAAGAACAGCACCAGCGGCACCAGTCCCTCGACGGCGGTGGAGAAGTGTCCGATGAACCGGGAGCGCCAGCCGGGCCGCAGGTCGTCGGGGAAGTGCTCGAAGAACTTCCGCTTGATCGCCGGCGAGCGGAAGATCGGGTTGTTGCTCATCATCGTGGAGATGACGAACGGGAAGTGTTTGTTGAGCTTCGAGGTGGCGGCCCCCAGCCAGATGACCAGGCACACCAGCTTCGCGGCGATGATGATGTCGGCGCCGCTGAACAGGAAGCAGAACGCCAGCGATCCGTACACCTCGCCGCGGGCGGCCAGGAAGATCACCTTGTCGCGCAGCCCGGCCAGCGCCAGCAGGCCGAGGATCGTCGCTGTCTGCCAGACCGGCAGCACCCCGACCTCGGTGCCCAGTTCCGGAATGGGGCCGGTCCCTTGTGAGAACAGCGCGATGACGAGCACCACCAGCAGCGCCGCGTAGAGCACCACGTCGAGCACGGCGCGGCCGTCACCGCGGGTCAGCGGGATGCGGTTGGGCCACGGTGGCAGGCGAATGGTGCCGGGCCGCAACCAATACAGGATCGATCCCATCGGCGGGAAGAAGCGGTTGTTCAGTGGCCCGAACCCGCAGCCGAAGCCGACGACCTCGAAGAGCATCGTGTAGAAGACGACCTTCTGGTACAGGATCGGCTCGGCGTACCAGGACCTGACATCGGTGAAGCCGCCGAGGCCATCGGTCGTGGACAGCACCAGGACCCAGGCCACCAGGATGTAGGCGAGGATCTTCACGACGTAGAAGAGGTGCAGGGCCACCGGTGTGCCGAAGCCGACCTCGGCCCAGTGCCGCGCCATCGGGATGATCCGTTCGGCGCGGGTGCCCTTGCTCCACTCCTCGAAGTCGATCACCGGAGTGTTCTGCTTCAGGAATCCCATGCCGGTCAGATTAGAACGTGTTCTAGTGTGACCGCCAGCACTTCCGCGATCTCACCCGGCGCGCATCATCGGCGGGTGCAACAGCTGCAGGTCTCCCCGCCGGTACAGCTGAGCCGGCCTGCCGCCATCGCGTCCGGTGGTACGGCCCGTGGGCACCAGAAATCCCTCGGCCCCGGTCACCTTGCGATGAAAGTTCCGACTGTCCAGCGTTGTCCCCCAGACGATCTCATAGACACGACGCAGTTCGGCGACGGTGAATTCGGCAGCACAGAACGTGGCGGCCAGCGGCGTGTATTCCAGTTTGGCCCTTGCCCGTTCGACCCCGTCGGCCAGGATCCGATCGTGGTCGAACGCCAGGCCGTCCAGTCCGGCCACCGGTAGCCACTGGGCGCCGTCGGCATCACCGCCGGCGGTGGGCAGCGGCAGATCGGGCGCCAACCCGAGGTAGGCGACGGAAACCACCCGCATCCGCGGGTCACGTTGCGGCGCACCGTAACTACCGAGCTGCTCCAGGTGCAGCCGGTCGGTCGTCAGGCCGGTCTCCTCGGCCAGCTCGCGTGCGGCGGCCGCATCGAGATCCTCGTCGGGGCGCACGAAACCGCCGGGCAACGCCCAGCGATCACGGTACGGCTCCACTCCCCGGCGCACCATCAGCGCACACAGTTCGTCGGAACGGATGGTCAGCGTCACCAGATCGACGGCGACGGCGACCGGCGGATGGTCACCGGAGTCGTAGGACACTCCTGCAGCGTAATCGTCATCTTGACGAAAAGCGACGTCCGGGCTTATCGTCGAAATGACGATAATCAACGAGGAGGTGGCCCGATGGCCGTGATCACCCGATACCCACTGATCCGTCACCTGCGGGTGGCACCGACCGCACACATCCGCGCACTGCGGTCCGGGAAGGTCAACCACGACGGGGCCGGATTGGCGTTCTGGTTCCGCCCGCTCACCGCGGCCCTGTCGGAGATTCCATTGGACGACCGCGAACTGCCGTTGTTCTTCCATGCCCGCACCGCCGATTTCCAGGACGTCACCGTGCAGGCGACGGTCACGTACCGCATCGTCGATCCCGCATTGGCCGCCGCCCGTATCGATTTCGCCATCGACGTCGACACCGGAGCGTGGCGAGCGGCACCGCTGGAGCAGGTGGCCGGCCTGTTGACCGAATCGGCACAGCAGCACGCGTTGGATCTGCTGGCACGCACCGCGCTGACCGATGCACTGGTAGACGGGATCACCGCGGTCCGGGAGCGGATGAGCGGCGGGCTCACCGCCGATCCGCGCCTGGCCGAAACCGGCATCGCCGTGATCGGCGTTCGGGTGGTGGCCATCCGGCCCGAACCCGAGGTCGAGCGTGCCCTGCAGACGCCGACGCGCGAAAAGGTGCAGCAGGATGCCGACAAGGCGACCTTCGAGCGGCGCGCGCTGGCCGTGGAACGCGAGCGCGCCATCGGTGAGAACGAGTTGCAGACCAAGATCGAACTCGCCCGTCGCGAAGAGGAGTTGGTGGCTCAGAACGGTGCCAATGACCGGCTGAAGACCCAGGAGTCCTGGGCCGCCGACGCCATCGCCACCGAGGCCAAGGCGCGACGCGAGGTAGCGCTGGCCGAAGCGCAGGCACAGGCCGCGCGGTTGGTCGGCGCGGCGGAAGCCGATGCCGAGGCCGCGCGGCTGGCGGCCTACCGCGACCTGGACGAGGCGACGCTGATCGGATTGGCCGTCAAGGAGTTGGCGGCGAATCTGCCCAAGGTGGAGCACCTGGTGTTGACACCGGATCTGCTGGCGCCGGTGCTGGCGAGACTGGGGGCGACGTCATGAGCACCGCGAGACGAAGGCGAGCGAGGATCGCAGCGAGGCACGAGCGAGGACCGGAACGAGCAGGAGTCGAGCCATGACATTGCCCCCGCGGGCCGTCATCGTCCACCGCCGCACCGAACTCGACGACGCGCTGGCCCGGCACGGCACGCACGGGCAGGCGGCCTACTTCCTCAGCAGCCGCGGCCAGGACATCGCCGAGCTGGAGCAGCGGCACCGGCTGGTTCAGCAGGCCTTGACCACGGTCGACGCCGCGGTGCCCACGGATTGGCGTCGGGGCCGGGTCGAGCGTGCGGACCTGTCCCGGTTCCTGTTCGAGCCCGAGGACGTGGTGATCGTCGTCGGGCAGGACGGGCTGGTGGCCAACATCGCGAAATACCTGCTCGGACAACCCGTCATCGGGATAAACCCCGATCCCGACCGCAACGCGGGCGTGCTGGTGCACCACCCGCCCGCTGCCGTGGCCGGGTTGTTGCGGGCGGCGGTGCACGCCGACGCCGACGCCGAGTTCCGGGCCATGGTTGCCGCACGAACCGACGACGGTCAGCAGTTGACCGCACTCAATGAGATCTTCGTCGGGCATGCGAGCCACCAGACCGCCCGATACAGCCTGGGGTTGCCCGACGGTCGGGTCGAGCAGCAGGCATCCTCGGGGGTGATCGTCTCCACCGGAACGGGCGCAACCGGGTGGTGCCGCTCGATCTGGCAGCAGCAGGCGCGCAGTGTTCGGCTGCCCGATCCCGAAGAAGCGCGGCTGGCGTGGTTCGTCCGCGAGGCATGGCCATCACCCGCGACGGGGACGGCACTGGTCGAGGGTGAGTTGACGGGTGCGGCAATGAGCCTGCGTGTCGAGTCCGATCGGCTGGTCGCATTCGGCGACGGGGTGGAGTCCGACGCGCTGACCCTGTCCTGGGGTCAGCGGATCACCATCGGGCTGGCGCAGCAGCGGTTGCGGCTGCTGCGCTGACCCCCCTCGTGATTTCGGTGAGGATACGTGCGGTCACCGCCCGCATCCTCACCGAAATCACCGAGAGGTGGGGCTCGGCGGGCGGAAGAAGATGACCAGTTGGCCGATGCCGCCGGCCAACCCGAGCCCGGCCGCGATGGCCAGGCCACCCCAGCCCGACAACCAGCCGACTCCCGGGAACAACAGATGGTCGAGGCTGTAGCGTCCGGGTCCGATGCCGGCGATGGCCACTGCGGCGACCGCGAGCACCAGGTTGTACTCCCAACCTTCTTTGACGATGAAGAAGCCGTTGTGCCGGTGCACGGTCCAGGCCGCGACGAGCATCAGCGCGACAAACCCGGCCGCCGGGATCGGGGTCAACAGGCCCAGCGCAAGACCGATGCCCGCGGCGAGTTCGGTTGTTGCGGCCACCCGGGCGTGGAACAGGCCCGGTTTCATGCCGATGCTGTCGAACCAGCCGGCGGTACCCGGGATCCGGCCGCCGCCGAAGAACTTGTTATAGCCGTGGGCGGCCATGGTCAGGCCGAGGACGACCCGCAGGACGAGGAGCGCTGTATCGGAAGCCACGTGACAAAATGTAGGCCATCTGTCACGTTGCTGCCCATCCCCCGTCCACACTGAGCACCGCGCCGTGGATGTTGGCGGCCTCGTCGGAGGCCAGGAACAGCACCGCCGCGGCGACTTCGTCCGGGGTACTCATCCGTCGGGACGGGATACGTGCGAGCACGGGCGCAACGTGGTCGGCGGACTCGGCAGCACGTTCGGTGGCGATCGGGCCCGGCGCGACGGCATTGACGCGCACCCCCACGGGTCCGTACTCGGCCGCACACGATTTGGTCAGCGAATGCACGGCGGCCTTGGTCGAGTTGTACAGCGCCGACTTGTCACCACCGATCAACCCGGTGATGGATCCGATGTTGACGATCGCACCGTGGCCGCGCCGGACCATCCCCGGTGCCAGCGCGCCGGTCAGCAGGAACGGGGCGATGACATTGGCCCGATAGGACTCCAGCAGGGTGGCCTCCGAGATCCGTTCGGTCGGCTCGGGTGTGGACCAGATCCCGGCATTGTTGACCAGGATGTCGACCTCCCCCGCAGCGGTGACCATGTCCCGCACCGCGCCCTCGCCTGCCGCCAGATCGGCCGCGACGAAGCTCGCCCGACCCCCGCGCGCGCCGATATCGGCAACGACGGAGGCACCGCGCTGCGCATTGCGACCGGTGACGATGACATCCGCGCCCGCCGCGGCAAACGCGCGGGCGATGGCCACCCCGAGACCGGCGGTGGAGCCGGTGATCAATGCTGTGCGACCGGCGAAAAGCGTAGTGTTCGGACTCATGAGTCCATGTGTAGGCCGATGAAAATGGACCTGCAAGTCCAAAATCTGACCCGCAAGGGAGCCGCCACCCGGCAGCGCATCATCGAGGGTGCGGCCGCCGAGATCCGGGATCGCGGGGTGGTGCTGACCACCCTCGACGACATCATGGGTCGCACCGCGACATCGAAGAGCCAACTGTTCCACTACTTCCCCGGCGGCAAGGAGCAACTGCTGTTGGAGGTGGCCCGCCACGAGGCCGAACAGGTGCTCGCCGACCAACAACCCCACCTGGGTGCGTTGACCTCCTGGGCGGCCTGGCAGCGCTGGCGCGACACCGTGGTGGACCGCTACCGCCGCCAGGGCCCGAGTTGTCCACTGAGCACCCTGATGTCCGAGATCGGGCGCAGTACACCGGGAGCACAGGCGGTCACCGAGTCGTTGATGCGGCGCTGGCACGACGAGATCACCGCGGGTATCCGCGCGATGCAGAGCCAGGACAAGGTCGACGTGAGCGTGGACGCCGAACAAGCAGCCGCGGCATTGCTGGCCGGGGTGCAGGGTGGTGTCGGAATCCTGATGGCCACCGGCGATATCGGCTACCTGGAGGCCGCTCTCGACATCGGCATCCGGGGCCTGCGGAGTGCCCGATGACCGATATCGTGCGGGCGTCACCGGAAATCGGCTACCTGAGCCCGCAGTCGTTCGCCGAACTCGGCATCTCGCAGACCGTCGTCGCCGGTGGCACGGTGTATGTGTCCGGTATCGCACCGCTGACGCCCGAATTCGACGTGGTCAGTCCGGATCTCGACGTGCAGTTGCGTTTCGTGCTCGACGTGCTCGATCGCTCACTCATCGCCGCGGGCACCGACCGGACCCGGCTGGTCGCCTGGACCATCTATGCCCGCGACCTGACTGCGCTGTCGGGTTGTCTTCCCATACTGCGTGATTGGGTCGGGGAACACCGTCCCACCAGCACCTGGATCGGCGCGGCCGGGTTCATCCACCCCGCACAGCTGATCGAACTGACCGCCACCGCCGTGATCTGAGGAGCCGCAGCCGCCCTCAGTGCGGGTGCGCCTCCACAAATCTACGAGAAAGCGGATCCCAGCCGCTCCAGGTATTCGTCGACGTCACCGACCGCCGACTCGGCGGCGAACACACTGATCGCGATGGTGTCGCCGACACCGGTCACACAGTGGGTCAGCCCGACCATCGGTGACAGCCCCGGGAACGCCGCCGCCAGCCGCACCGGCCTCCCGCCGAAGGCGAAATCCGCGGGGCCACAATTGACACTGGAGACCACGGTGTTCCCGGTCACCGCCGCCGCCCGCACCGCCGGATCGAACTGGCTCACACCCCATCGCAGCAGCGGCGCCGGGGTGGCCGCGAAGGCACGATCGGAGGCACGCATCGCCGGATGCGCGGCACGGGCGCGACGGTCGGCGAGTTCGCCGGCAATCGCCGCACGGCGTTGGGGCACAGCAAGATCGGGATGCAGGCCGACGCCGACCGTGCCGAAATGGTTGTAGGCACGGCGCGGGCCCGGTTTGGTCATCGTGACCTCGGCGCCGAGCCTGGATGTGTCCTCCCCGAGCGCGGACAAGTGATCGTCCAGCGCCGCCGAGATGGCCGACAGCGCGGCGACGGTCACCGTCGCACCGGCGAGCTCGGCGCGGTCGAACACCAGTGTGCGCATGCTGCGCAGGCCGGCCGGAGTGGCGTTGGTGCGCAGCGGGGGCCTCGGCGGCGCCGGGGCCGGTACGCGCCCAGCCTCGGTGTCGCGCAGCAACTCTCGGTGCGCCTTGGCCGCCTCGATGCTGCGCCACACCAGCAGCGCCGGGTGACCATACCTGGGTCGGATCGATTCCACGACGGCGCGCCTGCCGAACATCACCGCCGCGGGTGCGCAGGTCCGCCCGCCACCGCCGAGGGCGTGGGTGATCTGCAGTACCGCAACGGTTGCCGGTCCTGTGACACCTGGGACATCGGTGATATCGATGAAAAGGTGGATGCGCCAGGGCATCACCCGCGCATCGAGTTGATGGTCGACCAAAGCCACCACGGCCGAAAGGCAGGCGGCCCAATCGCCGGGTGGATAAGTGGTCAACCGGTCCCGATTTACCTCGGCAGGAACCCATTGCGGGTACTGCAGCCGAGATTCGTCGTGCACACGGCGCGACAGATCGACGGAGGCGCGCGCGTTGGCGATCAACTCGTCGACGGCCGTGTCAAGGTCATCGGGCACACCGTCGAAGGCGTAGAGCAGGAACGTGTCGTTGGGGATCTTGGCCGACATCCAGAACATCTGGGCGTCGACCGCGGTCAACCTATCGGTGGACACTTCCGATGAACTCCAGAATGTGGTGCGCGGTGGCGTCGGGCTGGTCGAGCTGCAGAAAATGCCCGCCGCCCTCGACCACCCGCGCGGAGCTGCCCGTCGGCAACACCCGACGCACCCACTCGGTGTAATCGGCTGAGGCACAACCGTCATCGCTGCCGTGCAGATACAACGTCGGCAGCACCGGTGCCTGTAACCAGTGCCGCTGTAGTTCGGCATAGCGGGCCGGGGGCCTCGAGTTGCGCACCATCGCGCGGTAGTAACCCAGCGCCGCCCGCCAGTTGGCCGGCGCGCCGATGGCCTGCAGCACCTGGCCGACATCGTCGGTACCGTCGTATCCCGGAGACCAGTCCCGCCACAATCGCGGGACCACCCGCTCGGCGACCCGCTCAGGCAGCCAAGGCAATTGGAAGAACAGGATGTACCAGCTGCGGCGCAGCTGCCGGGGTAGGCGCGCCATCAGCCGGCCGGCATCGGCGAGACCGGTGCGCGACCGGAACGCCGCCGACGGCGGTACCGACATGATGGTCGCCTTCACGAACGGACTGTTCGGCATGGCTGCCAAACCGGTGGCCGCCATCGCACCCCAGTCGTGGCCGATGATGACATCGCGACCGGTCGGTCCGGCGGCGTCGAGTACCCGCAGCGCGTCATCCATCAACGCGCCGACGTGATAACTGTCCAGTGCCGACAGCGAGGACGGTGCGTATCCGCGCATGAACGGGGCGACCACCCGCCAACCCGCGTCGGCCAACCGCGGCGCCACCTCGCGCCACCCGTTGGCGGTATCGGGGAAACCGTGCAGGCAGACCGCGACCGGGGCGGTCGCGTCGGTCCAGTCGCCCCAGGTCAGCGCGCGCAGCGTGACATCGTCGGTGACGATCTCCAGGGTGCCCGCTGCCACGTGGCTAGACCGGGTCGAAACCGGAGATGAGCCAGCGATCGCCGTGCTTCTCCATGGTCACCCGCACGCTGGAGGCGGTGTCGGTGGGGGCGTCACCTCCGACGACGACGGTCTGGTTGACGAAGACGATCACCACTGCCTTGTTCGGATCCGCCGACACCGAGGCGGCCGCGGGCACCGTCGCCACCGCCGAGATCTGCTTCTCCTTGGCACCGGGGATGACCACGTCGGTGGTCAGGTCGGTGTAGGCCTGGGCGAAATCGCCGGTCAGCAGGGAGCGGGCATCGGTCAGTTGCTGTTCGACGGTGTCGGGCTGGTACGACAGCAGCGCGACGGTGCTGTCCTTGGCCACCTGGACCGATTCGATCCGGGCGAGATCACCGTCGCGTACCGAATTGTCCTGCCACTTAAGGAATCCCGCGACCAGACCGAGGATCAGCGCCAGTCCGGGCAGGATGCCGTAGGCGAGCACACGTCCCCACCGCGTTCCCTGCGCGGCGGATTCACCGGTGGATGCGACCGCGGCCTCGGTGTTTTCCGTGCTTTCGGTGCTTTCCGTGCTCTCGGGCGACTCGACGGTCTCATCGAGTTCGACGGCCGTGGACTCGACGTCCGGAGTGTCGGATTCGGGTTTGTTCTCGGTCACGGCACGAACTCCACGTTGGACACCTTCACCTGGTCATCGCCGACGTCCTGCACGGTCACGCGCATCCGCCACAGTCGGGGTTGTTGTTCGGCAGCACCGGCATTGGAGGTCTGCACGGTCACCGCGACCAGCACGCGCGCCTCGGTATCGGTGTCGGACTCCAGCCCGGCCTCGGTGACCGAACCCACCGATTTCGACTGTGCCTGCTTGACGACGTCGACGAACGGCGCGGCACGCTGTTCGAAATCATCGTAGAAAGAGCCCGTCGCCGAATCGAGGATGCGCTGGACATCACTCTCGGCATGTTCCCAGTCGATGGTGGTCAGGTTGATCGCCCCCTGCCTGCCGACCTGGAGGAACAGCTCACGCTTGGCCTCGAGCTTCTGGGACTCGTAGGTCCGGAACCCCAGCCAGCCGACCAGGCCGGCGAGGGCGAGCACCACGACGAGTCCGACGATGGTGGCCAACCGCAGGTGCGATCCGCTGTCGGCCGTCGCGGCCTTCTCGGCCTCGTCGAAGTCTTCAGCACTCTCGGTGTCTTCGGAGACCTCCGAAGCCATACCCTCGTCGGCACCCTCTGCCGACTCGGCATCCTCGGACTTCGCTGCGGTCTCTGCTGCGGACTCGCTCACCGCCCCGGTGGGGGTAGCAGCATCGTCTGCCATGTTTGCTCCTCGTTCGCGGTGCGACCCAGATTGGACTGTGTGTACACCTTGCCGTCCGGTCCAACGTACGTGCCGCTTGCCGGATCGTATTCGGCGGCCGCGACGGCGGGCGGTTCCGGTGCCGGCGCCGGTACCGTTTCCGCCGGTTGCTGGCCCGGACGCAGTTGGGGAACGGCCTGGCCGGACAGGGTGGCGTTCGGGTCGCCCTTCCAGTTGTTGCCGTCGTTGAGCGGGACGTAGGTCTCGTCACTCTCGCACATCGCCACGGTGGGCGCCCGCTTGCCCGGGACGGTGATACACGGCAGGTTGCGGGCGCCACGGACGTTGTTCGGCGAATCCTGCGGGATGCGGCAGTAGAGATCGCCGGCCGGCCGGTCGGGATAATCCTCCAGCGCCGCGACCCGCTGCTGTTGAGCAGGCAGGAAGCCGGTGGTGCACGCCGGTGGCAGGTTCAGGTTCAGGTTGAAGTTCAGGTACGCGCCCTTGTAGTCCTGCTTGGTGTTGCGGTTGGCGGTACCGGTCGCCTGGGTGGTGGCGGTGCCCTGCGGCAGCAGCACCAGCAGCTGCTCCAGCGCGGGCTGGTAGGCGATGGCCACCTCGTTGATATTGACCAGGTTGGCCAGCACGATCGGCAGCGTCGGCTGCAACCGGTCGAGCAGCGCGCGCACCTCCTCGGCCGCGCCGGGTCCTTGCTGCAGGATCGACCGCACCGCTCCGTCGTGATCGCGCAGTTCGGCGGTGACGGTGGCCAGATTGGATGCCCACGCCCTGATCGAGCCTGCGGTATCGGTCTGGCTGTCCAGCACGGGCTTGGACTGATCGATCAACGCGGTCAGTGGATCCAGGTTGGCGCGCGCGTCGATGGCCAACGCGGTGGAACCCTTGACCAGGCGGTTGAGATCGGGTCCCAGCCCGCCGACGGCCAGGTACGCCTCGTCGACGGCGGTACGCAGGTTGTCACCGGGGATCGCCTGCAGCCCACGGTTGGTGGCATCGAGCAGGGTGTTGACGTCCATCGGCACCGTCGTCCGGTCCAATGGGATGACATCACCGTCACGCAGATCCGGTCCCCCGGAGGTGCGCGGCAACAGTTCGACGAACAATTCGCCGACGGCCGTCTGACTGTGGACGGCCGCATCCAGATCCGCCGGGATGGCCACGCCGGACTCCAGGGACAACACTGCCTCGACGGTGCCGCGTTCGGTCAGGCCGACCTTCTCGACCCGACCCACCTGCGAGCCGCGGTAGGTGACATTGCTGCGTTCGTAGAGTCCACCGGTCTCGGGTAGCTCCAGGGTGACGCGGTAGTGCCCGACGCCGAACAGCAGATTGGGCAGCCGCATATAGCTGAAGGCCATGATGCCGATGGCGACGATGGAGATGGCGATGAAGACCGCCACCTGTATCAGGATTTTCCTGGTCAGCACCATGTCATCGCCCCTGATCCCAACGATACGGCGCCACAAGGGGATTCACCGCGGTGTACGGACTGGGCAGCTGCCCGATCGTGCGACCCCATTGCATCTCCAGCTCGGTGAGGTCGCCCTCCCACCGGGTCCCGGTGAACAGGCCCTGGTCCATCCGGCTCAGGGTCAGGTCGACGACCAGGGTGAGGTTGGCGTAGTCGCCGCGCATCCAGTTGGTGATCGTTTCCTTGGGGAACGGGTAGGTGGTGAGGAAGCTGAGTCCCCTGGTCAGCGCGGGACCGGCATTGGCCAGTGATTCCAGCGTGGGCCCAAGGGCTTTCAGCTCTGCGACGAGCGCGTCGCGGGTCTGGTTGGTCGAGTCGGCGGCCAGCGCACTGAACCGGCCGAGCTGCACCAGGGCCTCGGCGAGGATGTCGCGTTGATCCTTGAGCACCTCGACCGCCTCGGGCAGCGTCTGCAATGCCCTGTCCACCACCGGTTTCTGCTCGGCGACCTGACCGACCAGCGAGTTCAGACTCTCGGCGGCGGCGATGATATCGCCCTTCTGGTCGTTGTTGTAGGCGATGAACCGGTCCAGCTGCTCGATCAGACTGCGCAGGTCGGCCTCGCGGCCGGTGAACGCCTGACTGAAGGCTGCGGTGATGTCCTGCACGTTGCCGAGCCCACCGCCATTGAGCAGCAAGGAAATTGCGGCGAGTGTCTGCTCGGTGGTCGGGTATGCGCCGCTGGATTCCAGCGGTATCACCGCGCCCGCCTGCAACCGGCCCTGCGGATCCGGTGGGGCTGCGAGCTCGATGTGCTGGGATCCGAGCAGGCTGGTCTGACCGAGTTTGGCGGTCGCATTGGCCGGCAGCACCACGTCACCGTTGAGGCTCATGGTGACCAGCGCGTGCCAACCCTGTCGTTCGATACCGGTGACGTTGCCGACGGTCACATCACCGACCCGGACCCGCGAGTTCGGCGAGAGGTGATCGATATCGGGCATCTGGGCCTGGACGGTGTACGAGCCGGGGCCACGTCCCTCCACACCGGGTAGGGCCACCGAATTCAGGCCCTTCCACTGGCATCCGGTGGCAGCCGCCGCGACGATCAGCAGCGAACCGAGTATCCGTGTCCTCACAAGCCGCGCCCTCATGAGCCGGGTCCTGTCGGGACCATCAGTCCGGGCAGCCCGGCGGCCGGGTTGGTCGGCTGCGCGAGTTCGGCGGCCAACGGCGGGCCGGGCACCGGCGCCGCCGGACCGTTCGGATCCACCGGCGCGGGCGGTGGCGGCGGACCGGCGGGCGGGATGTAATCCGGACGCAGCCAATCCTCGCTCCAGGTCAGCTCATTGGGCCGCGCCGAGGCGGTGACACCGAGGTTCTGGCCGATCGGCAGGAAGTTGTACTGCCGGTTCTTGACGATCGGCGCCAGGTACTGCACGCAGAGCTTGGAGGACTGCTCGGCGTTGAGCCGTGAGGCGGCCTGTACCGCGCCGCACAGGAAGCTGATCGGGTTGGCGAAGTTGTTGATCACCGGGACGCTGGACACCGCACCCTGAGCGGGTTGGTAGATGTTGATGTAGTTCTGGAAGCTGGTCGGCGCGACGTGCAGGAACTGTTTCAGGTCGCCGAGGCTCTCGTTCAGCGCCGTGGTCACCCCGGCGAGCTTGTCCGATGTGGTGCCGAGGGTTTCGCGGTTGTCGGCCACGAAATTCTGTACCAGCCCCACCGTCTCGGACAGGTCCTGGACCGCATTGCCCACCTCGGTCGGATTGTCGGCCAGCGTACCGGTCACCGAGGCCAGGTTCTGGTTGAGCGCGCGCATCACATCGGTGCTGTCCTGCAGCGCCGAGACCAGGATCGACAGGTTCTTCACGGTGGCGAACACATCGGTGCTGTGATCGCCGACCGCCGAGATCGCCTGGGACAGCTTGACCAGGGTGGCACGGATATCGGCGCCCTGACCGCGCAAATTGTCCGCCGCGGTGTTGATGAACGCCCCCAGCTCGCTGACGCCGCCGGGTTCGGTGGGCTGCAGCGTCTCGGTGATGCGATGCAGTTGCTCACGGACGTCGTCGTATTCGACGGGGACCACGGTGCGGTCCTGGCCGATGACGGCGTTGTCCTGCAGAACCGGTCCCTCGGAATAGGTCGGGGTCAGCTGAATCGCTCGTGAGGTCACCAGCATCGGCGACAGGATGGCGGCGTTGACGTTCTCGGGCACCTTGTGGCTGCCGTCGTACCAGAACGAGATCTTGACCCGCTCCGGTTCCGGCTCGATCTTCTCGATCCGGCCGACCGGGACACCGAGGATGACCACATCGTCGCCGACGAAGATGCCGTTGCTGCTGTCGAAGTACGCCACCACATTGACGCGGTTGAGCGTCTCGGCGGTACGCACCACGAGATAGACACCGGCGCCGAGGATCGCGACGAGCGCGAGGGCCAGCGTGATGCGGACGGCGTTGTGCCGGGACGGAGCCGAAGATGACGTCACTGGCCTGCTCCCGGTTGTGCGCCGGACCCGTGCGCGACGGGCTCGCCGGGTGCGGGTACGAGCACCGGCCCCGGCGGGGTCGGGGTGGAGGCGATGCCCGGCGGGGCGATCGCCGGCGGACCCGGCGGCGGCCCGCCGGGCGGCGGCGCCGGCGGCGGTTCGCGGTACGGGTAGCAACCGGTCGGTCCGGGCAGCGGGATTCCCGGTGGGCCACAACCTTGGTCGCCCGGATTACCGGTGATGGCGTCGGGCAGGGTCAGGCGGGGCTCACCGCCCTGGCCGGTGCGCGGGTAGGGGTTCGGCATGGCAGGGGTGCCCGGCTGACCGACCTGCGGGTCGGTGCGCTCGGACGGCAGCAGGACATTGGGGTCCAGGCCCAGGTCGGAGAACGCGGCGTCGATGAACGGCTGCACGAACTGACCGGGCAGCAGATTGGCCACATAGGACTTGAAGAACGGTCCGCCCGAGACGGATTCACCGAGGGACATAGCGTAATCACCGATCAGCTTCAGCGAGCGCTGCAGCCGTTGCTTGCGGTTGTCCAGGATGGTCAGCACCCCGTTGAGCTTTTCCAGCGCGGGCTTCATGGTCTCGTCGTTCTCGGCGATGAAGCCCTGCAGCTGGCGGCTCAGTGCCGAGATGTTGCCCGAAATGGCGTCCAGTGCGGCCGTTTGGGTGCGCAGTTCGGCAAGCAGCGCGTTGCTGCTGCGGACCAACGTCACGATCTGCTCACTGCGCTCGGCCAGCACGGTGGTGGCCTTGTTCGCATTGCCCAGCAGGCTGCGCAGTTCGGCATCGCGCTCGTTGAGCGTCTCGGAGAACCGGGACACACCGGCGATGGCCACGCGAAGTTCCGGCGGGGTGTCGGCGAAGGTCTCCGAGAGCACGCGCAGCGAGTCGGAGAGCTGATCGGTGTTCAGACCGCTGATGGTCGAGGCCAGATCGCCAAGGGCATCCGGCAGTTGATAGGCCGGGGTGGTGCGGTCCATCGGGATGGTGCCGTCCTGCCAGCCGTCACCGCGCGGTGTCACCTCAAGGTATTTCGTGCCGAGCAGACTCTTGGTCTTGACCGCGGCCTCGCTGCGGTCACCGATGCGCACATCGTTGTCGACCTTGAACGTGACAAGCACCTGCTGGCCCTGCAGTTCGACACCCGAGACCTGCCCCACCCGCATGCCGGAGACCTGCACGGTGGCGCCCTCGCGGATCCCACCGGCCTCGGCGAAATAAGCCGAATAGTTTCGGCCACCATTGAGGAAGGGCAGCTTGTCGTAGTTCAGGGCGCCGAGAATGATGGCGGCCAGCACCGTCAAACCGATTGCGCCGACCACCAATTGGTTGCGCTCTGCGAAAGATTTCATCGCGGCGTGCACCTCCCGGTGCTCTGCCCCGCGGCCTTCACATAGACCGGCTGACCACCCTTACCGTTGAGCTTGAGCACGATATCGCACAGGTAGAAGCTGAAGAAGTCGCCGTAGATGCCTTGCCGTGCCAGCGCCTGATAGGCGTCGGGCAGGGTGTTGATCAGGTTGTCGAAGTAGTCGGCGTCGGCGACGACGATCCCTGCCGCCCGGTCGGTTTCGGTGATGGTCTTTGCCAGGGGCGGGCGGGCCTGGTCGAGCAGCTCGGCGATACTTCCTGCCGCGGCGCTGGCGTAGGCGACACCGTTGGCGATATCGGTGCGGCGCTGCGCGAGCCCGTCGACAAGCTGGCTCAATCCGTCGACTCCCTTGGCGAACTGCTCGTTCTGGTCGCCCAGCGAGCCCATCACGGTATTGAGGTTGACGATGACCTCTCCGATCAGTTGATCGCGGTCGGCCAGCGTGTTCGTCAGCGCGGCGGTCTGATTGAGGAACGATCCGATGGTGGCGCCCTGCCCCTGCAGAGCGCTGATCAACGTGCCCGACAACGCGTTGATCTGATCGGGCTGAAGGGCTTTGAACAACGGCCGGAAGCCGCCGATGAGCGCGTCGAGATCCAGCGCAGGCGCGGTGCGGGCCAGCGGGATCGTCGAACCGGCTTGCAGGCGTTCGGTGTCACCGGCGCCCTCCTGCAAGCCGAGATAACGCCCGCCGATCAGGTCGTCGTAGCGGATGACCGCACGGGTGCCCTTGGTCAACACCACCGACGAGTCGGCGCTGAAGTTGACCAGCACGGTGCCGTCATCGCGGATCTGCATATCGCCGACCTTGCCGACCTCCACACCGGCGATGCGGACGAAGTCACCGGGCTCCATGCCGCTGACATTGGTGAACTCGGCCTTGTAACCCTGTTCGGTCTCCCCGAATCGCAGCTGCGAGAAGATCGCGAACAGCCCGAAGACACCCAGCAGACACACTGCCAGGAAGATGGTGAGCCGCCAGATGGCGCCTCCCAAGTTGTCTTTCATGACTGACTACGTCTCCTCTGATGCGGGTCGGGATTCAGGACGGCGGGCCGGGTGCGGCCGGTACCGGTAGCGGCTGCGGGGGCAACGGCGTCGGCTGGACACCGGGATTGGTCACGATGAACGGTTCCGAACCCGGCCGCGGCCCGGGGTCACGCGGAGCGCCTGGCGGCGGGGCGGGCGGCAGTCCCGGCCACAACGGTGTGCCGTCGGGGGCGTAGAGCTGTGCGCCGTAGGCCGGGGCGCCCGGGTACGGGATCGGTCCGATTGCCGGGCCGCCGAAGGTGTTCCGGATGCTCGGCGGTTCGGGAACCGCGCGGGTGACGGGCAGCCAGTTTCCGTAGAACGGGAAGGAGATACCCGGGTTGGGCCGCCAGTCCAGACCGCTGCCGAAGCCGGTGTTGGTGACCAGCTGACGCACCGGCCAGTTCTGGTCGACGTTGGGCAGCGAGCCACATCCCGGCTTGCCACCGGGTCCGCCCTTGGCACCGACGATCGGCAGATGGCGCGGGTAGGCATAGGGGTCGTCACCGAGCATCAGCGCGGTATCCAGGATGAACGACTTGCCGTTACCACCGGTGGCGTCGTAGCCACCGTGGTCGAGCAGGAACTTCGCACCGGTCAGCAGACAGGTGTAGGACGGGCTGTACTTGAACAGCAGGTCCGTCGTCGGCTGCAGGGTGTTGATCGCCTTGATCAGGTTCTGCTGATTCGGGGCCAGCAGCTCGATTCCGGTGTTGGACAACCCGGTGGTGGCCAACAGCAGTGCGTCGAGCTGGCGGGAGTTCTCGCTGATGGTGACCGCGGTGGTGCTCGCGGCGTCCAGGGTGGCCAGGATGTCTTGTGCGGCATCACCGTAGGCGGCGCTGAAGCCCTGCAACGCCTGCCAGTCGGCCCGGATGGTGTCACTGCGGTCGTTGAGCGCGATCAGCACCTGGTTGGCATCGGTGGTGGCGCGGCCGATGACCTCACCGCGGCCACGCACGCCCTCGGCCAGTGCCGCGAGCGCACTGTTGAGTTTGGCGGTGTCCACCTGATCGAGGACGCCGACGAGGTTCTCGAAGACGGTGTTGACCTCGGTGGTGACGTTCTGCGACACCAGCACCTGGCCGGCGCTCAGCCGCTCGGATTTCGGATCGGGCGGGTACACCAGGTCGACGAACTTGGCGCCGAAGATCGTGGTGGACCGGATCCTGGCTTCGACATTGGCCGGGATGAACCGGATCTGGTCGGGATCGATGTCGAGGCGCAGCTTCACCGGGGCCGCACTCTCGGTGTCACCACCGCTGATGGCGGCGACCTTGCCGACCTGGACGCCGCGCAGCTTGACCTTGGCGTTGGTTTCCATGACCAGACCCGAACGGTCCGAGGTCAGCGTCACCGGAACGGTGCTGCGCAGGCTTCCGGTGAACAGGGAGAAGGACAACCAGATGGCGGCGATGACGAACACCACCAGCAGCAGCGTCCACCAGCCCGGTGCGATCCCTGAGTTACGTCTCGTGGCTGCCACGGCTAACCCGCCAGGTTGAAGTTGCCGGATTGTCCGTACACCGCAAGCGAAATCATCACGACGACGAACGCGGAGATCACCAGCGAGGTGCGCACCGCTCGACCGACCGCCTCACCCACGCCGGCGGGCCCGCCGCTGGCGGTGAAGCCGTAGTAGGTGTGCACCAGCATGATCACGATGGCCATGGCGATCGACTGGACGAAGGACCAGATGAGGTCGATCGGATTGAGGAAGGTGTCGAAGTAGTGGTCGTAGACACCGCTGGACTGACCGTAGATCACCGTGGTGCCCAGCTTGGCCGCGTAGAACGACATCAGCACACCGACGCAGTACAGCGGAATCACCACGATCACACCGGCGATGACGCGACTGGACGCCAGGTAGGCGATGCTGCGGATGCCGATGACCTCCAGCGCATCGATCTCTTCGTTGATGCGCATGGCGCCCAGCTGTGCGGTGGCGCCGGCCCCGATGGTGGCCGACAAGGCGATTGCCGTGGTGGCAGGCGCGATGAGGCGGACGTTGAAGAAGGCCGACGCGAACCCCGTCAGCGCCTCGACGCCGATCTCGGAGAACTGGTTGTAACCCTGGACGGCGACCAGCGCACCGGTACTGACGGTCAGGAAGCCGACGATCGCCACGGTGCCGCCGATGATGGCCAAAGCCCCGGTCCCCAGGCCCATCTGCGCGATCAGCCGGACCAATTCCTTCGGGTAACGGATGAAGACGTCACCGATGGAGACCAGCGTGCGACCGAAGAACTGGGTTTGCTCGCCGACCTGATTCCAGGAATCGACAACGCTGTTGACGCTTCGTTTGACCCGCAGGCCCACTGTGGTCGTCACATCGTCGCCTTCACACCGACTGCGGTTGCGACCACGTTGATGGCGAACAGCGCCATGAACGTGAACACCACCGTCTCGTTCACGGCGTTACCGACACCGGCGGGCCCGCCACCCACCGAAATACCCTTGTAGCAGGCGATCAGACCGGCCGTCAGGCCGAACAGAGCAGCCTTGACCAGCGCGACCAACACGTCCGACGGACCGGTGATCAGGGTCAGGCCCGCCACGAAGGCACCCGGCGACACGTGCTGGACGTACACGCAGAACAGGTATGCCCCGGTGAGGCCGACCAGCACCACGGTCGCCGACAGCGCCAACGACACCGTCGTGGCGGCCAGCACCCGTGGGATGACCAAGGCCTGAATCGGATTCACACCCATCACGCGCAGCGCGTCGAGTTCCTCGCGGATGGTGCGCGCTCCCAGGTCGGCGCACATGGCCGTGGCGCCGGCCCCGGCGATGACCAAAACGGTGACGATGGGCCCGATCTGGGTGACGGTGCCCAGGGCCGCGCCGGTTCCGGAGAAGTCGGCGGCGCCGAATTCGGTCAGCAGGATGTTGAAGGTGAAGGTGAGCAGCACCGTGTACGGGACGGTCAGCATCAGCGTCGGCAGCAACGAAACCCGTGCGACGAACCAGGACTGGAGGATGTACTCACGCCAGGCGAACGGCGGACGGAACATCAGGGTGAAAACGTCCAGCGTCATCGAGAAGAATCCGCCGAAGGAACGCACGGGTTTGGCGACGACGTTCGGGATGGCGTCCTGCGCAGCCATCAGCGGGTTGCCCCCATGCCGCACAACCTCCGCATGGCCATGAAGTCCCTTCGACGATGCCCGCTGTCCGCGGGGCCGGCATGTCCCGGCCGGTCCGAACACGATATGACCACAGGCGTCGCTATGGATGCGGAAGAACGTACATAAGGATTTTCACAGTCACAACTGGCGGGCTCACCGGCTCGCACCCCCGTCACGGCCCATCACCACCGGAAACGTAGTCCGACACACCGAGCGCGCGCAGTGCGAAACGCTCGACGCGCGCCCGCGCCACCGGGACCTGATCGGCATCGAAGATCCTGGTCGAGGTCAGCTCCCTGCTGACCAGCGCGGCGATCGCGATGGCATCGGAGTCCGGCTCGGCCAGCGGGAACGATCCGTCCGCCCGTCCGGCGGCCAGGATCTCGACCAGCGACGATTCCCGTCGCGAACGGGACAGTTCACGCGCCTGGCGGTACCCCTTCGCCGAGCGCATCTCATCGCAATCGAGCACGGCGAGGTAACGATGCAGGTCGGTATCCACCGCGAGCGTGAACATCTGGTCGAGCCAGGCCCGCAGCCGGTCCAGCGGAGCGGCGCCCTCCTCGGCGGCAATCTCGTCGAGCCGGACCGCCAGGCGTCGGGTGACATCGTCGAGCATCGCCAGGAACAGCTCGTCCTTGGACTGGTAATGCCGATAGAAGGCGCGGCTGGACACCCCGGCCCGGGCCAGGATGGCCGCCACCGAAATGGGACCGTCGTGCGGCTCCGCCAGACACGCGAAGGTCGCCTCGACAATGCTGCCGCGCTCATCCGCTGCGGGGTCGTTGGACAGCACGATGGGGAGTCTAGAGACCGGCCGTCACGGTCAACCCACCGGTCAGTAACGTGGCTCACAGATGCGCGGAACGGCGAGAGGATCCACGTGAGCACTGTCGACAGCACACCGCACACCGTCACCTTTCGCGGTGTCGACGGGCTGGCACTGGTCGCCGACGAGTGGAACCGCGACGGGGTGACCGAACAGGACGGACCCACCATCCTGTTGCTGCACGGCGGCGGGCAGAACCGGCATTCGTGGAAGAACACCGGCCAGATCCTGGCCTCCCGCGGCAAGCATGTGATCGCGATGGACAGCCGAGGCCACGGCGACAGCGACTACTCCCCCACGGCGAACTATGCGGTCGAGACGCTGAGCGCCGACATCCAGCAGGTGCTCCTGCAGATCGGTAGGCCCGTCGTGCTGATCGGCGCCAGCATGGGCGGACTGACCGGCATCCTGGCCGCCCACGAGGCCGGCCCCGACGTCGTGACCAAGCTCGTGCTCGTCGATGTGGTACCACGGTTCGAGAAGGACGGCAGCGCGCGCATCCGCGATTTCATGTTCAACCACGTACACGGGTTCGATTCGCTGGAACAGGCTGCCGACGCGGTGGCCGCCTACCTTCCACACCGGCCACGGCCGCGCAGCGTCGAGGGCTTGAAGAAGAACCTGCGGTTGCGCGACGGCCGCTGGTACTGGCACTGGGATCCGGCGTTTCTCACCAAACCCGGAGACGACCCGTTCACCAGGGTGGACATGCTGGAACAAGCGGCCCAGAATCTGCGTGTGCCGATCCTGCTGATCCGGGGACAGTTGTCCGATGTGGTGTCCGTCGAGGGCGTGCAGAGCTTCCTGGAACAGGTGCCTGCCGCCGAGTTCGTCGAATTGTCCGATGCGGGGCATACCGCCGCCGGGGATGACAATGACGCCTTCACCGAGGCCGTTGTCGCCTTCGTCGACAAGTGAGCGCCAGGACCGCCGGCTCCGGCCGCTCGGGTTGCGCAGGGTTCAACTTCCTGGAGCAGCCCGCTCTGCCCGCGCCCCGGCTCACCGAGGACCAGGCCACCGAGCTGCTGGCCACGCATTACGCGCTGCGCAAGACGGTGCGATCGCTGGGCAGCCAACAGGACTGCAATTTCACCGTGATCGAGGAAGGCGTCCCGGTGGCAGTGCTCAAGATCGCCAACCCGGCCTTCACCGAAGCCGAACTGGTCGCCCAGGACGTCGCGGCAGCGCTGATCGCCCGCGCCGAACCCGACCTACGGGTCGCGGTGCCCCTGGACACCGCCGACGGGCAGAAGTTCGCGGTCGCCGCCCCCGGTTCCGGCGCAGGCCAGATCCGGCTGCTGCCCTACCTGTCCGGTGGGACTCTCAATGCCCGCGGTTATCTGTCGCCGGCGGTGGTGGCCGCACTCGGCGATATCGCCGGCCGCGTCAGCACGGCGCTGGCCGACTTCACTCACCCCGGGCTTGACCGGATCGTGCAGTGGGATCTGCGGTACGGCAAGCGGGTGGTCGATGAGCTGATCACCCATGTCACCCATCGGCGCGACGAGGTCGCCGCGGCCGCACACGCAGCGGCCGAACGCATCTCGGCCGTCGCCGACGAGTTGCCGCAGCAGGCGGTGCATCTGGACCTCACCGACGCCAATGTGATCGTCGGTCCCTCGGGCATTCCCGACGGTGTCATCGATTTCGGCGATCTCTCCCGCACCTGGGCGGTATCCGAGATCGCCATCACCCTGTCCTCGGTGCTCGGCCATCCCGGTGCGGATGCCACGTCGATCCTGCCCGGCGTCAAGGCCTTTCACGCCATTCGGCCGCTGCAGCCAGCCGAGGCCCGCGCACTGTGGCCGCTGCTGGTGTTGCGCACCGCCGTGCTCATCGTCAGCGGCGCCCAGCAGGGTGTACTGGACCCCGACAACAGCTACATCACCGAACAGTCCGATGACGAATGGCGGATGTTCGATACCGCGACATCGGTACCGGCCGATGTCATGACGGCGCTGATCCTCAGTGAACTCGGATTGGCCGAGCCGCAGGCCCTCCCGGAGATCGACAACCGGCTGATCGCGGATCTGGACCCGGAAACCGTCGTGACGCTGGATCTGTCGGACACCCTCGACGACGCCGACGGGCTGGCCGCCGAGGCCGTCCGTGCGGGTAGCACCTTGGTGCTCACCCGATTCGGCAAGCCCCGCCTGGGCCTTGCCCCGCTGTTGTCGGCCGACAGCCCGCAGGTCGTCGAGACCGGTATCTCGTTGTGGTCGGCCACGACCACCCGGGTGTTGGCCCCGTGGGACGGCGAGGTGGTCGACCGGACCGACGACCGGATCACCTTGCGCGGTATCGAGTTCGAATTGACCCTCACCGGGGTGGGTTCGAGTGCCGCACCGGGCCGGGTCCGCGCCGGCGAGCACCTCGGGGTGCTCGAGGCTGACCGGTGGACGCAGTTGGCTGTCCGTCCGGCAGATGCGCCCGTCGCGCCGGCGTTCAGCACCGCCGAGCTGGCACCGGGCTGGTTGGCGTTGTCCTGTGACCCCCGAACCATTTTGGGTCTCGATCTCCTGCACGAGGCACCTCAGCGTGATCTGCTGGACCGCCGTGACGACAGTTTCGCCTCGGTGCAGGAGCGTTACTATCGCAACCCGCCGCGGATCGAGCGCGGCCACCGGCATTACCTGATGTCCACCGCGGGCCGGATCTACCTGGACATGGTCAACAACGTCGCGGTGCTCGGACACGCGCACCCCCGGGTCGCCGACGCCGCATCGCGCCAGCTGCGCAGGCTGAACACCAACTCCCGGTTCAACTACGAAGCCGTCGTCGAATTCAGTGAGCGGATCGCGGCGACCCTGCCCGAGCAGCTGGACACCGTATTCCTGGTCAATTCCGGCTCGGAGGCAAGCGATCTCGCGATCCGGTTGGCGATGGCCGTCACCGGACGCCGTGATGTGGTGGCCGTCCGCGAGGCGTATCACGGGTGGACCTACGCCACCGACGCGGTGTCGACCTCCACCGCGGACAACCCGAACGCGCTGTCCACCCGCCCGGACTGGGTGCACACCGTGGAATCGCCGAACAGCTTCCGCGGCAAGTACCGCGGCGAGCAGGCATACCGCTACGCCGAGGAAGCCGTTGCCCAGATCGAACATATGACGGCCGCCGGACGCCCGCCTGCGGGGTTCATCTGCGAACCGGTGTACGGCAATGCCGGCGGCATGGCGCTTCCCGACCGCTACCTCGAGCAGGTGTACGGCGCGGTGCGCGCCGCCGGCGGCGTCGCCATCGCCGATGAGGTCCAGGTCGGTTACGGCCGTCTCGGACAGTGGTTCTGGGGCTTCCCGCAACAACAGGTCGTACCCGATATCGTCTCGGTGGCCAAGGCGACGGGCAACGGCTATCCGCTGGGCGCGGTCATCACCACCCGCGCCATCGCCGAGGGATTCCGCTCACAGGGGTACTTCTTCTCCTCCACCGGCGGCAGTCCACTGTCATGTGCGATCGGGCTCGCGGTGCTCGACACACTGCGTGACGAGGGTCTGCAGGAGAACGCGTTGCGCACCGGCGGGTATCTGAAGTCACGGCTGGAGTCGTTGGCCGACAAGCATCCGATCATCGGCACCGTGCACGGGATGGGTCTGTACCTGGGTGTGGAGATGGTCCGCGACCCGGTGACCCTGGAACCCGCCACCGAGGAGACGATGGCGATCTGTGAACGGATGCTGGAACTCGGGGTGGTGATCCAGCCGACCGGCGACCACCAGAACATCCTGAAGACCAAACCGCCGCTGTGCATCGATTCCGCCGGCGCGGACTTCTACGTGGACATGCTCGACCGCGCGCTCACCGAGCTCTTCTGAATCCGGCCTGCGCCATCGGCGATCAGGCCTTTTCGGCCTCTTCCAGTCGCTGGTGCAAGCGGGCCCGGATGTCCTCGGGGGTGTACGACCGGCGAATCCGCTGATCCCTGGCGACCAGCACGCCACCGGCCACCACACCGGCGACACCGGCGAGCCCGACCCACTTCCAGATGCTTCGCATGCTGCGATTGTGCCTAAGCTGCCGGGGTGGACGCACACACGGTGGATCTCAGCCGCGCCCTGCAGGAGACCCGCACCGGGGACATCTGGCTGTTCCGGGGTGGTTCGGGACCCGACCGGGCCATCCAGGCGTTGACCAACGCGCCGGTCAACCATGTCGGGATGACGGTGGCCATCGATGATCTGCCGCCGCTGATCTGGCACGCCGAACTCGGTCAGAAGCTGCTGGACCTGTGGACCGGCACCCACCACCGCGGTGTGCAACTCAATGATGCCCGGGAAGTCGTCGAACGCTGGGTCCACGAATACGGGCAGAAGGCCTGGTTGCGCCAGCTGACACCGCCGGCCGACCGGACGCAGGAGGACCGGATGCTCAAGGTCATCGCCCGGATGAACGGCACCGCCTTTCCCTCGACGGCACGGCTGACCGGCCGGTGGCTCCGGGGCCGGCTACCGATCGTCAGCGATTTCACCCGCGGTCTGCCGGTCATCCACCGCAAGGTCCGCGAATCGGCCGAGCGCGACAAGGTCCAGCGCAGGTCGGCGGGGTTGGAGACGGCCTACTGCGCGGAGACGGTGGCCATCACCTATGAGGAGATGGGTCTGTTGACCACCGAAAAGCGGGAGAACTACTTCGACCCCGGCAAGTTCTGGAGCGGGGACACCCTTCGGCTGGCGCCGGGCTACGCGCTCGGCGACGAGATTGCGGTGCGGGTCGACTAGATCGCCGTGAGTTCCGGTGCGGCCCAGGTCCCGTCGATGATCTGCGGGCGCGGCCGGTACAACCGGATGAGGTAGTTCCAGCCGTCCGGGACGATGATCGCGTTCGGCGGCAGCTCGCCGTCGGCCGAGGGCACGAACCGCACCGTCACCGATCCGTCCGCACCACGAACACCGGTCACGCTGTTGACCGAGTACAGACCCGCGACGTTGGGTTCGAAGAACCCCTTCGCGTTGTACACCGACACCGACCAGAATGCGTCGACCGGAACATCGGTGAACACGAGCTGATAGTGCCCCGCAGGCACTTTCGGGTCGACACCGACATAGGCGGCTTCGCCTGTCGGTAGGCCGCCCCAGCCGGCCGCACTGCCGATCAGGTGGCGGACCGGGTCCACCTCGTCGCGGGTGCCGAACGCCCGGTCGAATTTGCGTAGACCGGCGGCCAACGCCAGCAGCGCGTCACGGGTGGCGTCGAGGCCGGCGGTGTCGTAATCGGGCATCACGAACGGCTCTTGTGTGTCGCCGACCAGCCGCAGCGCGTCCTGCAACTGGGCGACGGCCGCGACGTCGTCGGCGCTGGTGGGATCAACGAGGATCCGGACGGCGACGAACACGTATCGGGAGCCGAATTCCTGCGCGGTCAGCACATGCTCGCCGGGCTCGTGCAGGACGCGGTTGACGTAGTGGTCCTCGTTGACGATCATCGCCGACAGATAGCGCCCACCGGCGTCCGGCAACGTCAGCCTGACCGGCTGGGCCAGGTCGACCACCGCGAAGCTGTACAGCGTGTCGCGATTGAGCCGGATGACGGTCTGCTCCTCGATACGCGCCGGTGCCCGGTTGTGCCGGAACCGCCCGATACCGCCGGCAACGGCCTGATTGTCGCGGAACATCCGGTGGGTTTCGGCCCGGACGAAATTGTCGGCGTCGACGTGGATCGGCATGCGTGAATTGTCCACCCTGCGCACGTATCACGGCGCTTGACGGCCGAGATTGCGGGTAACCGATTTCGATGTCGGTCCGCGCATCTCACATCACCGCGGAGGACTTCCTGCCCGACTCCCGCGATCTGGATGCCTTGGCAGAGGCTGCCCGGACCTGCCGTGGATGCGAGCTGTACCGGGACGCCGAGCAGACGGTGTTCGGGGCCGGACCGCGTGCAGCACCGATGCTGCTGGTGGGTGAGCAACCCGGCGACCGCGAGGACCGTGCCGGGCACCCCTTCGTGGGGCCGGCCGGCTACTCGACAAGGCCATGGCCGCCGCCGATATCGATCGCGAGCATGTCTACCTGACCAATGTGGTGAAGCATTTCAAGTTCACCCGCGCGCAAGGTAACGCCCGCCGTATCCACAAGACGCCCAGTCGAACCGAGGTGGTGGCATGCCGCCCCTGGCTGTTCGCCGAATTGGAGTCGGTAGCGCCCGAGGTGGTGGTGCTACTCGGCGCGACGGCCGCGAAGGCAGTGCTGGGAAACGATTTTCGCATCACCGAACATCGCGGTGAGGTGCTCCGGGCGCCCGACGCGGACTTCGAGGTCGTCGCCACCCCACATCCGTCCTCGGTGCTGCGCGGACCTGCGGATCGGCGTGAGAGCGCGTTCGCCGATCTGGTCGCCGACCTGGGCACCGCGGCCGGCTTGTTGTCGAAGGGTCTGCGCTGATGGTGGTCCGGATCGGAACCTCGGGCTGGTCTTACGATCACTGGACCGGGGTGTTGTATCCGCCCAAGCTGACGGCCGCGCGCCGGCTGGCGGTTTACGTCGAGGAGTTCGACACCGTCGAGCTCAACTCCAGCTTCTACCGGTGGCCCACGCCGGCGCGGTTCACCCAGTGGCGCGACCAACTGCCCGACGGCTTCACCATGACGGTGAAGGCGCCCCGCGGACTGACCCACGCCCGCCGGTTGCGCGCCCCGGAACAGTGGATCGAACGCATCGCGGCCGGGTGGGACGCACTGGGCAACCGACGGGCGGCGCTGCTGGTGCAGTTGCATCCCGCCCAGCAGCGCGACGACGAGCGCCTCGACCACTTCTTGTCCGCCATGCCGGATTCGATCCCGGTCGCGATGGAACTTCGCCACCCGAGCTGGGATGACCCCGGGGTGTACGACCTGCTGCGCGGGCATGGCGCGGCCTACGTCGTCATGAGTGGACCCGGCTTGCCGTGCGTCGCGGCAGCGACCGCCGGGCTGGCCTATCTCCGGCTGCACGGCCCCGGCGGGGAGGCCATGTACAGCGGGTCCTATGACACCGAGGAGTTGCACCGCTGGGCCAGGGAGATCCGCGGCTGGGATGCCGAAGGGCGAGATGTGCTGGTGTACTTCAACAATGATCTCGGTGGTCACGCGGTACGCAATGCGCAGGAGTTGCGCAGCATGCTCGTGTGACCGAGAACCTACGCGTACGGTGCAGTACATGCCGTTGCGCTATGTGGATCCCGAGAGGCCTCGAGGTTCGAAATACCACGCCAGTGTGCGCTTCGGGCGCTCGCCGATCGGGCAGTTCATCGCCAAGCACATCGCCCGGCGCACCGACCCGTATCTCTTCCGGTTGACCCGCGGACGCGTCAACATGGGCCCCATCATCAATGCCCCGCTGGTGACGACCGGCGCGAAGTCCGGCAAACGCCGTCAGGTGCAGTTGACCTACTTCAACGACGGTGCGGACGTGATCCTGCTGGCGTCCAATTACGGCGGCGCCAAACACCCGCAGTGGTACTACAACCTGAAGGCCAATCCGGACTGCGAGTTCGGTATGGAACCCTTCACCGCCTCCCAGGTGACCGACCCCGATGAGTACGACCGGCTGTTCGGTCTGGCCGGCCGGGTCTACGCCGGCTATGACGATTACCGGGAAAAGACTGCCCCGGAGGGGCGGACGATCCCGATCTTCCGGCTCACCCCGCGCTGAGCGAACGTGAAAACGCCTCGCCCGCGCTCAGAATCGCGTCGTGGTTGAGTCTGATCTGTATGGGCACACTCATCTACGGTTTCACCACATCGGTGGACGGCTATATCGCCGACGCACACGGGAACATCGACTGGAGCGATCCGAGCGACGAACTCCACCAGTACTGGAATGACTTCGAACGCAACACCGCCATGTCGTTCTACGGCCGGCGAATCTATGAACTGATGGCCGGGCACTGGCCGGCCGTCCACGAGTCGGCGGATGCCGACCCGATAGCCGCCGACTTCGCCGCGGTGTGGTGCACCATGCCCAAGGTGGTGTTCTCCTCCACCTTGGAGTCCGTCGCGTGGAACTCCCGGCTGGAACGTGGCGACCCCGTCGAGGTGGTGCGGCGGCTCAAAGCCGACACCGACGGTCAACTCGAAGTGGCCGGTGCGACGCTGGCGGCACCGATCGTGCGGGCCGGACTGGTCGACGAGTACCGCATGGTCATCTCCCCCACCGCCGTCGGTGGGGGCACATCGTTCTTCCCGACGCTGCCATCCTGGATTTCGTTGCGGCTGCTGGAACATCGGGTGTTTCCCGGCGGCACGATCCTGCTTCGCTATGCGCCGCGGTAGGGGTCAGTGCGCAGCGGGCCGGAACATCGAATACACCACCGGCCCATCGGGTATCGATGTCGTAGCGGTGACGGTGAACCCCGACCGCTCATAGAGCCGGACGTTGCGTTCGTCCGATGTCTCCAGCGCCGTGCCCGCGGCGGCGTCGACCGCTTTCACCGCCGCCAGTCCGGCGTCGACCAGTGCACCGCCCAGGCCCCGGCCCTGGCTGTCCGGATTCACACCGAGGGTCGCCAGGTTCCACGCGTTCTCGGGTTGGACCGGGATGTCTGCCTGTCCGAGGACCTGCAGCCGGTCACCGTGCAGATCGGCCACCTGTTGCTGAAAGTCCGGCGGCGGCGTCGGGGCATCGGGCGGCAGCAGCGCCAGCACGCCGCGCGCCTCGTCGGCGATCAGCACGATGCCGTGCTCGTGTGCGAACTGCAGGTACAGCCGCTGCAGGTGCTCGAGGCGTTCGGCATAGCGGTCCTGCGGAATCGACCACCGTGTCCACGGATACGAGTCGAAGGCCGTAGCCAGGGTGGCGGCCGCCACGTCCAGATCCGTCGCTGCTGCGCGTTGGATGCGGTGGCTCACCGCACACACCTCCATCGTGTCGTCTGCGTGCACGCAATGTTCGGCTGACAGCTTAGCCATGGATATATAGGCGCGGTGAGGCTGTCAGCGGAACATTGCGATCGGCTAGCGGCCGAGAAGCAACCGCACCGACCGGTGGTCGACCCACCGCGGCACATCGCGTACGTACACTTCAAACTCCGGCCCGAACCGCTCGCGCAGGAACTTCTCCTCGACGGGGATCTGGACCCGCTGCATGACCGCCACGAAAAAGGCTACGGGCAGCACAGCCACCCAGGACCGTCGCTGAATGGCCTGGGCCACAAGCAATCCCGCCATGCCGACGTACATCGGGTTTCGGGAGACCCGAAAGACCCCGGTATGTACCAGGGCCGCGGCCCGTTCGACCTCCAGGGGGTTGACCGATGTGTCGTGGCGCCGGAATGAGCCCACCGACGCGAGCAGTATCCCGGCCGACAGCGCCGCGACAACACCTGCAGCTATCCGTGATGCAGTGGACCCGGAAGTGCCACGGCTCGCCCAGATCTGGGCCAGCGCGGCTGCTCCCGCGACACCGACCGGCGGAACGCGCATGGTGCTCACTCCTCGATGTGGATTGTCCCGCCGCGCTAACCGCGGTTGACTCGCACGGCCTCGCGAATCAGGGCCTTGAAGGCCTCGGCGTCCAGTTGATCGTCTTCACGCAAATCGATGGCGCGCCGGACCGACGCGTCGAGACTGGCGTTGAACAGGTGGTCCGGATCGTTGACCGACGCGCCCTTGGCGAAGGTCAATTTGACCTTGTCCTTATAGGTCTCCACAGTGCAGATCAACCCGTCCAGGGAGAACGTGGGCACGCCGTCAGGGTTGGACGGCTTGCGCCACTTGACCTCCTCGACCACATCGGGTTCGGCCTGGGTGATCAGAGACCGGAGCAGCTCGACCCGTTCGTTACGCCAGTCCCCACTCACAGCGCCAATGTACTACCGGGACCTAGACATCGAACCGGAACTCCACCGCCTGCCGCGGCCCGACCCGTCCGCAATGTTCCGCTGACAGCTCCGCCATGGAAATATAGGCGTCGCGGCGCTGTCAGAGGAACATTACGAAAGCCAGATGGCGTAGCTGACCGGGCCTACACGTTGAATCGGAACTCCACGACGTCCCCGTCGGCCATCACGTAGTCCTTGCCCTCCATGCGCACCTTGCCCGCGGCCTTGGCCGCGGCCATCGACCCGGCCTCGACCAGATCATCGAAGGACACGACCTCGGCCTTGATGAAACCCTTCTCGAAGTCGGTGTGGATCACCCCGGCCGCCTTCGGTGCGGTGTCGCCGCGGTGAATCGTCCACGCGCGGGCCTCTTTCGGCCCCGCCGTGAGGTAGGTCTGCAGGTTCAGGGTGTGGAAACCGGCCCGCGCCAACGCATCAAGGCCCGGCTCGGTCTGGCCGATGGACTCCAACAGCTCCGCAGCCGACTCGTCGTCCAGCTCGATCAGCTCGGACTCGATCTTCGCATCGAGGAACACCGCATCGGCCGGGGCCACCAGCTCACGCAGCTCGGCCTTCTTGGCCTCGTCGGTGAGCACCGACTCGTCGGCGTTGAACACGTAGAGGAACGGTTTGGTGGTCATCAGGTTCAGCTCGCGAAGGACCGTCGCGTCCGCCCCCGCCGAGAACAGGGTCTTGCCCGAATCGAGCACCGCCTGGGCGGCCACCGCGGCGTCGAGCAGCGGCTTGCGGTCCTTGTTGTTGCGGGCTTCCTTCTCCAGCCGCGGGACGGCCTTCTCCAATGTCTGCATATCGGCCAGGATCAGTTCGGTCTCGATGACCTCGATATCCGAGCGTGGATCGACCCGACCGTCGACGTGCACCACATCATCATCGGCGAAGGCGCGCACCACCTGGCAGATGGCATCGCACTCGCGGATGTTGGCCAGGAACTTGTTGCCCAGCCCGGCCCCCTCGGAAGCGCCCTTGACGATGCCGGCGATGTCGACGAACGTCACCGGCGCAGGCACGGTCTTCTCCGAGCCGAAGATCTCGGCGAGCTTGTCCAGCCGCGGGTCGGGCAGCGCCACCACACCCTCGTTGGGTTCGATGGTCGCGAACGGGTAGTTCGCGGCCAACACGTCGTTCCGCGTCAGCGCGTTGAAAAGGGTCGACTTGCCGACATTGGGGAGTCCGACGATTCCGAGGTTCAAGCTCACGGACTCCAGAGTCTAGAGGGTGTGACAGGCTCGCCAGCGCGTGCTGGCAGCGCCCACCCAGCGTCAGCCGGTACGGTCAACATGTGTCAGGTCAGCCCGAGCCGACGGAGTCGGTGTCCCACCGCACCGTCCTTCCCCGCATCCCGGGCTGGCCATCGGGACTGCTGCCCTGGTGGGGCGCTGTTCTGGTGGCCGTCACGGCAACCCTGGTCGGCTTCGCGTATCACGCCGGCGCCGGTACCGGCGAGCTCGGTGCGGTGTTCGCCACGTTCTACGTGTTGGGCTGCCTCGCCGCGGTGCTGCTGGTGCGTCGCTCCGGCATCTTCGCCACGGTCATCCAGCCCCCGCTGATCCTGTTCATCTCGGTACCGTCCGCGTATTTCCTGATGCACAGCGGTCAGATCAACGGTCTCAAGGACATCCTGATCAACTGTGGTTACCCGTTGATCGAGCGCTTCCCGCTGATGTTCTTCACCTCGGTGGCGGTACTGGCGATCGGCGTGGCCCGCTGGTACCTGGACAAGCAGAGCGCCGATTCCGCCGAGGTCGCAGAGTCGGCGAATTCCGACGCCCCCGACCTCGCCGAGCGGGTTGCTCGACGACTGCGCCGCTCCCAGGACCCCGACGCCGAGGAGCAGCCGGCACGCCGGCCGCGACGACCCCGCGAGACCCCGGCCCGTGCCCCCCAAGAGCCCCGCCGCACCCGCCAACCGTCGCGTGCCCGGCACAATCGGCCACCGGAGTCGGATATCGCGGCCTCGGCCGCCGCGGCCGACCGGCGCGAGCGGGCTGCCGCGCGGGAGCGTTATGGCCGCCCCCGCCCCGACGATGAGCCGCGCGACACCCCGCCGCGCCGCGCACGCCGAACCCGCGAGGCGTCCGCACGCGATCCACGCGAACCCCGTCAGCCGCGCCGCACACCGCCGCCGAGCCGCAGCCGCGCCGAGGACGCCCCGGATCCCTATGAGCGGCCGCGTCGCCGCCGTGAGTACGACAGCCCCTACGGCGATTACCAGCCCGGCTACCGGTCTCGCTCCGAGGACCGTTATCCGGACTTCCCGGACTATCCGGAGCCGCCGCGCCGCGGCGCCACCGAGGGTGCGCATCACCCGGTATCGCGGGTCCGCTATCGCAGCACCGATGACGAGCGGCGCACCGAGCACCGCACCCGTCCGCGGGCCAGCCACCGCCGCGACGACTGGGACTAGCTAGGGCACGGCGCGCAGGAACGTGCCCGCCGCTTCGACCGCGGGTGCCGAGCTTCCCGCATCGCTGACGAACACCGCCAGCGCCAGGTCACCACGGATGCCGACGAACCAGCCGTGCGCATGCGTGTCGTCGATATATTCGGCGGTCCCGGTCTTGCCGAGCAGATCGGGGATGTCCTGCAGCGCCGTGGCGGTGCCGCCGGTGATCGTCTCTCGCATCATCGCCCGCACCTGCTCGTCGACGGACGGCGGCAACGGCTCGGGCGTGCGGTCGGGCACACCCGGAGAGCCTTGCACGATGGTCGGCGCGGGCACCGCGCCCTTCGCCAGCGTCGCGGCCACCAGCGCCATCCCGAACGGTGAGGCGGTGACCTTGCCCTGCCCGATGCCCTCTTCGACGCGCAGCGCGGAGGTGTCGGCCGTCGGCACCGAACCGGTGACCGTGGTCATCCCTGGTGCGACGAAATCGATGCCGAGACCCAGTTGAGCGGCGGCCTTGGTCAGCCCGTCGGGCGGCAGGTTGACCGCGAGCCTGCCCATCGTGGTGTTGCAGGACCGCGCGAACGCGGTGTGCAGCGGTACCTCACCGAGGTCGAAGTTGTCGTCATTGGGGATCTGGCGGCCCTCGATGTTCTCGGTGCCCGGGCAGCCGACGATGCTGTCCGGGGTCACCTGCCCGTCCTGTAGGGCCGCCGAGACGGTGACGGTCTTGAAGGTCGAACCCGGCGGGTAGAGGCCGGTCAGCGCGATCGGGCCCTGCGCGTCGGCGGGGGCGTTCTGCGCGACGGCCAGTAGGTTGCCGGTCGACGGCTGGATGGCCACGATGGCAGCCGGCGTCGACAACGGTGCCAGCGCCGACTCCCCCGCCAACTGCATGCCGATATCGAGCGTGCTGGTGATATCGCCGACGGCTCCTGGGTCCTGTCCGCCGACGCGGGTGGGTCCAGTGGGAGTCTGCGCGGACACCGCCCAGCCGGCCGCCGCGTCGGTGCGCTGCTGCCACAGCTCGGACAATCCGGACAGGGTCGGCGAGGTCAACGCGCGGTCGGTGGCCAGCAGTCGGGTTTGCGGGCGCAGGGTGACCTCCGGCAGCGCCGCCAGTTGGTCCCGGATCGGGGCGAGGTCCTCATCGCGCAGCGTCACGGCGGTGACGGGCGCACCCTTGGCCAGTTCCCCGCCGAGCCACTCCGGGGTGACCGTCGGCGCGATCGGATTGACCAGTGCCGCAACGGCGTTGACATCGGCGCCGGGAGCGACGTCGACGAGGGTGACGATGTGCTGGGTGAGCAGGTTGGCACCGGTGCGATCGAGCACCCTTGCCGCCGGCTGCGGGGCCAGCGTGCCGAAGGACAGCGGGCCCTTGTCCAGACCGGGCGCGACGGTCGCCGCGTCCCAGCGGATCTTCCAGTCATCACCCTCGGCAGCGGCCGACCCGGTGGTGTCGTAGGTCCACTCGATCGCCTTCTGCGGCCCGAACTTCCAGGTGGCGGCCAACGTGAAGGTCGCCGCGTCCTCCTGGCGCCGCATATCGGAGACCTTGAAGTTCACATCGGTGCCCAGGCTGGCGAAGAGCGCGTCGAGGGCGCCGGACGCTGCCGTGGCATCGGTGGTCAGCGCCGCCGCCGCGGGCGCGTCACCGCGGCTGAGCGCCTCGGCGAACCCGTCGGTGGCATTCTTCAGCCGGTCTTCGCTGTCGCCACAGCCGCCCAGTAGGAGCACGGCCACCAGGGCCACGGGAACGATGCGTCGCAGAGAGCCCACAACGCCCGAACGTACCCGGGTCAGCCGCGCGGCGGACGGATCTCCCGCGGCAGGGCGAACACCAACGTCTCGTTTGCCGTGGTCACGGGCTGCACAGTGGCATAACCGTATTCGGCGAGTCGGTCCAGCACGCCGCGCACCAGGATCTCGGGCACCGACGCACCGGAGGTGACACCGACCGTCGTGACCCCGGAGAACCAGGCGGGATCGACATCGTCGGCGTAATCGACCAGATGGGCGGCCTTGGCACCGGCCAACAGCGCCACCTCGACCAACCGCACCGAATTCGACGAGTTCTTCGAGCCGACGACGATGACGAGATCGCATTCGGGCGCCATCGCCTTGACCGCGACCTGGCGGTTCTGGGTGGCGTAGCAGATGTCGTCGCTCGGCGGATCCTGCAGCGTCGGGAACTTCTCACGCAGCCGGCGCACCGTCTCCATCGTCTCGTCGACGCTCAACGTGGTCTGCGACAGCCAGATCACCTTGTTGGGATCGCGCACCGTCACCTTGTCCACGGCGTCGGGATTGTCGACGACCTGGACATGATCGGGGGCCTCACCGGCGGTGCCGACGACCTCCTCGTGGCCCTCGTGGCCGACGAGCAGGATGTCGTAGTCGTCGCGGGCGAAACGTTTGGCCTCGTTGTGCACCTTGGTGACCAGCGGGCACGTCGCGTCGATGGTCTGCAGGTTGCGGGCGGCGGCCTCCTCGTGCACGGTCGGCGCCACGCCGTGGGCGGAGAACACCACGATGGCGCCCTCGGGCACCTCGTCGGTCTGCTCAACGAACACCGCACCGGCCTTGGCCAGCGTGTCCACCACGTAGCGGTTGTGCACGATCTCGTGCCGCACGTAGATCGGGGCGCCGTGCTTCTCCAACGCACGCTCGACGGTCTCGACGGCCCGGTCGACGCCCGCACAGTAGCCGCGTGGCTCGGCCAGCAGCACGCGCTTGCCGTCAACCCGCGCGGCCACCGAACTGGTGGCACCGGGAATTCCCATGTTGACGGTTGGTGGCATGCATCCAGGGTACTTACCCGCACCCGTCACGGGCCAGCCGTAGGCTGACCCCATGGCAACAGCACCATACGGAGTTCGATTGCTGGTGGGTGCGGCGGTGACCGCCCTGGACGAGACCCGCAAACTCCCCCAGACCATCCTCACCTATCCGATGACGGTGGCCAGCCAGCTGGCGCATCTGGTGATGAAGGTGCAGCAGGACGTCGCCGACCTGGTCAATCGCGGTGACGAGGCACTCGAGGAACTGTTCCCACCCAAGGACGAACAGCCGGAATGGGCGACATTCGACGAGGACGAACCGGGCGACCGCTTCTCCGACACCGCCGATGCCGACGACTCTGAAGACCTCGCGTCGGTGACACGTCTCACCGAGGGTCGCTTCGCGCTGTTCAGCGAGGGCGAGGCTCGTGCCGAGGCACCGGGGGCGGCAACCGCACCGACGAGCACCGGCGAGGTCCCGGCGATCGTGGACAAGATCGGCTATGAGACGCTGACGCTGGCACAGCTGCGCGCCCGGCTGACGTCGCTGAAGCTGACCGATCTGGAGGCACTGCTGGCCTTCGAGGAGGCCAACAAGGCCCGCGCTCCGTTCCAGACGCTGATCGCCAACAGGATCACCCGCGCGTCGGCGAAGTGAGCGAACCCGGCCAGTCCCCGGAGAACCCGTGGCCGGTCCGCGCCGTCGCGACGCGGGTCGCCAAATGGATCGACCGATTGGGCACCGTGTGGGTCGAGGGTCAGATCGCGCAGCTGACCATGCGCCCGGGTTCGAACACCGCGTGGCTGGTGCTGCGCGACCCGGCCGCGGACATGTCGCTGTCCATCACCTGCCCACGGGACCTGGTGGCCAACGCTCCGGTGAAGCTGGCCGAGGGTGTTCAAGTCATCGTCTTCGGAAAACCGCAGTTCTACACCGGCCGCGGGACGTTCTCGCTGCGGGTGACCGATATCCGCGCCGTCGGCATCGGTGAGCTGCTGGCCCGTATCGAGCGGCTGCGCCGGCTATTGGACGCCGAGGGGCTGTTCGACCCGCGGCTGAAACGCCCGATCCCGTTCCTGCCCAACACCATCGGGCTGATCACCGGCCGGGCGTCGGCCGCCGAACACGATGTGATGGCCATCGCGTCGGCACGGTGGCCCGCGGTGCGCTTCGAGGTCCGCAACACCGCCGTGCAGGGGCCCAACTGTGTGCCGCAGGTGGTGGCCGCATTATCGGAGCTGGACGCCGATCCCCACGTCGACGTGATCATCCTGGCCCGCGGCGGCGGCAGCGTGGAGGATCTGCTGCCGTTCTCCGACGAGACACTGTGCCGCGCGATCGCTGCGGCAACCACGCCGGTGATCAGCGCGGTGGGCCACGAGCCCGACAATCCGGTCTGCGATCTGGTCGCCGATCTGCGGGCCGCCACCCCGACCGATGCCGCCAAACGCGTGGTGCCCGACGCCGCCGCCGAGCAGGCCGGGGTGACCGAGATGCGCCGCCGCAGTGCCCAAGCGCTGCGCAATTGGGTGCGGCGTGAGGCGCACATCATCGAGGGGTTGCGATCACGTCCGGTGCTGGCGCACCCGTTGCGAGCACTCGACGCCCGTGCCGAGGAGATCGAGCGGGCCCGAGCCACGGCACGCCGAGACATCAACCGGATGATCGCGGTGCAGGCCGATCGACTCGAGCATCTGTCCGCGCGGCTGAGCACGCTCGGACCGGCGGCGACGCTGGCCCGCGGATACGCGGTGGTGCAGTTGCTCGACGAGGGTGCCGGCGGACAGGTGCTGCGGTCGGCGGCGGACGCACCGGCCGGTACACAACTTCGGGTGCGGGTTGCCGACGGCGCCCTCACCGCAGTCAGCGAGGGAGCAGATGAAGCCCATTAGTAAGTTGGGGTACGAAGAGGCGCGCGACGAGCTGATCGAGGTGGTGCGCCAGCTCGAGCACGGCGGGCTGGACCTCGATGCATCCCTCAAGCTTTGGGAAAGAGGTGAGGAACTGGCCAAACGCTGCGAGGAACACCTGGCCGGGGCCCGCCAGAAAGTCACCGACACGCTGGCCGCGGGCACCCCCGACCAAGAGTGACGACGCAGCCGAATTAGTCGGACTTATCGGCCAGGACTTCAAAACTGGAACACGTTTCAGTTATCCTCGCCACATGGGTGACCCAACTTTGCGTACTGACCTGGGCCGAGTGCTGGTGACGGGCGGTTCCGGCTTCGTCGGCGCCAACCTGGTGACGACGCTGCTCGAACGCGGACACGAGGTGCGCTCCTTCGATCGGGCGCCGTCGCCGCTGCCTGCGCACCCCAAGTTGACGACGGTCGTCGGTGATATCACCAACGCCGAGGACGTCGCGGCCGCCGTCGCGGGCATCGACACGATCTTCCACACCGCGGCCATCATCGACCTGATGGGCGGGGCCACCGTCACCGAGCAGTACCGGCAGCGCAGCTTCTCGGTCAACGTCGAGGGCACCAAGAACCTGGTACACGCCGGTCAGCGGGCCGGGGTGAAGCGATTCGTCTACACAGCCTCCAACAGCGTCGTGATGGGTGGCCAGGACATCGTCAACGGTGATGAAAACCTGCCCTATACAACGCGATTCAACGATCTGTACACCGAGACCAAGGTGGTCGCCGAGAAGTTCGTGCTGAGCCAGAACGGCGAGCAGGGCATGTTGACCTGCTCGATCCGGCCCAGCGGCATCTGGGGTCGCGGCGATCAGACCATGTTCCGCAAGGTGTTCGAGAACGTGCTGGCCGGTCACGTCAAGGTGCTCGTCGGCAGCAAGAACATCAAGCTCGACAACTCGTACGTGCACAACCTCATTCACGGCTTCATCCTGGCTGCCGAACATCTGGTGCCGGGCGGCACCGCACCCGGCCAGGCGTATTTCATCAACGACGGTGAACCGCTCAACATGTTCGAGTTCGCTCGACCGGTTGTGGTCGCGTGCGGTCGCAAGCTGCCCAACATCCGCGTCTCCGGACGGCTGGTACACAAGGCGATGATGGGCTGGCAGTGGTTGCACTTCAAGTACGGCATTCGCGAGCCGCTGGTGGAACCCCTTGCCGTGGAACGGCTTTACCTCAACAACTACTTCTCGATCGCCAAAGCACGGCGCGACCTCGGGTACGAGCCGTTGTTCACCACCGAACAGGCGATGGCCGAATGCCTGCCCTACTACACCGAGCTGTTCGACACGATGGTGGCCCAGGGCGCCCGGCCGGCCGTTGCCGCGGCACCGAAGAGCTGATCCGGCCCGGTGGCATCACACCAGAAGAGGCCCGAGATATGGACAAGGCCGGTGGCGCTGTAGCGCCCCGGCCTCTGGCTTCCCGCGCGGAATCTACAGAACCGGGGAAGCGTGTCTTCCAGGATACGCGACGGCGCACCGCAAAGCCAAACTCAGCCCATCTCTTCGCAGTTCAGGGGATCGCCGCCGACGATCGCGCGTAACCGCCGGACGGTCATGGGTGTCGCCGCCTCGGCAACGGTGGCGAGCAGCGTGCGCGCATCGGCCGCCGGCGTCTGCGGCGGCATCACCCACAGCAGCGCCGTGCGGGAGTGGGAGCCGACCAAGTACAGCGTGTCCGGTGCGACCATGGCATATCGATCCACCGAGATCGCCGCGCCACCACGGATGACGCGCGCGGGCGCCGAAGGAAACACACTGGCGTCGTAGAGAACTCGACGCACGGGGCCCAACCAGCGACCCATCACCGACACCAGGTCCGGCAGACCTGTCCGCAAGTCGTAGTCAGGCGGCCACCACGCACCGTCGACGGTGCCCTGCACGTCGGTGCGCCCGCAGATCGCGAGTCGGGTATCAGGTTGACATTCGGCATCGACCATCGGCGATGCTCCCATCACTATCAGAGCAATCGCAGACGGCAACCGATGAATCGGGCACGCGAGAAACCCACGACTTCGATCAGCCTAGCCCGCGCGAGCCGCAATGATCTGATGCATCGCCGGGCCGGGGACAGTTCCAAAGACTGCCTAACCAACTGCGGTCTTGTTCGCTACTGTGACAGGCGTTCTGTCCAGCGGCTGATGGGGTTGCGATGACCGATACCGTGCTGGTGACCGGGGCCTTCGGGTTGGTCGGTTCCGCTACCGTGCGCCGGCTGGCCGCCGACGGACGCCGCGTCGTGGCCACCGACCTGGACAACGCGCCCAATCGCAAAGCCGCCGAATCGCTTCCCGCCGGGGTGACGGTGCGCTGGGCCGACCTGACCGACCCGGCAGCCGTCGGGGCGTTGGTGACGCAGACCGAGCCGACGGCGATCATCCACCTGGCGGCCGTCATCCCGCCCTTCATCTACCAGCGGCGCGGGCTTGCCGAGAAGGTGAATGTCGAGGCTACCGCCAGTCTGGTGAGATCAGCCGAAAAGCTCTCTCAGCCAGCGCGATTCGTACTCGCCTCCAGCATCGCGGTGTACGGCTCACGCAACCCGCACACCGTCGACGGGGTGCTCACCGCGGACACGCCGGTCAACCCGGCCGATATCTACGGCGACCATAAGGTCAAGGCCGAGAAGATCGTCCGCACCTCGAACCTGGACTGGGTGATCTTGCGTCTGGGCGGGGTGCTGACGGCCGACCCGGGGTCCTACATGAAGCTCGACAACTTCGCCTTCGAGGCAATGCTGCCCATCGACGGCCGGATCCAGACCGTCGACGTGCGCGACGTGGCACGAGCCTTCGCCGCCGCCACCACCGCCGATGCCGTCGGTGAGACCCTGCTGGTCGGAGGGGATGACGCCACCCACCGGCTCGTCCAGGGTGACATCGCACCGGCGATGGCCGCCGCGCTGGGTCTGGTCGGCGGGCTGCCGACCGGGCTCAAGGGCGACCCCGGCAACGATGACGCCTGGTTCAACACCGACTGGATGGACACCACCCGGGCCCAAGAAGTGCTCCGATTCCAACAACATTCGTGGCCGGACATGCTGATCGAGACGGCCGACAACGCCGGCATCAAACGGCCGCTGCTGCGGCTGGTGGCACCGCTGGCCAAACAGATCTTGACCAGGGTGAGCCCCAATCACGGCAGCGGACGCAGATACGCCGACCCGTGGGCGGCCATCACCGAGAAGTGGGGCGATCCCCGACCGGACGGAGCACACGCATGAGCCCAAACAGAACAGCGGTCGTCGTCGGCGGCGCCTCCGGTATCGGCTGGGCGTCCGCGCAGGCGCTGGCGGCCGAGGGCTACCGCGTCGCCATCGCCGACCGTAACGGCGAGGGCGCCGCGGCCCGGGCCGCAGAACTCGGCGACCCACACCTGGCCGCAGAGGTCGACGTCGTCGACGAGACCTCGGTGGCAACGCTTTTCGACAGCGTCGGCCCCGTGCAGGTGGTCGTCAGCTGCGCCGGGTTCTCCACCATCGGCCTCATCGTCGACCTGGCGGTGCAGGACTTCCGCGATGTCATCGACGTCTGCCTCAACGGCGCGTTCATCGTCGCCAAGTACGCGGGCAAGCACCTCACCGAAGGCGGCTCGCTGATTTCGATGTCCTCACTCAACGGTCGCCAGCCCGCCGCCGGGATGAGCGCCTACTGCGCGGCCAAGGCCGGGTTGTCGATGCTCACCCAGGTCGCCGCGCTGGAGTTCGCACCGCGCGGAGTCCGGGTCAACGCGATCGCGCCCGGATTCGTGCACACCCCGCTGACCGAGGGGGCCGCACTGATTCCCGGTGTCGTCGAGGAGTACGTGGAGAACACGCCGATGGGGCGGGCGGGTACGCCTGCGGACATCGCGCAGGCGGTCGTCTTCCTCACCAAGTCCCCGTGGCTGACCGGTGAGGTGCTCGACCTCAACGGCGGTGCGCACATGAAGCGCTACCCGGATCTGCTCGGTCACATCGCGAAGCTCGCGCAGCAGTGAAATAACCGGTCAAATAGAGCCGTGAAAACTGAGTTCACTCTCAGCCAGAAGCGGGCGCTGGCTGTCGCCACCGTCATCGCCCTGGTGTTCGGCGCGTACTTCCTGCGCGGCTTCTTCATCCTGATCGTCGTCGCCGCGGTGGTGGCCTATCTGTTCAACCCGCTCTATGACCGCCTGACCGGCCGGTTCAGTTCCGGCATGTCGGCAACCCTGACGTTGTTGACCGCACTGGCCGTCGTGATCATCCCGATCTGCGGCGCGGTGGCCTTCGGCGTGATGCAGATAAGCAACATGATCCGCAGCGTGGCCGATTGGGTGGGCCGCACCGACCTCAGTGGACTCGGCGACAAGACCCTCAAAGCGGTCAACACGCTGCTCGACAAGGTGCCGTTCATGAAGAGCACCGAGATCACCACCGATCAGGTGCAGCACTGGGTGGTGACCTTCGCCCAACGAGCAGGCGAATGGGGTCTGGATTTCCTGCAGGGCGCCCTCGGCGGCCTGTTCGGCGGCCTGACCGCGGCGATCATCTTCCTCTACGTGTTCATCTCGCTCCTGGTCAACGGCGACGAGCTGCGCATGCTCATCCGCCGCCTCAACCCCCTCGGCGAGGAGGCCACCGATCTGTACCTGGCCAAGATGGCCGCCATGGTCCGCGGCACGGTCCGCGGGCAGTTCGTCATCGCGGTGGTGCAGGGCGTCGCGGGCGCCATCTCGATCTACATCGCCGGCTTCCACGATGGCTTCTTCATCTTCGCCATCCTGCTGTCGGCGCTGTCGGTGATCCCGCTGGGCAGCGGCATCGTGACGATCCCGTTCGGTATCGGGCTCGTCCTGTTCGGCAACGTGATCGGCGGCATCTTCGTCATCGCGTTCCACATCATCGTGGTGACCAATATCGACAATGTGCTGCGCCCGATCCTGGTGCCGAAGGAGGCCAAGCTGGATCCGGCGCTGATGCTGCTGTCCGTCTTCGCCGGTATCACGATGTTCGGGTTCCTCGGCATCGTGATCGGGCCGGTGGTGATGATCGTCATCGTCACCACCATCAGCGTCTACCTGTGGGTCTACCAGGGCGTACCGATGGACCTGGGGTCTGAAGACGATGACGAACCCGACGAACCCGGCCGATTACGGCAACTCATCGCCAAGGCGCGAGCCCGCCGAATGACCCCGACACCACCGCCGACGGTGCCTTCAGATCGCGAAAACGGCTGAGAACTCGATCTGTACGCACCGTCGGCGCGCGGATCAGCGCGTCGGTAGCGGCTGCTGGGTCTGCACGGCCTTGGCCAGCGTGCGGAAGTCCTCGGGCGAACCCGCGCCGGTGATGGCGATCTGGGCCGGACCCGGCAACCGGGTGGTCCAGATCGGCTCGCCCTCACCGGGCTCGTAGACCACCCAGGTCACCCCGTCGACATCCTGGGCACCGGTCGGGACGGCCTCGACGTCGATCGAGCCGACCAGCCGGGCCTCGTCGGCGTTGCTCTGGGTCAGACTTACGTACATCCCGTCGGGCGCCAGATAGCCCACCCGCGATGTCACCGCGCGCACCGACTGGCCGGTCGCCGGATCCGTGCGTCCGCCATCGATGCCGCCGCGCCCGCCGGAGTTGGCCTGCCAGCCCTCCGGAAGCACCGGCAGCCGCACCGCCAACTTCAGCGTCTGGGCATCGGACTTCAGCGCGGTCGGCACATCGAAGCTGGGGACGGCCCCCTGACCTGGACCGCTGGGCTGGAACGAGCACATGCCGAGCAGCCCGGCGAGCACCACACAGGCCACCACGAGCGGCGCCATCGACCAGAACATATCCCGGCCGTCGTGTAACAGCCGGTCCTTGGCCGGTCGCGCGACGGGCACGACCACGGTCTCATCGCGGCCGCCGTCCTGGCCAGGTTCCGGGGTGCTCATGACAGCCAGTATCCCAGTTCCCTCAGTCGACCCCGCTAATGGGACAATCTGCAGCTATGACGCCTACGCGCCGGGAAGCGCCGGACCGCAACCTCGCCCTCGAACTAGTCCGTGTCACCGAGGCCGGTGCCATGGCCGCCGGCCGCTGGGTCGGCCGCGGTGACAAGGAAGGCGGGGACGGTGCCGCCGTCGACGCCATGCGCGAGCTGGTCAATTCGGTCTCGATGAAGGGCGTCGTGGTCATCGGCGAGGGCGAGAAGGACAACGCCCCGATGCTCTACAACGGTGAAGAGGTCGGCAACGGCGACGGCCCGGACTGCGATTTCGCCGTCGATCCGGTCGACGGCACCACCCTGATGAGCAAGGGCATGCCCAACGCCATCTCGGTGCTCGCGGTCGCCGAGCGGGGTGCCATGTTCGACCCGTCGGCGGTGTTCTACATGAACAAGATCGCCGGCGGCCCGGACGTCGCCGACTTCATCGACATCACCTCCCCGATCGCGGCCAACATCCAGCGCATCGCCAAGGTCCGCAAGGCCTCGGTCTCCGATGTCGCGGTCTGCATCCTGGACCGCCCCCGGCACGCCAAGCTGATCGAGGAGGTGCGCTCGGCAGGTGCCCGCATCCGGTTGATCTCCGACGGTGACGTCGCCGGCGCCATCGCGGCCTGCCGGCCCGATTCCGGCACCGACCTGTTGGTCGGCATCGGCGGCACCCCCGAGGGCATCATCGCCGCCGCCGCCATCCGCTGCATGGGCGGGGAGATCCAGGCGACGTTGGCTCCCACCGATGACGAAGAGCGCCAGCGCGCCCTCGACCGCGGCCACGACCTGGACCGGGTGCTGACCACCAAGGATCTGGTGGCCGGCGAGAACGTCTTCTTCTGCGCCACCGGGGTGACCGACGGTGACCTGCTCAAGGGTGTGCGCTACTTCGGCGGCGGCTGCACCACCCAGTCGATCGTGATGCGGTCAAAGTCCGGCACCGTCCGGATGATCGACGCCTACCACCGCCTGTCCAAGCTCAACGAGTACTCCGCGGTCAACTTCACCGGCGACAGCTCGGCCGCGTATCCACTTCCGTAATCGATCACACCTCAACGAAACAGGGAGCACAATGCCCGACAGCGCTGTCGACAACACCGAATACCGCATCGAGCACGACACCATGGGCGAGGTCAGGGTGCCCAAGAACGCCCTGTGGCGCGCCCAGACCCAGCGGGCCGTGGAGAACTTCCCGATCTCTTTCCGGCCGCTGGAGCGCACCCAGATCCGCGCGCTGGGTCTGCTCAAGGGCGCCTGCGCGCAGGTGAACAAGGATCTGGGCCTGCTGGCCGCCGACAAGGCCGACGCCATCATCGCCGCGGCCGCCGAGATCGCCGACGGCCGCCACGACGACCAGTTCCCGATCGACGTGTTCCAGACCGGGTCGGGCACCAGCTCCAACATGAACGCCAATGAGGTCATCGCCTCGATCGCGGCCGCCAACGGCGTGACGGTGCATCCCAATGACGACGTCAACATGTCGCAGAGCTCGAATGACACCTTCCCCACCGCGACGCATATCGCCGCGACCGAAGCCGCTGTGCGCCATCTCATTCCGGCGCTCGAGCTGCTGCACGCCTCGCTCGCGGCGAAGGCCAAGCAGTGGCGGACCACCGTCAAGTCGGGTCGTACCCACCTGATGGATGCGGTCCCGGTGACCCTCGGCCAGGAGTTCGGCGGCTATGCCCGTCAGGTCGAGGCCGGCATCGAACGGGTCAAGGCGACGCTGCCCCGCCTGGGTGAGCTGGCCATCGGCGGCACCGCCGTCGGCACCGGGCTCAACGCGCCCGACGGTTTCGGCGACAAGGTGGTCGAGGTCCTGGTCAACGAGACCGGTATCGCCGAATTGCGTCCGTGCGTCGACCATTTCGAGGCACAGGCCGCCCGCGACGGTCTCGTCGAGGCGTCCGGTGCGCTCAAGACGATCGCCGCATCGCTGACCAAGATCGCCAACGACATCCGCTGGATGGGGTCGGGTCCGCTCACCGGTCTCGGCGAGCTGCAGTTGCCCGATCTGCAACCGGGTAGCTCGATCATGCCGGGCAAGGTCAATCCCGTTCTGCCCGAGGCCGTTACGCAGGTCGCCGCGCAGGTGATCGGCAACGACGCCGCGGTCACCGTTGGTGGTCTGTCGGGTGCGTTCGAGCTCAACGTCTACATCCCGATGATGGCCCGCAACGTGCTGGAGTCGTTCACCCTGCTGGCCAACGTGTCGAAGTTGTTCGCCGAGAAGTGCATCGACGGCCTGGTGGCCAATGACGCGCACCTGCTGCAGCTGGCCGAGTCCTCGCCGTCGATCGTGACGCCGTTGAACTCCGCCATCGGCTACGAGGAAGCCGCCAAGGTCGCCAAGGAAGCGCTGAAGGAGAAGAAGACCATCCGCCAGACCGTGATCGACCGCGGCCTGATCGGCGACAAGCTCTCCGAGGCCGAACTGGACAAGCGCCTCGATGTGCTGGCCATGGCCAAGGTCGCCCCGGGCGAATAACCGACCCCGCGAGCACGCACGTGTGCCCCCGGAAGCCGCGGCTTCCGGGGGCACACGCGTCTGGTCAGCGCTTCGGGGTGTCCACGGTCTCGACCTGCTCGTCGGCGGTGGTGTCGGCGTTGGTGTCTGCGTAGGCCGCGGTGTTGACCGCCGTGCCGCCGATACCCGCTGCGGCAGAGGCGATGTCGAGCACCGAGGAGTGGTTGCTCGGTGGCGGCGGTTCCGGGGCTTGTGGGTGTTCCTCATCGAGCCGGTAGTGTCTGCTGAGCTGGTCGGCCTCATCGACGGTGATGCCCTCGTCGGTCTGGACCGTCGGTGCATCCTTGACCGCGTCCTTGGTCACCGTGACGGTGACGGCGCCTTCACCTCGGCGGGAAGCCTTCAGCGGCACCACCGCGTGGGACATGCCGAGGAACCCGGTGCGCACCAGTGCCCATTTCGGTTCCCTGGTCTTGTCGTCGACGAAAAGCTTGTCGATCTTGCCGATCTTCTCCCCCGCGACGTCGTATACGGTCGCCCCGACATACTGCTCCACCAAAGTCGCCATGCCTTCGGATATCCGATCGCCGAAGTCGGTAAACGTCAGCGCAGCGCGTTGACCGCCGGCCCGTTGTCGACACCGCCGTACAGGGAGCCGGGTGCGCGCGGTCCGAGAAGTTCACCGACGGTCACCACGTGATAGCCGTTCGCCCGCAGCACCGGCAGGAACTGCTCGACCAGATCGACCGTCGAGTCGAAGATGTCGTGCAGCAGCACCACCGACCCGGGCTGCACCTGGCGCATCAGCAGTTCGCGGCTGGCCGCGATGTCCCGGTCGTGAATCCAGTCATACGGCACGACATCCCAGTTCACGACGGCCAGGCCCTGCGCGCCGGCCGCGGCGAGAACCCGGTCGTCGACCTTGCCGAACCCCGGTCGCATGAGCGTGGGCCGCTGCCCCGTCGCCGCGACGATCGCGTCGGTGGCCCGGCCGAGCTGGCCGGCGATTTGATCGGTCGGGATGGTCGTCAGATCGGGATGGCTCCAGGTGTGATTGCCGATCTCCATCCCGGCCGCGGTGATCCGCGCGGCGGCGGCCGGGTCGGCGGCCACCTTGTCCCCGATCAGGAAAAAGGTCGCTGCGGCACCATTGGCGGTCAGCACGTCGAGCAGTCTGTCGGTCGGAGCGGCCGGGCCGTCATCGAAGGTGAGCGCGACACATCTGACCACCGCGCAGTCGACGGTCTGCGCCTCGGCGACTTGCGGAGTCGCAGCCGCCAGCAACACGGCTGCGACTCCACAAATCACTCTCATGGCAGTGCGTTGGGGCTGATCTCCTCAAGCATCTCGGTGACCAGCGCCGCGATCGGCGACCGCTCGCTGCGGGTCAACGTGATGTGCGCGAACAACGGGTGACCCTTGAGCTTCTCGATGACGGCGGCGACCCCGTCGTGACGGCCGACGCGCAGGTTGTCGCGCTGGGCGACATCGTGGGTGAGCACCACCCGCGATCCCGAACCCAACCGTGACAGCACGGTCAGCAGCACGTTGCGTTCCAACGATTGCGCCTCGTCGACGATGACGAACGAGTCATGCAGCGACCGGCCGCGAATATGGGTGAGCGGCAACACCTCCAGCATTCCGCGGGAGAGCACCTCCTCCAGCACGGCCAGGCTGGCCAGCCCCTCCAAGGTGTCGAAGACGGCTTGGGCCCACGGCCCCATCTTCTCGCTCTCGCTGCCCGGCAGGTATCCCAGGTCCTGTCCACCGACCGCGTACAGGGGCCGGAAGACGACGACCTTGCGCTGCGTGCGACGTTCCAGCACGGCCTCCAGGCCGGCGCACAGCGCCAGCGCGGACTTTCCGGTGCCGGCCTTACCGCCGAGGGAGACGATGCCGACGGACTCGTCGAGCAGCAGATCGAGTGCGACGCGCTGTTCGGCGGACCTTCCCCGGAGGCCGAACACTTCGCGATCACCTCGCACCAGCTGCACGCGCTTGTCGGCGTTGACCCGCCCGAGCGCCGACGAGCTCCCGGCGAGCAGGCGAATACCGGTGTGACACGGCAGATCCCGCGCCGCGGCCAGATCCAGGTCGCCCTCGGCGAACAGCGTGTCGATCTCCTCGGCCGAGACGTCGAGTTCACCCATCCCGGTCCACCCCGAGGTCACGACGTCCTGGGCGTGGTATTCATCGGCCGTCAGGCCGACCGCACCGGCCTTCACCCGCAACGGGATGTCCTTGCTGACCAGCGTCACCAACTTGCCCTCGGCGGCCAGGTTGGCGGCCACCGTCAGGATGCGTGCATCGTTGCTGTCGTTGCGGAAGCCCGAGGGCAGCACATTCGGGTCACTGTGGTTCAGCTCGACCTGGAGCGTCCCGCCCTCTGTGCCGATGGGTATGGGCTGGTCCAGGCGGCCGTGATCCAGCCGGAGATCGTCGAGCAATCGTAGTGACTGGCGGGCGAACCAGCCGAGTTCGTGATGGTGCCGTTTGGCCTCCAACTCGCTGATAACCACGAGAGGGACGACCACCTCATGTTCGGCGAACCGTGTAATTGCCCAGGGATCGGACAACAGCACGGAGGTGTCGAGCACGTAGGTCCGGATCGGCGAATCGGTCACGAGGCGCTCCTAGAACCTCCGCGAGCCCCGCGAAGGCGTTTCGGCGGGCGCGCGCGGTACCAGGACCGGGGCCGGTCCTGTTCTCGTGAAGAGATTCGGTACCGCCCGGACAGCAAAGCAATTCGCTAGCCATCGACCTCGACGCTACTCCCGCGGCGTGGCGTCCGCCTGCCAGGCGCGCCGAGCCAACCGGCACAACAGGTTACGCGCCGGTGAACTCTCGTAACTCCGGCACCTCGGACAGCCCCCACGAGCCGATCAGCTCGGCAACCACCGCTTGTTTGGCGGCCTCGTCGAAGATGCCCGCTTCAGCGACCACCGCCCGCTTGTCACCGTAGGCGTCGATATCCCCGCCGACGACGTCGAGGGCCGCGGCCTGTGAGGCGATGGCGGCGATGGTCTCGGCCCGCTTGTCCCCGTCCAGCAGGTACCCGACCAGGTTGGCGAAGAACACGGTGTGGCGTTCCTCGTCGGCGGCGATCCGGCCGAGCAGCCCGCGCAGGACCGGCTCGGGGGTCTGGGCCTCGACGTTGCGGGTGAACACCGCATGCGAGCGCTCGAAGAACGCCATGAACGCCAGCGTCTCGATCTGGGTGAGACGGTCGGCGCGGTAGCCCTTCATGACGTGCTCGACGCGGACGTCCTCGTTGGCGGTGGGGTCCACCTCACGGGTGACCACCAGATAGTTGCGCAGCGCGACGGCGTGCAGGTGCTCCTCGGCGGTCCAGCGGCCCAACCAGCGTCCCCACTTGTCCTCGAGGATGAAGTGCTCGACGAGCTCGCGGTGATAGCCGGCCAGGTTGTCCTTGGTGATCAGCAGGATCTCGCAGGCGTCGGTGACCGGCTTGGGCAGCGTCACATCCGACGGGTCCCAATCCTTGCCACCGAGGAAGGCAAAGTTCTCACCCTGGTCGAACGGCACGTAATCGTGCCCATACCAGGGCTCCTCGGTCGCGAGGTGCCGCGACAGGTTCTCCGCCACGACCGGCTCGAGTTCGAGGGTCAGCGCATTCGCAACGGGTTTCTCAGCCATGAAAGTAACTGTAACCCGTCGACACACGTTCCCCGAAATTCCGTGCCGCGTGTCACGCGACCGTGACTACGACAGCGTCAGACCCGGGTACAGCGGGTTCGCCGCCAGCATCTCCGACGAGGCGGCGTGCACACGGGCGGCGACACCGTCGGCGGTGGCGTACTTCGCCTTGGAGGTGCCCTCGGGTTGGGTGTTGGACAGCACCTCGACCACCAGCTCGGCGACCTTGTCGAACTCGGCCGCCCCGAAACCACGGGTGGTCAACGCCGGGGTGCCGAACCGGATGCCGCTGGTGTACCAGGCCCCGTTCGGGTCGGCGGGGATGGCGTTGCGGTTGGTGACCACACCGGCATCCAGCAGCGCCGACTCGGCCTGCCTGCCGGTCAGCCCGAACGAGGTGACATCGAGCAGGACCAGGTGGTTGTCGGTACCACCGGTGACCAGCCGGGCGCCGCGGGAGGTGAATCCCTCGGCCAGTGACTGGGCATTGTCGGCGACGGCCTGCGCGTAATCACGGAACGCGGGCTGGCGGGCCTCGGCCAGCGCAACGGCCTTGGCGGCCATCACATGCGAGAGCGGTCCGCCGAGCACCATCGGGCAGCCCTTGTCGACGGCCGGTGCGTACTCCTCGGTGGCCAACACCAGACCGCCGCGCGGACCGCGCAGCGACTTGTGCGTCGTCGTGGTCGTGACGTGGGCATGCGGCACCGGATCCTCGTCACCGGTGAAGACCTTGCCTGCGACCAGACCGGCGAAATGCGCCATGTCGACCATCAGGGTGGCACCGACCTCGTCGGCGATCTCGCGCATCTTGGCGAAGTTCACCCGGCGCGGGTAGGCCGAGTAGCCGGCCACCAGGATCAGCGGCTTGAACTCCTTGGCTGCGGCGCGGACGGCGTCGTAGTCGATCAGGCCGGTCTGCGCGTCGGTGCCGTAGCTGCGCTGGTGGAACATCTTGCCGGAGATGTTCGGCCGGAATCCGTGGGTCAGGTGGCCGCCGGTGTCCAGCGACATGCCGAGCAACCGCTGGTTGCCCAGCTTGGCCCGCAGCGTCTCCCAGTCCGCCTCGGACAGGTCGTTGACGTGCTTGGCGCCCAGTTCGGCCAGGCCCGGCGCCTCGACGCGGGTGGCCAGGATGGCCCAGAACGCGACCAGGTTGGCATCGATCCCGGAGTGCGGCTGGGCGTAGGCGTACGGGGCGCCGAACAGCTCGCGGGCGTGCTCGGCGGCCAGCGCCTCGACGGTGTCGACGTTCTGGCACGCCGCGTAGAACCGGTGACCGATGGTGCCCTCGGCGTACTTGTCGGAGAACCAGGTCCCCATGGTCAGCAACACCGCGGGTGAGGCGTAGTTCTCGCTGGCGATCAGCTTGAGCGAATCACGCTGGTCGGCGAGTTCCTGACGGGTGGCCTCGGCGATCCGCGGTTCGACCGATTCGATGACCTTCAACGCGGCGCGGTACGCCTCGCTGGCGTTGGCGGCGTAATCAGTGCCGGGGGCGGCGATCGACGAGTCAGCAGTCATGGGGCAAGCCTATCGCCCCGCCGCAGGCCACAGTTACCGCAGGCTGGACGGGATCAGCGGCTCGTCGAGCAGTGTGGTGAAGCGCTCGGTCAACGACACCTCGGCGGGCCGGTCGTCCAGCCAGGCGCGCAACAGCCGGTAACCCTCCACATAGGTGCTGGTGTAGGCCCGCCACAGCGGCGACGACAGGAACCGCAGCATCTGCCGGGCCCGCTCGTCGGACACCAACAACCACTGGCTCAGGTAGGCGACCACATCGTCGACGTCGCGGTGCTCGTCGTGCAGCATCAGCGCGGCGTCCTGACGGACATCGGCCAGCGCCGCGGCCGCCTCGGACACCGCCGCCGACCGCTCGCCGTCGAACCGCAACCCCAGATCGGCGTAGATCTCGGTCGCCCAGGCGCCCCAGTGCGGTCCCTGCACGGCATAGAGCGCCAGGTCGGCCAACCCCTCGGCCATCAGGCACTGCGGGGTGTTGACCAGGAAGATGGTCTGTTCCTGCTGGTTCTGCCCGGCCACCAGCCCGGCTTCCTTGCGGCAGTGCTCGGTGTGATGCCCGGGGTAGGACTCGTGGGCCACCAGTCGCGGCAGATTGGACATCTGCTGTTTGAGGTCGGCGTTGACCGCCACCGTCGAGGTGTAGTCGCCGAGGTAGTAGTTGAACCCGGACCACGGTTTGTCGGTGACGACCTCGTAGGTGACGGTCTCGGTGTCGGGCAGCGGAAAGGTGGCGCGCACCGTGTCGCGCAGCGCCGAGGAGAACGCGTGGATGCACTCCTCCAGCCGGTTCGGCGGGATCTCCTCGGCCTGTCGGTAGGACTGCAGTCGCTGCGCCAGTGGTCCGCTGCCGCCGAGTGCCTCGTCGAGACGGCGGTGCGCGTCGCGGTAGCGGTCTTGGTCGCCCTTGACGATGTCGACGTCGAAGTACTCGCGGACCTCCTCGACGAACCCGACATCCTCACCGGCGAACTTGCGGCCCGCGCAGGCCAGTGCCTTCAGGTGGGCCGACAGATAGGCGCGCCGCTGTGCATCGAGTCCCTCGGCCGCGGGCACCTCGGCAAGCAGCCGCGCGGCAGTCCTGGCCAGGTCGGCGGGATCGGGTGCCGGCTCGTCGGCGACCTTGCGGCGCAATGCGGGGTCGCCGGTGAACGAGTCGACGTAACCCTCCTCGACCCGGTCGAAGCGCAGCCCGAGCAACAGATATTCATCGATGAGGGTGCTGGCGTTCATGGCGTCAACGGTAGATGCAAGACTTGACGGATGTCGCGGCCCAGCGAGCCGAGCCCGTATGTGGAGTTCAACCGAACCCAGTGGCGTTCGTTGCGCATGTCGACCCCACTGGCGTTGACCGAGGCCGAGCTGGTCGGCCTGCGCGGTCTCGGTGAGCAGATCGACCTGGCCGAGGTCGAAGACGTCTATCTGCCGCTGGCCCGGTTGATCCATCTCCAGGTGGCCGCCCACCAACGGTTGTTCGCCGCCACCGCCGAGTTCCTCGGCGAACAGAACCCGCACCGCCCGGTGCCCTTCGTCATCGGGGTGGCCGGCAGCGTGGCGGTCGGCAAGTCGACCACCGCGCGCGTGCTGCAGGCCCTGCTGGCCCGCTGGGAGCACCACCCTCGCGTCGACCTGGTGACCACCGACGGATTCCTCTACTCCAACGCCGAGCTGACCCGACGGAACCTCATGCACCGCAAGGGGTTTCCGGAGAGTTACGACCGCCGGGCGTTGATGCGGTTCGTGACCGCGGTCAAGTCCGGTGCCGACCTGGCCTGCGCGCCGGTGTACTCGCACCTGATCTACGACATCGTCCCCGGGGACAAACAGCGCATCCGCCAGCCAGACATCCTCATCCTGGAGGGACTCAACGTCCTGCAGACCGGGCCAGCGCTGATGGTGTCGGACCTGTTCGATTTCTCGCTGTACGTCGATGCCCGCATCGAGGACATCGAGAAGTGGTACATCTCCCGATTCCTGTCTATGCGGGCCGGCGCGTTCTCCAACCCGGCGTCGCACTTTCACCATTACGCCACGCTGACCGATGAGCAGGCGGTGTTCGCCGCCCGCGACATCTGGCATTCGATCAACCGCCCGAACCTGATCGACAACATCCTGCCCACTCGCCCCCGCGCGACACTGGTGCTGCGCAAGGATTCCGATCACTCCATCAACCGGTTGCGTCTGCGCAAGCTGTAGCGCCGCCGATTTCGGCGCGTTGACGTTCGGTGGGCGAACGTCAGCGCGCCGAAATCGCGTCTCAGAGGCGTCGTACCCCGACCCACTGCAGCTCGGCCATCACCAGGGTGTACAGCCCGACACCGAGGACCAGCGCGATGCCCAGACCGGTGAGCGGGAACACCCCGGCCACCACCACGCCGACCGCGAGGACGGTGCAGATCGCGTTGGCGACGATGGTCGCGATACCGCCCGGACGCACACGCTGCAGGGCGGCCAGCACCAGCACGACGGCACCGTAGCTGACCGAGAAGATGCCGACCCCGAGTTCCACCGCGTGGGGCAACCCGCTCAGGTCGGCGAACCAGCCGGTCGCGGCCAGCAGGCCGACTCCCGCGAGCCCGACGATGATCGCGTCGACGCGCATGACGAGCCTCAGGAAGGCATCGGATCGGATGGATGTGGCCGAAGCGGTGATAACGGACATGGTGGTTCCTTCCAGCAGTCGTTGGTGAAGGGAGACCGGTGCGGGAGCGCCCCGCAAGCCTCGACACACCGGCACCCGCTCCCGGTGTGTGCGTGACGTCCCCGCACCGGTTGGCCGAAGTTGCTTCTGCCACCTCGAAGACTGCTCGTCGACCGCTGCCAGCTCGACGCCCAACGCTGCCAATTACTGCCAACCGCAGGTCAGGGCCGATTCCGTGGGCCAGGGCGAGCCGGAATCAGGCGGCCGACACCGGCTGGGCGCCGCGCAGATCCGCAGCGATCATCCGGGCCGCGGCGTTCTGCCAGTTGTGCAGTGAGCGCTGCGGGACCTCCGTCACCAGCCATTGCCACGCCTGTCGCGCGACGGGATCGAGACCCGCGGCGGTGGCGTTCTGGGCATAGGCCCGCACGCCGACGACATAGGGGAAATACAGCGAGTTGTAGTGCCGCCACTGCTCCCCGGTGCCGAAGTCCCCGCCGTCGCGCGGTTTGAGCGCGGCAATCCGGTCGGCCAGCAGCGCCCGCAGTTCGTTCGCCCGCTCCAGAGGTTGATCCGGTGCGCCGCGGGCCGCCAGCCGGGCGTCGATCGCCGGCAGCGCGCACAGCGGGCTGGCCACCAGTTTGGACAGATCGCCGTAGTGGCCCAGCGCGCGGCGGGTCAACCGGGTGAAGGTGTCATCGTCGAGTTCGTCGAGCGGGTTGTCCGACCGCAGCGGCAGCGCCGCCTCGGTACCGCGCAGGGTCGCCCGGTCGGCCCGCAGCGACGGGGAGAAGGTGAGCCGGTCCAGCACCCCGGCCAGCGGATCGGCGAGCACGTTGATCGCGATGGCCAACGCCAGGCTGGTGAACAGCAACACGGTCAGCGCAGGTTGGGCCGAATCCCCCGCGACGGCCAGGCCGATCACGGCCTGCCCGCCGAAGACCGTCGCCACCGCGGCCGTCCCGACGAACGACCGCGCCATATCGGCCTTGAGCGCCTGTCCCTCGTCGAAGGCGTCCCACAGCGCGACGGCAACGCCGAGCAGGGCCACGTCGAATCCGGTGGAGGCCAGCGCAAGACCGCTTGGCAGCAGTCCCAGCGGTATGACAAGGATGGCGTTGCCGAGGGCGAAGAACAACGTCGCGACCAGAACGAACCGCACCACCGGGACGGGTTGGGCGGGGCGCAGCATGGTGGTGACCATCGCCGCCAGCGATGGCAGCGAGACCGCCGCGAACATCAGCCAGTGGCCGGCGCGCAGCGGTCCGTCGACACTGCCGGCCAGCGCTGCGCCGGCGAGCGCGATGACGGCAACACCGCAGACACACGCGATCTCACCGACCCGGCTGCGCCAGGTGTCGATCGGCCTGGACAACTCGACGAGGACGGCGAACCAGAAGATGCCCGGCGCCACCACCAGGAATACCTCGATGCGGCTCAGCAGCTCCGAACCCGTCACGGTGCGCACCGCGTCGAGGGCGACGACGGCGGCGAAGCTGGCCAACCCGGCCGCGGCCAGGACCAGCACCGGCTTGCGAGGGTCGCGCGCCAGCAGATACAACCCGAGCCACCAGCTGAGTGCGAAGACGACCGCCGACAGCCCCGACATCGCCGCTACAACCCGTGCCTGCGGTGCCGATTGGTGTAGTCGCGCAACGCGCGCAGGAAGTCGACCCGACGGAACGCCGGCCAGTGCGCCTCGGTGAACCACATCTCCGAGTAGGCGCTCTGCCACAACAGGAATCCGGAGAGACGTTGCTCACCGGAGGTTCTGATGACCAGGTCCGGATCGGGCTGACCCGAGGTGTAGAGATTCTCCGAGATCGCATCGACAGTGACCGATTCGATCAGCTGCTCGGCGGTGGCGCCGTTGGCCAGCTCCTTGCTCAGCAGCCCGCGGACGGCGTCGACGATCTCCTGCCGACCGCCGTAGCCGACGGCGACGTTGACCTGCAGCACGCCGCGGCCGGCCACCCCGGTGCTGCCCACCGTCCGTTCCGTCGCCTCCCGCAACCGGCGGGCCGGCTCCTCGCCGAGCAGCTCCAGATCACCGACCGTGCGTACGCTCCAACGGTTTTCGGGCGCGCAGATCTGTTCGACGATATCGGTGATGATCTCGATCAGCGCCGCCAGCTCATCGGGGTCGCGTTGCAGGTTTTCGGTGGACAGCAGATAGACCGTCGTCAGCTCGATACCGGCGGCCTGGCACCAGCGCAGCATCTCGGCGATCTTGGCCGCGCCCCTGCGGTATCCGTAGCTGACATCGTCGAAGCCCGCGTCGCGTGCCCAGCGGCGATTTCCGTCACACAAGACCGCGATGTGCCGTGGGAGTTCCGACCGGGACTGCGCCAGTTCACGGCGCAACCGCATTTCATACAGCCGGTAGGCCGGCTCCTTGAGTCGCGGCGGAATGATCTCCACAGCGATCCAGACTACTGTGATCGTGGCGTAGTTCTAAGCCACTCAGGGGAGGTGACATGTCCACGCCCATCGATTCCAGCCGGCCCTACCGGTCGGCGGCGGTGCGTCCCGCGGAAGATCTGCCCGAGGCACTCGCCGAAGGCGTCGCGCAGTTCCTCGGCCGACCGCGTGCCCGCGGCTGGATTCACGTCTACTCCGCGGTCGTGGCGTTCATCGCCGGTGCCGCGCTGGTGGCGGTGTCGTGGTCGATGGAGTCCACCCGCGCCGGGGTGGCGACGCTGATCTACACGTTCACCATCGTGGCGATGTTCGCCGTCAGCGGCACCTATCACCGGGTGACCTGGCAGTCGGTCAAGGCACGCACCTGGATGAAACGCCTTGACCATTCGATGATCTTCGTCTTCATCGCCGGCAGCTATACCCCGTTCGCGTTGTTGGCACTGCCATCGCAGAAGGGCATGGTGCTGTTCTGGATCGTCTGGGGCGGGGCCACCGCCGGTGTCCTGCTGAAGATGTTCTGGCCGTCTGCGCCGCGGTGGCTCGGGGTACCGCTCTACATCCTGTTGGGCTGGGTGGCAGCGTGGTTCATCGGCCCGATCATGGACGGCGCCGGTGTGGCCGCGGTGGTGCTGCTGATCGTCGGCGGCGCGTTCTATTCGGTCGGTGGCGTGCTGTACGCACTCAAGTGGCCCAACCCGTGGCCGACGACGTTCGGTCATCACGAGTTCTTCCACGCCTGTACCGCGGTCGCGGCGGTGTGCCACTACATCGCGATGTGGTTCGCGGTCTTCTGATATGCGATTTGTGGAGTCTCACCGGGTGAGACTCCACCAATCGCGTCAGAGCTGGGTGATGTTCGCCGGGCCCCAGTAGGCCTTCATCGAGGTGATCAGGCCCTCACCGTTGAAGGTCATCACCTCGATGGGTTCGATGCGCATGGCCCCGCCGACGGTGATGGCGAAGACGAACGCGGCCTCGGTACCGCCGGCGCGGAACGACAGCAACTCGGTCGAGATCTCGGCGCCCTGAACATTCTTGTAGAAGCCCGCGATGGCCTGCCTGCCGATGTGCACCTCACCGCCGCCCACCGGATCCTCCAGCGTGGCGTCCTCGGCGTAGAGCGCGGCGACATCGTCGGCGCTGCCGCCGGAGACCGTGTCCAGATAGCGCTGGACGAATCCCTGCAAGGCATCAGGCTCGAAGCTCATGATCGGCCACGCTACACGGCACGACGCAGCGCGGTATCGAGATCTTCCACTGTGCGGACCGGCAGGTCGCAGACCCGACCGCGACAGACATAGGCCGCATCGCGACCGCCCACCCGGTCCCGGCCGCGCAACAACTCCCCGGAGTCCGGCGCGCCGCCGACGACCACCGCTCCGCCCGGCGCCAACATCCGGGCGGCGGCCAGCAGATCCGAGTCCGCGGGGTCGCAGGCGACCGCGATCTGGATCGGCCCGCGCACGGCGGCCTCGGCCACCGCCAGCCAATGCCCACCCGAGCGCGGCGCCTTGGTCAACACCGCGGCTCCGGCGGCCAGCGTGGCCTCGGCGGCCGTGCGGTAGCGCGGATCGTCGCTCAGGTGCGCGACGAGCTGGAGCGCCTCGGCGATCGCGGACGCACCCGCCGGTGTCGCACCGTCGAGCGGATCGGCCGGGCGCAGCACCAACGCCTCCGCGTCGTCGGCGGTGTCGAACCAGTGCCCGGGCCGTTGCGGATCGGCGAAATGGTCCAGCGCGGTGTCGATCAGATCGGTCGCCGCGGTGAGCCAGGTGCGTTCACCCGTCTGCTGGTAGACCGCACACAGCCCAGACCCCAGCGCCGCATAGTCCTCCAGGATCGCCGCACTCGCTCCGACCACGCCGCCGAGGCTGGCCCGCCGCAGCCGACCGTCGACCAGATGCAACCGCAACAGTTCGCCTGCACACGTGATGGCGGCATCGAGGTATTCGCGGCGACCGAGCGCCACCGAAGCCTCGATCAGCGCGGTGATCGCCAGCCCGTTCCATGCCGTCACCGCCTTATCGTCACGCGCGGGCTGGGGCCGCAGGGACCGTGCCGCCAACAACGCCGCGCGCACGCGCGCATGACGGACCCAGTCGTCGGGATCGGTCCGCAACTGCAGCACCGAACTCCCCCGCTCGAACGTGCCCGCCGCGGTGACACCGAAAAGCCCTGCGGCCCAGTCGGCATCGCCTCCGAGCACCTCATCGAACTCGGCCGGCGTCCAGGCGTAGGTCAGACCCTCCACACCTGCAGCATCGGCATCCAGCGACGAGGCGAACAGACCGTCGGCGCCGAGACCGTCGATGAGGAACCTCGCCGTCTCGTCGGCGACCCTGCGCGCCAACGCATCCCGACCACGGCGGGCCCAATGCGCGTAGAAGCGCAACAGTAATGCGTTGTCGTAGAGCATCTTCTCGAAATGCGGGACCACCCAGGCGGCATCGACGCTGTAGCGCGCGAACCCGCCGGCCAGCTGATCGTAGATGCCGCCGCGAGCCATCGCGTCACCACTGCGCTGCACCGCGGCCAGCGCAGCGGCCGACCCGGTCCGTTCGTGGTGTCGCAGCAATGCCTCCAGCGTCATCGACGGCGGGAACTTCGGCGCGTGACCGAAGCCGCCACGCTCGGCGTCCTCGTCGCGCAGCACCGCGGCGACCGCGTCATCGCACAATCGCGCATCGGGTGCCGAACCGGAGCCCGGCAATCCGACGCTGATCGCGCGGAGCTCACCGGCGATCTCGTCGGACGCCTGCTCCACCTCGCCACGGCGCTGCAGCCAGGTTTCTCGGACCGCCGAGATCAGCTGCAGGAAGCCGTCTTTGGGATAGTAAGTGCCGCAGAAGAACGGTCGACCGTCCGGGGTGAGGAAGCAGGTCATCGGCCAGCCACCCTGACCGGTCATCGCCACGGTCGCGTTCATGTAGACGGCATCCAGGTCGGGACGCTCTTCGCGATCGACCTTGATACAGACGAAATCGTCGTTGACCGCCGCAGCCACCTCGGGGTCGGCGAAGGATTCGTGGGCCATCACATGGCACCAGTGACAGGCCGCGTAACCGATCGACAGCAGGATCGGCACATCGCGCTCGCCCGCCTCGGCCAGTGCGGCCGGCGTCCACTGCTGCCAGTGCACCGGGTTGTCGGCGTGCTGGCGCAGATACGGGCTGGTCGCCTCGCCCAGGGCGTTACCCCTTGGCGTCACCCTTGAACTCATTCGTCGTGCCCTCGTCGACGGCCTGGTCCGGCTCGGGATGATCGGGGTCGAATGACTCCGGCAGCCGCTTGAGGTGCCGGTTCATCGAGAACACCAGCGCAAAGGTGCCGACCAGCAGCACGATGAGCACCAGCAGGCCGACGGGGCTGGCCTTGCCGAAATCAGGCCCGGTCTGGCGGGGCCCGCCATCTTCGGCGAGCAGGGTGGCGGCGATCAAAATCAGGTCGGTCATGGCTCGATTCCGGCGAACAGATCGGTTTCGGGCAGCCGCACCGGAACCCTGGACCGCGCGAGCTCGAACTCCTCGGTGGGCCAGAGCCGCTGCTGCCACTCCATGGGCGTGGTGAAGAAGAAGCTCTTGGGGTCGATCTGCGTGGCATGGGCCAGCAGCGCATCGTCACGCTGGGCGAAGTATTTGGCGCATTCGATACGGGTGGTCACCCGCTTCTCGATGCTGTCCTCCTCGGCGTCCCAGCTCTCCAGCCACTTCCCAAACGGGCCTTCCTGCCCGTGCTTGCTGAACTCGTCCTGCAGTACCTGCATGCGTTGCCGCAGGAAGCCGTGGTTGTAATACAGCTTGGACACCGCCCAGGGCTCTCCGGCGTCGGGATACCGGACGTGGTCGGCGGCCGCCTCGTAGGCCGCCACGGACACCTCATGGCAACGGATGTGGTCCGGGTGCGGGTAGCCGCCGTTCTCGTCATAGGTGGTCAGCACGTGGGGCCGAAATTCGCGGATCACCCTGACCAGCCGCTCGACCGGCTCCTCCAGCGGGACCAGGGCGAAGCACCCCTCCGGCAGCGGGGGCAGCGGGTCCCCCTCCGGCAGCCCCGAGTCGACGAAGCCCAGCCAGTGGTGCTCGACGCCGAGGATCTGCGCGGCACGCGCCATCTCGTCGCGACGCACCTCGTGGATACGGCCGTGTACCTCGGGGATGTCCATCGCCGGGTTGAGGATGTCACCCCGCTCACCGCCGGTCAGGGTCACCACCATCACTCTGGCGCCCTCATCGGCGTAGCGTGCGGTCGTCGCCGCACCCTTGCTGGACTCATCGTCGGGGTGGGCGTGCACCGCCATCAAGCGCAATTCAGTCATCGTGTCTCTTCAACGAAGGCGTCCCTCTCGCTTATGCCCACGCCCCCTATAGTTCCAGGTCTAAGAGAAGCCACCGACCGACGGGCACCCAAAACCTTGACCATCGAGCGTCCCGCCGCCCGCTACGGGCGCCAGAAGCTGTCCCGCAACGGCAGGCGCGGGCTGGTGATCGGCCTGTTTGTGCTGATCGTGGCGGTCGGGGTGGGCATCGCGATCATCGCCTTCCAGCGCTTCGGCACCGCCGACGCCAAGGGTGAGCTCAGCGGGTATCGGCTCATCGACGACCAGACCGTGGCGGTGACCATCACCGTGACGCGGGCGGATCCGTCGGTGCCCGCGGTCTGCATCGTGCGCGCACGTTCCATCGACGGTGCCGAAACCGGCCGTCGCGAGATCCTGGTGCCGCCCTCGACAGCGGATTCGGTGGTGATCGACGCCGAGGTCAAGTCGACGAAGCCGCCGGTGGTGGGCGATATCTACGGGTGTGGAATCGACGTTCCCGGGTATCTCGTAGCGCCCTGATCCGACCGGCACAACCGACGCGGGGCTGCACAAACATGAAAACCCGGCAACGTGGCGGTGGTAAGCTCAACCCATACACGGTTCCGCACTGGAGCCGTGTATTGCTGCATTTGCGCGCGATCGGCGCCTGCAACAGCGGCGATACACGACCTTTTTCACGCGATTCGTCGCGGGGGAAATGACCAAACGACAGGAGCGCGAGGACATGACCGATACCCAGGTCACCTGGCTGACCGAAGAGGCCTACGACCGGTTGAAGGCCGAGCTGGATCAGCTGATCGCCAACCGGCCGGTCATCGCCGCCGAGATCAACGACCGTCGCGAAGAGGGCGACCTGCGCGAGAACGGTGGCTACCACGCCGCCCGCGAAGAGCAGGGCCAGCAGGAAGCGCGCATCCGTCAGCTGCAGGAATTGCTCAACAACGCCAAGGTCGGCGAGGCCCCCAAGCAGTCCGGCGTGGCGCTGCCCGGTTCGGTGGTCAAGGTCTACTACGACGACGACGAGAAGGACACCGAGACGTTCCTGATCGCCACCCGCCAGGAGGGCGTCAGCGACGGCAAGCTCGAGGTCTACTCCCCGAACTCCCCGCTGGGCAACGCACTGATCGACGCCAAGGTCGGCGAGAGCCGCACCTACACCGTGCCCAGCGGCAACACCGTCAAGGTCACCCTGATCAGCGCGGAGCCCTACCACGCCTGACGTCGGGACGATCAGCTCCAGATGGCCCAGATCGCCGAGGATCTGCTGCTGCTCCTTCTCGACAATGCCGCAGCGCGGCCAGGCATCGAACGACGCCGTAGGCAACGCGTACTCGCGGCCGCGGTGCTGCTTGATCTCGCCTGCGCCTGCCGCGTCCGACCGTCGTCCGACGGGGATCCCATCCCCGCCGGTCGCCTGGTCGCACTGGCCGGTGACGCCACGCTGGACCCCGTCACCGCCCCGGCGTGGACGCTGTTGACGCGGCGTCCACTGAAGGTCGGCGCCGCCGTGGCCAAGCTGAGCCGCGGTGCCGAGGAGAGCCTTCTCGGCCAGCTGGAACGGGCCGGACAAATTCAACGGGTTTCGTTGGGACCCAAGGAGTTCAGTTATCCGCTGCGCACCCGCGCGCGGGTCGAGCCGGCCCGCCAAGCGCTGCTGGCCGCCCTGTTCGACCGCCGACCACCGTCGACGCCGACGGCCGCGGCGATCACCCTGTTGCACGCCGCGGACGGGCTCGGTGCGGTGCTGAGCCTCAACGATCGCGGATGGCGCTGGGTGCACGCCCGCGCCGGCGAGATCGCCCTGGGCAGCTGGCTCGACGAATCACCCTCGGCGCTGCCGGAGATCAACGTCGCGGTGACCGCCGCGGCGCTGCGGCCCGTCCTGCAGTCCTGACCGCGAGCAGACGCTTCTACCCCCAGATTCCCGACGATCCAGGGGTATTGGCGTCTGCTCGCCGGGGGAACCGGACTACCGCAGCGCCTGTTCGATATCGCCGAGCAGATCGGCGATCTCCTCGATACCGACCGACAGCCGCACCAGATCGTCGGGCACCTCCAGCTGGGAGCCCGCGGTCGAGGCGTGCGTCATCGCACCGGGATGCTCGATCAACGACTCCACACCGCCCAAAGACTCAGCGAGAATGAAAATCTCGGTGCGAGCGCAGAAATCGCGCGCCGCGGAAACGCCACCGCGCAGACGCACCGAGATCATGCCGCCGAAACCGGACATCTGCTTGGCCGCCACCTCATGGTTGGGGTGACTCGGCAGACCCGGGTACAGCACCGAATCGATGGCCGGATGCTCGGCGAGGAACTCGGCCACCTTGGCCGCGTTCGCGCTGTGCCGCTGCATGCGCAGCACCAAGGTCTTCAGGCCGCGCATGGTCAGGTACGCGTCGAAGGGGCCGGGCACCGCGCCGGCTCCGTTCTGCAGGAACGCGAACGCCGTGTCGAGTTGCTCGTCGTTGGTCAGCAGCGCGCCGCCGACCACATCGGAATGCCCGCCGATGTACTTCGTGGTGGAGTGCAGCACGATATCCGCACCGAGGGTCAACGGCTGCTGCAACGCCGGGGAGGCGAAGGTGTTGTCCACCAACAACTTCGCGCCGGCCTTACGGGAAATCTCGGCGACGCCCGCGATATCGGCTATCGAGAGCAGCGGGTTGGTCGGCGTCTCTACCCAGATCAGCTTGGTCTCGGGCGTGACCGCGGCCGCGACGGCATCGAGGTCTGCCAACGCGACCGGGGTGTAGCGAATCCCCCACTGCGTGAACACCTTGTCGATCAACCGAAAGGTGCCACCGTAGGCGTCGTCGGGGATGACCACGTGATCACCTGGACGCAGCACCGCGCGCAACGCGCAGTCGGTGGCCGCCATCCCCGAGGCGAAAGCACGGCCGAAATCGGCCTCTTCGACCGCGGCCAGCGAGGCCTCCAGGGCGGCGCGGGTCGGGTTGCCGGTGCGCGCGTACTCGAAGCCACCGCGCAGTCCACCGACACCATCCTGAGCGAAGGTCGAACTGGCATAGATCGGGGCGTTGACGGCACCGGTGGCCGGATCGGGCCGGAACCCCGCGTGGATCGCCCTGGTTGCCAGACCCTGCCACCGGTGTGCGTCGTGAGCACTGCGCTGTTCACCCATGCCGTCCAGGGTAGTGGTGCCCGGACAACGGAAACGGGGTGGACCGGTTCGGTCCACCCCGTTCGGTTGCGCTATGCCCTATTACGGTGTCAGCGGTGCTACCTGTCCACCGGTGAGGCGACGGTAGGCGTACACCTGGAACAGGATCGCCAGCGGCGCGGCGACCAGCAGACCGACGTAGCAGAGGAACGATCCGACGGCCAGGATCACCGAGTACAGCAGCCAACTCAGCAGTACCTGAACGAAATTGTTCTTGGTGACGTCGATGCTCAGCTTGATCGCATCGATGGCCGAGAGGTTGCGATCGATCAGCGCCGGGGTCACGAAGAAGGCGAAGATCGACACGATCAGACCGGGGATGTAGCAGAGCACGCTGCCGATGCTGACCGCGATACCGACCAGCAGGGTCGCGATGATGACCGGGCCGATGAGGCGTGGCTTGAAGAACGAACCCGCCGTGACCGGCACCCCGTTGGCGATGTCCAGGACACCACCGAAGTAGGCCGACGAGATCGCCGCCAGCAGCACCAGCAGCAGGATGAGGCCGATCACCAGCACGAAGATGCTGGCCCCACCGAGGCCCGCGCTGTACTCGTAGCTGAAGCCGCTGTCATAGGAGTCGTAGGTCGTGACCCCGCTCGGTGCCACCGCCGCGGCGATGCCGAAGACGATGCCGCCGAAGATGCCCACCACGAGGGCGTACACCAGGGTGGGGATGATCAGCGCGCCGGCATTCTTGCTGAACTTGTTCCACGCCCAGGAGAACGCGTCGCCGACGCTGTACGGCGCGGGACCGCCCGGGTAACCCGGCTGCGGGTATCCCGGAGGCGGCGGCGCGAAGCCACCCTGCGGCGGCGGGGGCGGCGGGTAACCACCCTGCGGCGGCGGCGGATAGCCACCCTGCGGGGGCGGCGGGAAACCGCCCTGGGGCGGCGGCGGGTAGTTCCCGGGTGGGGGCGGGTAGTCGCCCTGCGGCGGGGGCGGCTGGTAACCACCCTGCGAGGGCGGCTGATAGCCGCCCGGCGGGACGTTCTCGGGTGGCGGGAAACCACCGGGCGGGGTGCTGCCCGGCGGAGGAGGCGGTTGTGTCATTTCACCTTCTCGTGAGAATTGAGTACCGACAAACGCCGCGCCGTCGGCGCGTGAGGTGAGCCTATGTCACGCCGGTGGTCTCGCGGCGCTCAAGATCGACATGAGTTTCAGACGAAGTCTGCGGGGCCGCACTTGGAGAATCCTTGGAACGGGCCCGACGCGCGGGCTTTCCGTCACAACATCGTCACAGCGGCACGCAGACCGTCTTGACCAGCTTGTCGGCCAACGTCTGTCGTTTGGCATCCCAGAGCGGAAACAGGAAGCCGACATAACAGATGGCGGCGTCGACTACATGCGCCACCTGACGCGCCATCGACATGACGAATCCGACTGGCTGCCCGGTCTTCTGACCGACGACCTTGAACTTGAGCACCCCCTTGCCCAGGCTCGAGCCCGTCCTGCCTTGTTGGAATCCGAAGTTCCACACCGCGTACGCGACCGCCAGGATCCATGTGACGGCAAACGCCACCTGCCCGAATGTCGATGCCCCTGCCGCACACGATTCGGCGCGGGCATAGCCCGAATCGCTGGTGCCACACACCGTCTCCCGCGTACCCAACAGCAACGCGTACCCAATGCCCTGCAGCACCGCGAAGGGAATGAGGTCGATGACGAATGCCAACACCCGACTCAGCCACGGGGTGTAGGCATCGGCACCGGGAACGTCGCCGCTCATGGTGCCGGTCATCGGCCCGGGAGCGCGACCGTCTTCGCGATCTTGTCGACCAGCGTCTGCGCCTTGGGATCCCACAGGGGGAACAACACGGCGACAAGCCATGGCAGGAAACAGATCACGTTGGCAACTAAGTAGATGAGCTGGCGGAGTAACGACATGCCGAAGCCGATCGGGCGGCCGGAGGCCTCTCCCACGATCCGGAATCCCATGATGGCCTTGCCGATACTGGAACCCGTTGTCCCCTGCCGGTAGCCGTAGTTCCATACGTAGTAGGCCAGCGCGAGAAGCCCGCACACCGCAACGGCCACCTGCCCCAGTGTGGAAGCCCCTGTGGCACAGAATGCGCCCAGGTCGTATTCCGAAGTCTCGGCGAGGCACACGGTCTCTCGGGTACCGAGCAGCAAACCGTAGCCGATGCCCTGCAGGATCAGCACCGGGACCGCGTCGATCAGGAATGCCAGCACCCGGGTGAACCACGACGTGTAGGCCGATTTGGGCAATGGCGCTATGGGCTCGACGTCCGGGTAACCGGGTGGCGGGGGCGCAAAACCGCCGGCAGGCGGCGGGGGCGGCGGGTAGCCACCGGGCGGTGGCGGCGGATAGTCCCCAGGAGGAGGCGGCGGCGGTTGCTCGGTCATGGGACGCCCTCCTGGTGAGGAATTAGCCTGCTCTGCGGCCAGAACCCTACCGGAGAAGTCGCCGCCCAGGCCGGTCCCGGCACCGACCGATTCCAGCGGTCAGTGCCGGTTTCGACCGCTTCCAGCGGTCAGCGCCCCACCGACCCCTTGGACAGCGAGCCGAGCAGATCATGGCGCGTCAGCACACCAATCGGTTTGCCGTCCTCGACGACCATCACCGCATCGCAGTCCCGCAACGTCTTCGCCGCGGTACCCAGCAGCTCACCGGACCCGATGAGCGGCAACGGCGCACTCATGTGCAGCGACACCGCATCGGCCAGCTTTGCCCGACCCTCGAAAACCGCTGATAGCAGCTCTCTTTCAGAGACGCTGCCGGCGACCTCGCCCGCCATCACCGGCGGTTCGGCACCCACGACCGGCATCTGGGAGACCCCATACTCGCGCAGGATGGTGATGGCGTCGCGCACCGTCTCCGACGGATGGGTGTGCACCAGATCCGGCAGCGCACCGGACTTGTGCCGCAGCACCTCGCCGACGGTGGGCTCGTCGATGGAGCCGTCGAGTCGGCTGCGCAGGAAGCCATACGAGGACATCCACGAATCGTTGAACACCTTGGACAGGTAGCCGCGCCCGCCGTCGGGCAGCAGCACGACCACCACCGCGTCGGGTCCGGCCTTCTCGGCGACCCGCAGCGCGGCGACGACGGCCATGCCGCACGATCCGCCGACCAGCAGCGCTTCCTCGCGGGCCAGCCGACGGGTCATATCGAAGGAATCGGCATCGGAGACGGCGATGATCTCGTCGGGAATGGCCGGGTCGTAGGCGCTGGGCCAGAAATCCTCGCCGACGCCTTCCACGAGGTAGGGCCTGCCGGTACCGCCCGAATACACCGAGCCCTCCGGGTCGGCGCCGATGATCTTCACCCGTCCGCCGGACACCTCCTTGAGGTAGCGACCGGTGCCGGTGATCGTCCCGCCAGTCCCCACCCCGGCGACGAAATGGGTGATCTTGCCGTCGGTGTCGGCCCAGATCTCCGGACCGGTGGTCTCGTAATGGCTGGCCGGACCCATCGGGTTCGAATACTGGTCGGGCTTCCACGCCCCGTCGATCTCCTCGACGAGTCGGTTGGACACGCTGTAGTAGCTCGCCGGATCGTCCGGGGCCACGGCGGTCGGGCAGACCACCACCTCGGCACCGTAGGCGCGCAGCACGTTGCGCTTGTCCTCGCTGACCTTGTCCGGGCAGACGAACACGCAGTGGTATCCGCGCTGCTGGGCCACCAGGGCCAGCCCGACGCCGGTGTTGCCCGAGGTGGGCTCGACGATGGTGCCCCCCGGCTTCAGCTCACCGGACGCCTCGGCCGCGTCGATCATCTTCACGGCGATGCGGTCCTTGGAACTGCCGCCGGGATTGAGGTATTCGACCTTGGCCGCCACTACACCGGCACCCGGTGGGACCACCGAGTTCAGCCGGACCAGCGGGGTGTTACCGATGAGCTCACTGATATGGCTGGCGATGCGCATGACACCTATCGTGTCAGGCTGCGCGCAGACTCACCACGTCGCCTCTCGGATGTACTCGCCGATCTGGCGCAACGAGCGCGTCGCTTCTCCGACGATCGGCGAGCACAGCTGGAAAACGTGGATCTGACCGGGCCAGATGCGCACCTCGACGGGGACCCCGGATTCGGCCAGCATCCGGGCCGCCTTTCGTGCATCGTTGAGCAGAACCTCCGAGCCCGACACGTGGATCAGGGTGCGGGGCAGGCCCGGTTCGATGTGCTCAAGCGGCTCGTAGACCTCCTGGCCGTGCCGCTTGGCTGACTCCTCGACGATGGCGCCGAGGGCCTCGATGGCGCGCGGCGGGAACATCGCATCGGTGCGCGAGTTGGGGTGCTGGGCACGGCTGTCGCTGTTGATCTCGAACAGCGGGGACATTGTCACCACCGCCGCGGGTGCCTCGCCGCCCTCGGCCTGCAAGCGCTGGGCGAGCGCGAGCGCGAGGTAGCCGCCGGCCGAATCACCGGCCAGGACGATGTTGGCGGGGTCATATCCGGTGAGCCGCAGCCATTTGTAGGCGTCGTAGCAGTCGTCGATGGCGCTGGCGATCGAGTGCTTGGGGATCATCCGGTAGTTGACGACGAACACTGGGCTGTCGGCGAACTTGGACAGCTCGGTGACCATGCGGCCGTGGGTGTTGGCACCACAGGTCAGGAACGCCCCACCGTGCAGGTAGAGGATCACCGACCGCTTGCCGTCGGCGGGCAGCACTCCGGCGGCGCGGATCAGTTGCGCGGTGCAGTGCGGTAGCGCGATCGTGGCGCGCACCGTGCCCGGGGCGGGCCGCAGGACGCGGGCGGCGAAATCCACGAGGCCGAACGGCCACGGCAGCTTCGGCACGTGCGATCCGATTGCCAGAGTTGGCTTGATCGTCATCATGGCTACCAGTCCGGCCAGCCTGCCCGCCAGTCCGGCTCCGTCTTCGACGATCTCGACGGGACGCCAGTCGCCAACCGGAAAACGCCGCGACTGACGAGCCCTAGCTGGGCTTATCGCTGCATGCGGGTCTCCTGAGACCCTGCTTGGTGCCGTCATCGCCACCACTTCCTACGCCGTTGTAGTGCCCGTCTGGCCGATAAGTAGTTAGCCAGGGGGTTGAATTTAGCTTGCCAGCCGTCAATTTGTTCAACAATGCCTGATTCATTTTTGATACCGCGTTCGATACCCCAATGTGACCGCGGTTACTCGCGCGCCCGCTGACTTTGTGAAATCGAGACCTAAGATCGTGATCGTGGGTCGTATCACGTCTGTTGCCGTGGCCGCCGCGGCGCTCGTCTCCACCGGTTCGGCCTACGTCGGCGCCCGCAACCTGCTGAGCGGCCAGGCCGACCAGGCCCGCCAGACCATCCCGAAATCCTGGGATGCGCCACCGCGCGCCGACGGTGTCTATGCCCCCGGCGGGGGGCCGGTGCAGCGGTGGACCCGGGACACCCCCGTCGACCTGCACCTGATGATCTTCGGTGACTCCACGGCCACCGGATACGGCAGCACCTGCGGGGACGAGGTGCCCGGTGTGCTGCTGGCCCGCGGGTTGGCCGAGGAGTCCGGTAAGCGGATCCGGCTGAGCACCAAGGCCATCGTCGGCGCCACCTCCAAGGGTCTGTCCGGACAGATCGACGCGATGTTCGTCGCCGGGCCACCGCCGGATGCGGCCGTCATCATGATCGGCGCCAACGACATCACCAAGCCCAACGGCCTGGGTCCGTCGGCCCGGCGGGTCGGCCAGGCGGTGGAACGGTTGCGCAGCGCGGGCGCGGTGGTCGTGGTGGGTACCTGCCCCGATTTCGGCGTCATCAAGGCCATCCCGCAGCCGCTGCGGTGGGTGACCCGCAATCGGGGTTTGCGGCTGGCGCGCGCCCAGGCCGCCGCGGTGCGCGCGGCCGGCGGGGTACCTGTGCCGTTCTCGGACCTGTTGGCCCCGCACTTCTACGAGGCACCCGAGCTGCTGTTCTCCGCCGATATGTTCCATCCGTCGGCAGCCGGCTACGAGCTGGCGGCCAAGCAGCTGCTGCCCGCGCTGTGTCAGGCCCTCGGCGAGTTCAACGCGGAGACGTCTACCGAGGCCGCCCTGGAATCCCGGATGGACGGCAGCGGTTCGCTGCTGGCCCGGATCGGCAATCTCAGCCGATTGTGGCGTCGTTCGACCGGGGTCCCCGCACCCATCGTGGTGACCGCGGGCTAGCGTAGAGCCAACCAAGCACTTGTTCACGGAGGTCAACATGCCCGAAGCCGTCATCGTCGCCACCGCACGCTCACCGATCGGTCGGGCGGGTAAGGGATCGCTGGTCACCATGCGTCCCGATGATCTGGCCGCGCAGATGGTCCGCGCCGCCCTGGACAAGGTGCCCTCGCTGGACCCCCGCGATATCGACGACCTGATGATGGGCAGCGCCCAGCCCGCCGGCGAGGCCGGTTACAACATCGGCCGCGCCGTCGCCGTCGAGCTCGGCTACGACTTCCTGCCCGGTACCACCGTCAACCGGTACTGTTCGTCGTCCCTGCAGACCACCCGGATGGCGTTCCACGCGATCAAGGCCGGCGAGGGTGACGTCTTCATCTCCGCCGGTGTCGAGACGGTCTCCCGGTTCGCCGTCGGCGCCGCCGATGGTGCGCCGAACTCCAAGAACCCCCTGTTCGACGAGGCGCAGGCGCGCACTATCAAGCAGGCCGAGGACGGGTCGACCTGGCACGATCCCCGCGAGGACGGTCTGATCCCGGACGTCTACATCGCCATGGGCCAGACCGCCGAGAACGTCGCCACCTACACCGGCATCAGCCGCGAGGATCAGGACCACTGGGGTGTGCGTTCGCAGAATCGCGCCGAGGAGGCCATCAAGAACGGCTTCTTCGAGCGTGAGATCTCCCCGGTGACCCTGCCCGACGGCACCGTCGTCTCCACCGATGACGGCCCGCGCGCCGGCACCACCTACGAGAAGATCAGCCAGCTCAAGCCGGTGTTCCGCCCGAACGGCACGATCACCGCAGGCAACGCCTGCCCGCTCAACGACGGCGCGGCGGCCGTCATCATCATGAGCGATACCAAGGCCAAGGAACTCGGCCTGACCCCGCTGGCGCGCATCGTGTCCACCGGTGTGTCCGGGCTGTCGCCGGAGATCATGGGCCTCGGCCCGATCGAGGCCATCCGCAAGGCGCTGGCCAAGGCAGGCAAGACGATCTCCGATATCGACCTGGTCGAGATCAACGAGGCGTTCGCGGTGCAGGTGCTGGGCTCGGCCCGTGAGCTGGGCATCGACGAGGACAAGCTGAACGTCTCTGGTGGCGCGATCGCGCTGGGTCATCCTTTCGGGATGACCGGCGCCCGCATCACCGCGACGCTGCTGAACAACCTGGCCACCCACGACAAGACCTTCGGCATCGAGTCGATGTGCGTCGGAGGTGGGCAGGGCATGGCGATGGTGGTCGAGCGCCTCTCCTGATTTTTCACGACGCCTTTCTCACGACGCCGCGGCGGGGGTGCGTACTGCGCCTCCGCCGCGGCGTCGTTGTGCATAAACTCCCTGCCGATGACCACACTCGGAACACCCCTGTCCCCGCACGCCACCCGGGTGATGCTGCTCGGCTCCGGTGAGCTCGGCCGTGAAGTCCTGATCGCGCTGCAGCGTCTCGGCGTCGAGACCATCGCCGTCGACCGCTACCCGAATGCGCCGGGGCATCAGATCGCCCACCATGCGCGCGTGCTCGCGATGACCGATGCCGACGCGCTGCGCGAGCTCATCGAGGCCGAGAAGCCTGATCTGGTGGTGCCCGAGATCGAGGCCATCGCGACCCCGGTGCTCGAGGAGCTCGAGGACGCCGGAGCGGTGCGGGTGATCCCGACGGCGCGGGCGGCCCGGCTCACGATGGACCGCGAGGGGATCCGGCGGCTGGCGGCCGAGACCCTCGGCGTGCCGACCAGTCCGTACCGATTCTGCGATTCGCTGGCCGAGCTTCAGTCCGCGGTCGACGAGATCGGCTACCCGTGCGTGGTCAAGCCGGTGATGAGCAGTTCGGGCAAGGGGCAGAGCAAGATCGACGGTCCCGACGGCGTCGAGCCCGCCTGGGAGTACGCCATGTCGGGCAGCCGGGTCAGCAACACCCGCATCATCGTCGAGGGTTTCATCGATTTCGACTACGAGATCACGCTGTTGACGGTGCGCAGTGTCGACGGGACCCAATTCTGCGAGCCGATCGGGCACCGACAGGTCAGCGGCGATTATGTGGAGAGCTGGCAGCCGCACCCGATGTCGGCCGCGGCACTGGAGTCGGCCCAGCAGATCGCCGCCGCGGTGACCGAAAATCTGGGCGGGCAGGGCATTTTCGGGGTCGAGCTGTTCGTCAAGGGTGACCAGGTGTGGTTCAGTGAGGTCAGTCCGCGCCCACACGACACCGGCATGGTCACGATGATCACGCAGTGGCAGAACGAGTTCGAGCTGCATGCGCGCGCCATCCTCGGCCTGCCGGTGGACACCACACTCAAGACGCCCGGCGCCAGCGCGGTCATCTACGGCGGTGTGGACGCCTCCGGAGTGGTGTTCGACGGGGTGGACGAGGCATTGCGGGTGCCGCGCACCGATATTCGGCTGTTCGGCAAACCGGAGAGCTTCGTCAAGCGCCGCATGGGTGTGGCGCTGGCCTACGACGCCGATGTCGACGCGGCGCGGGCCAATGCCACCGAGGCGGCGAGCCGGGTCACCCCGCGCGTCACCTAGCCGTTGACGGTGCAACCAGACCGGGTTCTCGACCTGATTCTCGGTCTGAGCGCACTGTCGACGACCACATGCGCGCCAGCCGCTGCAGAACGTCGGACCCGGAATGTCGTTTGGTCACACGGATCCGATTCCAGCCGAGTTCGGCGAGATCCTCGGATCGGACGATGTCCCAGGCGTACTGTGCAGGATCGCTCCGGTGGTGGTCTCCGTCGTACTCGACGGCCAGCTTCATGTCCTCCCATGCCATGTCCAGGTAGTACCGCCGCCGCCCGTCGGCGCTGACTACCGGGACCTGGGTCTGCGGCCGCCGATAGCCCGCGCGAATGATCAACAGGCGCAGCCAAGTCTCTCGGGGAGATTCCGAACCCGCATCGTGCAACCGGAGAGCCGTGGCAAGCTGACCCAGGCCCCGCTTCCCGCTGTGCCTGCAGTGCGCCCATTCCAGCACTTCTCGAGCACGGAAGCGTCTGGCGTGTCCCAGCGCGTCGAGTCGGGTGACCGCCTCGTCAAGCGAGCCGCGCCGGCCGAGATCGAAGACCGTACGGACGAGAGTGGTGGTCGGCAGACCCCACCGTCCAGCCTCGGTGATCTCGTCCTCGTGCAGATCGTGGTTGTAGGTCCGGATGCCGAGCGGCGGTCGACGATTGGACCAGATCAGTTCGGCGGGTTGCGAATCCTCTACATACTTCGCGCCGTGCAGCGCCGACGCGGTGAGCCCGCACAGGACGCCACGACGGCCAGACCACAGCCACGCGGCCAACGCCCGCTCGTCGAGGTTGAGTTCGACGTCGGGTGAAACGTAGATGTCGGGATGGATGGCCGTGAATCGGCGACCCAACTGATATTTCGAGATACGCCCGGCAGCGACGGCCTCGCTACCGATGAAGGGCTGCGCCATGTGTCGAGCGTGGTGCCTCGAGCGCCGTCAGCACACCCCCGGCGTCGGAATCTGTGGATAACGCGATGCCGACGGTGCACTCAGATCGACTTCTGAGCCGAAAAGTCGATCTGAGTGCACCGTCGACCGCACAAGGGCAACGAAAAAGGGCGCCCCGTGTGGGACGCCCTTTCTCTGGCCTAACTGCTAGTCGTTGTTGAAGTAACTGAGCAGACGCAGGATCTCCAGGTACAGCCACACCAGGGTGACCATCAGGCCAAGGGCGACGCCCCATGCGGCCTTCTCCGGAGCACCGGCGCGGATCATCTGGTCCGCGGCGTCGAAGTCGATCAGGAAGCTGAACGCCGCCAGCGCGATGCACAGCAGCGAGAAGCCGATCGCGATGGCGCCACCGTCGCGCAGGCCCATGCCCGCACCGCCGCCGACACCGAACAGGCCGAGCACCAGGTTCACCAACATCAGCGCGACCACACCGAACAGGCCCGCGACGATCATGCGGGTGAACTTCGGGGTGACGCGGATGGCGCCGGTCTTGTAGACCACCAGCATGCCGAAGAACACACCGAGTGTGCCGACGATCGCCTGGGCGATCATGCCGACGCCACCGACCGAGGCCAGGTTGGCGATGATGAACGACACCGCGCCGAGGAACAGACCTTCCAGCGCCGCGTAGCTCAGCACGATGGCCGGGTTGTCCTGCTTACGCCCGAACGTGGCGATGAGCACCAGCGCCAGGCCGCCGAGAGCACCCACCAGGGTGAACGGCGTGGCCAGGCTGAGGTTGGTGCTGACCAGGTAGTACGAGACGACCGCCACCGCCGTCAGGATCGCCAGGCTGATGCCCGTCTTGGTGACGACGTCGTCGATCGTCATCGGCCGGGAGACACCGGCCTGCTGCTGATCGGGGTATTGGGTTGCGGCATAAGGGTCCGCATGTACCTGCTGGGCACCGAAGCTTGCGGCTCCGGTACCGAATTGCGCGTATCCGCCCTGCTGCCCCTTGGGCAGGGATCGGAATACCGGGTTGCTGCTTTCGCGCACCGTAGGTCCTCTCCTTCAGTACTGGTGGTTCGATTTCCGAACACACAGTCAACGATCATTGCCGGGAACGGGTTCCCGCGATACCCCTGCACTGAGAGCGCTCTCAGGTATCGGCCGCGACCCCATTCCTGGGATGAAGCTGTGCAAACCCTACCCGTCGCACATCACGCGCGGACCACGAACTAGATTGCATTCGTGGCAGAAAACGAGGACATCCTAGTAACTGTCCGTAACGGTGTCGGCATCGTGACGTTGAACCGCCCCAAGGCGATCAACTCGCTCAACGCCGTCATGGTCGACGGACTGCAGCGGGCGCTGAACGCCTGGGAAAACGACGATGCGATCTCCGCCGTGCTGCTGACCGGTGCCGGTGAGCGCGGCCTGTGCGCCGGTGGTGACGTCGTCGCGCTCTATCACTCGGCACGCGGTGACGGCTCGTATGCCCGAAGATTCTGGTGGGACGAGTACCTGCTCAACGCCCACATCGGCCGCTTCACCAAGCCGTACGTCGCGCTGATGGACGGCATCGTGATGGGTGGCGGTGTCGGCGTGGCCGCGCACGGCAATGTCCGCGTGGTCACCGAGAAGACCAAGATGGGCATGCCCGAGGTCGGCATCGGGTTCATCCCCGACGTCGGCGGCACCTATCTGCTCTCCCGGGCACCGGGATCGTTGGGCCTGCACGCCGCACTGACCGGCGCCCCGTTCTCCGGCGCCGACGCCATCGCCCTCGGATTCGCCGACCACTTCGTCCCCCAGGCCCGCCTGGCCGACTTCGCCGAGGCGGTCGTCACCGACGGGCATCAGGACGCGCTGAACAGCTACGCCGAGGAGCCACCGGCCAGTGAACTTCTGACCCAACGGGATTGGATCGACACCTGCTACGCGGGCAGCACCGTCGCCGAGATCCTCGATGATCTGCGCGGCCATGACGACCCGGCCGCCCGCGCGGCCGCCGAGCTGATCGCCACCCGCTCCCCCATCGCACTGGCCGTCACGTTGACCGCGGTGCGCCGCGCGGCCCACCTGCCCACCCTGGAAGAGGTTCTGCACCAGGAGTTCCGGGTGTCGGTGGCGTCGATGAAGTCGCACGATTTCGTCGAGGGTATCCGCGCCCAGCTCGTCGACAAGGACCGCAACCCGCAGTGGTCGCCGGCCACCCTGGACGCCGTCGACGACGCCGCCGTCGACGCCTATTTCGCCTCCGCCGAACCCGATCTGACATTCCACGAGGAGCAATCATGAGTTTCGAGACCATCCTGGTGACCCGCGACGGCCGGGTCGGCACCATCACCCTGAACCGCCCCAAGGCGCTCAACGCGCTCAACAGTCAGGTGATGCACGAGGTCACCACCGCGGCAGCGGAATTCGACGACGACCCGGGTATCGGTGCGATCATCCTGACCGGTAGCGAGAAGGCCTTCGCCGCCGGCGCCGATATCAAGGAGATGGCCGACCTGTCCTTCGCCGACGTGTTCGGCCAGGACTTCTTCGCCCTGTGGGGCAAATTCGCGGCCACCCGGACCCCGACCATCGCCGCGGTCGCCGGGTACGCACTCGGCGGCGGCTGCGAACTGGCCATGATGTGCGATCTGCTGATCGCCGCCGACACCGCGAAGTTCGGCCAGCCCGAGATCAAGCTCGGTGTGCTGCCCGGCATGGGCGGCAGCCAGCGGTTGACCCGCGCGATCGGCAAGGCCAAGGCGATGGACCTGATCCTGACCGGGCGCACCATCGACGCCGCCGAAGCCGAACGCAGCGGTCTGGTGTCCCGCGTCGTGCCCGCCGACACCCTGCTCGACGAGGCCAACGCCACCGCCGCCACCATCGCCGGGATGTCGCTGTCGGCGGCACGGATGGCCAAGGAGGCGGTCAACCGCGCCTTCGAGTCGACGCTGACCGAGGGGCTGCTCTATGAGCGGCGGATCTTCCATTCGGCCTTCGCCACCGCAGACCAGAAGGAAGGCATGGCCGCGTTCACCGAGAAGCGCGCGCCGAACTTCACCCATCGCTAAGGTCGAGCGGTGACCGCCACCGCCGCACCGCAAGCTCCCGACGCGCCACCCAAGCGCGCGTGGTGGATTCGGCACTACACCTTCACCGGTACGGCGGTCGGCCTGGTTTTCATCTGGCTGTCGCTGACACCGTCGCTGTTACCGCGCGGGCCGTTGTTCCAGGGCCTCGTCAGCGGCGCGGCCGGCGGTATCGGCTATGGGCTCGGCGTTTTCGGTGTCTGGCTGTTCCGGTACATGCTGTCGCGGGACAGCACCCCGCCGCCGCCGAAGCGGGCCTGGCTGATCCTGGTCGTGGTCGGTGTCATCGGGCAGATCGCGGCGATCGTCTACTTCCATGTGTGGCAGGACGATATCCGGGATCTGATGGGGGTGCCGCGGCTCGGGTTCTGGGATCATCCGCTGACCGCCGTGTTGGCGATCGTTTTCCTGTTCGTGTTCGTCGAGCTCGGTCAGCTGGTCGGCAAGCTGATCCGTTACCTGGTGCGCCAACTGGAGCGCATCGCGCCGCCGCGGGTTTCCGGTGTGGTGGCGGTGGCGCTGGTGCTCGCGCTGAGCATCGCGTTACTCAACGGGATCGTGGTGCGCTTCGCGATGACCACCATCAACAGCACGTTCGAGAACGTCAACAACGAGGATGATCCCGACAATGCCGCTCCCACATCGACTTTGCGGTCCGGTGGCCCGCAGTCACTGGTCAGTTGGGAGTCGCTGGGGCATCAGGGTCGCAACTTCGTCGCAGGTGGCCCGACGGTGGAGGAGCTGACCGCGTTCAACGGGGCACCGGCCACCGAACCGATTCGCGCCTACGCCGGGCTGAACTCGGGCGACAATCTCAAGGCCGACGCCGCACTGGCCGCCGAGGAACTGCGCCGCACCGGCGGGCTGGACCGCGCGGTCATCGCGATCGCCACCACCACCGGAACCGGCTGGGTCAACGAGGCCGAGGCCTCCGCGCTGGAATACATGTACAACGGCGACACCGCGATCGTGTCGATGCAGTACTCGTTCCTCCCCAGCTGGATCTCGTTCCTCGTCGACCAGGAGAACGCGCTGCAGGCCGGGCAGGCGCTGTTCGAGGCGGTCGACGCGTTGGTGCGTGAGATGCCGCAGGCCGAACGCCCCAAACTGGTGGTGTTCGGCGAAAGCCTGGGTTCATTCGGCGGCGAGGCCCCGTTCCTGGCACTGAACAATCTGATCGCCCGCACCGACGGGGCGCTGTTCAGCGGTCCAACGTTCAAGAACACCATCTGGACGACACTCACCCGCGATCGCGACGCGGGATCCCCGGAGTGGCTGCCGATCTACGACCGCGGGGAGAACGTCCGGTTCTCGGCCCGCGCCGAACAGGATCTGGGCAGGCCGGATGCGCCGTGGGGGCAACCGCGCGTGGTCTATCTGCAGCATGCGTCGGACCCGATCTCGTGGTGGAACCCGGATCTGCTGTTCGCCAAACCCGATTGGCTCAGGGAACCCCGCGGTTACGACGTCTCACCCCGGATGGAGTGGATCCCGGTGGTGACCTTCCTGCAGGTGTCCGCCGATATGGCGGTCGCGGTGGATGTGCCCGACGGCCATGGCCACGTCTACGTGCGCGATGTCGCCAACGCGTGGGCGGCGATCCTGCAGCCGCCGGGCTGGACGCCGGCCAAGACCGACAAGCTGCGGCCGATTCTGCGCTCAGACGAGAACAGCTGACCGCAGTTCGGCGGGCAGGGCGTGATAACCGCCGATGACGTCGGTGGCCCGGTGTAGACCGAGGTCCTGCAACGCCGCGGCGGCCAGGCTGGAGGTGTAGCCCTCCGAGCACAGCACGATCCATTCCACGTCATCGTCGACGGCCTCGGGGATGCGGGCCTCGCTGGTCGGGTCGCACCGCCATTCCAGATGGTTACGTTCGATGACAAGGACCTGCGGAGACGCGGCGACCTCACCCTCCTGCGCCCGCTGCCAACCCGGCCGGATGTCCACCAGCAGTGCGCCACGGCGCAGCGCGGCAGGAACATCGGCGGCGGGGAGCCGACGCAACCGGGACCTGGCGGCGGCGAGCACCGCGTCGATGCGACTGGGCATGCGTCCTATCCTTCCGGGGCATCGGTCAGTTCGGTGCGGCTGCGACGCAGGGTGTTGCGCTCGGTCACCGAGTAGTACGACATCGCGGTCAGTGGCGGCGAGTAGGCGTGCACACTCAGTGTCGGCGCCGCCGGCACCGCAACCCCGCCCGCCGACACCGACTCGCGCGCCCACACCACATCGTGCACCCAGCCGAGCGGGAATGCGGCCTGATCACCGGCTTCCAACTGACGGTTACGTAATTCGGTGCCATCCCAACGGGTTTCACGCAGCGCACCGGAGACCACCGTCAGCGCACCGAGCGATCCGCCGTGATCGTGCAGTTCGGTCGACTTGTCGGGCACCCAGCTGATCAGCCAGATGTCGAGTTCGTCGTCCCCGTAGAGCCGCCGATACCAACGCTCGTCGACGGGTAGTCGGTCCCTGTCGATCAGCCGGTCGTACCGGCCGGAGAGCACGTCATCAGCGCACCGGTCGGTGGCGGCGAGCAGGTCGGGAAGGCGCAACCGGGTGGGCGCGGACACAGCGGGCGGGGCGAGCAGTGGGGCAACCATGGAAACGGAACTCCAGAAAAAGATAGGGACGGGTCGGCGCACTCAACGAGCGCGACAACAACCCCGCACACCCACGTTCTGAGCCCTCTCGGTCATGGACGCGAGTGTTGCATAGATTGGCCTCATGCGCCGCTACCCGATAGCTCTGCTCGCCACCGCCGCCGTCGCCCTGCTCGCCGGGTGCAGCTCCGCAGAACCCGAGCCGACGGCCAGCGCGACACCCTCGCAGACGCCGGCGAGCGATACGCCCCGACTGCCGGCGGAGGCCGCCGTCAGCGGAGCGGTGCGGGTGTCACCCGATGGGGTGACCACCGTCGTCGACGTCCCATCCGACGCCACCGAATCCGAATACGGCCAGGCCTGCCTGGCTGCCAAGCGGTGGTTCGACGAGCACCGGGAGCCGGTGGAGACCTACCTGAAGACCTTGCAGAGCGGCGGCGCCGCGGGCCCCGGCAGCTTCAACGCCGCGTGGACGGAGCTGACCCCGGCCCGCCAGGCCGGGGTCATCATGGCCGCCAACGCAGCATCGCGCGGCGAGTGCGGCTGAGGTTGCGATCACGGCGAGCAGAAGGCCCGTACCCGCGTGGCATCGTGATCGTCACAGTCCACGCGACCGACGACTCCGGTGCACCAGAATGGGGCCATGCGGATTGCGCTGGCGCTGGGCAGCGGGGGTGCGCGCGGGTACGCGCACATCGGGGTCATCAACGAGCTGCAGGACCGGGGCTATGAGATCGTCGGCGTCGCCGGATCGTCGATGGGCGCCCTCGTCGGCGGTCTGCACGCGGCGGGCAAGCTCGACGAGTTCTCGCACTGGGCGAGCTCGCTGACCCAGCGCGCGGTGCTGCGCCTGCTCGACCCGTCCTTGAACTCCCCTGGCGTGCTGCGTGCGGAGAAGATCCTGGACGCCGTGCGCGATATTCTCGGCGATGTCACCATCGAGGCGCTGCCCATCCCGTACACGTCGGTGGCCACCGATCTGATCAGCGGAAAGGCGGTGTGGCTGCAACGCGGCCCGCTCGATGACGCGATCCGCGCGTCGATCGCAATACCGGGGATCTTCACCCCGCATCTGCTCGACGGGCGGTTGCTGGCCGATGGCGGCATCCTCGACCCGTTGCCGATGGCGCCGATCGCGGCCGTCAACGCCGACCTGACCATCGCGGTGAGCCTGTCCGGTGACGACCCCGCGCCGGGGATCAACACGCCGCAGCCGCGGGTGACCACCGAGTTCCTCGGCAGGATGTGGCGCAGCACAACGGCATTGCTCGACACCGCCACCGCACAGCGGATGATGGACAGCCCGGCCGCCAAATCAGTACTCGGCCGGTTCAGCAGCGCGCTGGACGAGGCACCGGAGGAACCCGCCGAGGGTGTGCCCGCGCTACCGCGGCTCGGCAGCTTCGAGATCATGAACCGCACCATCGATATCGCCCAGGCCGCACTGGCCCGGCACACGCTGGCGACCTATCCGCCGGATCTGCTGATCGAGGTGCCGCGCACGGCCTGCCGCAGCCTGGAGTATCACCGCGCCGAGGAGGTCATCGAGATCGGTCAGGAGCTCGCGGCGGCCGCCCTCGACGCCATGGACTAGTCGCCAAGGAACCCGCTCAGCGCCGCGGCCACCCGGCGGCCCTGTGCGAATCCGGCGACGGCCGACGGCACGCGGCAGGCGGGGTCCAACGGGTTGGCTCCGAACGCGGCCAGCGCGTCGTCATCGGCGAACACCGCGAACGTCGTACCACCGAATGCGGCGATCTCGGTGGCGGCCCCGTCACCGAACGGTGCCGGGGCGTCCGCCCCGGCGGGCACCAGCACCACCGCGCGGCCGCAGTCCGCCGCCACCGGCATGTGCACGGTGCTGAGCACTCCCCCGTCCATATAGCGCGCGGCCCCGATGGTCACCGGGGGCCACACCCCCGGCACCGCACAGCTCGCCGCGACGGCGTCGACCAACGGCACCCCGGAGTCGGCGGTGAACACCGCCAGCTCACCGGATGCGGTGTCGATGGCGGTGATCCGCAGCGCCCGCCGCGGCCAGTCGTGCGAGGGCAACCGGTGCCCGATGATCGCCCGACGTGTCGATTCGGGCACGGTATCGGCGTCCAGCGCGATCTCGCCGATGCGCCGCAGCCGCTCGGCGTTGTCCCTGGTGCCGGTCAGCGCTTGCAGGAAGACCGCCGTGATGTCCTCGATGCTGACGCCGGGATCGAGCTCGTGGGTGTCGGCGGCGACCTGACGGTCGTACAGCCGGGCGATGGCGGTACAGCTGCCGATCTGCGCCGCCACCGCCGATCCGGCCGACGTGCCCACCAGCACGTCGGCACCCAACACGGCGGCGGCGGTCTGCGGCGACTGCTCGGCGATACCGGCCAGCACACCGGTCTCCCAAGCGATACCGGCCAACCCGCCACCGGCGAGCACCAGCGCGAGCTCGGTCATCCTCGATGCAGGCCGGGTGCGGCCTTGGCGCCGAACAACGGCAGGTCCAGATAGGTCGCCACCCCGGGCGGTGCCGCGCACACGGCAGGAATCGAGTTGACGCAGTGCGCGGCGGTGGCCACCACACCCGGCTCGGGCCCCTGCTCACCGACCTCACCCTGGAAGCCGGTGATGACCACCGAGAAGTCCGGGTTGCCCGCGACCTGCATCTCATAACGCTGACCTTGCGGTCCGAAATCCCATGGCGGATCGAGGTTTTCTTCACCCATCAACCAGTTCACCGTCACCCTGACCACCACCTCGTCGCCGACGAGCGCCTCCCAGTGGAACTTCCGGCCGGCCACCTGGCCCGGTTCGATGGTTCCTATCGGCGAGTCGATCGGCGCGGTCGCCACCGCAATCTCCTGCCGGGCAACGATTTTTGAATCCGCCGCGAAGCCGAAGGCGTCGACGCACATCTTCACGGCCTGGATGAACCCGCCGTCGAGCAGTTTCTGCATCGGGCCGGACAGCGCCTTGTCCGGGGTCTCACCGAAACCCATCACGTGCCGCACCACATCGGGCGCATCATAGGTGCGCAAATCGGAGAACTCTTCGGCCCGAACGAAAGTCACGCCGGTGGACATCGCCGAGAACAGGATCGGGAACTTCTCGCTGATACCGCCGGGGGCTATCCCGGTGCCGTGCAGGGTCGCGTTCCCCGCCAGGCCTGCCTCGCGCATCGGCGCGGCCTGCTTCTCGCTGGGATATACCCAGCCCACGGGGGTGACGACGTTCTTGCCGGAGCGCAGCAGGGCGGCTACCTCGTCGGGATTCGGCAACAGCGGCGCATAGACGACGGCGTCGGCATCGAGTGCCAGGATGTCCTCGAGGCTGGTGGTGGCGAGCACGCCGATGGGATCACCGCCGATCAGCTCGCCGACATCACGGCCGTTCTTGTCGGCCGAATGCACCCAGCAACCCACGAGTTCGAGGTCGGGATGGTCCAGGACTCCCTTGATGGCGGCCGTGCCCACTCCGCCGGTGGCCCACTGCACGACTCGCAGCGCCATCGCCGCCCCTTCCGATCACCAGTCCTACGCGAAACTAGAACACGTTCTACCATCTTGCGGGGCGGCGCGAAGGGGCATCCGGGCACAATCGTTGACCATGGACAGCCCTGGACTGGACTTCGGAGTGCTCGGTCCGCTGCAACTGCGCATCGCCGGGGAACCCGTCGCGCTGGGCACGCCCAAGCAGCGGGCGGTGCTGGCCATGCTGGTGATGAGCCGCAACCGTCCGGTCAGCAGCGACGCGTTGGTGACCGCGGCCTGGGAACAGTTCCCCCCGCCGGAGCCCAAGGCCAGCCTGCACTCCTACGTGTCCAACCTGCGCAAACTCATCGGCAGTTCGGGTGCCGACGGCCGGTCCGTGCTGGCCGCCGCCCCGCCCGGGTATCGCCTGAGCGTCGCGGATCCGCACTGCGATATCGGCCGTTTCGTGGCGGCAAAGAACGCGGGCGTGCAGGCTGCCGCCGAAAGCCGCTTCGAGCAGGCGAGCGCTCACCTTGCCGAGGCGCTGGCACAGTGGCGCGGACCCGTGCTCGACGATCTGCGCGACTTCGAGTTCGTCGGCCCGTTCGCGACGGCGTTGACCGAGGACAAAGTCGTCACCCATACCGCGCACGCCGAGGCCGAAATCGCTTGCAACCGGGGCTATGCCGTGATCGGTACGTTGGAGCAGTTGGTGGCCGAGCATCCATACCGGGAGCCGCTATGGGCACAGCTGATCACCGCCTACTACCTCAGCGACCGACAATCCGATGCCCTCGACGCCTATCAGCGGCTGCGCACGACGCTGGCCGACGATCTCGGTATCGACCCGGGCCCGACGGTGCGCCTGCTGGCCGAACGCATCCTGCGTCAGGAGCCGCTCGACGCCCGCCGGAGCGCGCGCACCACCGCGGTGCACCAGATCTCGCGGATCGACCTGCGTACCGCGGTGAGCGCACCGTCCGCGCCCGCCCAGTTGCGCGCCGAATCCGGCCGGGTGCATCCGCTGGCGGCGGCCGCTACCCGCATCGGCCGCCTGCCCGACAACGACATCGTCCTCGACGACGTGCGGGTCAGCCGTCATCACGCCGTGCTGATCGATACCGGCACCAGCTTCGTGATCACCGATCTGCGCTCGGCCAACGGTGTCGAGGTCTGCGGAAGGCGCATCCGGGGCACCGCCACCCTCACCCACGGTGATCGCATCCGGGTATGCGATCACGAGTATGTGTTCGAGATCGTGCGCCACGACCGCGCGACCGGGGGTGAGTCTCCCGCCGACGCACTAGTGTGATGAACCGAATTGCGGACGGGGGCAGGTAGATGAGCGAGCCGACATCGCGGGTCGGAACGGAGTTCGGCAGGTACCGGCTGCGCCGACTGATCGGGCGCGGCGGCATGGGTGAGGTCTACGAGGCCGAGGACACCGAGAAGGACCGCATCGTCGCGCTGAAGTTGTTGCCGCAGGGCGTATCCCACGATCCCGTGTTTCGCAAGCGGTTACAGCGCGAGGCGCACTCGGCGGGCCGGCTGCAGGAACCCCACGTGGTGCCGATCCATGATTACGGCGAGATCGACGGCGTGCTCTATGTCGACATGCGCATGATCAACGGTGCCGACCTACGCAAGATCCTCAAGAGCTATGGCCCGATGACCCCGGCCCGCGCGGTCGCCATCGTGCGCCAGATCGCCTCCGCTCTGGACGCCGCACACGAGAGCGGCATCATGCATCGTGACGTCAAGCCGGAGAACATCCTGATCACCCGCGACGATTTCGCGTATCTGGTGGACTTCGGTATCGCCAATGCCGCCAGCGATGAGAAACTCACCGAATTGGGCACGGCGGTAGGGACTTACGCCTACATGGCGCCCGAGCGCTTCACCGGCGACGAGGTGACCTACCGGGCCGATGTCTATGCGCTGACCTGCGTGCTGCACGAGTGCCTGACCGGTTCACAGCCGTTTCCGGGCGACAGTGTCAGCATGGTCATCACCGCCCACCTGATGCAGCCGGTGCCTGCGCCCAGCACGGTGCGCCCCGGCATCCCCGCCGCGTTCGACCGGGTGATCTCCCGCGGCATGGCCAAGAAGCCAACCGACCGCTTCGCCAGCGCCGGGGACCTGGCCGCGGCTGCTACCGATGCACTCAGCGTGCGCGATCAGGACCAAGCCGCCCATATCGTGCAGCGTGGCGAGGCCGCCACCATGCCCGGTCCGTTGTTCGGGGTGCCGCCGCAGGTGCCCGGTGCCACCCCGCCGCCGGGCGCGACGCCGGGGTTCGGTGTGACGCCACGACCGTTCAGCGCCGCGCCCCCGTACCCGTCCGGGCCGCAGTGGAACGCACCAGGCCCACCACCACCACCACCGCCGAGGAAGAAGAGGACCTGGGTCCCAGTGGCCGCGGTGGCCGGTGTGCTGATCCTGGTGCTGGGCGCCGTCGGCATCTTCCTTTTGGTGCAGCCCGAGGACAATAGGGCCACCGGGCCGAAGACGAGCGCCTCGGCTGCCCCCGACACGTCCTCGACCCGGGCCACCCGTACGACGCGCGCACCGGACCCGGCCGCGATGGCGGACAAACTGTTGGGGATGCTGCCGCAGGGCTACGCGCCGGGGGTCTGCCAGCCGGTGCGTCCGCCCGTGACCGGAGCGCTGGCCACCGTCGACTGCGGGCAGTCCGATCTGCCCGGCGGTCCCACGACGTCGCGGTACTCGCTGTTCACTGATCAGGGCGCGTTGCGCGCGCACTTCGAGGACGCCATCGCCGAGGCTTCCGATCTGTTCCCGTGCCCGGCAAGCGACCTCGACTCGCCCACCACCTGGCACTACACCGAGACCCCCAGCACAGTGGAGGGGTCCATCGCGTGCGGTGTGTACGAGGGCGGCCCTGACCTGACCTGGACCAAGAACGACGGTCTGATCCTCGGCAACGCTCAGGGCCCAACCATCGAAGACCTGCACCAGTGGTGGCTGACCTACGGCTGATCGGCACGCCAAGAATCCGCCAAGTGCGCCGTTGGATCCTGTGGGCACACACCCGGACACGCCGGGTCGGCCTCTGACGGAGATCCACGATGTACAGCACCACACGCCTGCTCCAGCTGACGGGTACCGCCCTGGTCACGGGTGCGATCGCGGTGTTGGTTGCCGCGCCGGCGAGTGCGGTCACCTCGGCGGCGGACTCGGCCTTCCTGGCCGATCTGCGCGCCGAGGGCATCGGTTACGAGTCGGCCGGTGAGGTGATCGCCAATGCATACCAGGTGTGCAGCGAGCTCGACTCGGGAATCAGCGCCACGGCGATCGGGCTGGAAATCATGGACTACATCGGCATCAACGCCCGCCAGGCTGCGGCGTTCTTGGTCAACTCGATCGACTACTACTGCCCGCAGCACGCGGGAGCCTTCGGCTGACGCAGCGGCGGGTTATGTTGACCTGACCGCAAAGCAGCGCGAAAGGGACAGCTATGAACCGGGTGTTCGTCGTCGGGGTCGGGATGACCAAATTCGAGAAGCCGGGCCGGCGGGAGGGCTGGGACTACCCCGACATGGCGCGTGAGTCCGGCACCAAGGCACTCGAGGACGCCGGCATCCCCTACGACCAGGTCCAGCAGGGCTATGTCGGCTACTGCTCCGGGGACTCGACGTCCGGACAGCGCGCGCTCTACGAACTCGGCATGACCGGTATCCCCATCGTCAACGTCAACAACAATTGCTCGACGGGGTCGACGGCGCTCTACCTGGCCGCCCAGTCGATCCGGGGCGGACTTGCCGACTGTGCGATTGCGCTGGGATTCGAGAAGATGCAGCCCGGTTCGCTCGGGGGCGGCGCACAGGACCGCGAATCCCCGCTCGGCAAGCATGTGAAGGCCCTTGCCGAGATCGACGAGTTCGGTTTCCCCGTGGCGCCGTGGATGTTCGGGGCGGCGGGCCGCGAGCACATGAAGAAGTACGGCACCACCGCAGAGCATTTCGCCAAGATCGGGTTCAAGAATCACAAGCACTCGGTGAACAACCCGTATGCGCAGTTCCAGGACGAGTACACCCTCGATGACATCCTGGCCGCCAAGATGATCTCCGATCCGCTCACCAAGCTGCAGTGCTCACCCACCTCCGACGGGTCCGGCGCGGCCATCCTGGCCAGCGAGGCGTTCGTCGACCAGCACGGGCTTGCCGGTCAGGCCGTCGAGATCGTCGGCCAGGCCATGACCACCGATTTCGCGTCGACCTTCGACGGCAGCGCGGCCAACATCATCGGCTACGACATGAATGTGCAAGCCGCACAACAGGTTTACGACCAGTCGGGGCTCGGCCCGCAGGATTTCCAGGTCATCGAACTGCATGACTGCTTCAGCGCGAACGAATTGCTGCTGTATGAGGCGCTGGGTCTGTGCGCACCCGGCGAGGCGCCCACGCTGATCGATAACGATGACACGACCTACGGCGGACGCTGGGTGGTGAACCCATCCGGCGGACTGATCTCCAAGGGCCACCCGTTGGGCGCCACCGGATTGGCCCAATGCGCCGAACTGACCTGGCAACTGCGCGGCTCCGCGGACAAGCGGCAGGTCGACAACGTCACCGCGGCGCTGCAGCACAATATCGGCCTGGGCGGCGCGGCCGTGGTCACCGCCTATCAGCGCGCCGAGCGTTAGTTCCCGGCGACGTCGGGTTCCTCGGCCGCCAGCCGATCGTCGAGCGTTTCCCCAGCCCGCTGCTCCTCGGCAGACATCCCGTATTTGTCTGCCGCGGACCAGGACTGCGGCGGGTCGGGCACCTCGTCTTCGTCGGCGCCCATCTCGTCCGGGTCGGTGGCCTCCACCGGACTCAAAAGCTCGTCGGAGCCACCGAGATCGTTGGCCGAAGTGGCCCCGGCATTGCCGGTGGCATCGGTGTTTTCGGTACCCATGCCACAGGCATTACCGCTCGGCGGGACGCTAAACGGAAATCAGACCTGCGCCAGTTCGCGCATATCGGCGAAAGCCGCCGCGTCGAACGGCGCGTAGGTCGGCGCCGGCGCAGGCACCCGCAGCGCGGTGATCTGGCCGTCCACGTCGGCGATGTACAGCCGGTCACCGGGGGTGTTGAGTGCGATCGAGGTCGCGCGGGCACCCAGGGTGATGGTCTCCACCACCTCGTGGGTCAGCGTGCACAGGACCGAAACCTCGTCGTAGTCCACGACGTAGGCGCGGGCACCGTCGGCGGACAGCACCATGCCGATGGGCAGCGTGCCTGCGGCGAAACCGGCGGTCACGACGAGCCGGGCCGGATCGACGATCTTGATGACGCCGCGGTTTCGCAGGTCAGAGGTCAGCACGTACACGGTGCCGTCGGCCGCGACCGCGAGCTCCCGGATCGGCGCGCCGATGGCCACAGTCCGATGCACCCGTGCGGTCTCGGTGTCGACGACCACGAGCCGACTGCCGGTCGCGGTGCTGACACCGACATACAGGCGTCGACCGGACGGGTCAACGCCGAGTCCGTCGATCGACGTGGCCGCACCGGCGGCGATATCGATGGTGCCGACCCGGTCGGCAGTGGTATCCACGACCGCGATGTCGACATGATCGTCACCGGTGCGGGCCGCGTACGCGCGCTTACCGTCGGGGCTGACCGCGACGGCGGTGACCGTGAATGCCAGCGGATACTCGGCGACCACCGCATTGGTACGGATGTCGACGATGGTCAAACAGTCGGCCTCGGCGGCACTGGTGACCACGAAGGCGCGGTCCTCGGTCAAGCTGACCGCGACCGGAGCACCGTCGAGCTCGACCAGGGCCGGCACGGCGGCGGCATCGGCACGGACGACCGCGATGCTGTCGTCACCGAGGTTGGCCGCCAGGATGGCGCCGGTGTTGGCCGCCACTGCGGCGATGGGGCCGCGGTTGACGGTGACCGAACCCGCAAAAGCGGTTCGTGAGTCGTTCAGCGCTGCGGCGTTGGCACGCACGGAAACACTTGCCATCTCTTCGACACCTCCGCCGGGTGGCTACGCCGGCACTTGATCACGCCACGCGTCCGTAGGTCGGACGCGTTCCTGTGAGCGAGTCTAGCGACGGACGGTGACACCGAAATCGTGATCTTGTCGCCCCGGCCGTTCACCGGCGCGCAACATCTCAGACATCCCTCAGGAAAGGATCGTTATACAGTTGTGACCTGCACACAGCGAACTTAGAACAGGCCGCTAACAGTGCATTTGCCAAATTAGCAAATCGCCTTTCGCAGTCGAACCCCACCCGTCCCACACGAATTCCTCAGGGCTCGTTTCAAAAGTGAGCGCCAGATCACAGCAGCCGCGCCAGCAAACTTTGTGACGGTCGTCACCGGCACCAGCTCCATCGATTCGCGAGCCGACCTCTCGCAGTTTTGCTGACTGCTCCAGCCCGGCTCAGGGCAACAGGATGTAGAGCAACCCCGGCTCGGCCTTGACCGTGCGCCCCGACCAGGTATTGGGTCCCTTGCCCGCGGCATTCATCTCGGTCAGCGCCAGATACGCCCCGTCGGGCCGGGTCGACACCCTGTCCACCCAGGCGATATGCCCGGTATCCGGCGCCGCAAGAACTCCCGGCGGAATCACCACCAGCGATCGCTGCATGGGTTCGTCGACGACGGTCCAACCTGCCGCACTGGCGGCACCGGCCAGCTCGCGCGGTGCGCCGCGCAGAGCCGGGTAGGACCGCTCCCCCGAAGCGAAGAACCACTTCTCCATGGCCCCCCAGGCCGCGCTGCCCTTCTCGGCGGGGTTGGTCGCGACCGAGCGTCCGGTGGCGCGTGCCTGCGACACCGTCATCGACTCGGTGGCGCACGGTGGCACGACCGGGTCGTCCGAGCCGGTATCCAACATGGCGTCAGTGACAAAGCCGCCGTCGGGCAATCGATTCCACAGATCGGTGGACATCCGATAGGGGCCACCGGAGAACACCGCACCGCGGGCGTAGCAGGTGATGACGATGCGTGCACCGTCGGGAAGTGTTCCGATCTTTTGGCTGTCGGCCGACGGTGCCGACCGGATGTTGAGGTCGCGACTACCGGTGTTGACGGTAACCGTGACCGATCCCGACTCGGCCACCGATTCGGGGGCCGCACCGACGACCGGTGCCGCGGCCAGGACCACCGCCGACATCGCGAGCACGACCAGCGGGCCACGCCGCCTGTTCATCAGCACTGTCGTGTGCACAGCAAGCCTTTCGGACACCGGTGCGCACAGCATAAGTTCCCGATTGGTCATTTGCTGGGAGGCCGACGGTCATTTGCCGGGTGTGTTCGGTCGCCGCAACGCGGTCATCGCCACTGATAGCGCGTCTTGGGCCGCCCCGCCTTGCCGTAGTCGGTATGACGGGTCACGGTGCCCTCTTCGGCCAGGCGTTCCAGGTACCGCCAGGCGGTCACCCGGGACACCCCGACCTGCTTGGCCACCGCATCGGCGGTGATCCCTTGTGCCGAATCCCGCACCGCGCGCGCGATCTCGTCATTGGTGCCCGGCGCCACCCCCTTCGGCGCCGCCGTCCGACCGGATCCCACCCGCAACTCGGCCAGCGCCCGGTCGACCTCGTCCTGGCTGGCGGCATCGGTTCCCGCGGGCAGCGCCTCCCGATAGCGCTGATAACGCTCCAGCCGGTCACGGAACGCCGCAAAGGTGAAAGGCTTGAGCAGATACGCCAGGGCGCCGTGGCCGACTGCCGCACGCACCATCTCCAGATCGCGTTCGGAGGTGATCGTGATGATGTCCGGTGGTGGTTGGATACCCGACAGCGCCGAGGCCAGGGTGATACCGCTGGCATCGGGCAGCCCGATATCGAGCAGCACCAGATCGATGGGCACGTCCGAGGCCGCCGCCTCACTGGCCACCCTCATCGCGTCGCGGGCGGTATGCACCGCGGCCGCAACAGAGAATCCGGCGATCCGTCCGAGATAGGTCTTGTGCGCCTCGGCGATCAGGCTCTCGTCCTCGACGATCAACACGTTGATCATCGGCGGGCCACCGTCACCGTCACGACCGAACCGTACGTCACATCGGCGGTCAGGGTCCCATGGTGCTTCTTGACCACCTGCGCCACCAGAGCCAGGCCCAGTCCGTGCGCACCCGCATCATGGTCCGACTTCGTCGAATAGCCGCGCTGCATGGCCTTTTCGAAGGTCCCCGGATCCATCCCCGGCCCGCTGTCGGCAACCCGGATCAGCAATTGCTTCTCGTCCTGGTGCACCGTCACCTCCACCCACGGGTCCTCGGGATCGCAGGCATCCATCGCGTTGTCGATCAGATTGCCCAGCACGGTGACCATCTCCTGTCCGCTGAGCAGCAGATCGTCGGTGCTGGCGGGCAGGCCGGTCTCCTCGGTGATCGTCAGCTCGACTCCGCGCTCGTCCGCCTGCGCCGTCTTTCCGAGTAACAGTGCCACCAGGGCAGGTTCGCCAACGGCCGCCGACAGCCGGTCGACAAGCTGTTGGGACAGTTCGAGTTCGGCGGTGGCGAAGGTGACCGCCCGCTCAGCGTGACCCATCTCGACCATGGTGACGATGGTGTGCAGTTTGTTGGCGGCTTCGTGGGCCTGCGCGCGCAGCGAGTCGGTGAGGACCTTCAGCGAGCTCAATTCGCCGAGTGCGCCCTGCAATTCGGTCCGGTCGCGGATCGTCACCACCTCCGCGGCGTTCGCATCCGACTGCACCGGCGAACGGTTCACCACCAGCACACGGTCATCGGTCACGTGGATCTCGTCGCGGGCGCCAGGGTTGTAGGACCGTAGGAATTCGGGCAGGTCGGCCCGCGCCACTGCACCGTCGGGCAGACTCAACAACCGACGGGCCTCGTCGTTGACCAGCGCCACCCCGTCGCGGTCCAGCACGATCAGCCCCTCCGACACCGAATGCAGGATGGCGTCGTGGTGGTCGTACATGACACGCAGCTCGTCGGGCCGCAATCCCCGCGTCTGCCGCAGCAGGCGGCGTCGGATCCCCCACACCCCGATCAACGAAACGGCAAGCGCGCCAACGGCGACGGTGGCGATCTTCGCCCACTGATCGTGCCACCGATCGGCCAGACTCTGCTGCAGGATGCCGGCGGCCACCAGACCGATGACCCGCCCGTCCGCGTCGGGCACCGGCACGACAGCGCGGATCGACGGACCGAGCGTGCCGGTATACAGCTCGGTGAACGACTCACCGCGCAACGCGGGTGCGATATTGCCCAGGTACTTCCCACCGATCTGGGTCGGATCGGTGTGGGTATAGCGGGTGCGGTCCGGCGCCATGATGGTGATGAAGGCGATATCGGTGTGCCTGCGCACCAGTTCGGTGACCGGTTGCAGGATCTCGGTGGCGTGGCCGGCCACGATCGCGTCGGCGGTCGACGGTGAATCGGCCAGCGCGGTGGCGATGCCGAGCACCTGAGCCCTGGCCGCGGCATCACCGTCGCGCCGGGCATCGACGAGCGCCAGCGCGCTGCCTGCCGCCACGATCAGCGTGATCACCAGGATCTGCAGCGCGATCGACTGACCGGCCAATGACTTGGGCCACCCCGAAGGCCGGCCCCGCGTGCCGCCCACCCGCATTGCGCAACCCTCTCCCGGCTGAACGTAATGAACTAAAACGTGACCTACCTCACGTGCGTGTTCGACCATCCTTTCAGACCCATTTCCGTGCAGTGTTCGAAGGAGAACCCGATGACAACCACGATGGACCGCCCGGCGCCCGAGCCGGCACCGGACGCGCCGAAGAAGAAGCACGACCGCACCCACTGGCTGTTCATCGCCGTCATCGTCTCGGTGATCGCCGGCATCGGCATGGGCATCTACGCCCCGGAGGTCGGCAAGAGTGTCGGCGTGCTGGGCACGATGTTCGTCGCACTGATCAAGATGATGATCGCCCCGGTCATCTTCTGCACGATCGTGCTGGGCATCGGTTCGGTTCGCAAGGCCGCCACCATCGGCAAGGTCGGCGGGCTGGCCTTCGTCTACTTCCTGGCGATGTCGACCTTCGCCCTGGCCATCGGGTTGCTGGTGGGCAATATCCTGCATCCCGGCAGTGGCCTCAAGCTCACCGAGAGCGCCGCGGGTAAGGGTGCCGAGCTCGCCGAGAAGGCACACGAATCCGGCGGCCTGCTCGATTTCGTCCAGGGCATCATCCCGACCTCGCTGTTCTCCGCGCTGACCGCAGGCAGCGTGCTGCAGGCGCTGTTCATCGCGCTGCTGGTCGGATTCGCCATCCAGGGCCTCGGCACCGCCGGTGATCCGATCCTGCGCGGTATCGAGCATCTGCAGAAGCTGGTGTTCAAGGTGCTGGTGATGATCCTGTGGCTGGCGCCGATCGGCGCCTTCGGCGCCATCGCCAACGTCGTCGGCCAGACCGGCTGGGCGGCGGTCGGCCAGCTGGCCGCGCTGATGCTCGGCTTCTACATCACCTGCGCCATCTTCGTCTTCGGCGTCCTCGGCACCCTGCTGCAACTGGTGTCGCGCATCTCGATCTTCAAGCTGCTGCGCTACCTGGCCCGGGAGTACCTGCTCATCGTGTCGACCTCGTCGTCGGAGTCCGCGCTGCCCCGGCTGATCGCCAAGATGGAGCACATCGGGGTGGACCGCTCGACGGTCGGCGTCGTGGTACCCACCGGCTACTCGTTCAACCTGGACGGCACGGCGATCTACCTGACCATGGCCTCGCTCTTCATCGCCAGCGCACTGGGCGACCCGCTGTCGGTGACCGAGCAGATCGGGCTGCTGGTCTTCATGATCGTGGCTTCCAAGGGCGCCGCAGGCGTCACCGGTGCCGGTCTGGCCACTCTGGCCGGCGGCCTGCAGGCCCACCGCCCCGACCTGCTCGACGGTGTCGGCCTGATCGTCGGCATCGACCGGTTCATGTCCGAGGCCCGCGCGGTGACCAACTTCTCCGGCAACGCCGTGGCGACGCTGCTGGTCGGCACCTGGACCAAGACCATCGACCGCGCCAAGGTCGACGCCGTCCTGAGCGGAAAAGACCCCTTCGACGAGCTGACCATGCTCGACGATCACGCCGCTCGCGCCGAAACCGATTCCTCTGCACGGGAAAAGACCGGAGCTGCCGTTCCGGTATAGGGTGCGCGAGAACTGTGGCGCCGGACCTCTGCCGAGGGCCGGCGCCACAGCCTTTTCCGTACCGCCGCACGTGAACTCGGCCGATATGCGACCATCCCGGTATGAACCCGCAGGACGACCCGGAAGCTCGGATCCGTGCACTGGAGCCGACCGAGCTGGGCGCCGAGCAGCCGAGCCCGTCCACCTACGGCACCGACAGCCCCGCCGCGCCGCCGCTGCCACCGCCGACTCAGCCGTGGCCGGAGCCGCCTTATGGACAAGCGCCCCACTCCTCGGATCCGTACGGACTGAACTCCTACGGCCCGAGCAATTACGGCCAGAGTCCGTACGGGGCCGACCCCTATGGCGGCGCCTACGCGCAGCCGTATCCGTCGGCGCCGCAACGTTCCGGGCTGCGACCGTGGATATTGATCGTTCCGCTGGCACTGGTGCTGCTGTTCTTCGGCGGGGCGGCCGCCGCGTTCTGGCTGTTCAGTGCCGATGACTCGGCACCGGATGTGGCCGGCGGCGGTGGTGTGCTGACCGACGAGCCCGCCCGGCCCGCCGCGCCGCAGTTGCCCGAGATACCTGAGCTGCCACCGATCGTCGTCGATCCGGGCGGTCCGAACACCCCCGTCGAACCTGGCGGCACGATCACCATCACCGGCATCGGCACCAACCGGACGGTGGCCTGTGACGATCACATCGTGATCATCAGCGGCGCCAACAACACCATCGACGTGACCGGACACTGCACGGCGGTCACCGTGTCGGGCTTCGAGAATGTCGTCACCGCCCAGTCCACCGACGAGATCACGGTGTCGGGCTTCGAGAATCGGGTCACCTACCGCGACGGGTCACCGACGATCAATCAGTCCGGCAGCGGGAACGCCATCGAACAAGGCTGACCGGCCGCCGCTCAAACCAGCCTGAGCCGCAGGGCCGCCGCGGTGGCGGGTCCGACGATGCCGTCGACGGCGAGTCCGGGGGTGCGCCGCTGGAATTCGCGCACCACGGCCTCGGTCGCGGCACCGTACACGCCGTCGATCTCGAGTTCACCGCCATATCCGGCGTAGGCATATTTCAGTCGGCGTTGCAGTTCGGCGACCTGTGGCCCGGAGCTCCCGCGGAACAGCAGCACGTCGGCGTACTCACCCACCGGCACCGGTGGTCGTGGTGCCGGGCGCGCGGCGACGGCACCGATGCGCGCGGCGATATCGCTGCGCAACACCGTCATGTCGATGGCCCCGGGATCCCACTTGCCTTGCGCTCGTCCCGCGTACTCGCGGTGCCCGATGGTGCGCTCCGACGTCTGTCCCAGGCGCCTGTTGATGGCCGCACAGCAGTCCACCAGTGCCAGATACTGTGCGTCCGGCCAATTCCGGCGATGCGGTGCCGTCGGGCTGGTTCCGCTGTTGGCACACTCGATACCGATCAGATGCCAGTTGCCCATGTTCGTCGGGACCCACGGGTACATGCCGGTACCGGCATGCCAGGCAACCCCGACGGCCACCACGGTCACCGTGCCATCCCTGGCGATGTGCAACTGCGACAGCGGGCCGGGCAGGTCCGGTCGGCCGTAGGCGATGGATGCGGCATCGGCGCTGTCGGATCCGGTGTGGTGCACCATCACCCCGCGGATGTCCTTGAACTCACCGTGCCCGCGGGTACGCCATCCCGGGAACTCGACCGGGCTGAGACCCTCGTTTCTAAGCACGTCGACAAGCCAGACCGGGTCGCCGGTCCACGGTGTGCGCTCAGGCACCGCAGATCACAACACCTTCGACAGAAACTCCTGCAGCCGTGGGTGTTTCGGATTGTCGAAGATCTCCGCGGGCGGACCTTCCTCGACGATGTGGCCGTCGGCCATGAAGATGACCCGGGAAGCCACCTCACGGGCGAAGCCCATCTCATGGGTGACGACGACCATCGTCATGCCCCCGCGGGCCAGCGTGCGCAGCACCTCGAGGACGTCGCCGACCATTTCCGGATCGAGTGCGCTGGTGGCCTCGTCGAACAACATGATCGACGGATTCATCGCCAGCGCACGGGCAATGGCCACGCGTTGCTTTTGACCACCGGACAGGGTGGACGGCTTGACGCCCGCCTTCTCGGCCAGCCCCACCTGCCCCAGGAGTTCGAGCGCTTTCTTCTCGGCGGCCGCCTTGTCCGACTTCTTCGTCAGCAGCGGCGCCAGCGTGACGTTCTGCAACACCGTCATGTGCGGGAACAGATTGAAATGCTGGAACACCATGCCGATGTGCTGGCGCACCTTGTCCAGATCGACCTTCGGATCGGTCAGGTCGAAGCCGTCGACGACGACCTTGCCACCGGTGATGTCCTCCAGCTTGTTCAGACACCGCAGGAAGGTGGACTTACCCGATCCCGACGGACCGATGACGCAGACCACTTCACCATGGCTGACGGTGGTGTCGATGCCGTCGAGCACCACCAGGTCACCGAACGACTTCTTGAGACCCTCGATGCGGATCTTCACCGTGCCTGCCGGCTCGGCAGCCGCGGCTTCGGTTACCAGTTCACTCATTTGACGAGCCGCCTCTCCAGCCGGTCGGACAGTTTGGTCAGCGCCATGATGACGATGAAGTAGATGATGCCGACGATCAGCCACATCTCGAATGCCTTGTAGTTGCCCGCGATGATGATGCGCCCACTCTGGGTCAACTCGGCGATGCCGAGCACCGACAGGATCGAGGTGTCCTTGAGGGTGATCACGAACTGATTGATGTAGGACGGGATCATGGTCCTGATCGCCTGGGGCAGGATGACTTTGCGCATCGTCGGCAGATAGCCGATACCCAGGCTGCGGGCGGCTTCCATCTGGCCCTTGTCCACCGAGAGGATTCCACCGCGGACGATCTCGGTCATGTACGCGCCCGCATTGAGCGAGAGCGTGATGATGCCCGCCGTCACGGCCGACATCTGGAAGCCCATGGTGGCCGGGATGCCGAAGTAGATGAAGAAGGCCTGCACCAGCAGCGGTGTCCCGCGGAAGATGTCGACGAAGGTCGTGCCGATCGCGCGCAACCAGATCGACCGCGACACCCTGGCCAGCCCGAAGATCACGCCGAGGATGAGTGCGAAGAAGATCGACACGACGGTCAGGATGATCGTCATCTTCAGGCCCGCCAACAGCATCGGTGCGGTGCTCTTGACCAGACCGAAGATCGAATCATCGGCGGTGGAGGCCTGCTCGCCGAGGTAGGTCTGCAGGATCTCGTCATAGCGACCCTGAGCCTTCAGATTCTCCAGACCGGCGTTGAACTTCTGCAGCAGTTCGGCGTTCTGGCCCTTGTTGACCGCGAAGCCGTAGCCGGTCGGGTCCTCCTTGGGTGTCACGGTCTTGAATCCGTTGCCTTGGGCAATGCCGTACAACAACACCGGGTAGTCCTCGAAGACCGCTACCGAGTTCCCGGTCTTGACTTCGTCGAACATCGTCGACGAGTCGGCGAAGGAGACGACCTCGAACCCGTACTGATCCTTGATGGAGTTGGCGAAATCCGAGCCCTGGGTGCCGTTCTTCACCGATACCCGCTTACCGCGCAGGTCGTCGTAGGACTTGATGTCCTCGTTGTCCTTGAGAACCGCCATCTGGACGCCGGATTCGAAGTACGGCTCGGAAAAGTCGAAGACCTTCTTGCGTTCATCGGTGATCGACATGCCGGCGATGACACCGTCGACCTGGTTGGCCTGCACCGCTTGGAGTGCGGCATCGAAACCGAGCGGTTTGATGTCGACGTTGAAGCCCTGGTCCTCACCGATGGCCCGGATCAAATCCATATCGATGCCGACGAACTCACCGCTGGCATTCTGGAATTCGAAAGGCGCGAACGTGGTATCAGTGGCGATGGTGTAGGTCTCGCCTTCGGCTGCTGCGGTGGCAGGCATCAGCAGGGTGGCCCCGAACAGGGCGACGAGCAGACCCGCGATCAGCGCGGTGAGCCGATTCCTCCGTCGGGTGGGTGGGTGGGGCCTACAACCCGACGAACTATCGGCTCGCATGTGTTGATCTCCCGTCCGGTGTGCTGTGACGGGTTCACGCTATCGTCCGTTGCCCGCATCTGCGCGCGATCCCGGGACAAGTCGCGCGTCGTCCAGGGTGACGGACGCACCCTGTTGCCGCCGAACAAGAACCAGCCGGGGCGGCAGTCTGGTCTGCCACCCCGGCCGGTATCGCACTGCGGCCGACGAAACTCAGCCGCCGAACAAACCACCGATGTTGCGCACCAGGTTGCCGCCGGCCTCACCGGCGTTGCGGATCAGATCGGCGCCCGACCTGTTGATGTTCTGGGTCAGATCATTGGTGAATCGCCCGCCGTTGACCAGGAGATCGGTGCCGACCTGACCGAGATTGCGCTGGAGATCACTGCCGGCCCGGCCCGCGTTTATCTGCAGATCGCTGCCGAACCTGCCGATATTGCGGACCAGGTTGTCGCCGAACTGCCCGGCTTCCTCGGGGGTCAGTGCCGCTGCCGCCGCCGAACGAGTGGACACGCGGGCGTTCTCCGACGACGAGCCGTCGTCGGCCGCGGCCGTCCCCGCGCCCGCAACGGCCATACCGACGCTTATTGCACCGGCCGCGCCGGTGAGCATCAACGTTTTGAGCATCTTGTCGATCCCCCTGATGTTGCGATCCATGACATGCCTCCCTCCAGCAAACCCCCCACGCACCGCCCGAGACCGACCCGATGAGTGTGGCGTAGATCATATTGACGCTGAGAGAAGTGCCCACGGACACGGAGGTCCAAACCACAAATTTCTTTGCTGATCACAGTGTGCGCGCTAGCTACATGACGCCACAAAAGTCGAAGCATTTCACTCCGACCAGTGCATACGGTGATCATGAACGACAGCAAGAATTTTCGCTGGCGAAAATTGCAGTGTTATCAGGGCCTTTTCGACGTTGCGCGGGTCCCAGTACCGCCGTGGACGCGGGTCGGCCGTCGCCATCGGGGTGGTGCGGGCGCCCGTCCATACCAATTCAGCAAACCCGCCTCGCCGCATTCGACTGCAGGCAGCAAAGCGGGCAGTGGGTATGTCCCCACTGCCCGCTTTCGCGTAGTCGGATCAGCGACCGAAAGACCCGAGCCCGTTGAGCAGATCGGTGCCGACCCGGCCGAGCTGCTGCTGGGCATTGCTGCCGACGGTGCCGCCGTTGATCAGCCCGTCGGTACCCACCCGGCCGAGCCCCTGCTGGGCGTCGGTGCCGACCTGGCCGAGCCCCTGCTGAGCGTCACTACCGAACGTGCCACCGTTGACCAGCACGTTGCTGCCGACTGTCCCGCCGTTGATCTGCAGATTGCTGCCGAACTTGCCGATGTTCTGGGTGAGGTTCGTTCCGAACTGTCCCAGTCGCTGCAACGGCGAGGTGTTCGTGCTCTGCTGCGACGAGGTTTGCCCGGTGTCCGCCTGAGCGGTCGCGGCGGTCACCGTGGCCGCTCCCATGGCAAGTGCGATCCCGCCCCCGGCCGCGATGGTCGCAGCAATCATGCGGACGGACTTCCCCTGACGTCGGTACATGTTGATCTCCCTTTCAGCAAATTCCCCAACCAACAAAGAAAAGTTAACACGAACGTTGCGGACTAGGCCAGACCCCTGATCGATTTTTCCGGAATTCCAGCTTACGCAGCCGCAAATTTCTTTGCTGAACGATATCCGTCCGCGAAGCGAAGTGACATGCGAAGAACGGTAAAGTCGCATGTCAGAAGCGCAAACCCGTCACCCGTCCGCATCGCTGGAACGTTGCCAGCCAGTCGGCCGATCACCACAAGAATCAGCCGAATCACAATTTGCTAACAGCACACTTTCAAGATCAGCAGCCCACCTGCAGCAAAGACCCGGACGAAGCGAACACGGACGGCCGCGAGCCGACGGCTTCAGCTCGCCGCGACGACACCGAACCACAGGGCTCTGCGGCGGTGCCACCGGACGCCGTCCATGCCGAGGCTCAAGCGATCGTTGCTAGCGGCCTCGCGTCATGGTGATCTTGATGCCGACCCACGGCACCCACATCATGTAGCCGTTCTGAAAGTCCACCCGGGTTCCCCCGTAGGTCCATCGCTCGGAGACCGTTGCCAGGCCCAGCGCAGGAACCCAGTTGCGGGCGAATTCGCCGCTGGCCCACCGCGCCCCGGTCGCCGGCGAGTACCAGACACGCATGGGCTGCCAGCCGCCGAAATCCTGGTACCCGTCCTTGAATGTGGTGAGCGGCATCCCGGCATTGCGCGAACGCGCCAGATCGCTGACCGCCGTCGGGGATGCGATGAACTTCCCGGGCGCCGTCTCCCACAACGTGCCCAGTGTCCATTGCTGGGTCCACATCCGCTGCGCGTCGGAGTAGACCGGACTCAGCACCTCGCCGAGGGTCGGATCGGCATGCGCGGCGAATCTGCTGTACACCGCACGCGGACCGGGTCGCGATCGCAGCAGGCGCTGCGCGGGCTTGGGAGTCCAGTCGGAGCGGTAGATACCGAACCGCTCGTCGTCGTTACCGCTACCGCTGTTGAGATCCCGGGTCGTGTAGAGCAGCAGCGGACCGGCGTAGGGCAGCTCCTGCCACGCGCTCATCACATCGGCGATGAAGTCCGCCTGATGGGCGTCGCTGGCCCGGTTGCCCGGTAGTCCGTACTCCGTCACCCAGATCTTTCGGGCACCGTCACCGTTGGCCAGCATCACCCGCCGCATCCGAACCAATTGCTCCACCGGCGAATCCGGCTGCAGCATCCCCTCGGAGAACTTCATCGTGTAGCTGTACGGGTGATATGACAACGCATCGAAGAATGGCTTGGCGCCGTTGGCGTACATCCTGTCCAGAAAGGTGACCGGGTCAATGGTCAACGGCCCCCATGACTTTCCGGAACCGAGGACGCCACCGACAATTACGGCCGCCGGATCGGCGGCCTTGATTCTCGGGTATGCGGCTTTCAACAGTGCGCTATAGCCGGCCGGATCGGGAAATGGCGTGTATCCGGTGAAACCGTTGGGCTCGTTCCACACCTCGTAGGCCGCAATTTTGCCGCGATAGCGTTCAGCGACGCGACCCGTGAACGCGCCGTATGCCTCCGGCGAGGAAGGCCGCCCGTGCGGCGGCAGCGATCCGACGGACATTGCCCACCATGGTGTCGACGTGATGCAGGCGATGATCGCGATCCCTGCCGCCGAGGCCGCCTGCACCACGCGATCGGCACGCGACCAGTCCATCCGGCCCTTGATCGCCTCCACCCCGGCCCACGGGATACCGATACGGACCAGGCGGATACCGTCGGCGACCCACCGCTGCACGGTCTGGGTCACCAGCGGCTCGTCGTAGAAGTAGATCTGGGAGTCAGCGAATCCCACGGTTGTTGCCGAAAAGCTCAGTGGATGTACGTCCTCGGCGATGACCTGCCGGGGCCGCTGCGAGGTCGGGACCGACACCAGTGCGGTGACACAGAGCGCCGAAACAATGGCACCCGCCGCCGTTCGCCACATTTTACGGCGCGGAAATATCCTTTTACGGCGCACCGTAAAACCACTCATTTCGACCTTTCCCGAATTTGTGTTCTTTGTAACGGAAGGCGAGCCATATCGACCGCACCCAATTCGGCGTGTCGAGATCCCGGCGGCACCGCCGCCGCGGCCGTCCGTACCCTGAGGGGCATCATGCGTGTGACAGCCGATGCGGGGCCGCGGGCGCCGCAACGGGTGGCCGCCCTGACCGGTCTACGAGCACCGGCCGCCCTGCTCATCGTCGCCACACACGCCGCGTTCGGAACCGGCCAGCTGACTCACGGTTACCTGGGCGCGCTGTATGCCCGGCTCGAGGTCGGGGTTCCGGTCTTCTTCGCACTGTCGGGATACCTGTTGTTCCGGCCGTGGCTGGAGGCGACTCGCACCGGCGGCCCGGCGCCGTCGGTGACCCGCTACGCCCGCCACCGGGTCCGGCGCATCGCACCGGCATATCTGGTGACAGTGCTGATTGCCTACGCGCTCTACACATTTCGGAACGCCGGCCCCAACCCGGGGCACACCTGGGCCGGCCTGCTGCACCATCTGACGCTGACCCAGATCTATCCGCCCGTGGCGGTGCTGCACCAGGGCCTCACCCAGATGTGGAGCCTGGCGGTCGAGGTGGCGTTCTATGCGGTTCTGCCGCTGTTGGCCGGCGTGCTGCTGACTGTGTTGTGCCGACGAGCCTGGCGGCCGGGCCTGCTGTTGGTCGGGTTGGCCGTGTTGGGTGCGGTGACTCCGGTGTGGCTGTGGGTACAGCATGCGACCGCCTTACTGCCTCCGTCGGCGAACATCTGGTTGCCCGCTCACCTGATCCACTTCGCCGCGGGCATGGCGTTGGCGGTGCTGCACGTCGCCGGGGTGCGCTGCCGTGAGGTGTTCTTGTTACCGCTGGCCCCGGTGGCGCTGCTGATCGTGGCGCTGCCGGTCGCCGGATCGGTGACCGCCGCGCCCGTGCAGCCGAGTGAGGCGATCGTGCGGTCGACGTTGTATGCAGTTGTCGCGGTGGGCCTGCTGGCGCCGCTGGTCCTCGACCCTGGCGGCGCCTTCGCCCGCCTGCTCGGCAGCCGCCCGGTGGTGTGGCTCGGTGAGATCTCCTACGAGATCTTCCTCGTCCACGTGATCCTGATGGAGATCGCGATGTCCTCGGTACTGCGGTGGCCGGTGTTCACCGGTTCGATGGCGGGCCTGTTCCTCACCACACTGGCGCTGTCGGTGCCGGCCGCCTGGCTGCTGCACCGCTGGACCCGAGTGCGGCCAGATTCCGGCCCCGGCCCGGCACCCGCACCATCGGTTCAGCCCGTCTGAGTGGGCGTTTCACCACGCTGCTGCCACGGCCAGCGGCCACTGATCTCCAATTCCAACGACCAGCTCAGGAAGGTTCGGATCAGCACGATTCCGGCGAGCACCGCGACGCTCTCCCAGGTCGGGGTGACCGCCACGGTCCTGATGATGTCGGCGGCGACCAGGAGCTCCAACCCCAACAGGATCGAGCGGCCGAGGCGCTGGCGGAAAAAGCGGTATGCGTCTCCGGTCTTGCCCGCCATCCGCCGAATGGTGGCAGCGGTGGCAATCAGCGCGCCGATCGCGATGACCGCCACGCCGATACCGTCGATCGTCTTGCCGACGATCTCGATGACCTCGTAGAAGCTCATGGCCTCACCGTATTACGGGTCAGCCGCAGTGTTGCGCCGCCGCGCAGCAGGTCTGTCCTCGCCATGCCTGCCTGCCCTCTTTGACCGCGACGGCGGCGATCACCAGCCCCGCGACCGGATCAGCCCAGCTCAGTCCGAACACTCCGTTGAGGACCAAACCCGCCAGTAGCACCGCCGAAAGATAGGTACACAGCATCGTCTGCTTGGAATCGGCTACCGCAGAACGTGATCCGAGTTCACGACCGGCTCGCCGCTGTGCCGACGACAGCACCGGCATGACCGCCAGGCTCAGTGCGGCGAGCCCGATGCCGATGGGAGAGTGCCTGGGCTCGGTACCGCCGGCAAGGCTGCGCGCGGCGTCCACGGCGACGGTGGCGGCCAGCCCGAAGAAGGCCACTGCAATCACCCGCAGCGCCACCTTCTCCCGTGACTGCGGGTCGGAGCCGGCGAATTGCCAGGCCACCGCGGCGGCGGAGGCGACCTCGATGGTGGAGTCCAGACCGAAACCGAACAGTGCTGCCGAGGACACCCGCGCGCCCTCGGTGAGCGCGACGATCGCCTCGATCACGTTGTAGGTGATGGTGATCAGGACGAACAGCCGGATTCGACGGCTCAGTATCGCGCGTCGTGTGGCGCTGACCGGGACGGCCATCAGCAGCACGCGCAGTCGCTGCAACATCCCGGGTCCACCGCGAGAACCAGGCCCATCAGGTTCTCGAGCGCCCAGCCGATGCGAACGTCGGCGAGTTCGTATCGGGTACGTCGCCCCTCGGATACCGCCACCACCAAACCACAACCCCGCAAGCAGCTCAGATGGTTGGACAGTGTCTGTCGCGAAACGCCGAGTCGGTCGGCGAGCTCGGACGGATACCCCGGTCCGCGAAGCAGACTGAGCAGGATGTGGCTGCGGGTGCCGTCGGCGAGAGCGTGCCCGAAGCGGGCCAGCGCATCGATGTGGGTCAGCGTCTGCACGCGCCTGACAGTACATCCATTTCTGTACTATCGGAAGTTCTCCGGTTCCACAGACATCGCGCACTGGGTATACGGTGAGCCATGATCGTCACGGGAGCATTCCTGGCCGAGTCGGCCACGGTGGTCGACAACAAGCTCGATATCGTCGGTGGCGTCGTCGACAGCTGCCACGCCACACCGGAGCGCACGGTGACGCCGGTATTGGTCGTGCTGATCCAGCCCGAGCCAACGGATCAGGCACCGACGATCGAGGTGCGATTCAGCGATCCGACCGCGGCGACGCTGGAGATGCACCTCGACGTTCCGGAGTCCAGCCTTGGCGGCGAAATCGGTTTCGTGTTCTACCCGCTGACCCTGCCGGTGCCGACAAACGGGCGCTATCTGATGACGGTATCGGGGCGCGGCGGCTTCGTCAGCCTGCCACTTCGGGTATTGAGCTAGCCGGAGCGGGTCTTCAGCCAGGACCGTAACCGCTTGCGGGCGTTGGTATATGGCGACGACGTGTTCAAGGAGATCATCCGGCCCAGCGGCCACTTCCCGTACCACGGGGCACCGTAGAGATCATCATCGGTGCTGGCCTCGACCGCGGCCACGATATCGTTCTTGGCGTCCACGAGCTGGGCGCGCAACGAGGTCCACGACTCGTGTCGGTATTCGGCGTAGAACCGTTGGGCCAGTATCCCGAGTTCGTTCCACTTCACCCCGGGCGCGGGGAACTCGTCGGGCAGTCCGTCCGACCGTCGCCGAAGCCAGGTGAGCACCTGCCGATTCCAGCCGACCAGATAGGCCACCAGGTCCGCCGGGCTGATCATGGTGCCCTTGACGTGGCCCTCGATCACCTGACTGCGGACCACGTCCGGTGGCACGCTGTCCAGGGTCGTCGCCAGCGCGTCGAAGGTCTTCGCTATCGCGGACAGCAGCTCTGTTTTCGACGCCGGGACACCCATGCCGATCATCATCCGCGATCCGCCGAGACTGCTCATCGGCACCCTGGTCGGCCGCGCGATGGAAACGACGCGGCCGACCCGGGCAGCACTCAGCCTGCGATGCGGATGAGCTTCTTGTTCACGAACTCATCGATACCGAAGCGGCCGAGCTCGCGGCCGAATCCCGAGCGCTTGACGCCACCGAACGGAAGCTCCGCCCCCTCGGCCCCGACGGCGTTGACGAACACCATGCCCGCGTCGATCTTGTCCGCCACGCGCTTGGCCTGTTCGGCATCGGTGGTGAAGACGTAGGACCCGAGCCCGAACGGGGTGTCGTTGGCCAGTTCGACGGCGGCGTCCTCGTCGGCCACCTTGTAGACCGTGGCCACCGGGCCGAACAGCTCCTCGCGGGCCGACGGCTTGTCCGGCGATACGCCGGTGAGCACGCCCGGCGGGAAGTACGCGCCGTTGCGCTGCCCTTCCGAGGTCAGGGTGGCGCCGTCGGCCACCACTCGCTGCACCTGCTCTTCGAGCCGCTCGGCGGCCGCCACCGACGACAGCGGCGCCAGTCCGTCGCCCTTGGCGAGCACCTTCTGGGTGAACTTGTCGACGAATTCGTCGTAGATGTCCTCGGCGACGATGATGCGCTTGGCGGCATTACATGCCTGCCCGGTGTTCTCGAAGCGGCCGTCGACGGCGGCCTCGACGGCGGAATCCAGGTCATCGGAGGACAGCAGGATGAACGGATCCGAACCACCGAGTTCGAGGACGACCTTCTTCAGGTTGCGCCCGGCGATCTCGGCGACAGCGGCCCCGGCACGTTCGGACCCCGTCAGCGACACCCCCTGCACCCGCGGATCGGCGATCGCCTCGGCGATCTGTTCGTTGGTGGCGTAGACGTTGACGTAGGCGCCCTCGGGATAGCCGGCGTCGAGGAAGATCTGCTGCAACGCCGCCGCAGACTCCGGACACTGCGGGGCATGCTTGAGCACAATCGTGTTGCCCAGCACCAGGTTCGGGCCCGCAAAGCGCGCTACCTGATAGTAGGGGTAGTTCCACGGCATGATGCCCAGCAACACGCCCACCGGGCTGCGCCGGATCAACGCGCTGCCCTCTCCCTCGAGCAGCTCGATGGGCTCGTCGGCCAGGAAGCGTTCGGCGTTGTCGGCGTAGAACTCGTAGATCGACGCACTGAACTCGACCTCACCGACCGACTGATCAAGCGGCTTACCCATCTCGCGCTGGATGATCTTGGCCAGCTCGTCCTTGCGCTCGTTGTGCAAGTCGGCCACCTTGCGGATCAGGTCGGCACGCTGAGCCACCGTGGTGTTCTTCGACCACTCTCCGAACGTCTTGGCCGCGGCGGCCAGCGCCTCCTCGATCTGCGCATCTGTCGCGGTGGGATACTCCCGCACCACCTCACCGGTCGCCGGATCAACCACTGCGTACAGACTCATGTGTCAGACCTTTCTTCGATGTTGTTCGATCACAGCGTGTTTGGCCAGATCAGTTTGGTGCGCGCCTCGCCACGGAATGCCACGCCTGCAGGCACCACGGCTGTTGCACACAGTGGCGCGGCATCGGCCCTCCGGATCAGCAGAAAAGAGCAATCACATCGATCGTACAAGTCAGACGAGCGGGCGTCCGGCGGATCCACGGGAACACCAAACCGCGGTCACATCGACCCCTCGCGCCGACGAAATCCGAAGCAGCGCAGGTCTCCCTATAAATGCTCAAACATACTGTCGCGCTTATCATTAACGGACCTGAGCATCGACCCGCGCGCCGAAGTGCGACGTGGAGTGCCCGCGCACGACGGATTACCGATTTCGACCTTCAGCTCTGGCTCGTCGCCCAGCGCGCGATGCTGTCGGCGTAGCGCGGTGTCTCCACCCGGCAGTGCGCACCCGAGGCCTCCTGGCGCGCGGCCGCGGCGTCGGTGAAGCTCTGACCCTGCGCGGCGATGAACGACAGGAAATCTTCGGTCGGGTGGGACGTCACGGTGTTCGTGTAGCGACACCGACCGTTGTCCAGACGCTCCATCCGCAGTTCCCAGATGACCTGGGTGGTGGTCCAGCCGGCCGGGGTGAGGATGTCGGAGAGCGAGACCATCTTGCAGTAGTGCGGCTCGGCGACCTCGTAACGGTACTGCTGCACGACCAGTCCGGTACCGATCATCTCGACGTTGATGGACATGGGGGTGCCGTCGTCATCGACGGTGTAGCCCGCCGCCTTGTGATCGCCGGGGGCGCACCGCTGGTACTCGTGGGTCGGCAAGGTCTTCAGCCACTGCGCGATATCGATGCGGTCGAAGGGCGCATCGACATCGGCGGTGACGACGGCGTGAGACAGGACCAGATCTAAACGGACGGTGGCGGTCATGACGCACTCCTTCGAGGTGGGATTTCGGGGTCACATCAACCCTGTCCGCACCTGCAGGAACGAACAATCCCGCTGCCGTGACCAGCGTAGGTGGCGCTATCCCCCGCCCGAATATCCGGTTTTCCCGCGCGACCGGCAGTGATCCGCTACGACCCGCTGCGCGAATCGAGTGACCGAACGCCCGTCACAGGATAAAGTCTGCCAAAATTGACGAGGGGGAAAACCGTGACGGCAAAGCATCCGACCCGCGCCGCCAAGCACCGCCGGCGGAACAAGCGCGCAGCCGCGCAACGTCGGCTCGCCGCGGGTGCAGCCTCGCTGAGCTTGACCGCGACGCTGCTGGGCCTCACGGCCGTCGGTCCCGAGATCGCGACGGCCGCGGCCGAAGATGGCGTCTCGTCCAGTTCTGGCAACGCCGAGCGGCCCGACAGAGCCGATTCTGGCGGCACCGACGACCAGAAGCGCACCTCCGGTCTGAGCGGAAGCGACAACGACAGCCAGACCGACCGGCCGACCACGTCTGGAACGGTCGAGGAAACCCGCGAGACCGACCGCGAGAACGACCGGGACACCGAGCTCAAGAAACCCGACACCGCCCCGTCCGAGGATGCCGAGTCCGAGGACCTGTATGAGGCGATCGGTGCGGGCCCAGCATCCCCGCCCGAATCGTCCCTGCCAGAAACGTCCCCGGCAGAAACGCCACCGGTGGCCGAGCCCACGCCGGCGGTCACCGAGGCGGCACACTCCTCGCCGACATCGACCGACAGCGCGGAGCACATCCAGGAGCAGACCTCCGAGGACCACACGCAGCCTGCCGCGCTGACCTACTCGGCGGCTGCCACGACGACAGGCGGCCAGAACACCGCGTCCGAGGCGCCGCTGCCCGACACAGAAACGCTGACGCCGTCGGCCTCGTCGGTCATCTCACTCGATCCACCCAACTACGGGCGCGAGTTCGTCGCGGGTCAGATCGAAGCGCTCATCGGTACCGGTCGGACGATGATCTCCCTGCTGCCGCTGCCCTACGAGTTCAAAGAGTGGCTCTACGCATCGCTGAACGGCACCCGCCGCGCGCTGTTCAACCAGGCGCCGTGGCTCAACCCCACCCAGATCAGCGCCGAAGGCGGGGTGCCGATCTCCGGGACCCTCGGTGCGGTCGACCTGGAGGGCGACGAGATCCGGTACGCGATCGTGACCGGTCCCACCTCGGGCACCGTGGTCATCGCGCCGGACGGGTCGTTCGTCTACACCCCCAATGCCGGGTTCACGGGCGTGGACAATTTCGTGGTGTCCGCCACCGACCTCGGCGAGCACATCAACCTGTTCGACCTGTTCCGCGCCGCCAGCACGCATGCGTCGCTGTTGGTCAACGAGCGCGCGGTGTCGTTCATCTTCAACTACACCACCGGTTCGCAGTACTGGACCAGTGATGCACGTACCGCGCTGTATCGGGCCGCCAACAACGTGATGCGTGAGTTCATCGTCACCAAGCCCGTGATCATCACCTACGAGATCACCGGTGAGAACACCGTCGGCACAAGCCTGGCCTCCGCCGAGAGTGCGCTCATCTCCTCCGGCGCAGGATTCTTCCCGACCGTGGTGCAGCACAAGCTGCTCACCGGAATCGACGCCAACGGCGCCGCCGCCGACGGGCACATCAACTGGAATTTCGCCTACCCGTGGGCATTTGGTGACTATGTCTCGGCCCAGCAGTACGACTTCGACATGGTCGCCATGCACGAGTTCCTGCATTCGCTGGGCTTCATGTCCTATGCGCAACCGTCCAGCACAGGCACGCAGCGCGGGTGGACGCTGTATGACAGCTTTCTGCGCACCGCGGGCGGGTCCAAGCTGATCGGCTCGGACTTCCGGCTGACGTCGCCGATGGCCGCCAGCCTGACCGGCGGTTCGGGCAGCGTCTTCTTCGGCGGTAATGCCGCGCAAGCGGCCTACGGCGGGTTGGTTCCGCTGTATGCGCCCTTGACCTGGGCGGGTGGGAGTTCCATCTCCCATCTGGACAGCACAGTGTTCACCGGGCCCAACCGGCAGTTGATGAATCCCCAGGTTCCCACTGGGCACGGGATACGCGCGCTGAGCGCGGTGGAACGCGCGATCATGCAGGATCTGGGCTACACCCTGGCCCCGATGGACGCATCGTCGATGCTGGCGCTGGTCGGGTTCGTCTTCATCCGGCGTCGCCGCGTCGAGGCCGAATAGCGCACGAGGCCGTCCAGTTCGTCAAATGCTGCCCGAAATTCCTTGTGCAGCAATAGCATTGGTGGCATGACAAAGCTGTTTCTGATGGCCGCGATATTCGCGGCGGGCCTGGTGGTGGCGCCGGGCGCCCAGGCCGAGCCGTGCGATCCGAACTACTCGGGCGCCTGTGTGCCGATCGCCAGCGATGTCGACTGCGCGGGTGGCAGTGGCAACGGTCCGGCCTACGTCCAGGGCCCGGTGACGGTGATCGGAAACGATATCTACGACCTCGACCGCGACGGTAACGGGACCGGCTGCGAGCCCTGAGCGACCCCCACGCACACACCCTGGAGTGAGCGCGCTCACAGGTGGGTACTCCCCCTCGGTCCATTTTCGGCCTGAAAGCGGCGGAGGTACCCATGAGCGAGGCACCAGGTCTCAAGAGGGCGTTGAGCCAGCGGCAGCTGACGATGATCGCGATCGGCGGCGTCATCGGAGCCGGATTGTTCGTCGGTTCCGGCGTCGTCATCGGTGACACCGGCCCGGGTGCATTCCTGACCTATGGGATGGCCGGCGTGCTCATCATCATGGTGATGCGGATGCTCGCCGAGATGGCCGTGGCGAACCCGTCCACCGGATCCTTCGCCGACTATTCGCGCAAGGCTCTCGGGGATTGGGCGGGATTCTCCGTCGGCTGGCTGTACTGGTATTTCTGGGTCATCGTCGTGGGGTTCGAGGCGATCGCGGGGGCCAAGATCATCCAGTACTGGATGGACGTGCCGTTGTGGTTGTCCGCGCTGATCTTCATGGTGCTGATGACTGCCACCAACCTGTTCTCGGTGGCCTCCTACGGCGAGTTCGAGTTCTGGTTCGCCGGTATTAAGGTGGCCGCGATCATCGGATTCATCGGTCTGGGAACGGCTTTCATCTTCGGGCTATGGCCCGGAAAGTCCGCCGACTTTTCCAATCTGACAAGTCACGGCGGGTTCATGCCGCTGGGCTTCGGCGTGATCACCGTCGGCATCGTGACCGTCATCTTCTCGATGGTCGGCGCCGAGATCGCCACCATCGCGGCCGCGGAGTCCGCCGATCCCGAGCGTGCGGTGGCCAAGGCCGCCAACTCGGTGATCCTGCGCATTCTGGTGTTCTATGTGGGCGCGGTGCTGGTGCTCGTGCTGATCGTGCCCTGGAACGACGAGAGCGTCGCCGCCTCACCATTTGTCGCGGCGTTCACTGAGATGGGCATTCCGTACGCCGACCACGTCATGAACGCCATCGTGTTGACCGCGGTGCTGAGCTGCTTGAATTCGGGTCTCTACACGGCCTCCCGCATGTTGTTCGTGCTCGCCAAGCGCCGCGAGGCCCCACCGGCGTTGGTCAAGATCACCAGTCGCGGCGTGCCCGCCAACGCGATCCTGGCGTCCTCGGTGATCGGATTCCTGTGCGTCATCGCCGCGGCCGTCTCCCCCGACACCATCTTCGCGTTCCTGCTGAACTCCAGCGGCGCGATCATCCTGTTCGTCTACCTGCTGATCTCCATATCCCAGATCGTGCTGCGCTACCGCACCCCGGATTCGGAACTGCGGGTCAAAATGTGGCTTTTCCCAGTGCTTTCCGTGCTCACCGCCCTGGGAATCGTCGTCATTCTGGTGCAGATGTTCATCGACACCGCGCTGCGCTCGCAACTGGTTCTGAGTCTGTTGTCGTGGGCGGTGGTCATCATGCTCTACGTCATCAACAAATGGTTCGTGAAACGACGCCCACAGAGCTCGGATGCCCCGACGAAGGCTGATTCGGAGACCGCCGCACCTGAGCGGCACGTACCGTCGTAATCATGGTGCTTGGGCAGGAAATGGGTGCGATCAGGGACCGCCTCGGACGCGCGCTGTTCGGGCTCGTCGCCGGACCCGACGGGCCGCAGAACCGGGCCAGGATCCACGACACACCCGGGCCGCGCTGGTTCGACGAGGACCGTCCCATCCGCCGCGTCCACGCCGACGCCTCGATGTTCGTCGGAGGGCTGCGTGCGCTGCTGTTGCAGTCGCTGCACCCGCTGGCAATGGCCGGTGTCGCCGAGCACTCCGATTACCGCGGTGATCCCTGGGGACGGCTGCAGCGCACCAGTACCTTCCTCGCCGAGACGACGTTTGGGCCGGCCATCGACGCGCAGCGCGCCGTGGACAAGGTGCGCGGTATCCACCGTCGCGTGCGCGGGGTGGCGCCCGATGGCACGCCATACGATGCGTCGGATCCGCATCTGCTCGAATGGGTGCACATCGCCGAGATCGACAGCTTCCTCCTGGCCCATCAGCTCTACGGCGCCGAACCGCTGGATCAGGACGGGCGCGACGGGTATGTCGCCGATACCGCGCGGGTCGCCGAGGCGCTGGGGGTCCCGAATCCGCCGCGCACCGAGCGTGAGTTGCGGGCGCGCATCGAGGCCTATCGAGCGGAGCTGTGCGGGACCGCGGCGGCACGGGATGCGGCCCGTTTCCTGCTGCTGACGCCGCCGTTGCCGCTGCCGGCACGCGCTCCCTACGGGGTGTTGGCCACGACCGCGGTGGCGATGCTGCCCAGCTGGGCGCGAAAGCCGTTGTGGCTGCCGTACTTCCCGCCGCTGGAGGCGACCGTGGTGCGAGTATCCGGGCGGGTACTGGTCGGCGGGATCCGCTGGGTGCTCACGGCGGCTCGTGACCAGCAGGAGCACGCGACGTCGGCGTGACGGGAAGGACGGCGTTGGACAAGAACACCGAGGTCAAGATCTGCCCGGTATGCGGTCGCCCCTTCCACAATCGGAAGAAGTGGCGCTCGCGCGGGCAGTGGGATCAGATCATCTACTGTTCGCGACGCTGCCGAGGTGCCGCCGCGGCTAAGTGAGGGCGGACGCGAGGGCAGCGCCCAATCGCCGGCCCGATAGCCACGCGGACTCCACGCGCGGGGCACCCGAGGGGCACCAGGCGTCGCCGCAGATTCCCACCGGGCGGCCCGAGGTGTCCAAACCGAATTCGGCATCACCGTGGGTGCCGGTCGGCTTCGCGAAAGTCCAGCGGTGTGCGCGCGTCCACAGCGGTGCTGCATCGACGCCTGCGACTCGGCGAAGGGCCGAAAGTACCGGCGCGACCGCATCATCCGGTCGGTCCAGGTGTGTTTGCGCGCGGTCCGCGGTGGTGTGCACGGCGAGGACCGCGGCGCCGTCACCGCGCCGGGAACCGTCGTCGGCAATGAAGGACAGATCAGGGTCGTCGTTGACGAATGCGGCATCGGCGAACGCCCAGCTGCGGTCCGGCCAGCCGGCCGCGACGGCGATCACCGGTTCGTAGGTCACCCATGCGCATGCCTCGGGTGCCAGCCGCGCGGCCTGCGGGTCGGGCATGGCCAGGACCACGGCATCGTGGGCGAGATCGTCGAGGGATTCGACTGCTGATTCCACGCGGACACCATCGGGAAGCTGGTCCCGGACCAGTGACCGCAGGCCGCCCGGAGCCGCGAAGCGCATGGGTCCGGTGGTGACATCGTGGCCTGATGGGGCGAACACGTCGAACGTGTCCGTCCAGGAGCGCGCCAATCCCCGCGCGATCCATCCGTCGGCGATCGCGGTGAACGACGGGTCTTTGACGGTGAAGTATGCGGCGCCCATGTCGACGCGGCGGCCGTGCAGGGTGGGTGAGGCCATCCGACCACCCGGTGCGCGGCCGCGTTCGAAGATCTCGACCTCGATATCGCGTTCCCGCAGGGCATGTGCGCATGCCGCGCCGGAGAGACCGGCCCCGATGACCGCGACGCGTGGTGATGCCATGCTGGCGAGGGTAGCCGCACGCAGGTCGGCCAGCTCCTGCGTGCGGGCGCAGCGTCGGATTACAGCCGGATCCACTGCCCAAGGAACCAGAAACCCCAGCCGTCGCCGTTGCCGGCGCGCATCGGCTCGACGCGTTGACCGTTGTACTGGAACGGTTGGTGGTCGCCACGGGCCTGATCGATACCGCGCTGCTGCCAGTTGTTGTTCTGCGGCCCCGGGGCACACGCAGGTGCATTCGGGGTACCGCATGGGCGACCAGGGTCGGCACTGGCGGTGCCCATGCCGACACCGAACAGGCCGGCCAGCGCGATACCGCCGGCCAGGACCGGCGCGGCTGCGCGACGCGTGATCTTCATGGGGTTACTCCGTTCGTCCGTGTGTGTTGCCGCGGTACCTCACCGCCACACGAATCACGACGTTATGGCCCCCCGTTTGGTCACCCCTGTGGCAACGTTAGGCGCGCGCTGTGCGTCCGGTAACGAATCGAAATAGCGCTGTCGCAGCGTATTTCACTCACCGTGCGCGACCGAATTCAATCCACCGAGCTTGCCGCCGTCAGCAGCAGGGTTGCCTCGTCGTATGGAAACAATCGGTAGAACAGCCGAGAACGAGGCAGCACCAGCTCCGCCGCCTCGTCCTTGCTCACCACCCGTGGGTTGACGAGTTCAATGGGCCGCCCACGCTTGTGCAGCACCGTCGGTCCGCCGGCGAGCACGTTCTTCACCCAGTCCGTCTGTGGGCCGTAACCGATGAGAATGGCGTAGCCGTCGTGCGTCGCGAACACCAGCAGGGGCGTGTGATATCGCTTGCCTGACTTCCGGCCGACGTGCTCGAGCGTCCCGAGGTTCGGAAGCCACGGAGTGATCCTGCGAGCAGCCGGGTTGGTCACTCTCCTGTTAAACTCTGCGAATCGGCGAGGGACGCGCATTCTCGGAGTCTAGGCATGTGGCGACGTCTCTGGGACTGCCCGGGTTGTCCCGGACACTCCAAGTTTCGTAATGACGCTAACCACCTACGCGGACTACATCAACGAGGATAAACAGGCCGCACCTAAGGTTGGACGCGGCATTGTCGAGGCTGCCAAGTCAGCGAGAAAAGTAGTGCCGCTGGAGCGCAAGGCGAATTGACGCTCCGCTTATCTTACTGAGGTGGCAGCATCACTGGCGTGACGTACTCGTTTCGCAACCGACTAGTACTAAGCGGCGCAGTTAGTGCAGGCCTCTTGGGGGAACCCAACCCCGAGACGGGCTTAGTGGACGTGACGACCGTTGTTCTAGCCGACGAGGGCACGAATGGTGTCGTTGAGCTATGCGGTCCAGCCGAAAGTGAACCGATACAAGGTGCACTGGAGCTAAGGCTGACGGGACGGGATTTTCCAACGGCCGAGACTGCCTACGCAGTTGGCGTTGCATGGCGGAACCACCTAACAATCGCGTTCGCTCACTACCTGGTTGGCATCAAGATTGGATCCGCCGGCAACCCAATTCACCAGAGCTTCGGCACGCCGTACTACCAGAGCCCAACGCAGCGGCGTTTGCGGGATGATCCGGGCTTGCTCGTCTTCGAACCCGAGGAGCAAACTGCGTCAGGGGGATTATTCGCCGAAGGCTCCGTCATGCAGGGCATTTACGGGTTGATTACCTACGCGCTGCCCTGGATCACTAGCCGCGACTACGAGTTAAGTTCGCAGCAGTTGTTGGCGTACGGGCTCGTGCACGCCGCGTACTTCGAGGACAACCCCGAAACGAGTTTCATCCTATTAGTCACCGCGATTGAAGCGCTATTACCGCCGCGCGAGGACCAGCCACGCGACATTGCTGAGGTTATTGATGTGCTCAACCAGAGTCTTGCTGAGATGACGGATATCGACGACGGTCTACGGCAAGACGTTGCCCAGGCTCTGGAGGACGACAAATTCGACCCGATTGGGCGGAGAGGCCGTCAGTTGGTCAGCTGCCTCGGCACGGAGCAGTTTGCCGGTCAGAAGCCAAAAGACTACTTCTACGACCGATACAAGGTACGCAGCGACTTGGTGCATGGCAGCGTTGATCGCCTTACCGAGTATCAACTTTTGAAAGAGGTGCCCGAGCTGCGCCGCTTCGTTCTGGGTCTGTTGGGCGTGCTGGTGTTCGGTGTGCGGATGCCCGAACAGTGGACGGCAGAAAGTGTCCAAGGCGCCTAGCGCCCCAGTGTCTTGCCGCACCCGAGCTTGGACGCGAAGCAGTCGAGCCGGGAAAGTAGTGCCGCTACATCGCAAGGCGAACTAGTCGTCTTGATCTCTCCACACCATGCCGTGGTGAGCAAGACCTTCAGGCCACTGCGTGGTTCGGTTCGACAACATGACCTCAACGCCTGGCGTGATATCTGTGAGGACTGCCTCGGTTAAGTCCGCGCCCTGGACCACGGTACCACTTACGGATGCTCCCGAGAGATTTGCGCGATAAAGCGTTGCGTTGGTGAAATTGGCCCAGTCAAGCCGCGTCTTGTCCAAATGTGCGCCGCTAAGATCGGCATTCGTCAGGTTGGCACCCATTAAATAGGCTTCCGTAAAAATCGGCGCTTGAGACATGAAATCACTACCGCGATGGGCTGCTCGCTCATTTTTTGGCCACCGAGAAATAATGTAAGCTTCCGTAAAATCTGCGCCGAATAAAGCTGCCCTGACAAACTTGGTGCGGCGCAGATTTGTACGTTGAGCACTGGCCAACTGCAAACTCGCTGATGTGAGATTCGTTGCCCGTAAATCACAATCATCGATATTTGCCCGCTGAAGGACCGCTTCAGTGAAGTCAGCATCACTGAGGTCCGCTCCAGCCAGCAGAGCACTGTCGAACCAAAATTGCTTCAGCTCAAGCTGTGACAGCGAGACGAAACGAAGATCCACTCCCTGCAAATTCAATTCGCGCCAGTAATATCGAATTCCTTTTCGCTTTGCAAGCTCGGAGATTAAACGAATTACGGTTGCCCGGACGGGCACATCGGGGCATTGAGGCCCTGGATCCTCAAGTGGTGTGCGTATGTAGGTTGCGAGCATAGCAACACACACACGGTGTTGGCCTTCGTCGCCGAAAGCAAGCCAATCATCAGCCAACGCTACAAGTCCATGAGCAGCAGCCTCACGAACAATCGGCTTCGCATCGGAAAGCTGTGCAACCAATTGCGAATATCGGTCGTTCAGCTCGCGCTTTAGTTCACGCTTTGCCTTATCGGACTCATGCTCGGCGCGTTGCCTCCGCTCACGCTCACCGTTCCAGAAAGCGAGACCTGCAGCAAAGATTGCGCCGATACCGACTAATACAGTCGCATAGGGTTGCGCTGCCGTTGACCAAAAGCGTCCCCAATCGGGGGTGTTTGCGCGAACAGCGAATACGAGCGGCGGGACGGCGAGCCCGACCAAGACCAGAGTCAGGGCAACGATGATGAATACACGAGTCCTAGTCTTCATCGTTTGGCCTTACCCTTCGTTCATTCCGGGACGCTACAGCCTCACAACGATATCTAGCCATATTGACGACCTGTGGCTTGGCACGGCAGTCGACGCCCACCGAATTGCTTACGCGACGGCCCCACGAACCGAACCGGGCCGAATTTGGACGCGGTGTGGACGTAGGGAGCCGAAGCGGCCGATGACGGCTCAGGTGTTCGCGGAAAAACCACCTCCAACTGCAACAACACCAGTGCCCCCAGTCGGACTCGAACCGACACTTGGCGGATTTTAAGTAAGGGCTTCCGGGTTTTTCGGCCGTCTCGCGACCTCGGACAATAGTTCGCTAAATCGTGCAAACTTCCTGACAAATACGCATTCTCGACGTAACCAGATCGGGTTCCGGGTGGAACGCGGGCGGGCTCCGATCGGCCCCTGGCCGCCGGTATTTCACCGGTATTTTCGAGTTAGCTAGGGGCTGTGTCGGCCGAAGATCGGACACCGGCGCGTCAGGTGGACCCCGCCTAACTCTGGAGTGCAACGATCCATCGCATGGGTGATCGCATTCGCGAAACTATGGACGGAACACTGGGCCACTTTTGGGCGGAACTCGGCGACGTCTACGACCTGAACAAGTCCCACGACGGTCATGTACGTCTAGTGGATAACGAACTGTTCCATGTCGGCACTCTGCGAACACGCGAATTTCGGGGCGAGTTCGGTCGGAACCGCGACAGGCTGCCACGTCCCGAAGCGGTTTACGGGCTTACATCCGACACCCGCGCGATGTTCTTTGATATAGCAGGGGTTGGGCAGTCAAATGTGATGGGAGAGAGAGCGTCGACACAGACGATTCGCACCCGGGGTGTCGTAGTCGATGTACCATTCCCGCTCCTCCTTGACAGCAACTTCACCGAAGTTGAGATCTGGATACCCGAGGTAACGCAGTGGTCAGGTCTGTACGGGGTTACGGAGCGAGTTACGCAGTATGACGACGAACGTCCAAAGGAATACACCGCTTCCACGGTCAACATCGACACTCTCGAAATCGGCATCCGTCGAGGACTCACGCTGACCCTGGACACCACTTGGTCCGTCGACGGCCCCGATGACAAACGAGTTCTCAGCACACCTTTGGTAGCTGGGACCAGAAGTGACACGCCGAGATCCTGGCGCCAGCATCTTCCAGCGTTGATAGCTGTCCAAGATCTGATCAACTTGGCGTACGAAGGTTTCGTCCCCGCGGAACACGCAACCGTCGAGTTCAAGCGCAAGGAAGACGGCCAGCCCCGCAGCACTCCCCGAATGTGGAACTCCCGACTAATGACGGTGCCGCCGGGGCTGTCGAAGCCGAGGATGACGCAGGTTCCGCTGTTTCACCTGCAGACGATCGGGGGTGTGCGAGGGGTAAGAAACTGGATCCGACTGGACCACTCATATCCTCGGGCAACCGGACCGATCACTAACAGGTACCGGTATGGCAGGACCAGCGTGGAGGTGCGCCTAATCGAAGTCGCGCTCGGCCTTGAGTACTGGACCAAGGTCAACAGAGGACTGGGGCGGGCATGGGCGGCGCCCAGAAAGATACGCAAGAAGATTGATGAACCATTGCCAATGGCAATCGGACGGTATGTAGGCCCAGCGTGGACCGAATTCATCGGCGATCTATACAAATGGAGCGACAAGTTCTGGACCACCTATAACAGCTTGAAGCATGCACCGAACTTTGAGTACGATCCCCACGAGGTCGGCTTGCTCGGAGACTCCGGTGCACTACTGCTCCTCGGCGCGCTTCTTAATCGTGTTGCAGGGAACCGTATTCCGATGAAGGCGATTTGCCAAAGCCACAGGACTCACATGATCGGATACGACATCCGCAAGCTACTGAACTAGTGAACCACCCCTTCTGATTCGCCTGCCTCCGAAATAGATTGACCACATGGTTCGATGGGTTCTCGGCTGGTTTTGTCGCGGCGGGCGGTTCGGGCAGCGTGTTGAGCGCACCGCCGTCCTCCTCGGGGATGTAGTCGCCGTACACGTCCAGAGTCAGGGTAAAAGTGCTGCGCCACAGCCACTTACTGACCTGCATGAAATGTGTACCAGCCGACAGCTGGAACGATGATCTGTTTGACTGGGACGACGTCGATCCCGCAACTAGCCAGTTCCTCGCGAAGGTCTGGAATACCTACGGCGGGATCGCAGCCTGGAAGTTACCGCAACATGACGCATGAGGAAGCCCCATGGATGGACCACTTCGCGCAGGGGGAACGCTTCACCGTGATTCCGCAGGATGAGATTCGCGCATACTTTGAGTCACGCGCCAATAAACCGCGGTGAGCCCCGGAAACGACCACCAGCGTGCAAAAAGGCCGGCATCGTCAGCCGACAAACTTCGAGCCCCGTCAGCGCCGCGCGATACCAACCAGGCGACTGCACCATCTAGTCAACGGGTACGACGTGCAATCTTTAGGGAACAAGGACGGCCAGGCCCAATTTGCCCTTACGCTGCACAAATGCGCACAGTTGCGATGGCAAGACTTTGGCCAGGCCGGCCGCAAGGGTGCCGGAACGGAATTGATCCCGAAAGGTCAGATCAGAGCACCGATCCCTTCCAAGTTCTCCCATCAAGACAGATTCATGGCCTTCCGCTACAAGGGCCAGTTGCCAATGCTTGGCGTCCGGATCAATGAGGTCTTCCACGTTCTGTGGGTGGAACGCCAATTCGGCGACGCATATGACCATGGCGGAAGCTAGCCGCCGCGTCGATGTACGCCCGAACTGTACTCCCCGGGCAAGTTAGCTACGGGAACTTGCCCCCGCCAGGCCACCGGTATTTCACCGGTACTTTCGTGGGTATCTAGTCAAGCTAATCGCTGGAAATAGCCGCTACCAGGCCTTTCTCCGTGCCCCCAGTCGGACTCGAACCGACACTTGGCGGATTTTAAGTCCGCTGCCTCTGCCAATTGGGCTATGGGGGCATCAATCCAACGAACCTACCGCAGAGCATCCGATCAGTTGTTCCGCTGTGTCCTGTGCCGGGCATCATCACGGGGCGGCGACTCCACTCCTGACGGAATCGGGCCAGTCGGACCTGCGTATCGGCGCCGTTCCTGCTCCGAGCGTGCCGACACCGACCCGCGCACGCCAGTGGCGGCATTGCCAACATCCGCAAGGATAGTGATAGCGGCTAGTTATCCGTCCCCGGTGGGGGTTCGGGTTCGAACGGGGTGTACCACATCCATTGGGCTCGCTCCCCCTTCGGACCGCGGCACGGGGGCACATCCGGCGGCGGCCCGGTCGGTGGGCGGGCCAGCGACGCGCCGGTCAACCGGCGACCATCACAGTCGGTGACCACCAGCCGATCCGCCGGACCGACGATCGTGATCTCCCCCTTGTGATGCAACCGATGATGAAACGGACACAACAACACCAGATTGTCCAGTTCGGTGGCACCGCCATGCTCCCAATGCACCAGATGATGAGCATGCAAACCCCGCGTCGCCCCACACCCAGGCACCGCACACATCCCATCGCGATGCTCCAACGCCCGCCGCAACCGACGACTGATCGTCCGCGTACTACGCCCCGCACCCATCGGCGTGCCATGACGCTCCAACCACACCTCACAACTGGCATCACACAACAGGAACTGGCGCTCCCACTCCGCGAGTACCGGCCCCAGATGCAGCGCCGCCGACCCCTTCTCGACGTCGTAATGCACCACCACCGTGGTACTCGCCCCGTGCGGACGCGCCGCCGCTTCGGCGTCCCAGCCGGACTCGACCACGCTCATCAACGCATCCACCATGTCCGGGAACGGCGGCACCTCCACACCATCCCGGGCACCGGCAGCGTCAGGATCATCGTGGTCGCGTCGCCAATCGGCGACCAACCCCTCCTTGTGCGCACCCAACGCCGCATCGAACGTCGCCGCCTCCAACTTCGGCAACCGAATCCGATACGTCGTACACCCATCCTGTTCATGCCTACTGAACGACCGCACCGAACCATCCCGCGGCTCCGGCTGCGGGCGCGGCTCCTGCTTGACCGCCGTACGCAACTGCGTCACCGTCGCGGTCTTGGCCAACTCGGCGTAATGATCATCCGAACCATCCGCGGCATGCTCGGCGATCACCCCGAACTGATCAAGCGACATCTGCCCCTGGCGCAGGTTCGCCGCCAACCGCGGAAACACCTCCAGGCGTTGGGCAATGGCCACCATCACCTGAGCGTTGCGCGGTGACATCCCCAACCGCCACGCCACCAACTCCACCAGCGACCGACACCCCGTATGACCCCACAACGACGGCCCATCACCACCATCGATCTCGGCGACAATCTCCACCAACCGACCATCAAGAGCATTACGCTGACCCACCAACTCAGCAGCCTCGTCATAGAGCGCCGACAACCGATCAGACACCGAATTCACCACATCAGCGGCGTAAGGCGTTGTCGGAGGAGGCATACCACAATTCTAAAGACAGGGTCCGACAAGTAGCGGTCCGCAAGATCGCCGTCAGAAACCCGGCCGGCGCCGTCAAGATTCCGTACAGATCGAGCCTCGTCCCGCCTCCCGGGCGGATCGTGGAGCGGTGACCGACACGATAAGGCAACTGTGCCGACTACTGCTCGATGGTGACACCGTATGGGGTGCAGTGGATATCCGGCCCCAGCGCTGGGGCAGCGTGGTCTACCGGATCGTGCTCTACCCGCCGGGCATCAGCGCCGAGGAGCGCCGCCGCGTCCGGGTCTGGCGGGGGTTCTACGGGTGGGGCGCCGCGTGGTGGCTGGTCGTGACGGCGGTCCTGTCCGGTTTCGCCGAACCCTGGTTCGCGGTCACGGTGGCCTCGCTGACGACACTGCTGTTCGGGACGTGCGCGTACCTTCGCGCCGGATCGGTGCGCAAAGAGGTACGAACAGCGGATATCACTGTGCCACTGCCTAGCTCGGACCGGGCACTGCTTGCCCTCGCCCGTCAGGTACAGGCGGTGGGCACCGCCATGGTGCGGGCTGACCGCAGACTGCGCGAGGGGCAGATCACCGCCGCCGAGCACGAGGTGATCTGGCACCGTGCCTACGAGAACTTATTGCCCACCAGGGCCATACCGGCCGTCGGCCGATACGGAGTAGCCCGATGACCGATCTCGTCGCCGCCCTGACGCTGCTCGGCGCACCGGCCGCAGTGCTCCTTGCCGTCCGGTGCGCCATCCAGCGCCAATTCCGGCGGGAGAAGTGACCGGTCAGCTCGTGGGCGGCTCGTACGGAACCTCGGGATGGTCGCGATGCCAATCAATCTGCTGCTCGGCGACCTTGCGGTGAATGCGGTTAAGCCACAACAATCCACCGGCGATCAACACCACCGCCAGCACCACGCCGACGATGCCGGCAGTCGAGCTGCCATTGGCGAACGCGAACAACCCGCTCACCAATGCCACCACGCCGAGGCCGACCGCGACGATCCCCGGCGCATTCTTACCGGCCTTCATCGCCTCCCCTGCATGCTGCCGATAGGTGCGTGCGTGGTCGACCGGGTCCTTCGAGGTATCAGGCATGGCACCCTCCCGTGAAAATCATTGGTACGACGGATAATGGGATTGCTTCAGCAGCCGCGCCAAGTGCACCGCATTGCGGGCCGCAGCGGCCGTCGTCGACGCGACTTGCTCAGGGATCTCATCGAGGTCGTTGAAGTCCTGGGACCCCATCGCCGGGCCGGTCCAGTACGTACAGCCCTGCGCGGCAATGCTGAAACCCACATCGTTGAGCCCCTGGAAGACATCGGCGACAACCTTGTGCGCGCCGTCCTCGTTGCCCACGACGCTGACCAAGGCGACCTTGCCGACCATAGCGGGGCGTCCCTGCTCGTCGGTGGTGGACAGGTCGGCATCCAGACGTTCGAGGACGCGTTGGGTCACCGACGAAGGATGACCCAGCCAGATGGGGGTGCTCAACAGCAGAATGTCGGCATCCAGAATCTTCTCGCGGATCTGTGGCCACTGGTCACTGTCGCCCATGTCGATCTCGACACCCGGCGCGATGTGAAAGTCCACGCAGCGCACCACTTCACACTGGGCTCCGGCCTTCCGCAGATGGGTGAAGAAGTGCTCGGCCATTGCTTGGCTACTGGATGGGCTGGGACTTGGTTTGAGGCTGCAGACCAACCCAACCACCCGGACGGTCCCCGGATCATTGGTGCTCATGCCCGAGAAGTACCCCGTGCGACACGCACCAAACTGATCGCGCCGGTTTCACAGGTGTACGACGGGGCATCCTTCCGGCCGCCCTCGGCGCGGTGCCCGCGAAGAACGGACGAGCACTACGCCGTCGGCGTCTCCCACACCGACGCATCGACCGGGGTGCCGGTCACCATCTCGACGACACTGAAGATGAACTCGTCCTCGGTCATATCGCCGTCGGCGGCCACCTGCCTGAGCGCCTCGTTGATCAGCGGGAAACCGGCAGCCAGATCGAATGTCCAGCCGGAGTCGGTACGCGCGAACTCCCAGTCCGCGCCCGCGGGCTCGCCGTCGACCAACATCGGTGCATAGGCGCGATCCCCATCGACGCGCACCTCACCGATGGAGTTCCCTTCCAGCGCATCCGAGTCGATCATGCCCTCGTCGATGCCGTAGACCAGCAGACCGGTGCCGTCCATCGTGGCGAAGTCCGGGGGTGTCTCGACCCGCATGCGAGCGATCATCAGGCGGTCCATCATGCCGGCCTTTGCGATCTCGGCCGGTCCTGCCGTCCGCGCCAGGTTCACCACCGTGTCGTAGTGCGCGATGGTGTCGGGGCTGATCAACGCCGGGACCGCCGCACCGTTCTGCGCCGCGGCCTCGTCGCGGTATTTGTCGAAGACCGACTGCACCGCCTTGGCATCGGCCTCGGGATCGACGACGGGTTCAGCGGTGGTGCTCGCGGAGCCGACCGGCGAACCCTCCACCTGCCGGTCTCCGCCGCAACCGCTGAGCAGCGCCGTCAGTGCAAGAAATCCCGCCGCCAGGTGCAGACGCACCGGAACCACCTCCGCGTCACAGATACCGTCACGATGTCGTTGCCATCGCAAACTCTAACGCGTCGTCACATCCCGATGGGTCCCAACATCACCGCGGGCCTCGGCACCCGCCACCGCGCGCACCCGTCGTCGATGGACTCGTCGACCGCCGACGCCATCGCCATCAGCTGGTGTTTGTCCGCGCGCAGCCAGGTCTCGGCCGAACCACCGGCCAGACTCATCCGCGTCACCTCCACACCGTCGCGGCGCAGGCCGGCGATGTGGCCGAGCAGCCGATGCGCGGTGACGGCCCAGGCATCGGGATCGGCGCGGGCGACGGTGGCGTGCATGCCGACCACATCGACATCCGCGGGTGGGCTGGTGGCCAGCAGGCAGTCCGGGTCGAGGTGCACCGACGCCGCCCCGGCGGCCAGGTCGGAAAGGATGGTCAGATGCCGGCGGGTGGACGCCACGAAGCGGGTGACACCACAGGCCAGCGCTCCCGAGATGGCCACGGCGGACGGCCCGCAGCGCCACAACACCTGATCGGCCGGCACACCCCCGGCCCGCACCATTCCCAGTTCAGCGGCGTCTCCGACATGCACCGTCACCCCGTGGGTGCGGACCCACGCCGAGACCAGTGGGTCGATCAACAGGGCCGCAGGCAGCCCGCAACCGGATTTCGGCAGCACTCGTCGCACAGTGCGCACGGCGACCCGCAGCCGGTGCGGATGGCCCGCGTGCGTATCAAGATCGGTCATCAGTCCGGTCTACGCGCGGAGGCTGTCCGCAGGCTGTGCGCAAACCCAGACCACGCCCAGAACGCCGCGGGCGTAGAGACCCCGTAAAGATGCCGGTGCCACCCGTCAAGGAACCGTCAATGCCCAGCTCAGCGGCAGAACACGGTCGTAGCTTTGCCTTCGCCCCCACGCCGGTCCGGCCGGGGGTGTCAACAAAAAACAGGAGTACTGATCCGTCGTGACGACCATCGCGTCCACCCTCGTCTTCCTGGCACTGACCATCGCGATCTTCGCGCTGCTCGGCCTGGTCCAGAAGCTGGTCGAGCGGCTGTGAACCTCGCCAACAGCGTCGGCCTGGTGCTGGCGATCCTGACCGCGGTGTTCCTGTTCGCCGCACTGCTGTTCCCGGAGAGGTTCTAGTGTCCACGACCACCGCGGGGATCGTCTTCCTCGCCGCCCTCATCCTCGTGCTGGCCCTGACCCACGTGCCACTCGGCGACTACATGTATCGCGTCTACACCCGCGCCGAGGACTCCCGCATCGAACGCGGCATCTACCGGCTCATCGGGGCAGATCCGAAAGCCGAACAGACCTGGGGCGCCTACGCCCGCAGCGTGCTTGCCTTCTCCGCGGTCAGCATCCTGTTCCTGTTCGCCTTCCAACTGGTGCAGGGCAAACTGCCGCTGCACCTGAACGATCCGGCGACCGAGATGACCCCGGCCTTGGCCTGGAACACCGCGGTCAGCTTCGTGACGAACACCAACTGGCAGGCCTATTCCGGTGAGACGACCCAGGGACATCTGGTGCAGATGGCGGGTCTGACGGTGCAGAACTTCGTCTCCGCCGCCGTCGGCATGGCCGTCGCCATCGCCTTCGTGCGCGGCCTGGTCCGGCGCAGCACCGGTGACCTCGGCAACTTCTGGGTCGACCTGGTGCGCGGCAGCCTGCGAATCCTGCTGCCGCTCTCCGTGATCGGCGCGATCGTCCTGATCGCCGGTGGCGTGATCCAGAATTTCGCGCTGCATGATCAGGTGGTCGACACCATCGCCGGCGGACAGCAGACCCTGCCCGGCGGCCCGGTCGCCAGCCAGGAGGTCATCAAGGAGCTCGGCACCAACGGCGGCGGGTTCTACAACGCGAACTCCTCGCACCCCTTCGAGAATCCGACGCCGTGGACGAACTGGGTGCAGATCCTGCTGATCTGCCTCATCCCGTTCGCGCTGCCCCGCACGTTCGGCCGGATGGTCGACAACAAGAAGCAGGGTCTGGCGATCGTCGCCGTGATGGCCACCATCGCGACATTGAGCGTCAGCGTGCTGATGCTGGTGCAGCTGCAGGCCCACGGCACCGTGCCCACCGCTGTCGGCGCGGCCACCGAAGGTGTGGAACAGCGTTTCGGCGTGGCCGATTCGGCGGTGTATGCCGCCGCCACGACGTTGACCTCCACCGGCGCGGTCAACTCGTTCCACGACTCGTACACCAGCCTCGGCGGGCTGATCACCATGTTCAACATGCAGCTCGGCGAGGTCGCCCCCGGCGGTGTCGGATCGGGTCTCTACGGCATGCTGATCCTGGCCATCATCACCGTCTTCGTGGCAGGCCTGATGGTCGGGCGCACCCCGGAGTACCTCGGCAAGAAGATCACACCGCGGGAGATCAAGTTCGCCGCAACGTATTTCCTGATCACCCCGCTGCTGGTGCTCACCGGGACCGCGCTGGCGATGGCGATGCCCGGCCAACGCGACGGCATGCTCAACACCGGACCACACGGTCTGTCCGAGGTGCTATACGCCTTCACCTCGGCGTCCAACAACAACGGCTCGGCCTTCGCCGGTATCAGCGTCAACACCGAGTGGTACAACACCGCGCTCGGCCTGGCCATGGTGTTCGGCCGCTTCCTGCCCATCATCCTGGTGCTGGCGCTGGCAGGATCGTTTGCCGCACAAGCCCGCACACCAGAATCCGCAGGCACCCTGCCCACCCACCGTCCGCAGTTCGTCGGGATGGTCACCGGCGTGACACTGATCCTCGTCGCCCTGACCTTCCTGCCGATGCTCGCGCTCGGCCCCCTCGCCGAAGGAATCCACTGATGTCCACCGCGACCGTCGACCCCGCCGCCGCCACCGCGCCGCGCACCCCGAAGAAGTCCGTCCAGAGCGGGTTGCTCGACCCGAAGATGTTGTGGACCTCGGTTCCCGACGCGCTGCGCAAACTCGACCCCCGCACGCTGTGGCGCAATCCGGTCATGTTCATCGTCGAGATCGGGGCCGTCTGGAGCACGCTGCTGGCCGTCACCGACCCATCCTGGTTCGCCTGGCTCATCGTCGGATGGCTCTGGCTGACCGTGGTTTTCGCCAATCTCGCCGAGGCCGTGGCCGAGGGGCGTGGCAAGGCGCAGGCCGACAGCCTGCGCAAGGCCAAGACCGACACCATGGCCCGCCGGGTCACCGCCTCCGGTGGAGAGGAGCAGGTGGCCGCCCCGCTACTGCAACAGGGTGACGTGGTGATCGTCGAAGCGGGACAGACCATTCCGGGTGACGGCGATGTCATCGAGGGCATCGCCTCGGTCGACGAATCGGCCATCACCGGCGAGTCGGCACCTGTCGTCCGGGAATCCGGTGGTGACCGGTCGGCCGTGACCGGGGGCACCACGGTGCTCAGCGATCGCATCGTCGTCAAGATCACCCAGAAGCCCGGCGAGAGTTTCATCGACCGGATGATCGGCCTTGTCGAGGGCACCAACCGGCAAAAGACACCCAACGAGGTGGCGCTGAACATCCTGCTCGCCTCGCTCAGCATCATCCTCGTCTTCGCCGTCGCCACCCTGCAACCGCTGGCCATCTACTCCAAGGCCAACAACCCCGGCGTACCGGACTCGTTGTCGCTCACCGGTGATGGCATCACCGGCATCGTCCTGGTGGCGCTGCTGGTGTGCCTTATCCCGACCACCATCGGTGCGCTGCTGAGCGCCATCGGCATCGCGGGAATGGACCGGCTGGTGCAGCGCAATGTGCTGGCGATGTCCGGCCGCGCCGTCGAGGCCGCCGGTGATGTGAACACCCTGCTGCTCGACAAGACCGGCACCATCACGTTGGGCAACCGGCAAGCCGCGGCATTCCTGCCACTGACCGGTGTCGGCGAGGACGAGTTGGCCGACGCGGCGCAGCTGTCCAGCTTGGCCGACGAGACACCGGAGGGCCGCTCGATCGTGGTGTTCGCCAAAGAGCAGTATGGTTTGCGTTCTCGCACACCCGGTGAACTGAGCCACGCGCACTGGGTCGAATTCAGCGCCACCACACGGATGTCCGGCGTGGACATCACCGATGACGGGTCCGAGCGCAAGTTGCGCAAGGGTGCGGCCGGCTCCCTGGCCGACTGGATCCGCGCCGAGGGTGGCACGGTGCCCGCCGAACTCGGCGAGCTGGTGGAGCAGATCTCGGCGGCCGGTGGCACTCCGCTGTCGGTCGGTGAGGTACGTGACGGCCGGGCCCGCGCGCTCGGCGTCATCCACCTCAAGGATGTGGTCAAACAGGGCATGCGGGAACGCTTCGACGAGATGCGCCGCATGGGCATTCGCACCGTCATGATCACCGGCGACAACCCGACGACCGCCAAGGCCATCGCGGCCGAGGCCGGGGTCGACGATTTCCTCGCCGAGGCGACGCCCGAGGACAAGATGGCGTTGATCAAGGCCGAACAGGCCGGGGGCAAGCTCGTCGCGATGACCGGTGACGGCACCAACGACGCACCGGCGTTGGCCCAGGCCGATGTCGGCGTGGCGATGAACACCGGCACATCGGCGGCCAAAGAAGCAGGCAACTTGGTCGATCTGGATTCCGATCCGACCAAGTTGATTGAGATCGTCGAGATCGGCAAGCAGCTGCTGATCACCCGAGGAGCGTTGACGACCTTCAGCATCGCCAACGATATCGCGAAGTACTTCGCCATCATCCCGGCGCTGTTCGTCGCGGTGTTCCCCGGGCTGGACCTGCTGAACATCATGCGGCTGCACAGTCCGCAATCGGCGATCCTGTCCGCGGTGATCTTCAACGCGATCGTGATCGTCGTGCTGATCCCGCTGGCCCTCAAGGGTGTCCGCTACACCCCGAGCAGCGCCTCGAAACTGTTGAGCCGCAACCTGTTCATCTACGGTCTCGGCGGTGTGGTCGCGCCGTTCATCGGCATCAAACTGATCGACCTGGTCGTCCAACTCTTCCCGGGAATGTGACATGAACTTCGCCAATCTGCTCCGCCAACACACCGCGGCGCTGCGAGCGCTGCTGGTCCTCACCGTGATCCTGGGACTGGCCTATCCGATCCTGATCTGGCTGGTGGCCCAGTTGCCGGGCCTGCGCGACAAGGCCGACGGCTCGCTGCTGGAGATCGACGGAAAAGTACTGGGCAGCAGCCTGATCGGGCAGCCCTTCACCGATGCCGACGGAAATCCGCTGCCGCGGTACTTCCAGTCCCGTCCTGGCGGTTACGACCCGCTGGCCACCGGTGCATCCAACCTGGGGCCCGAGGATATCGTCGACACGGCCACCGGCGCCGATCCCACCGATGGCCGCGCCAGCCTGCTGACCGAGGTGTGCACCCGCAGCCTGGCGGTCGGCGAGCTGGAGGGCGTCAACGGTGCCCGGCCGTTCTGCACGGCCGAGGGTGTCGGGGCGGTGCTGTCGGTCATCGGTCCCCGCGATGCGCGCGGCACCGTCACTCAACCGACCAGGGTGGTCAGCGTGAACCAGGTCTGCCCGGCCGTCCCGTTCGTCGCCACCTACGAGGGGGTCCGCGTCGAGTGCGCCGAACCGGGCGCGGACTATGCGACCGGCCAGATCGTGCCGGTGGCCGGTACCGCGGCCAACCCGGCGGTGCCCGCCGACGCCGTCACGGCCAGTGGTAGCGGACTGGACCCGCACATCTCCCCCGCCTACGCGGCGATACAGGTCGACCGCGTCGCCGCGGCGCGCGGTATCAGCCCCGAGCAGGTGCGCGCGCTGGTCGACGAGCACACCGAGGGCCGCACGCTGGGCTTCCTGGGCGAACCGCGGGTCAACGTGGCGCAGCTGAACCTGGCTCTGGACCGACTGGGGGGATGATGGGCTGGTGACCGACCGACCGAAACGCGGGGAGCTGCGCATCTACCTCGGCGCGGCTCCCGGCGTGGGCAAGACCTACGCCATGCTGGGCGAGGCGCACCGGCGGCTGGAGCGGGGCACCGATCTGGTGGCGGCCGTCGTCGAGACCCACGGCCGGTCCAAGACCGCCGAGCTGCTCGACGGTATCGAGATCATCCCGCCGCGGTTGGTCGAGTATCGCGGCGCCACGTTCGGTGAACTCGACGTCGACGCGGTGCTGGCCCGCCGCCCGCAGGTGGTGCTCGTCGACGAACTGGCCCACACCAACACCCCGGGCAGTGCGAACCCGAAACGCTGGCAGGACATCGAGCAGCTGCTCGCGGCGGGCATCACGGTGATCACCACCGTCAACGTGCAACATCTGGAAAGTCTGAACGATGTCGTCGCCCAGATCACCGGTATCGAGCAGCAGGAAAAGGTGCCCGACGAGGTGGTGCGCGCCGCCGATCAGATCGAGCTGGTCGATATCACCCCGGAAGCCCTGCGCCGCAGGCTTTCCCACGGCAACGTCTACGCACCCGACCGGATCGACGCGGCCCTGTCGAACTATTTCCGGCGGGGCAACCTCACCGCGCTGCGCGAGCTGGCGCTGCTGTGGCTGGCCGACCAGGTCGACGCCGCACTGGCAAAGTACCGCTCCGACAACAAGATCACCGCAACCTGGGAAGCCCGCGAACGCGTGGTCGTCGCGGTGACCGGCGACAAGGAATCCGAGACCCTGGTCCGCCGGGCGTCGCGCATCGCGTCGAAATCCAGTGCCGAACTGATGATCGTGCATGTGGTGCGCGGTGACGGGCTGGCCGGTGTGTCGGCCCCGATGATGGGTGCGGTCCGCGATCTGGCGGCCAGCCTGGGAGCCAGCGTGCACACCGTCGTCGGCGATGATGTTCCCGCCGCGCTCTTGGATTTCGCCCGCGAGATGAACGCCACCCAGTTGGTGGTCGGGACGTCGCGGCGCTCTCGGTGGGCACGCATCCTCGACGAGGGCATCGGCGCCGCGGTGGTGCAGAATTCCGGCACCATCGACGTGCACATGGTGACCCACGAGCAGACCAGGCGGGCCACCGCCCATTCCGGGCATCGGAACTGGCAGCACGTTGCGTCCTGGTTGGCCGCCGTGGTGGTGCCCACGGCACTGGCGGCCGTCGCGGTGCTGTGGCTGGACCGCTATCTGGGGGTCAGCGGCGAGAGTGCGTTGTTCTTCGTGGGCGTGCTGGCGGTGGCACTGCTCGGCGGGGTGGCCCCCGCGGCGCTCTCGGCGGTGCTGTCGGGTCTGCTGATCAACTATTTTCTCGCCGAACCGCGCTACACGTTCACCATCTCCGAACCCGACAGCGCGATCACCATCGCGGTGCTGCTGATGGTCGCCGTCGCGGTGGCCGCGCTGGTCGACAGCGCCGCCAAACGGGCCCGCGAGGCGCGTCGCGCCTCCCAAGAGGCCGAACTGCTCGCGCATTTCGCCGGTTCGGTGCTGCGCGGTGCGGATCCCGCCGCGTTGCTGGAGCGGGTGCGCGAAGTGTACTCGCAGACCTCGGTGAGCCTGCTGCGCGAGCGCGACGGCGATACCGAGGTGGTCGCCTGCGCCGGCACCGATCCCTGCACCGATGTCGACGACGCCGACACCGCCATCGAAGTCGGTGACGACGAGTTCTGGTTGGTGCTGGCCGGCCGGCGGCTGCCCGCCCGGGATCGCCGAGTGTTGGGCGCGGTCGCCAAACAGGCCGCCGGCCTGGTCCGGCAGCGTGAGCTGATCTCCGAGGCGGGCCGCGCCGAGGCGGTCGCGCGGGCCGACGAGCTGCGCCGCTCCTTGCTCTCGGCGGTCAGCCACGACCTGCGCACCCCATTGGCCGCCGCCAAGGCCTCGGTATCGAGCCTGCGCAGCAATGACATCGACTTCTCCCCCGAGGACACCGCCGAGCTGCTGGCCACCGTCGAAGAGTCCGTCGACCAGCTGACCGCACTGGTGGGCAATCTGCTGGACTCCTCCCGGCTGGCCGCCGGGGTGGTCAAGCCCGAACTGCGTCGGGTGTACCTGGAGGAGGCCGTGCAGCGGGCTCTGCTCGGAATCAGCCGCAGCACAAAGGACTCCGGCTGGGATCGGGTCAAGGTGGACGTCGGTGACGCGGTCGCACTCGCCGACGCCGGCCTGCTGGAACGGGTGTTGGTCAACGTGATCGACAACGCGCTGCGGTACGGGGGCGACCATCCCGTGCGGGTGAACGCCGGACGTGTCGGTGAGAGGGTGTTGATCACCATTGCCGATGAGGGACCGGGTATTCCGCGCGGCGCCGAAGAACAACTGTTCGCGCCGTTCCAGCGGCTCGGGGACCAGGACAACACCACCGGTGTCGGGCTCGGCCTGTCGGTGGCCAGTGGGTTCGTCACCGCGATGGGCGGCACCATCTCGGCGACCGACACTCCCGGCGGCGGGCTGACGGTCGTGATCGAGTTGGCCGCAACTCAGGAGAATGACCAGTGACCAGGGTCTTGGTGATCGACGACGAACCGCAGATCCTGCGGGCACTGCGGATCAATCTGTCGGTGCGCGGGTACGAAGTGCACACCGCGGCCACCGGCGCCGAGGCGTTGCGCGCCGCCGCCGATCACCGCCCCGACGTGGTGATCCTCGACCTCGGCCTACCCGATATGTCCGGTATCGACGTGCTGGCCGGGCTGCGCGGCTGGCTGACCGTCCCGGTGATCGTGCTCTCGGCGCGTACCGACTCCTCGGACAAGGTGGAAGCGCTCGACGCGGGTGCCGATGACTATGTGACCAAGCCGTTCGGCATGGACGAGTTCCTGGCTCGGCTGCGCGCCGCGGTGCGACGGGCCAGCGCGGCCACCGAAGATGACCAGCCCGTGGTCGAAACATCCTCTTTCACGGTAGATCTGGCCGCAAAGAAGGTCACCAAGAGCGGTACCGAGGTACATCTGACCCCGACCGAGTGGGGCATGCTGGAGATGCTGGTGCGCCACCGCGGCAAGCTGGTGGGCCGCGAAGAGCTGCTCAAGGAGGTGTGGGGACCGGCCTATGCCAAGGAGACCCACTACCTGCGGGTGTATCTGGCACAGCTGCGCCGCAAGCTGGAGGTCGACCCGTCACGGCCCAAACACCTGATCACCGAGGCGGGGATGGGATACCGCTTCCAGGAGTAGCGCCGCAGGGGATGATGGGTAGGTGAGCATCCTCGGCCGTAAACGCGCGGATCTGCGCATCTATCTGGGTGCCGCGCCCGGCGTCGGCAAGACGTACTCGATGCTCGGCGAGGCGCAGCGCCGGATGAGCCGCGGCACCGACGTCGTGGCCGCGGTGATCGAGACGCACGGCCGCCGCCACACCGCCCAGCAGCTCGCCGGTATCGAGGTGGTCCCGCCGATCCACATCGAGTACCAGGGCGCCTGGCACACCGAGATCGACGTCGAGGCGGTGCTGGCGCGCCGACCCCAGGTCGTCCTCGTCGACGAGCTGGCCCACACCAACACCCCGGGCAGCCGCAACGCCCACCGCTGGCAGGATGTCGAGGAGTTCCTCGATGCGGGCATCACGGTCATCAGCACCGTCAACGTCCAGCACCTGGAGAGCTTGCACGATGTCGTCGGCCACATCACCGGAATCACCGAGCAACAACGCATCCCCGACGAGATCGTGCGCGCGGCCGATCAGATCGAGCTGGTGGACATCACACCGGAAGCGCTGCGGCGCAGGATCACTCACGGCAACGTCGTCGGCCGCGACCGCATCGATGCGGCGCTGGAGGACTACTTCCGCCCCGGCAACTTGTCGGCGCTGCGGCAGCTGGCGCTACTGTGGCTGGCCGACCAGGTCGATGCCGCGCTGGCCAGGTACCGCACCGACAAGAACATCACCGATACCTGGGAGGCCCGCGAACGCGTGGTCGTGGCGGTCTCCGGCGGGCCGGAATCCGAGACGCTGGTGCGCCGCGCCTCGCGGATCGCGTCGCGCTCCGGAGCGGAACTCAAGGTGCTGCACATCGTGCAGGGTGACGGGTTGGTGGCCATCACGCCGCAGCAGAAGAAGATGCTGCGCGAACTGGCAGCCAGCCTCGGCGCGACCATGCACACCGTTGTCGGGGAGGACGTCGCGGCCACCCTGCTGGACTTCGCCCGCAGCGCCAACGCCACCCAGCTGGTGATCGGCACATCGCGGCGCTCGCGCTGGGCGCGGATGTTCGACGAGGGTATCGGCGCCCAGGTGATCGCTCAGTCCGGCAATGTCGACGTCCACATGGTCACCCACCCGGAAGCCCATACCGGCATCTCGTGGTCGCGATCGGCGTTGCCCCGCAAGCGGTTCTGGTCCTGGGCGACCGCGGTGGCCATCCCGGCGATCATCTGCGCGGCCACCACCGGACCGCCCGAGGGTGCCCTCGGTATCGGCGGACAGAGCGCGCTGTTCTTCACCGGCGTGGTCGCGGTGGCGCTGATCGGCGGGATTGCCCCCGCCGCGTTGTGCGCCGTGCTGTCCGGTGTGTTGTTGACCTATTTCCTGGTCAGTCCGGTGCACAGCTTCGCGGTCTACGACGGCGACAGTGTTGTCACCATCGCGGTGCTGCTGGTGGTCGCGGTGGCCGTCGCCATGGTGGTCGACCGTGCCGCCCATCGCGCGGCCGAGGCGCGACGGGCCGCCCGGGAGGCCGAGCTGCTGGCGCTGTTTGCCGATGCGGCGCTGCGGGATGCCGATCTGGACCTACTGCTGGACCGGCTGCGGGAAGCCTACGGGCAGCGCGCGGTGAGCATCGTCTCGGCCGACGGGACGGTGTTGGCCGGTGTCGGGCACGATCCCTGCACCGATGTCGAGTCCGCCGATACCGCAATCGATGTCGCCGATCACGACCATTGGCTGCTGCTGTCGGGAAAGACGTTGACCACCAGGGACCGCCGGGTGCTCAGCGCCGTCGCCGAACAGGCGGTATCGATGGTCAAACGTCAGTCGGCGTAGCGGGCCGCGAACGCCCCCGGTGTCTGTCCGGTGACGCGGCGGAAGTCACGGCTCAGATGGGCCTCGTCGGCATAGCCGAGATCGGCGGCCACCGCCGCCACGGTGGTGGCACCGGTGCGCAGCCGCCAGCTCGCGTCCTGGATGCGGCGCCGGCGCACCAACCACTTCGGGCTCAGCCCGATCCGGTGCCGGGTCAGTCGCTGCAGGCTGCGTTCGGCGATCCCGAAGTGCGCACAGACATCGGCCACCCGGCTCACATCGGGGTTGTCCTCGATATGGGCGACGATGTCGTTGACCACGCCGCCCTGCTCGTCGACCGGCAGGAAGCGGCGCAGGAACTGCGCATAACAGTCGACGGCCGCCGATTGCGCCTGCGGCGCGGCGGGATCGCTCGACATGATGGCGCGGATCTGCCCTGCCAACTCCGCACCCGGAGCACCGAGCAGATCGGCGAGCTCGACGTGGGTATCGGTCCGCCGAGATACCGAGCCACCGGTGATCAGCGCTCCGGCGGCGGGCTCGAACATCACCCCGGCCGCCCAGCCGGCACCGGTCAGCGGGGTTGCAGCCAATCCCGAGGCGGGCCCGTAGAAACGGGCGTAGGCGTCGGTGATCACCATCAGGCACACCGGGTACTGCAGCACCTGCTGGGTGAAGGTCTCCCCCGCAGGCACCCGCCATACCGGAAACCAGAACCGCCGCACCAGACCGTCGAGGTCGGCGGGTGCAGCGGGGCGCACGATGTGGATGGCGGCGCGGTGCGCCGGGTCCAGCAGGTGGGCGGGCTCATCGGCGACGGTGTTGTCCGCCCGATCGGTGCTGTCGGGTCTGTCGGGTTTGTCCAATCCGCTCGCCATCTCGCCGCCTAACGTCTGGCCCATGACGGATTCGAGTGTGGCAGAAACCTACGCGAGCCTGGCCGACGGGATGGCCGGCGTGATCGCCTCGGTTCCCCCGCAGCGATGGGACGCCGCGAGCCCGTGCGAGGGCTGGTCGGCACGCGATGTTCTCGCCCATCTGGTCGACACCCAGCGCGAGTTCTTCGAGCGTCACGAAGTCGCACTGCCGCTGCGACCGGACCTTGCCGATCCGGTGGCCGCCTGGTCCGCACACACCGCCGCGATCCGCGAGATCCTGGCCGATCCGCAGGTACCCGCGCGCACCTTCGACGGCCATTTCGGTCCGACCACCATCGGCGAGACCCTGCTGCAGTTCTACGGTTTCGACCTGATCGCGCACCGCTGGGATATCGCCGCGGCGACCGAGTCCGGCTACCGCTTCACCGACGGCGAACTGGATCGGTTGGAGGACGGCATCGCCGCATTCGGTGATGCCATCCGCATGGAGGGTGTCTGCGGTCCAGCCGTCGAGGTCGGCCCCGACGCGGATCGGCAGAGCCGGGTGCTCGCGGTGCTGGGCCGGCACGGCTGACGGACATGCCACCGGGACGCTTGGGCGAGATCGGCTCCAGGGTCGCCCGTGGAAGGCACCAACGCCGATGCCGCGACCCTCAGGCCGATCTCGGCCAAGCATGCGTGGGGGTATACCGGACCCGTACGCGGTTTCCGACCGTTGCAACCACGTTGCAACGTGACTCAGATTACGGTTCTCCCCATGTCCGGATACCGCGCGATCTTTGACGCCTCCATCTCCGACCCGGAGACGTTCTGGGCCGACGCCGCCAAGGCCGTCACCTGGACCAGGGAACCGCACCGTGTGCTCGACGACAGCAATCCGCCGTTCTACCGGTGGTTTCCCGACGGTGAGCTCAATACCTGCGCCAACGCGCTGGATCGACACATCGACGAACGCGGTGACCAGGCCGCGCTGATCTACGACTCCCCGGTCACCGGGACCAAGCGGACATACACCTACCGCGAGTTGCTCGAGGCGACCGCGCGGTTCGCCGGTGTGCTCAAGGGACTCGGCGTCGCCAAGGGCGACCGGGTGGTCATCTACATGCCGATGGTGCCCGAAGCGGTCATCGCCATGTTGGCCTGCGCACGGCTCGGCGCCGTGCACTCGGTGGTGTTCGGCGGGTTCGCCGGCCATGAGCTCGCGACCCGCATCGACGATGCCCGGCCGACCGTGGTGGTGTCGGCCTCCTGCGGTATCGAGCCGACCCGCACCGTCGAGTACAAGCCGATGCTGGATACCGCGCTGGAGCTGGCCGAGCACTCCACCCCCAAATGCGTGATCCTGCAGCGCGAGCAGCATCCGTGCGAGCTCGTCGAGGGCCGCGATATCGACTGGGCTGAGGCCATGGCTAAGGCCGAACCCGCCGACCCGGTCCCGGTGGCCGCCACCGACCCGCTCTACGTGCTCTACACCTCCGGCACCACCGGCAAGCCCAAGGGCATCGTCCGCGACAACGGCGGGCACGCGGTCGCGCTGCTGTGGACCATGCGCAACATCTACGACCTCAACCCCGGCGAGGTGTTCTGGGCCGCCTCCGATGTGGGCTGGGTGGTCGGGCATTCCTACATCGTCTATGCGCCGCTGTTGTTCGGCGCCACAACGGTTCTCTACGAAGGCAAACCGGTCGGCACCCCCGACGCCGGCGCATTCTGGCGGGTGGCCGCCGAGCACAAGGTCAAGGCATTGTTCACCGCGCCGACGGCGATCCGGGCCATCAAGAAGGAGGACCCGGACGCCCGCCATCTCGGCGACTATGACCTGTCCGGGCTGAAGTACCTGTTCCAGGCCGGTGAGCGGTTGGACCCAGGCACCTATGAGTGGGCCTCGGACAAGCTCGGCATCCCGATCATCGACCATTGGTGGCAGACCGAGACCGGCTGGGCGATCGCCGCCGACCCGATGGGCATCGAGCAGTTGCCCGTCAAACCGGGTTCGGCGACCGTGCCGATGCCCGGCTACGACGTCCGGGTGGTGCGTCCCGATGGGTCCGAATGCGATGCGGGCGAAGAGGGTTCGATCGTGGTGAAGCTGCCGCTTCCGCCCGGCACGCTGCCGACGCTGTGGGGTGAGGACGACCGATTCGTCTCGTCCTACCTACGCGCATTCGACGGCTACTACCTGACCGGCGACGGCGGGCACATCGATTCCGACGGCTATCTGTTCGTGGTCGGCCGCACCGATGACGTCATCAACGTAGCGGGCCACCGGATGTCGACGGGGTCCATCGAGGCCGTGCTGGCGACCCACCCGGCGGTCGCCGAATGCGCGGTGATCGGTGTAGCCGACGATCTCAAGGGGCAGGTTCCGCGGGCGCTGGTGGTGCTCAAGTCCGGGTTCAGCGCCGACGGACTCGATACCGAATTGGTCGAGGCGGTCCGCAACGATATCGGTGCGGTCGCGAGCTTCAAGCTCGTGGATGTCGTTGCCGCGCTGCCCAAGACCCGCTCGGGCAAGATCCTGCGCAAGACCATGCGGGGTATCGCCGACGGCAAGGACGAGCCGGTGCCCTCGACCATCGAGGATCCCTCGGTGCTGGAGGCGTTGAAGCAGACGCTGCGGCCTCACCTCGGATAGGCCAGCACCGGCCCGTCCACCGCGAGTCCGACGCGTTGTCCGGCCGACCAGCTTCGGGTGGCAGGCAGCCGCAACATCAGTGCGGTCCCGTCGCCCAGCACCACGTGTACACCGAGTTCTGCTCCGTAGAAACGACATTCGGTCACCGTGGCCTGCGCACCGTCGGCGGGATCAACGACGTGCACCCGTTCGGGGCGCACCACCACCGTGACCGGCCCATCGGGCGGTGCGACCTGCGGCCGGTGGGTGCCCAAGGCGCAAGTGAGCATGCCGCCGCGGATATCGCCGTCGAGCTCGACGGTGCCTCCGACGAATCGGGCCACCTCGAGGTTCGCCGGCCGGTCATACAGTTGCGCCGGTGGCCCGTGCTGGGCCACCCGCCCGGCGATCAGCAACGCCACCGAGTCGGCGAGCGAGAGTGCCTCGGACTGATCGTGGGTCACCAGCAGCGCGGTGGTCCGTGTCGAGCGCAGAATTGTCGCGATCTCCTCGCGGACGCGTATCCGCAGCCCGGCGTCGAGTGCGGCGAACGGCTCGTCGAGCAGCAGCACGCTGGGTTCTGCGGCCAACGCGCGCGCCAGCGCCACGCGCTGCTGCTGGCCGCCGGAGAGCTGATGTGGCCGAGCATCGGCGAAGCCGTCCAGGCCGACCACACCCAGCCAGTGTTCGGCGATGGCGGTATCGGATCGGCGCGCACGGTCCAGGCCGAAGGTGACATTTCGCCCCACACTCAGCTGCGGGAACAGCGCACCCTCCTGCGGCATCAGTCCCACCCGCCTGCGGTGTGCGGGTACCGAGCCGTCCCGACGGCCGGTGCCCGCACCCACCACCGGCACACCGCCCACGCTCACCGCACCGCCGTCGGGTTCCTCGAATCCGGCGATGATGCGCAACAGCGTGGTCTTACCGCATCCCGACGGCCCGAGAACCGCGGTGATGTGGCCGTTCGCCACCTCCAGATCGATCCCGTCCAAAACGATGCGATCCGCGAAGTGTTTGGTGACACCCTCGACCCTGATGCCACTGGGTGATCCGGTCGCCTGCTCAGTCACGGCCATCTCCGGTACCGATGTTGGCGCTCCACAGACCGAGGACGGCGGTGGGGATGGCGGCGAACACCAGCAGCGCGGCGGCATACGGTGCGGCGGCCGCGTAATCGCTGACGAAGCTGTGTCCCCACAACTGGGTGGCCAGTGTGCTGGTCCCGGTGGGATGCAAGAGCAGGGTGACGGGAAGCTCCTTCATACAGGTCAGCAGCACCAGGGCGGCACCGGCTGCGACGGCGGGTGCCGCGCCGCGGGCGGTGACGGTGCAGAACGCGGACAGGGGGCTGCGGCCCAGCGATCGGGCCACCTCTTCCAGCCGAATGGGTGCGGCTTCCACCGCCGAGCGGATTGACCCGACGGCCAGCGGCACGAACAACACGGCGTAGGCGAGGATCAGCAGCGGCTCGCGCTGATAGATGGGGCGCAGCAACAACACCCCGACCGAGACCATCGCGATCGCCACGACGATCGAGGGCAGCCCGTGGGACAGATAGGCCGCTCCCTCCAGCATCCGGGTGGTGCGGGTGCGGTACCGCGCGGCGAGCACGCCGAGCGGTAAGGCGGCCGCGGTGCACACCACCGCGGCGACGCCGGACAACCAGACCGTCGCGCCGAGTGCCGCCCACCACCGCTGCGCGTCGAAGCGCACGCCACCGGCGAGCAACCATTCCCCCAGCGCGACGAACGGGACGATCAAGGCCGCGGTCAGCACCACCGCCACCGGTAACCACGCGACCACCTTCCAGCGCCCGAGCCGATTGACCGGCGCCGGCCGCGGCGCGCCCGACCCGATCCGCGACGCCGCCGCCCGGCCACGCGCCCGGTGCTCGGCCAGCACCAGTGCGACCGCGAGGACCAACAACACCAGCGACAGCACCGCCGCCCTGGCCGGATTGAATCCCGACCGGTAGGACCCGTAGATGACCCAGGTGAACGCCTCGTACCGCATCGCGGCGACCGCACCGAAGTCACTCAGGACGTAGAGCGCCACCAGCAGTGCACCCGCGGCGATGGCCGCACGCGCCTGCCGAAGGGTGACCCGACTCAGCACGGCAAAACCGTTGAGCCCCAACGATCTCGCCACCTCTTCCTGAGCCGGGTCGCTACGGGCCAGCGCGGCCAGGGTGGGCATCATGATCAGCGGATAGCTCACCAGCGTCAGGACCAGTACGGCGCCCCAGAAACCGGCGATACCGGGGGCGGTGGACACCCACAGATAGCTCAGCAGATAACTCGGCATGGCCAACGGCAACGTCAGGGCGATCGTCAGCGCTCGGCGGGCCGGGATATCGGTGCGCCGGATCAGCACCGCGAATCCGACGCCGAGCACCACACAGGCGACGGTGACCACCACCACCAACAACGCCGACCGCCCCACCAGTGCCGCGGTGCGCGGCTGGATCAGTTCGCGGGCAACGAATCCGAGACCGCGCTCGTTGGCGCGTTGAGCCAGATACCACAGTGGCAACAGCAGCCCGGCCACGACGACGGCGGCCGCGGCCACCAGTGTCAGCGGTGCCCGCGGCCGCCCGTCGCGGCGCGATCTGGTCAGGTTCAGTTGGTGAGCAGCCCGGTCTCGACCAGCAGCTCCTGTGTCGTCTCGACATCGTCGAGTTGCGAGAGATCGACGGCGGGAGGCTGCAATTGGGCCAGCGGGGGCAGCGCCGCGCTGGGCGTGACGCCCTCGACCAACGGGTATTCGGCGGTCTCGGTCGCGAAATACTCCTGCGCGGCGGTGCCGACGAGGTAGGCGGCGAATTCGTTGGCCTGCTCGGCGTGCGGCGCGGACTTCAGCACGCCGACCCCGGCCACGTTCACCAGTCCGCCCGGATCTCCGGCAGCCATGTACTGGTTCTTGGCGACGACGTCGTCGGCGGAGGTGCTGTCGATCAGCTCGTAGAGGTAATAGTGATTGGTCAGACCCATCGGCAGCTCACCGGAGTTGATCGCGTCGCGCATCGGACCGTTGCCCTCGAACGCGCGCGGCTCCTGGGCCGCAAAGGCCTCCAGCCAGTCCTTGGCGCCCTGCTCACCGCGCAGGACCCGCAGGCCGGTGACGAACGACTGCCATGATGCGTTGCTCGGCGCATAGCCGATCTTGCCTCGCCACTGCGGGTCGAGCAGGCCGTCGATCGTATCCGGCACGGCGGGAGCAAGTTCCGGGTTGTAGGTGAGAACGCGCGCGCGGCCCGACACCCCGACCCACGTCCCGTCGGCTGCCGAGTACGCCGCGGGCACCGCCGCCAACGTCTCGGCTTCGATGGGCGCGAACAGTCCGGCCGCCGACACCGCCCCCAACGCACCGGCATCCTGGGACAGGAACACATCGGCCGGTGACGCGTCGCCCTCGGTGATCAGCTGTGCGGCAAGCTCTCCGGATCCGGCGTAGCGCACCTCGACACCGATCCCGGTGGCCTCGGTGAAGCGTTCCAGCAGCGGGCCGACCAGATCCTCACTGCGACCCGAGTACACCACCAGCTGATCGCCCGCGCCGGCCTGCGCACCTTCGGACTGCCCGGAGTCCGACCCACATGAGGTCAGCGCCACGGCGAGCACGGCGGCTCCGGCCAGCGCAGAGGCTTTGGCGGCCAAACGAAATCTCTTCACCGACATATGGGCGCAGTGCCACCTTTCACGGAAGGCCGATCACGGTCAGACTTGGCTAGCCTATCCGAACACGCGATTGGTTCCTGAGCGCATTCTCAGCGAGCCGGCGGCTGCAGAGTCAGGCGCGACAGCGCTTTTCGGCATCACCTCGTGAGTGACGAATCACCGTGAACCAGGCCTTGTCTCGGAGCAGCCGCAGTCCATTGAGAGCGACGATGATGGTGGATCCCTCGTGACCGGCGACACCCAGTGGCAGCGGTAGATGCCAGAACAGGTCCCACACCACGAGTACCGCAATGAAACTCGCGGCGATGACGAGATTGGCGATCACCACGCGTCGCGTCCGCCGGGCCAGCGCCAGTGCGGCGGGGACGGTCGCCAGGTCATCACGCACCGTGATCGCGTCGGCGGTCTGTAGCGTGACATCGGAACCGCTGCGGCCCATGGCAATCGAGACATGCGCTGCCGCCATGGCCGGAGCATCGTTGACACCGTCGCCGACGACCAGCACCCGCTCGGCACGTGCGCGCACCGCGTCGACCTTCTGGTCGGGAAGTAACTCGGCACGAACCTCCATACCGAGTTCATTGCCCAGTCGTTGGGCGGCACAATGGTTGTCACCGGTCAGCAGCAGCGGCGGACGCCCGGTGGACCGATGCAGATCGGTGACGACATCGGCGGCACCCTGGCGCACCGTGTCGCGCAATCCGATCACCCCGGCACACTCACCGTCGACGGCCACCACCACCGCGGTGGCACCCGAGGACTCCAGTTCGGCCACCGAGCCGGGCACCGGGCAGTCAAGCGCGGCCGGGCTGATCACCTCCACGTGCCGCCCGCCCACCAGCGCACTGACACCGCGACCCGGGAGCGCGCGGAACCGGGTCACCGACGCGATCGGCAGTGCCCGTTCGTGCGCCGCTGCCACGATGGCCCTACCCAGAGGGTGCTCGCTGAGTTGCTCGGCGGCCGCCGCGAGCGCGAGCACCGTCTCCGGTGGCTCGCCGATCACCCTTGGACGGCCGGTGGTCAGCGTTCCGGTCTTGTCGAAGGCCACGGCCTGGACGGTGGCCAGCCGCTCCATCACCACGGCAGATTTCACCAGCACCCCGTGCCGGCCCGCAGTGGCGATGGCCGATAGCAGCGCCGGCATGGTCGCCAGCACCAGCGCGCACGGGGAGGCCACGATCATGAACGTCATCGCCCGCAGCAGCGCGCTGCGCAGATCCGCACCGAACAGCAGCGGGACGGTGAACAACGCGAGGGTGGCCCCGACCATGACCATCGAATACCGCTGTTCGATCTTCTCGATGAACAGCTGTGTGCGGGCCTTGGTCGCCGAGGCCTGGCCCACCATCGCCACGATGCGCGCCACCACGCTGTCGGACGGATCGCGGATCACCTCGGCGCGCAGGGCACCCGTGCCGTTCAGCGTGCCCGCAAAGATCTCGTCGCCGACGTGCACCGCCACCGGCAACGGTTCGCCGGTGATACCGGCCTGATCGACATCACTGGCACCGTCGAGCACCGTGGCATCGGCGGAGACCCGTTCGCCGGGCCGGACCAGAATCCGATCCCCGACCCGGAGCTCCGAGACCGGCACCTCGGTCTCGACACCACGCTCTAGGCGCACGGCGCGCTCGGGAGCGAGGTCGAGCAGGGCCCGCACCGAGTCCTCGGTGCGCCGGGTGGCGACGTCCTCCAGCGCACCGGAGGTCGCGAAGATGACGATCAACAGCGCACCGTCGAAGACCTGGCCGATGGCCGCCGCCCCGAGGGCAGCCAGCACCATCAGTAAGTCCACGTCGAGCCTGCGCCGCCCGAGCGCATTGAGCCCGTCAACGGCCGACTGCCAACCACCGGCCAGGTAACACGCCAGATAGGCTGCCCACCAAATGATTTGAGGTGCACCGCCTAGTTGCAGTATCAGCCCGGCGACGAAGAGCGCGAGCGCCCCCGCCGCCCAGCGCACCGACTCCAGCGACCACGCCGAGCGGCGCCGCTGGGCGCCGACCAGCCTTTCCGAATGCTCCACCCCGGTCATCACACATATATACAAACATGTAGAGTTCTACATGTCTAAATGTGCGGGTGACACATGGTTCAATGAGCACATGGGACACGGAGTCGAGGGACGCACACCGCCGGTGGCATCGCTCGACGCCACGTCCGCGGCCAAGGTCGCCGAGACACTGCAGGCGCTGGCCTCCCCCAACCGACTGCTGATCCTCACCCGGCTGCGCCAGGCACCCTGCACGGTGACCGAACTGTCCGGCGCCGTCGGCATGGAGCAATCGGCGGTGTCCAATCAGCTGCGCCTGCTGCGTGCGCTGGGCCTGGTCGCCGGTGACCGCGCCGGGCGCAACATCATCTACCGGCTCTACGACGCACACGTGGCACAGCTCCTCGACGAGGCCGTCTACCACATCGAGCACCTCCGCCTCGGCGCCCGCGACGACACCGCCTGAGCAGATTTGCTCAGCGGCTTCACAGTCCACGCAGAGCCCGCAAACCAACCCCGAGCAAATCCAGATGAGTTTGCGCAAGGCTGCACCGATAATGTGCTGACCTTTGTAGCAAATGCCGGCAATACGGCTGAATTGTTTGCTCCGGTACCGCGTCGCGAGCGCGGGCAGGCATCCCCCCTCACAATTGCGGCCGACCGACCGTGCCGGCGGCGGTTCCCTCACCCCACGCCACCTGCTAACTTCGATCTGTGATGCACCCCATCGGGGGGATGCCGTCTTTTCGACGACTCAGGAGTGGAATCACTGTGAAGACCACGAGCATTGGCGCCGCGTTTGCGGCCGCCGCCATAGCCGCCGCCGGGGCGATCACCGCCTTCACCGCGCCGGCCGCCATCGCCGACGATCACAGCGCCGTCACCACGACCCATCTGGGTAGCCAGGCGCAGCTGCACGACGGCAACATCGTCCAGGGCTGGACCGTCACCGGCCTCAAGGTCAGCACCGACGTCATCCCCGCCCAGATCCACGGCACCTTGTGGGAAGCGACCGCGACCGACGAGGCGCTGCAGGGCAACGCCACCCCGATCGTGTCGAACCTCAACGCCCGCGCCCGCAACGGTGAGACCTACCGCGCGCTGTGGGGCGTCGCGACTCCGCAAGGCGTCAACCCGTCCACCTTGGCCCAGGGCCAGAAGACCACCGGCAAGGTGTACTTCGACGTCACCGGTGAGGCACCCGACAGCGTGGTCTACGCCAACAGTGCTGCCGACCTGATCGTGTGGGTCACCCCGCCGCCGGCGGCCAGCACGGGCACCGGATCCGGTGGCAGCGCGCGCAGCTACCAGGCACCGGCCGCGGCCGAGGCCGCCGAGTCGACCACCGGCACCGAGACCCCGGCACCGGGCGAGCCGGGTGCCGAGACGACCTCCACCCCGGCCACCGCGGCGCCGACCACCGCCCCGGCAGGCAGCCAGGGCACCCCGCTGCCCGCCGGTGCTCCCGAGACCGCTCCGGCTGCCGCCGGCAGCCAGGGCACTCCGCTGCCCGCGGATCAGCCCGGGCTGACGCCGGCCGGTGTCCAGGCCGAACCCGTTCCCGGCGCCGCCGCCGCAGCGGCCGTGCCCGGTGCCCCCGCTCCGGCGGCGGTTCCCGGCGCCCCGGCACCCGCCGCCCCGGCTCCCGGCGCCGTTCCGGCCGCTGCTCCGGCACCTGCCGAGGGCGCGGCTCCCGCGCCCGCCGAGGCCGGCAGCCAGGGCACCCCGCTCCCGGCCGGCGCCGCGCCGACCACCACCCCGGTGATGGCACCGCCCGCCTGATACGTACCAGCTCCAAACGCCGGCGCCCCGGGTCCGAAAAGGACCCGGGGCGCCGGTGTTTGTGTCGCAGAACAGAACTAGGAGTGGGTGCTCCACCACGCGTAGAGATTGTCCAAGGTCGGACCGGCCGGGCGCCCCTGCACCACCGCGAACATCTGGGCGTCGAAATTGGTCCACGCCAGCATCGGGTTGTCGTTCTGGATACCGCACATCAGGGTGCCGCTGACCTCGTGCAGCGACGCATTGTGTCGCCACGGCCCCGGCGACTGGATCCGGCCGGGGCAGTCCACCACGGTCGAGGTGGTGCCCAGGTCGTCGATCGCAGCCTTGAGTGCCGCACTGTCCACCAGCAGCGAGTACGTCGCCGACATGGGTCCGCCGGGATCCTTATTGACGGTGCACGCAATGGTCGCCAATGCCCCGTCGAGGCGGGCCACCGACTTGCACGCCCCGTCGGGGTAACCGCGCGGTAGCACCTTCATCAGACGGTCGTTGTCGTCCTCGCTCTGCTCGGACGTCGGAGCATCCGCTACCTGCGTTGTCTCCGAAGTCTGCTGTCCGGCAGGCTCATCCGGATCCGATGGACTGAGCACAAAATAGGCGACCCCGCCCCCGATGACCAGAACGGCCGCAGCAACACCGGCGATCAGCGCCACGTTCGGACCGCCGCGTGACGGCGGACGCGGGACGATCGGCGGCGGCCCTCCGCCGGAATTCCACGTGCTCACGCCTCTCCCTCCTTCAGCCTCACCGGTACACGCTAGGCGATGGACAGCGCAATACCATCCAGGATGTCGTGCTCGCTGACCACCAGTTCGTCGATTCCGGCTCGGTCTGCCATCACCCGGGCCAGCTCCTGCACCACGATCGCCCCGCCGGCGATCACGTCGGCGCGGCCCTCGTGCATGGGTCCGAGCTCTAGCCGCTGCTGCGCGCTCATCGCGAGCAGGTCCGCGCACACGGTCGACAGGTCACCAAAACCCGTCCTGGACAGATGGATCGCCGCCGGATCGTAGACGGGCAATCGATGCGCCAGCGCCGCCAGCGTCGTGAATGTGCCTGCCACCCCCACCCAGGTGCGCGCCCGTTCCACCGGGACGGCCCGCAATGCCTCGTCCAGCGCTGCGCGCACCACGGTCCGGGCGGCCGCGATCTGCTCTGCGGTGGGCGGGTCCGCGGGCAGGCAACGCTCCTTGATCCGCACGCAGCCGATATTGGCCGAATACGACGCGCTCACCCCGGCACCGTCACCGAGAACGAGTTCGGTGGAACCACCGCCGAGATCGACGACGATGAAGGGCGCACCGGCCGAATCGAGCTCACCGACCGCGCCCCTGAACGACAGCTCGGCCTCCTCGGTCCCGGTGATCACCTCGGCAACCGCGCCGTCGCTGACGGTCCCGAGCAATCGGGCTGTCATGGCGAAGAATTCGTCGCGGTTACCGGCGTCGCGGGCGGCCGATGTGGCGACCATCCGTACCCTGTCCACACCGTGCGCACGCATGAGCGCGACATAGTCGGCCAGTGCGGACTCGGTGCGCGCCAGGGCTTCCGGTGCGAATTCACCGGTGGCGTCGACCCCCTGGCCGAGCCGGACGATGCGCATCTCGCGATGGGTGTCGACCAGTCCGCGTGGACCGCCCTCGGCGATCAGCAGCCGGATGGAGTTGGTACCGCAGTCGATCGCGCCGACCTTCACGCCCACACCTTCCGGTCCAGGATGCCTGCCATCCCTGGTTCGACGGCCAGCACGGCCAGCGCCTCATCCCCGAACGGGTTGAGCCCCGGCCCTTTCGCCAAGGAGTGCGCGATGACCACATGCAGACACTTCACCCGGTCCGGCATCCCGCCGCCGGTGAAATCGGTGCCCAGCGACTCGATGTCGTCGCGCTCGGACAGATAGGACTCGTGTGCGCGCCGGTAGGCGGCCGCCAGCTCCGCATCCTCCGCGAGCCGCTCGGTCATCTCGCGCATCAAACCCGAGGACTCCAGCCTGCTCGCCGCGGCCGTCAGCGCCGGATGGGTCAGGTAGTACAGCGTCGGGAACGGCGTGCCGTCGGGAAGTCTCGGCGCGGTCTTCACCACCGCGGGTTCGCCGTTGGGACAACGGTATGCGATCTCCAGGACACCGCGCGGTTCACGTCCGAGCTGGCGTGCGACGGCGTCCAGGTCGGCCTGCTCAACCACCGGCGGGCACCGGTGCGGGAGCGTTACCGGGCACCGGCGGCGCCGGCGGCGGGGCGGGAGTGATGCCGTGCGGCTGATCGGCGATGGTGTGCCACAGCGAGGTGTACCAGGGATCGGTGTTGATCGCCGTCGGCGCCTCGGGACCGGTATCGGGTTCCACCGCGGCGGTCGGGGGCAGTTGCACCTGGTAGGGAATGTCGCCGGGCATGACGAAGCCCAGCCGTTCGCGTGCCTGCGCGGCGATGAACACCGGGTCGGCGAGCTTGATCTTCTGTTGTTCTAGATCGGCGATCTGTGAACGCAATTGTGCCTCAACCATTTTCAGTTGGTTCATCTCGGTGCGCTGAGCAAAGTAGGTGCGGACGGGTCCGGCGATCGTCAGCGTCAACACACAGACGACGGCGGCCAGGATGGCCGCGCGCCGGGCGGCCGATCCGAAACGCTGTTCGGAATGGGTGTCGGCGGCTTCGGTGACGGAGCGCCGGATGGCGTCGGCAACGGTGTCGGGAGCCCCGGCGTCATCGGCGAAGCCGGCGCCATCCTGGGCCTGGCGGGCGTGGCCACTCTCGATGGCCTTTGGCTCACGGGGTCTGGGCTCGCGAGCCTTGGGCTCACGTCGCACCGACGACCCACGCGGACGGCCCGCTCCGCCCGCCTTGCCCGGCCTGGGGGCAGGGCCGCGGCTTGACTTCCGCTGCGGATCGGGCCGTTTCGCGTCGGGCATGAACCGAAGTTACTGGCTCGCGGGGGTGAACCGCGGGAAGGCCAGGTCACCGGCATAGCGTGCGGCATCACCGAGTGCCTCTTCGATGCGCAGCAGCTGGTTGTACTTGGCCACCCGCTCGCTGCGGGCCGGTGCGCCGGTCTTGATCTGGCCGCTGCCCACGGCGACCGCGAGGTCGGCGATGGTGGTGTCCTCGGTCTCCCCGGACCGGTGACTCATCATGGTGCGGTATCCGCTGTTGTGCGCGAGCGCGACGGCATCGAGGGTCTCGGTGAGCGTCCCGATCTGGTTGACCTTCACCAGCAGTGCGTTGGCCGCACCCTTCTCGATGCCCTCCTCCAACCGTTCCGGGTTGGTGACGAACAGGTCGTCGCCGACGAGCTGCACGCGGTCGCCGATGGCCGTGGTCAGCTCCACCCACCCGTCCCAGTCGTCCTCGGACAGCGGGTCTTCGATCGAGACGAGCGGGTAGGCATCGAGCAGGCCGGCGTAGAAATCGGCCATCTGCGCCGCCGTACGGGTCTCCTTCTCGAAGGCGTAACCCTTGCCCTCGGTGTGGAATTCGGTGGCGGCGACATCCAGCGCCAACGCGACATCGGTGCCCAGCTTCAGCCCGGCTCCCTCGATGGCGGTGGCGATCAGGTCCAGCGCGGCCTTGGTGCCGGGCAGATCGGGGGCGAAACCGCCCTCGTCGCCCAGCCCGGTGGACAGGCCCTGCTTCTTGAGCACCGACTTCAGCGAGTGGTAGACCTCGGCACCCCAGCGCAGCGACTCCTTGAACGTGGGGGCGCCGATCGGGGCGATCATGAACTCCTGAACGTCCACGCCGGTGTCGGCATGTGCGCCGCCGTTGATGATGTTCATCATGGGCACCGGCAGGATGTGGGCGTTCGGGCCACCGACGTAGCGGAACAGCGGCAGCCCGGCCGACTCCGCTGCCGCGCGCGCCACCGCCAGGGACAGACCGAGGATGGCGTTGGCGCCGAGTCGGGACTTGTCCGGGGTGCCGTCGAGGTCCAGCAGCGCCTGATCCACCAGCCGCTGATCGTCGGCCGACAGGCCGATGACGGCGGGGGCGATCTCGTCGAGGACGGCCTCCACGGCCTTCTCGACACCCTTGCCGAGGTAGCGGGGGCCACCGTCGCGCAGCTCGACCGCCTCGTGCTCACCGGTGGATGCGCCGGAGGGCACCGCCGCGCGGGCGACGGTTCCGTCGATCAGGGCCACCTCGACCTCAACGGTCGGGTTACCGCGCGAATCGAGGATCTCGCGAGCTCCGACCTGTTCGATGATGGGCACGGGTTCCTCCTGGAAATCGGTCATGGGCTGGCATGCGAACGGTTAAGAGCCTAAGGGTTGCGCCGCGCCGGTGTGTTCCAGGTCGCCGCAGTTGGCGGTGCCGGGGGCGTGTCGAGACGACATCTAGGACGTCGACGCGTCGGCATAGGTGGTCGCCCAGTCGCGCACATTGCGCGCGTACAGGTTGGACAGGTTGTAGGCCCGCAGCGCCTCCATCCAGCCCCGCGGGGTCGACAGGTCCTTGCCCCGCCAGCACAGGTATCCGGCAGCGGACAGGGCCGCATCGTCGAAGTTGTCGGGGCTGATCACACCGTCGTTGTTGGCGTCGACGCCGTAGAGCCGCCACGTCTCGGGGATGAACTGCATGGGCCCCATCGCCCTGTCCATCGTCGGGTCACCGTCGAGCTCTCCCCCATCGGTGTCCAGGATCTCCATGTTGCCCATGGTGCCGTCGAGTTGGACACCCCGAATGGGCGGTCGCACATCACCATTGGGCGCGATGTCGGCGCCGTTGTAGGTGCCGTGGTGGCTTTCGACCATGCCGATGCCCGCCAGTGTGGGCCAGGCCAGGTTGCATTTGGGATTGACCACCTCGGCAACCCTGGCGGCATAGGCGTAGGCCTGCAGGGCCTGCTCGGGGATGCCCGTCTTGGGCGCCAGTTCGGCGGCCCAGTCCCGCAACTGATCGGCCGGGCGGCCGGCGGCGTTGGTGTCGATGGCAGGCACGGCCGCGCCGCGCGGCGGCGGCACCCCGTCGGGAATGTGTTCCCCGCGGTGCCAGGAACAACTGGAGGCGAGCAACAGCAGCGCTGCAGCGAGGACCAACGCGGCCCGCACCCACCGAGCGCGCCAGAATGCCGTGATCGAGCGGCCGGGGGCCGGCGGCTCCGGGTCGAGCGTCGGCGCCGGGGAGGGCACACTCCCAGCCCCACTCCGCACGTCCGACAAAGCACTCCCTCAAAACCACCCGCTGTGACAACGCAACGGAGTCTCACGCCCCTGGTCAAGAGTAGCGGTGAGGACGCCACCGCTGTTCAATCGTCGACGTTGAGTCAGGTATGCCTACCCAATACTGGTCGAACATGTACTGTGCTCGAAGTCCCACAAGGAGGCCCGATGAAACGGCATTTCGCCTGGCAGCTACCGATCGCCGCGATCGCACTCGTGCTCAGCGCATGTTCGAACGGTGATTCGAACACCGCAACCGAGACCTCGAGCGGCAGTCCGACCTCGGGCGCGTCGACCAGTAGTTCGGCGGCAGCGGCCCCGAATCCGCTGACCGAGAAGGCCGCCGTCGAGTACAAGGCCTACGCCACCGCACAGATCGACGAGCTCGTCGGCGCGGTCAAGGTGTTCACCGACGCGGTCCGCGCCGGCGACCTCAAGGCCGCCCAGGACGCCTACGCACCCTCGCGCGCACCGTGGGAGCGCATCGAGCCCATCGCCGGACTGGTCGAGAAGATCGACGGCAAGATCGACGCCCGCGTCGATGACTTCGCCGGTGTCGACGACCCCGGGTTCACCGGCTGGCACCGGTTGGAATACCTGCTCTTCGAGAAGAACACCACCGAGGGCGGCGCACCCTTCGCCGACCAGCTCGACGCCGATATCGCCGAACTCAAGGCACAGTTCCCGTCCGTCGAGGTCAAGCCGGTCGACGTCGCCACCGGGGCCGCCGAACTGATCGAAGAGGTCTCCGAGGGCAAGATCACCGGCGAAGAGGATCGGTACGCCAAGACCGACCTGTGGGACTTCGACGCCAACGTCCAGGGCGCCCGCGATGCCATCGGCAAGCTCAACCCCGCTCTCGTGCAGGCCGACCCGGCGCTGCTCGGCAAGATCGAGGCCGGTATCAACTCGGTGTACGACACCCTGGGCCCGCTGCGCCGCGGTGATGGCTGGGTGCTGTTCTGCACCGAGAACGACCCGTATCCGTCGGCGCGCTGCCCGGAGGTCACGGTGACCCCCGAGGTGATCGACACGCTCAAATCTGAACTCGCGGGCCTCTCGGAGAACCTCTCCCAGGTCTCGGGAGTGCTCAAACTGCAGTGAGCCGCCGAGGTATCTCGCGGCGCGGGTTCGTGGCCGGGGCGCTGGGCGCCGGTGCGGCCGTCGGCGCGGCCGGCCTGGCGGGTTGCGGCCAGGAACAGGCCGCATCGGTCGACGCGGCGCGGTTCGTCGAATTCGAAGGTGCGCACCAGGCCGGTATCACCGCGCTGCCCATCCCCGAACAGGGGCTGATCGCATCGTTCAACGTGCATGCCAAGAACCGTGCGCAGCTGAAATCGACACTGCAGGAACTGACCGACGAGATCCGCGGTCTGATGGCCGGGCGCCCGCCGGAGCAGCGGGACCCGGCCTACCCGCCGGTGGATTCCGGGATCCTCGGCGAACATCCGCCCCCGGACAACCTGTCGATCGTGGTCGGCGTGGGCGCGTCACTGTTCGACGGCCGGTTCGGCCTCGCCGATCGCAAGCCGCGCGAGCTGGAGACCATGCCGTTCCTGGCCAACGATCGACTCGATCCGAAGCTGTCGCACGGGGACATCTCGATCATCTTCGAATCCGGCCACAACGACACCATGCAGTTCGCGTTGCGTCAGCTCATGCGGCGCACCCGCAGCGATCTGGTGCTCAAGTGGATGATCGACGGCTACGCCCGCGGCATCGGCGCCGGCAAGGCCGCATCCCACGACGGTACGGAGGCGACCACCCCGCGCAATCTGCTGGGTTTCAAGGACGGCACCGCCAACCTCGATGTCAGCGATGGCGCCGTGATGGACCGCCACGTATGGGTGGGTCCCGATGATGTCGGCCCCGGTCGCGAGCCGGAGTGGACGGTCGGGGGCAGCTATCAGGCGGTGCGCATCATCCGCAATTTCGTCGAGTTCTGGGACCGCACCCAACTCGTCGAGCAGGAGGCGCTCATCGGTCGGTCCAAGGTCAGCGGGGCACCGCTGGGCATGTCCGGTGAATTCGACGATCCGGACTATTCCGCCGACCCCGACGGTCTGCGTATCAAGCTCAACGCCCACATCCGGCTGGCCAACCCGCGCACTCCGGAGACCGACGAGAACCTGATCCTGCGCCGTGGGTTCAACTACTCGCGCGGATTCGACGGCGCCGGGCGGCTGGACCAGGGACTGGCCTTCGTCGCCTACCAGCGGAGTCTGCAGAAAGGATTCCTGACCGTGCAGGAGCGTCTCAAGGGCGAGCCGCTGGAGGAATACATCATGCCGGTGGGCGGCGGCTTCTTTTTCGTTCTTCCCGGAGTGACCGGCGCCGACCGCTTCCTCGGCGACACGCTCGTCGACTGAACACCTACTAGGCGTCGTAGTAGAGTCCCGCTGGTGAGCACTCCGACCACACCCGCGCACGGGGTGCGCGCCGTGCTGGTCGGGATCAGTGCCGCCGCCACCACCGTCGGTGCACACGCTGCCGCCGCGGGCACCATCCCGCATGGGGCGGCCCTGATCGCCGCCCTGCTGGTGTGCGCCACCTCTGGTGCCGCCGCGGGCAGCCTCACCGTCGCCGGCCGCTACGCCGGGGTGATCGTGCCGGTGCTGGCGCTGGGTGCCGCACAACTGCTGAGCCACCTGGTGTTGACCGTGGCGGGCGGGCATCACGGCGATATGGGTCTGACACCGTCGATGATCGCGGCGCACGCGTTGGCCGCGGTGCTGCTGGGCAGTGCGATCGCCGCCGTCGAGCATCTGTGCCGGGTATGCGCTTCGGTGCTGTGCTGGCTGCGATTGTTCGCCACCGCGCACGCTCCCGCACCCGCACACCGGGCGCGTCGACGCACCGAGAACGTTGTCGCGCAATCTGTTCTGCTGGCTCCGGGCCTCGGTATGCGGGCCCCGCCGAGGGGTGCCGTCGCGACCGCCTGACGGTCGACGACTCCGACAAATCGAAACGCCCGTGACCGGTCCCCGGTCACGGCGCGCTGCGTGCGTCTGCACACCCCTCTGTCGTTTCCAGCCGAAGGCATGCCATGACCATTCCCGACGACACCGTCGATATCGACCCGACCGACACCACACCACCACCCGCCGCCAAGAACCGAAGAAGTTGGCGCCCCTTCGTGGTTCGCCTGCACTTCTATGCAGGCATCCTGATCGCGCCGTTCATCCTGATCGCCGCGACGACCGGCGGCCTCTATGCCATGGCACCGACGATCGAACGCATCGTCTACGCCGACATCCTGACCGTCACCCCGGCCGGGCAGGCACTGCCGCTGGCCGAACAGGTCACCGCCGCACAGCAGGCATTCCCGGCGCTGACCGTGACCGGTATGCGGCCACCGGCCGCCGCGGACGCATCCACCCGGGTGGAGTTCGCCGACCCCGCACTGGACCCCGAGTTGCTGCGGTCGGTGTTCGTGGACCCCTACACCGGTCGTGTCCTCGGTGACGAGGCCACCTGGCTGGGTTACCTGCCGGTGAGCACCTGGCTCGACGGCTTCCACCGCCACCTCCAGCTCGGCGAACCCGGCCGCGTGTACAGCGAGATAGCCGCCTCCTGGCTGTGGGTGGTGGCCCTCGGCGGGCTCGCACTGTGGCTGACCAAGGCCGCCGCACAGCGACGACAGGGACGGCCTGGCCGCATCCTGCGGGTGGACCGCACCGGCAAAGGCCGCGCCCGCACCATGAATTTCCATGGCGCCACCGGTGTCTGGTTGCTGGCCGGACTGCTGTTCCTGTCCGCCACCGGCATCACTTGGTCCACCTACGCCGGAGAGCATGTCAGCGAGCTGCGCTCGGCGATGGACTGGAAGCGACCGGTGCTGGACACCACGCTGCATCCCGCCGCCGCGGTCGCCGACGGACACACCGGTCACGGTGAGCACCAGGGCCACGGTCAGCACGGCGCCGATATGCCCGCCACCCCGAACGGTGCGATCGACTACGAGGCCGTGCTGCAGGCGGCGGCGACCGCCGGCGTGCACCAGCCCGTCGAACTGGCCCTGCCCACCGAGGCGGGTAACGGGGTGCGGGTGGCCGAGCTGGACAAGCCCTACCGGCTGACCACCAATGTGGCCTCGGTCGACCCGGCCACCAACACGGTCAGCAGCGAGATCGACTACTGGCGCGACTATTCGGTGGTCGCCATGCTGGCCGACTGGGGTATCCGCGGCCATATGGGTCTGCTGTTCGGGTTGGCCAACCAACTGATCCTGCTCGGTGTCGCGGTTGCGCTTATCGCCGTGATCATCGGCGGCTACCGGATGTGGTGGCAGCGCCGCCCGACCCGCGGATCCCGTTGGGCAGTGGGCAGACCACCATTGCGTGGAACGTGGAAGCGACTGTCGCCGTGGGCAATCGGCACCATCGTCGTCGCCGCGGTGGCCATCGGATGGTTCCTGCCGCTGCTGGGGCTCTCGCTGGCCGGCTTCGTCGTGGTCGACGTCCTCGTGGGCGCGGCCAAGGCCCGGAAGGAGAACGCCGATGCGTAAGGCCCTCATCCTCGCCGTGGCCCTGCTGCTGGCGGCGTGCGGCTCCCCCGCCGCGAAGGACTCCCCGATGGCCGAACGCGTGACGGTCACCGACCAGTGGGCCGCCGGTACCGACGGCGGGATGGCCGCGCTGTTCGGCACGTTGTCCAATACCGGCAGCACCGAGGTGCGGATCACCTCGGGCACCTCGCCAGCGGCGGGCATGGTGGAACTGCACGAGGTGACCGGCGCGGCGGGCAGTAAGACCATGCGCCCCAAGGCCGGTGGATTCGTGATCGCCCCGGGTGGCAGCCATGATCTGGCACCGGGTGGCGACCACGTCATGCTGATGGACCTGACCGGGCCGTTGTCACCGGGCAGCGATGTCACCGTCACCCTCGAGTTCGAGGACGGGTCGACGCTGCCGGTCACCGCGCAGGTGCGTGACTTCGCCGGCGCCAATGAGCAGTACCAACCCGGCCACGGCGGCCATGGTTGACGTCAACCGGCGGCGCCTCCTCACCGGAGGCGCCGCCGCCTTGGCCGCCGGTGCCGCGCTGACGCAGTGCAGCGCCGCACATTCGGCGACGGTCGACGGTTTCGGCGGCACGGTGGAGCCCTTTCACGGTGCACATCAGGCCGGGATCGATACGCCGCCGCAGGCACATGCGCTGTTCGTCGCGCTGGATCTGCGCGATGACCCGCACCGCAGCCTGCGCGACACGCTGACCGCCATCCTGCGGTTGTGGAGCGCCGACGCCGCGCGGTTGACCCAGGGCAGGCCGGCGTTGGCCGATACCGAACCCGAACTTGCGCTTCGCCCGGCCCGCCTCACCGTCAGCGTGGGACTCGGCCCTGCGGTGTTCGATCGAATCGGCATGGCGCACAAGCGACCCCCTACGGCGATCGAGATGCCCGCGTTCCGGACCGACCGGCTCGATCCACGGTTCGTCGGCGGCGACATCGTGTTGCAGATCTGCGCCGACGACCCGATGGTGGTCGCCCACACCAGCCGGGTGCTACTGAAGAACGTCCGCGCCATGACGGTGCAGCGTTGGCGGCAGCGCGGTTTCCGCAACGCCCACGGCGCCGACGTGTCCGGGGCGACGATGCGCAATGTCATGGGGCAGGTCGACGGTACCGCGAACCTACGGACCGCGGCCGAGTTGGACCGCTACGTATGGGACGACGGAGCAGCCCAACCATGGTTCGCCGGCGGCACCATCCTGGTGCTGCGAAGGGTGCGCGCCGAGATGGACACCTGGGACGAACTCGACCGCGCCAGCAAGGAATTCGCGGTGGGACGCCGGCTGGACACCGGGGCGCCACTGACCGGAACCCGGGAGAGCGATGTACCCGATCTGGATGCCCGGGTCAACGGAATTCCGGTGATCCCACCGAATTCGCATATCGCGCTGGCACATCACCGCAACGACGATGAGCGGTTCCTGCGTAGGCCGTACAACTACGACGACCCGCCACCAGCAGGTGCGACCACCGACAGTGGGCTGGTGTTCGCCACCTACCTCGCCGATCCGGTGCGCCAATTCATTCCCGTGCAGGCACGGTTGGCCGAGTCCGACGCGATGAATCAGTGGATCACCACGGTGGGTTCGGCGACCTTCGCCATGCTCCCCGGGGTGGACGAGGGCGACTGGCTGGGCTCGGGATTGCTGGCCTGAGCAGACCGTCGAGAAGTGCGCGGGATCGGTCGACGCGTGCGTTCACCGAAGATCATCGGCGGTGAAGCCCCGCTCGAGTCGACCCTTGACGGCCGTCAGATAGCGGGCGGCATCGGCACCGTCGACGGTGCGGTGGTCATAGGACAGTGACAGATAAGCCATGGACCGCACACCGATCTCGAGTTCAGGAGTCTCGCGCCGAATCGGCACCACCCGATCGACCACCGCGCCCACACCGAGAATGGCCGACTGCGGCTGGTTGATGATCGGGGTATCGAACAGTGCCCCTCGACTGCCGGTATTGGTGATGGTGAAGGTGCCGCCGGACAGATCATCAGGTCGTATCGTGCCGAGCCGGACTCGCTCCGCGACCGCGGCAATGCCTTGTGCCAGTTGCACGAGGCTCAAGGCCGCGGCATCGCGGAGCACCGGAACCATCAGCCCTTTGTCGCTGTCGACTGCCATCCCCAGGTGCACGTCGGCGTGGTAGGTGATCTCGGTGCAGTCGGCGTCGAGTGAGGCGTTGAGCACCGGATGCTCGGCGAGCGCTTCCACCGCGGCGGCGACGAAGAACGGCAGGAAGGACAGTTTCACTCCGGCGCGTCGGTGGAAGTCTTCCTTCTCCTGCGAGCGCAGCCAGGCAATGGTGGTGACATCGACCTCGACCACCGTCGTCAACTGTGCCGAGGTCTGCAGTGATTCCAGCATTCGCCGCGCGATCGTCTGACGAATTCGGGGCAGCTTCTGCACCGTCGAGGCCGTGGCCGGCTCCACCGCGACCGATGGTGGCGGATCGACAACCACCGGTGACGGCGCCGGCATCACCTCGGTCGCCGCGGGAACGGGATCCGTGACTTCGGATGCGGCCAGAACGGCCAGCGCCGCCCCGATTTCGACAACCTCATTCTCGGCTGTCAGGATCTCCAGGAGCGTTCCAACGCCCGGCGCGGGGATCTCCGTTTCGACCTTGTCCGTGGACACTTCGAGCAATGGCTCGTCGGGCTCGAAGCGTTCGCCGGCGTTCTTGAGCCACCGGGTGATGGTGACCTCGTTGACGTGATCGCCGAGTGCCGGCAACACCAGCGTGGTGGTGGTTTCTGGATCGGGCATGCCTGTGGTCCCTTTTCTCAGTCGACGAGGTCTAGCGCGGCGCGAACCATGCTGTCCGTGTCGATACCGTGATAGCGGTAGACATCGTCGAGGGATCCGACCTGTCCGAATCGTGTGACGCCGAGCGCCGCGGCCGCAACACGATTGATCCCTGCCAAAAAGGCCAAGGTGTGCGGGTGCCCGTCCAGCACCGTCACCATGGGTACTGCCCTGTCGGGCGGAAACACCTGATCCAGGATCCACGACGGCCCGTCTGCCAGACCGCGGCGCGCTTGCACCGCCTCGAACAACAACCCGGCGCTGGTCACACATACGACGTCGGCATCGAGACCCAACTCCGCCAACCGATCGGCGGCAGCGAGAGTCTCGGTGATCACCGCTCCCACTCCGACCAACATGACCGCAGGCTGCTCGGCCCGGCGGAGCGGATAGGCACCGGCGACAACCTGACGCCGTCGCCGTTCTCGCGCCGCCGGATCCGTCGGAACCCCGGCCAGAGTCTGGTCGACGGGGCGCGTCGAAAGGCGTAGATACGAGGAAGATCCGTCCGGACGGCCCAACCGGGAAATACTGTCGAGCAACGTCCATTCGACATCGACCGCGAAGGCCGGCTCGTAGCTGACACAGCCGGGTTGCTCGATTCCGATCGAGGGGGTCTTGATCGATTGGTGCGCGCCACCCTCGGCAGCGAGGGTGACCCCCGACGGCGTCCCGACCAGGATCGACTGTCCGCCCGCGTAGATGCCGTAGGACCATGGTTCGAGGGCACGCTCGACGAAAGGGTCGTACATCACGCCGATCGGGAACAGCGGCTGCCCCCACCGACTCCAGGTGGCCCCCAGCTCGCCCATCAATCCGACCAGATTCGTCTCGGCGATACCGAGTTCCATGTGTTGTCCGGTGGGCTTCTCCCGCCAGTGCATGATGGTTTCGGCGTCGTCGTCGAACCAGTTTCGCCGTTCGTTCGGCGACCACACGCCCACCTTGTTCAACCAGCCCGCCAAGTTGGTGGTGGACGACACGTCCGGACTGACGGTGACCACACGTTTGGCCGCATCCGGAGCCAGCCGGGACAGGTCGAGCAGCGCTCGTCCCAGCGCGGTCTGCGTCGTCGACACCCCGGCCGGGGTGCGGCCGATGTCCGCGGGAATGACCGGCGCAGTGACCAACTCGACGGACTCTCGGTGCAACCGCTGCGCAGCGGCAGCACAGACCCGACCTGCGATGCTGTCCGGATCGAAGCGCACCCATGGGTGTGCAGGATCCATGCCGAGTTCGGCCGCCAACTGTTCATACTGCTCGATCGTCAACAGTGACGAATGGTTCTGCGGGTGACCCTGGGTGGGCAACCGGTGTCCCTTGATGGTGTAGGCGATGATCACGGTGGGTCGGGTGTCGTCGATCTGTTCGTACGCCCCACGCAGCGTGTCGAGATCGTGGCCGCCGAGATTCCGGATCGCCCGAAGAAGTGTGTCGTCATCGAGGTCGTCCAACAACGACGCAATCTCGCCCGCTTCAGAACCATTGCCGGGCAGACGAACCCGAAGCGCAGCGGCATCACAGCGCAACAAACGCTGGTATTCCGGGTTGGGCATGGTGAGGATTCGGGAGCGTAATGCGCGGCCACCGGCCCGCGTGAACAGGTCCTCCAGGAGTCTGCCGAACATCACGGTGATCACCTGCCACCCGGCGGCCGAGAACATCGCCTCCAGACGGCCTGCCGCGATGTTCGGCACCACGCGGTCCAGAGACTGCCGGTTCAGATCGACGATCCAGACGATTTCGCCGAGTTCGGCCACCGACGTGTCGAGGATCGCCTCCCACACCGCACCCTCATCGAGCTCGGCGTCGCCGACCAGCGAGTACTGCCGACCTGTACCGGCATCACCGAACACGGTGTCCACATAGCGCCGAGCGATCGCTCCCCAGATCGGCGCCGTCGCGCCGATGCCGACCGATCCTGTCGAATAGTCAACCGGATCTGGGTCTTTCGCCCTGCTCGGATACGACTGCAAGCCGCCGAACTCCCGGAGCGTGGCGAGGTATTTCTCCGCCAGCTCACCGAGTAGATAGTTGATGCCGTGCAGAACGGGCGATGCGTGGGGTTTCACCGAGACCCGGTCGCCCGGCCGGAGCTGTTCGAACCACAACGAGGTCATGATCGACACCATCGAGGCACACGATGCCTGATGACCGCCGACCTTCAGACCCGTGGAATTGGGACGGACGCGGTTGGCATGATGAACCATCGCCGTCGACAACCAGAGGACGCGTTTCTCGATCTCCACCAGAGCTTCTCGATCCACGGCGACGGGCGCCTGCAGCGACATGGGTGGGTCGATCGTTCGAACACCGTTCATCATCGTGATCCTTGCCTGTGTGTATCGAGACCGGACCCACCCAGACATCGGTGTGCGTGGGACGGGCCGGAAGTGAGAGGTGCGCGGCCCCTCTGTCGGGCCACATCGCAGTAGCTGTTCGTCGTCGCGGATCTTTTCGGGATCCGTTGCGAGAAATCGTGTTTCAGTTGACCACGGGATCGCACTCCGAACAATACCGATTGCGAGGTTTGAGCATTCTGCGCAACATCGGAGCCCGTCCCCCTACGGGGATTGTCACAATGCCACGACAGTCCACCATCGACCCACCAGGTCGCGCTTTGGACACCGGGCCCGACACGCGTCCGGCCACGTGGATCAAAAGTTAACGCGTATTAACTTCAGAGGAACACGAACGAAGCGATCCACATGTTGCATGTACAGACGTAGCCACCACCCTTCAGCGGCGAAACAAGCTGCTAAATAGCACAATTTCGGTGACAGGAGTCATTGTTCGACGCCAGGATCGACCCCAGTGTTGACAACATCACACCGCGACCCTAAGTTAGTGCTACGTCACATCCGAGGAAAGAGCTCATCGTGACCCACCTACTCATGGTGCCGACACATTCCGCAGTCGCGGAACACGTCTCGACCACGAGCGCCACTCCGTGACGGTGCAACCATCCGAGCGATGCAATCCCCATCCAGGCATCGTTGACCGCGCCGATATGACGAGAAGCGTTCCTGAACAAGCTTTCCCGATGATCTCGTCCGGGTTCGGCAGATCGCTGTTGTCAGCGACCGCCGGAGCATCACGACAGCAGACACGTCACTGCCGCTGACGACGCCGCGCTCAGGCGCAGCGGTTCCAGCGTCGACCGCCCGACACATTCACCCCGTAACTCAATGACCATGACTGACGATGACCATGACTGACGAGGACAAGCTTCATGCATCTACGTGAACTGCGCACCGCGGACCATACGAACGGAGCACGGGCAAGCGCAATCATCGCGACGGCGGTTTCGTGCGTCGCGGCATTCAAGGGCCTCAACGAATCGGTGACACCACCGGCACTGCCCATCTTGCAGAACGAATTCCACGTGCCCAGTTCGACGATCTCTTGGGTCCTCACCGGCGTACTGCTGACCGGAACCATCGCGACACCGATCGTGAGCCGGCTCGGCGAAGTGTGGGACAAGCGCAGGGCATTGTTGGGCGTATTGGCGATCGTCGCCGCGGGTACGCTGATATCGGCGCTGTCGATATCCATCGAGATGTTGATCGCGGGCCAGCTTCTCCAGGGCATCGGGCTGAGCACCGCCCCACTGGCCATCGGCATCATTCGGGACACGCAAGGTGAAGCCAGGACCAAGCATGCCAACGGGTTGATGGTCGGCGCCATCTTCGGCAGCACCGCGGCCGGAACCATGATTGCCGGTCCGATCGCCGATCACCTCTCATATCGCTGGTTGTTCTGGGTGCCGTTCCTTGCCTTGCTGGGGTGCATGACCGCCGTCTGGCTCCTGGTCCCTCCTACACCGCGGACCGGCCGCGACCGGGCGCGGGTGGACCTGGCAGGCGGCGCGCTGCTGGCCTTGGGCCTCGCGGCTGTCTTGCTCGCGTTGACATTCGCACCCGCGTGGGGCTGGTTGTCATCCGGATTCTTCCTCCTGCTCGGCGCCGGGGTTGTCACACTCTTTCTCTTTGTCCTCGTCGAACTGGCCGTTGACGAACCACTCGTCGATCTCCGGTTGATGCGCAGTTTCACCGTGGTGGCCGCATCGGGGCTGATGTTCTTGGCCGGCTACTGCATCAACGCGATTCTGTTCTGTGTTCCCATGCAGATGCAGTTGCCCGCATCGACCGGCTACGGGCTCGGTGCCTCGGCAACGGTGACCGCTCTGCTGCTGGTGTCGGCGATGCTGATAGGCCTCACCGCCCCGTTCATTTCCGCCCTGGACAGAGCCATCGGTTCCCGAATCCCGTCGGCGATCGGTCCGGTCGCGATCATCGCAGGCGCACTGGTGATGCTCATGCTGGGACAAAGCGGCAGCATCACGGTCATCTTCATCGCCACCTTGGCCGTGAACTTCGGGCTGAGCGTCGCGATGACCCAATCCCTGAACCTTGTCATCAATGGCGTCCCAGCCGAAAAAGTCACGCAATTCAACGGATTGAACTTCGCGATTCAAGCCGTTGCGGGGACCGTCGGCGCCCAGGTATCCGGTGCTGTACTCACCGTGGAACCGGATGCGGTGCCGAGTTGGAACGCATTCGGTATATCGTGGGCCGCATCGGGCACACTGGCGATCGCGGTCCTGGCCCTTGTCCTGGCGGTACGCACGCCGAAGACTCCCGAGCGCCGTCCCGACCTCCGGTAGCGCCGCTCTACGGAATTGCGGTGAGCGCCTGAATCGCCGCGTAGGACATCGTCGACACGATGGCCCCGTGGTCGAGACCCTTGTTCAGGGTGGACACCGCATTGAGCATGGAGAACACGGACTGGGTGAGCAGGCGAACCTGTGGTTCGGACAGGTCCGGCCGCAGTGGGGAAACCGTCGAGATCCACTCCTCGGCATAGAGATTCATCTCACGGCGGATCCGGCGGCGATCCGCCTCGGGAAACGCGTGTTCGTTCTTGTGGAAGATCAACGGGGTCGGCGGCGCGTCGATGACGGACAAGATGTGATGCTCGACCATGATCGCCAGGGCCGTCGCCGGATCAGGCTGGGACTCCACCGTCGCGCGCGCAAACCGATGAAGCGATTTCAGGTCCTTTTCCACCACCGCGATGAGCAGCGCCTGCTTGTTCTGAAAATGCCGATAGAGCGCGGGGCCGGAAATGCCGGCCTTCGCGCAGATCATGTCCACGGTGACCGAGTCGTAGCCGTTGTGCAGAAACAATTCTGCGGCAACCGCAAGCAGCTTCTCCCGCCGCGGCGAATCGGTCGCGGTGGCTTCGGCTGCCACCTTCTCAGATGTCATAGCTCCACACGGTAACCCCGGGAACACCGATGCTCCGCATCGTGGGTGCCCCGAATCCCTTTCGACTCCCACTCTGCGTCGCGGGAGCATTCCTCGACGATGTCATCGCGTGACACACGTTAACACGCATTAACATCAATCGCCGCGAGCCCCGGCCCGAGACGACTGCGCTCACACCCGGCCAGGATGTTTCGATTGCATTACATAAATGGGCTTTTAGCTGCCTATATGCGACTCTTTGCCACGCCACACCGCCCCGTTTCACGCTTTCGCCATTGACAGACGGGACCGCTGGATTTAGGTTAATGATCACTCACACGCGGAAGGATCCAACGATGCGGTTCATCTTCATGAGCGAAGCCGAGACGGCGCCGGGCCACACTCACGAGCATCGCTACCGGGAATTGATCGACGAGGTATTGCTGGCCGAGGAAGTGGGTTTCGATGCGTTCGGCACATCGGAGCAGCACGTGGCAATCGGCACGGCCACCACGTCCGCACCCGAGGTCATCTACCCCTACCTGATGGCGCTGACCAGCAGGATCAGATTCGTCCACCTGGTCACACTGTTGCCGACGCGCATCAACCACGCACTCCGGGTCGCCGAGCGACTGGCGACCGAAGACATCCTGTCCAACGGCAGGGTCGAGCTCGGTGTCGGCCGGGGCAACACCACCCTCGCCCTGCGTGCGTTCGAAGTGTCGCCGGCCGAGAACAAGGCGCAGCAGCTCGAAGGCCTCGAGGTGATCCGCCGCGCGTTACACAACGACATCTTCTCCTTCGTCGGCGAGCACTACAAGATTCCGCCGCGCGGACTGGTCCCCAGGGGCATTCAACTGCCGTATCCACCGATTCACATGGCCGCCGGCAGCCCCGAATCCGTAAGAGCTGCAGCCGAACTCGGTGTCGGCGCCATCGTCGGTGGATTCTACCTCGGATTCGATTTCCTGGAGAACATGCTCGGCATCTATGACGAGGCACTTGCCGCCGCCACCCACACCTATCCCCTACAGGCCGAAAAACTGGTGGCCGTTGCCGGCGGCATGCACTGCGCGCAAACGCGCGAAGAGGCCCATCGGTGGGCACGCCACCTGACCGAAACGGTCGCACTGTCGACAGACGCCTATGAGCGTTTGTCGAAGCTCTCGGCGGACTACCAGTACATGGGCGCGGTCAAGAACATCGATTTCAGCGATGAGCGCTACATGTTCGAAGACTCGGCCGGTTTCATCGTCGGGGATCCCGACGACTGCATCGCGCAGGTGCAGCGGTATGTGGATCTGGGTGCCGATGCCCTGGTCATGCGCATCGACGGCCTGCCGCACGCCGAATTGATGAAGTCGATCGAGCTTTTCGGCAAGTACGTCATCCCGAAGTTCAAGAACCCACGTGCCGTGGTTCGTCCCGCCGAGGCAATCCTGGATGACATCCGCGGCCTGCGGCCCGCTCACTACGCCGAGCTCGAAGCGTTCACATCTGCACATGCCATGAACGGCAACACCATCCAGGTTGGAGAAAGCCGATGAACACGACAGCAACCGATGACATCTACAGTCGTTACCCCGATGAGATCCTGATCGAGCGAAAGCCCAACGGGGTGTTGCTGATCACGCTGAATCGCCCGGATCAGTTGAACTCCCTGACGATGCCCATGTTCGAATACATGGCTGATATCTGGATCGATATCGACCGTGACCCCCTGACCAAAGTCGCCGTCATCACCGGCGCCGGCCGCGGATTCTGCACGGGGATGGATGTTTCGCAGCCGGACCCGAGCCTCGATGACGCCATCGCACTGATGGAGGTGGAACGGCGTCGGCTTTCCGCGCTGCTCAACATGGACAAACCGCTCATCTCCGCGATCAACGGGCCCGCCGTGGGCTGGGGCCTATCCATGGGACTGCTTGCCGATATCAGCGTCGCGGCCGAGGATGCAATCCTGATGGACGGCCACACCCGGGTCGGAGTAGTCGCCGGTGATCACTCCTCACTGATCTGGCCACTCTTGGTCGGGATGGCCAAAGCAAAGTACTACCAGCTGACCTCGACACGGCTCACCGGACGAGAAGCCGAGCGCATCGGGCTGGTCAGCATCACCGAACGCCCCGAGGCCGTGCTGGATCGCGCGCTGGCGATCGCCGACGACCTGGCACGCGGATCCCAACAGGCCATCCGCTGGACAAAGCGCTCGTTGAACACCGGTTGGCTCACCAATGCGCTTCCTCAACAGGAGCTCTCAGCGGCACTGGAGACCCTCGGGTTCGCCGGAGCCGATTATCTCGAAGCTCGGCAAGCCTTCCGTCAGGGGCGCACGCCCGTGTTTCCTTCCGCCGGTGGCCAGGGCGTGCAACCCGCCGCAACCGACCGCGCCACCGTCGGCTGAGCAAGCGATGACCAGTCCCGAGGACATGCCACTGACCGGGCTCACCCTCGACGATCACGACGGGGTGCTCGTGGTCACGCTGAACCGCCCGCCGGCCAACGCACTGAACCGCTCCGTCATCGGTGAACTGACGCACCTTTTCGCCAGGCTCACCACATCTGCCGACGCCCCCGCGGTGGTCCTCACCGGCCACGGCGAGCGATTCTTCAGCGCCGGAGGCGATATCAAAGAACTCGAAGGGGTCGCTGCCGATCAGATCGACGGACGGATGCGAGATTTCCACTCGTTGCTGACGGTGCTGGACCGGTATCCTCGTCCGGTGATCGGTGCCATCAATGGGTACTGCGTCGGCGGCGGCGTCGAGATCGCACTCTTCGCCGACACCGTGTTGGCGGTCGAGCATGCACAGTTCGGCTTCCCGGAGATCAAGCACGGACTCCTCCCGGCCGACAAAGGCATCCAGCGCGCCATCCAGATCCTCGGGGTGCGCACCACCCGCGCGATGTTGTTGTCGGGCGAGCTTTTCGGTGTGCAGCGCGCCGCCGCACTCGGTCTCGTCGACACGATCGTCGGCTCAGCACAGCTGCTACCGTCCGCCGTCGCCGTCGCCCAGGAGGCAGCAGCCAAGGCGCCCGTACTCTACCGCGCACTCAAGCGCAGCGTGAACGGTCCGGACGACGCCCAGGACGAGAAGTCTCTGCGCCGTACCCTGGACGACGCCGCCGCCTATTTCGACGATCCCGTCGCCCGCGCCCTGCGCGGGGGTTGGAGCGTCCAGCGCAATCGAGCACGTACGCACGCAGCCACATCACAGCCGCATGTCGAGCGGCCGGCAGAGGAATCACTTTGATGGCATCAGATACTCCCGCTTCATCGCACCCGGTACCGGTACTCCGCGACGTGTCGCGGTTCGAGGCGGTGCCACGAACCTTCGCCCAGCTGCTGCACGACCGAGCCCGACACGAGCCCGACACGGTCGCCTTCTACACCTGGGAATCAGGTGCCCAACAGCCCACCACCTGGGCTGAGTACGCCGACTCCGTGCGTCGGGTCGCGCTCGAACTGGACAGTGTCGGAGTCGGTGCGGGTGACCGGGTAGCCATCATGTCGTCGGCGCGCGCTGAGTGGGTGGTGGCCGCATTGGCCATCCTCAGCGTGAACGCCGTTCTGGTCGGGGTGTATCCGACAAGCTCGCAACAGGAGCTCGCACAGGTACTCGAAACGTGCGGCGTGTCGGCGGTTTTCGCGGAAGGCCAACCTGCTCTCGAAAAGGTGGCCGCGATAGCGCCCCGGCTGGACACCCTGCGCGCGGTGATCGGGTTCGAGACACAGCCCGCAGGCATGCCCGACAACGTCTCGGTCAGCGGGTGGCATTCGCTCCTCGCTGCCGGCGGGGCGCGGGCAGCCGCCGAGCCCACCCGGTTCGCCGATCTGGTGGCGGACGGCGATATCGACCAACCAGCGGTCCTGTTCTCCACATCGGGGTCCACCGGAATTCCCAAGGGGGTCGTGCACACCCACCGCACGCTGCAGTACTCGGTGCTGGCTGTGGCAATGACGTACCCGGATATCGGTCGCACCCGCCACGACCTCGTCGGGTTCCTCGGCCTGTCACACGTAGCTCCCGCCCTCATGGGGGTTTTCGCACCGATCATGACCAAGCTCGTGATCACCTACTGCACGATGGAACAGCGCTTGCCCGCCCTCACCGGGGTGCGCCCGACCGCCGTGGTCTGGCCGCCCCGCATGCACGAGAAGCTGGCCAGCGAGGTTCTGCAGACGGTCACACATTCGGGACGGTTCTTCGGTATCAAGTACGCGGCGGCAATGCAGATCGCCCGACGCGTCGGCGCACACAGATGGGCAGATCGCCGGCCGCCCCGATACCTCGATGTGCTCTATGGCATCTGCCTGAGGGCAGTGTTCCTGCCGCTGCGCGCGAGGGTCGGAATGGACCGGATCAGCGTCAGCTGGACCGCCTCGGGCAGCATGTCCCCCGATGTGGCCGCGCTGTGGCACATGTGGGGCCTCGATCTGCGCGAGCTCTACGGCACGACGGAGACCTGCGGTGCAGTCCTTGCCCAGTGGGACCGGACCTTTCCCAGACCCGGCACCATCGGCAAGAACATGCCGGATCCGCGCTGGGCGGTGCGTGTGTCCCCCGACGGTGAGCTGCAGGTGCGCACGCCGAGTCTGTTCACCGGTTATTGGAACGACCCACAGGCAACATCGGAAGCGGTACACGACGGGTGGTACAGCACCGGGGACCTCGTCGAATTCGACGCAGATGCCGAGGTGAAGATCATCGGCCGGTCCAAGGACCTGATCAAGACCAGCGGCGGTAAATCGGTCAGCCCGCAGCCGATCGAGGTGAAGCTGAAATCCAGTCCGCTGCTGGAAGAAGCCATCGTGGTGGGTGAGGGACGCAAGTACCTCACTGCACTGCTGGCCGTCAGCGCGAAAACCCGGTCGATGAGCGCCGATGAGCGCGATATCCTGCTGCGCCGCTGGATCGAGGGAGTCAACGCTGAACTCTCCCGACCGTTGCAGATCAAGGACTTCCGGGTGATTCCGCGAGAACTGTCGCCCGAAGCGGGTGAGCTCACGCTCAAGGGCACCATCCGCCGCGCCAATGTGGTTGCCTCGTTCGCCGACCTCGTCGACGAGATGTACGACGGGAGCGAACACGACGTCATCGCCGGCCAGGCGCGCTTCATCGGGGGCGACCGTGCCTAGCATCGACACAACCCCGGGTGGGGAAGTACGCATCGAGTACCTCACGAGCCCGGAGATCGGCGATGCCGTGGCGGCGGGATACCGCACGGCGATCCTGCCCTTGGCCGCAATCGAACAACACGGCGGCCATCTCCCGCTGTCCGTGGATGCCGATCATGCAGACGAGCTCGCCGTTCTGATCGCCCGCCGGCTCGGTGATGCATTGGTGCTTCCGACCGTCAGAGTCGGATACTCACCGCATCATCTGGAATTCGCCGGGACGCTGTCCCTTCGAGCGTCGACGCTGGAGTCGATCTGTGTCGATTACACGGCCCATCTCGCCCAGCACGGGTTCGAGCGGGTCATCCTGTTCTCCGGGCACATCGGAAACTACTCTGTGATGCGGGATTTCGAGTCCCGTCTCCAGCAGCAACTGGCTCCGTTGACTGTCATCGTGTTCACCGATGCCGCGGCGATACTGGACTCCTGGCGACTCTGCGCGGCGCGGGTCGCCGGAATGGGTGACAATGTCGGCGGGCACGCAGACATCGCCGAAACCTCGGTGATGCTGGTGCTGGATCCGGGCAAGGTGCGCAGCGAGCGGTTCGCGCCCGGACGCCCCGTCGGCACCGACCGCACCATCGTGGACGCGGCCATGCGAAACGGAGTTCACTCGGTCTCGCCCAACGGCATACTCGGCGATCCGGCCGGATCCTGCGCGGCGATCGGGACCGCCTGCCTGGAGACGGTCTCGGCGTTGATCGCCGATTATGCGCGCGAACGTGGCGCCTGACCTCCACCGGCAGCCATCCGACCGGAAAACACTTGGCCCGAACAGCAAAGGTGCCGTGCCGTGAACAATCTCGAACCCGTCCGAACGGGAGACCCCGCTTTGGACATCTCCAGACTGCGCAGACTCTACGGTCGTTACCCCACCGGTGTCGCCGCGTTGTGTGCGCTACGGGAAGGCGAACCTGTCGGCATCGTCGCGACGTCATTCGTGCCGGTCTCGATGGATCCGGCGCTCGTCTCGGTCTGTGTCCAACACACGTCAACCACCTGGCCGGTGCTCTCCGGCGGGGATCACCTCGGCGTCTCGGTGCTGTCCTCGAAACATCAGGCGGCCTCTCGCCAGCTCTCGGCGAAGAACGCCGACCGGTTCGGCGGCCTGTCCTGGTACAGCACGGATTCGCAGGCCATTCTTCTTCACGACGCCGCAGCCTGGTTCGACTGCAGCATCTCGACCGCCATCCCGGCCGGCGACCACGATGTGGTCATCATGCAGGTGGACTTCGCGGGCATCAACGAGTCGAGCGCTCCCCTGGTATTTCAGGACAGTCGCTATCACAGCCTGATCGCGGCCGACGCGTCATGACAACGACGAGCCTATCGGTCATTACTGCAGCCGGTGACCTCGCCTTGGGCCGCCCCGTCCTGCTCAGCCACGGTCGCCCGGGTGAGGAGCTGACCGATGTCGTGCTGGCGGGGGCCATGGCAACACCCGCATGGACGGCATGGGCGATTCGGCACACCTCGGGATTCCTTTGCGCCGCAATGCACTCAAGCCACGCGGATGCACTGGGCCTACCGCCCATGGTGCCGACGGAGAGACAGAGTCCGAACGTGCCAGTATTCGCCGTCGGGGTGGATGCGGCTGTGGGCATCGGCACCGGTATCAGCGCCGTCGATCGCGCACATACCGGTCGGGTACTGGCCGATCCCCAGACGCGAGCCGAGGACCTGGTCCGGCCCGGGCACGTGATACCGATCAGGGCGGCCGATCACGGTGTGCTGCAGCGACGTGCCGTAGCCGAAGCCGCGATCGATCTATGCGCCAGTGCGGGACTGGTACCGCTGGCGCTGACGGCGACGCTGCTCGACGAACACAGTGGGCGCCTGCTGTGTGGCGACCGATCGGTCGCTTTCGCCCGTGAGCACGGCATCACGCTGGTCACCGTCGAGGACCTCGTCGTCCACCTCATCCATCACGGCACGGGAAAGGCGGGGCGCGTCGAGCGCATCACCCCGTCCGGCCGGCAGATCCGTTGCAGATCAACCCGTGTCATCGACTTCGATGACGAACTGACCGGCGCCCGACACACGGTCATGGTGGGGCGTCTGCCGGCGCGGCGGGTGCCCTCGCTGTACGTGGTCGGCGAATGTGGCCACCGCGATCCGTTCGGGCCGCGCTGTGACTGCAAATCACTGTTCGACGGCTACCGCGACCGGGTGGAAAGCACCGGTGGGATGCTGATCTATCTGCGCAAGGGCCAGGCCGACAGGACCGCTGCCGTGGCCGAACACGATCTGGCGCAGGGGTGCATCACCGCGACCATGCGGCATTTCGGACTCGACAAAGCTCATATCGTGGGATGGCCGGGTGACGCCGCGACAAGCGCTTGCCGTCTGCTGGAGCTGCCGGCCAGCACGGATCCGGCACCCGAATGGGCCGACGCGACCACAAAGAGCGTTCTCGAACAAGCCTACTGATCCACATCTCATCTTGTCGCGATACAGCCGACAGCGTCTTCATCTGGAGGAGAACACCATGGCAGGACTTGACGCCACCCTCACCCCGGTCCGTTTCCTGCAACGTGCGAGCGATGTCATGCCGGACAAAATTGCGATCGTCGACGGCGAGCGCCGGTGGACCTACCGCCAATTCGCCGCCGCAGTGCAACAACTGGCCAAGGCGTTACAAGCGTCCGGCGTCATCGACGGCCAGCGCGTCGCCGTCCTGGCCGCCAACTCGGCGGAGATGTTGATAGCCCACTACGCGATCCCGCTGGCACGAGGAGTGTTGGTCGCCATCAACACCAGGCTCGCACCCGATGAGGTCGGCTACATCTGCCGGCATTCCGGGGCCCGAATCATGTTCGGCGACAGAGATCTCCTGAGCGGACTCGACACCGCTCACCCCGACTTCACCGGGGTCGAGGAATGGGTCGAACTACCGGCGGTCGACGGCACGACATCGGCGGCCGCGCCATCGATCGGCTACCCGCAGTTCCTGACGCGGGCAGACGGCGCCGATATGCCTTGGGAGATCGATGCCGAGACTCGCACGATATCGATCAACTACACCTCGGGTACCACCGGCCGACCCAAGGGAGTCATGTACTCCCACCGCGGCGCCTACCTCTGCGCGCTCGGCGGCATACACCATTCCGGGTTCACCCAGTCGACCAAGTATCTGTGGACGTTGCCCATGTTCCACTGCAACGGCTGGTGCGCGACATGGGGTGTCACCGCCGCCATGGGCACCCACTTCTGCCTGCGGGCGGTCCGCGCCGAGACGGTGTGGACGGCAATCGACGAGCATCACATCACTCACCTCAGCGGAGCCCCAACGGTTCTCACGATCCTCGCCCATGCCGAGCAGTCTCATCCGCTGGGCACCCCTCTGACGATCTCCAACGGAGGTGCCCCGCCGAGCCCCACCATCATTGCCGCGATCCGGAAACTGGGCGCGACCATCGTGCACGTCTACGGGCTGACCGAGACCTACGGCCCCTACAGCGTCTGCGAACCGCAACCCGAATGGGCCGAATACGACGATGACCGACAGGCCGAACTGATGGCACGACAAGGAGTCGGACTCATCACCGGTGAGCGCGTCCGGGTTGTTCGCGAAGAGCTGTCTCCGACAGGTGAATTGGTCGACGTGCTCGCCGACGGCAAGGAGATGGGCGAGATCGTGATGCGCGGCAACGGGGTGATGAAAGGCTACTACGACGACGAGGAGGGCACCCGTAAAGCCACCACGGGTGGCTGGTTCCATTCGGGCGATCTCGGTGTCATGCATGCCGATGGATACGTCCAACTGCGGGACCGCGCGAAGGATATCGTGATCTCCGGCGGTGAGAACATCTCGACCATCGAGGTGGAGCACGCAATCCTCTCGCACCCTGCGGTACTCGAAGCGGCCGTGGTGGGCACACCCGACGACAAGTGGGGCGAGCGACCGAAGGCGTTCGTGGTGGCCAAGAACGCGAAGCGCCTCGAAGAGGGCGATCTCATCGCACATGTCAGGTCGCATATCGCCGCGTACAAAGCACCGAGCGCGGTGGAGTTCGTCGATGCCCTGCCCAAGACATCGACAGGCAAAGTTCGCAAGAACGAGCTTCGCGATGCCGAGTGGCGAGGTTACTCCACCCGCATCAAGGGATAGTCCCCGCCGGCGCCGGCCACCACCGACAGAGAAGAGAAGAAGAGCGTGTCAGGCAAGTCGTCATTCGATCTGTTTCAGCTACCGGAGGAGCACCGGGAACTCCGGGCGGTGATCCGAGGGCTTGCCGAAAGAGAGATCGCCCCTTACGCCGCCGAATGCGACCAAGACTCTCGGTTCCCACGCGAGGCGTCGGAGGCATTGGCGGCTGCGGGTTTCAATGCCGTGCACGTGCCCGATGAGTTCGGCGGCCAAGGCGCGGATTCGGTGGCGGTCTGCATCGTGATCGAAGAGGTGGCCCGTGTCGATGCCTCGGCATCGTTGATTCCCGCGGTCAACAAGCTGGGGACCATGGGGTTGATCTTGCGGGGCAGCGAGGAACTGAAGAAAACGGTCCTGCCCGACCTGGTCGGCGGGGCGCTGGCCTCCTACGCCTTGTCCGAACGAGAAGCCGGTTCCGATGCCGCCGGAATGAAGACCCGCGCCGAACCCGTCGGCGACGACTGGCTCCTCAACGGGACCAAGGCCTGGATCACCAACGGTGGTGAGTCGACCTGGTACACGGTGATGGCGGTGACCGACCCGGACAAAGGCGCCAAGGGCATCTCGGCATTCATGGTGCATCGCGATGACGAAGGTTTCACCGTCTGCCCCAAGGAGCGCAAACTGGGGATCAAGGGTTCACCGACTGTGGAGTTGCACTTCCAGAACTGCCGAATTCCCGGTGACCGGATCATCGGGGAGCCCGGCACCGGTTTCAAGACAGCCTTGGCCACGCTGGACCACACCCGTCCGACAATCGGCGCCCAAGCGGTCGGAATCGCGCAGGGCGCCCTCGACGCGGCGATCGCTTACACCCGGGACCGTCGACAGTTCGGGAAATCGGTGAGCGAGTTCCAAGGGGTGCAGTTCATGCTCGCCGATATGGCGATGAAGGTGGAGGCCGCCCGACTCATGGTCTACAGCGCGGCGGCTCGGGCCGAGCGGGGCGAGCCCGACCTGAACTTCATCTCGGCCGCGTCGAAGTGTTTCGCCTCCGATATCGCGATGGCCGTCACCACGGATGCGGTACAGCTGTTCGGCGGCGCCGGTTACACCGTGGATTTCCCCGTGGAGCGGTTCATGCGTGATGCCAAGATCACGCAGATCTACGAGGGCACCAACCAGATCCAGCGCGTCGTCATGAGCCGCGCCCTGCTGGCCTGAGCTGACCGTCGAATCTGAAGTAGATGGCGCCTCTGCGCGCAGATCTCGCGATCTACTTCAGATTCGGCGTCATGACTACGTGGGCCAGTGCGCACGCCATTCGTCGGCACCGATCGGCTCCGGCGGGGTGTCCCCGATCGGCGCGCCACCGCGCGCCGCCAGCACGTTCTTCTCGGCGGCACGCACGGTGTCCATGAACTCCAATACCGCGGTGCGCAGGGCGTTTTCGGCGTCGGTGTCCGGACCGATCTGCACCTGCCGCAGCCCCGCGGGCACCAGATCGTCGGGCAGGCCGGCACCGGCGACCCGTTCGAGGACCTTCTGGGTCAACGCCAGGGCGGGCTGCCCGGTCGGCACATCGTCCATGCAGGAGGCGCGCACCTTCTCGGTGCGCTTGCGTTCCTCCCACTGGGCCAGTTGCTGTTCCAGGGAGACCGACTCACCGGCGAGCACCCCGGCCGCACGGTGCCCGAGCTTGCGCACCAGCGCGTCGGCGACGTCGTCGATGTCGAAGGCACCGGCGGGGGCATCCTGGGCGATGCGGGCGTGAAACAACACCTGCAGCAACACGTCTCCGAGTTCGGTGCGCAGCTCGTCGAGGTCGCCGCTGCGGACCGCGTCGAACAACTCGTAGGTCTCCTCCAGCAGATACCTGCGCAACGAGTCGTGGGTCTGCTCACTCTCCCACGGGCCGTCGGTGCGCAGCCGGTCCATGACGGCCACGGCGTCGACCAGCCGCTCCCCGACCTGCGGGCCGGGTGCCGCGATCAGGGTGGCCCCGGCGGCCAGACTTGCCTTCACTGCGGGATGCTCGGGATCCGAGGACAGCAGCACCGGGGCCTCATCGGACGCGCTGGGCAGGTACGGGCGGGCCGAAGGCAGCGACCACGGCACCTTGATCGGCATCTCCTCGGTGTAGGCAACCTCGCCGACCAGCAGTGCGACGGCTTCCACCGGCACCAGTGACGGCCGGCGCGGATCGACGAGGACGACCGTCGTCACCGGTCCACTCCTGGCTCGGATGTTGCTGTGCCGCCGGTGATGTCGACCTCATCGGCCGCTCGGCCGTCAAGCGCCAACAGCATCCCCGCCACCGCTTGCAGCAGATCCAGATCGCGGATGCGCGGCGCACCGACCCCACTGCCCGCCCGCGGGATCGGGATCTGGACCGTCGAGGTGGTAGCCCGGTACGCCGAACCCGGGTAGATGCGCTTGAGCCGCAGCTGACCGGAATCCTGCAGCGTCAACGGCGATACCTTCAGGGTGGAATCCGAGACGGTGGACACCTCGGTGACCCCGTACTCGCGGCACAGCAACCGCAATCTGGCCACCGCGACCAGGCGTTGCGCGGGCTCCGGTAGCGGTCCGTAGCGGTCGACGAGTTCGTCGATGACGCGGGCCACTCCGGCATTGTCCGAGGCGGCGGCCAACCGGCGGTAAGCCTCCAGACGTAGCCGGTCACTACCGATGTAATCGGGTGGCAGGTGCGCATCGACCGGCAGGTCGATCCGGACGTCCTTCTGTTCCTCCTGCGAGACAACGGTTTTCCCGTCGACGGCGGCACGGTAGGCCTCGACGGCCTCACCGACCAGCCGCACGTAGAGGTCGAACCCGACACCGGCGACGTGCCCGGACTGTTCGACGCCCAGCACGTTGCCCGCCCCGCGGATCTCCAGATCCTTCATGGCCACCGCCATCCCGGCGCCCAGATCGTTGTTCTGGGCGATGGTCGCCAACCGGTCGTGGGCGGTCTCGGTGAGCGGAACCTCTGGCGGGTACAGGAAGTAGGCGTATCCGCGTTCCCGGCTGCGCCCGACCCGGCCGCGCAGCTGGTGCAGCTGGGAGAGGCCGAAGGTGTCCGCCCGTTCCACGATCAGGGTGTTGGCGTTGGAGATGTCCAGGCCCGTCTCGACGATGGTGGTGCACACCAGGATGTCGAATTCGCGGTTCCAGAAACCCTCGACGGTCTTCTCCAGGGTCTCCTCGGCCATCTGACCGTGCGCCACCACGACCCGGGCCTCGGGCACCATCGCCTGCACCCTGGCGGCGGCCTGGTCGATCGACTTGACCCGGTTGTGGATGTAGAACGCCTGCCCGTCACGCAGCAGTTCGCGGCGCAGCGCGGCGGCGACCTGCTTGTCATCATGCGGGCCGACGTAGGTCAGCACCGGGAAACGCTCCTCGGGCGGGGTGAGGATGGTCGACATCTCGCGGATGCCGGCCAGACTCATCTCCAGGGTGCGCGGGATCGGGGTCGCGCTCATGGTGAGCACGTCGACATGGGTACGCAGGCTCTTGATGTGTTCCTTGTGCTCGACGCCGAAACGCTGCTCCTCGTCGACGATGACCAGGCCGAGATCCTTCCAGCGGACCGCGGTCTGCAGCAGCCGGTGCGTGCCGATCACGACATCGACCGAGCCGTCGACCATTCCGTCCAGCACGGCCCTGGATTCGGCCGGATCGGTGAACCGCGACAGTCCCTTCACGGTGACCGGGAAACCGGCCATCCGCGCGCTGAAGGTCTGCAGATGCTGATCGGCGAGCAGTGTCGTGGGCACCAGCACCGCGACCTGCTTCCCGTCCTGCACCGCCTTGAACGCCGCGCGCACCGCGATCTCGGTCTTGCCATAGCCGACGTCACCGCAGATGACCCGATCCATCGGGACCGGTTTCTCCATATCGGATTTGACCTCGGCGATGGCGGTCATCTGATCCATGGTCTCGGTGAACCCGAACGCATCCTCCATCTCGGCCTGCCACGGGGTGTCCGGGCCGAAGGCGTGGCCCGGTGCGGCCTGCCGCTTGGCGTACAGCGACACCAACTCGCCGGCGATCTCACGAACGGCCTTGCGCGCCTTGGTCTTGGTGTTGGTCCAGTCGCTGCCACCGAGCCGGCTCAACGTCGGGGCCTGACCGCCGACGTAGCGCGACAGCTGATCGAGTGAGTCCATCGGGACGTACAGCTTGTCGGTACCGCCGCCGCGCTTGGCCGAGGCGTATTCGAGCACCAGGTACTCCCGCCGGGCGCCACCGATGACGCGTTCGGTCATCTCGACGAACTTGCCGATGCCGTGCTGATCGTGGACCACCAGGTCACCGGCCGTCAGCGCCAACGGGTCGACGACGTTACGACGCTTGGCGGCAAGGCGTTTGCCGTCGGTGGCGGCGACCCGGTTACCGGTCAGATCGGTTTCGGTGATGATCACCAGGTTGGCGCCCGGGATGACGACACCGTCATGCAGCGGCCCCTTGAGCACCCCGACCACACCGGCGACCGGCTGCGCGCCGGGCTGCAACAACGTTGCGGGCGTATCGGCTTCGGCGAGCTGCTCGACGACGCGGTGCGCGGTGCCGGTGCCGGGGGTGACCACGACGCCGTAACCGCCCGTGGCGACGTGGGCGCGCAGCATCGCGAAGATCTCCTCGACCGCGTGCTGCGAGCGGGCGGACGGCGCGGGCCGCACATCGAGTTCGACCGCCGATTCGTCGTTGAGCTGGCTCAGCGTCCACCAGTGCGCCGCACCGGCACGCACGTCGTCGAGCTCGCGGAAGCCCGAGCCGCCGAGCGCTTCGACGTCCACCGGGGCGGCGCCACCGATGGCCGCCACCGACCAGGACGCCTCCAGGAATTCGCGGCCGGTACGGATCAGGTCCGCGGCACGCGAGCGCACCTTCTCGGGATCGCACACCAGCACCGGGGTGCCCTCGGGCAGATGGCTGGTCAGCAGCGTCAGCTCGGTGGGCTCCAGCACCGGCAGCAGGGCCTCCATCCCGTCGACCGGGATGCCCTCGGAAAGCTTGGCAAGCATATCGCCGATGGATCCGGCGATGGTGTTGTCGGTCTGAGGCTGGGCGTCGACGAGCTGGGCCGCACGTTCCTTGACCTGTTCGGTGATCAAGATCTCGCGGCAGGCCACGGCGTCGACACGGTGGATCTCGATCTCGGTGATGGACCGCTGATCGGCGACCGAGAACATCCGCATCTCGGACACCTCGTCACCCCAGAACTCCACGCGCACCGGGTGTTCGGCGGTCGGCGGGAAGATGTCGAGGATGCCGCCGCGGACCGCGAACTCGCCGCGTTTGGCCACCATGTCCACCCGGGTGTAGGCCAGCTCGACCAGCCGCGCGATCGTCTCGTCGAAATCCGAATCGGCGCCGACGGCCAATGTCACCGGCTCGATCTCACCGAGGCCGGCCAGCATCGGCTGCATCAGCGACCGGGCCGTGGTGACCACCACCTGCAGCGGCGGACCCAGATGCTCGTCGTCGGGTCGGGCCAGCCGGCGCAACACCAACATCCTGGCGCCGACCGTCTCGACCCCGGGTGAGAGCCGCTCATGCGGCAGCGTCTCCCAGGACGGGAACAGCGCGACGGCCTCCCCGAAAACGGCCTTCAGTTCGGCGGTCAGGTCATCGGCTTCGCGACCCGTCGCGGTGACGACGAGCAACGGACCGGTACGAGCCAGCGCGGCGGCGGTGAACAGCCGCGCGCTGGCCGGACCGACCATCGCCAGCGTGTCGGGCCGGCCTTGGGCGCGGTCGATCAGATCCAGGAAGGTGGGCGAGGTGAGCGCCAGGTCGACGAGCCCCGCGATCGGGATTTGGACATGAGTGTGCCCCGGTGCGGTCATGATGACTCCATCGTAGGCGGCGTGCGTCCGGTCCGAAATTCGGTGCGGAATCGCCGGGTCGCCCGGTGTTAGCGTGTTCGGTGGGGTTTCTGGGACCGGGGGTGAGACGGTGACGTTGACGATCCCGGTCGTGGCTGCCAGCAGCCCCGACGCGTTGTCCGGCGCGGCCGCGCAGCTGAAAACCAAGATCGGCCAAGTCGATTCCCTCATCGCCGGCCAGCGGAGCGCCCTGGGCGATCTGGCCGGCGGCTGGCAGGGCACCGCGTCGCGGGCAGCACAAGCCCGGGGTGAACAGAACACCGCCCGGTTGACCGAGCTGCGGGACCGCCTGCAGACCATCGCGACCACGCTCGAGGGCGGCGGTACCAACATGGCACCGCTGCGCCAGGCGATCGTCGACCTCACCAGCCAGGCCGCTGCGCTGGGTGCGATCGTCGGCGCCGACGGCACCGTCGCACCGTCCGGCAGCGGGCCGATGACACCGGAGGTCGCCGCCGCGTACAGCACTGCGCTGAAGACGATGCTGACGCAGTTCGGCGCTGTTGACCAGGCCACCTCCGAGGGCATTCACGGTGCCACTCCGCTGAGCACATCCGGCGAGTTGCCCACCGAGACGCCGACCCGACCCGATATCGAGGAGCTGAAGCCCCCCGAGGGCGCCACCGATACCGAGGTCAATCAGTGGTGGGACGGTCTCAGCCCGCAGGACCAGGCACGCATCATCGCCGAGAAACCCGAGTGGGTCGGCAATCTGGACGGGGTGCCCGGCACCGCGCGCGATCAGGCGAACCGGAATCGGCTGGCACAGTTGCGCAAGGATCCGAACCTCACCGCCGAGGAACGCGGCACCATCGCGGCCGTCGACGATGCGATGTCCAAGCCGGACCGCCAGCTGCTGGTGCTGGACTTCGACGGTGAACATCCGAAGGTGGCGGTGGCCTCCGGCAACGTCGACACGGCCGACCATGTCAGCGTCTACGTCCCCGGCACCGGATCGGTCCCCTACGACAAACCGAATGCCGGCAATGACCTGCCCACCTATATCGAACAATCCGAATGGCTGCGCACCGAGACCGAGCGGGTGCTGGATAACGCCGGCAAGAGCGACGAAACCGTCGCGACCGTCGCCTGGCTCGGCTACGAACCGCCCGCCAACCTGGCTCAGGCCGGCAGCGCCCACTATGCCGACGACAACGCACCCGAACTAGCGTCGTTCATCAACGGCCTGGACAGCTCGCGCGACACCGACCCGCACCTGACCGTGCTGGGCCACTCCTACGGATCGACACTGGCCAGCGAGGCGCTGCAGCGCGGCACCGCCGCGGACGATGTCGTCTTCATGGGTTCCCCCGGACTGGAGACCAACCCGTTGCAGTTCTTCGACAATGTGACTCCCGCGGACCTGCATCTGGCCGAAGGCAATGTCTTCGTCCAGCACGCCGAGAACGATGTGGTGGCCAACCTCGGTAGATACGGCGGCGCCATCCCGTCCTCGCTGCCGGGATTCATCGACCTGTCCACCAACGCCGAGGCCACCCCGCTGGGCCAGCGAAACCAGTCCACCGGCCACAGCGAGTACTCGTTCGTCGACACCACTGCCCTGTACAACCAGGCGGTGGTGGTGGCCGGACTGGGACAGGACGACCGATACGTGAAGGTGGAGGATTGATGTGGCGCACGCTGATCACACTCCTGCTGGCGGTGCTGCTGACGGGGTGCGGGCCGATGTTTGAGTCCGAATACCAGGGCCCGGCCGAGGGCGACAGCGGCCACGGCAGTCCCGCCGAACTCGGCGTCCTGCTGGAACGCCGCGATGCGGAGGAGGTGCTGGCCGACCGGGACCGGATGATCGGTGAGATGACCGCTGAGCTCAGCCGGATCGTGCCGGGATCGCGCTGGCTGCCCAATCGCGACGAACGCAGCACCCACTGCGGCGATTTCGGCTCCACCGACGGCAACATCTATTTCAGTCGCAACTACGTCTCCGAAGTACCTGTCTCGGCCGCCATGTGGCCGCAGGCCGCCCAGGCCGTCATCGATATCGCGGCGCGGTACGGGTTCACCGATGTCACCGGCCGCACCGAGAACCCGACCGACGACCAGGCCAAAGATCTGACCATCAGCGATGCCTACAGCGGACGGGTGGCCTTCGGATCGATGGTGGCCGCATCGCTACAGGTGACCACCGGCTGCTATCTGACGGCCGAGGCCAAGCGCAAGGCGCGCGAGGCCGCGCCGAGTTAGCTCACTCCGCGTGCAGCTGCGGGTCGGCCTCCAGATGGGTGAGCCCGTTCCACACCACGTTCACCACGTGCGCGGCCACCACTTCCTTCTTGGGTTCGCGGACATCGAGCCACCATTGCGCGGTCATCGACACCGACCCGACCAGCGCCTGCGCGTACAGCGGCGCCAGATCGGGATCCAGACCGCGACGGGAGAAATCGCCGGCCAGGATCGAGGCGACCTGGTTGGCGGCGTCGTTGAGCAGTGTCGCGTAGGTGCCCGAGGTGAGCGCCGCCGGCGAATCGCGGACCAGGATGCGGAACCCGTCGGTGTGTTCCTCGACGTAGGTCAGCAGTGCAAGGGCCACCAGTTCGATCCGGACCCGCGACCGGTTCTTCACCAGCGAGGAGGTGATGCCGTCCAGCAGCGTCGACATCTCGCGGTCGACGACGACGGCGTAGAGGCCTTCCTTACCCCCGAAATGCTCGTACACCACGGGTTTGGAGACATTGGCCCGCTGGGCGACCTCCTCGATGGAGGTGCCGTCGAATCCCCGCTCGGCGAACAGCGACTTGGCGATCTCGATGAGCTGCTGACGGCGTTCACTGCCGGTCATCCGGGCGCGCGGCGCACGGACGTCTTTCTCGGGTGCTGCCACGCCCAAGACCTTAGTCGGCTTGCACTAGAGTCTCGGAGTGATCGGTCCGTCGTGGTGTAATCGGCAGCACCTCTGATTTTGGTTCAGATAGTTCAGGTTCGAGTCCTGGCGACGGAGCTCACCAGCCGCGAGCGACCCAAACCACAGCGTCGACGGTGTGTCCGCGGGTAGGCACTCCTCGGTCGCGGAGGAGGAATACGTGTCCACCGAAACAGCCGTGATCGTCCTCGCCGCGGGCGCGGGCACCAGAATGCGCTCAGCCATCCCGAAGGTTCTTCACCCCCTCGGGGGCCGCACCATGCTGGTCCACACCCTGCACGCCGTCACCGCACTGAACCCACAGCATGTCGCCGTCGTCATCGGCCACGGCCGCGACCAGGTCAGCGCCGAGATCGACCGGTTCACCGGCGGCACCGTCACCGTCACCGCGGTGGTCCAGGAGGAGCAGCTGGGCACCGGCCACGCCGTCGGCGTCGGGCTGACCGGGCTGCCCGACGATTTCGCCGGGACCGTCATCGTCACCACCGCCGATGTGCCCCTGCTCGACGGTGCGACGCTGTCCGCCCTGGCCACGGCGCATGCCGGCGCGGGTGTGACGATCCTGACCACCACCCTCGACGATCCGACCGGCTACGGCCGGATCATCCGCGACGGCGACGGCAGCGTCACCGCGATCGTCGAACATGCCGACGCCGACGCCGCCCAGCGCGCCGTCGCGGAGATCAACTCCGGGGTGTACGCCTTCGACGCCGCGGCACTGCGCGCGGCGCTGACCCAGCTGCGCACCGACAACGCCCAGGGTGAGCTCTATCTCACCGATGCGATCGCGCTGATCCGCCACCAGGGTCTGCCCGTCCAGGCCGAACATGTCGCCGACACCGCGCTGGTCTCCGGCGTCAACGACCGGGTTCAGCTCGCCGCGCTGGGCGCCGAGTTGAACCGCCGGATCATCGAACGCCACCAGCGGGCCGGGGTCACCGTCACCGACCCGGCGACCACCTGGATCGACGTCGATGTCGAAATCGGCCCGGACACCGTCATCGCGCCGGGCACCCAGCTGCTGGGCGTCACCTCGATCGGCGCCGACTGCACCATCGGGCCGGACACCACCCTGACGTCGATGGAGGTCGGCGACGGCGCCACCGTGATCCGCACCCACGGTGAGCTCTCGGTGATCGGTCCGGGTGCCACCGTCGGCCCGTTCACCTACCTGCGGCCCGGGACCACCCTGGGCACCGACGGCAAGCTGGGTGCGTTCGTCGAGACCAAGAACTCGACCATCGGGGCCGGCACCAAGGTGCCGCACCTGACCTATGTCGGCGATGCCGATATCGGCGAGTACAGCAACATCGGCGCATCCAGCGTCTTCGTCAACTATGACGGTGAGACCAAACAGCGCACGACCATCGGATCGCACGTCCGGACCGGCTCGGACACCATGTTCGTCGCGCCGGTGAGCGTCGGCGACGGTGCCTACACCGGGGCGGGCACGGTGCTGCGCGATGACGTCCCGCCGGGTGCCCTCGCGGTGTCGGACAACACCCAGCGGACCATCGAGGGATGGGTGCTGCGTAAGCGCCCGGCGAGCGCGTCCGCCGAGGCGGCCCGCAAGGCCGGGGCGAGCGAACCCGACGCCTGATGTTGGCAATCTGGTAACCGGTGCACGACCGCCAGGAAAAGCTACGTACGATTGGCGCGTAATCGACCCCCGACTGGCAGGGCACAACAGATGAGCCACGACTGGACCGACAATCGCAAGAACCTGATGCTCTTCGCCGGCCGGGCGCACCCAGAGCTGGCCGAGCAGGTGGCCAAGGAACTCGACGTCCCGGTGACCGCGCAGACCGCGCGTGATTTCGCCAACGGTGAGATCTTCGTCCGGTTCGACGAGTCCGTGCGCGGTTGCGACGCGTTCGTCCTGCAGTCCCACCCGGCCCCGCTCAACCAGTGGCTGATGGAACAGCTGATCATGATCGACGCCCTGAAGCGCGGCAGCGCCAAGCGCATCACCGCGATCCTGCCGTTCTACCCCTACGCCCGGCAGGACAAGAAGCATCGCGGCCGCGAGCCGATCTCGGCCCGCCTGGTCGCCGATCTGCTGAAGACCGCCGGCGCCGACCGCATCGTCACCGTCGATCTGCACACCGATCAGATCCAGGGCTTCTTCGACGGCCCAGTGGACCACATGCGCGCCCAGAAGCTGCTCACCGGCTATATCGCCGAGAACTACGCCGATGATGACAAGGTCGTGGTCTCCCCCGACTCCGGCCGCGTCCGGGTCGCCGAGAAGTGGGCCGATTCGCTCGGCGGCGTCCCGCTGGCCTTCATCCACAAGACCCGCGATCCGCTGGTCCCCAACCAGGTCAAGTCCAACCGCGTCGTCGGCGATGTCAAGGGCAAGACCTGCATCCTGACCGACGACATGATCGACACGGGCGGCACCATCGCCGGCGCGGTCAACCTGCTGCGTCAGGACGGCGCCAAGGATGTGATCATCGCTGCGACGCACGGCGTGCTGTCCGACCCGGCCGCTCAGCGGCTCGCCGACTGCGGCGCCCGCGAGGTCATCGTCACCAACACGCTGCCGATCGGCGAGGAGAAGCGCTTCCCTGCGCTGACGGTGCTGTCCATCGCGCCGTTGCTGGCCAACACGATCCGGGCGGTCTTCGACAACGGATCGGTGACCGGACTGTTCGACGGGTCGGCCTAGCGTCGCGCGAGGAGTGATTCACACATGACGGCCCGCATCTTCCACAACCCGAAATGCTCGACCTCACGCAAGACGCTGGATCTGTTGCGTGAGAACGGGATGGAACCCGAAGTCGTGCTGTACCTGAAGACGCCGCCCAGCCGGGCCGAGTTGGCGACGATGATCGCCGATGCCGGTATCGAGGTGCGCGATGCGGTGCGCAAACGCGAATCCCTCTACAAGGAACTGAATCTGGCCGATGCCGGCGATAACGAACTGCTCGATGCGCTTGTCAAGCACCCGATCCTGATCGAGCGTCCGTTCGTGATCACCGACAAGGGCACCCGGCTGGCCCGCCCGATCGAGAACATCCGCGAACTGTTGTGAGGAAGATCGCCGCGGGGGTGTTGGCGTGCCTGGCGCTTGCCGGCTGCGGTGACGCCACCCCCGACTACCAGTCGCTGTTGGCCACCACCCCCACCCGCCCAACGTCGCAGCCCACCTCCGACGAGACGGTCCCGCTGTCGGCCTATCTGGAGAGCGTCGGCGTGGAGGGCAAGCCGGTCGCGCCGGAAAAGCTGACCGACCTGGCCGTGACGGTGCCGCGCCCCGAAGGGTGGCGCGACTACACCAACGCCAACCTGGCGGCGGGCACCCGGGTGATCGCCGACGGTGACACCTACCCCACCGCGATGCTGATGGTCTTCGCCCTCAACGGCGATTTCGACACCGCCGAGGCACTCAAGCACGCCGACGTCGACGCCGAGGTGTCACCGAACTTCAAGAAGCTCAACGGTTCCCGCGATGACTTCAAGGGCTTCCCGTCGTCGATGATCGAGGGCACCTACGAACTGAGCGGGCAGCTGATGCAGAGCTACAACCGCATCGTGTTCGCCACCGGGACCATGCCCGACAAGCCCGCACCCGGCAAGCTCGAGCCGGAGGCCCAGAAGTACCTGGTGCAACTGACCATCACCAGTTTCGCCGATGATGCCGAGCAGCACGGCCCGGACATCGAGAAGATCATCTCCGGGTTCGACGTCACGGCCAAGTAGCTACTGTGGCTGCCATGAGTTCATGGACCGCCGCGGATCTGCCCTCCTTTGCCGGTCGTCGTGTCATCGTCACCGGCGCCAACAGCGGTCTGGGCCTGGTGACCGCGCGCGAGTTGGCCCGTGCCGGTGCGGCCGTCACCCTGGCAGTGCGCAACACCGACAAGGGCACCGCGGCCGCCGCACAGATGACCGGCGACGTCGACGTGCGACGCCTGGACCTGCAGAGCCTGGCGTCGGTACGTGAGTTCGCCGACGCTACCGACGCCGTCGACGTGCTCATCAACAACGCCGGCATCATGGCCGTGCCCTATGCCAGGACCGATGACGGTTTCGAAAGCCAGATCGGCACCAACCACCTCGGCCATTTCGCACTGACCAACCTGCTGCTCCCCAAGATCACCGACCGGGTGGTGACGGTGTCCTCGATGATGCACCTGCTCGGCGTCATCAGCCTCAAGGATCTGAATTGGCGGGCCCGGCCCTATTCGGCGTGGCTGGCCTACGGACAGTCCAAGCTGGCCAATCTGTTGTTCACCACCGAGTTGCAGCGGCTGCTGAGCGGCGCGGGCTCCCCGGTGCGCGCGGTGGCAGCCCATCCCGGTTACTCCGCGACCAACCTGCAGGGCCAGACCGGCAACGCGACCGGCGACAAGATCTTCAAGGCGGCCAACGCGCTGGCCACCGACGCCGACTTCGGGGCCCGCCAGACGCTCTACGCGTCGGCCGCCGACATCCCCGGCGACACCTTCATCGGTCCGCGCTTCGGCATGCGCGGGCCCACCGGTCCGAGCCCGCGCAGCCCGCTGGCCCGCAACACCGCGACGGCGTCGGCGCTGTGGGCGCTGTCCGCGCAGCTTACCGATACCGAATTTCGGATCTGAGGGTTCCGTCGGCTACCCTTGGCGACGTCACGGCGAGGGTGGTTACCAAAACACCGTTATCGACGGGAACCCATTTCGTTGGACCCTGGCCGTGTGTGAACCGGCTACAGGAGAGACAACATGGCTGCCAAGAACTCGGCCCCCAACAAGCTGACCGCTACCGTGCGCACCCGCACCGGCAAGGGTGCCTCGCGCCAGGCCCGCCGCGACGGCAACATCCCGACCGTGCTGTACGGCCACGGCACCGACCCGCAGCACCTGGAGCTCAACGCGCGTGACTTCGCCGCCGTGATGCGCCACTCCGGCACCAACGCCATCCTGACCCTGGACATCGACGGCACCGAGCAGCTCGCGCTGACCAAGGCCCTCGACATCCACCCGGTGCGCCGCAACATCCAGCATGTCGACCTGCTCGTCGTGAAGCGCGGCGAGAAGGTCGAGGTCGACGTGCCCGTCGTCGTCGAGGGTGACGCCGCGCCCGGCACCCTGGTCACCCAGGAGGCCAACACCATCGCCGTCGAGGCCGACGTGCTGTCCATCCCCGAGCAGCTGACCGTGTCGGTCGAGGATGCCGAGATCGGTACCCAGATCACCGCCGGCCAGATCGAGCTGCCCAGTGGCGTCAGCCTGTCCGTCGACGCCGAGACCCTGGTGGTCAACATCGTCGCCGCCCCGACCGAGGAAGACCTCGAGGCCGAGGGTGCCGGCGAGGCCACCGAGGGTGAGGCTGCCGCCGAAGAGTCCGCCGATGAGGGCGAGGCCGCCGAAGCCGAAGCCGCCGAGTAACAGGCGCAGCCGCCGTCATGGCCGAGCCCCTGCTGGTGGTCGGCCTGGGAAATCCCGGGCCCAACTACGCCAAGACCAGACACAATCTCGGTTTCATGGTGGCCGACATCCTGGCCGCACGCATCGGATCAGGATTCAAGGTGCACAAGAAGTCCGGTGCCGAGGTGACCACGGGTCGCCTCGGCCACCGGCCTGTTGTGCTCGCCAAGCCCCGGGTCTACATGAACGAGTCGGGGCGTCAGGTCGGCCCGTTGGCCGCCTTCTATTCGATCGCCCCCGCCGATGTGGTGATCCTGCACGACGAACTCGATATCGACTTCGGCCGTATCAGGCTCAAGCTCGGCGGTGGCGAGGGCGGCCACAACGGATTGAAGTCGGTGGCGGCGGCGTTGGGTACCAAGAACTTTCAGCGGGTGCGTATCGGTGTCGGCCGCCCACCCGGGCGCAAGGACCCGGCCGCCTATGTGCTGGAGCCGTTCAGCTCCGTCGAACGGCCCGAGGTTCCGATCATCTGTGAACAGGCCGCCGATGCGACCGAGCTGCTGCTCGAGCAAGGCCTGGAGCCCGCGCAGAACATCGTGCACGCCTGGTAGGTCCCGTTCCCGGCGAACGGGCGTGTCTGCAGCCCGACACACCTCCTTTCAGCCCGAAGTCGACGCACGCTCGTCGCGAAACTGCCCGCGGATCAACCAGATTCCCAAGGCGATGACGGCCGCGACCTCGAAGGCGACGATCCCCCGCTCGACGATGCCGAGCGGGATGATGCGATACCACCGCAGATCGGTGACCATGCTCACCGCGATCGCCCCGAACAACACCGCGAGCCACCCGATCGATCCGTAGGCCAACCAGCTCGCGTGCCGGGCACTGCGACGTCGGCGGGAGATGGCCAGCACCGCCGCGGGTAGCGAGACGAATGCCAGCAGGGTGGCCATCCGATGGATGGATCCGCTTGTGCTGGGCCCGATCTCCCAGTTGTGCTTGGGAAATGCGGCGATCCCGACCAGCCCGATCACCCACAGCGACATCAGGATCGAGCCGGGCGACAGCGGTGCGACCAACCCCGCGTGGAGGAGGCCGATGAGTAGCAGGACCGAACCGAGGGCGAGCGCCAGCACGCCGGTCAGGAACGCCCAGTCACCGCTGGTGTAGATGTACTCGGAGATGGTCGCCATGCGCAGCGTGCGGCCGGGCCGGTGCGACTGGCCGCCGATGATCGCGTCCAGAGACAGGATGGCGGCCACCGAGACGGCGGCACCGAGAACACCGAACCAGCCGAGCAGGACGTGCGTGGACCGCTGCATCACACCAGGATACGGACGAGCCGGGTGGACCAAGCGTGCGAGAACTCGGCGGGCGGAGCGGAGCTAGCCCGTGACGAGGGCGACCGAGTTGGCCCGGCGCAACTTGCCCGACGGCGTCTTCGGGATGGTGCCCGGCCCGAGCACGACGACATTGCGCGGGCGCACGTCGACCTCGGTCACCACCTCATGGGCAACCTGGTGTTCGATGCGACGCACCGCTGCCGGATCCTGGTAGGCGTTGGATTCCACTGCGACGGCGAAGGTTTCGCGCGAGTGACCGGCGTCGAGACGCACCGCGACGGCACAGCCGGGGCGGACGCCCTCGACCCGGCCGGCGGCCCGTTCGATATCGGTCGGGTAGATGTTGCGCCCGGCCATGATGATGACGTCCTTGACGCGGCCGCACACCACGACGTTGCCCTCTTCGGTGATGTAACCGAGGTCGCCGGTGTCATACCAGCCGTTCTCGTCCTGGGTCGGCAGGAAGCCGGCCATCGTGATGTAGCCCGGGGTGACCGATTCACCACGCAGCTGGATGACACCCACCCCGCGGGTCGGCAGCACGGCACCGTCCTCGTCGACGACGCGGGCGTCCAGGTCGCGCAGCAGCGGGCCGAGCGAGGCCAGCCGGCGGGTGTTGCCCTTGCTCGACGGCACCGCGCGGCGCAGCGCGGCCAGCAGGTCCGCGTCGACCTCGTCGACGACCAGACCGGCGTTGCACGGGGAGAACGACACCGCCAGGCAGGTCTCGGCCATGCCGTAGGCGGGCAGGATCGCCGAGGCCTTGAGTCCGAATGGCTTGCCCGCGTCGATCAGGTCCTCGACGTCCGCGGGCTCCACGGGCTCGGCGCCCGAGAGCGCGAAGCGCAGCGTCGACAGGTCGAACTCGCCCGGCTTGGCCTGGCGGCGGAGTCGCTTGGCGAACAGCGCGTAGGCGAAGTTCGGGGCCGCGGTCATGGTGCCCTTGTACTTGTCGATCAGGCGCGCCCACAGCAGGGTGTCGCGCAGGAAGTCCATCGGGGTGACCTTGACCAACTCGGCACCGAAGTACATCGGGATGGTCAGGAAGCCGACCATGCCCATGTCGTGGAAGCAGGGCAACCAGCTGACCATGACATCGGTGTCGACGTCGTACTCGGCGCCGATGAACATGGCCTCGGCGTTGGAGTGGATGTTGCGGTGGGTGATCTGCACAGCCTTCGGGGATCCCGTCGACCCGGAGGTCAGCTGCATCAACGCCAGATCGTCCTCACCGGTCTCGACGGGGTCGATCGGGTCGGCGGCCAGCAGGTCGGCCACCTTGAGGACCTTGATGCCCTTTTCCTCGAGGACCGGGATGGCGGCGATGAACGGCTCGGAGACGATCACGGCCTTGAGTTCGATCATGCCGATGACGGTCATGGTGTCCTCGGCCCAGACGGCGAGGTCGGTACGCGGGGTCGGCTGGTGCAGCATGGTGAGGCTGCCGCCGCGCATCCACACGCCCTGGGCGGTGGGCGCGATCTCCACCGGGAAACCGGCCAGCACGCCGACGGAGTCGCCGTGTCCGATACCGGCGGCGGCCAGTCCACCGGCCACCCGGCGGGCGCGTTCGTGGACCTCGGCCCAGGTGTGCCGCACCGGCTCGTAGGGTTCGCCGGTGACCATGCCCCGCGTGCTCTCCTTGGCGCTGCGGTACATCTTGTCGGTAAAGCGGCTCACGGCAACCTCCTGGGGTGACTGGGGCCGAAGCGACGTCGTCGTCGGCTCCAGGTTCCTCGCGCGTTTCCCTATATTCCGCCTGCAGGTGCACTCTTCAGGAGAGGCGCGCACACACAATTGGGACGCAGTTGTGTCTCATTCCGGTGGTCACCGGCCTTTTGTGGACAGGCCAGTTTCCACCGCACCCATCTTAAAGAACCCTTAAGTAACTGCCAAACGGATGCGCCGATTGAGGCATGTGTCACACCGCGCGTAGGTTTGATTTCCCGCGGACCGTCCTTACCGCGCGGGTTCGGAGATGACCCGGGCTCCTGGCACGGGCCCGCTGGCCACGCGCACCGTCCGGCAGACACCCGCACCCGACAGCGCGGTGCCCACATCGACCGCGTGCGTGGCGGAGGCACATAGGAATGCGCAGGTGGGGCCGGACCCGGAGACAATCCCCGCCAGGGCGCCGGCGTCCTGGCCTGCCCGCAGGGTGCGCCGCAGATCGGAGCGCAGGTTCAGCGCCGCCGGTTGCAGGTCGTTGCCGAGCAACGGAGCCAGGACGTGCGGGTCACCGGTCGCCAGGGCGGCAAGCAGGGGTTCGGCATCGGCGAGGCGGGGCGGGCCACTCCACTGCGGATCGGCGCGCAGCCGGTCGATCTCGGCGAACACCGCGGGCGTGGACAGCCCGTCATGGGCGAAGGCGAAAACCCAGTGGAAAGTGCTGCGAGCCAAGACCGTGGCGAGTTCCTCGCCGCGGCCGGTACCGAGGGCGGTTCCGCCATGGAGGGCGAACGGCACATCGCTGCCCAGCTGCGCGGCCATCGCATGCAGATCGCGGCGCGGCACACCGACATCCCAGAGCGCGTTCATGGCCACCAGGACGGCCGCGGCATTCCCGCTACCGCCCGCCATTCCGCCGGCCACCGGGATCGACTTGGTGATCGAGATGGACACGTCAGGGGCGCGGCCGACGTGTTCGGCCATCAGCTCGGCGGCACGCCAGGCCAGGTTGCGGTCATCGACGGGCAGCGCCTCGGCCCCCTCGCCGAACATCGTCAGCGCCAGGGCGTCGGCGTCGCGAACCGTGACCTCATCGGCGAGCGAGACGGCGTGGAAGACGGTGGTCAGCTCGTGGTAGCCGTCGGCACGCGCATCACCGACGGCCAGGTACAGGTTGACCTTGCCGGGACCCCGGACGGTGACTGAACCGACTGACTCGGTGCCAGTCCACTCGGTGGCGGCATCCCCTGAAGAAGCAGACACCGCACGAACCTACCGCTGCGCCGGTGAAATCAACACCGACACCGACCGCTCACGTGGTGAGATACCCCTCGTCGATCCCGCCGCTGACGCCGACAATAACGTTTGCCAACGTAGTGTGTCAAGGATCACACCGAGGGCAACGGGAAGGTCACCAACGGCCACTTTGACTACCGGCCAGCGGCTTGGGCCTCAGCTCAGTAAGTTAGCCGCAGAAGCCGCTTCGAGCCGAGATTCGGCCGGCGCCGGGGCGGGTGCCGGGGTGAACTCGCCCGAACGCTGCAGCAGCCGGACGAAGTCCGCGATGCTCAGCGTCTCGCCACGACGGGCCGGATCGATACTGGCCGCCAGCAGACGCTCGGCGGACTCGTTTCCGGAACCTGCCCACTCGGCGAAGGCGTTGCGGGAGGTCTTGCGGCGCTGCGCGAAACCGATGTCGATCAGCTCGAAGACCTGCTCACGGAAGGCGGCGTCGGTGGGCCACGGCGAATTCTCGTAGCGGTCGATACGCACCAGACCGGAGTACACCCGCGGGATCGGCCAGAACACCGTCGGCGAGACCATTCCGTAGCGGCGCACCTCGCCGTAGAAACGGACCTTCGCGCTCGGCACGCCGTAGTCCTTGCCCCCGGGCTCGGCGGCGAGCCGCTCGGCGACCTCGGCCTGCACCATCACCATGACGGTCTTGATGGACGGGAACTCGGCCATCAGATGCAGCAGCGCGGGGACTGCGATGTTGTAGGGCAGATTGGCGACCAGTGCGGTCGGCTGCTCTTCGAGATCACCGGACTTCAACGTGAGGATGTCGCGATTGAGCACCGTCAGCCGACCGATCTCGCTGTGCGAGTGGTTGGCGATCGTCTTGGGCAGCTGCCTGGCGAGCACGGGATCGATCTCGACCGCGGTCACGCGGGCGCCGCGGTCCAGCAGACCGAGGGTCAGCGAACCGAGGCCGGGACCGACCTCGACGACACAGTCCTGCCGGTGAATCCCGGATGCGGACACGATTCGGCGTACGGTGTTGGCATCGTGCACGAAGTTCTGCCCGAATGCCTTCCTGGGACGGAAGTCGATCTCCCGTGCCAGATGCCTGATCTCGGTACGCCCGAGGAGCCGGATGGTCATCTTGACCCCAATCTCGCGCTACATGTCGGCCAGGCACCCCAACCCTGGCGCGCCCTCGTTACTTCAGCTATTGCGATCTGCTCTTCTCGAGTTGCCAGATCCGCGCGCTGAGCATAGCGCAAACCACCCTGTCGCTCCCAGGTGTTTTGATCAAATTGGACGCCACCGTAAAATCCGTTACCTGTGTTGATGGCCCAATTACCTCCGGATTCGCATCCGGCGAGGGCGTCCCAGACGTGGCCGTTGGACACCGGCGGCACCTCGGTGCCCGGTTTCGTCCCGACTCGCAGCACCGCTTCGCGCGCGGGATTGACGACGACATTGGCTACTGGCAGCCTGCCGGTCTCCTGTCCGTTGACGCGCGCGACAGCAAAGGTGACGTCCTGCAGGCCCGGGGTACCCGGGTCCTCGACGATCTGGCGGCTCTGATTCAGAGTGGGATCCTCGATCCGCTCGCTGGCCGGCGGCAGCGGGATCTGCTCGGTGATCTTCTCGATCCGCATCCTGGTCACATCGATGCGCATGCCGTCGACCACCGGTGACGTCGCCGCCGGCACCACGGTGTCGCGCTGTTGCAATGGCGCACCGGCGGCCTCCAACAGGCTCCCGACAGTGGGCGCAGCCAGCCGCACGGTCCTGAGGTTGCCGCCATCATTGATCTGCACGGTCTTGGCGCTCACCACCGGCAAAGACATGCCCGCCAACGGAACACGGCTGCCGCGCGAGGCCGCGGCGGGAGCGGTATCGGTCATCGACAGCTGGGCCAGCGCCTCCTGGACGGTGGCCGCGGTGGTCCAGACCTCGGTGCTTCCCTGCCCGTCCATCGAGATCTGCAGGGGCCTGCTGCGCCGCAGCACGATGGTGTCCGCATCGTGGACCTGGGCATCGGCCACCGGGAACAGATCGTCGCGGTCACCGACGGTGAAACCGTTCTCTTCGACGACGTCGATGACCCGGTTCTTCATGGTCGCGACGGTGATCGGCGCGCCGTCCACACTCAGGGTCACGGTCTTGTGGGAGGCCACCGCCACACCCCCGGCAAACACCAGGGTGAGCAGCAGCGCACCGACCAGAAGGTGTAGCGCGGGCGAGCGCGTTTCATGCAGTTTGTTCAGAACGTTCAATGCTGTGTTTCCCGACTAGTTGAGCGCGGCATCTGCGTCAGCCCAACCGGCCCACCGCGTTCGATAACAGGACGGTAACGAAGTTACGTCAACCGCGCCAACTCGTGAGGGTACCGAAGCCGTAGGTCCGGACCGCATTCTCGAAGGTCGCGCGGGCCAGCTCGGCGGCCGGCCGGTCCAGGATGTCGGCCAGCGCGCGCACCGTGTACGGCAGACAGTAGGACTCATTGGGCGCCCCGCGGTACGGGTGCGGGGTCAGGAAGGGGGCGTCGGTCTCCACGAGAAGCAGCTCCTGGGGGATGACGGCGGCAGCGTCGCGCAGGGCGTGGGCATTGCGGAAGCTCACCGTCCCGGACAGGCTCATCAGCCAGCCGTTGCGGGCACAGGTGCGGGCCATCTGGGCGTCGGAGGAGAAACAGTGGAAGATCACCGTCTCGGGAGCGCCCTCGGCGGCCAGCACGTCGAGCACCTCGGCGTCACCGTCGCGGTTGTGGATCATCAACGGCTTGCCGGTCCGCTTGGCCAGGTCGATATGCCAGGCGAAGGCCTCCCGCTGCTGATCCGGGGTTGCGCAGCCGTCGAGGCGGCCAGGCCAGTACATGTCGATACCGGTCTCCCCCACCGCCACCACCCGCGGATGCGCGGCCAGCACCGCCAACTCGGCCCTGGCGGCGTCGTCGAGGGTGTGCGCCCGGGTCGGATGCAACGCCACGGCGGCGTACACCCGTGGGTCCCAGTCGGCGGCCCCGGCCGCCCAGCGGGCCGCGTCGAGGTCGTCGGCGATGGTGACGACGGCCTGGACACCGACCGCACCGGCGCGGTCCAGGATCGCGGTCACGTCCTGCGCGGTCTGTGCACCGCAGGCGTCGAGGTGGGTGTGTGCGTCGATCAGCGGGGCCAGCGGCTCGGGGGCGGGCGGCTTCTCTCTCTTCGCGCTCACCACAGACACCTTAAGGTGATAGCCAAATGACTACGTCCTTCCCCGGCGCGGGGACGCGCACCCCAGGCGCCCCTTTCTACATCACCACTGCCATCGCCTACCCCAACGGCGATCCGCACATCGGGCACGCCTACGAGTACATCGCCACCGACGCCATCGCCCGGTTCAAGCGTCTCGACGGTTACGACGTGCGCTACCTCACCGGTACCGATGTGCACGGCCTGAAGATGGCCGAGACGGCCGCCAAGCTCGGCATCACCGCCGCCGAGCTGGCCACCCGCAACTCCGATGTCTTCGAGCGCATGCAGGAACGCCTCGGCGCCTCCTACGACCGCTTCATCCGGACCTCCGATGCCGACCACTACGAGGCCTCCCGAGAGATCTGGCGCCGGATGAACGAGGCGGGCGACATCTACCTCGGCAGCTACCAGGGCTGGTACTCGGTGCGCGACGAGCGCTTCTTCGCCGAGGACGAGACCGAGGTGGCCGAGGACGGCACGCGCACCGCCATCGAGACCGGTACCGAGGTCACCTGGACCGAGGAGCAGACCTACTTCTTCCGGCTGTCGGCCTACACCGATCGACTGCTGGCGCTCTACGCCGAGCACCCCGAGTTCATCGGACCCGATGTGCGCCGCAACGAGATCGTCAGCTTCGTCTCCGGCGGGCTGCGCGACCTGTCGATCTCGCGCACCACCTTCGACTGGGGCGTCCCGGTGCCCGATCACCCCGACCACGTCATGTACGTCTGGGTGGATGCGCTGACGAATTACCTCACCGGGGTCGGCTTCCCGGACACCGCGTCCGAGGCGTTCGAGAAGTACTGGCCCGCCGATCTACACATGATCGGCAAGGACATCATCCGGTTCCACACCGTCTACTGGCCCGCGTTCCTGATGTCGGCCGGGCTGGCGCTGCCGAAGCGGATATTCGCCCACGGGTTCATCAACGTCAAGGGCGAGAAGATGAGCAAGTCACTGGGCAATGTGGTCGATCCCCTGGTGCTCGTCGACGAGTTCGGGGTGGACGCGGTGCGTTATTTCTTCCTGCGCGAGGTGCCCTTCGGCCAGGACGGCAGCTACAGCGAAGAGGCGATCATCGGCCGGATCAACGCCGATCTAGCCAACGAACTGGGCAACCTGGCACAGCGGTCGCTGTCGATGGTGAACAAGAACCTCGACGGCGTGGTTCCCGTCCCCGGGGCGTTCACCGCCGAGGACAACGAACTGCTGGCCGCCGCCGATGCGCTGCTGGGCCGGGTGCGCGAGTGCTATGACCAGCAGGCCATGCATCTGGCGCTGGACGCCATCTGGTCGGTCCTCGGCGCGGCCAACCGCTACTTCTCGGCACAGGAACCGTGGGTGCTGCGCAAGACCGAAACCCCGGAAGCGCAGCAGCGTTTCGGCACGGTGCTCTACACCACGCTGGAGACCGTGCGCATCGCCACCCTGCTGACCCAGCCGGTGATGCCGACCGCGACCGCCAAACTGCTCGACCTGCTCGGCCAGCCGGCCGAGGCACGCGATTTCGGTGCGATCGGCGCCCGGCTCACCCCGGGTGTCACGTTGCCCAAACCCGAAGGCGTGTTCCCCCGCTATCAGACGGATGTGTGATGACCAGCCTGCACGAGAAGCTCCACGACATCTATGACGAAGTGGCCCAGCGCAATCCGGGCGAGACGGAATTTCACCAGGCCGTCTACGAGGTGCTCACCAGTCTCGGACCGGTGGTCGCCAAGCATCCGGAGTACGCCGACAACGCGGTGATCCGCCGGCTCTGCGAGCCGGAGCGCCAGATCATCTTCCGGGTGCCGTGGGTCGACGATTCCGGTGCCGTGCAGATCAACCGGGGATTCCGGGTCGAGTTCAACTCCGCCCTGGGCCCCTACAAGGGCGGGCTGCGGTTCCACCCGTCGGTGTATCTGGGCATCGTGAAATTCCTCGGCTTCGAACAGATCTTCAAGAACTCGTTGACCGGTCTGCCGATCGGCGGCGGCAAGGGCGGGTCCGATTTCGACCCGAAAGGTCGCTCGCCCCAGGAGGTCATGCGGTTCTGTCAGTCGTTCATGACCGAGCTCTACCGCCACATCGGTGAATACACCGATGTGCCCGCCGGTGATATCGGCGTCGGCACCCGCGAGATCGGTTATCTGTTCGGCCAGTACAAGCGGATCACCAACCGGTGGGAGGCCGGCGTGTTCACCGGAAAGGGCCTGACGTGGGGCGGCTCCCAGGTCCGCACCGAGGCCACCGGATACGGGACGGTGTTCTTCGTCGACGAGATCCTGCGAGCCGCCGGCGATTCATTCGACGGTAAGCGGGTCGTGGTGTCGGGGTCGGGCAACGTGGCCGTCTACGCCATCGAGAAGGTGCAGTCCCTCGGCGGAATCGTGGTGGCCTGTTCGGATTCCGGCGGCTACATCGTCGACGACGCGGGCATCGACCTCGATCTGGTCAAGGAGATCAAGGAGGTGCGCCGCGGCAGGATCGACGAGTACCCCGACGCCCGCGGCAATGGCGCGCACTTCGTGGCGAAGCGGAGCGTGTGGGAGGTGCCCTGCGATATCGCCATGCCATGCGCCACCCAGAACGAGTTGACCGGCACCGACGCCGGCGCCCTCATCGAATCGGGGTGCCGCATCGTCGCCGAGGGCGCCAACATGCCGTGCACCCCCGATGCCGTCAAGTATTTCAGCGAGGCGGGGGTGACGTTCGCTCCCGGCAAGGCCGCCAACGCCGGTGGGGTGGCGACCAGCGCTCTGGAGATGCAGCAGAATGCGTCACGCGATTCCTGGACGTTCGAGGAGACCGAGGCGCGACTGGCCGAGATCATGGGTCGCATCCACCACACCTGCCTCACCACGGCCGACGAATACGGACAGCCCGGCAACTACGCGGCCGGCGCCAATATCGCCGGATTCATCAGGGTGGCCGATGCGATGGCGGCGCTGGGCCTGGTCTAATCGCGCGGCCGGTCGAGCAACGGACCGAGCCGGTAATCCACCAGCCGCCGCATGACCAACCCGGTGGTGGTCTTCTCGACGCCGTCGATATCGAGGATCTGCCCGGCGAGCCGATAGAGGTCGTCGGCGTCACGGGCGACCAGTTGTACCAGCAGGTCGGTGACGCCGCTGAGACCATGCACCTCGAGCACTTCGGGGATGTCGGCAAGAGCGTCGCCGATGGCCCGTAATCGGCGTTGGGTGACCGTCACCATGATGAACGCGGTCAACGGATATCCCAGTGCCGCCGGATCGATCCGCCGCTCGAATGACTGCAGCACGCCGTCGGTCTCGAGGCGCACCAGCCGCGAGTGCACGGTGTTTCTGGCCAATCCGGTGGCCTCCGCCAAGGCGACCGTGGTGGCCCGCGGCTCACGGACGAGCGCGCGCAGGATCCGCATGTCGACATCGTCGACGACCCGGCCGGGATTGGTCATCATGCGCAGCTCCACTCCTCGCCGTCATCCCCGGAAACGCAGAGTGCTCAATCCGGGGTGACCTTGTTGACCCAAATTACAACAGGTGCTGCACTGGATGAACTATCTGCGCAAATCAACCGTGAGTAGGTCCCTGTGAACACCACTGCCGCCGATACCGACGGAGACCTCGGCACCGCCGATGCACTGGAGCGCGTCGCCGAACGCGTGCTGTGGCTGTCCACCTCGATCGTGCACCACGCCAATCGCGTCAGGCCGAACGTCTCGGGACTCAAGGTCGGTGGGCATCAGGCCTCCAGCGCGTCGATGGTCGCGATCATGACGTCGCTGTGGTTTCGGCAGCTGCAATCCGGTGACCGGGTCTCGGTCAAACCCCATGCCTCGCCGGTGCTGCACAGCATCAACTACCTGCTCGGCGAACTGGACGAGAAGTATCTGACCACCTTGCGCGAGTTCGGGGGTCTGCAGTCCTACCCGAGCCGGTCCAAAGATCCTGACCCGGTGGACTATTCGACCGGATCCGTCGGTATCGGAGCCACCGCGCCGATCTGGGGGGCGATGGCGCGCCGCTATGTGAACACCCATCTGGGCGCCGGTGGCACCGGACGCCAGTACTCCCTGGTCGGCGATGCCGAACTGGACGAAGGTGCGGTCTGGGAAGCGATCCTCGATCCGGGTATCGCCGAACTGGGCGAGGTGGTCTGGATCGTCGACATGAACCGTCAATCGCTGGACCGGGTCGTGCCCAATATCGCCGCGCGCCGACTGGAAACCATGTTCGCCGCGGCCGGTTGGCAGGTCCTCACGATCAATTTCGGTCGCCTGCTGCAATCGCTGTTCACCCGGCCCGGCGGAGAGGCGCTGCGCCACCGTATCGTCACGATGGAGAACCCGGAATACCAGCGGTTGCTGCGCTGCGATGCGCACGAGATCCGGCAACGCCTACCCGGCGACGGTCCGTCGGCCGCCGAGATCGCGATACTGCTGGACACCCTCGACGACACCACCCTGACCGCGGCGATCCGCAACCTCGGCGGTCACGACCTCACCACGCTGGCCGAGGCGTACCGGCAGATCGACGACACGCGGCCCACGGTCATCCTGGCGTACACCATCAAGGGTTACGGCCTTCCGACAGAAGGACATCCGCAGAACCACTCGGCGCTGTTGAGCAATGACGAATACGCATCGCTGGCAGCGCGACTCGATATGGACGTCGCCGACCCATGGCGCCGATTCGACGCGGACAGCGCGATGGGCAGATTGTGCGTCGAGACCGCGGCCCGCCTGCGGCGGAATCCCACGCCGTCCGCACCCATGCCGGACATTCCCACCGATATCGGCCGTACCCCGAAGGGCACCTCGACCACTCAAGCCGCGCTGGGACGCCTACTGCTGGATCTGACGCGAGAGGCGCCCGACGCGGCCAAGCGGGTCGTCACCGTCAGCCCGGATGTCAGCTCGACCACCAACCTGGCGGGCTGGGTCAACAAGGTCGGGGTGTGGTCATCCGACGAGCGGCGCAACTGGTTCGCCGACGACGCCCAGACCCTGATGCACTGGAACGAACGGCCCAGCGGACAACACATGGAGCTCGGTATCGCCGAGACCAACCTGGTCGGGCTGATCGGGGAACTGGGTGCCACCTGGAGCCGATGGGGCGAGCCGCTGTTCCCGATCGGCGTGCTGTACGACCCGTTCGTCGAGCGGGCCCTGGAACCCTGGTCGTTCGGCATCTACGCCGGCGGCCAGTCCATCCTGGTCGGCACCCCGTCGGGGGTGAGCCTGGCCGCCGAGGGCGGTGCGCACCAGTCCATCAAGACGCCATCGATCGGCCTGGAGCAGCCCGGCTGCATCAGCTACGAACCGGCTTTCGCGATCGACGTCGAATGGACCCTGTTGGCCAGCATGGCGCGACTGGGCCGCCCGGACGGATCCTCGGCGTACCTGCGGCTGTCGACCCGGCCGGTGGACCAGACGCTCGCCGACGTGCCGACGGATCCGGCCGCGCGCGAGCGACGCCGCCGACAGGTGGTCGCGGGCGGCTACCCGCTGCGTCGATCACCGGCAACGGAGGTGAAGGTGACCATCGCCACCATGGGCACCATGGTCACCGAGGCGCTCGCCGCGGCAGATCGATTGGACCAGGTCGGCATCCCCGCCGACGTGGTGTGCGTGACCAGCCCGGGCTTGCTGTTCGAGGCGTGGCAGGCGCAGCAGGGCAGGCGCTCGGCGGACACCTGGATTCTCGATCAGCTGTTCCCCACCGACCGGCCGACCCCGATGGTGACCGTGCTCGACGGGCACCCGCACACCCTGGCGTTCCTGGCCAGCATCCGACAGGTCCGGTTGACCGCGCTGGGGGTGTCCGGCTTCGGGCAGGCCGGCGATCTGCCGGACGTCTACCGCTATCACGGCATCGATGCCGACAGCATCGTCAGAGCGGCCCTCGACATCACCAACTGACTCGTTACCTCGATGATGCAGGCCATGAGAACGGCTCCCCCACAGCCGTTCCGAACGACCAGCGGAAGCAAGAGCGTGATCTGCGTCACGTAGTGTCACATTGTCGGGCGCACCGGTGTCTTGAGGGCATCACTGGCCCACACAAGGAGACATCATGACCGAGACCGTGGCTCGCATCGTCGTCATCGGCGGTGGATACGCCGGCGCACTGGCCGCCAACCATCTACTCCAACGCGATGACCTGGAGATCACCCTGGTCAACGCCCGCCCGCAGTTCGTCGAGCGGATCCGGCTGCACCAGCTGGCGATCGGCAACGACGACGCCGTCGCCGATTACGCCGAATTGCTCGGGGCGCGTGTGCGACTGGTCGTCGACACGGCCAACCGGATCGATACCGCGGCCCGGCGCGTGGAGCTCGCCTCGGGTGCCGCACTGGACTATGACCATCTGATCTATGCCGTGGGCAGCACCGGGGGCGTCGCACCCGAATTCGCCTACCGAATGGGCGATTTGGAGGACGCACAACGCCTGGCCGGGCGCCTGCAGGAGCTACCGGCCGACGCGCCGATCGTCGTCGTGGGCGGCGGATTGACCGGTATCGAGGCCGCGGCGGAGTTCGCCGAAGCCGGCCGCGCGGTCACGCTGGTCGCCGGGGCGACACTCGGGCCCTCGCTGAGCGTTCCGGGTCGGCGGTCGGTGACCAGGCGACTGCGCAAGCTCGGAGTGACGGTCATCGAAGGGCCGACCGTCACCGCCGTCGGCGCACTGGACGTGACGCTGTCCGACGGGCACACTTTGCCCGCGGCCGCCACCGTCTGGACCGCCGGATTCGGGGTGCCCGCGCTGGCCGCCGCGAGCGGACTGCGCACCGACGCATTGGGCAGGTTGATCACCGACGAGACTCTGACCAGCGTCGACGATGACCGTATCGTCGCCGCCGGGGACGCGGCCGCGCCGTCCGGAGTGCCGCTGCGGATGAGCTGCCAGGCAGCGCTGCCATTGGGCGCCCAGGCCGCCAACACCGTGCTGGCCCGCATCGCCGGGACCGAGCCTGCCCCGATCAGCCAGGCCTTCACCGGCCAGTGCATCAGCCTGGGCCGCGCCGGGGGCACCATCCAGCTGGCGCGCACCGATGACACCCCGATCCGGTTGTACCTCGGCGGCCGGGCCGCGGCAGTGGTGAAGGAACAGGTCTGCAAGGGCACCCTGGCGTTCCTGCGCAAGGAGGCCCGCAAACCCGGCGCCTACTTCTGGCTCAAGAGCAGCAAGCGGGCCAAGGCGCTGCAGCTGGAGACGGCATGAGCGAAGCTTGCGAGCGAATCATCGGTACGGCACGCGGGAGCCGAGCCTGCGAGGCAACCGCGTGAGCACCGGTGAGCACGCCGAGCGCTTCACGGCACTGCGCCCATTGCTGTTCACCATTGCCTACGAAATTCTGGGCTCGGCAACGGAATCCGACGATGTCCTACAGGAGAGCTATCTGCGGTGGGCCGAGGTGGATCTGGACACCGTACGCGACACAAAGTCCTATCTGGCCCAGTTGGTGACCCGGCAGTCACTCAACGCGCTACGCGCACAGGCCCGCAGGCGCGAGGAGTATGTCGGGCCGTGGCTGCCCGAGCCGCTGCGGGTGCAGGACACCGATGCGAGCTCGGATGTCGTGCTGGCCGAATCGGTGTCGATGGCGATGATGGTGGTCCTGGAGACGCTGTCACCGGACGAGCGCGCCGTGTTCGTGCTGCGCGAGGTGTTCGGATTCGGCCACGACGAGATCGCCGCTGCGGTCGGCAAATCCGCGGCTACGGTCCGCCAACTGGCGCACCGGGCCCGGGAACACGTGCACGCCCGGCGCAGACGCTACGAGCCGGTCGACAGTGCGGTCAACGAGCAGCTGACCGCACAGTTCCTGCTCACCGCGGCCACCGGCGATATCGCCGGACTGGTCGAGATGCTGGCCCCCGATGTGGTGTGGACCGCCGACAGCGCAGGCAAGGTCAGCGCCGCCCGCCGGCCGGTGCACGGTGCGGACCGGGTGGCGCGGCTGATCATCGGCCTGTTCCGGATGTCCGGCGAGCAGGGCCGGGTCGAATACACCACCTACAACAACGCGCCCGCGCTCAACCTCTACCTGGGTGAGAGCTTCGAGGGCGTCATCACCGTCGAGTTCACCGCGGGCAAGATCTCGCACTTCTACGCCATGCGCAATCCGGACAAGCTCACCACCGCGGCCATCCCGAGAGCCATCGGCCGCTAGCTTCTGGAAAGCTGAACCGGTGCGCATCGACCGGCTCGGCAACCTCGGCAACGCCCCCGAGGTGTTGCGGTGGATCGCCGATGCGGCGGCGCGCCACGGAAAGGCGGCGCCGGCCGCGCTGATCGGTGACTGGTTCGGGTCACGTGCCGTGATCGCGCCCTCGCTGGCGGCCGAACCTGTCCCCGGGCTCTTCGATGCCTACCCCGGTACCTCGACGGCGGTCGGTGGCGGATGGTTCGGCTACCTGTCCTATCCCGACGGACCGGGGCGCCCGCGCATCCCCGAAACCGCGGGCGGTTGGACGGACTCGGTGCTGCGGCAGGACGCAGACGGCCAGTGGTGGCATGAAAGCCTGACCGACACAACACTTCCCGACTGGCTGTCCGGGATCGCGACGGCGCCCGCCCGGCCGTACCGGTTGGCGTGGAGTGCACCCGACCGCGACCGCCACCTCGCTGGTGTGACCGCCTGCCTGGACGCGATCGGCGCCGGCGAGGTCTATCAGGCCTGCGTGTGCACCCAGTTCCGCGGCAGGCTCACCGGGGACCCCCTGGACTTCTTCGTCGACGCCGTCACGCGTACCGCACCGGCGCGCGCGGCCTATATCGCGGGCAGTTGGGGGGCGGTGGCCTCGTTGTCGCCGGAGCTGTTCCTACGCCGCCGTGGCGAGGCGATCTCGTCGAGCCCCATCAAAGGCACACTGCCGCTGCATGAGTCGCCGGCGCTGCTGCGCGCCTCGGCCAAGGACGTCGCCGAGAACATCATGATCGTCGACCTGGTGCGCAACGACCTCGGCAGGCTCGCTGTCACCGGGTCGGTGTCGGTCCCGGAGCTGCTGCGGATCCGGCCCGCGCCCGGGGTGTGGCATCTGGTGTCCACCGTCGCCGCGCGCATCCCGGTCGCGACACCGATGTCAGCCGTGCTGGATGCGACATTCCCGCCGGCGTCGGTGACCGGCACACCCAAGGGCCGTGCCCGTGACCTGCTCAGCGACTGGGAGCAGCATCGTCGCGGAATTTACTGTGGCACAGTGGGCCTGGCTTCACCATCGGCGGGTACCGAGTTGAACGTGGCCATTCGCACAGTCGAATTCGACGCTGTCGGTAACGCGGTGCTCGGCGTCGGCGGCGGTATCACCGCCGATTCGGACCCGAGCGCCGAGTGGCAGGAGTGCCTGCACAAAGCGGCCTCCATCATCGCGCTGGGTCGGGGCGGCGAACTTCAGGACGGAGCCTGCAACTTGGACAGTGCGGTGACCCAGGCCGCGTTGCCGGAGAAGACGTAGAACGCGATCTCCCCGGCGGCGGTCTCGACGATCAGGTGCGTCTGACCGCCCACCGCCGAACCCTTGAACCCGGTCGCCTCCCGGACCCCGGTGATCTCGGCGACCGGAACCTCGATCGTCGTACCGGTCGGCGTCCGAAACACCAGCCGGCGCGCTGTCAACGCGATGAACCCGGCGTTCTTCACCGTCGGATAACCGGGCGCGGTGGCCCCACGGTAGGACCCCTTCTCCGGTCCACGCACCATGGGTTCACCGGCCAGCTCGGCGGCGAACTGTGCGGCGGCGGCCTCGCTGCGCCGCGGCAACCACCACAGCAGTGGGATGGCGATCAGCGCGCCGACCGCGACCAGGATCCCGACGACAAGCAACACCACGAACATCGTCGTACTCATACCGAACACCCCCGCAGGCTCAGTCGCGCGACTTCAACACCGCATCGTAGAGCTCACGCTTGGACGGTGCGCCCGGATTGGCGGCAATGACCTGGGCACATGCGTCCTTGACGCGCATCCCGTCGTCGACCAGATCGCCCACCTGAGCCACCAGGGTGTCCAGATCGGCCGTCGGCGTCGCCCCGGCCAGCACCACCGTGATCTCGCCGAGCACCCCGCCTGCGGCCCAGTCGGCCAATTCGGCCAGCGTCCCGCGCCGGATCTCTTCGTGGGTCTTGGTCAGCTCCCGGCACACCACGGCGCGCCGGTCACCGCCGAGGGTGTCGACGGCGTCGGTCAACGTGTCGGCCAGCCGTCGCGGTGACTCGAAGAAGACGCAGGTGCGCGCCTCGGCGGCCAGGCCGGTCAACCAGTTACGCCGGGCGACCTGCTTGCGCGGGGAGAACCCCTCGAAGCAGAACCGGTCGGCAGGCAGCCCGGACACCGCCAGCGCCGTCGTCACCGCCGAGGGACCCGGCAGACAGCTCACCGTCAGCCCGGCCTGCACGCAGGCGGTCACCAGCCGGTAGCCGGGATCGTTGATCAGCGGCATCCCGGCGTCGCTGATCAGCAGCACGGTGGCCCCGGCGGAAATCTCGTCGACCAGCATCGGCACCCGCGAGGCCTCGTTCTGGTCGAACAGGCTGAGCACCCGCCCGGCCGGTGTCACCTCCAGCGCCGAGGCCAGCGTCCGGGCACGCCGGGTGTCCTCGGCGGCGATGACATCCGCGGTGGCCATGGCGCGGACCAACCGCGCCGACGCATCGCCGGGCTGCCCCAGGGGAGTGGCCCCCAGCAGCAATCGACCGTCGGACTTTTCGGCGGGTGCGGGCGTAGCGAGCGGGGGTTGCACAACTGCAAAGCCTACGATCGTCGGTGATGACCGCTCCTGACACCGTGCAACCGGAGCGCGCCGCACCCATGATCAGTCCGGGACCGCTCGTCCCGGTTCCCGACTTCGGGCCCGTCGACCGGCTGCAGGGCTGGGTGATGACCGCGATCATCGGGGCGCTGGCCGCGCTGACCCGGTTCCTGAACCTAGGTTCGCCGACCGACGCCGGCACCCCGATCTTCGACGAGAAGCATTACGCGCCGCAGGCCTGGCAGATGCTGCACAACAATGGCATCGAGGACAACCCCGGTTACGGCCTGGTGGTGCACCCGCCGATGTCGAAGATGCTGATGGGCATCGGTGAATGGCTTTTCGGTTACACCGGGCTGGGCTGGCGGTTCAGCGGCGCGGTGTGCGGCGTCATCATCGTCATCCTGGTCGCGCGGATCGTCCGGCGGATCAGCCGGTCCACGCTGATCGGCGGGATCGCCGGGCTACTGATCATCGCCGACGGCGTCAGCTTCGTCTCGGCGCGTACCGCGCTGCTGGACGTGTATCTGGTGGTGTTCGTGGTCGCGGCGTTCGGGGCGGTGATCGTCGACCGGGATCAGGTCCGGGAGCGGATGCACATCGCCCTGTTGGAGGGCCGCATCACCGATACCCCGTGGGGACCGCGCCTGGGTGTGCGGTGGTGGCGGTTCGGGGCCGGCGTGCTGCTGGGGTTGGCATGCGCGACGAAATGGTCGGGGCTGTACTTCGTCGCCTTCTTCGGGTTGCTGACGCTGGCCTTCGATATCGCCGCGCGACGGCAGTACCGGGTGCAGCGGCCGTGGCTCGGTGCGGTACGCCGCGACGTCGGGCCGTCGCTGTACGCGTTGGTGCTCATTCCCTTCGCGGTGTACCTGGCCTCCTACGCCCGCTGGTTCGCCTCAGAGACCGGGGTGTACCGCCACGAGGTGGGCCGCACCATCGGAGAGGGCGGCTTCCTGCCCGATGCCATCCGCTCGCTCTGGTACTACACGGCCTCGGTGTACCGCTTCCATTCCGGGCTGACCAACGCCGCGGGCAACCATCACCCGTGGGAGTCCAAGCCGTGGACATGGCCGATGTCGCTGCGCCCGGTGCTCTACGCCATCGACCAGCAGAACGTGCCCGGCTGCGGCGCCGAGTCGTGTGTGAAGGCCGTGATGCTGGTCGGCACCCCGACCATGTGGTTCATCGCGGTGCCGGTGCTGCTGTGGGCGTGCTGGCGGACATTCGTGCGGATGGACTGGCGGTACGCCGCCGTGCTGGTCGGCTACTGCGCGGGCTTCCTGCCGTGGTTCCTGGCCATCGACCGGCAGATGTACTTCTTCTATGCCACCGCGATGGCGCCGTTCTTCGTGATGCTGATAGCGCTGATCCTGGGCGACATCTTGTATCAGCCGCGGCAAAACGCCGAAAGACGAACGCTGGGCGTGATCGCGGTGAGCTTCTACGTGGCGCTGGTGATCACGAACTTCGCCTGGCTGTACCCGATCCTGACCGGACTGCCGATCTCGCAGACGACCTGGCATATGCAGATCTGGTTGCCCAGCTGGCGGTGACGCAGGTCGCGTTGATCACAATCGCGTATTCCGACGTTGAATTTTGGACCCTCTCCGATTTGAGCTGGCTAGCTCAAATCGGCTAAAGCCAGCTTTCCAGAGACAGGTAAAGGTCGGCCTGGCGCCGCCGAAACTGCGTACGCAGATGAGTTGAGTGCTCGTCGACTACTTTGAGCACGATCGCTATTGGAATTTGCCTGCTTCAAGCAGCAGGCCCGGTCATCGCGCTCGCCTGTGCGCCCGTACCACGCTGCTGTCCGGCTCGCAACGAGGAGTTCATGACGGCTCCGTCGGGGATGTTGACCAAACTTAAGACATCGACGTGGATCGACGCTCCAATCTTGGCATGTGGGTAGCGGCGCAGCTGTTCGCCTGTGATTCAGTTTCATACGAGACAGGCCAGTGATGCGGCAACGGGTGAGCACCCGTGCTCCGTCGAGGCCGGCACACCAATGAGCCCGGCTGAGCTACTCCGAACCGATTTCCTCGCGTTATCGTGAGTCCATGTGATGGAGTAGGCCTGCGGTTGTGAGCGTCCCTAAGAATCACCGTAAGTCCGTCCGAGACTGTGTGCGCCATCACACTCGGTCGATTCGCGTTTCCCGGCCATAATCAATCAGCCTAAGTTATTGTTCGGCAGAATTGGCCATCCCGGGGGGCAGTGACTGTGTCTACTAGTGCCGTCTTTCTTGCGTCCACGCAGGATATCTATGAAAACTGCAAGTCGGAGACAATGCCTTGGAGTGTAATCACGTCGTCTCCACCGAATGCGGCGTTATGCGCCGTTCTTGCCGGTTTTATGATGACGGCGACCGCTTTTCTTCTCCGCCGGGAGAGCGCTCCTCAATCAGAACAGACTCCTGTGTCTTTCGAAGGCAAAACTAGCGGGATACAGACACACACCCTTGCACTGTTCGGTTCGGGCGTACTGGTACTCGGGCTCGACGCGTATCTATTCGGCAATATCGCATCATTAGCTCCTGTTGTGGGTAGTGACCGAAAAGTACCCGATGGGCGCGCATTCCCCTGCGCGTCAGCTTGGACTCAAGCAATGCCAGCTAGCAGCATGTTGGCAGTCGGCGGCTGCCTTATGATGGCCGGCCTGGCTTGGATGTTAACTCTCTACTTCTTCTCCACCGACACACCCAGTAAGGCAATAATCGCACTCCCAGGGTGCTTGGTCGGTATTGTTATCGCCACGTCATCATTACTTCTCATACGAACTGCCACACTCTACTTGAAGATTATGGATGAACAATTCAATATGCATACGCCCACTTTTATCATCGAGCCGCTGTCTTGGACGCTTTGGATATTACTCGTAGTATTCTTGATACTGCTCATTACATATAGATTTGGCGAATTATCACACGCAGCAGAAAAAGAAGGCCCACTGACTCTACAGCCACAGTTTGGCTCGCTTGCCACCGCCGCACTTTGTACCGCAGCACTAGCCGGGCTGGGACCGATATTCGCCAGCCTGGTAGGCGAGGAGCGCCTGTTAGTGCACGCCAACACTGGCGTACCCACCTTAGTCGCTGTATATATCGCTCTCGCCCTCGTAGTGCTACCGATAGTTCTGGTTATGGTGCCCATCGCTCTAGCAGTTCCAGCGGCAGCTAAGGGATCCCGCCATCGCCGCTCCAATGAACCGTCCACTGGAAACTCCGAGCCCACTACATAGGCTTACTACGAGACAATCTCGCTGTCGCTCGGAAACCCGCGCATCAGGGCCCTAGGTTTGGCCTAGAAATCTCGAACTTCTTTAGCGCCCCACCCCGACGAGCGTGCGCGTTCTCCGCCGCGAACCCGGCGTGTCGAGGTGCAGACACGCACGCTCGCCGGGAACGGGAGCTAGCGGATTGCGTCGTAGCGGCGCAGCGCCTCCTTGCGCTCGGCGCTGTGGTCGACCATCGGCTCGGGGTAGTCGTCGCTGCCGTACTCGGGCACCCAGCGCCGCACATACGCGCCGTCGGGGTCGAACTTCTTGCCCTGGGTGTCGGGGTTGAACACCCGGAAGTAGGGGGCGGCGTCGGTGCCGCAGCCGGCGGCCCACTGCCAGCCGTGCTGATTGCTGGCCATGTCCCCGTCGACCAGCTGCTCCAGGAACCAGCGCGCGCCCCACTGCCACGGCAGGTGCAGATCCTTCACCAGGAATGACGCGGTGATCATCCGGACCCGGTTGTGCATGAAGCCAGACTCGGCGAGCTGGCGCATCCCGGCATCGACGATCGGGAAACCGGTCTTACCAGCCTTCCAGGTCTCGAACCGCCGCGTGGCGTCCGCGTCCTCATCCACCGCGATGGCGTCGAAGGCCTTGTTCCAGTTCCACCAGACGCTGCGCGGCCAGGAATCCAGCACCGTGGCATAGAAGTCGCGGAAGGCCAGTTCCCGCAGATAGGCCTGCGGGCCCTCCCCCGACTTCAGATCGGCGGCCATGGTGCGCGGATGGATAGCGCCGAACTTCAGGTGCGCCGACATCCGGCTGACGCCCTCGATATCGGGGCGGTTGCGGTCATCGCCATAGTCGGCAATTTTGTTCCTGACGAACGATTTCCACGCCTTGCGTGCGGCGGTCTCCCCCGCCGGCAAGTCCAGCTCCGCAACCCCGTCGGGGATGTCGGTGGCCTTGGCGGCGCGCCCGACATCGCTCGGGTCGATCCACGTCGCGCTCTTCGGCCCGGTCTTGGCCGGTGCTCGCCAGCCGTGCTCGCGCCACGCGCGAAAGTACGGGGTGAAGACCTTGTAGGGGGTCCCGTCATCCTTGGTGACCCGCCCCGGGGAAACCAGATACGGCGAGCCGCTTTCCTCCAGCGGGATATCGCCGAGCGCGTCGCGCACCGCATCGTCCCGGCGCTTCCCGTAAGGCGAGAAATCACCGGAGACATGCACCGCCGAGGCGTCGATCGCCTTGGCCAGGGCGGGGATACGCTCCTCCGCGCGCCCCTCGGTGACCAGCAGCCTGCCATCGAGCTGGTCGTGGACATCGCGCAGCGCGTCGTAGAGGTACTGCAACCGGCGCGGGCCCGAACTGGCGTGCAGTCGCGGATCCAGCACGTAACAGGCCAGCACGTCGCCGTCTTCTTCAGTGGCGTCGAGCAGGGCGGGCAGATCGTGCAACCGCAGGTCGCGCCGGAACCACAGCAACGTAGGCATGCCCTTCATGCTGCCCCGTGCACGGTCGCGGCAAACCTCGCGCTACAGCGGATCACGTGCCGCCGGGCACGACATGCAGCGCGGCCCACCTCGGCCGGTGCCGAGCTCTGATGCCGCGATGGGCAACACCTCGATACCGGAGTCGGCGAGCCGGGTGTTGGTCTCGGTGTTGCGTTCGTAGGCCACCACCACACCGGGCGCCACGGCGAGGGTGTTGTTGCCGTCGTCCCACTGTTCGCGTTCGGCGGTCACGGGATCCAGCCCGGTGTCGATGACGCGCAGCTTGCCGATGCCCATCGCGTCGGCAGCGGCCTCGACGAACGGAGCTGCCCGGTCGATCTTCACACCGCCGGCATCGACCTTGTGAATGGTGAACGCGGACAACGAGTCCACGATGTTCGGATACATGACGACGGCATCGGCGTCGACCATGGTGCAGACGGTGTCCAGATGCATCTGGGCCCGTTCCTGCGCGATCGGCACGGCCAGAACGGTGTGCGCCAGATCATCGTCGAACAGGCTGCGGGCCAGGGCCTCGGCACCCGCCGGGGTGGTGCGCTCACCGACGCCGACGGCGACCACCCCCGGCGCCAGCAACAGCACGTCACCACCCTCGACCGGGGCCGATCGCGATTCGTAGGCCCGCCGTACGCCGAGGAAGCGCGGATGGTGGGCATAGATCAAGTCGGTCAGCGAGGTCTCGCGGACCCGCGCCGGCAACGCCAGCGAGGTGATCGCCACCCGCGGCCCGATCCAGAATGACGAGTCGCGGGTGAACAGCAGATTGGGCAGCGGGTCGATGACGAAGTCGCCGCCGTGGTGCATGCGACGCACCAGGGAGAACTCGGTGGAGGCGAACGGCAGTTCGTCGAAGGTCATGCCCGCCATCAGCACGTGCGCCAACGCGTCCGGTTCCAGGGTACGAAGATATGCCGAAAGCTCCTGGGCCAGCGGGATTCCCAGGCGTCGCGGGTCGACGGCGGCGGAGATGCCGTGCATCCGGGCGGCGCCGGAGGCCAGCGCCTGGGCCAGCAGATCGCCCAGCAGCAGAACCTCGACCCCGCGCGACGCGAGCAATGCCGCGAACGCGTCGTGCTCCTCCTGCGCCTTGGCGACCCAGGGCAGTCCGTCGAACAGAAGGGTGTCGTTGTTGCGCGGGGTGAGCCGCTGCAACTCCGCGCCGGGACGGTGCAGGATCACCGTCCGCAGCCTGCCGACCTCCGAATTGGATCCCAGCGGTATCGCTTCCACATTCAGAACGTTAACTCAACTATGGTTGAGGTGTATGGAGACACATGAGCTCACACCCGGTGAGATGGCCCTCCGCAGCGGGGTGGCCGTGTCTGCGCTGCACTTCTACGAGCGCGAAGGTCTCATCGTGTCGCGGCGCACATCGGGTAATCAGCGTCGCTACCGGCGCGAGACACTGCGCCGGGTGGCCTTCATCCGGATGTCGCAGCGCCTGGGCATCCCACTGGCCCGCATCCGCGACGCACTGGCCACCCTGCCCGAGGACCGGGTGCCCACCAGCAAGGACTGGGCGCGGTTGTCGGCGGGCTGGCGCGAGGACATCGACGCGCGGATCCTGCATCTGCAGCGGTTGCGCGACAATCTCGCCGGGTGCATCGGGTGCGGATGCCTGAGCCTGAAGGCGTGCCGGCTGGCCAACCCAGACGACGTGCTGGCAGATCAGGGGCCCGGCGCGGCCAACCTGTGATATCGAACGTCTGTGCGATAGTCTTGGTTCGTGTCACTGGCCGTTCAGGGGTCGCTCTTCGACCACTCGGAACGTCGGAGCCTGGGTGCCGGCGCCTGGATCGACGTGCGCGCGGGCTGGCTCAACGGCTGGCTGGACGATGACAAGACGCTGTTCGACGAGCTGCTGACCGCCATCCCGTGGCGCGCGGAGCGCAGGCAGATGTACGAACGGGTGCTCGATGTGCCGCGCCTGGTCAGCTTCCATGACCTGACCGCCGCCCCCGCCCCGCATCCGGCGATCGCCAGGCTGCGGGTCCGGCTCAACGACATCTACGCGGGCGAACTGGGCGAACCGTTCACCAGCGCGGGGCTGTGCCTGTATCGCGACGGTAACGACAGCGTGGCCTGGCACGGTGACACCGTCGGGCGCAGCAGCACCGAGGACACCATGGTGGCCATCGTCAGCCTCGGCGCCCGGCGGGTGTTCGCGATGCGACCGCGCGGCGGCGGACGCAGCCTGCGATTACCCCAGGCCCATGGCGACCTGCTGGTGATGGGCGGCTCAGCGCAGCGGACCTGGGAGCACGCGGTACCCAAGACCGCCCGGCCCACCGGGCCGCGGATCAGCATCCAGTTCCGCGTGCGCGATGTGCGCTAACTGCGACCGGCGCGGACGTCCTCGACCGCGGCGGTGAGCATCTCGCGGGCTTTCTCGGTGTCCACCGGCGCCACCGGGGTGTTCGGCACCACGAGCGGATTGGCCGTCACGATGACCATGAAGGTGTCGAAATTCGCGACGTAGTTGAACAGTTCGCCGCTGCGTGGCTTGCCGTCGACGGTGGTCTGCACGACGCGATGGGTGCCGAGCACGCGAGCACCCTCGATCTGCGGAGACTCCACGACTTCGACCAGGCCGCGCACCCCCGGCCCGCCGAAGGCGACCTTCTGGCAGTCGGGGCCGGGATCGTTGGGCGGCACCGGCTCGGAGGTCTGCACCGCGATCGCGATGAACCGGTTGCCCTTGCCCTCTGCGGTGGTGGCGGCCATATTGCCCTGCGCGCCTTCGGGAATCGCGAGGCCCCCCGCGAACTTCGCGCAGGCCGCCGGCTCGATCGCCACCCCGGCGGGCACGGTCTGCGGTGCCAACATCTTCGGGTCGATACCGGTCGGTCCCGTGGTGGTGACCTGGAAGCCCGAGTCGAAGACCGACTTCACCGCGAAGACACCGGCAATATCGGCCTTCGACGAGTCGCCGGAGGAGCACGCCGTCAAGGCGGCAGCACAGGTAACCAGGGCCAGCGCCCGTGACGTCAGCATCGCCGCCAATCTACCCGGCCGGCTCCACGCTCCCGGAGATCTCGTCGGTCGCCGAGCGCAACAGCCGACCGGCGACATCCGGCCCGAGCTCCGGCAGCGCCGAGCCGGGGTCGGTGACGACGGTGACGGTCACGACGTAGCCGGAGCTCGGGTAGGCGATGGCGGTGTCGGCGTGCGAACGGGTCTCGGTACCGCCTTCCACGACGGTGGTGGCCACGGTGGACATCGCCGCGGTGGGCGTGCCGGGGATATCGGGGGCGGCCGCCGCGGTGACCGTCGCGGTGGTGCGCCCACCCCGCAGCGTCCAGGCCTCACAGCCGGACGGGATGGCGGCCACGGTTCCGGGACCGGCCACCACGGCGTGAATGATGCCTCCGGGCCCGGAGGCCGACCAACCGTGCGTCGGCGCACCGGCGCCCGGATCGGCCAACGCCGCGCATTGCCCGGGTTCGGCGGCCCAGCCCGCCGTCATCCCCCAGAAACCGGCCGGCGCCGCATTGCCGGCGAGTGGCGTGACCTCGTACCCCGGCGGGAGGTCGGACTGAACCCGCTGCACCGCAGCAGGATTCACCACTTTTACCGCACGCGTGTCCGAGCCGCCGGCCCGGTCGGTCGGCGGGGCCGGCGCAGGGGCGGAACAACCGCTGATCACCAGCACCGCGCCAAGGCCGATCGCGTAGCCACGCACACCGCCTGTGTTACCACACCGACGCCCAGGTTTCCCCGGCGAAACGCGTCTCACGACATGCCGTCGGTTTCCCTCCGGCCCTGTAACGTCCGATCCGAGATTCGACGGACAGGAGAACCGATGAACAAGCAGACCACAGCCCGAGGCGCGGCCGTTGCGGTCGCGGTGCTCAGCCTCGCCCTGGCCGGCTGCGGATCCGACACCAAGACCGACACCAGCTCCAGCGCCGAGGAGACCTCCACCTCGGCCGCTGCCGCGCCGGAGACCGACGGTGACGCGCCGGCCGGTACCGGCGAGAATCTGACCATCGCCCAGTACATCCAGCAGAACGGCATCACCGAGGCGCAGGTCAAACGTGGCACCCCCGGGGCACCGTCGGTGAATCTGCCTGCCCCGCAGGGCTGGGTCGATGCCGGTCCGGCCACCCCGGAATGGGCGTGGGGCCAGCTCGTGTACGCCGACCCGAGCATGCCGCCGCCGCCGCCGACCATCACCGCGATCCTGTCCAAGCTGACCGGTGATGTCGAGGGTGCCAAGATTCTGGAGTACGCACCCAACGAGCTGAAGAATCTCCCCGACTACAACGGCGGCAACGAGGGGCAGCCGGGCAAGCTCGGCGGATTCGACGCCGTGCAGGTCGGCGGAACGTACGTCAAGAACGGCAAGACCCTGCTGGTCGCGCAGAAGACGACGGTCATCCCTGCCGACGACGGGCTGTTCGTCCTGCAGATCAACGCCGAAGGCACCGAGGAACAGATGGGCCCGCTGATGGACGCCACCGCGGCCATCGACGAGCAGACGACCATCACGCCCAGCTGATCACGCCCGCGATATCTCCGACGCCGCCGCGATCTGCGCCGGGCTGGGGCGCACCCCGGTATAGCGCTCGAACTGCTCGGCCGCCTGCAGCGCGATGACCTCAGCCCCGGTGATCACCGGGATGCCCGCGGCACGGGCGGCGATGATCAACGGTGTTTCCGAGGGCAGGGCCACGACGTCGAACACGGTCGCCGCGGCGTTGATCGCGTCCTCGTCGAACGATCGGGCGGACTCCTCGGGACCGCCGGCCATCCCGATCGGGGTGACGTTGACCAGGATCGGTGCCCGCACACCGTCCGCGGAAGTGGTGTGCTCCCAACCGATCCGGTCGGCGAGTGCGCGACCGGTCTCGGCATTCCTGGCGACGACGACCCCGCGGGTGAATCCCGCTCCGACGAACGCGGCGGCCACGGCGTTGGCCATCCCACCGCTGCCGCGCAGCACCAGCGCATCGTCGGGATCGAGCTCGTGCTGGGCGATGAGTTGTTGTACCGCAAGGTAATCGGTGTTGGAGGCGGTGAGGTGACCGTTGTCGTTGACGATGGTATTCACCGATTCGATGACCCGCGCCGACGGCTCGATATCGTCGACCAGCGCCATCACATCGGTCTTGAAGGGCATCGAGACCGAGCAGCCGCGGATGCCCAGGGCCCGCACCCCGCCGATGGCGGCCGCGATATCGGTGGTGGTGAAGGCCTTGTAGAGGAAATCCAGGCCCAGTTCCTCGTACAGATAATTGTGGAACCGCGTGCCGATGTTGCTGGGCCGCGCGGCAAGCGAGATGCACAGCGTGGTGTCCTTGTTCAGCGGCGGCCGGCCGGCACTGCGCGCGGGTTGGGACATCAGCCCACCGATCCCATCACTCGCCGCGCCAGGGCGGCGATCTCGTCGTAGATTTCCGGACGCAGCGATAACGCGTCGGCCGGCGGGACGTCGATCTCGGTGACCACCACGTTGAGATCATCGCGCACCCAGTGCGCACCGGCGCGGTCCAGGATGGCGCGCATCGCATAGTTGTCGGTCAACACCCGTGCCGAGAAGCGGGTGACGCCGCCGACGTGCGCGGCCACGGCCAACGCGTCCATGAGGAATGTCCCGATGCCGTGACCCTGATAGATGTCGGCGACGATGAACGCCACCTCCGCGGTACTCACCCCATGCCCCTCCCGGACGAACCGGGCGTCGGCGACCACCGGACCGTCCGGTCCCGCGGTCATCACCCAGACGAAGTGATCGACATAGTCCACCTCGAACAGGTAGGCCATCAGCGATGGCGTCGGGACCCGGGTGCTCTGGAACCGCCGATACAACGTCTCGGCCGAGAACTCGATGGGTCCGTCGATCGTGCGCACGTTGTCACCGGGCAGCACCGGACGCAGATGCAGGACGAGGTGGTCTCGCAGCGCGATCTCGATCGGCGTCAGATAGGCGGCCAGCCGCTGGCGGGCGGTGCGCACCAAACGTGGCATCACCCCCGGCAGTTCGACAAGGGCGGCAAAGGCTTCGGGTCCGCCCACCCAACCGGTCAGCGCCGTGGCGGCCACCACGGTGGCGCTGCGTGGGGTGTGCCGCAGCAGGGCGATCTCACCGATCACGAGGCCTGGATCGACGGTGATCGTGACGACCTCACCACGGTCGCCGACGTGGGTCACCTCGGCCCGTCCGGTAGCGATCAACAGGAAGGTCAGCGCCGTCTCGCCCTGTCGCATGAGAACCTGTCCCGGGTCGGCGACCAGCGGTTGCAGCTGGGACGCCAGGGGACGCAGTGACTCGGGCGCGCACCCGGCGAAGAACTCAAGTGCAGCCAGTTCGTCGGCACGGTCAGCGGTCACTCCGGACACCTCACGAGGCTACGGCGCGGTCGTCGGGGTCGGCAACAACGGTCAAGATCACGTTTGCTATAGACGTGGGCACATGCCCGTTGGAAAAGTTTTCTACGCACCGGTCAGTAATTTGTGGCAAACTCCGCATATGACACAAGCGCTGCGCCGCACTCGGGGGCGCCCACGAGCAGCTAACGGAGCGGAAACCCGCGAACGGATCATCTTCGCGGCTCGTCAAGTTTTCAGCGAGCTTGGCTACGATGCGTCGACATTCCAGGAGATTGCCGAGCGCGCCGATCTGACCCGCCCAGCAATCAATCACTACTTCTCCAACAAGCGCGATCTGTACCAGAACGTGCTGGATACGACCCACACCGGACTCATCGAAGCCGGGATCGCCGCAGCCGCCGGCCAGACCACTCTGCTGGACAAACTGACCGCGTTGATGAGCGGCATGCTGGCCGCGCACCGCGAGATCGACTCCGCCGCAGCTTTCCTTGTCACCTCGATGCTGGAGGCCCATCGCCACCCCGAGTTGAAGAACGAGCAATATGCCCCGCGCGACGGAATCCGCGCCTTTCTAGCCAAAGCCGTCAGCGACGCGATCGCAAATGGTCAATTGACCGACGAAACCGATGGCAACGCCCTCATCGAGATGTTGCTGGTGCTCATGTTCGGTATGGGTTTCTACGCCGGCTTCGTCGGCACCGACGATGAGGTGGCCGCCGTCATCGACAGGCTGCGCAGACTGTTGTCCAACGACCTGTGGGCGCTGCGGGAGCCTGCCGCCAGTTGAGCCGGCCTTCGGTCGTGCCGCGAGGGTGCGGCACCTAGCCGCGCGGCTGTTGCAGCACGGTGACGAACTCTCGCAGTGGATCGGCCGAGGTCGCCGCGTCCCCGATGAACGGGTGGGACAGCTGCGCCACCAAGAACAGGTTGGTCGCCACCAGCACACCGACGATCGCGACCATCGGGTAATGCATCGAGGACCGCTCGACGCCGTAGATGATGGTGGTGCCCAACACCAGCGTGCTGGTCAAGAAGATGACACCCCACAGCGGCCACGGCGCCCCGTCGTCATCGCGCGCCTGCAGCAGCCGCACCGTGCGGGCCTGGCTCATCTTGTCCAGGTTGCTCAGCGATGTGGTCAGCCGGCTGCGCTGGGCATCGGTGGCCGGTTGGAGCTCACCGTACGCCCGGTACACCGCGTCCAGCGCCCGGTCGGCCTCGGGTGTGGTGGTCGCATTCCCGCCGGGCCACTCCCGTAACGCCGCCTGACCGTAGTCGAGCAGGGCACCGCGCAGCCGTTGGGCGTCCGGATCGGCGAAAGCCACCGTGTCCCTGGCCAATTGCACCGCCGCCGCGCCCTCGGCCCTGACGTTGGTATCCGCGGTGTTGATATGCCCCCACATGGATGACACGACGAACCCGATGAAGAAGGCGTAGACGAAACCGATCACCCCGTAGGTGAACCGGACGACGTCGTTGTGGTCATCACCCTGCAGTCCCGGGAATCGTCGGCGCACCAGCATCTGCAACAGCACCGCGCCGCCGGCGATCAGCACAACCAGGAGGACCAACAGGACACCCGCGGGAACGTGCTCGACCAGCCAAGCGCTCATCGGCTGACTCTAGAGCGATCCGGTCACGGCGTCGATGCGGTCGTCTAGGGTCTGGGCCGTGACGACCTATCACACGTCGAACGATGAACGCGTCCGGGAGGGCGAGTGGGCCGGCGGGATCGCCGATGAGCCCGCAGCGGTCCCCACCATCCGGATAGGGCGCCGCTGGATCAGCACGGCGTGGCTTGTGCCGCTGACGATCGCCGCACTGATCGTCGGCGTCGCCATCGCCCAGCACCTACGGCAGCACGAATGGATGCAGGAATTCATCCTGCGCTATCCGGGAACATCGGCGCCTCGCGGCGGTATCGAACCCGGACTGCCGGCTTGGCTGCGCTGGAGTCACCTGTTCAACATCGTGTTCATGATGTTCATCATCCGGGCCGGTCTGCAGATCCTGGCCGACCACCCTCGGCTGTACCTGAACTCGGGTAGCACGCCGGGAACGGCGTGGCTGCGACTACGTGGGCCGATCCCCGCCGATCGACTCAATCCGGCCGACCCGGCACGGGTGTGGACCGCCAAGGACGACTCGGTGTCCTTGCCGAAATGGCTGGGCATACCGGGAGTCCGGCACACCATCGGCCTTGCCCGCTGGTGGCACTTCACCTTCGACACCCTGTGGCTGCTCAATGGGATTGTCTTCTATGTCCTGTTGTTCGCCACCGGCCAGTGGCGTCGCATCGTCCCGCAGTCCTGGGATGTCATCCCCAACGCGGCCTCGACGATGGTGCAGTATCTTTCCCTGGACTTTCCGGTCAATGACGGCTTCGTCGCCTACAACGCACTGCAGTTGACCGCCTACTTCCTCACGGTCTTCGTCTTCGCGCCATTGGCTTTCCTCACCGGCATCCTGCAGGCGCCGGCGATCGCCGCCCGATTCGGCTTCGGCGCCGGTCCCGCCAACCGTCAGGTCGCGCGCTCGGTGCACTTCCTGGTTCTGGTGTGGATGGTGTTCTTCATCGCCATCCACACGATCATGGTCTTCACGACCGGCCTGGTGGGCAATCTCAATCACATCGTCTTCGGCACCGATATCCAATCCCCATGGGCACTGGTCGTCTATCTCGTCGCGATGGGGGTGATCATCGCGCTGTGGATGCTGGCGTCCCCGGTAACCCTGCGGTACCCGCGCGTCGTGCAGCGAGTGGGTCGATTCGCGGTCGGATGGATCAAGGGCCTCATGGAGTGGGTACACCCCAAGGCCGAGTACTCCGAGAGGGACATCTCCCCGTATTTCTGGCCCAACGGAACCCTGCCGGCATCATCGACCTATCGGGAGTTGGCGGCCGGAAACTGGTCCGGTTACACCCTGCGGGTGGGCGGTCAGGTGGAGAACCCGACCGAACTCAGCTATGCCGATCTGCTCGCGATGCCCAAACACGATCAGATCACCCAGCACTACTGCATCCAGGGCTGGTCTGGCGTGGCCAAATGGGGCGGAGTCCGCATGGCGGACATCCTCGGTATCGTCCGGCCGCTGCCGTCGGCACGCTGGGTGGTGTTCTACTCGATGGCCGACGGTTCCGAGCCGGGCGGCGGACGCTATTACGACTGCCACAAGATCGGCCACATGCGCCATCCGATGGCCCTGCTGGCCTATGAGATGAACGACGCCCCCCTCACCGAGACCCATGGCGCACCGCTGCGTTTACGCAACGAGGTCGAGCTCGGGTTCAAGCAGGTGAAGTGGATCGAATCCATCGAGTTCGTCGACAGTTTCGAACATATCGGCAAGGGACAGGGCGGCTACAACGAAGACCACGAGTATTTCGGCTTCCGGATGCCCATCTGATGTTCCGCAGCGGCGGCCTGTTCGCCGCGACGGTCAACCCGTCGCCAGTACCGACAGCAGTTGCAGTTTCTCGTAACTCGTGCTGCCCGGCGCGGCGGTGTAGACCAGCAGCGTGTGCGACTCCTCGGGGTCCAACAGGATCTGACAGTTCAGTTCGAGCTCGCCGACCTCGGGGTGCACATAGCGCTTGAGCTCGCGGGGTTTGATGCCGATCTCGTGACGATCCCAATGGGCACGGAACTCGGCGCTCTGTTCGGCCAGCAGTGCCGCCAACTCGGCCGCGCGCGATTGCGGCCCGCGCATGCCGAGCAGTACCCGCAGGCCGGAAACATACATGCGCGAATAGAATTCGTGATCCTCTTGCGGGTACAGATCGCGTGCGGCCGGATCGGTGAACCACCGGTACCCGCTACTGCGCGCGGCACCGGTATGCCGGGTCAGGTCCCCCACCAGCGCCACACCCATCGGCGTCTGGCGTAGCGTCTCCCCAAGCTCGGTGACGATCTCGGCGGGAGTATCGGCCAGCCGGTCGAAAATCCGCAACATGCCGGGTCCCACATGGTCGGTTCCCGTGCCACGCGGCGGCGGCCGATGGCCGGCCAGCCGGAAGAGGTGATCGCGTTCATCGCGGGTCAGATGCAAACCCTGCGCGATCGCGGCGATCATCTGCTCCGACGGCTGGGGGCCGCGTTCCTGTTCCAGCCGCGAGTAGTAATCGGTGGACATATGGCACAGCGCGGCCACCTCTTCCCTACGCAGACCAGTGGTGCGGCGGCGCGGCCCACGGGGTAGCCCGACGTCCTCGGGCTGCAGCGCATCGCGCCGGCTTGTGAGGAAGTCCGCCAGCGCCCTTCTATCGATCATGTCCGCCATTGTGCTGCCGCCCGGCCGGCTCAACCACGGATTGACCGTCCGTGGTTGAGCCACGCCTTCGCAGGCAGTGTCGTCTGCATGACCCGCGAACGATACGAACTTCCACTCCCCGATCTCACCGGACGCCGTGCCGTCGTGACCGGCGCCAGCGACGGTATCGGGCTCGGCATCGCCACCCGGCTGGCCGGCGCCGGCGCGGAGGTGGTCATGCCCGTCCGCAATCCGGTGAAGGGCGAGGCGGCCGCCGCCACCATCCGATCCCGGCACCCGGCGGCACGATTGCGACTGGAATCGCTCGATCTTGCCTCGTTGGAGTCGGTGCGCGCGCTCGGCGAACGTCTGTGCAGCGAGGGCGCTCCGATCCATCTACTGATCAACAACGCCGGGGTGATGACGCCACCACGGCGCGAGCGCACCGCCGATGGATTCGAATTGCAGTTCGGCACCAACCATCTCGGCCACTTCGCCCTCACCGGCGCACTGCTGCCGGTGCTGCGGGCCGGCCGGGCGCGTGTCACCTCGCAAACCAGCATCGCCGCCCGCGGCGGGCAGATCAACTGGACCGACCTCAATTGGGAGCTCACCTACGACGCGATGTCTGCCTACCGGCAGTCCAAGATCGCCTGCGGGCTGTTCGGATTGGAGCTCGCACGCCGCAGCGCTGCAGCCGGCTGGGGGCTCAGCAGCACCATCTCCCATCCCGGGGTCGCCCCGACCAGCCTGCTGGCCGCGCGGCCCGAGATGGGCAGAACTGCGGACACCACCCAGGTTCGGCTCATCCGCTGGCTCTCGGCACGCGGGTTACTTGTGGGGACCGTGGCGACCGCGCAGCTCCCGGCCATGATGGCGGCGACGGCCGCCGATCCCGATGAGTTCTACGGCCCCCAGTGGCCGGGGAACGCCGGCGGGCCGCCCGGTGTGCAGAAGCTGTGGAAACCCTTGCGTGACAGCACCGCCGCGGACCGGTTATGGGATCTTTCGGAACGATTGACCGGCGTGCGGTTCGGCTGAGCCGCGGTACGGCCTCAACCGATCGACGGTATCGGCCTATTCTGTCGACATGCCGTCGCGGGTGGACCTGCTGCCGACCGCCGGACGCTGGCATCAGTGGGGGGCCGCGGCCTATCTGGCCATGCTCGCGCTCTATGCCGGAGCCGCGACATCACACGATGCCGGGTCCGCCGGCGTGCACCAGCTGTACGCGGTGCTGGCCGCGGCGGCTGCCGTTGCCGTTGCCGTCCTGTTCACCGGGCACCTGCTCGGTCTCGGGCGACGCCGCGAGCTGCTGCTCGGCTGGCCGATCGCCGCGCTGGTCACGACGACGGTGGCCGGCCTGATCGAACCCGCCGCCACACGCGACCTCCCCGGCACGATCACCATCACCTTTGCCTACGCCGGGCTGACCAACCCACCTCGGCGATCGTTGTTGTTGGCGCCCTTGGGTGTGCTGGCCTTCATCGTCGGTGGCCAACACCCCCTCCCCGCCGCGATACCGAAAGTCGCCGCTGCGGCCGTGATGTGGGTGCTCATCGCCGAAGTGCCTGCGTGGCTGATCGCGCGCCTCGACCAGCAGAGCAGACAACTGCGCGTGATAGCCCTGACCGGCTTGCTCGACCGGACCACGCTGGCACCGCAATTGGACGCCCACAACGCTGATTCGGCGGTGTTACTGATCGACCTCGACGGTTTCAAGCGCTACAACGACGCCCACGGGCACCACGCCGGTGACGAGGTACTGGTGCGATTCGCGGATACACTGCGCGCCTCGATCCGCACCGGCGACATCGGTTTTCGGATCGGTGGCGATGAATTCCTGGCAATCCTCGTCGGCGCCGATGACGACGAGGCCCAACGGGTGATCGATCGCATCCGCAGTCGATGGTCGGTGGCCGGAGCGCCGGTGTCCTTCAGCGCCGGTACCGCGACGGGGCCGACCGATCTGCTCAAGCTCGCCGATGAGCGGATGTACCAGCAGAAGCGACTGCGCCGGGAGCAGCGCGACTGAGCGCTGGATTCCGGTTTACGGGGGATTTCCCCCTGGTGGACCCGTCGGCCGCACAGCAGAGTTGCTCGCGTGTTCACACTCTCCGATCGATCGGTCGCGGCGCTGTCCATGATGGTGTCGGTCGTCTTGGTGGCCGCATTCGTCCGAGGGCCCGCCGCGCTGTTGCACCGGTCGTTTCCCGAGTACGCGGACGTCGACGGGATGCCCGACGCGGTGACCTCTGCGGTGAGACAGTTCCTGAGTTCACCCACTGCCGCCCTGCCACCGGAATTGGCTCGGCTGACCGACTATTGGTTTCAATGGCACGCCATCAAGATCGGGATCAGCGTTGCGCTGGTGATGTCCTTCGCGATCCTCGCCGCCGCATGCTGGACGCGCTACCTGAGCCAGCAGGGCCGACGTGCCGTGTCATACGGGTTGGCAGCCAACCTCGCCGGCATCCTGGCCTTCTTGGCCGGCTGGCTAGTGGCCATCAATGTCCAGGCGACTGCCGTGCCGCTGGTCGCACTGTTGCCGTGGATACCGCCGGGCACACTGTCGATCGACACACTGGTCGACAGTCCCGCAATGACCGAATTGCTGGAGCAGGTGAGTCGGTATCACTGGGTGCTCGTGGTTGGCACCGGCGCGCTGGCGGCACTATCCGTAGCGGGTTCGGTGGCGTTGTGGCGCCGACGCACCGCCGCGGGCAGCCGCGACCGGCGCATGTTCTCAGCGCTGCTGACCCTCACATCGATGAACGCGGTGGCCGGGGTGTTGGTCAGCACCTACAGCATGATCTCAGCGATGGATCCCGCCGCGTCACTGCGCGCGATCCTGGAAATGGGTTAGAGCAATCTTTGTCACGCACGCTGGGTGAGTGCCGGTGCCAAGAAGTCCTCGAGTAACCGGCGTTCGACTGCGGGATCACTGGCGGGAAAACTGAGCAGGGATACGAAGATTCGTACGATCCATTGTGCGGCAAGCGGATTCTGCGTGGTGAGACCCGTGAGCTCACCCGCGAAAAGCCCGAGTCGCGGGGACTCGATCAACGACTCGGCCAAGCGAGTATCCCGGAACGACTGGACGATATCGTCGCTCAACGGGTCGGCGCGCACTCGGTCGAGCGCGACGAGAAAGGCGACCACCAGCCGTTCGGATCCTTCCAAAGGGGCGACGGCCTCTCGCACGGCGTGCATGATCCGCTCACCGGCGACGGAGAACACCGCCTCGCGGATCTGAGCTTTGCCGCCGACGTTGCGATAGATCGTCGCCCGCGAGCAGTGTGCTCGCGCAGCGAGGCTGTCGATATCGAAGTTGTCCCAGCCGTGACAGGCGACCATCTCGGTCGCGACCGACACGATGCGCCGCGTTGCCAGCGCCCGGCGATCTGCGCCGACGAGCCAGTCACCACCCGACACTTTCGACTCCTCTGACATCAGCCGGCCTCCTCCGTCGACTACTTCTGCGCGGTTCTCATCGTGCGACAGAATCTCGCCTGAGAGAGTCCATTCGCCCTGTTCGGATCGTCGTTCTGAGACAACGGTAGCCCCGGATGCACGCTGCCCATTTCAAGTTTCCTCCTATCGTTGACGCGACTTGTGCAGGCCGCTCAGTATTTGCCCGGTGACGTCCACATCGAGCCAACTCGGAATCGGACTGCTTGCCGACGACGCGATCCAAAGCCCACACCCACTGTATTCACGCATGCATAGCGAGGGCCCTGTGCATCGCGTGGGCGATTCCACGTTCTACGCGGTGTCCGGCTGGGACGCGATACAGGACGCCGTGTCACGGCCCGAAGACTTCTCGTCGAACTTGACCGCCACGATGACCTATCAAGACGACGGCACTGTCGGCACCTTCACCATGGACCCGATCGGTGGCCCCACCCACGTCCTCGCCACCGCCGATGATCCGTCACACAACGTTCACCGCAAGATGATCGTGCCTCAACTCGCTGCGCGGCGAATCCGAGCCCTGGAGCCCTTTATTCGCGATGTCACGACTCAACTGTGGGACCGCGAATTTCGCGGCTCACACGTCGAGTGGATGGGATCGATGGCCAATCGGCTGCCGATGATCGTGGTGTGCCGGCTCATCGGGGCTCCAGAGGAAGACATCGATCGGCTCGTCGATTGGGGCTACGCCGGCACGCAGATGCTGGAAGGTTTTGTCAGCGACGATCAGCTCAAGGAAGCGGGGATCGCGGTGATGGAGCTCAGTGGTTACATCACGAAGCGCTTTCAGGATGCGGCCGGCAGTCCTGAAGACACCCTCCTCAGCGACTTGGCCGCCGCGTGCGCTTCGGGGACCCTAGACGAGCTGAGCGCACAGATCATCATGATCACTCTCTTCAGTGCGGGTGGTGAGTCGACCGCATCTCTCATCGGTTCCGCGGCTCACATCCTGGCGACCATGCCCGATGTCCAGCGCCAGCTTCGTGATCGCCCGGAACTGCTGGGCGCCTTCATCGAAGAAGTGCTGCGCTATGAGCCGCCGTTCCGCGGTCACTATCGCCACGTACTGCGCGACACCACCTTGGCCGGAGTGCCTTTGGAGGCGGATTCCCGACTCCTTCTGCTGTGGGGAGCCGCCAATCGAGACCCCGCCAAGTTCGAGTATCCCGACCAGTTCCGCCTCGATCGGGACAGCGCGCGTGGACATCTCGCGTTCGGAAAAGGAGCCCACTTCTGCGTCGGTGCCGCACTGGCCCGTCTGGAGGCGCGCATAGTGCTGGAATCGCTGCTGGCACATACCGCCAACGTGGAGGCCGCCGGCGTAGGTCGCTGGCTGCCCAGCCTGCTTGTTCGCCGTCTTGAGCGACTAGAACTCGCAGTGTCCTGAGCAGGAACGTGATGGACGCTAGAAAGAGTTATGGCACAAACATTTTGATACGAGCCAGTCTCAATCCGCGGCTTCCAGGTAGGAAACCAGTGCGTTGGTCAACCCACGGCGCGCGAGGTCCAGGTCCGAATATGAGCCGAGCTGACGCTCCGAGACCAGACCGCGCATAGCCCCAGGGATCAGCGTGGCGACCTCACGCACGCGATCCGGGTCGGCGCCGAGATCCTCGAATGCGTTGCGGCAGATCTCCAGCCATGACCGACCCCAGGAGTACAGCTCGGCCGCGGTCTGCGGATACAACCGCTCCAGTTCGGCATGATCGCGTGGCAATGCCGCACGCAGGTTCTCGATGGCCCGGGAATCCGGCGAATCGAGACCCTCGAAAAGGGTGTCGATGATGTTGGCGACGCGCTTGCTCAAGACGGGGTCGGTGCTGAACGATGCGAACACATCGGCTCGGCGTTGTGCCGTGCGATGAAGCACGGCGGCCCAGAAGCCGTCGGCGTCACCGAATTGGTACTGCACGGCGCCCCAGGTGGCGCCGATGTCCTTGGCTATCCGGTTGGCCGATACCGATGCGGGATCACCCGAGGCCAGCGCCTTCAACGCGGCCTCCAGCATGTTCTCGCGGGTCGCCTGGCCGCGCCGATTCGGGCGTCGTGCCGGCATGGAGGCCTCGGCCGTGTCGGTCATCAGCCGAGGATATCGCGCATCGGGCAAAATCATAAAGGCCACTATGCAAGTTTCATTGATTGTTCTATGCTTCCCGCATGGCCAAGCCGCCCCTGTCCATGAAGCCCACCGGCTGGTTCCAGGTCGCCTGGTCCGACGAGGTCGGTATCGGCGCCGTCCACCCCATGAAGTACTTCGATCGAGAGCTGATCGCGTGGCGCTCGGAGTCCGGGCAGGTCACCGTGATGGACGCCTACTGCGAGCACCTCGGTGCCCACCTCGGATACGGCGGCACCGTCCATGGCGAGGTGCTGCAATGTCCCTTCCACGGCTGGCAGTGGAATCAGCAGGGCCGTAACGTCTGCATTCCCTACGAGAATCGGCCCAACCGCGGACGTCGCATCAAGACCTATCCGGTGACCGAACGCAACGCGTCGATCTACATCTGGCATGACATCGAGGACCGGGAGCCGTTCTTCGACGCCCCCGACGTGTTCGCCAGCTTCGGCGACGGCACCAGCGAGGCCGACTACTACCCGCAGCAGCGACTGTTCGAGCCCGGGCGTGAGATGCATCCACAGTACGTGCTCGAAAATGGCGTGGATTTCGCACATTTCAAGTACGTGCACGGCACGCCCATCAACCCGATCTTCACCCGGCACGACTTCGACGAGCCGGTGTCCTATGTCGATTTCACCATCACCTTCGAGGGTGACGATGGTCAGCGGATCGAAGACATCAACAGTGGCGTCGAGGCGATCAACGGCGGCCTGGGTGTCGCCGTGACCAAGAGTTGGGGAATGATCGACAACCGCACCATCTCGGCCATCACGCCGGTCGACGAGCGCACCTCCGACATCCGCTTCATGGTCTACATCGGACGGCCGAAAGGCGAGGTGCGCAACCCCGAGCGCGCCCGCGTCAAGGCCGAGGAGTTCGGCGCCGAGGTCATCCGACAGTTCCGCCAGGACATCCATATCTGGTCCCATCAGCGCTATTCCGACCCTCCCGCGCTCGCCAGTTCGGAGATGAAGGGGTTCACCGCGATCCGCAACTGGGCCCTGAAGTTCTACCCGGATGGCAAAGGCGGCAGCGCCGCCGACCTGGCTGCCCGAGCCACACACTGACCAAATGATCTGACCCAGAAAGGTTTTCGATGGCAATCAAGGTATTCCAGGTCGCGACCGGCAACGTCGGCTCCGAGATGATCAAGCGGATAGCCGATGAACCCGATCTCGAACTGATCGGTGTGCACTGCTACTCGCCGGACAAGATCGGCAGGGACGCCGGCGAGCTGGCCGGGATTGCGCCCAACGGGGTGATCGCCACCGGCACCGTCGAGGAGATCATCGCCGCCAAGCCCGATGTGCTGACCTTCCACGGTGTGTTCCCCGATGAGGACCTGTATGTCAAAATCCTTGAGGCCGGGATCAACATCGTCACCACCGCCGACTGGATCACCGGGTTCCACCGCGACACCAACCACCCGCACCCGTCGGGCAAGCTCGTCAGCCGGCTTCTCCAGGAGGCGTGCGAGAAGGGCGGTGCGACGTTCTACGGCACCGGGATGAATCCGGGTGTGAACCAGATCCTCGGCGTGGTGTGCTCGGCCGATGTCGCCGAGATCGAGAACGTCACCACCATCGAATCCGTCGACGTGTCATGCCATCACTCCAAGGACACCTGGATCGAGGTCGGCTATGGGCAACCCGTCGACGATCCCTCGATCCCGGACAAGCTGCGCAAGTACACCGAGGTGTTCGCCGACTCGGTGTACATGATGGCCGACTGCTTCGGACTCGAGCTCGACGAGGTGAAGTTCGAGTACGAGCTGGGGGCATGCACCAAGGATGTCGACCTGGGCTGGTACCAGCTCCCCAAGGGATCCCTCGGCGGCAACTACATCAAGTACGTCGGCACGGTCGACGGCGTACCACGGGTGGAAACCCATCTGGAATGGCAGATGACCCCGCACACCGATCCCAGCTGGGATATCAAGGGCTGCTACATCACTCAGATCAAGGGCGACCCCAACATCTACAACAAGCACATGATCTTCCCCAAACCCGGAGTCGACCTGTCGAATCCGGACAACTTCGCCTCCATCGGGATGACGGTGACGGGGATGCCCGCACTGCACTCCATCAAATCCGTGGTCGCGGCCGCACCCGGCATCATCACCAGTGCCGACCTTCCACTGCGCGGCTTCGCCGGCCGCTTCAAACTCTAGCGGCACCGAATCATCAGGAGGCCGCATGACGCTGCCACACCCCGAACCCGTTCTGCGCGTGGTGCAATGGACAACGGGCAACGTCGCGGCCGAAACGGTACGCGCGGTGCTCGCCCGCCCCGATCTACAGCTGGTCGGCGCCTACGCCTACTCCCCTGAGAAGGTCGGGGTGGACGTCGGACAGTTGTGCGGGCTGGGCGAGGACTTCGGTGTCCGTGCCACCGATGACGTCGGCGCTTTGCTCGATCTGCGGCCGGATTGCACCATCTACAACCCGCTGCACTTCAATGTTGCGGAGGTGCAGAAGATCCTGCGCGCCGGTGTCAACATCGTCACCAGCGCCGAGTTTCTCACCGGTCGCAACCTCGCCGATGACGAGCGCGCGGATATCGACGCCGCGGGCCAGGCGGGCGGAGCGACACTGTTCGGCAGCGGGATGAACCCGGGCTTCGCGCAGCTGGTGGCGGCCATCTCCAGCGGGGTGTCGACCGACGTGCGGCGGGTGTCGATGACCGAATCGGTCAACGTCGCCGAATTCATAGGTGATGCCAACTTCCAAGCGGTGGGTTGGGGTCGCCCCAAGGATGATCCGGGCCATGTCGAGGATGTTCGCCGCGGCACCGCCGTGTTCGCCGAGGCGGTCGATGTCCTCGCCCACCTCACGCGGGTCGAGCTCGACAGCATCGACTGCACAGTCGATTTCGCCTATACGACCCGAGACGTGGTGGCCGATGGAGTGTCCCTGCCCCAGGGACACGTCGGCGCCATGGACGTTCGGTGGTTCGGCGTGGTCGGCGGTCGCGAGGTCCTCACGGTCACACAGCGCTGGGTCGCCACCGAAGCACTCGACCCGCCGTGGACCGTCGAGCACGGTTACCGCATCGAGGTGGTCGGCGACCCGAACGTGCACGTTCGGGTCGATCTGATGCCCACCGACGCCGATCTCGCCGACCTCACCCCGCAGCGGATGCGCAGCATCGGCCTGCGCATCACCGCGGGTCCGTTGATCAACGCCATTCCCGCGGTGTGTGCAGCTGCCCCCGGTATCGCTACCTACGCCGATCTGCCCGCGATCGCAGCGCACATTCCGGCCGCGCTCGCCACGCAGAAGAATCTCTGATCGGCAAGCCCGGATCGGGAAAGAACCGGTGACCGGTGCGCTCACCGAACACGCCACGTGAAGTGGAGCTAAAGGGAGACTTGTCGAACCCTGATACTGCTGACCGAACACAACGTCTATGCGGGTCAGATATCCACCGGCGGTTCGGAACCAGACCGACCCAGACTTCGAGACACGCAAGATGCACCGACCAGCGCGCAAAGAAACGGGAACACTCGCTGTTGTCGATGTTGGCGAGTCACCTGGAATCTGTCGACGCGGGGGACACGTCCCCGTTCTTGTCTCCTCGGTGTCACCCTTGTTGTCGAGTCATGGTCCGGGTCAGAGACCCTTGCCTCGGCCGCCTGGCGAGCCTAGGAATACCGTGAGCAGCTGACGCAACCACTCGCGGGCAGCTGGGAGGTCGTCGTCGAGCAGCAATTGGACGGTCACGCCATCGTAGACGGCGATGGCAGCCCGTGCTGCGTCTGATGGTGTGGCCAGTGACTGGATTGGTCGCGCGTCGAGTTCGGCCAATCGGTGCTCGATAGCATTACGCAATCGCTGTCGGTGCTCGATGAGCAGGCTGGCAACATCGGGATGGCGCGCCGCGTGCAGCAGAAAATCCGTTTTGATGAGAAGCCAATCTCGTTCCAACAGAAGCGTTTCCGAGACGCGATCCAGTGCTGGCTCGACGTCCACCCCACCTCCGACTCTGGCGATGGCATCGGCGACCTGCTCGGTGATGACATGAGCCTTCTGCTCGTAGAGGGTGAAGAACATCGCATCGAGGCTGTCGAACTGCGAGTAGAACGCCCCACGCGTGTAACCCGCGGCCGCGCATACGTCCTCGATGCGGGTACGCCCGAACCCCTTCTCAGCGAAGACCCGATAGGCAGCATCGAGCAGACGTGCCCGTGTCTCGGCTCGCCGCTTGGTGACGCGCACCCGCTTGGCCGGCGCGCTCTCGGTCTTCACTGTCATGTCCCCCACAACTCTATTGCACAGCGCATCTGATTCAGTATCGTATTCGATACACGAACGTTTCAGATTTGAGGAGGCGATATGGACGCCGATGTGATCGTGGTAGGCGCCGGACTGGCCGGGTTGGTCGCGACACACGAACTGACCCGACGAGGCAAGAGGGTGGCCCTGGTGGACCAGGAGAACGCCGCCAACCTGGGCGGCCAGGCCTTCTGGTCGTTCGGCGGCATCTTCCTGGTCGACAGCCCCGAGCAGCGCAGGATGGGCGTGAAGGACTCCTTCGAATTGGCTTGGAACGACTGGCAGGGCAGCGCCGCGTTCGACCGGCTCGACGATGAAGATATATGGGCCGCCCGTTGGGCCAGGGCTTACGTCGAATTCGCCGCCGGAGAGAAGCGCTCCTACCTGCATGAGGACGGCGTCACCTTCCTGCCGACGGTCGGATGGGCCGAACGCGGCGACCTCACCGCAAACGGGCACGGCAACTCCGTCCCCCGCTTTCACGTCGCCTGGGGCACCGGAACCGGTGTCGTGGAACCCTTCGCCAACTCGGCACTGGCGGCAGCGGCCCGCGGGCTGGTGAGTTTCCATCACCGCCACCGCGTCGACGAACTGATCTACAGCGACGGCGCCGTCGTCGGGGTGCGCGGGGCGGTGCTGGCACCCGACAGCGCGGTGCGCGGTGCACCGTCCAACCGCGACGAGACCGGCGAGTTCGAACTCTCCGCCCAGGCGGTGGTCATCACCACCGGTGGTATCGGCGCCAACCACGACATCGTGCGCAAGTACTGGCCCGAACGGATGGGCACACCGCCGAAGACGATGATTACCGGAGTTCCTGCGCACGTCGACGGGCGCATGCTAGACATCGCCGCCGATTCGGGTGTGCGCCTGGTCAATCGGGACCGCATGTGGCATTACACCGAGGGCATCATCAACTGGAACCCGATCTGGCCCCAACATGCCATCCGCATCCTGCCCGGACCATCGTCGATGTGGTTCGACGCCCTGGGCCGCCGTCTGCCCCAGCCGTTCCTGCCCGGCTACGACACCCTGGGGACGTTGCGCTACCTGCGCACCACCCCTGATATCGCCCAGTACGACCATTCGTGGTTCATCCTCACCCAGAAGATGATCGGCAAGGAGTTCGCGCTGTCGGGCTCGGAACAGAATCCCGACATAACCAACAAGGATAAGAAGGAATTCCTCAAGGAACGCCTGCTGAACAAGGGTGCGCCGGGTCCGGTCGAGGCGTTCAAGGAACACGGCGTCGACTTCGTCGTCGCCCACAACCTCGAAGAGCTCGTCGGCCGGATGAACGCCCTGACCGAGCAGCCGCTGCTCGACCCAGCTGACATCCGCCGCCAGATCGAAGCCCGGGACCTGCAGATGGCCAACCCGTTCAGCAAGGACGCCCAAATCCAGGGTATCCGCAACTCGCGCAAGTCCCTGGGCGACCGACTCGGTCGCACCGCCGCCCCGCACCGCATCCTCGATCCCGCCGCGGGCCCGTTGATCGGGGTGAAGTTGCACGTGTTGACGCGAAAGACGTTGGGCGGCGTTCAAACCGACCTCGCCTCCCGCGCGCTCGGCCACGACGGACAACCCATTCCCGGGCTGTACGCCGCCGGTGAGGTCGCCGGCTTCGGTGGCGGTGGCGTGCACGGCTACAACGCACTGGAGGGCACCTTCCTGGGCGGGTGCATCTTCTCCGGGCGCACCGCCGGCCGCACCCTGGCCGACATCCTGTAAAACGCCCACACCGATAGTGAGAGGAGGTCCGACGTTGTCCTGGCAGATGCACGCCATCGCGGCCTACGCCCGGCTGTGGCGCCGCCCCCGCAGCTACCGCTCAGCCGCCAGCACCGCGGCCTTCCTGCGCCGCCCCAAACACAGCGCCGCGCCACCTGATCGGCTAAGGAAGTTGCGCAGCTTCCGGATCAGCGAAACCCGTTACGGCGACTACACCTGTTACACCGTGCACCCACCCGGGAAGCCTGACGTGCCCGACGGCCTCGGAAGTACCGTCTACCTGCACGGCGGCGGGTACGTCAGCGAGATCACCGTCGAGCACTGGAGTTTGGTAGCCGACATCGCCACCACCACGGGCCGACCGGTCCACGTACCGATCTACGGACTGGCGCCGAACCACAACGCCGTGGACGCCCACACGTTCCTGCGCCAGGTACTCAATGATGTGGCTTCCCCGGGCCCGGTCTATCTAGCCGGTGATTCCGCCGGCGGAGGACTGGCGTTGGCAGTGACCCAGCAATGGCTCGCCGCCGGCGGCGCCCCGCCAGTGGGTCTGACCCTGATCAGTCCCTGGCTCGACGCGACGGCAAGCAACCCGGCAATCCCCACCGTCGCCCACCTCGACCCCTGGTTAACCGTCGAAGCCCTCCACGTCATCGCCAAAGTCTGGGCGGGCGCTCTCGACCTCCGCGACCCGCGAGTCAGCCCCATCTACGGTGACCTCGCCACGCTGCCCCCAGTCGACCTCTACATCGGCACCCGCGACATCCTCCAACCCGACTGTCTACGGCTGCGCGACGGTGCCCCCACTGGGCGGGTGTCCTACACCCAACAATCGGGGGCCATTCACGTCTACCCCTTGCTGCCCGTGCCGGAGGGGCGCCGAGCCCGCGCAGTACTGCTCAATCGTCTGAGCGCACAATTCAATTCGTGAAGCTGGAGCTGTTCGTTGCCAGGGCATATGACCTGAGCGCCTCAGGTCGGCGATGCGCAGCTGCGCGGCGAACCGCCGCAACAGCCCATCGGCTCCGATGTTCGACTTCGCTACGACTAGTTCCTCTCGAAGAACCGCCTCATCCACATCTTGGGGGGGGGATTGCAACGCCGAGTACTTTTGCTGAGGTCGTGATGCGGCGATCTTCCCACGCACGCAATTCGGCACGAGGTATGCGCCGGCCGGCGATGAGCGCGTCGATGTCGATGGTCACGTCCATCACGCCCTGTCTGCCGCGACCGCAGCCTCGAGCCAATTGGAGAACTCACACGCCAGGTGCCAACGATGGCCGCGAATGACGGTCCAGATCATGGGCAAAGGGAACTCGACCACCAGACGTGCATGCAGGCCGCATGCAAGGTCGCGAAACTGGTGTCGGACACTGCCGATCGGTGCCCCACTGCTCCCGATCGCAACACCGTCGAGTCGGTACGGGAACTGAGGATCGATTGGTGTGGTGATCGAGGAGACGTCGTCGTAGTCGATGGTGAAAGAGGCGGCGAACGGGCTGCCGCCGTTGGTCTCCAAAACCTGTTGCTTTCCGTCGAGGAAACGAAGTACGAAATGGTCCGGGCACGCGCGTTCCATCTCGTACTGATTCGAGGAGATGGTGATGTCGTTGAACCAATCGGTGAACATCTTCGCCGAGCCGTCTGGGACGAAAAGCTCAGTCACACAGATGCGCCGGCGGTCGCTGAGGCGGGCCTGCGCCCGTGCCATCCGGTCGGCAATCCTGGCATTGCCGGCCAATCGACGAAGGAGTTCCTCGCTCCCAAGTGCGCGTTTGATGCCGAGAAATTCTTCGCGACGGACAGCGACGGCGCCGGCTGCCGGTGCAGCCACACCGATCTTGCGAGCGGCGGCGTCGATCCGATTGTTCTCCCACGCCAATACATCAGCGCGGGGGTAGGACTTGCCACCAACGGCCGCGACTATCGCCAACTCCGTAATCGACATCACCCTCCTAACGCAATACTGTCTAGCGTTAACCGACGCTAAGCTACTACTTCGCTTCCGTCAACGGTCGCGGCCCGGCGGCGTCGAGGATCTGGCGGAGTTGCGAGGGGAGGATGCAGGGGTGGACGAATCCAAAACCACGCGGCGACGCCTCGGCGGCCGATCGGCCCGGGTGCAGGATGCCGTCGCGCAAGCCGCGTTGGATCAACTATTGGAAGTCGGATATCAACGGCTGACATTTCGGGGGGTGGCCCAGGCGGCGGGCGTAGCCGAGACGACGGTGTATCGCAGATGGCCCACCATCAACCATCTGACTGCGGCTGCACTACTCAAGCTCGCCCAAGTGGACAATCCGTTGCCGGACACTGGAACGCTCGGTGGCGATCTTCGGGCCCTGTTGCATCAGATCGTTGCTCTACTGAGCCGGCCTGAGGTGCTTCGAGTAGTCCGCAGCTCGGCAGCGATCGACCCCGGAGATGATGGCGACGGTTCGGTGCTGGCCGGCAAATCAGCCTTCTTCGAGACACGGTTCGCCGAAGCCAGCCTCATCGTCGATCGTGCGGCCAAGCGGGGCGAAATCGCAAGCAATACCGACGCCTACCTGGTCATCGAGGCGCTGGTCGCGCCGGCATACATGCGAGCGCTTCTGGACAATCGGCCCTTGGACCAGAATCTGGTCGATTCGTCCGTCGCCATGGTGCTGGGAGCGCTGAAGGCCGGGAGCATCCCGGAGCGTGCGTGATTGCTTATCCGAGTGGGGAACATCAGCTGTTCAGTTGAGTGGCCAGCCAGTGCACGACGTCGCGCCGAACGGCATCTCCATGCTCGGTGAACAACTCGAAATGCGACTCGGGATAGGAGCGGTATTCAACCTGGCGAGCCGCTGCCAACGCCTTGCGCACCCGGCCGGGCGGGGTGATCGAATCAGTCTCGGCCAAGATGACCAGCGCGGGAACCGCCAGGTTTCCGACCGTAGAGCGTGTCGACCATCGCAGCATCTTCGGCAACGACGCCACCGTGACCTCATTGCGATAGGTCTCCGCGCCAGCGGCCATGTCCGCGGCCCACTCGTAGGCCCCGTCGGAGTTCATCGCCGCGATCTCCCCCGGCCGGCCGGCCGCTGGAATTTTCCTTCGCGACCGAACAATCGCAACACCGTGTCCTTAATCAACACCGGCGCGAGTTGGATGTTCGCCGTGGGCGTCAGGTAGATGAAGGGGATCACCGCGGCGACAGCCGCGATGCGCGAATCGGTTGCAGCGATCTTCAGTGCGTGGCCACCAGACAGACTCGTTCCCCAGACCCCGATTCGGCTGCCATCGACCCGCGGGTTGGCCGCCAGCACGTCGAGCGCGGCGCGGAACGCGCGGAACTGTTGGGGCGGATCAACCTGCTGACGAGGGTGCCCAGCACTTTCGCCGAATCCGGCATAGTCGAACGTCAGCGACATGATGCCCCGCTCGGCCAGATCCCGGTGGTAATCCGGCATGATCATCTCTTTGACGCCGGCAAAACCTGAGGCGCTGAACACCGTCGGCAGCAGTCGGTTCGAATCCTGGTCAGGAATCGTCCATGTCGCTGCGCAGGCGACTCCGTCCACCACGAGCGTGTCCTGCTCGATCTTCATAACGCCACCTTCGTCGTATCTGGCAGTGCCCCAAGAGAAGCCATGACCTGCGTCGGGGATCTCACGATCGGCTGCGGCCGGCGACGCGATCCGGCTCAAAAATGCCGACAGCCTCGGCGTCAGCCGTTGGTCGCGTGGCTGTAGAGCTGCGGGAGGATATCTTCGGAGCGTCCCGTTTCTTCGATGTTGTGCTGTATCCAGTTTTCGGCGGTGCGCGCCGAGTAGAACAGTGGGCGTCCGACATTGGCGATCCGCGCCGGCCCGGAGTCGAAGCCGATCGTGGTCTCGGCGTAGAACCGCAGTCCGCCAGGGACCGGGCCGTAGAGGTGCACGATTCGACCAACCCGCACACCGGCTTTGATGATGTCGAAGGTGAACTCTTCCTCGTCGAGGCGAGTCGTGGTCACGGTGGCGTGGATGCGGTCGTGGAAGTCGTTGAAGATCTCGTCGATGGTGAACGTGGTGCCGACGGTGATTTCAGCGCCCGGCGCGGACGTCGACGAGCGAGGCGTGACAGCGATGTGATCGCGGTGATGCCACAGGTGGTAATGACTGACCTGCGGGCCGGTGAAATCGACGCCATTCCACGTCGTCGAGCCGGCCAGGTTCTCGAACCACCAACGCATCATCTGCGGGGTCACCCCCCGCAATGTGTCGTGCTCGATCTGCACCCGAATTGCACCGGATCGAAGGGTCTGCACATTAACCCATTGCGCCGATGACACCGGCTTGAACGCCAACGTCCCTGCTCTTTCGAGCGCTGCCCGGGCCCGAAGGCGTCGCTCACGCAAGTCCGCCAGTATCCCCTCGCCCATAGGCCGCCCTTCACTCGCGCTCTACAGATGTAGAATTTTTCTACAAATGTAGAGTAGTTGTGTGAACCGAACAAGCGGCGCTTCAGGCGGCCGCCGTAGCGCGATCGCCGATGCCGCGATCACAGTGCTGGCCACCAGCGGTTCACGGGGCCTGACGCATCGGGCCATCGACAAAGAACTGGGGTTGCCGGAAGGCTCGACGAGCGCCTATCTGCGCACCCGGGCCAGCCTGTTCATCGCCGCCACACAGCGCCTGGCCGAACTGGACCGTGAGGCGCTGGATGCTCTCTACTCGAAGCTGAGAGCAGCTGACGGCAATGCGACACCGGCCCAGCTGGTCGCCGCGATCGTCGACGACTGGACCACACCGCAGGCAGCGCCCCGACAACTGGCCCGCATCGAGCTGCAACTGGAAGCAACACGCAACCCCGCCGTCGCCGAGGCGCTGGCAACCCAACGACTCGCCTTCATCGGCCTGGCGCACACCATGCTTGAAACCTGGCACGGCGCAGACGCCGTGCAGGACGCTGACACACCCGGTGCGGTTGCCGGACTGCTTATCGCCCTCGTCGATGGGTTGATCGCAGACCGGCTGCTGCACAACCGAACCGCCATACCCACCGAGCACCTCACCCAGGCCTTGGCCGAGCTGCTAAGCACCCCGGGATCGGCGGCCGCGTCAACGCTTCCTGTCACGCTATACAGGCCAGCACGGTCATCTCCGAAATGACTTTCAAAGCTCACCGCACGTACCGACGAACACACCCAGTCAAAGTTCCACCCCTCGGGAAGCCCGGCGTGCACGCCGGTTGCGCGGCTTGAACCACTGCGCGAAATCGGTATCGGCCTGTTCAGCATCGAGCACCGACGTATCCACCCACGTGGGCAGCGATGGGTCTGAATCGCCGGGGTTGCTTCCAATTCGGGGGTAACCCGCCGTGAGAATTAGTTCATACATTCGGTCGGCGGCAAGTACTGGTGGCAGTTGTCGCAACGTGGTTGAAAACGACATGACAAACACGTTTGAGAAGCCAGTTGTTTTCTCAAGCTTGGTGAACGATGGTCATTCGGAGGTCACTTCCGAAAGGTTTTGTTCACGGAGTACGAGAGGTCACAGCAGCAGCAATCTCAGCAGGTTCAGCTGATGGCGACCGTGATCGTCCGAGTTGGGACATGCCGTCCATTCATGGGATAACGGCGATTGACAGTGGGACCAGGATCGAGAGCCTGGCGCCAGATACCTAGCCAGGGTTCGATCCTCAGAGTTCAGATGTCCGGAAGTGGAGCTAAGGGGAATCGAACCCCTGACCTTCTCGATGCGAACGAGACGCGCTACCAACTGCGCTATAGCCCCTTGACCGGTTAGGAGGCTACCAGGAAGACCCTCGGCAACCGAAACCGGCTGCTACTGACCGGCCGCGCGCGGCAGATCGTAATGCCGCGCGAACGATGCGTAGTCCAGGTGCTCGAAGATCGGGTCCTCGTCGTCGATGTCCAGGACGGCCGCCCCGGGGCGGCGCAGCCGTGCGGGCACCACGTCGAACTCGCCGTCCTCGGTGTTCTCCACACCCAGCCGCGACCGCATCATCCGCTGGGCGCGGCGGCGGCGCAGCTGCTCCTCGATGCGCGTCTGACGTCGCAGGTACGCCAGGTAGAGCACGGTGACCGCACCGGCCATGCCCGCCAGCCACCACAGGCTGGGCGAGACGATCAAGGCCAGCAGCGTCGAGATCATCAACGTCACCGACATGCCCAGCAGCATCCGCTTGCGGAAGGTGTACTTGCGGGCACTGACAGCCTGCGCCGTCTTGGACTCGTAGCGGTTGCGGCGAGCGCTGGCCATCGATTCGGCGAGCTCCGGGTCTCCGGCGACCTCGTCGTCCTCGACCTCAAGCCCCGCAGTGTCCTCGACATACTCGTAGTCATCGGTGACCGGATCCTCGGACGCCGGCTTCTCGGCAGCGTCCTCGGTGGCCTGCTCGGCGGTCGGTTCCGCCTTCGCCTCGGCACCGCCGAAGTCGAGGGTCAGTTCCTCGGTCACCGGCGCCTCGGGATCTTCGACACGCAGGGAGCCCATCGGCAGTGCACCGGAGTCCTCGTCGACGATGTCGACATCCAGATACGGCGATTCGGCGGGCTCCTCGGCGGCCGCGGCGAGCACGACGGCGCGCTTGCGCTGTCCGGTCTGCTCGTCGAGTTCGGCCTCCAAGTCGGCGTCGAATTCGTCGTCGGCGGCGGGTTTCCAGTCCGGGTCGCTGTGGTGCCCGGCGCTGGCTCGCGGCCGGCGCAGGCGCGCATTGCGACCCGAGTTGAGCACCCGAGTCGCCAGAGCGACGTCACTGGTGCGCCGGACATTGTCGCGTTTGCTCACCAACATCGGCACCAGCACGAAAAGCCAGAGAACGACGAGGGAGATCCACAACAGAGATTGGGGGATGCTTGGCATGTCGCCTGCTCCTTTCCCATCAGGCTAGGTCGGTGACCTGCGCATCCATGTGCGGCGCGCCGATGTCAATTACACACCTGTAATTCAACAGATACAAGCACCATTAGTCACTTAAGTCACATCAGTAACAATTGTCGTCTCTGAGTCGCGAATTTTCGGAGCGCCGGGAGCCCCAGCACCCGGATACGCGCATTTCACCAGTCAGGTCCAGCTGGCCCGGCCGGCGCGCACCAGGGTCGCGGCGACCGAACCCTGGACCTCCTCGATGGTCAACGCCACCAGCAGATGGTCGCGCCACCCGCCGTCGACGTCGAGGTAGCGCTTGAGCAGCCCCTCCTCGCGGAATCCCGCCTTCGCCAGCACCGCCCGACTCGCCGCGTTCTCCGGCCGCACGGTGGCCTCCACCCTGTGCAACATGACCGGCCCGAACGCATGATCCAGACCGAGCGCCAACGCCGCGGTCGCCACCCCCGCACCATTGGACTGTTTGGTCACCCAGTAACCGATCCACGCCGAGCGCAACGCCCCGTGCGTGACGTTTCCTATCGTGAGCTGGCCGGCGAACTGACCGTCCAACTCGATGACGAACGGCAACATCCGCCCCCGCCGGGCCTCACCCCGCAGACCCGAGCACACCGCCGGCCACGACGAAAGGGCATGGCGCGCTTCCCAACTCACCTCCGAGCTGGGTTCCCACGGTTCGAGGTGGGCACGCTCGGCCAACCGCAATCGGCTCCACTGGGCGCCGTCACGCAACCGCACCGGGCGCAGGGTCACCACCCCGCCGGGCACGCGCAGCGGCCCCACCGGAACCGGCCAGCCGGGGTGTGCGGGGCTGGTGCGCCAGCGAGTCACGCGTTTAACCGCGTTGTGCCAGGAAGGCGACGTCGACGACCTCGCCGGTACGGATCTGCTCGGCCTCGCTGGGCACGATCACCAGACAATTCGCTTCGGCGAGGGTGGCCAGCAGATGCGAGGACGCGCCGGGCGCGCCGCCGAGCGCCTGCACCAGGTACTCCCCGGTGTCCTGATCGCGCATCAACTGGCCGCGCAGATAGCCCTTGCGGCCGGCGACCGAGGTGATCGGCGCCAACGTCCGCGCCTGGATGACCCGACGCAGCGGTTGCCGCTTACCCAGCGACATCCGGATCAGTGGGCGCACCATCACCTCGAAGACCACCAGCGCGCTCACCGGATTGGCCGGCAGCAGGAACACCGGCACCCCGTCGCGCCCCAACTGCCCGAAACCCTGGACCGAACCGGGGTGCATCGCGATGCGCGCCACCTCCATCTCGCCCAGTTCGGCGAGCACCGCCCGCACCGACTCGGCCGCCGCTCCCCCGACCGCCCCGGCGATCACGACGACCTCGGATCGGCTGATCTGTCCCTCGACCACCTCGCGCAGAGCCGCCGGATCGGTGTCGACGATGCCCACCCGGTTCACCTCGGCACCGGCATCGCGGCCGGCCGCGGCCAATGCGTAGGAGTTCACGTCGTAGACCTGGCCGTTGCCCGGCGTGCGCGATACGTCGACCAGTTCGCCGCCGACCGACAGCACCGTCATCCGGGGCCGCGGATGAACCATCACCTTGTCGCGTCCGACAGCTGCCAGCAGACCCACCTGCGCCGGACCGATGATGGTGCCCGCCCGCACCGCGACGTCACCGGGCTGCACATCATCACCGGTGCGCCGCACATACGCCCCGGAGCGGACACCGCGCAGCACGCGCACCCGGGACTGCCCGCCGTCGGTCCAGCGCAGCGGCAACACCGCGTCGGCCAGCGTCGGCATCGGCGCGCCGGTCTGCACCCGGGCGGCCTGCCGTGGCTGAAGGCGGCTCGGGGTTCGCGCACCCGCCTCGATCTCACCGACGACCGGAAGGCTGACCTCCCGGTTCAACCCGTCGTCATCGGTCCCGCCGACCGACAGCACATCGACACTGCGCACGGCGTAGCCGTCGATGGCGGCCTGGTCGAATCCCGGTAGGGGTCGTTCGGTGACGACCTCCTCGGCACACATCAGCCCCTGGGATTCGGCGATGGCGACGCGCACCGGCCGCGGAGCCACCGCAGCGGCCGCTACTCGAGCCTGCTGCTCCTCAACCGAACGCACTGCATGCCTTTCTCCTCTTCGAAGACCCGCCGTGCGTCGTCAGTTCTCGGCCAGGCCCAATCGCTCGACCAACCAGCGCCGCAGCTCCGGTCCGTAGTCGTCGCGTTCTAGCGCAAAGTCAACCGCAGCCTTGAGGTACCCGCCGGGATTTCCCAAGTCGTGTCGGGAGCCGCGGTGCACCACCACATGCACCGGATGCCCCTCGTCGATCAACAACTGGATGGCATCGGTGAGCTGGATCTCCCCGCCGACGCCGCGGTCGACGCGCCGCAGCGCATCGAAGATCGCGCGGTCCAGCACGTAGCGGCCGGCCGCGGCATAGGGCGACGGCGCATCCTCGGCCTTGGGCTTCTCGACCATGCCGTTGACCTTGAGCACATTCGGATTGGCCGCATCGGGTACCACCTCGACGTCGAAGACGCCGTAGGCGCTGATCTCGTCCTGGGGCACCTCGATGGCGCACAGCACCGAACCGCCGCGCTTGGCACGGACTTTCGACATGGTTTCCAGCACCCCGGTCGGCAGCACCAGATCATCGGGCAGCAGGACCGCGATGGCGTCCTCGTCGGGAAGCAGCTTCTCCTCGACACAACCGACGGCGTGGCCGAGGCCCAGCGGCTCGGCCTGCACGACGGCTTCGACCTTGATCAGTGCCGGTGCGCGGCGCACCTTCTCCAACATCACATGCTTGCCGCGGGCCTCCAGCGTGCCCTCCAGGATGAGGTCCTCGACGAAGTGCGCGACGACACCGTCTTTGCCCTCGGAGGTCACGATGATCAGCCGCTCACCGCCGGCCTCGGCGGCCTCGGCGGCCACCAGCTCGATACCCGGGGTGTCCACCACCGGCAACAGTTCCTTGGGGACGGTCTTCGTGGCGGGAAGAAAACGCGTCCCCAGACCAGCCGCCGGGACGACGGCCGTCCGCGGAATCGGTACCTCTGCCTGTGTCATCGTTGACACATTAATCCCCATCGGAGGTTGAGGCGAAGGGTGTCGACGCAAAGGTGGCAATGTTGACGAAACCGGCCTTGCGACGGCGGATTCTGGCGGCTCGCCGCGCACTGCCCGCCGCGGTTCGCGAGCACGAGACACGGTCACTGCAAACGCACATTGCGCGGTTGGCCGCCGATGTCCAGACCATCGCCGCCTACATTCCAGTCGGCTCGGAGCCGGGTGCCGATCCGTACTCGGTACCGCTACTCGACGACCTGGTGTGCTCGCGCATCCTGCTGCCGATCGCCCGAGCCGGCCAGTCGATGCAGTGGGCCGTCTACCGCCGCGGCGCGCTGGTGTCTGCGCCCTTCGGTCTCCAGGAACCGGCACCTCCGTGGCTCGCCCCGGAGACCATCGCGCAGGCCGAACTGGTCTTGATCCCGGCGCTGGCGGTGGCCCGCGACGGCACCCGACTGGGCCGCGGCGCGGGCTTCTACGATCGGGCGTTGCACCTCGCCGATCCGTCGGCCCCGCTGGTCGCGGTCGTGCGTGATGACGAACTGCTCGACGCGATCCCCGCCGAACCGCACGACGTGCCGGTGACGCACGCGCTGACCCCTGGCGCCGGACTCACCCCGCTTGGTGAGCGGGAATGACCGGGCCCACATAGCGGTTCTGGCACTTGAGCCGGTAGAGTGCCAAATAGTTTGACTGTCTCGGAGGTTGTCGTGCCTACCTATTCCTACGCGTGTACCGAGTGTGACAATCGGTTCGACGTGGTTCAGGCGTTCAGTGATGATGCCCTGACCGCATGCCCCAAATGCAACGGACGGCTGCGCAAGCTGTTCGGCAAGGTCGGCGTGGTCTTCAAGGGCAGCGGCTTCTACCGCACCGACAGCCGCGACTCGTCCAAGTCATCGAGCTCGAGCTCCAAGAGCAGCAGCGGTGACAGCTCCTCGAGCAGCTCCTCGGACTCCGGATCTTCCTCGAGTTCGACCTCGAGCTCCTCGTCCTCGAGCTCGTCATCCACCAGCACGTCATCGTCGAGCTCGTCGACCCCGGCCGCCGCCTCCAGCTGATCCCGTAAGGGTTATCCACAGGCCCGCCGACGCCATCTTCCGCCGTCCGGTCCGCCGTCCTAGCGTGACCGGATGGGGGAATCGCTTGATCCGACGGTCCTGACCCGCGTGCGCGCAGCTCTACGCCCCGACTGGACGCGGACCGTCGCTGCGCGTCGTGCCGCCGCCGGCGTACTCGTCGTGCTGGCCGCCGTGATCGCCCTGCGTCCCGACCCTGCCGGTGAGCGCATCGATGTGGTCATCGCCGCCGCCGATCTCGCCCCCGGTTCTCCACTGGAAGCCGTCGACCTGACGGTCGAGTCGCGGTTGACCACCACCGTGCCCGACGGCGCGCAGACCGATATCGGCGATGTCGTCGGTGCACACCTGACCGCACCGGCACGCCGCGGTGAGGTACTCACCGACGTCCGCCTGCTCGGCACCCGCCTCACCGAGGCGACGGCTGGTCCCGACGCAAGGGTGGTGCCGATACCGCTGACCGACGCGGCCGTGGTCGAGCTGATCCGCCCCGGTGACGTGCTCGACGTGCTGGCTGCCCCCGATTCCGGCTCCCCGCCCGAGCTGATCGCCACCCGTGCGGTGGTGGCGATGGTGTCCGCCGAAACGGACGGACCGTCTCCGGGAACGCAGCGCGTCGTCATGGTGGTGTTGCCGCGGCAGGCCGCCACCGCGGTCGCGGGCGCGGCCCTGACCGGACACCTCACCGTGACGTTCCACTGATCCGCCACCGGCCCAGCGCTGCCATACTGTGTGCGGAAATTGGCTGAACCACGAACTGCTGGAAGGGTCCCCGCATGCTCAAGGGTTTCAAGGAGTTCCTGCTCCGCGGCAACATCATCGATCTCTCGACCGCGGTCGTCATCGGTACCGCGTTCACCGCATTGGTCACCGCGTTCACCGACAGCATCATCCAGCCGCTGATCGATCGGATCGGCGCCGGCGGCGACTCCGATTACGGAATCCTGCGCATCCCCATCGGCGGCAATCAGACCATCGATCTGAACGTGCTGCTCTCGGCGACCATCAACTTCGTCCTGATCGCCGCCGTCGTGTACTTCGTGATCGTCTTGCCGTTCAGCAAGTTCCGGAAGCAGAAGGAAGAGACCGTGGAGGCGGAGGTGGTGCTGCTGACCGAGATCCGCGATCTGCTCGCCGAGCGTCCGGGCCCGACGGCCGAACAGCGTCTGGATCCCGACGCACCCAAACCCACCATCTGACCGACGTCAACACGCGAGAATGCCCGACCGGATGCCGGTCGGGCATTCTTGTACGCCCTGTCCGGCAGCCGCGAATGCAGAGAGCCCCGCCTCGCCGGGAATCGGCGAGGCGGGGCTGTCAGTGCGTCGAGAGCGGAGCGGACCTACTGCAGGCCGCGGCCGGTGGCGCCGGGGGCACGCACCAGCGTGCACTGCGGGCCGGTGTTGGCGCCGTTGAAGAACGAGGCGTTCCACGGGCTGGAGGGGTTCACGTTGATCGCGATCCAGCCGTTGGAGCCGACCTCCGTGGGCCCCTTCTCGTCGACCGTCTGCTTGGGGGTGTTGCCGTCGGGCACATACACCGACGCGGTGCTCAGGGTGCCCGCGCTGGTCTCGCACCGCTTGGCCGCCGCGGTGGCTGCCGACTGCGGCGAGGACACGACACCCTGCGATCCGACCTCGGTCGGCGCGGGTCCGGTGTCATCATCGGCCATCGCGGTGCCGGCCCCGAAGGTCAGCAGTGCGCAGGACGCGGCAAATGCACCGATGCCGACGATTCCGGCTTTCTTGACGCGATCAATGGCTTCGGCCATCAGTGAAACACCTTCCATTTCCGAGACACGCACGGACTGCGGCCCGAGCCGTTAATTGCAATAGGAGAATAGCAGGATTCCCCCCGTTGCGCTTGCCAAACAAGCACCCTTCACAGCGCGGGAATGCCGTCGGCTCGCGACGTCAAGGACGTCGAAACATCAAGTCGCCAAGACGATTTCACAAGCCACGCGGTCCTGGCGACGGATACGACCGCAACGGCTGGACGCCGAACTGAAGATCGGCCCCCGGTATACACCGGGGGCCGATCGTCAGCGTGAGAGAAACGACGTCAGTTCATGTTCCACGGTTCACCGTAGGTGGTGACGCTGTCGCCCAGGCTCGACACCAGTCGAGCAAACGGACGGAGCAGCACACCGCCGGCGGCACCGGTGACGGTTCCGTGAGCATTGGACACCGCGACAGCACCCTCGGGGCCGGCGACCTCGGTGGAGAAGGTCGCGACTTCCTGGATACCCGGGCCGTTGCCGAGGTCGGCGCTGATCGAGGCACCGGGCAGCAGCGGCGGGGTCGCGATCTCACCGACGAGCGGCAGCGCGCCGACGCCGATGACACCGAAGCCCGGGTCACCGCTCAGGGCGACGTTGGGGGTGGTGTAGCTGAAGTTGATACCGACGCCCAGCGACCACGGGAAGCCAACCTGGTAGCCCAGCTCCAGGACACCTTCGAAGTCCTCGGCGCCCGGGCCGGCGACCATGTACTTGGCCTTGCCGGAGTGGAACCACTCACGGGTCAGGCGGTTGCGGTCGAGGGGGAACACACCGTTGAGGAAGGTGTCCCACTGCTGGATCGTGAGGGTGCGATCCTTGCCATCGACGAGGCTGAGCTCGTTGTCGAGGCCTGCGTTCGAGGTGCCAGTGCTCACGAACATCGCCGCGATAGCCGCGATCATCGCGAGAAACACCCGACTGATTGTCTTCATGTTCTCCCTAAGCTGTGCCGACGGTTTTGTCCACCGTGTTGTTGATGTGCCACCCCGGCCCTAAGCCGGAACTTCACACCCCGCAAGAGCTTCATGTGACCGGAATTAGAAACTTCACATTTAGTTCTTACGGATTGCTCATCGTTGACCAGAGCAACATAACGGTGCGGCATCCACCCGGCAACGCGTACGTCCAATTGAGCGGACAGCGAGCGGAGGCATCGAGAAGTTTGCTGGCGCCGCCGATCGCCTACCGGCTGGGCGGCGGGAAGGCCGAAGCAAGATAACGCGACCGATGTTGCTCCGCACCCGGGGGTGAATACCAAGAACGGCTGGAATCAGGACGATTCCAGCCGTTCAGGATGAAAGCACTGCTCAGCCGTGGTGCGGCGGCACGTTGTCGCGGAGCCACCGATCGCGGTCGGTGTAGCCCTCGCGGTGATCGCTGTCGCGCTCATCGCTCGTGGTACTCGGAAGTTCTTCTCCGAAGACAGCGTTAACTGCATCCCGCGAGGCCCGCCTCGATTCGGTCACAGCCAGGCACCACCTGTGACCAAGATCACTTTTTGGCCGGGAATTCTGTTCACTTGACCGTAACCTTCCGGACTCGAAAAGAATGCGCCGACCTGCATGATTGCGCTTTGGCGACCATCCACGGGAGGGTCAGATGTCCAACCGGGACAGCTGGCCGATCACCTGGACCGCAAGCGGAGACAGCGTCGCCATACCGTCGCGGACAGCGGCCCGCGAGCCGGCGATGTTGACCACCAGCGTGCTTCCCGAGATGCCGGCCAGCCCGCGCGAGACACCCGCATCGACGATGCCCGCCGACAGACCCGATGCCCGCAGCGCCTCCGAAATGCCCAGCAGCTCGCGGTCCAGCAGATCCACCGTGGCCTCCGGGGTGACATCGCGTGGGCTGACTCCGGTGCCACCGACCGAGATGACCAGGTCCACACCTCCGATCACCGCGGTGTTGAGCGCGTTGCGGATCTCCACCTCGTCGGCAGCGACGACCACGACGCCATCGACCAGAAACCCGCTCTCCGCGAGTAGCTCGGTGACCAGCGGCCCGCTGTGGTCTTCTTCGTCCCCGTGTGCCGTCCGATCGTCGACGACGACGACGAGCGCGCGGCCGACCATGTCCCCTGGTTTCTCCATGCCTGTCACCGTATATCCGGCCGACGACAGCGACGCAGACAAGGTGGCCGCCAGCTCGGTCACCATTGCCGGTGCCAGGTCGATCTCGTTGGTCACTTGTCGGCCTTGCCTAGGGTCACGTCCATGGTCTGGGATCCGCCGGGACCATCGAAGGTCAAGGTCACCTTGGTGCCGGGAGCCTTGGACCGCACGGCGGCCACCAGCGCATCGGCACTGTTGATCACCCGGCCGTCGACCTTGGTCACCACCACGCCGCTGGGCAACCCGGCCGCGGCGGCCGCCCCGCCCTGGGTGACCTCGACGATCTTCGCGCCGTCGACCGAGGCGTCGTTACCCACCTGAACACCCAGCGAGGCGTGCGAGGCGGTGCCGTTCTGGACCAGCTCATCGGCGATGCGCTTGGCCTGGTCCACCGGGATGGCGAAGCCCAGGCCGATCGATCCGCTCTGCGAGCCGCCGGAGGAGCTACCGAGGGTGGCGATCGCCGAGTTCACACCGACCAGCTCGCCGTTCATGTTGACCAGCGCGCCACCGGAGTTGCCGGGGTTGATCGCGGCATCGGTCTGGATGGCGTCGAGCACGGTGTTCTGATTTTTGCTGTCGCCGCCGGCGGCCACCGGACGGTTGAGCGCGCTGACGATACCGACGGTGACCGTGCCCTCCAGGCCGAGAGGTGAACCGATGGCGACGACGTCCTGGCCGACGCGCAGGTCCGAGGACGAGCCGAGCGTGATCGGCGTCAGGTCCGAAACCCCCTCGGCCCGGACCACGGCGATATCACTGCTCGGGTCCGTACCGACCACGCGGAACGGCGCGGTGCGGCCGTCGGCGAAGGTCACCTTGGTCTCAGCGCGCCCGCCCGGTGCGTCACCCGTGGCCACGACGTGGTTGTTGGTCAGGATCAGCCCATCACTGGACAGGATGATGCCCGATCCCTCCTCGGAGGCCCGGCCCAGGTTCGTCTCCAGCTTGACCACGCTGGGGACCACCTTGGCCGCGACCTGCTCGACCGATCCGGCCGGGACGCTGGCTGCGGGTTGGCCCGGGGTGGCTCCGCTGCTGCTGGAGAAGCTGGTGGTCGGCTGGTCGGGAGTGGCCAGCACCGCCACGCCACCACCGATACCGGCCGACACCACCGCGATCGCGAGCGCGCCCGCGAGCAGACCGCCCGTGCGTGACCGCTTTTGGCCACCGACGCCCGGACCCTGCGCGGGTCGGTATGGGTCGTACTGCGGACGGGGCTGTTGGCCGTGCTGCTGCTGGCCGTGCTGTTGGGACTGCTGCGGATGGGCTTGCCGTGCGTAACGCCAGTCGTAGGGCTGCGTGTAGCCGCCGGGGTATCCGGTGGCCCGCCCCTCATAGCCGGACTCGTATCCACTCGGGCCGCTACCCGCTTGGGACGGAGGCGGGGTGTACCTCGGGTGGTTCGTCATAGGTCTGGTCGCTCTCTCTACTCAGCGGATCAGTTACTTCGTACAACGCGTTACGCACGCTCACAGTGCCGAACTGGGCTGAGAATCCACTTAGAGAAGTACCCGGTGGTCCCCTATGAATTCGCACAGAGTTCCCCCGCGGATCGCCCGCGCCGTCAATTGTGGGTGTCGGCGGCGACGCGGTCCACGATCACTCCCCGCGTGTCGCCGCCGGTGCCATCGCGCCGACGGCATCGTCACCGTCGGGCAACACCCGCCGGCCCGGCAGCACGATCCGGACCGTCGTCCCCGTCGGGTCGCCACCGGGGACGGCCTCCTCCACGCCGATCGTGCCGCCGTGCTTGAGAACCACCTGTTTGACGATGGCCAGCCCGAGCCCCGACCCGGGCATCGCGCGCGCCGAGGTGGACCGATAGAACCGCTCGAAGACCAGGTCCCGCTCGTGCGGCGGGATGCCGGGTCCGAAATCGGTGATGGCCAGTTCGGCATGCATTGCGTCGCGTTGCCACAGCCGCACCACGACACGGCCGTCGGGCGGGCTCCACTTGGCGGCGTTGTCGAGCACGTTGAGCACGGCGCGCGACAGCCCCGCGGGGTCACCATCGACCTGCCAGTCGATCAATTGCACGTCGAACTCGATATCGTTGCGGCGCCGCCGGACTCGCTCCAGCGCCCGGTCCACCACGTCGGGCAGGTCAACCTTCTCCCGGACCGTCACGCCGGCATCGTCACGGGTCAGGTCGACCAGATCGCCCACCAGGGTGGACAATTCCTCGATTTGGGCGATCACATCGGCCTGCAGTTCGGTCATCTCACCGTCGGGGAGCCGCGGTGCCCCGGGGGCCATCGCCGCCATGAGCAGTTCGACATTGGTGCGCAGCGAGGTCAACGGCGTACGCAACTCGTGACCGGCGTCGGTGACCAATCGCGCCTGCCGCTCCCGGGATTCGGCCAGTGCCCGCAGCATCATGTTGAAAGAATGGGTGAGCCGGGCCAGCTCGTCGGTGCCGACCACCGGGATCGGGCGTAGGTCGTCGGTGCGCGCCACCCGCTCGGCAGCTCTGGTCAACCGGGCCACCGGTCGTAGTCCGGCGCGGGCCACCATCCCGCCGGCGATGGCGGCCACGGCCATACCCGAGGCGCCGATGATCGCCAGCGCCGTTCCCAGCCGGTTCAGCAGCGCGATCGTGGCGGCCAGGCTCTTGGAGATCAGCAACGAATTGCCGTCGGCCAGGTGCACCGCGAGCACCCGCTGGTTGTTGGTGGTGCGCAGCGACATCAGCAGCTCACCTTGCACGACGGCCTTCTCGGGCGGCCCGAGCGGCAACGTCTGCCCCTGCTGGTTGGCGGTGTAGATATAGCGGCCGGGGCTCACCAGCATCGCGTTCACATCTGAGTAGGCGGTGCCCTCGATGGCCTTGCCCGGATCGGCTGCCAGCGAACCGCTTTCGATGAGCAGCTGGGCTCGGCTGTGCAGCTGGGTGTCGATATCGTCGTAGACCGATCGCGACACCACGGCGTACACCGCGACAGCCATGAGCACGACCACCATGGCCACCATCGACATCGCCAACAGCATCACCCGCCAACGCAACGAGACGGTGCTGACATTGCGGCTGTAGCGCCGCTGCGTGGTCTGCCCGGAATCCCGGCTCTTCGGCCGGCGCAGCCGCAGTCTCACGGCGGGGTTTCGCGCAGCACGTACCCGACACCGCGCACGGTGTGGATCAGCCGCGGCTCACCTTCGGCCTCGGTCTTGCGGCGCAGGTAGCCGACATAGACCTCAAGGGCATTGCCCGAGGTCGGGAAGTCGAACCCCCAGACCTCTTCCAGGATCCGGCTACGGGTGAGCACGCGCCGGGGATTGGCGATGAGCATCTCCAACAGCGAGAACTCGGTGCGGGTCAGGCTTATCGACCGCTCACCACGGGTGACCTCCCGGGTCACCGGGTCCAGACTCAGATCGGAGAACGTCAGCGCCCGGTTGTCCACGGTCTCCTCGGGGGTGGCCCGGCGGCGCAGCAGCGCACGCATCCGGGCCAGCAACTCCTCCAGCGCGAACGGTTTGGGCAGGTAATCGTCGGCCCCGGCATCGAGCCCGGCCACCCGTTCGGACACCGAGTCACGCGCGGTCAGCACGAGGATCGGCAGATCATCACCGGTGCTGCGCAGATGTCGACACACCTCAAGCCCGTCGAGCCTGGGCATCATGACATCGAGAACGACAGCATCCGGTCGATCACTCGAAATGGCCTCGAGGGCTTCGACACCGTCCTGGGCCAGGTCGACGGAGTAACCATTGAACGACAGCGACCGGCGCAGGGATTCGCGCACAGCGCGGTCATCGTCAACGACAAGAATGCGCACAGCCACAGTGTCATCCCTCCATCTGAGAGCGACCTGAGAGGCGCGCCGACCTACTTACGGTCGAGGTCGACCAGGCCCAGGCGCGCGGCCTTGAGCAGGCGACGCGGCACCTTGCGCTGCTGGCCGGCAACGGACACGGTGACCAGGCCGGTAGCCTCGGCCTTCCACTGCGCGCGGCGGCTACGGGTGTTCGAGCGCGACATCCGGCGCTTGGGCACAGCCATGATCGAGATCTCCTCTTGCGGGGTTTCCGCCGCGCAGTAAACAGCGACGGCAATGTGCACCACAGAATAGCCCGCACCGCCGGATGCCTCCAAACCGCCCAACGTCGGGCGTTGGCTGGGCAAGACTGGACCGCGGCGACGGATCCGGCCCGACCCCTTGACGCGATACCGTCGGTACCGGTTAACCTACTGACCGGTTGGTCGAAATTCGATGGGAGTGTGGGTGGCCTCGGAAGCGGTACGGATCGGCAACTGCTCGGGCTTCTACGGGGACCGGATGTCGGCCATGGGCGAGATGCTCGCCGGCGGCGAGCTCGACTACCTGACCGGCGACTACCTCGCCGAACTGACCATGCTCATCCTGGCCCGCGACCGTGCACGCAACGCCGATCTGGGTTACGCCAAGACCTTCCTCCGTCAGCTCGAGACCAATCTGGGCCTGGCGATGGATCGCGGCGTGAAGATCGTCGCCAACGCCGGCGGGCTCAATCCGGCGGGCCTGGCCGCCGCCATCCGCGAACTCGCCGACCGGCTCGGGCTCAGCGTCAACGTCGCGCACGTCGAGGGCGACGATCTGGTGGCGCGTGCCGACGAACTGGGCTTCCCAGGCGTGTTGTCGGCCAACGCCTACCTGGGCGCGTTTGGGATCGTCGAGTGCCTGAACGCCGGGGCCGATGTCGTCGTGATGGGTCGGGTCACCGATGCGTCGGTCATCGTCGGCCCGGCCGCTGCCCACTTCGACTGGTCACCCACCAACTACGACGCGCTGGCAGGCGCCGTCGCCGCAGGACACATCATCGAATGCGGCACCCAGGCCACCGGCGGCAACTACGCCTTCTTCCCGCCCGACCTCGACCACCCGGGTTTCCCGATCGCCGAGATCTCCGCCGACGGCTCGTCGGTCATCACCAAACACCCCGGCACGGGCGGCCTGGTCGACACCGGCACCGTCACCGCCCAACTGCTCTACGAGATCACCGGCGCCCGGTATGCCAACCCCGACGTCACGTTGCGCATGGATTCGGTGATGCTGCACCAGGACGGGCCCGATCGGGTGCGGGTGTCCGGCGTGCGCGGCGAGGCGCCGCCACCGACGTTGAAGGTGTCGCTGAACAGCATCGGCGGATTCCGCAACGCGACGACGTTCGTACTCACCGGGCTGGACATCGAGGCCAAGGCCGCGTTGGTGCGCCGCCAGCTCGAAGCCGCGTTGACAACCCGCCCGGCCGAACTGGAGTGGACGCTGGCGCGCACCGACCATGCCGATGCCGACACCGAAGAGACGGCCAGCGCCTTGCTCCATTGTGTGGTCCGCGATCCGGACCCGGCGGTGGTCGGCCGGCAATTCTCCGCCGCCGGAGTCGAACTCGCGTTGGCCAGCTATCCCGGCTTCACCGCGACCGCTCCTCCCGGTGACGGTCAGGTGTACGGATTGTTCACCCCCGGGTATGTCGACGCGGCCGAGGTGCCGCATACCGCGGTGCACGCCGACGGCACCCGCGTCGACATCGCCCCGGCGGCGGACACCCGCGAGCTCGCACCGGTCGAGGATCCCGGCCTGCCCGCCCCACCCGCCGCCGGTCCCACCGTGCGCGCACCATTGGGCCGCATCGCCGGCGCCCGCAGCGGCGACAAGGGCGGATCGGCGAACGTCGGTGTCTGGGTGAATACCGATAGCGAATGGTCTTGGCTGGCAAACTTTTTGACCGTCGACGCGTTGCGCGAGCTGTTACCCGAGGCCGCGGACTTACCGGTCACCCGGCATCTGCTACCCAATCTGCGCGCCGTCAACTTCGTCATCGAGGACATCCTCGGCCGAGGTGTCGCCTACCAGGCGCGGTTCGATCCCCAGGCCAAGGGGCTCGGCGAATGGCTGAGATCCCGACACGTCGACATCCCGGAGGAGTTGTTGTGATGAGGACGAGCTTGTGACGAGCACCTGGAATGCGCCCGAACGCGACGACTTGCGAAAGACGGTGCGTACGTTCGCCGAACGCGAGATCCTGCCGCATGTCGACGAATGGGAACGCGCCGGCGAACTGCCCCGCGAGCTGCACCTGGCAGCGGGCGCCGCAGGACTGCTCGGTGCGCCCTACCCGGAATCGGTGGGCGGCGGGGGCGGCGACAGCGCCGACGCGGTGATCATCTGCGAGGAGCTGCATCAGGCCGGCGTGCCCGGCGGGGTGTTCGCCTCGCTGTTCACCTGCGGCATCTCGGTTCCACACATGATCGCCTCGGGCGACCAACGGCTCATCGACACCTACGTGCGCCCCACCCTGAGCGGTGAGCTCATCGGATCGCTGGCCATCACCGAACCCGGCGGAGGGTCCGACGTCGGGCACCTGACGACGAAGGCGGTCCGGGACGGTGACGATTTCATCGTCAACGGTGCCAAGACCTACATCACCTCCGGTGTCCGCGCCGACTACGTGGTGACGGCGGTGCGCACCGGCGGGCCGGGTGCGGCCGGCGTGTCGCTGCTGGTGGTCGACAAGGAGTCAGAGGGCTTCGCGGTGAGCCGCAAGCTGGAGAAGATGGGCTGGCGGTCCAGTGACACCGCCGAACTGTCCTACACCGATGTACGGGTGCCCGCCGCGAATCTCGTCGGCGCGGAGAACACCGGGTTCCTCCAGATCGCCGGAGCGTTCGTCAGTGAGCGGGTCGGGCTTGCCGCGCAGGCCTACGCCAGCGCCCAGCGCTGCCTGGACCTCACGGTGCAGTGGTGCCGCGACCGTGAGACCTTCGGCAGACCACTGATCTCCCGGCAGGCCGTGCAGAACACGCTGGCCGATATGGCCCGTCGCATCGACGTGGCGCGGGTGTACACCCATCAGCTCGTCGAGCGCGAGATGGCGGGTGAGACCAACCTGATCGCCGAGGTGTGTTTCGCCAAGAACACCGCCGTCGAGGCCGGCGAGTGGGTGGCCAACCAGGCGGTGCAATTGTTCGGCGGGATGGGCTATATGGCCGAATCCGAGGTGGAACGCCAATACCGCGATATGCGCATCCTCGGTATCGGCGGCGGCACCACCGAGATCCTGACCTCGCTGGCCGCCAAGACACTGGGATTCCAATGACCCGCCTGAAATCCGCCCTCGACCCGCGGACGCCGACCTACACCGAGGCCGCCGACGCCATGGCTGCCAAGTTGGCCGAACTGGCCGCCGAGCACGAGCGCAGCCTCGCCGGCGGTGGCCCCAAGTACGTCGACCGTCACCATGCCCGCGGCAAGCTCACCGCGCGGGAACGCGTCGAGCTACTGGTCGACCCCGATTCTCCGTTCCTGGAGCTGAGCCCGCTGGCCGCCTGGGGCAGCGATTTCACCGTAGGCGCCAGCGTCGTCACGGGTATCGGGGCGGTCGAGGGCGTGGAATGCCTGATCGTCGCCAACGATCCGACGGTCAAGGGCGGCACCAGCAACCCCTGGACGCTCAAGAAGATCTTGCGCGCCAACCAGATCGCGATGGAGAACCGGCTTCCGGTCATCTCCCTCGTCGAGTCCGGCGGCGCCGACCTGCCCACCCAGAAGGAGATCTTCATCCCGGGCGGGCAGATGTTCCGTGACCTGACCCGGCTCTCGGCGGCCGGTATCCCTACCGTCGCCCTGGTGTTCGGCAACTCCACCGCGGGTGGCGCCTACGTGCCCGGCATGTCCGACCACGTGGTGATGATCCGTGATCGCTCGAAGGTGTTCCTGGCCGGCCCGCCGCTGGTCAAGATGGCCACCGGCGAGGAATCCGATGACGAGTCCCTGGGCGGAGCCGAGATGCACGCCCGCACATCGGGTCTGGGCGACTACCTGGCCAACGATGAACTGGACGCAATCCGGATCGGCAGACGTATCCTCGCGCGGCTGAACTGGCGCAAGCAGGGCCCGGCACCACTACCGGTGCGCGAACCCGAATACGACGCCGAGGAACTGCTCGGCATCGTCGGGGCGGACCTGCGCATCCCCTTCGACCCGCGCGATGTGATCGCCCGCGTCGTCGACGGTTCCGACTTCGACGAGTTCAAGCCGCTGTACGGTTCGTCACTGGTCACCGGCTGGGCGACGCTCTACGGGTATCCGGTCGGGATCCTGGCCAATGCCCGCGGGGTGCTGTTCTCCGAGGAGTCCCAGAAGGCCACCCAGTTCATCCAGCTGGCCAACCGATCCGACACGCCACTGCTGTTCCTACACAACACCACTGGATACATGGTGGGCAGGGCATACGAGGAGGGCGGCATGATCAAACACGGATCGATGATGATCAATGCCGTCTCGAATTCGACGGTGCCGCACATCTCCCTGTTGATCGGCGCTTCCTACGGTGCGGGCCACTACGGTATGTGCGGGCGCGCCTACGACCCACGCTTCCTGTTCGCCTGGCCCAGTTCCAAATCGGCGGTGATGGGTGGCACCCAGCTCGCCGGGGTGCTCTCGATCGTCAGCAGGGCGGCCGCCGAGGCCCGCGGCCAGCAGGTCGACGAGGCCGCCGACGCCGCGCTGCGCGCCGCCGTCGAGGCGCAGATCGAGGCCGAGTCACTGCCGATGTTCCTGTCCGGGCGGCTCTACGACGACGGGGTGATCGATCCCCGCGACACCCGCACCGTGCTCGGAATGTGCCTGTCCGCCATCGCCAGTGGACCGATCGAGGGGACGTCGAACTTCGGCGTCTTCCGGATGTGACTGTGATTTCGGCGCGCTCGCGTTCGCTGACCGAGCATCAACGCGCCCACATCGCGGAGGGAGTTCGATGATCAGCAGAGTCCTCGTGGCCAACCGGGGCGAGATCGCCCGCCGGGTGTTCACCACCTGCCGTCGTCTCGGGATCGGCACCGTCGCGGTGTACACCGATCCCGACGCCGGCGCCCCGCACGTCGCCGAGGCCGACTTCCGGGTCCGGCTCGAGGGCCGCAACGGCTATCTGGACAGCGCCCAACTCATCGCCGCGGCGCGTGCTGCCGGCGCCGACGCGGTACATCCCGGTTACGGGTTCCTGTCCGAGAACCCCGAATTCGCGGCCGCGGTGGCCGATGCCGGCCTGACCTGGATCGGCCCACCGGTGGCCGCCGTGCAGGCCATGGGTTCCAAGATCGAGGCCAAGAAGTTGATGGCCGCGGCCGGCGTACCGGTGCTGGCCGAACTGGTCCCGGACACCGTCACAGCCGACCAGTTGCCGGTCCTGATCAAGGCGTCCGCCGGTGGTGGCGGCCGCGGTATGCGGGTGGTTCGGGAGCTGTCCGAACTGCCCGCCGAGGTGGCCGCGGCCCAACGCGAGGCGCAGTCGGCGTTCGGCGATCCCACCGTGTTCTGCGAGCGCTACCTGGCCGCCGGTCATCACATCGAGGTGCAGGTGATGGCCGATCGGCATGGCACCGTGTGGGCCGTCGGGGAACGCGAGTGCTCCATCCAGCGCAGGCATCAGAAGGTCATCGAAGAGGCACCGTCCCCGCTGGTGGAACGGACTCCGGGCATGCGCGACAGGCTCTTCGAGGCCGCCCGACTGGCCGCCGAGGCGATCGGTTACACCGGGGCGGGGACCGTCGAGTTCATGGCCAGCTCTGATCCGGGGGCCAATGGTGACTTTTACTTCCTGGAGATGAACACCCGTCTGCAGGTGGAACACCCGGTCACCGAGGAGACCACCGGTCTGGACCTGGTGGCGCTGCAGATCGACGTGGCCGACGGCGTCCGCCTCGATGCCCGACCCCCGGCGACCCGCGGACATTCGATCGAGGCCCGGCTCTATGCCGAGGACCCGGCCAGGGGCTGGCAACCACAGGCCGGAACATTGCACCGGTTCGCCGTCCCGGCCGCTCGCACCGAGTTCGACACCCTGGGCCGCAGCGGGATTCGGCTGGATTCCGGTGTACTCGACGGATCGGTCATCTCGGTGTTCTACGACCCGATGTTGGCCAAGGTGATCTCGTTCGCCGATACCCGAGAACGGGCCGCCGCCGCACTGGCCGAGGCGCTGGGCCACGCGGTCATTCACGGCCCCGGCACCAACCGCGACCTGCTGGTCAACGCGTTACGACACCCGGCATTCGTCGCCGGGGACACCGACACCGCGTTCTTCGACACCCACGGACTCGACCGACTGGCCGCGGTCGCGGACATCGCCGCGACATCGGCGCTGGCCGCCGCGCTCGCCGACGCCGCGCACAATCGTTCCACGGCAACGGCATTCGGGCCCGCACCGAGCGGGTGGCGCAATCTGTTCTCCGGGTATCAGACCCGCGTCTTCCGCGATGGCGACGACCGGGAGCACCTTGTTCGCTACCGGGTGGGACGCGATGGTATCGAGCTGCCCGACAGCGATGATGTCGACGTGGTGTCCACCAGTCCGGGACAGGTGGTGTTGTCGGTCGGCGGTGTCGAGCAGACCTTCGCGGTGGCACGCTACGGCGCAGAGGTTTTCGTCGATTCGCCGCGCGGTGCCGTGCGCCTCACCAGCCTTCCCCGGTTCCCCGATCCAGACTCGGCGGTGGCGCACGGATCGCTGCTGGCCCCGATGCCGGGCTCGGTCGTCCGGGTCGGCGCCGCCGCCGGTGATGCCGTGACCGCCGGACAACCGTTGATCTGGCTCGAGGCCATGAAGATGGAACACACGATCGCCGCACCGAGCGACGGTGTGCTCGCCGAACTGAACGTGCAGGCAGGCCAGCAGGTCGAGGTCGGCGCGGTGCTCGCCCGAATAGAAGGAGAACAGTCATGACCGGCTTCATCGAAACCGAGGAGCAGCAGGCGCTGCGCAAGGCCGTCGCCGCGATGGCCGCCAATTACGGGCAGGACTACTACCTGGAGAAGGCCCGCGCCGGTCAGCACACCGACGAACTGTGGTCGGAGGCAGGCAAACTGGGCTTCATCGGGGTCAATCTGCCCGAAGAGTACGGCGGCGGTGGCGCCGGCATGTACGAGCTGTCGATGGTGATGGAGGAGATGTCGGCAGGCGGTTGTCCACTGTTGATGATGGTGGTCTCCCCCGCGATCAATGGCACCATCATCAGCAAGTTCGGCACCGAGGAGCAGAAGAAGCACTGGGTCACCGGTATCGCCGACGGGTCGATCACCATGGCCTTCGCGATCACCGAACCCGATGCCGGCTCCAACAGCCACAGGATCACGACCACCGCGCGCCGTGACGGCAGCGACTGGATCCTCTCGGGTCAGAAGGTGTACATCTCCGGTGTCGACCAGGCCCAGGCCATCCTGGTCGTCGGCCGCACCGAGGATCACAAGACCGGCAACCTGAAACCCGCACTGTTCGTCGTGCCGACCGATACCCCCGGCCTGTCCTGGACCAAGATCGAGATGGAGATCCTCAGTCCCGAGTACCAATTCCAGGTCTTCCTCGACGAGGTCCGGCTGCCCTCGGATGCACTCGTCGGCAGCGAGGATGCCGCCATCGCCCAGTTGTTCGCCGGGTTGAATCCCGAGCGCATCATGGGGGCGGCGAGTGCGGTCGGGATGGGTCGTTTCGCCATCAACAAGGCAACCGAGTACGTCAAGACCCGCCAGGTGTGGAAGACCCCGATCGGCGCGCATCAGGGCATCGCGCATCCGTTGGCCCAGAACCATATCGAGATCGAACTCGCGAAGCTGATGATGCAGAAGGCCGCGGCGCTCTACGACAGCGGTGACGATTTCGGCGCTGCGGAGTCGGCGAACATGGCCAAGTACGCCGCCGGTGAGGCGTCGGTGCGCGCGGTCGATCAGGCCGTGCAGTCCCTCGGCGGTAACGGATTGACCAAGGAGTACGGCATCGCCTCGGTGCTGACCGCCTCGCGGCTGGCGCGTATCGCGCCGGTCAGCCGGGAGATGATCCTCAACTTCGTCGCACAGACCTCGCTGGGTCTCCCCCGGTCGTACTGACGATGCCGGTCGACTACACGGTCGAGGGCCGGATCGCCCGCCTGACGCTCAATTCCCCGCACAACCACAACGCGCTGTCCACCGCGCTGGTCGAACAGTTACATCAGGGCTTCGCCGACGCGGCGGCCGCCGATGTGCGCGCGGTGGTGCTGGGCCACACCGGTCCCACGTTCTGCGCGGGCGCCGACCTGTCCGAGGCGGCCGGCCGGGACCCGGGAGACGTGGCGGTCGATCGGGCCCGGGAGATGACACGCCTGCTGCGCACGATCCTGGAGCTGCCGGTGCCGGTGATCGCCGCGGTCGACGGGCACGTGCGCGCCGGCGGTATGGGGCTGGTCGCCGCCTGCGATATCGCGGTGGCCGGACCCGCGAGCACCTTCGCGCTCACCGAGGCTCGGATCGGGGTGGCTCCGTCGATCATCTCGCTGACCCTGCTGCCGAAGCTGACCGCGCGGGCCGCGGGCCGGTACTTCGTCACCGGGGAGAGGTTCGGACCTGCGGAGGCAGCGCAGATCGGGCTCATCACCGCCGCCGCCGATGACGTCGCCGCGATGGTCGCCGATCTCACCGCGAGCATCGCGAAGGCTTCGCCGCAAGGACTCGCGACCTCCAAGGCGCTCACCACCGCGTCGGTGTTGGCCGGCTTCGACGAACGTGCCGAGGTACTCACCGAGCAATCGGCGCGGCTGTTCGTGTCCGAGGAGGCGCACGAAGGCATGCTCGCTTTCCTGCAGAAACGCAGGCCGTCTTGGATATGAGGAGGTAGCTGTCGTTTGCCAGCGAGGCGTCCGAGCGGCGAAGTTTGCCATAAAAGTTTTGCCCACGAGCTTGCATTCGTGAGCATGAGTCGTAGGCTCGTCTGCGATGAGCACCTCAGCCGCCGAACCCGGCTCGACCCGAGCCGGTGATGCCGAGCGCGCGCAGGCTGCCCAGCTCCTCACCGACGCCGCCGCCCAGGGCCGGCTCACTGTCGACGAGTACGAGCAGCGACTGGCCAAGGCCTATGCGGCCACCACCCGCGGTGAACTCGCCCGACTCTCGTCCGATCTGCCGGACTTTGCGACGACCTCACAGTGCGGACCGCGCCGGCCTGCACCATCGACCCTGCTCCTGGCGATCTTGAGCGGGTTCGAGCGGCGCGGTCGCTGGAACGTCCCGAAGCGTCTGACATCCTTCGCACTGTTCGGTGGCGGCGTCATCGATCTGCGTTATGCCGATTTCACCTCCCCCGATGTGGACATCCACACGATCTCCATCTTCGGCGGTCAGACGATCCTGGTGCCGCCGGAAGTCAACGTCGCGGTCCGAGGACACGCTGTGATGGGGTCGTTCGACCATGTCGGCGAGCCGGGAACGCCCGGCGCCCCGCGGGTGACCATCCGCGGGTTCTCGCTGTGGGGCAGCGTCGGCGTCAAGCGCAAGAAACGTAAGAACAGCTGACCGTCGTTTGCTGGAAATCGCGCTTCTGCGCCATTTGTTTTGCTGAACAGCGCACCGATCAACGGCGCCGAGCGCGCAGATAGTCGCCGACCACTGCCGCGCCGAGCCCGTCGAGATCGGGCACCACGACGCGCCCACCGACCCGGCGGGCGACCTGGTCGATGAACCGGGCCAGTCCCGGATCGCTGCCCAGCCGGAAGATCGTCAACTGCGCGCCGAGAGCGGCAAGGTCGTCGAAACCCTTCACGGTCAGTCCGATCGTGCGCGGATGCGGCGGGTAGTAGAAGAACGCTTCGGCACCGTCGCCGAAATCCTCCAAGTGGGCGGTCGGCTCACCGTCGGTGACCACCAGCACGACCGGCTGGGCGTTGGGATGCCTGCGCAGATGCCGCGCCGCCAAGGCCAGCGCATGGTGCAGGTTGGTGCCCTGGTCCCGCACCCCTTCCAATGCCGTCAGCTCGGCCGCACTGACGGTGCGCGCATGCCGCCCGAACGCGATGATCTCCAGCGCATCGGAGCGGAACCGGGTGCTCACCAGATGGTTGAGCGCCAGCGCGGTGCGCTTCATCGGCAACCACCGGTTCTCCATGACCATCGAGAAGCTGGTGTCCACCAGCAGCGCGACGGCCGACTGGGTGCGGGTCTCGGTCTCGGAGATCTCGACATCCTCGACGCCGATCCGCACCGGCCCGTCGATGGTGCCGGTACCGGCTTGTCTGAGGACGGCATTGGTGATCGTGCGGGTGACGTTCCACGGCTCGGTGTCCCCGAACGCCCACGGCCGGGTCGCACCGGTCAGCTCACCGGCTGCACCGGCGCGGCGGGTCTCCCGCTCGCCATGCCGACCGGACAACCGCTGGGCGACATCGCGCAGCGCGGTCTGCCCGAGCTGGCGCATCGCTTTCGGCGACAGCCGGAACTGGCCATCGGACCCGCGGTCCAGGAACCCCTGTTCAGTGAGTGCTCGTTCCAGATCGGCCAGTGTGCGCGCGTTGACGGCGGCCTCGTCGCCGAGCTGGCGGGCCAGCATGTCCAGGTCGACGTCCTCCATGGTGGCTCCGGCGTAGCCCTGCGAGAGTTGTTCGGCCAGCTGTTCCAGCTCGGCGATATCGGCGAGTGCCTGCGCGCCCTGGCCCATGCCCAGCGGATCCTCGCCACGGAACTCCTGCGAACCGTTCCAGTCCTCACCGGGACGGGCGGCCTGCAGGTTGGCGTCCAGCCGGCTCAGCGCATTCATCAGCGACGGGGAACCGAAGGCCTGTTGGGCCAACGCATCCAACTCCGCGCGCTGGGATTCGGACAGGCTGTTGCGGAACCGTTGGGCGGCCGCGGAGCGCTTGGCCAACGAATCCATCAGCTCGTCGACATTGCGCGGGTTCTCCGGGAAGTGTTGGCCGTGTTCGGCCATGAACTTCTCGAAATCCTCGTCGGTGTCCTCTCCCCTGGCGTGCTTTTCCAGGAGGTCGTTGAGGTCGTCGAGCATCTTGTTGATGGCGGCGCGGTCTTCGTCGGTGGCGTTCTGCAGTGCGTCCTTCATCCCGGCGAACCGCTGGTCGAGCATCTCGCGGCCGAGCAGATCCTGGATCTGGTCGTACTTCTGCCGGGCTTCGGCCGAGCGCCAGTCGTAATCGGCGAGCTCCTGGACGGCCTTGGCCGGTGACGGCGACAGCGCCTCCATCTGCATCTCACCGAATCGGGCGTCGTCGTCCAGCGCCCGGGCCAGTTCCTTGCGCTCGGCCAGCACGGCCTCGTCGAGCAACTTCTTGACCTCGGCGAGGGTGCCGTCGAGGTTGTTGCGCTGTAAGAGTTCCCGGCGCCTACGGTGGGCCTCGGCGGCCAGCTTGTCCGCGCCCGGCATCGAGGCGGTACCGCGTCGCATCAGCTCCTGCAAGGCCCTCCGCGGGGACGCGCCGGACATCACGTCCTCACCGATCTGATCCAGCGCCTCACGAAGATCGACCGGCGGCGCCAACGGGTCCGGCCCGCCGGTATAGCGCGAATACCGCGAATTGTGTTTAGCCATAGACGGTTTCACCATCATCGGAGGTCTTGTCGATCCGCTTGGCCAGATACAGGCCTTCCAGCGCCAGCTCCACCGCGGCGGCGCGCTGCCCTTCGGTGCGGGCGTCGAGGCGTTCGGCGATCTGGTCGATGACCTCCAGCTCCGGCAGCGCGGCGAGCACATCCTTGGCACTGACCCGCTCACCGGTGGTCACCGGCGAGCCCTCTTCGACCGCCGCGACCAGCGGCCCCACGTCCAGCCCGCCCAGCGCCCTGGCCGCGGTGTCGGCTGTGGCGCGGCGCAGCAGGTGCTCCATCACCGCCTGCTCGCGGCCCTCCTCACCGGACTCGAACTCCAGCTTCCCGCGCAGCACGTCGATGACGGTGCCGAGGTCGACGACGCGTGCCACCGGATCCTGCTCGCCGAGGATGGCGGCGCGGTGGCGCGCCGAGGCCGCGACGGTCTCGGCCGCGGCGATGGCGAACCGGGCCGACACCCCCGAGCGCTGGTCGACGGCCGTGGACTCGCGCAACGCCCTGGCGAATCGGGCCACCACGGCGAGCAGATACTCCGGGACCTCGGCGCTCAGATGCGCCTCCTGGGCGATGACGGCGACCTCGGCGTCGAGTTCGAGTGGGTAATGGGTGCGGATCTCGGCGCCGAAGCGGTCCTTGAGTGGGGTGATGATCCGGCCGCGGTTGGTGTAGTCCTCGGGGTTGGCGCTGGCGACCACCAGCACGTCCAGCGGCAGCCGCAGGGTGTACCCGCGTACCTGGATGTCGCGCTCCTCCATCACGTTGAGCATGGACACCTGGATGCGCTCGGCCAGATCGGGCAGTTCGTTGACGGCGACGATGCCGCGGTGTGCGCGCGGGATGAGGCCGTAGGCAATGGTTTCCGGATCGCCGAGACTGCGCCCCTCGGCCACCTTGATGGGGTCGATATCGCCGACGAGGTCGGCGACGCTGGTGTCGGGGGTGGCCAGCTTCTCGGTGTACCGCTCGCTACGGTGCACCCAGGCGACCGGCAGATCGTCACCGGAGGTGGCGGCACGCCGGATCTGCTCGGGTGTGATCGGCGAGTACGGGTGCTCGTGCAGCTCGGAGCCCTCGATCACCGGGGTCCATTCGTCGAGCAGTCCGACCAGCGAACGCAGCAACCGGGTCTTGCCCTGCCCGCGCTCGCCGAGCAGGACGAAATCGTGGCCGGCGATCAGGGCGCGTTCGACCTGAGGCAGCACCGTGTCCTCGAACCCGAAAAGCCCGGGCCAGATCGCGGTGCCCTCTTCGCCATCGGACAACCGGGCCAGCAGGTTGGCCCGGATCTCGTCCTTGATCCCGCGCTCGACGTGGCCGGAGGCGCGCAGTTCGCCGAGAGTGCGGGGCAAGTCGTTAGGTGACGTCACGACCTCCACGCTACGACTGCTGTCGACCGCAGGCATGGTCACCGGGCGAATGCCGGTTTTCGCTTGCCGCGAACTACCCAGTACCCTCGGTACCGTGAACTTGCTCGAATGGCATGACCGGCCGATGACGACGCACTTCGGGCCCGCGTCCTGGCAGTCGCGGGTGCTGGGTGTGCTCACCGCGCTGACCCTTCGCCCCGTGCTCGGGTTGTCCACCCTGATCGGCCTGCTGGTCAATCGACTCTGGCCCGCGGGCCTGCAGCGGGCGCATCTGGACGTCATCGACCGGCCGATGCGGGTGATCTCCGCCCTGCCCGGAACCACGGTCACCCGCGAATCGCTGCCGCACTGTCCGGCCGAATGGGTGAGCGCTCCCGGCGCCGGCACGTCCACCGACCTGATCATCTACTTCCACGGTTCGGCGCTGGTCACCCTCGGGCTGAACTCACATCGCCGGTTCGTCTCAAAGTTGTCGGCAGCCACCGGTGCCAAGGTGCTCAACGTGGGCTACCGCCTGGCACCCCAGGCCGCGATCGAGGAGGCCGTCGAGGACGGGGTGGATGCCTACCGGCGCGCCCTGGACCTCGGCTTCGCACCGAACCGCATCGTGCTGGCCGGCGACTCGGCGGGCGGTCTGATCGCGGCCGACACCGCACTGGCCGTGCGCGATGCCGGACTACCGGTACCAGCCGGCCAGATCCTGTTGTCGGCGTTGACCTCTGCCGATATGGATCTGAAATACCAGGCACTCAAACAACATCGGGATGTGCTCTTCCCGTTCATGACGGTCAAGTTCATCTATGACGTCTTCGCGACGGTGAACGGCACCCGCCCGGTGCCGATCATGCCCGCCGAGGCCAACGCCAAGGGCCTGGGCCCGTTCCTGTTGCAGATCGGCACCAACGAGATGCTGCGCAACGACACCTTCGTGCTGGCCGATCAGCTCAAGGCCGCCGGGGTGCCTGTCTGGGTTCAGGTGTGGGACAAGGCGATGCACATGTTCCAGCTGACCTTCGACGTCAACCCCGACGCCCGCCGGGCCATCGACGAGATCGCCTCGTTCGTCGAACACGTCACCACCGAGGCCAGCAAGGCCGCCTGACCTCAGTCCCGCCGAGGGGCCACTTGTGGCACGCATTCTCGGGGCGGTTTCAAGGGGTCGTTGCAACAGTGGGTTAATCGGTCGGGTTGCAGAGTAGTTCGTGGAGTGCTTCGGCTGGTGTTTTCCAGCCCAGTGTCTGGCGGGGTCGGTTGTTGAGTTTGGTGGCGACGTAGTCGAGGTAGTCGGGGGGAAACACCGATAGGTCAGTGCCTTTGGCAAACCATTGGCGCAGCAGACCGTTGGTGTTTTCGTTGGTTCCGCGCTGCCATGGTGAGTGCGGGTCGCAGAAATAGATGTCGAGATCTGTCGCCTCAGCGATGGCCAGATGGTTGGCCAATTCGCTGCCCTGATCCCAGGTCAATGATTTACCCAGCAGCGCCGGCAACTGGCCCATCTTGGCCACGATCGCCTCTTGCACGGTCGCCGCGGTGTGATCACCGGGCAGGTGCAACAAGAGGGTGAACCGGGTGCTGCGTTCCACCAGAGTGCCGATCGCCGACCCGGAGGCGGTGCTTCCGATGATCAGATCCCCCTCCCAGTGCCCGGGGATGGCGCGGTCCTCGACCTCGGCAGGCCGTTCACTGATGCTGACCATGCCAGGGATACGTGCGCGGCGCTGCCCGGGTCGTCTGCGCGGGTGGCGTATCGCACGCCCGGTCCGCAGGTAGGTGTGCAGATCGCGCCGCAGATTGCCTTTGCCTTGGACGTATATTGCCTGGTAGATCGCTTCGTGTGACACCCACATCTCCGCAATATCAGGGAAGTCCAGCCGCAACCGGGCAGCGATCTGGGCCGGACTGTGAAACTCGTCGGTGAGTCGAGTCTGCACCACCTCACGCAGGGTCGTGCACAGATCCAGCTTGCGCGGCTTCGGTCGCGCGGCGCGGGTGACGCTGCGGTCGTGCGCGACAGTGGCCTTGTAGCGGGGACGCGGATCATGCCCACCGCGCCATGACGCACCGAAGCGATATCGGGACCGATAGCCCGTACGACCTCGGCATCCGCCGTTGACAGCGATCTCCCGCGAGATCATCGACGGCGCCCGGCCAAGGCGTTGAGCGATACACCGAATTGATTCTTTGGCCGCCACTCCTAACGCGATTTCCTCGCGCTCTTCAAAGGACAGTCGCGGCCGCCGGCGAGGTTGACCATCGGGTAACTGAGGTCTCACCCCGCCAGCATCGGCAAACCACCGCAAACCCGAGTTCAGCGACACGCCGACTGCCACAGCGGCTTCACTCACGATCAACCCGCTACGGATTTCCTCCCAGAACCGACGACGAAGACGAGACGATTTGGACGGGCGCACAACAGCTCCTCACAGGGACCTGTTGCAACCACCCCTTGAAACCGCCCGGCGGAACCGTGTCATAAGTGGCCACTCGGCCAGAGACCTAGTGGGCGAAGTGCCGGGCCCCGGTCAGGTACAGCGTGATCCCGGCGGCTGTGGCGGCGGCGGTCACCTCGTCATCACGCACCGAACCACCCGGGTGCACAACAGCTTTCACCCCGGCATCGATCAGAGTCTGCAGCCCATCAGGGAACGGGAAGAACGCATCGGAGGAGGCCACCGCGCCCTGGGTGCGCTCCCCCGCCCGCTCGACGGCCAGCCGGGCGGCGTCCACCCGGTTGACCTGCCCCATGCCGACCCCGACGGTGGCGCCGTCCTTGGCGATCACGATCGCATTGGATTTGACTGCCCGGCCGGCCCGCCAGGCGAAGACCAGATCGGCCAGTGTCTGCGGATCGGCCGCCTCGCCGGTGGCCAGCGTCCAGTTGTTCGGATCGTCACCCTCGGCATCGAGGGCATCACGCTGCTGGACCAGCAGGCCACCACTGATCGGGCGCAACTCGGTGGCGGTGCCCTCGGGTTCACCGGCGACCAGGATGCGGATGTTCTTCTTCTTGGACAGCACCTCGACCGCGCCGGGCTCATACGCCGGCGCGACGATCACCTCGGTGAAGATATCGGCCACCGTTTCGGCCATCTCCACGCTGACGGTGGTATTGGTGGCGATCACCCCGCCGAACGCCGAGAGCGGATCGCAGGCATGCGCCTTGGCATGCGCATCGGCGACCGACGTCGTCGACACCGCGATGCCACAGGGGTTGGCGTGCTTGATGATCGCCACACAGGTCTGCTCATGGTCGAACGCCGCGCGCCATGCCGCATCGGCATCGGTGTAGTTGTTGTAGGACATCTCCTTGCCGTGCAGCTGCTCGGCCTGGGCCAGGCCCGGCCAGGCCGAGGCGTCCCGGTAGAGGGCCGCGCGCTGATGCGGGTTCTCGCCGTAACGCAGCACTGCGGTGCGCCGCGAGGTGGACCCGACCCAACGCGGCAGGGCCGACGCATCGTCTTCGGGGGCCAGCACCGAGACCATCCAGCTCGCCACCGCGACGTCGTACTCGGCGGTGTGCTGGAAGGCCAACGCGGCCAGCTTCTTCCGCTCGGCCAAGGTGAAGCCGCCATCGCGCACGGCGGCCAGCACACCGTCATAGCCGAGCGGGTCTACCACGACGGCCACGCTCGGGTGGTTCTTGGCCGCGGCGCGCACCATCGACGGGCCGCCGATGTCGATCTGCTCGACGCACTCGTCGGGCGCGGCGCCGGAGGCCACCGTCTCGCTGAACGGATACAGGTTCACCACGACGAGCTCGAACGGGGCGATCCCCAGCTCGGTCAGCGCGCTCTCGTGTTCGGGCTTGCGCAGGTCGGCCAGCAGACCGGCGTGCACCTTGGGGTGCAGTGTCTTGACCCGGCCGTCGAGCACCTCGGGGAAGCCGGTGACATCCTCGACCGGGGTCACCGGAACACCGGCGTCGGCAATGGTTTTCGCGGTCGACCCGGTCGAGACAATGCTCACCCCCGCGGCGTGCAGCCCACGGGCGAGATCGGCCAGACCGGTCTTGTCGTACACACTGATCAACGCCCGCCGAATCGGCTTACGTTCGCTCATCCCAGGATTGCCTTTCGTCCGCTCCAGGTCAGGCCGCGCGTCGCCAGCGCGGCCAGCACGTCCACCAACAACGCCCGTTCGGCGGTCTTGATGCGCTCGTGCAAGGTCTCTTCGGTGTCATCGTCGCGTACCGGTACCGCCTGCTGCGCCAGGATCGGCCCGGTGTCCACCCCGGAGTCCACCAGGTGCACGGTGCACCCGCTCACCCGCACCCCGTGCTCCAGGGCGTCGGCGACGGCGTGGGCGCCGGGAAACGCGGGCAGCAACGCCGGATGGGTGTTGACCACCCGGCCGTGGAAGCGCTCGAGGAACTGCGGTCCCAGGATCTTCATGAACCCTGCACTGACCACCAGATCGGGCTCGTGCTCGGCGACAGCCGCGGTGAGCGCGGCATCCCAGGCGCTCCTGTCGGCATGATCGCCGACGCGCAGCCGGAACGACGGGAGTCCGGCGTCCTCGGCGATCTGCAGCGCCGGACAGGTCCGGTCGGTCCCGACGGCGACGACGCGCGCCGGGTAGTCGCCGACCGCGGCGCGCACCAGTGCCTCGAGCAGGGAACCGGTCCCCGACGCCAGCACCACCAGCCGAGCCGGTGCGCTGGGCGGCACTCGGAACGGTGGCTGCGACACGCGCAGCAGCCTAGTCGTCCTGCTCGCGTCGCTTTTCGGCGACCACGTCGGGAATGTCACCGTCGACCATGAAGTGTTCCTCGGGATCCAGCAGCGGGTCGTCGTCACCGGGGGCCGGTGCCTCGACGATCTCGGCGTCGAGATAGTCGGGGTCGCCGAGCACCTTGTCGTCATGGACCGCGAAGTCACGGACCGCGGAGTCATCGATCTCGGCATCGATGATCACCTCGGCGTCGATGACATCGTCGGGATGCTCGGAACGCCATTCGCCGTCGACGATGACCTCGGTGATCGCGTCCTCGTCGACGGGGTCTGGTTCGGGAGCGGGAACGGGTTTCACCGGCTTGGGTCGCCGTGTCAGGCCGCCTGCCATGACCACGGTCAGCCCGCCGATCACGGTGAACCACAGGAATACAGCCGGACCGAAGGTGGTCTGGTCTACCCCGACGTCACCGAAGTTGCCCAGCCGACCGCCGCCGGCATAACCGAGCAGTGCCATGGTCAGCGCTGCGGCCGCCGCGGCGACGCCGAGCTTGGCCAGCGCGATCGGCCATGGTGCGGGGCGGCGGGCGCACTGCTGCCCCAACGCGACGGCCGCCACGGCCGCCACGATCAGCAGCGCCACCCAGACCGGGCCGAGCGGTGGCGTCGGCAACGCTGCCAGCACCGGTACCGCCGGGATGTCACCACCCAGCACGGTGAACGAGCTGAATGTCGCCAGCCCGATGTGGGCGCTGGAACCGACGGCCACGGCCGCCGTGCCCACCAGCACGTTCGGGATGTACAGCACTGAAAGCAGGGCGAGGCTCAGCTGACCGAACATCGAGTCGGTGATCCCGAAGAGGTCGTGCATGGTTCCCCAGTGCACGACGATCGAGCCGACGGCCACCACACCGCACAGTCCGAGCAGGGCGAGCACACCGGTGGCCGCGGCGCGCAGCGCCTCGGGCAGCCAGCGCGGTAGCCACGGCAGGCCGGCCAGGCGTCCGGTCATTCCGACGCCGACCAGCACACCGAAGAGGTGCACCAGGAAGACGCCGGCGAAGGCACGCGTCGCGTCGGGCGTCTGCAGCTGGGTGATGACCGAGGATGCGTCGTGGATCACGGCCAGCGCGATCGCCGCGATGAGCAGCGGTCCGCCGAGCGCCGAGGCCGCCACCCAGCGGATGACGAACCACGACGATCGCGCCGAGGCGGCCGCGGTGGTGCGCGCGGTGGCCCACACCATCAGCAGGACCGGCAGCAGCGGCATCACGCCGAGCTCCCGGCCGCCGATCGACACCGGGACCTGGTGCACACCGAGCCACATGCTGGCGATGGCGCCGAACGCGCCGGTCATATCGCTGTTGGCAATCAACAGCTGCAGCAGCGTGATCGCGGCGATGATGCCCAGCGCGGCAACCGACGGCCCGAACGCCACCCGCAGCAGGTCACGGGCCTGCCGGGTGCCGACCGATCGGTTGTCCACTAGCTGGGTCGCTCCTCGCACGCTGGTATCACGCATGCCCGATCCCCGCTGCCCGGGCACGCGACGCCCAGACTACGACGACGGCGGCCCGGATTGCGGCGTGGACTCGGACTGCGTGGGCGGTGTCGGCGATTGGGTCGGCACCGCGGTGGTCGGCGCTGACGATCCCTGCTGCTGCGGCTGTCCGAAGGCCGGGAAACCGGTAGGCGGGGTGGGCGGTCCGGAGTGCCCACCCGCGGCGTGCGAGTCGGTGTTGGCGTCGCTGTAGGAACCGGCCGATCCGGCACCGGAGAAACCGCCGGTGGACGGGCCGCCGGGGTAGGAGCCGTACGGCGTCGGATAGCCCGGACGCTGCTGGGGCTGGCCGTACTGCTGGGGCTGCCCGTAACCGTAGGGAGGCTGACCGTACTGGCCATAGGGCTGCTCATAGCGCGGCTTGGGCGCCGGCGGGGTGAGCACCTCGGCGTCGAACAGCAGTGCCGCGATCGCCGCACCGGCCTGGAACAGCGTGGTGGCGATGATCAGGTACAGCCCCCAGCCGATCGACAGACCGGTCGGGGCGTTGATGACCTCGGAGAGCACCAGCAAGAAGGACAGCGTGGCTACCACGGCCACCAGGCCCGCCCGTGTCTTCTGCTTGGGCAGCAGGCCGATGGCGGCCAGCAGAGCGGCCAGCACCGACGCCGCGACGGCGAGGCCGAGGCCCGGGGTGCTGCCGCTGGCACTGCCGAACTGCGGGAAATCGGAGTTGCTGATGGTCAGCAGCGGTCCGAAGTTGAAGACGTAGGTGCCCAGACCGAACACCGCCACCGCCGCGCTCAGGTACGCGGGCAGCTTGCTGGGTCCGGTCTGCTCGGGCTCCCCTACCTTGCCGAACTGCTGCGTCGGCGCGATGTACTGGTTGCCCTGCTGTGCAGGCGAATATCCGGGGCTACCGGGTGGGTAGGTCATGACTCTCCTGTGTGGGCGATTTCGACCCACGCTAGCGCACCGGCCTGGGAGCCGGCTCAGGCCGATACGAGCACCGGGCTGTCGGCGACCGCACTCTCGGAGGCCTCGATTTCGCGGACGAGCGGCAGCACTTTGGCGCCGAAGTACTCGATTTCCTCCTGGAAGTGGAGGAACCCGCCGAGGATCAGGTCGACGCCGCGCTTGCGGTAGGCGGCGATGCGTTCGGCGATCTGTTCGGGGGTGCCGATGAGCTGGGTCCGGAATCCGTCGTTGTACTGGACCAGGTCCTCGAAGGAGGAATCGGCCCACATGCCCTTCTTGTCCCCGGTGGAGTTTCCGGCCTGCTGGACCGCCGACCGGAATCCCTCGACGGCCGGCGTGTTGGCCTTGGCGATGATCTCCCGCAGGGTCTCCTTCGCTTCCTTCTCCGTGTCCCGCGCGATGATGAATCCGTTGAGGCCGACCTTGACTTCGCGACCGGCGTTGCGGGCGTGGTCGCGCACCTCGACGACCTGCTCAGTGATGCCGTCGAAATCCTTTCCGTTGGAGAAGTACCAGTCCGCGTAATAGCCGCCGTTGCGCCGGGCGGCGGTGGAGTTGCCGCCCTGGAACAGTTCCGGGTTGGGCCGGGCCGGGGTGTTCAGCGGTTTGGGCTTGAGGGTGAAATCGTGGATGCGGTAGAAGTCACCACGGAAATCCACATCGTCCTCGGTCCAGATCTTGCGCAGCACCTGCAGGAATTCCGCGCTGCGTCGGTAGCGCTCGTCGTGTTCGAGCCACGGCTCGCCCAGATGGGTGAACTCGTCCTTGAACCATCCGGAGACGACGTTGACCGCGAACCGGCCGCCGGAGAGTTGGTCGGCGGTGGCACCGAGTTTGGCCAGCACTGCCGGTTGCCACAGGCCGGGGTGGACGGCCGCGATCACCTTGAGGCGCTCGGTGGCCAGCAACAGCGCGAGGCTGAAGCTCGTCGACTCGTGCTGGTACTCCGCCCCGTAGCTGGCCTCGTAGCGGACCTGGGACAGCGCGTACTCAAAACCGTTGTTCTCCGCGGTCTGGGCCAGCTTCTTGTTGTACTCGTAGTTCCAGTCGGTGCGCTGCTCGATATCGCTGGTGACCAGGCCACCGCTGACGTTGGGCACCCAGTAGGCGAACGTGGTGTGATCGGCGATGCGTTCGGTCGTCATGGTTGCCATGGCAGCATTCCGGGCCCTCGCCCGTCACCGGTAAGGATCGTGCTGAGCGTAATGATCGGGCGTCGGCCTTGCGCCGACGGACTAGAACACGTTCTAATTCTGGTCATGGACTACGGGCTCGTTCTCTTCACCAGTGACCGCGGCATCGCCCCGGCAGCTGCGGCCAAGCTGGCCGATGACCACGGCTTCACCACCTTCTACGTGCCTGAGCACACCCACATCCCGATCAAGCGCCAAGCCGCGCACCCCACCACCGGTGATGAATCGCTGCCCGACGACCGGTACATGCGCACCCTGGATCCGTGGGTGTCACTGGGCACCGCCGCGGCGGTCACCAGCCGGGTGCGACTGTCCACCGCGGTCGCGCTGCCCGTCGAGCATGATCCGATCACGCTGGCCAAGTCGATCGCGACGTTGGATCACCTCTCCGGCGGCCGGGTCAGCCTGGGTGTCGGATTCGGTTGGAACACTGACGAATTGGCCGATCACAAGGTTCCGCCGGGGCGGCGGCGCACCATGCTGCGCGAGTACCTGGAGGCGATGCGCGCACTGTGGACGCAGGAGGAGGCGGAGTACGACGGCGAATTCGTCAACTTCGGCCCGTCCTGGGCGTGGCCCAAGCCGGTGCAGTCGCATATCCCGGTGCTGGTCGGGGCCGCGGGCACCGAGAAGAACTTCAAGTGGATCGCCCGATCGGCCGATGGGTGGATCACCACCCCGCGCGATTTCACCATCGACGAGCCGGTCAAGCTGCTGCAGGACACCTGGGCCGCTGCCGACCGGGACGGTGCCCCGCAGATCGTTGCATTGGACTTCAAGCCCGATCCCGAAAAGCTGGCCCACTGGCGGGATCTCGGGGTCACCGAGGTGCTGTTCGGCCTGCCGGACAAATCCGAGGCCGAGGTCGGCGCCTATGTGGAGCGGCTGGCCGGGAAGCTCGCCCAGCTGGTGTGAGCAAGCGGGTCACGCCAGCGTGGCGTGGTTCTCCTTCTCCCCTGCGGTCACCGCGATCGCGGCTCCCAGCGGATCGCCGTCGGCCATCAGGGCGAGCAGATTCGCGTCGGTGGTCAGCGCCATGAACCGGCTGCCGTCGGCATCGAGCCTTCCGATGATGACCCCGGTGGTCGTCGGCCAGTCGTAACGCACCGAATACGTTTCGATCGTGCCGCGACCTTCGGGGTGCCGGGTGACCGCGACCCTCGGCTGCCCGTCGATGCTGGCCTGCAGTTCCCGACTGCGGTCGGTACGCCATTCGACCGGCGCGGTCGAGTACACCCCGACCGAATACTTGCTCATCACACCGCCATTGGCGCCGACGAGCCCGAATCGGCCCGGTTGTTCCCTCGCGCTGCACACCGTCTCGGCGATGCCGTGCAGCGAGTAACTGTTGCCGGGGCCGCCGAAGAACGGCAGCCCTCCGGTGAGCGTGAGACCGCGCGGATCGTCGGTGGCCAGCCCGGCCGAATCGCACACCGAGAACACCGGGAACGGGAAGCAACTGTAGAGATCGAAGGTGGATATCTCCGACAGCTTCACGTCGGCGACCCGAAGCGCTTCTGCCACCGCTATTTCCGCTGACAGGCTGGCGCTCAGGTCGGCGCGGTCGAGCAGTGATTGCTCGACGAGGTCGGCATGGCCGTGCAGATAGACCCATTTGTCCTCGGGTACCGAGAGCCGGCGGGCCGCCGCGACCGACATCAGCAGCACCGCGGCGCCCTGGTTCACCTGATCGCGGGCCACCATCAGCCGCGGGTAGGGATCGCAGATCATCCGGTTTTCGGCTGTGACGGTGGCGAGTTCGTCCACCGTCCGTTCCACCGGCGACGACGCCAACGGGTTCTTGGCGGCCACCTCCGAGAACGGCGCGAACAGTTCGGCCATCTGACGGCGGTAGTCGGCCACCGTGACGCCCAGGCGCGCCCGGCGGGCGTTGTCCAGCAGGCCGTACTGCACCGGAGCGCCCGTCAGACCGTGCGTGGCGGTGTATTCGTTCATGTACTGGTCGAAACCGTAGCCACGATCCTCCAGCTGGCCGCCGACCGTCTCGGAGTGATCCGGCTTATCGTCTCGGCCAGCGAAATAGCGCAGTGTCGAACCGTTTTCGGATCCCAGCACCAGCACCACCTCGGCATCGCCTGCGGCGATGACGCCGGCGAATTCGGTGGTCACCTTCTGCGATCCGTGCCCGCCGAGCGGCTCGAGCACGGCGCGGGCCGGGTCGGCGCCGATACGTGCGGCAACCGAGCGCGGGTAGTTGTCCGAACAGCCCAGCGGGGCCTGCGAGAACGGGGTGCAGATCTCGAACTGACGCAGCCCGACGAAGACCTCGATGGCGGAGGCGACCGCGGCCGGGTCGGCACCGGTATCGACCACCGCCGCCCGGGCCGCCTCGGTGGCCAGCTCCACCGAGGACATTCCCCGATAGCCGTCGTCGTCGATGCGTTCGGTGAACTGTCCGACGCCGACGATCACCGGGGTACGTGGATCCACCATCACTGACCTCCTGGCAGGTGTTAGTTCGTCAGGCTAACCGACGACACATCGACAACCTGGCGCGGAGGGCGACTTGACCTCGATGTCACTTAGTGACACCGTGGTGATGTCACTAAGTGACACGGAAGGGGTGTATCACCATCGACGACAAGGCAGCGACCGCGCGCCTGCGGGTATCCCGACATGCCGCGGAATTGTTCTGGGAACGGGGCGTGTCGGGCACCAGCGGTGACGACATCGCCGCCGCGGCGAACCTGTCGACCCGCACCATCTGGCGGTACTTCCGCTCGAAGGAGGCGTGTGTCGAACCACTGCTCGCCAAGTCCACACACCGGTTCATCGGGGTGCTGGACAGGTGGCCCGCCGAACTCTCCCTGGGACAGCACATGCGGGCCGACGCCATCGCCCACCCGTTCTCCGAACAGGACCTCGCCGACGAGACGGCCGCGATGCGGATCGCGGCCATGTCGGCCACCGAACCCGCCTTGCGCACCGCATATCTCATGGTCCACGACGAGATGGAGCGCGGGTTCATCCCGGTGATCGCCAAACGGCTGGGCCTGCCCGCCCAGGATCTGACGGTGCGGCTGTGCGCGGCCGCCACCACAGCGGCATTGCGGGTGGTCGACGAGGACGTCAGCACCGCCGTCGTCGTGCACGGACGAACCTTCGAAAGCCAGGACATTTTGACGCTGATCGACCGCGCCGTCCTCGATGCGACCAACGGCCGCATCGGCGCGCCGGTCGGCCCATAGAGAGGACACCGTGGCCAACCACAGCACCGAAACCACACTCCCACCGCACATCTCGGTCGAGCAGTTCTTCAATCCGCCGGAACGCGCCGGCGCCACCATCTCCCCCGACGGCACCCGGATCGCCTACCTGGCGCCCTGGCGCAATCGACTCAACATCTGGGTGCAGGACCTCGACGGCGCGCTCGAGCCGCGATGCGTCACCGCCGACGACGTCCGCAGCGTCTACCTCTACAGCTGGACCCACGATTCTCGGCACCTGTTGTACATGCAGGACGGCGGGGGTGACGAGAATTGGCACCTGCACCGTGTCGACCTCGACGCCCCGGGAAGTGTCGCAGTCGATCTCACTCCCTTTCCGAACACCCGGGTCAGCTACGAACTGCTGAAGGCCCGGCCGGGAAAGGCCGTCGTGCAGCACAACGCACGCAATCCCGAGCTGGTCGACGCCTACGAACTGGACATCGCCACAGGCGAACTCACCATGCTCGCCGAGAATCCCGGCAATGCCATCGGCTGGGTCACCGGACCGAACGGGGACCTTTTCACCAACACCCTCACCTCCGACGGCGACGTCGAGATCTCCCGGTGGGATCCGAACACGCGCACCCTGCGGCCGATCAAGCTGTACGACGGGCGCGACTATCCACTGGGAATCCACCCCATCGCGCCCACACCCGACGGCACCGGAATCTGGCTCGGCTCCTACGCCGGCGGTGACCGGATGCGGCTGATGCGCTTGGACGTCGCCACCGGCACCGAGACCGAGGTGGACAGCCACCCCCGCTTCGACCTCGGGGCGCAGATCACGTTGCCGTCCCCGTTCATCCTCAGTGAGCAGACCGGCGAGCTGATCGGCGCCCGCTATTACGGTGAGCGGCAGGTGATTCACGCGCTCGATGCCGATTTCGCCGACGTGCTCGACAGGCTGACCGGCCTGTCCGATGGCGACCTGTGGACCATCTCCTGCGATGACAGCGGGCAACGGTGGGTGGTCAGTTTCCAACACGACCGCGAGCCGGGCGTCACCTATTTCTACGACCGCAGCACCGATGAGAGCCGGCTGCTGTTCCGACCCTATCCCGCACTCGATCCCGCCGCGCTGGCGTCGATGCGGCCGGTACGCCTACCGTCCCGCGACGGACTCGACCTGCACGGTTACCTGACCCTTCCGGTCGGGGTGGAGCCCAGAGATCTGCCGATGGTGCTGCTGGTACACGGCGGACCCTGGGCGCGCGACGTCTGGTCCTATCAGCCCGACGTGCAGCTGCTGGCCAACCGCGGATATGCGGTGCTGCAGGTCAACTTCCGCGGCTCGACCGGGTACGGCAAGTCCTTCACCCAGGCCGCCATCGGGGAGTTCGCCGGCCGGATGCACGATGATCTGATCGACGCGGTCGACTGGGCCGTCGAGCAGGGATACGCCGACCGCGAACGGGTCGCCATCTTCGGCGGGTCCTACGGGGGTTACGCCGCACTGGTCGGGGTGACGTTCACCCCGGACGTCTTCGCCGCGGCCATCGACTACGTCGGGATCTCCAGTCTGCCGAACTTCATGAAGACTTTGCCCAATGTCGGCAGGCGCTTCCTGGCCACCAATTGGCATCTGTACGTGGGTGATCCGTCGGATCCACGGGCCGAGGCCGATATGCTGGCCCGCTCCCCGATCACCCGGGTGGACCGGATCCGCACGCCGCTGCTGGTGGTGCAGGGCGCCAACGACTCTCGTGTCGTGCAGGCCGAGTCCGACAACATGGTCGCCGCCCTGCGCGCCCGCGGCGTCGAGGTGGAGTACATGGTCAAGGAGGACGAAGGGCACGGGTTCGTCAACCCGGACAACAACATCGACATGTATCACGCCGTGGAGCGGTTCCTGGCCGAATACCTGGGCGGCCGCCCCTGACCCGGCGAGCAGACACTTATACCCCCAATTCCGCGAGGAAGAGGGGGTATAAGTGTCTGCTCGTGCAGGGAAATTACAGCTTGTTGAACAGCTCGCGCGCCTTGGCGGCGGTCTCCGACGGCGTCTTGCCGACGGCCACGCCTGCAGCCTCGAGAGCCTCCTGCTTACCGGCCGCGGTGCCCGCACCGTCGGAGACGATGGCGCCGGCATGGCCCATGGTCTTGCCCTCGGGAGCGGTGAAGCCCGCCACGTAGCCGACGACCGGCTTGGTGACGTTGGCCTTGATGTAGGCGGCGGCCTTCTCCTCGGCGTCGCCACCGATCTCACCGATCATCACGATCAGCTTGGTCTCGGGATCGGCCTCGAACGCCTCGAGGGCGTCGATGTGGGTGGTGCCGATGACCGGGTCGCCGCCGATGCCGATGGCGGTCGAGAAGCCGAGATCGCGCAGTTCGTACATCATCTGGTAGGTCAGCGTGCCGGACTTGGAGACCAGTCCGATCGGGCCCTTGCCGGTGATGTTGTTCGGCGTGATGCCGACCAGCGACTCACCGGGGGTGATGATGCCGGGGCAGTTGGGGCCGATGATCCGGGTCTTCTGGCCCTTCTCGACGTTATAGGCCCACGCATAGGCGCTGTCCTGCACCGGGATTCCCTCGGTGATCACGACCAGCAGCGGAATCTCCGCGTCGATGGCCTCGATGATGGCGTCCTTGGAGAACGCCGGCGGCACGAAGGCGATCGACACGTCGGCGCCGGTCTCCTTCATGGCCTCGGCGACCGAACCGAAGACGGGCAGCTCGATCTCGTTGCCGTCCTTGTCCTCATGCTTGACGGTCGTGCCGGCCTTGCGGGCGTTGACGCCACCGACGATCTGGGTGCCGGCCTTGAGCATCAGCTTGGTGTGCTTGGTGCCCTCGCCACCGGTGATGCCCTGGACGATGACCTTGCTGTCCTTGTTCAGGAAGATTGACATTCTTGTTGGCTCCCTTACTTGTTGGCCAGCTCGGCGGCCTTGTCGGCGCCGGCGTCCATGGTTTCGGCCTGTACGACCAGCGGATGATTGGCTTCGGCCAGAATGCGGCGGCCCTCGTCGACGTTGTTGCCGTCCAGACGCACCACCAGCGGCTTGTTGGCCTCGTCGCCGAGGATCTCCAGCGCCTTCACGATGCCGTTGGCGACGGCGTCACACGAGGTGATGCCACCGAAGACGTTGACGAACACGCTCTTGACCTGGCTGTCGCCCAGGATCACGTCCAGACCGTTGGCCATCACCTCGGCCGAGGCGCCGCCGCCGATGTCGAGGAAGTTGGCGGGCTTGACGCCGCCGTGCTTCTCACCGGCGTAGGCGACGACGTCGAGGGTCGACATGACCAGACCCGCGCCGTTACCGATGATGCCGACCTCGCCGTCGAGCTTGACGTAGTTGAGGTCGTTCTCCTTGGCCTTGAGCTCGAGGGGATCGGTGGCGTCCTTGTCCTCGAACTCGGCGTGGCCGGGCTGCCGGAAGTCGGCATTGGCGTCCAGGGTGACCTTGCCGTCCAGCGCCAGGATCTGGTCATCGGGGGTACGCACCAGCGGGTTGACCTCAACCAGCGTGGCGTCCTCGCCGATGAACACCTCCCAGAGCTTCTGGATGGTCACGGCGGCGGCGTCGAGCACCTCGGCGGGCAGGTGGCCCTTCTCGGCGATCTCGCGGGCGAAGGCCAGGTCGACACCCTTGACGGCGTCCACGGGCACCTTGGCCAGGCGGTCGGGCTTGGTCGCGGCGACCTCTTCGATCTCCATGCCGCCCTCGACCGAGCACATGGCCAGGTAGGTGCGGTTGGACCGGTCCAGCAGGAAGGAGATGTAGTACTCCTCGGCGATGTCACTGGCCTCGGCAACCAGCAACTTCTTCACGACATGGCCCTTGATGTCCAGGCCCAAGATGTTGTTGGCATGCTCCAGCGCGTCGGCGGGGGTGGCTGCGTACTTCACGCCGCCGGCCTTGCCGCGGCCGCCGACCTTCACCTGAGCCTTCACCATGACCGGCTTGCCGATCTCCTCGGCGATGGCCTTGGCGTCCTCGGCGGACTCGGTGACCCGGCCCGGCGTGGTCGGTACGTTGTGCTTGGCGAAGAGTTCCTTCGCCTGGTACTCGAACAGATCCATGAGTTTCCTAAAAGGGTGTCTGTCTAGGTGACGTTTCGAACTGACTTCACAGGTAGTGGGCCGGACAGACCGATGGCCGTGACTGGCTCGCTGGCACTGTATCCACCCGTCTGGCAGGCACCCGCACCGCCCACCGTTCATGTGGTACATCTCACCGACGCCCATTGGTGATACAAGTCACATTCCCCCTGGGAATGAGCTCATAAGTTGCCACCAACATTGGGATTTGGTTAACGTGCCTCTTGGTCTCGGTAACGGTCAGGTCACGGCGCTAAGGAATTTTCAGGTTGGCTGAGCACAGTTCGTCCCGATCCCCACGGGGAGCAGCGACGAAGGGACGGCGCAGCCCCCAGCAGCCCGAGAACCCGGCAGCGGTCACCGACATCATCCCCTTCAACGAGTTTGGCGATCTGTGCGAACTCGACTTCCGGGACAGCTCCGCGTTCGACAAAGAACAGCGCGTGATCGCCGCCCCCGAACTCGATGACCTGCACGACACCGACGACCTGGCCCCGCTGCGGCTGGTCATTCCCAGCGAATTCCAGTCCGACAGCGAGCCGTCGGCGCACGCCTACCGCGACAGCCACGTCGATCTGAGCGATGGCACCGCGCTGACCGATGTCATCGACATGCGCGCGCACCGCAGCGGCGGGGCGCACCGCAAGCAGACCGTCGGCGCGGTCAAGAGCCGGCTGATGATCGCCGCCATGGCCGCCGGTGCGACCGCGTCCGGTGCCTACTCGCTGTCCACGGCAAACGAAGCGACTCCCGCGCCGGACACCGTGCTCGCCGCCGACGGCACCCTGATCGAGGGCGCCTCGACCACCGGATCGGCCGACGGTGTGCAGATCGTCGCCGTGCAGCCGGTGGCCTCCTCCGCGGTGCACGCCGAAGAGATCAGCAAGGCCGCCGCCTTCGCTCAGGAGCGCGCCGACCGCGAGGCCCGGTTGACCCGGCCCATGTTCGTCATGCCCACCAAGGGCGTGTGGACGTCCGGGTTCGGCTACCGCTGGGGTGTCCTGCACGGCGGTATCGATATCGCGGGTCCGATCGGCACACCGATCCTGGCCGCCAGCGATGGCGTCGTCATCGACGTCGGTCCCGCCGCCGGTTACGGCGCGCTGGTCAAGCTGCGGCATTCCGACGGCACCGTCACGCTGTACGGACACATCAACACCTGGTTGGTCAGCAAGGGTCAGCGCGTGATGGCTGGCGACCAGATCGCCACCATGGGCAACCGCGGCAACTCGACCGGTCCGCACCTGCACTTCGAGGTGCTGATGAACGGCTCCAACCGGATCGACCCGGTGCCGTGGCTGGCTCAGCGCGGGCTCTCCCCCGGCAATTACGTCGGTTAACTACCGTGGTCGGGGTGACGGCAGAACCTCCGGTGCCACCCGCCGACCAACCCCGCATCATCCGTCGGCACCCGACGGGCTCCTTTCCGGCGCTCGCCGCCGATCCCGCTGAGGACCGCACATCGCTGGTTTCTGCGGCGCTGGTTCCTGCGGCCGCCGACAGCACGCAGACCGCCTACATTCCGCGACCGGTTCCGGTGGCCGTCCCCGGCCGCCCCGCCGCCGGGCCCGCCACCGCAATCTCAGCCGCCATTGCGAGCATTCTCAGCGGATGGGCGACCGCGGTCATCGCCACCGATCTGATCGCCGGCTGGTGGAACACCGATCTGCTGTTCTGCATCGCGATCGGGTTCCTGACCGCGATCTCGGCAGGCGCCGGTATCGCCGGGCTGATCGCGCTGTTGCTGCAGCGCCGGATGGGCCGGTTGCTGATCATCGTCGGGGCCGCCATCGGATTGCTCATCTTCGGCAGCCTCTTCCTGGCCGGGGCCAAACTTCACCCGGTGGTCTTCGCGATGCCGGTGCTGCCACTGGCGACGGTGGTACTGACACTGCTACCTGCCACCCGGCGGTGGTCCCGGGGCCCGGGCCGCTAGAGCTTCTGCACCGGCGCGTGGTTGTGCATCAACTTGACCCGCCCCGCGCTGCCGAAGTCGATCAGCGACATGGCCGATTCGCCCATCCCCGAGACCTCTTCGACGCGGCCGAGTCCGTACTTGTCGTGGCTGACCCGGTCGCCGGGTTCCAACGTGATGATCGTGCGGTTGCGCGCCTTACCCGGTGCGGGACGGGCGTTCTCGGCAAAGCGGCCGACCCGCGGCGCGCTCAGCGCCGCCGAGGGTGCCTCCACGCGCCGCCAGTTGACCAGGTCCTCGGGAATCTCGCGCAGGAACCGTGATTCGGGGTTGAGCATCGGCTGTCCCCATGACGAGCGCACCTTCGCGCGGCTCAGGTACAACCGCTGGCGCGCCCGCGTGATACCCACGTAGGCCAGCCGGCGTTCCTCACTGAGCTCGGTGGGGTCACCGAGTGCCCGCATGTGCGGGAACATGCCGTCCTCCCAGCCGATCACGAAGACCACCGGGAACTCCAGACCCTTGGCGGTGTGCAGCGTCATCATGGTGACCACGCCGGAGCCGTGCTCGGGGATCTCGTCGGCGTCGGCCACCAGCGAAACCCTTTCCAGGAACTGGGCCAGCACCCCGGTATCGGGGATGTCCTCGTCGCGGTCCTCCTCTTCGGCCAACGCCTGCCGGTTGGCAAGGTCGATGCTGAATTCGTGAGCGACGCTGACGAGTTCGTTGAGGTTGTCCAGCCTGGCCAGATCCTTTGGGTCACTGGATGATTCGAGTTCACGCCGGTATCCGGTGCGTTCCAGCACCGCCTCGACGAGGTCGCCGAGTTCACCGTCGAGTCGGCCGCGCAGCTCGTCGAGCATCTGCACGAAGGACGCGATGGCCTTCTCCGAGCGGGTGTTGAGCATCGGCACCCTGCCCTCCGCGGCGGCCTGCAACGCATCGTTGAAGCTGCCACCGCTGTTCTCGGCGTACACCGCGACGCAGGCCTCGGCCCGGTCTCCGATCCCACGCCGCGGGGTGTTGAGGATGCGGCGCATGCTCACCGAGTCCCCCGGGTTGTCGAGCACACGCAGGTAGGCGACGATATCGCGAATCTCTTTGCGCTCGTAGAAGCGGACACCGCCGACGACCTTGTAGGGGATGCCGGACCTGATGAAGACCTCTTCCAGCGCGCGCGAGGAATTGTTGGTGCGGTAGAAGACCGCGACGTCGTTGTACGAGATCTGCTCCTGGTCGGCCAGCGCATCGATCTCACCGGCGACGAACCGCGCCTCGTCGTGCTCGTTGTCGGCGACATAGCCGACGATCAGCTCACCCTCGCCGGAGTCGGTCCACAGTCGCTTCTCGCGGCGTCCGGCATTACGGGCGATCACGGCATTGGCGGCGTTCAGGATCGTTTGCGTCGAACGGTAGTTCTGTTCCAGCAGAATCGTTCTGGCGTTGGGATAGTCGCGCTCGAAGTCCTCGATATTGCGGATGGTGGCCCCGCGGAACGCGTAGATCGACTGGTCGGCGTCACCCACCACACACAATTCAGCCGGGGTGACGCCATCCGGGGTGGTCTCCAGACCGACCAGTTCGCGGACCAACACGTACTGCGCGTGGTTGGTGTCCTGATATTCGTCGACGAGGATGTGGCGGAACCTGCGCCGGTAGTACTGGGCGATCTGCGGGAAGGCCTGCAGCACCGCCACCGTCTCGCCGATGAGATCGTCGAAGTCCAAGGCGTTCGCGGCCCGCAGCCGGCGCTGGTACTCGCCGAACACCGCGGCGATGGTCTTGGACATGTCATCGGAGCTGTCGGTCAGGTCGGCGAGCGCCTGATCGGGATCGATCAGCTCGTTCTTCAGGTTAGAGATGCCGTTGGCCAGCAACCGCGGCGTGTACCGCTTGGTGTCCAGGCCCATGTCCTTGGCGATCATCATGAGCAGCCGACGCGAATCGTCGGAGTCATAGATCGAGAAGTTCGAGTTCAGCCCGGGCAGCAGTGAGGCCTGGTTGCGCAGGATGCGCACGCAGGTCGAGTGGAAGGTGGACACCCACATGTTGCGGGCCCGCGGGCCGATCAACCCGACGACGCGTTCGCGCATCTCGGCGGCGGCCTTGTTGGTGAAGGTGATGGCCAGCACCTGCCCGACGCCGACATCGCGGGCCGCCAGCAGGTAGGCGATGCGCCGAGTGAGCACCGCGGTCTTTCCCGATCCCGCGCCGGCCACGATGAGCAGCGGGGATCCTTCATGCAGCACAGCTTGGCGCTGCTGTGGGTTGAGCCCGTCGAGCAGCTGTTCGGTATCTGAACCCTGGGCCGGCGCGTCAAAAAGAGATGTCATTTCGGTCTCGAATCTACCGCCGATGGGTGACAGCCGGGTCATGCCCCGCGTGCTGGGGTGCGGTCACCTTTGCGTCGAATCGGCCGTCGGTGGCACACTCGATTCGTGCTCCATCGGCAGCGACGATTTTTCTACGGGTACCGGTCCGCGGTGCCCGTGGTCTAGCTGCTTCCCTTCCAGCCCCGCGGTCCGCATCTGCGATCCGGGGCTCTGTTGTGTGAGGCCCCGAACCGGATGAACCAAGACGCCACCAACAGCGAGGAGAACCCCGTGAGTGCCGAAACACAGACTGCCGCAGATATCGACGAACTCCGCCTGGAGATCGACCGCCTCGACGCGGAGATCCTGGCTGCGGTGAAGCGCCGCGCCGAGGTGTCGCGCATCATCGGCAAGGCGCGGATGGCCTCCGGCGGCACCCGGTTGGTGCACAGCCGCGAGATGAAGGTCATCGAGCGCTACAGCGAGCTCGGCCCAGAGGGCAAGGACCTGGCCATGCTGCTGCTGCGCCTCGGCCGCGGCCGCCTCGGCCACTAGTCAACCTGCGATTTCGGCGCGGATACGTTCGGTCAGCGAGCGTATCCGCGCCGAAATCACTACGGGGTGAAGGCGATGTACTTGGTCTCCAGGTACTCCTCGATGCCCTCGGAGCCGCCTTCACGGCCGAACCCGGACTCCTTGATCCCGCCGAACGGCGCCGCGGCATCCGAGATGACCCCGCGGTTGACACCCACCATGCCCGCCTCGACGGACTCCGCGACGCGCAGCGCGCGGTCGAGGGACTGCGTGTAGATATAGGACGCCAGCCCGTACTCGGTGTTGTTGGCGGCAGCGATGCCCTCCTCCTCGGTATCGAAGCCGGTGATCGGCGCGACGGGCCCGAACACCTCCTCCTTCAGGATGCGGGCCTCGGCCGGGACGTCGGCCAGCACGGTGGCGGGGTAGAAATGTCCGGGACCGTCCGGGGCCACTCCGCCGACGGCCACCTCGGCGCCGCGGGACACCGCGTCGGAGACCAGGTCGGCGACGATGCCGAGTTGCTTGGCCGAGATCAGCGGGCCCAACGTCGACGAGTCCTCAAGGCCGTTGCCCAGCGAGTACTCGCTCATCCGCTTGACGAGCTTCTCGGTGAACTCCGCGCGCACCGCATTGGCGACGTGGAAGCGGTTGGCCGCCGTGCAGGCCTCACCGCCGTTGCGCATCTTTGCCAGCAGCGCACCCTCCACCGCGGCGTCGACGTCGGCGTCGTCGAACACCACGAACGGGGCGTTGCCACCGAGTTCCATCGAGGTGCGCAACAGCTTGTCGCTGGACTGTTTCACCAACGCCTTGCCCACCCCGGTCGAGCCAGTGAACGTCAGCTTGCGCAGTCGGCCATCGTCGATCAGCGCGGCGGTGAGGTCGCCGGGCTTGGTGGTCGGCAGCACCGAGAGCACACCCTTGGGCAGACCCGCCTCGTCGATCAGCTTGGCCAGCAGCAGCATGGTCAGCGGGGTCTCCTGCGCCGGTTTGACCAGCATGGTGCAGCCGGCCGCGAGGGCGGGGCCGATCTTGCGGGTCCCCATGGCCAACGGGAAATTCCACGGCGTGATGGCGTAACACGGGCCGACCGGCATCTTGGTCACCAGGATGCGTCCGGTACCCGCCGGGCTGTGGGTGTAGCGCCCGTCGATGCGGACGGCCTCCTCGGCGAACCAGCGGAAGAACTCCGAGCCGTACTTGACCTCGCCCCGGCTCTCGGCCAGCACCTTGCCCATCTCCAGGGTCATCAACGTCGCGAGGTCTTCGCTTCGCGCGGTGAGGGTTTCGAACACCGAGCGCAGGATCTCACCACGCTCGCGCGCCGGGGTGGCGGCCCAGTCGGCCTGCACGGCGGTGGCGGCGTCCAGTGCGGCGATACCGTCCTCGGGCGTCGCGTCGGCCACCGAGGTGATCACCTCGTCAGTCGCGGGGTTGAGCACGTCGAACTTCTGGGAGGAAGCCGAGCCCCGCTCCTCACCACCGATCCACAGACCGGTGGGCACGGATGAAATCAACTCTGCCAACTTTTCGGTGCGCATACATCCATCATGTACACCCTCGATCCCGGCACCGCACTAAGGTCGGAAGAATGAGTGCTGACATCACCGGGACGGCCGCATGGCATTCGTTGCAACGTCACCACGAGGCGGTGGCGCCGAAGAATCTTCGGGAACTCTTCGACGAAGATCCGACCCGCGGCACCGATCTCACGCTGACCGTCGGCGATCTCTACATCGACTACAGCAAGCACCGGGTGACGCGCGAGACGTTGGCACTTCTGGTCGAGCTGGCTGTGGCGGCCGGGCTTGAGGATCGCCGCGATGCCATGTACTCCGGTGCGCACATCAACACCTCGGAGGACCGTGCCGTTCTGCACACGGCGCTGCGGCTGCCAAGGGGTGCCGAACTCAGCGTGGACGGCCAGGATGTGGTCGCCGATGTCCACGAGGTACTCGACGCGATGGGCACGTTCACCGACCGGTTGCGCTCTGGAGAGTGGACCGGCGTCACGGGTGCGCGGATCACCACGGTGGTCAACATCGGTATCGGTGGCTCGGACCTGGGACCGGTGATGGTCTACGACGCGCTGCGCCACTACGCCGACGCGGGCATCTCGGCACGCTTCGTCTCCAACGTCGATCCGGCCGACCTCGTCGCGAAGCTGGACGGATTGGACCCGGCCACAACGCTTTTCATCGTGGCGTCAAAGACATTCTCCACGCTGGAGACGTTGACCAACGCGACGGCGGCGCGGCGATGGCTGACCGCCGCGCTCGGCGATGACGCGGTGTCCAAGCACTTCGTCGCGGTGTCGACGAACAAGAAGTTGGTCGACGAATTCGGTATCGACACCGCCAACATGTTCGGGTTCTGGGATTGGGTGGGCGGCCGCTACTCGGTGGACTCGGCGATCGGGCTGAGCGTGATGGCGGTCATCGGTCGCGAGCGCTTCGCCGAGTTCCTCGCCGGGTTCCATCTGGTCGACGAACACTTCCGCACGGCACCGTTGGCTCAGAATGCGCCGGCCCTGCTGGGGCTGATCGGCCTCTGGTACAACAACTTCTTCGGCGCGCAGTCCCGCGCGGTGCTTCCGTATTCCAATGATCTGTCCCGGTTCGCCGCCTATCTGCAGCAGCTGACCATGGAATCCAACGGCAAGTCGGTGCGTGCGGATGGCACACCGGTCAGTACCGACACCGGCGAAATCTATTGGGGCGAGCCGGGAACCAACGGCCAGCATGCGTTCTATCAGCTGCTGCACCAGGGCACCCGACTCATCCCGGCAGACTTCATCGGTTTCTCCCAGCCGACCGACGATCTACCGACGGCCGACGGCACCGGCAGCATGCACGACCTGTTGATGAGCAACTTCTTCGCCCAGACCCAGGTGCTGGCCTTCGGCAAGACCGCCGAGGAGATCGCGGGCGAGGGCACCGACGCCGATGTCGTCCCGCACAAGGTGATGCCGGGCAACCGCCCGAGCACCTCGATCCTGGCCACCAAGCTGACCCCGTCGGTGGTCGGCCAACTGATCGCGTTGTACGAGCATCAGGTGTTCACCGAGGGCGTGATCTGGGGCATCGATTCGTTCGACCAGTGGGGTGTCGAGCTGGGCAAGACCCAGGCGAAGGCGCTTCTCCCGGTGCTGACCGAGGACGCCTCACCTGCGAAGCAGACCGATTCGTCCACCGATGCACTGGTGCGCCACTACCGAACGGAGCGCGGTCGATCGGCGTGACCCCTCGGCGCCGAGAGTGACGTAATAGCTGCTCCGGACACGTCGGGGGCAGCCATTACGTCACTCTCGGCGCAGGGCCGAAAGCGGGGTCAGGCCCGAAAAGCGCGTACCCGCTGTGCCTTTCGGCGAGCAGCGGGTACGCGTCGTATCGAGATGCTGTGTTACGGGGCGGGAATGGTTGCGCATCCCACATTCGGGATGCAGCCGCTTGCGCCACCGGGGCCTGCGGTGCCACTCGGGCCGCCGGGTGCGAGCGAGCCGCTCGCGCCACCGGGGCCGGCCTCACCCGCGGGACCACCGGGAATGGCGCCGCTGGCACCGCCGGGTCCGGCCTCGCCGCCCGGACCACCAGGGATCACGCCACTGGCGCCGCCGGGTCCGGCCTGGCCTGCGGGTCCGCCGGGTGCGATGGCGCCGCTGGCACCACCGGGTCCGGCCTCGCCGCCCGGACCACCAGGGATCACACCACTGGCGCCACCCGGTCCGGCCTCACCAGCCGGTCCGCCGGGAATGGCGCCGCTGGCGCCGCCCGGGCCCGCGGTGCCGTTGACCGCACAGGGCGTGCCGTCGGCGTTCCAGCACGGCGGTGGGGCGGGGGTTGCACCGGCGACAGGCGCGAACGCGATGGCCGCACCCGCAGCACCGGCAAAGAGGAACGGGGTCATCTTCGTCAGTTTCACCATCATGAAATGAGAGTTACCACTGACTAAGTCGGGCTAAACATCGCCCGGATCGCAATCCTTTCGAGATCACGCGAAGCGTTTGGTGTACTTGGGCGGCAGCAGCCGCATGATCTGGGTCAGCGGCGCCCATGGCCAGCTAGGCACCACCGCGCGGCCATTCTCCTTCTCGATGGCCGCGACCATCGCGCGCACACCGGTCTCGTTGTCGACCATCAACAGGGTGTTCGCCGCCTGCGCCGTCATCTCCGATTCGATGTAGCCCGGTTCGATCACGGTGACCCGGATCGGACCCTTGTCGTACTCGGCGCGCAGGGACTCGCCAAGGGAGGTCATGCCCGCCTTCGACGCGGCGTAGGCGGCCTTGGTACCGGGCACACCGGTATTGCCGAGCACCGAGGAGATGAGCACCAGATGCCCGCCACCGGCCTTCTGGAACAGCTGCAGCGCGTACTCGATCTGCACCAGCCCGGAGACCAGATTGGTGGTCAGCGTCGCGGAGTTGTGCCAGGGCTTGCCGCCACCGATCTGGTAGCCCTTGCCGATGCCCGCGTTGACGATCACGCGGTCGATACCGCCCAGTTCGTCGGACAGTTGCCCGAAGACCTGCGGGATGGCCTCATGATCATCGACGTCGAGTGCGGCGATGGCGACCTTGGCATACGGGTGCTTGTCGAGAATCTCGGCACGCAGTTCTTCCAGCCGATCGAGGCGGCGCGCGCACAGCGCCAGGTCACGGCCCATGGCCGCGAAGGCACGAGCCATCCCGGCACCGAGGCCCGAGCTCGCACCGGTGATGAGTATCTTCTGGCGGGTCATGGCAGCAGGATAACCGAGTTAGATAGCTGGCCGGAAACCCTCAGAGTTCGGTCGCGGTATCGGAGCCCGCGCCTCGGCGTGCGAACGCATTCCACATGGCGTATCCGGTGGTGAAGCCCAAGGCGATCGACATCATCGACACCAACATCACCGTGACCGCCGCGCTGCCCTGCCCCGACGCGAGCTCGGTGAGGCCGATCATCCCGATCGAGCTCGGTACCAGCAGCCAGAAGCCGGGTGCCAGCATGACCTGGGCCACCGGCGTCATGGACAGCCTGCTCAGGGCCAGCGCGCTCAGGATGAGGATCAGTCCGCCGCCGAAACCGCTGACGTAACCACCGAAGACGGCGTTGGTCAGCAGCTGAGCACCGTAGGCGGTGAACAGCACCAACGTCAGCCACGGCGCGAACCCGCGCGGCGGACCGAGATGCAGGATGATCCCGACGGCGTAGACCGCCACCCCGAGCCACGGCGCCCAGCTGCCCAGGGTGTTCACCGGCACATCGGCGAGCTCGGACCAGGTCAGCCCGAGCAGCTGGACGGCCAGCAGGATGCCCAGAGCCAGCTGGGCCAGGCGCATCAGTCCCGCCATCAGTCGTGCCGATCCGGAGACCACCTCGCTGGTCGACGATTCGATGACGGCCAGGGTGATGGCCACCCCCGGCAGGAACAGCGTCAGCGGCGCGATCAGCACCCGCAGGCTGTCGTGGCCCATGTGCAGGAGCCGGCCGAGGCTGAAGGCCACATAGGTCACCAGGAACGCGCTCAGGACGGGGAGCAGCTGGCGCAACGCCGGATTGCGGCGGGTGAGCAGTTCCAGCAGTCCGACCACCAAACCGAAGCCGGTCGCGGCGATCAGCGACACCACCGTCGGCTGCAGGATCAAAGCGTATGCCGCACTCTGCAACCCGTAGCCGATGACGTTGACCCCACCGCTGAAACGGCGTGGCATGGCATGGATCCGGTCCAGCTCGGCCAGCCCCTCGGCCGGGTCCAATCTTCGCGTCTGGGCCTGTTCCACCAGCTCGCCCAGCGGGAAGGTCTGGTCATAACGCAACGCGGCCCCGCGGGCCACCGTCGTGTGGTGACGGTCGCCCGCTTGGATGAAGTTCGGCAACACGAGCACCGGACAGTCCGTTCCCTGCCGGGCAGCGACCCGCTCCAGCGTGTGGCGCACCATCGTCACCGGATAATCGGCGCTGAGCATCGCCGACCCGAGCCGGGCGATGAACTCGACGGTGGTTGTCGTATCAGACATGCTGCGTTCCTTGCTTTTTGGATGGTCGCAAGAACGCCAGCGCCACCGCGATCGCCAGTATGGGCACGGCTGTCAGCAACCATCCCAGCGTGTGGATGGCTTCGATCATGGCGATGTGCACACCATCGACGACCTCGCGGGCGCGCAGCGGGTCCAGCACGTTGTGCCCCTGCGCCGACTGCAGCGCCTCACGCGCCTGCTCGACGTCGATTCCCGACGAGTGCAAGAAGGCTGTGGTGCCGACGAGCGCGAACACGGCCGGGCCCATCGAGTAGGCCGCCTGCCCGACAGCGCTTTTCACCGCAGCGACCGCTCCGCTCAACTGCACGGGCGCGGCCTGCAGCATGACCGTCGCCTCGATGGTCTCCACCACCGCCGCGCCCACGGCGTTGAAGCCGACCACCGCGAAGAGCACCCACAGCGAACTGTCCTCGCCGAGCCGGGTCAGCACCAGCAGCCCGACGAGCAGCAGCACCAGTCCGCCGAGCAGTACGGCGCGCTGCCCGAACCGCACGGCAGCGCGCCCGGCGGCCGCCGCCGCAACAGCCGAAAGCAGTGCCGCAGGCGCCATCAGGACACCGAGCAACGTGGGTGATTCACCGCGCACGGCGACGAGATAGAACGCCAACAGCACCGTCACACCGCCGGACAGGAAGTTGAAGGCCATCCCGGCCACGACGGCGGCGTCGAAGGGCCCGGACCGGAAGAGCCGCAGATCCAATGCGGGACTGGGAGCGCGCCGCTCGAAGAGCACGAAGGCGATACCGGCGACCAGGCCGATGCCCAGTACACCCAGCACACCCGCGCTGAGCCCGGTCTGTAGCCGAGACAGCCCGTAGACGATGGCAAGCAGCGCGACGGCCACCAGCAGCAGACCGATCACATCGAGGCGCCGGTCACCCCTCGGCGTCTCGGGCACGTATCTGCGCACCATGACCAGCGCCACGACGGCGAGCACCGGGCCTACCAAAAATGCTGCGCGCCAACCGATGTGCTCGACCAGCAGCGAACCGATGACCGGCATCGGCACCGCGACGGCAAACCCAGCCCCCAGGTGCAGCGAGATGGCCGCGGCTCGTCGCTCGGGCGGGAACACGACGTTGACGATCGCCAGCGCCAGCCCGAGCTGCAACGCGAAGGCCAGTCCGACACCGGCCCTGGCGACCACCAGCACTCCGGCATTGGGTGCCAGTGCCGCGAGTGTCCCGAACAGCATGGTGCCCAGCAGTCCCAGCGAATACATACGTTTCATGCCGTACTTGTCGCCGAGAGCCCCCGCTCCCAGCACCCCGGCGGCCAGGGCCAGGGTCGCCACGCTGGCGACGAAGCTGGCGGTGCTCGCCGACAGCTGCAGTCCGTGCCGCACCGCCGAAATGTTGGCCGACAGGATCACCGGATCAGCGGAGGTGATGCTCGATCCCAGTCCGGTGGCCAGGATGGTCATCGTCGCGGCGGGACCGGACACCACGGTCGGACTGGCCACCGGCCTCCTCGCTGCTACTTGAGCAAACGCGACATTCTCCGGTCGGCGAGCTTCTTACCACCGGTCTGACAGGTGGGACAGTACTGGAAGGACTTGTCCACGAAGGAGACTTCGGCAACAGTGTCACCGCACACCGGGCACGGCAACCCGGTGCGTGCGTGCACGCGCAGCCCGGACCGTTTCTCCCCCTTGAGCGTCGCCGCCTGCTGCCCCACCGACCGTGCCACCGCATCGGTGAGCACCGCGGACATCGCATCATGCAGATCGGCCAGCTGCGCCTCCGACAGCTTGTTGGCCGTCGCGAACGGTGACAGCTTGGCCACGTGCAGGATCTCGTCGCTGTAGGCATTGCCGATTCCGGCGATGATCTTCTGGTCGGTGATCACCGTCTTGATCCGGCCGCCATGGGCGGTGAGGACCTCCGTGAGCTCCTGTGGTCCCAACGCCAAGGCGTCGGGGCCCAGCGCGGCGATCTGCGGGACGTCCGTGGGGTCTCGCACGACCCAGACGGCCAGCCGTTTCTGGGTGCCGGCCTCGGTGAGATCGAAGCCCACGGTCTGACCCGGCTCATCACCGGTCATATGCACCCGCAGCGCGATCGGGCCCTTACCGGGCTTCAGCGGTGCGGGCGCGAGCTTGTCCGACCAGCGCAGCCAGCCGGCTCGTGACAGGTGCGTGATCAGGTACATCTCACCCATCACCAGCCCCAGGTACTTCCCCCATCGCTGGGACCCGGTGACCGGCCGGCCGGCCAGCGCGGTCACGGGCGGATCGAAGGTCTTCAGAACCGACAACGCGGAGATGTCGACCCGCACGATCTCGCGGCCGACGGCGTGGCGGCGCAGATGGTCGGCGAGCGCCTCGATCTCGGGAAGCTCGGGCATGGGTCCAGTGTGCCGGACAGGCACCGATATCGTCTCTGATGTGCTGGCGGCGGTGCGTCGATTCCTGGTGATCAACCCGGCGCCGGGCCGGTGGCAGTTCGCGGTGCGCGCCGCCATCTGCATGGCGGTTCCGGTACTGGTGGGTTGGCTATTGGGCGACACCGGTGCCGGGCTGATCGCCGTGATCGGCGGATTCACCTCGCTCTATGGCAGCGGAAGGCCCTATCGGAACCGAGCCGGATACCTGGCGACGATCGCGGTGTGTTTCGCGGCCGCGGTGACCCTCGGCGACTGGGCCGCGGCCATTCCGTGGCTCGGACTGGCGACCATCACCCTGATCGCGATGGTGGCCGTCCTGGTCTGCCACGCGCTCGGTGTGGGCCCGCCCGGCGCGTTCATGTTCGTCCTCGGCTGCGCCGCGGGCACCGCCACCGCGGCGACCCATCTGCCGCCTTGGCATATCGGCCTGCTGGTGCTCGCCGGTGGCGCCTTCTCCTGGGTCGTGCACATGCTCGGGGCGTTGTCGGAGGCGCTACTGGGCAACGGGGGAAAGCACGGTCCAGAAGTGCGCGCCGTCGCGGCCGCCCGCACCGCCGTCGAGCGCTATCGACGCAGTGGCGACAACACCGACCGTCATCTGGCCGCCAAGGCGTTGCATCAGGCGTGGACGACGCTGGTCAATTATCAGCCGACGCGCACCGAACCCGATGAGGTGGTCACCCGCCTACGCGCGGAGAATCTGCAGCTGCACAGGGTGTTCGGCGCCATCGTCAACGGCGCGCCGCTCCCAGCCACCCCACCTGCCGACCGCGGTGCGCGGCTGCCACTGGGCAGGCCGGGAAATGCGGCCCTGCTGCGGCGGGCGTTGACGCCGGGCTCGGAGTCCGTCCGGGTGACGCTGCGTGTCGGGGTGGCGGTGGCACTGTCCGGCATGTCGGCGCTGCTGTTGACCGCCGACCATTCCTATTGGGCGATGGCCGCCGCGGTGCTGGTGCTCTACCAGGGTTTCGATTGGTCGCGCACGGTGCAACGCGGTGCCGAACGCATGGTGGGCACGCTGCTCGGACTGGGGCTGGCGGCCGCGATTCTGGCCTGGCAGCCGCAGGGTTGGTGGTTGGTGGCGGTGGTCTCCGTGCTCCAGTTCGCCATCGAGATGTTCGTGGTGCGCAACTACACCATCGCCGTCATCTTCATCACCCCGCTGGCACTGACCATTGCCGCCGGCGGGCGTCCTGTCGCCGACCTCGGTCACTTCCTGCTGACCCGGGGCCTGGATACCGTGATCGGTTGTGTGATCGCACTTCTGGTGTATCGGGTGGCACTGCGTCGACATGGGCCGGCTCCGCTGAACGCCGCGCTGGCCAGAACCGTCGCGGCGACCCATCGGACCGAGGTACACCTGCAGGCGGGTGCGGTCAGCAGCGCACCGGCTCGAGCCGCACGCAGGGATCTGCAACTGAGCGCGCTGGCGCTGCTGGAGACCTATCAGGCGGCGATCGGCGGTTCGTCCGCGCAGCGCGCCGAGGCCGAACGATTGTGGCCGACGGTGGCGGCCACCGAACAGGACGCGTATCGGACGTTGGCGACATGCTGGGCGCTGGAGCACCCGGAGAACTATTAGCGCTCAGACCTTTTCAGATCACCGGCCAGCACCGACAGCAACCAGCTGACGATCGACAGCACGATGGCGGCCCAGATGGCGGTCCACCAGAACTCGTCGATCTGCAGACCCCAGTGGGTGGTGTTCTCGGTGATCCAGGAGGTGATCCAGAGCATCCAGGCGTTGATGACGATATGGATCAGGCCCAGGGTCAGGATGTAGAGCGGGATCGAGATGAACTGCACGATCGGCTTGATGATCGCGTTGACGAACCCGAACACCACGGCGACGATGAAGATGATGCCGACCCGCTGCAGCGTCGAGTCACCACCGACGATGCTGATCCCGGGAACGAGCATCGTCACCACCCAGAGCGCGACGCCGGTCAGCGCGGCCCGCAGCACGAAACCCATGGCCGTCAGTCTGCCGCGCGTAACAGGTAGATGTCCATGATCCAGCCATGCCGTTGCCTTGCCGCGGCGCGGATTTCGGCGATCTGGTCGGCCACCTCCCCCACGGTGCCCGCCACCAGCAACTCGTCCGGCGTTCCGAGATAGGCGCCCCACCAGATCCGGGTGCCGGGTGGGCAGCCACGAAAGGAGCAGTCCCCGTCGAGCATCACCACGGCCGCGCCGGTGAGCCCGTCGGCACGCAGCCGGCGCCCGGTCGTGATCAGCACGGGCTCACCAATATCGTTGAGCGGGATGCGATGCCGCGCGGTCAGCGACTGGATGGCGGTGATGCCGGGTATGACATCGAACTCGAAGTCCACGTGTTCGGCGACGCGGTCGAGGATGCGCAGGGTGCTGTCGTAGAGCGACGGGTCACCCCAGGCCAGGAAGGACCCGCTCGCGCCGTCGGGCAGTTCGGTCTCGATGGCACGAGCCCACAGTTTCGCCCTGGCCGCATGCCAGTCGTCGACGGCTTGCTCGTAGGGCACGTCGGCGGCCCGGGTGGGATCGGGCAGGGTGACGAACCGGTATCCGGGTTTCTCGATGAAGCGATCGCAGATGAGTCTGCGCAGCGCAACCAGGTCATCCTTGGCCTCACCCTTGTCCATCGCGAAGAAGACCTGGGTGTCGTTGAGTGCCGAGATGGCCTGCACCGTCACGTAGTCGGGGTCGCCTGCTCCGATGCCGATCACATGAATGGTGCGCACCCGCAAAGGTTAGTCGATCGGATTTACCCGGTACCGCAGGTATTGACTACCGCCGGTATCGGGCTTACCGTCGAAAACCTCGGACCGCTCAAGGGAGAGTCGACGATGACCGCTTCGGTGAAGGCATCCACCACACGCGCAGAGTTCGCCGAGCGCCTGCTCAAGGGCTCGGTGCGCAAGTCCTACGAGCCGATCGTCGACATCGACTGGGACGCACCCCTGGATCCCGACAAGTTCTACCTGCCACCGAAGGTCGTCTCGCTGTACGGCACCGAGCTCTGGGATTCGATGAGCCGGGCCGAGCAGATCGAGTTGTCCCGTCAGGAATTGGTCAACACCTTGTCGGCGGGCATCTGGTTCGAGAACATCCTCAACCAGTCGCTGCTGCGCAAGATGATGCATGCCGACCCGACCGCGGCGACCACGCACTACGAGCTCACCGAGCTCGGTGACGAGACCCGACACATGGTGATGTTCGGCAAGGCCATCGCCAAGGTGGGCGCCAAACCCGTGCGTCCGCGGCTCTACCAGCGGATCATCATCAACGCCCTGCCGTTCGCATTCCGCGGCTCGGTGTTGTGGGTCGCTGCATTGATCGGCGAGGAGATCTTCGATTCGCTGCAGCGCCAGATGATGGACGATGACGAGTTACAGCCGATGGTCCAGCGACTCATGCGCATCCACGTCACCGAGGAGGCCCGCCACATCCAGTTCGCGCGCGACGGCCTACGCAAGCGCACGCCGGAGATGTCGCGCGCCAAGCGGATCTGGGTGGGCAACCTCAACGGGCTCGGCGGGCCGTTCTTCCGCCACCTGTTCACCAATGCGGTGCAGTACCGCCGGGTGGGTCTGGACGGCAGGGCCGCGCGCCGGATGGCCCGTCGTTCACCGCACCGCAGGCAGGTACAGATCGCCGGGTTCGCGCCATTGGCGTCATTCCTCGACGAGGTCGGCTTGATGGGCCCGATCGCCCGGCGGATGTGGCGGCGCAGCGGGTTCCTGCCGAGCGGCACGGCCTCGATCGAACCCGCAGCCCGGGTGACGGAACGCCCCGACGACAGCGCCAACGATGATGACCTCTACAGCGGCCCCGCGACGGTCGACGGCCGCGAGGTCCAGGTCCTACTGGCCGGCCATCTGGACCCCATCGACGGTCGATACCATTGGCGCGGAACGGTTTTGGCCCCGCCGCCCGATGGCGCCGGAAATCTGGTCTCGATCACCATCGGCGAGCGCACCGCATCGGCGAAGTTCACCGAGCGCAGCCAGCAGGGCGGTTACTCGATCGCCGGGGTGGGCACACCGCCCTTCCCGAGGTAGACCTTCCGCCGTCACCGAAATTCGACCTCGGCGATTGGTACCGAAAAACTAGAACGTGTTCTAGTATCGGGCCCATGCGGTTCACCTATGCGGAAGCCATGACCGATCCGAAGTACTACATCCCGTTGGCGAAAGCCGCTGACGAGGCCGGATACCACGGGATGACGATCGCGGACAGCGTCGCCTACCCCGAAGTATCGGACTCGAAATATCCCTACACCGAGGACGGCAACCGGGAGTTTCTCGACGGCAAGTCGTTCATCGAGACGTTCGGACTCATCGGCGCGCTGTCGGCCGTCACCACCCGCCTGCACTTCAACGTGTTCGTCCTGAAGCTACCGATCCGCCCGCCTGCCCTGGTGGCCAAGCAGGCCGGTTCGTTGGCCGCGATGTTCGACAACCGCCTCAACCTCGGCGTCGGCACCAGCCCGTGGCCCGAAGATTACGAGATCATGGGCGTCCCGTTCGCCAAGCGCGGCAAGCGGATGGACGAATGCATCGACATCGTCCGGGGCCTGACCTCCGGGGACTACTTCGAGTACCACGGCGAGTTCTACGACTTCCCGCGCTTCAAGATGACGCCTGCCCCGACCAAGCCCATCCCGATCCTGATCGGCGGGCATGCCGATGCCGCGCTGCGCCGCGCCGCGCGCAACGACGGCTGGATGCACGGTGGCGGCGATCCTGAGGAACTCGACCCGCTGCTGGCCAAGCTCGCCAAGTTCCGCGAGGAGGAGGAACGCATCGGCAAGGCCGACGAGTTCCAGATCCACGTCATCTCGATCGACGGGTTCACCCTCGACGGCGTGAAGCGCCTCGAGGACAAGGGCGTCACCGACGTCATCGTCGGTTTCCGGATCCCCTACATCATGGGCCAGGACACCGAGCCGCTCGACGACAAGATCCGCAACCTCGAGTGGTTCGCCGAGAACGTCATCGCCAAGGCCTGATATCGACGGCCTGATACCGACGCCGAGTCACCCCGGCTTGACGGCCTGCACGGTATAGGTGAGCGGCAGTCGTTCGGGGTGCTCAACGAGCACGTACTCGCCGTCGTATTCGGCGCTTTCGACCATGCTCGCGAGCGCTTTCCACGGCGCGTCGCGGTGTTCTTCCAATGCCGTCACGAGGAGACCGGCCGCGGTGAGGGCGGTGAAGACCTCGCCGAGACCGTGATTGAAGGACACACCGGCCGATGCGCTGAGCGTCCCCTGCCCGGCATAGCTGCTCGCCTCGTCGAACGCGGTCCCGGCCGTCTCGAAATACGGATAGTGCACCACCAGCAGATCGTCTTTGCGGGTGTCGCTGAGCGTATCGAGCATGGGGTGGCCTTCCCGCATGAACAACCGTCCGCCGGGACGCAGGAGTTCGGCGACCACCGTCGCCCATCGCCGGATGTCGGGCAACCAGCACAACGCGCCGATACCGGTGTAGACCAGATCGCAGCACTGCACACCGATAGCGCCGACCGCGTCATAGACATCGGACTCGACGAATGCGACAGGGTTGCCGGCGCGCTCGGCCAGGGCGATGCCCGCGGCGATGGCCGACGGCGAGAAGTCCAGTCCGGTCACCGATTTCGGCCCGAGCCTGGCCAAGGACACGGTGTCGGTGCCGATATGGCATTGCAGGTGCACCACGTCGAGTCCGCTGATGTCCCCGAGCCGGGGAAGGTCGTAGCGCACCACACCGGACAGGTACCGCGGGTCGGCGAAACCGTCGAGCTCGTAGCCACCCGGCCCCAGATGTATCGGAACCCGGGACTCCCAGTTCGCCAGATTCAGCGCCCGCCAGTTCTCGGTCATGGCAGATCATTCTGGCATCGCCAATGCCGGCCGCGTGGCGGTGTCAGAAACGCGCGTCGATCGCAGCCACGCTGAGTACATGTTCGAGAACCAGCATCGCCGTTCCGATCGTGGCGGAACGGTCGCCGTGCACCGCGGGACGCACCTGTAGAGCCCCGGTCGCTTCGGCGGTGGCGTTGCCGTACAACGACTCTCGCAGGCCGGCCACGAACATCTCGTACACCCCGGCCATATCGCCTGCGATCACCACGGCCGCCGGGTTGAGCAGGTTCACGGCGGGCGCTATCCCCACACCCACGGTGCGACCACTCTCGCGCACCATCCGGCGCGCCTCGGGGTCACCGTCTGCGGCCAGCTCGGCAACATCACGCAGGTGCCGGACGGATACGCCCTGCTGCTGCAGCGCCCGCACGATCGCCCATCCGCCCGCAACGGCCTCCAGGCAACCGGTGTTTCCGCAGCGGCACCGGATGCCCTCTGCGCCAACAACCTTGTTGTGACCGAATTCGCCAGCGGCCTGATTGGCACCGCGCAACAGCACGCCCCCGGCGATGATCCCCGCACCGAGACCGCTGGAGGCCTTGACCACCAGCACATCGTCATCGCCGCCGCGTTCGGCCAGCGCGATGGCATTGGCATCATTGTCCAGCACGACGGGCGCGGATCCGATGCGCGGCAAAGCCTCCAGATAGGGGCGCAGCGGGACACCGTCCCAGCCACGCAGGATCGCCGATCCGCAGCTGCAACCACGTTCGGCATCGACGGTGCCCGGCAGGGTCAGCCCGACACCGTGGATGTCGATGCCCGGAAACTGCTCCAGCAGGACGTCGAGCCCCTTGCCGATATCGGGCATCAGATCGGCGGGACCGAGCGCGACCTCGGAGTCGATATCGGAGAGCGCCAACACCGCGCCGGCCAGATCACAGACCGCCAGCCGGGTGCGGCTGAGTCCCACTGCCACCGAGAGCACGATCCCGGCATCGGTATCGACGCTCAGTTGGGTGGCCGGACGCCCACCCGTCGAGGGGGCCGGCTGGCACTCCTTGATCAGTCCGGCGCCCAGCAAGGTCGCCAACCTGGCACTGACCGCGGTCCTGGACAGGCCCGTCAGCGCAGTGATCTCGGCACGCGTCATCTCCCCCTTGGCCCTGATCAGGGCAAAGATCTCACCGACGGTGGCCATACCTCATTGCAGCACAGTTGCGTAAGATTGACCACTTTCGCCCGAAAAAGACATAAATAGGTTGATTGCCGAGCCGAAGTATCCGTAGGCTCCGTTCGGTGAGTCCGAGCACCCAACGCCCCACCACCCCGCAGTCGGTCGTGGCCGCCGATCCAGCGGTGCGCGCGCTCGCTGTCCTCGCGCTCGCCCTCGGCGGCTTCGGGATCGGCACCACCGAGTTCGTGGCGATGGGCCTGTTGCCCGATATCGCGAGCGGTTTCGGCGTCTCCGAACCCACGGCCGGGCACGTCATCTCCGCCTATGCGCTCGGGGTCGTCATCGGCGCGCCGACCATCGCTGCGCTGACCGCCCGCGTCCCGCGACGGGCGCTGCTGCTGGGTTTGATGGCGGTCTTCACCCTCGGCAACCTCGCCAGCGCGCTCGCGCCCTCCTACGCCACCCTTGTCATCGCACGATTCGTCGCCGGATTGCCCCACGGTGCCTTCTTCGGCATCGCGGCGCTGGCCGCGGCGCATCTGATGGGTCCGCGCAACCGGGCCAAGGCGGTGGCCTATGTGCTGTCCGGCCTGACGGTCGCCACCGTCCTAGGCGTCCCGCTGGCCTCCTGGTTGGGGCAGGCGTTCGGCTGGCGCAGTGCCTTCGCCCTGGTGGTCGGCATCGGCTTGATCACGCTGACGGCGCTGTGGTTCTGGTTGCCCGCCCAACTGAGGACCATGCATGTGACCAGCCCACTGACCGAACTGGGCGCCCTGCGGCGCCCGCAGGTCTGGTTGGCGGTGATGGTCGGGATGATCGGCTTCGGTGGGATGTTCGCCGTCTACACCTACATCAGCACGACGATGACCGATGTCGCCGGACTGCCGAGAGCACTGGTCCCGGTGGCGCTCATGATGTTCGGCCTGGGCATGGTGGTCGGCAATCTCGTCGGCGGCCGATTGGCCGATATCTCGGTGGTCCGAGCGCTGTACCTGTCCCTGGGGTCACTCGGCGTGGTGCTGCTGGTGTTCGTGGCCGCGGCCCACAATCCCTGGACAGCCCTTCCGGTGCTGTTCCTGATCGGCACCGCGGGCTCGGCCGTCGGACCGGCGTTGCAGACCCGGTTGATGGACGTGGCGCACGATGCGCAGACGCTCGCGGCGGCACTGAACCACTCGGCTCTCAACATCGGCAACGCGGCAGGTGCCTGGGTCGGCGGACTGGTGATCGCCGCCGGACTCGGCTACACCGCCCCGGCCGCTGCGGGATCGATCCTGGCCGTGTGCGGCCTGCTCGTGTTGACGGTGTCGGTGTTGCTGGGACGCGCTACTCGTCGATGATGTGCACGGCGGCCTCCTCGGCGGATGCCGCACCACCATCGATGCCGACATCACTGCCGAGCAGATCCTTTTCGGTGTCCACCCCGGAGCCTTCGTCGGGTGCCACCAACCGACCTGAGCGCCGGTCGCCCACCTCGTCATCACCGGCCTGCTCATCGGGACGGTAGCTCTCATCGAAGGCGGGATCGGGCTGCTCATCGGCCAGCCGCTCATCGAGGCTCTCGTGTTCGCGCGGCTCCTGCCAGCGCTCGGGCGGTGAATAACCTTCGTCGAGCAAATCATCGACACCGCGGTCGAGCAGGGTGTCCTCAGCCGTGAGTTGGTCTTCTTCTTCCGGGCTGTACCCCTGGTCGTCTTCGGGCAGTTCTGCGGTCATGACGACAACGCTACTCATCGCACCGGTCGTGCGCGGCCGATCACCGAGCCGACCGCCGGGACGCTGCGAGCAGGAACGCGTCGGCGCGAATAGGCTTGTCACGGTGGACCACCGTTCTGATGTCGTCGGGTTGGACTCCGCCCCGCGCAACGGCGCGGATGCAGCGGATCAACCCCCGGTGGGACCTGGTCAGTTCCACCGGCAGAAACGTTCCCCCGGCAGGCATGAAAACACCGACAAACGGGTACGTACCCCCGCGATGGCTTCAGGCATGCAGGCTGCGATTCACGCACGCAGCGATCCACGTCCTGCGTGGCTTTTTTCGCTGCGCGCAGACGTCCTCGACGCGGTCTCGAAATTTCTGGACGAGATCTGCGCCGACGCCCTGCATGGCAGCCATGTCGACATCACCGAACGCGTGCTGCGCGACATGCTCGCCGAGGGCAAATGCCTGCGTTCGACCTATCTCTACCTGGGCTGGCGTGCCGGCGCGGAGAGCAGTCAGGCCGCCGTGCGGGCGGCGGGCAGCTTGGAGTTCCTGCACGCCTTCGCCCTGTTCCAGGACGATGTGATGGATGAGTCGTCGATACGACGCGGGCGCCCGAGTGCCCACCGGGCCTTCGAGGACTGGCATCGCGAGCGCGGACTGCCCGGTTCTTCCGCCCGTTTCGGGGAGTCGGCCGCGGTGCTACTCGGCGACCTGTGCCTGGTGTGGGCCGAGCAGATGTTGCGGCAAAGCGGGCTGCCCGCCGAGGCGCTGGCCCGGGCCTGGCCGCATTATGACGATATGCGCACCGAACTGGCCGTCGGGCAGTTCGCCGATCTGGTCAACGACACCGCGGGCTTCCCTACTTTGGACGACGTATTGGACGTGGCGCGACGCAAGTCCGGTAACTACACCGTGCGCAGGCCTCTTGAGATCGGGGCAGCACTGGCCGGTTGTGACGATGCGGTATCACAGGCCTTGAGCCGCTACGGCGAGAACATCGGTGAGGCTTTCCAATTGCGCGATGATTTGCTCGGCGTGTTCGGCGCCCCGTCGACCACCGGTAAGCCGATCGGCACCGACCTGGTGGCCCGCAAGGCGACGACCGTCGTGGTCGCCGCCTACGAACTGGCCACGGGTGCCCAACAGCGTCAGTTCAAGGAATTCATGACCGCCGAGCGACTCGGCGATGACGACATCACTCGCTGGCAGAGCTTGATCTCGGAGGTGGGAACGGTGCAGCGGATCGAAGATCTGATCCATTCCAGGTTCACCGCGGCAACCGCGGCGTTGGACGGCGTGCCCGGCGGTGCGCTGGCGCCCGAGGTGCGCGCGGCCCTGGTCGCCACCGCCGCGGCGTGCACCGAGCGGACCGCCTGATGCGCACGGTGGGTGGTCGTACCGACCACGTGGTCGTCGTCGGCGCCGGACTGTCGGGACTCTCGGCGGCGCTGCACCTGGCCGGCAGGGGTCGCCGGGTCACCGTCGTCGAACGCGGGTCGGATCCCGGCGGCCGGATGGGCCGCGCCGATATCTCCGGCTATCGCATCGACACCGGGCCGACGGTGCTCACCATGCCCGACATCATCGACGAGACCTTTGCCGCGGTCGGTGAAATCACCGCCGACCGGCTGGAGCTGCACCAGATCGACCCCGCGTACCGAGCGTCCTTCGCCGACGGCAGCAGCATCGACGTGCACAGTGACGCGGCCACCATGGCTGCCGAAATCGAACGCTTCGCCGGCCGCACTCAGGCCGAAGGCTATCTGCGCCTGCGTGATTGGCTGACCACGCTGTACCAGGTGGAGTTCCAGGGCTTCATTTCGTCGAACTTCGACTCGCCGTTGTCGCTGCTGACCCCGCAGCTGGCGAAGCTGGCCGCCATCGGCGGTTTCCGCGGCTGGGAAACCATGGTCCGTCGTTTCATCACCGACGAGCGTCTGCTGCGCGTCTTCACCTTCCAGGCTCTCTACGCCGGCGTGCCCCCGCGTCGGGCGCTGGCCGCCTACGCGGTGATCGCCTATATGGACACGATCTCAGGGGTGTACTTCCCCAAGGGCGGAATGCGCGCGCTGCCCGACGCGCTGGCTGCTGCCGCCGCCGACGCCGGAGTCGAGTTCCACTATGACGCAACAGTTTCCGATCTGGAGCGCACCGGCGACCGGATCACCGCGGTGCGCACCGCGAACGGCGCCCGATTCACCGCCGACGCCGTGGTGTTGACCACCGAACTGCCGGATACCTATCGCCTGCTCGGCCGAACTCCTCGCCGGCTGGCGAAGCTACGGCCTGCGCCCTCGGCGGTGGTCGCCCATATCGGTTGCCGCGCGATCGATCCGGGCGTCGGCGCCGCTCACCACAACATCCTCTTCGGCAACGAATGGGCCCGCACCTTCGAGGAGATCATCGACGAGGGTGTGCCCATGGCGGATCCCTCACTGCTGGTGACACGTCCCACCGCAGCGGATCCCAGCCTCGCCCCCGACGGCAGGGACCTGCTCTACGTCCTCGCCCCGACGCCCAACCTCGAAGTCGGGGAACGCGATTGGGACGGCCAGCGCGATCAGTACACCGCGCATATGCTCGACACCTTGGCCGCCCGGCTGCCGAGCGTGGCGACCGACCCGCAGGTGCTCGACGTGGTGACCCCGCAGGATTGGGCCCGTCAGGGCATGATCGCCGGAACACCGTTCGCTTTGGCGCACACCTTCGGGCAGACCGGACCGTTCCGCCCCGCCAACACCGTGCGTGGGATCGCCAACGCCATCCTTGCCGGTTCCTCGACCGTTCCCGGCGTGGGAATCCCGACCGCCATCGTCTCGGGCCGCCTGGCCGCCGACCGAATCACCGGAGCCGAATCCTCGGTCCGTCCCCGAATTTTCACCCGATGAGGAGGACCAGATGATGCTCGGCTCGGAGCTGGACGCAGCGGGTGTACAGGGCAGGGAACTGCGGCAGGCGTATCAGCGCTGCCGGGCGCTCAACGCCGCACACGGTAAGACCTTTTTCCTGGCGACGCGGTTGCTCGCCCCTGGCCAACGCCCAGCGGTGCACGCGCTGTACGGCTTCGCCCGTCGCGCCGACGACGTGCTCGACGGATTCGACGATCGCACCGCAACCGAACGTGAAGAGGAGTTGCGTGAACTCTCGGATGCGTTGCACAGCAGACTGGTAGAGAACCGGATGGCGGGTGACGACCCGGTGCTGGACGCAGTCGTCGACACCGCGCGTCACTATGGTCTGCCTTGGCAACTGTTCGACGATTTTCTGGCCTCGATGCGTATGGATCTCACGATCAGCGACTACCCGGACCGGGCTGCGCTGGACCGCTATGTGTACGGGTCAGCGGAGGTCATCGGTTTGCAGTTGCTACCGATTCTCGGCACCGTCGTCCCCACCACCGAGGCGGCTCCGCATGCGGCGGCGCTGGGAAAAGCGTTTCAGCTCACCAACTTCCTGCGGGATATCGACGAGGACCTCACCCGCGGCCGGGTGTACCTGCCCGCCGACGAGCTTGCCGCACACGGTGTGGACCGCGAGGTGCTGTATTGGTGCCAGCGCAATCGGCGGACCGACGCGCGGTTGCGGGCGGCGTTGGTCGAGCAGCACGCGATCACCAGGGACATCTATCGGCAGGCCGAACTCGGCATCCCGATGCTGCGGCCACAGTCGCGGCCGTGTATCCGCGCCGCACTGACGCTGTACTCCGAGATCCTGGATCGCATCGAGGAGATCGACTTCGAGGTGTTCACGCAGCGGGCCACGGTGTCCAACGGGCGCCGTCTGCAGGTCGCCGCCCGAGGGCTTGCCGCCGCGTGGCGTGCCCGTATCCGGCAGGCGGCGTGAGCACATACGACGTCCCCGAGGCCTTCGACGCCGGTGCGGCCGCCTATGACGGCCTGGTCGGTGCCAATCCCGGATACCATCGCCATCTCCGCCTCTCTGCGCAGCGCATGGGGATCCGCGACGGCGGACGTGGGCTGCGGCTGCTCGATATCGGTTGCGGTACCGGTGCGTCGACTGCCGCCCTCCTGCACGTCGCCCCGCATGCCGAGATCATCGGCGTGGACGGTTCGGCAGGCATGCTCGACCAGGCCCGCGCGAAGCGCTGGCCGTCCACGGTGACCTTCGTGCACAGCCGGGCCGAGGACCTGGCACAGGCGGGGGTGCAGGGTCCGTTCGACGGGATCCTGGCGGCCTACCTGGTGCGCAATCTGCCCGACCCCGATCCGGTGCTGCGTATGCTGCTTGGCATGCTTTCCCCGGGGAGTGTCTTCGCCGCCCACGAGTACTCGGTCCGTGACTCGCGAGCTGCCGGCATCCTCTGGAACGCAGTGTGCGCCGCGGTCATCATCCCTGCGGGCCGAGTCCGGACCGGTGATGCCGACCTCTACCGCTACCTGCGCCGCAGCGTCAACGACTTCGACGGTGTGACCCAATTCCGGGAGCGGCTGCAGCGCAACGGCTTCACCGATGTGCACAGCATGACGATGCCCGGCTGGCAGCGCGGCATCGTGCACACCTTCCTCGGCAGGGCGGCATCATGACCGACCGTCGCCGCGTCCGCCATCGCGCCGGATCCGGCCAACCCCACACCGCGTACCTCGCCGAACGTCCCGCTGTCGCGGTGATCGGCGGCGGTATCGCCGGCCTGAGTGCGGCCACCGCACTGGCCGATCGCGGGGTCGCCGTACACCTGTTCGAGCGCGAGCAGTACCTCGGTGGTCGCGTCGGCGGGTGGACCGAAACCGCGCCCGACGGTTCGCGTCTGGCGATGAATCGCGGCTTCCACGCGTTCTTCCGGCAGTACTACAACCTGCGCAATGTGCTGCGCCGGGTCGACCCCGAACTGTCCATGTTCACCCCGCTGGACGACTACCCGCTCGTCGACGGCCAGGGCCGACGCGACACCTTCCGCGGGCTGCCGAGTACACCACCGCTGAACGCGATGGCCTTCGCATTGCGCAGTCCCACCTTCCGGCTGCGCGACCTGATCCGCCTCGATGCCAAGGCGGCAGCCCCGTTGGCGTCCGTATCGGTGCCCGAAACATACTGGCAGCTCGATGATTCCGATGCCGAGACATTCCTGAGGGATATCAACTTCCCCACCGCGGCACAGCATCTTGCGTTCGAGGTGTTCTCCCGCAGCTTCTTCACCCGACCGGACGGCCTGTCGGCGGCCGAACTGGCGACCATGTTCCACATCTACTTCCTCGGCTCCAGCGAGGGTCTGGTGTTCGACGTGGCCGCCGAGAACTTCGACGTCGCCCTGTGGAAACCGTTGGAGCGCTATCTGTTGCGGCACGGAGCCGATGTTCATACCGGGATCGCCGTGACCACGGTGACCGCCGACGACGCGGGTCGCTTCCTCGTCGCCGGCGAATCCGGTGAGGTCCTGCACTGCGACGGCGTGGTCCTGGCGACCGAGGTGCCTGCGCTGCAACGCATCGTCGCCGACTCGCCCCGTCTCGGTGATGCGCAATGGCGTTCTGCGGTCGCCGATCTCGGCACCGCCGCACCGTTCCTGGTCCGCCGCCTCTGGCTGGACCGACCGGTCCGCTCCGAGCGGCCCGCGTTCCTCGGCACCGGCGGCCTGCCTCCGCTGGACAACATCAGCGTGCTGGAACGCTACGAGCGGGAAGCCGCGGAGTGGGCCGACCAGCACGGCGGGTCCGTGGTGGAACTGCACGCCTACTCGATCACCGAGGACAGCCCGGAAGTGCGCAAAGCACTGGACAGTCGGTTGTACGAGCTCTTCCCCGAGACCGCCGATGCCCGGGTGGTCCACGAGATCACGCTGTGCCGCAACGACTGCCCGCGACTGGCCCCCGGTGACTTCGCCGGCAGACCGGGTGTACGCACGCCTCAGAACGGGCTGGCGCTTGCCGGTGACGGGATCCGCATCGATCTTCCGGTGGCGCTGATGGAACGGGCCGCGACGACCGGCGTGGTTGCTGCCAATACCCTGCTCGAGCGATTCGGGGTGCGCGGACACGACATCTTCACGGTGCCGGTGCGCGGCAGGTCGGCGGTACTGCGGCATTTTGCCGAACGGGTCGAAGGGCGGGTGTGGACATGAAAGCGTGGCCGTTTCAACTACTCCCGCGCACTCCGTGGAGCCAGCAGAAGCCGACCTTCCGACAGGCCGACCCTGCGGTGATCGATGCCGCGCTGAAGCGATCGCAGAATCGGCCGAGCGGCAACTGGTATGTGGTGGGCGCGAGTACCGACATCACCGCCAAACCCTTCGCCGCGACCGTCGCCGGTGCCGAACTGGTCTGCTGGCGCGGCGGCGACGGCGAACTGCGCGCCGGACCGGCGCGTTGCCCGCATCTGGGAGCCGATCTGTGCACCGGCGTGGTCGAACGCGGCAACCTGATCTGCCCCTGGCACGGACTGCAGTTGACGGGTCGGTCCCGCGCGGACTGGTCGGCAGTTCCGATCCACGATGACGGTGTGCTGGTCTGGGTTCGGCTCGACCGCATCGGCGGTGAAACGCCCACCGAGGCACCGATTCTGCCGGCGCGGCCCGGGCTGCCGCGGATTTCTGCCGTCGCCGCCATGACCGGTGACTGCCGACCCGAGGACATCATCGCCAACAGGATGGATCCCTGGCACGGTGCCTGGTTCCATCCGTACTCCTTCACCCGGCTCGAGGTGCTCAGCGCGCCGCCCACCGATCTGGACCTGCCCGAAGAAGAGGACCGCTTCCTCGTCGCGGTCACCTTCCGGCTGGGCCGGTTGGGCATTCCGGTCATCGCCGAGTTCACCAGCCCGGAGCCACGCACCCTCACGATGCGCATCATCGAAGGTGAAGGATGCGGCAGCGTCGTGGAGACCCACGCAACCCCGTTGCACCATGGTCCGCACCGCGAACCGCAGAGCAGGGTCATCGAGGCCGTCATCGCCCACTCCGACCGACCGGGTTTTGCGCGTGCCGGACGCGTGCAGGGACTGATCACCCCGTTCATGCGCCATGCCGCCCACCGGCTCTGGCGCGACGACCTGGAGTATGCCGAGCGGCTTCAGCAGGTCCGTCGACAGGACGCCGACGGCACCACTGACCTGCTCACGCCGCCGAGCGCCGCGCCCACGACGGAAGGTCGGCCGCGTCGAGCAACGGAACCTGAGTCCGCGCCCACGGGCTGATCGCCCACCCCAGCTCTGCGGCCGTGCGGATCTCGGGCCAGTACACCCACGCGGTGTCCATCACTTCCTCGGGCACCACGTGCAGCGGTCCGTCGATCAGGGCGCAGAACACCGGACAGAGCTCGTTCTCCACCGTCCCGTCGGCCGCGGTCGCGCGATACCGGAACTCGGGAAGGATGCAGTGCACGTCGCGCACCGTGGTGCCGAGTTCTTGTTGGGCGCGGCGATGCACCGCGTCCACCGTCGGCTCGTGCGGGCCGGGGTGCCCGCAGAACGAGTTGGTCCACACCCCCGGCCAGGTGCGCTTGGTCAGCGCCCGTCGGGTCAGCAGCACGCGGCCGTCATCATCGAAGAGATAACACGAGAAGCCGAGGTGCAGCGGGGTGTGTGCGTGATGAACGGTCGCCTTGTCGGCACTGCCGATCGTCCTGCCCGCATTGTCAAGTAGGACCACCTGCTCGTCGTTCACAGCGGAACTGGTTACCCGCCGCCGGCGCCGTCAAACGCACAGCTCGGCCGTGGGTGCGGACACACCACATCAGTGCGCCACCCCGTGGTGATACCTGTTGCCGCCGGCGCGTTTTGCCTCGTACATCGCATCATCGGCCACACCAACAAGCTGATTCACCCGGGCCTGCAGGTGCCCGGGGCCCCGGCGCAGCGAACGAATCGGCACCGACGCGGTCCCCACACTGGCGGTGATCGACATCGGCAAGGCGGCTATTCCGTCACAGAATCGCTGGGCCAGCGGACCGGGGTCTTCGGCATGCCACTCGGCGGCGACGACGAACTCCTCACCGCCGGTACGGGCGACGATGGCGACGATATCGACGACGGCTTGGCCGAGGGCGCGCCCGACCGCCACCAGTGCGTCATCACCGGCCTGATGGCCACGGGTGTCGTTGAGCCGCTTGAAATTGTCGAGATCGATCATCACCACCACCAGATGCGCCTCGGGATCTATATCGCTCTCGTCGAGCATCCGCGCGGCGTACCGATCGAAGGACCGTCGGTTCAGCAATCCGGTCAACGGGTCTCGACCGGCGCGTTCCAGATCCACCCCCAGCGACCGGATGAGCAGGTGGATGGCGATGGGCATGACGATGTTGATCTGAGTGACCAGGAACAGGTCTACCACGGCCAAACCGACGTGCCCGGTCGCGACGATCCGCGACGCGATGACGATCGCGACCGTCGAGGCAACCACGAAGTTGTAGATGACCAGACCTGTGGAATGGAAGAAGCCGATATAGGCGGCACAGGTGGCGAACGCGACGCAGCCGAGCAGTGCGCCCTGGGGGTCGGAGAAGGACAGACACGCCAGTGCCACAGAGGCATTGGTCACCAGGGCGAAAGCCAGGGATTGGCGCCGCGACGGCCACCGGGAGGCCCACAGGATGGATCCGGCCACCCCGCCGCAGAATGCCGTCCACATCATGGCGGAGTGCACGCCCGGTCGCGGGGCGTCGATACTGCGCAACAAGACCAGCAAGCAGATCGCCAAGGACGCCGGGATGATCGTCATGACGACCCGCACCGCACCGGTGGCGCCGCGCGCCGCAAGGTAATCGGTGATCCACTCGTAGTGATGGGTCCGCGCCAACCACTGCCTCGATGGAGTCCCGACCACCGTCATCGCTCCGTTCAGGGTGTTGAGCAAATCCACCCGAGGCTACCAATGCTTCGGCGCCGCCGTCAGGGAACCGGCGAGCGAGCCACCCCGGCACCAGCAAACGAAGCGAACCCTACGCCCCGCCGACGGCACCGCACCGGGCAAGATCTTCAGGCGTGGCACTCACCATCGACGAAATCCTGGTCGCCGACCCCGCGGCCGCATGGGCCGCCGCCGGCTTCGACGTGGATGCCGACGGCATCTGCCGGGTGGGGTCCGTGCGGATACGCCTGGTCGGGCGAGACCGTGGCACCGGCATCATCGGCTGGTCGCTGCGCGACTTCGACGGCACGGATATCGACGGCATACCGAGCACACCGTCGCGAACCGACCCGCCGCTGCCCGGTGCACACCCCAACGGCGTCGTCGACATCGACCACGTCGTGATGATGTCGCCCGATCTGGGACGCACCGTCGCGGCCCTAAGTTCGGCAAGCGTGCAGCCGCGCCGAGAACGCGATACCGAACTCGGCGGACGCCCCGTCCGGCAGATCTTCTATCGACTCGGCGCGGTCGTCCTGGAGGTCATCGGTTCGCCCGAGACACGCGCCGACGGGCCGGCGACCCTGTGGGGAATCACCTATACCGTCGCCGATATCGACGAGGCCACCACCTTCCTCGGCGGGTTGACCTCGCGGGTCAAGGACGCTGTGCAACCCGGGCGCCGGATCACCACGCTGCGCCACCAGCGCCTCGGCATGTCGGTTCCCAGTGCGTTCATCTCGGCACCTATTCTCGGCAGATGACCGACGAGCCCGTCATCATCCACACCGACGGTGGCTGCCGGCCCAACCCCGGACCGGGTGGGTGGGGCGCGGTGCTGCGCCAGCGCCATCACGTCCGGGAGATATTCGGTGGCGAGCCGGACCGGACCAGTAACAACCGGATGGAGCTCACCGCGCCCATCATGGCGTTGGAGGCGCTCACCCGGCCGGTGACGGTGCACCTGTACACCGACAGCACCTACGTGCGGAACGGAATCACCACCTGGGTACGCGGCTGGGAGCGCAACGGCTGGATGACCGCGGCCAAGGAGCCGGTGAAGAACGTCGACCTGTGGCAGCGGTTGCAGGCCGCGTGCGCGCGCCATCAGGTCGAATGGTTCTGGGTGAAGGGCCATTCCGGCATCGCCGACAACGAGTTGGCCGATGTGTTGGCCACCCGAGGGCTGGAAGCCGCTGTGGCCGCGGCAGCCACCCGCTGATCATCTCCGCTGTGGCACAACAACTCTAACTGACCATCATGGCAACAGACGCAGACTGGACCATACGACCCCGGCTGGGATTGGGCCGACTCGAATTCGGCATGTCCCCGGTGCAGGTGGATGCGCTGACGTCAACCTACGGCGCCCGCACGGGTCGCGGTGCCGATCGCGTGACCGACGATATGTTGCGCGAGACCCTGGCGATGTTCGGTGACGCCATGACCGACGACGAGAAACGGGCATTCATCGCCGAGTACACCGGCGGCGGTCCGTCGTCGGACAGTGTGACCGAAACACGCGGCAACGTGGTGTTGCGGTACGAGGCAGATCGGCTCTGCGAAATCATGCATTCACGGCGCCCGTTGTTCCTCGACGGAAGAGACCTTTTCGCGCTTTCCGGGCTCGACGCGTTGCGACTGCTGCAACGGCTCAATGCCGGTCCAGGTCGGTATGCCGATACCGAAGCGGCGTTCGACGAACTCGCCATCTCGGTGGACGGGTTCAGCGTGCATGATCCGACCGCCGGGGTGCTGGCGCTCGATGATGGCGACGAGCGTTTCCGGCAACGGACGGTCACTCTGCGGGACCTCCCCTACCAGCAGGACGCACATCGCTACACCGTGTATTCGTTGCCGCCTGCCACCGATCGGTAGCTCTACTCCCAGACCACCTCATCCGGCGATTTGTCCGGCCGTAATCCCCGCCAGCTGGGCTGACGCAGCCGATTGTCCGATGTCCGCTCGCTGTAGCGGACCTCCCCCACAAGTTCGGGCCGTACGAAGGTGACGCCCTTGGCATCCGGTCCGGAAAGCCGCGCGGTGAAGGGAGAATCCGGAGTCTCCAGCGGTGCCAGTGTCGTCCGCAGATCTTTGAGCATCTTCTCGGTGAAGCCGGTACCCACCCGGCCGACGAACTGCAGCCCGTCCCCCTCCGGCACACCGACCACCAGTGCGCCGATCCCGCTGGTGCGGCCACCCTCACCGGCCCGCCAGCCCCCGATGACGACCTCCTGGGTGAGCCAGAGCTTGTCCTTGATCCAGGACTGCGAGCGTCGCCCGGGTTGGTAGGTCGAGTCCCATTTCTTGGCGATCACACCCTCATAGCCGTGCTCGCGCACGTACTCCAACGCGGCGGCGCCGTCACCGTCGAGCAGATCCGGCACGATGAGCGCGCCATCCCGGCCCAGCAGCTCCAGCAGCTGGCGGCGGTCACGATACTTCGCGCGCAGCAGCGAACGGCCATCCAGAGCAAGCAGATCGAATGCCCAGAACTCGATGTTGCTGCCGGACGCGCGGTTCTGCATGGCACCGAAACTCGGCACGCCATCGGCATCCAATGCCACGACCTCACCGTCGATGATCAGCCGATGATCGGCGAGATCGGCTGCCAGCGAACGCAACTGCGGGAATTCCGCAGTGATGTCACGACCGCTGCGCGACCGCAACATCAACTCCCCGTGGTCGATCTCGACAAGCATCCGGTACCCGTCCCACTTGCCCTCGAACGCCCAGCCGGCCGGTTTCAGCCCGGCCACCGAACCGTGGGTCGCGAGCATCGGTTTCAGGTCGGCCACGGTCGTGACGGGCTGCTCCTTCATCCGGTGCGCCAGCCAGTTCTTGCCGCCGGTCTGGATCAGCGCGTAACGCCCGCGCACCTTGGCGCCGTGCAGCGTCACGATCACCTCCCCTTTCCCGGCTTTTCCCTGTCCCTTTCCGCCCGTGTCGATCGGCTTCTCACCGTCCACACCGGGATCTCGGAACTTCTCGGCCTCATAGGTCCCGGAGTCCCAGATGATCACCTTTCCGCCGCCGTACTCACCGGCCGGGATGTCCCCCTCGAAGGTTGCGTACTCCAGCGGGTGGTCCTCGGTGTGCACTGCCAGATGGTTGACCGATGTCGTCTCGGGCAGGTTTTTCGGGATCGCCCAGGACACCAGCACCCCGTCGCGTTCCAACCGGAAGTCATAGTGCAGCCGGCGCGCGTGGTGCTCCTGGATGACGAAGGTGTTGTCATGCCCCACCGCCGGCGGTGCCGTCGGGACCGGCTCGGGAGTCTTACCGGCATCGCGCATGGTGCGGTAGGTGCTCAGCCGGTCCTCGACGGGCAGCGGATCGTCCAGATCCGCGAGCAGATCGCCATCGCGTTCCAGTCGGTCCAGCACCTCTTCGAAGGTCAACTGCCGCAGGCCGGGATCGGCGAGTTCCGCCCAGCTGCGCGGCGCGGCCACGGTGGGCTCAGCGCGACCACGCATCGAGTAGGGCGCGATGGTGGTCTTGGCCGCGCTGTTCTGACTCCAGTCCACGAACACCTTCCCGTCGCGCACGCTGCGCGCCATGGTGGCGGTGACCTGGGTCGGCATGCCCTTCTCCAGCGCCAGCGCGATCCGCTTGGCCAGCACCGACGCTCCCTGGGAGCTGATCGGATCCGCCAGCGGCACGTAGAGGTGCACGCCCTTGCTGCCACTGGTCAGCGGATAGGCGTTCAGGCCGATGTCCTCGACGTAGCCGCGCACCTCATGGGCGACCTCACAGAGCTGCCGGAAGGTCACCCCCTCACCCGGGTCCAGGTCGAACACGATGCGGGTGGCCGGTCCGGGCGCGCCGTGGTGGTCGAAACGCCACTGCGGAACATGCACCTCCAGCGACGCCTGCTGGGCGATCCAGGCCAATCCCTCGGCAGTGTCGATGATGGGATAGGTCGTGGTTCCGGACCGGTGCGTCACCGATCCGCGGCGCAACCAGTCCGGTGCCGATGACGCCAGCTGCTTTTCGAAGAAATCCGATTGGCCAACACCATTGGGCCACCGCTTGCGCGTGACCGGGCGACCGGCGATATGCGGCAGCATCGCCGCCGCGACCGCGACGTAGTAATCGAACACCTCGGCCTTGGTCGTGCCGGTCTGCGGATACAGCACCTTGTCCGGATTCGTCAGCTTGACCCGGCCCACACGCTCCATCACCGAATGATATTTCCCGGCAACCACCAGATCGGAATGCCCGCTGCTACCGTTGCCTATGCGGTCGATCTGGAAAGGTTCGGTCTCCTTCGGTCTGGTCAATGTGCCGGTCAAGGTCTACAGCGCCACCGAGGACCACGACATCAAGTTCCACCAGGTGCACGAGAAGGACAACGGGCGCATCCGCTACAAGCGCACCTGCGAGGTGTGCGGTGAGGTGGTCGAGTACCGCGATATCGCCCGCGCGTACGACTCCGAAGACGGCCAGACGGTCATCATCACCGATGAGGACATCGCCACCCTGCCGGAGGAACGCAGCCGCGAGATCGAGGTCGTGGAGTTCGTGCCCGCCGATCAGCTCGACCCGATGATGTACGACAAGAGTTACTTTCTGGAACCGGACTCCAAGTCGACGAAATCTTATGTGCTGCTTGCCAAGACACTCGCCGAGACGGATCGGGTGGCCATCGTGCACTTCGCGTTGCGCAACAAGACTCGCCTGGCCGCGTTGCGGGTCAAGGATTTCAGCAAGCGCGATGTCATGGTGATCCACACGCTGCTGTGGCCCGACGAGATCCGCGACCCGGACTTCCCCTCCCTGGACAAGGATGTCGATATCAAACCGGCCGAGCTCAAGATGGCCGGCCAAGTCGTCGAATCCATGACCGACGACTTCAAGCCCGACCAGTTCCGCGATGATTATCAGGAGCAGCTGCACGAACTGGTACAGGCCAAACTCGAAGGCGGCGAGGCGTTCACCGTCGAGGAACAGCCGACCGATCTCGACGAGACCGAGGACGTCTCCGACCTGCTGGCCAAGTTGGAGGCCAGCGTGAAGGCCCGCGGATCCGGATCGTCGGGCAAGGACGAGCCCAAGAAGGCACCGGCCAAGAAAGCGCCGGCCAAGAAGGCACCGGCGAAGAAGGCGGCCGCCAAGAAGGCACCTGCGAAGAAAGCACCGGCCAAGAAAGCCGCCGCCAAGAAATAGTGCGACCGAGATTCACACCTGGGACCGATCTCGTTCCGAGAATGTCCCCGATGTGAAACTCGCGCCACCGGAGCCACGAATTCACATCCCGAGGGTGTTGCATCCCAGTGGTTTCCGTGACCCTCCTATCTCGACCCCGAATCGGGGCTGCCGCCAGATCTGTCAGCCGCCGTCAAATTAGAACGTGTTCCAGAAATCGCTTCCGGGGCTCCGCCATGCTTGTTACCGTGGCGCCGAGCACAGAAATGAGGGCAGGCATGATTCTGGACAGGTTCCGACTCGACGATCAGGTGGCCGTGGTCACCGGCGCCGGTCGCGGATTGGGCGCCGCCATCGCGGTGGCCTTCGCCGAAGCGGGTGCTGACGTGCTGATCGCAGCGCGTACCGAGTCCCAGCTGCAGGAGGTCGCCGCACAGGTGGAGGCGACCGGTCGGCGCGCGCACATCGTGGTCGCCGACCTGGCACATCCCGAGGCGACGGCGGCACTCGCGGGGCAGGCCGTCGAGGCCTTCGGGAAACTAGACATCGTCGTCAACAATGTCGGGGGAACCATGCCCGGCCCCCTGCTGAACACCTCCACTAAGGACCTCAAAGACGCCTTCACGTTCAACGTCGGCACCGCCCACGCGCTGACCACCGCGGCGGCGCCGCTGATGCTGGAGCATTCCGGCGGCGGGTCCATCATCAACATCACCTCGACGATGGGCAGGCTGGCCGGGCGCGCCTTCGCGGCGTACGGGACCGCCAAGGGGGCGCTGGCGCACTACACCCGCCTCTCGGCGCTGGACCTCTGCCCGCGCATCCGCGTCAACGCCATCGCGCCGGGATCGATCCTCACCTCCGCACTGGACGTGGTCGCGTCCAACGAGGCGCTGCGCGACCCGATGGAGAAGGCGACGCCCATGCGCCGGTTGGGCGACCCGGCCGATATCGCGGCGGCGGCAGTCTATTTGGCCTCCCCTGCCGGCAGCTACCTGACCGGCAAGACCCTGGAGGTCGACGGTGGCCTCACCTTCCCCAACCTCGACCTTCCCATCCCGGACCTGTGAGGACGCCCATGACCGACACATCAGCTTCGCCGCCCACCCCGATCCGGGTCGCCGCCATCGGTACCGGGAACGTCGGCCGCCACGCCCTGCGCCAGCTCATCGAGGATCCGCAATACGAACTCACCGGTGTGTGGGTGTCCTCGGCAGCCAAGACCGGCAAGGACGCCGGAGAGCTTGCCGGACTGGACGTTTCGACCGGCATCACGGCGACGGACAATCTCGACGACATCCTGGCCACCGCACCGGACTGCGCAGTCTACACGGCGATGGCCGACAACCGGCTGCCCGACGCACTCGAGGATTACCGGCGCCTGCTGGCCGCAGGCATCAACGTCGTCGGCAGCGCGGCGGTGTTCCTGCAGTACCCGTGGCAGGTGCTGCCCGCCGAACTGGTCACCCCGATCGAGGAGGCGGCCCGCACAGGATCGTCGAGCATCTTCGTCAACGGCATCGATCCCGGTTTCGCCAACGACCTGCTGCCGCTGGCGCTCGCCGGGACCTGCCAGAGTGTCGAGCAGATCCGCTGTATGGAGATCGTCGACTACGCCACCTACGACAGTCCCACCGTCATGTTCGACGTGATGGGTTTCGGCAAGAGCATCGACGAGCTGCCGATGCTGCTGCAGCCCGGTGTGCTCAGCCTGGCCTGGGGCTCGGTGGTGCGTCAATTGGCCGCCGGCCTGGGCATCGAACTCGACGAGGTCACCGAAACCCACACCCGGATCCCGGCCCCCGAGGACTTCCGGATCGCCGCCGGACCGATTCCCGCGGGCAGCACCGCCGCCATGCGTTTCGAGGTGCGCGGCATGGTCGACGGACATCCCGCCGTGGTGCTGGAGCACGTGACCCGGCTGCGCGCGGACCTCTGCCCGGACTGGCCCCAGCCCGCCCAGGAGGGCGGTTCCTACCGAGTCGAGGTCACCGGCGAGCCGTCCTACGCGCTGGACCTGTGCCTGAGCAGCCGCAAGGGCGACCACAATCACGCCGGTTTGGTGGCTACCGCCGCACGAGTGGTCAACGCCATCGCGGCGGTGGTCGCGGCCGAACCGGGCATCACGACCACACTCGATCTCCCGCTGATCACCGGCAAGGGGTTGTACGCCGCACCCTAGGCTGGACCGGTGGCCGACCATCTCTACTTCGCCTACGGCTCCAACCTGTGCAACGACCAGATGGCCGCACGCTGTCCGGATGCCCGCGGTCCGGTCCGGGCGATGCTGGCCGATCACGACTGGCTGATCAACGAGCGGGGCGTGGCCACCATCGAGCCCGCCGCGGGTGCCGAGGTGCACGGGGTGGTGTGGCGGATCAGCGATGCCGACCTGGCCGTGCTCGACCGTGCCGAAGGGATCCCGGTCCGCTATCGGCGTGATCGCGCGACGGTCCGTACCGACGACGGCCCCCGCGACGCCTGGATCTACATCGATCACCGCATCGAACCGGGCGCACCGCGCCCCGGCTATCTGGAACGCGTCATCGCCGGGGCCTCGCACCACGGACTTCCGCAGCGCTGGCTGGATTTCCTGGACCGCTGGCATCCCGCGAACTGGCCACGGGCACTTGCTCCCTCCGAGAAGCCGGGACCGCGGCCCCTCACCGAGTTGCTGTCGGACCCACTGATCTCGGAGTATTCGATTCTGCGTGGGCCGTTCGCCTTCCTTGCCATCCACGGCGGCGGGCTGGAACGGATGACCGATGTCATCGCCGAGCGCGCCGCGGAGCTGGCCGGGGCGTCGGTGTACGTCGTGCGCCACCCGCCGGACTACCCGCACCATCTGTCCTCGGCGGCCTATCGTGCCGCCGAATCCGAACGCCTGGCCGAGTTCCTGGACCACGCCGAGCACGTCGTCTCCCTGCACGGCTACGGTCGCGTCGGGCGCAGCAACGACCTGCTCGCCGGCGGCGGAAATCGCGAACTGGCCGGGCACGTGGCCGCGCATCTCGACATCCCAGGGCATCGGGTCATCACCGATCTGGACGCGATCCCGCGTGAACTGCGTGGACTGCACCCGGACAATCCGGTCAACCGAACCCGCGGCGGCGGTGTGCAATTGGAACTGGCACCGCGGGTGCGCGGGATCAGCCCGCGTAGCGGACCGCTCGGCGAGGACGGGCTGAGCCGACCGACCCGCGCCTTGATCGCCGGACTGGTCTCGGCGGCCCGGGCCTGGCCCCGAATCTGAAGACGATCGCGCCGATTCGACGAAAAGCCGCCACCTTCTCCAGATTCGACGCGACCACTACTCCTTCATGTCGAGCACCGGCGTCGGCCGCCGGAAACCGTGGGTGACCACCAGCAGCCAGATGAATCCGACGGCCAGCCAGATCAGCCCGAGCCGCAACGCGTCACCGGACAGACTTGTCCACAACCACACCGTCAGCGCGAAACCGATACCGGGCAGGATCAGGTTGTTCAGCACGTTCTTCTCACCGGCGTCGACGAAGTAGTGCTTGATCACGGTCAGGTTCACCGCCGAGAAGGCCACCAGGGCACCGAAACTGACCACCGATGCCAGCAGCGCCAGGTCGATCACCAACGCGAGCAGCGAGATCACCGATACCGCCAGGATCGCCCAGGTCGGGGTGCTGAACTTCACCGAGACGTGCCCGAACACCTTGCGCGGCAGCACGCCATCGCGGCCCATCGCATACAGGATGCGCGCCACCGAGGCCTGCGAGGTGAGCGCCGATCCGGTGGCACCTGCCACATAGGCCGCGGTGAAGAACGCCGAGAGGAACGCGCCGCCGGCGGCGACCATGACATCCACCGACCCGGTGTCGACACTCTCGAACGCATTCGACGGGAAGACCAGCTGCGAGGCGTAGGACAGCACGATGAACAGCACACCGCAGATCACGGTGGCCAGCATGATGGCCTTCGGCACATCGCGCCGGGCATCCTTGGCCTCCTCGGAAAGTGTTGACACGGCGTCGAACCCGAGGAACGACAGGCACAGGATGGCCGCACCGGCCAGTACCGGCGCCATGCCCCCCGCGGTGCCGTCACCGGTGAACGGCGCCATGATGTCGACCGTCCCGGAACCGGAGATCGTCGCCACCGCCATGACGAGGAACACCACGATGAAGACCGCCTGCACCGCGATGATCACCGCGTTGGCGCGGGCCACCGAGACGATGCCGACGATGTTGAGGACCGTCACCAGCACGATGGTCACCAGCACGATCACCCACTGTGGGATCGACGGCACCGCGGCGTTGAGGTACAGCCCGATCACCATGTAGTTCAGCATCGGCAGGAACAGGTAATCCAAGAGCAACGACCAGCCGGCCAGGAATCCCACCGGCGCCCCGAAGGTCTTCTGGGTATAGGCATAGGCCGACCCGGCCACCGGGTACGCCGTCGCCATCCTGGCATAGGAGCGGGCCGTGAAGATCATCGCGGCCAGCGTCACCACATAGGCCAGCGGCACCCGGCCCCCGGACTCGACGGTGACGATGCCGTAGGTGGTGAACACGGTGAGCGGCACCATGTAGACGAGGCCGAAGAGCACCAGCGAGGGCACTCCGAGGGCGCGTTTGAGCCTGCCCTCGTTCGGATCTGCCGAGATACCGACAAGCGGCTCCGAAGTCGACATGTGCACTCCCTCTTTACGGTGATGTGGACGCGACGAACCCGGGCTCGCCCCGGAGGTAGGTGGCCCGCACCTCGATGCCGGGCAGTTCGAGCGGCGGGGTCGATCGCGGGTCGCGGTCCAGCCAGACCAGGTCGGCGCTGGCGCCGGGCGCCAGCCTGCCCCAGATCCGTTCGGCGAAGGCCTGATCGGCGACACCGGCGGTGTAGGCGGTCAGTGCCCGTTCGATGGCCAGGGTCTCCTGCGGGGTCCAGCCCCCGGCCGGTTGTCCCTCGGCGGTCTGCCGCGATACGCCCACGGCGATACCGTCGAGCGGAGCTCCCGAGGAGACCGGCCAGTCCGAACCCAGCGCCAGCGGGGCGCCGGAGTCGGCCAACGAGCGCATCCGGTACTGCTTGTCGGCCCGTTCCCTGCCGAGTCGGGGCACGGTCAGCACGTTCATCAGCGCATCCTCCTGCGCCCACAGCGGCTGCATGCACGGGATGACGCCCAAGGCGGCGAAGCGGTCCAGATCGGCGTCGTCGACCAGCTGGACGTGGGCGATCACGGGCCTGCGGTCGCGGGACCCGTTCTGGGCCACGGTGTACTCGATCGCGTCGAGGGCCTGGCGGACGGCAGCATCCCCGATGGCGTGGATGTGGATCTGCAAACCGAGTTCGTCGACGCGTTGGCAGGCCCGGGCCAGCGAGTCTCCCTCCCAGACGGTCATGCCGTGGGAATGCAGGCCCGAGCAGTACGGCTGGAGCAGCGCACCGGTTTCGTTCTCGACCACCCCGTCGGCGAAGAACTTCACTGTCTGCGCGGTCAGCATGGGCGAACCGAGTTCGCTCACCTGCCGACGGGCATCGGCGAAATGCGCCACCTGCTCGTCGAAATGCCGCGGGTCGGCGTAGAGGGCCAGGTTGAATCGCACCCGCAGGGCATCGCGCCGGGCGGCCTCCAGGTAGGTCTGCACGTCGGCGGGTTCCACCCAGGCGTCCTGCACCCAGGTCACGCCGTGGGCCAGGTAGTAATCGGCCGCGGTGCCGAGGGCGGCAACCCGCACGTCCTCGTCGCGGGCCGGCATCACGGCGGTCACCAGGTCGACCGCGCCCCATTCGCGCAGGGTGCCCAGTACCGATCCGTCGGGACGGTGCGGAATCTCGCCGAGTTCGGGATCGGGGGTGTCGCCGGTGATGCCGGCGCGCTCCAACGCGGCGGTGTTGCACCACACGGTGTGATAGTCCCAGGCCCGCAGCACCACCGGTCGATCGGCGACGGCCTCATCGAGCCAGCGCGCGTCGAACAGACCGTCGGCTGCCAGGCTGCCGTCGTAGGACGCTCCGACGATCCACTCCTGGTCGGGATGGTCCTCGGCGTAGCGGCGCACGGCCGCCACGATCTGGTCCACCGACGTGCACGGCCGCACCGCAGGGCCGACGAACTCCAGGCCGCCGAGTAGCGGGTGGGCGTGGCCGTCACCGAAGGACGGCATGAGGAAACCACCCTCCAGGTCGACGATGTCGCAACCCTCCGGTGCCCCGGTCACCGCGGCGGGTCCGATGGCGGCAACCACCCCGTCGGTGACCAGCAATGCGTCGGTGGGCGGTTGGCCGGGCACGCCGGCCCACACGGATCCGTTGCGAAACAAGGTCGACACCACGGATTTGCACCTTACGCGGGGTTGGGAGTTTAGCAATCCGAATGTCACCCATCCGTTAGGCGAACGGTCCCGAATCACCATCGTGCAGTATCAGAGGAGTCGGTCCATTGCCGTCATCGGAAGCGGCATCGCCGGGTTGACGGCTGCATATCTGCTGTCCGCGCACGACCACGTGACGCTGTTCGAGGCCGAAGACCAGCTCGGCGGCCACCGGCGCGACCATCGTGTCGACGACGGCTCCGGCGGCACGGTCGCCGTCGACTCGGCCTTCCTGATCCACGACGACACCCAGCCGACGTTGTGTCGCTTGTTCGTCGATCTCGGCATCGACACCGTCGCCACCGACCTGTCGCTCTCCATGCGCGATGACCGCATCGGCCTGCAGTACGCGCTCATGCGCGGCCTCGGCGGACTGTTTCCCTCCTGGTCGAACGTCGCTCGGCCCCGATATCTGCGCATGCTGGCCGAGATCAACCGGTTCCACCGGGCCGCCGCCACCCTGCTGGCCACCGGCGACGCCGAGGACACCGGCACACTGGGCGCCTTCCTCGCCGTGCACAAGTTCTCGAAATACTTCGCCGAACACTTCGCGACACCGCTGGTGGCCACCGTCTGGTCCGGCGGGCCGCACACGACCTTGCAGATTCCCGCGCGCTACCTGTTCGCATTCCTGCAGCAGCACGGGCTGCTCTCAGGATCTGAGTCGGCGGCCACGCGCACCGTCGTCGGCGGGTCTGCCGGCTATGTCGACGCCATCGCCGCCCACGTCGACGAGGTGCGCACCGGCACCCCGGTCGGCGCCGTGCGGCGCATCGCCGACGGAGTCGAGTTGCAGGCCGGCGGGACGTTGCGCGAGTTCGACGCCGTGGTCATAGCGACCCGGTCCGATCAGGCACTGCAGGCGTTGCACCAACCCACCGATGCCGAACGGGCAGCGCTGGGTGCCATACGGTACTCGACCGAATACGCCTGCGTGCACACCGACACCTCGGTGTTGCCGACCCGGCCCGCCGCCAGGGCGCTGCGGAACTATCTGTTGCCCGAGAGCGGCCGCGACGCGCTGATCACCTACGACATCAGTCGGTTGTTGGGTCTGACTGGCGCGCACCGTTACCTGATGACCCTCGGGGGTTCCGGGCGGGTGAACCCGGCCGCCGTGATCACCGAGATGACCTACCAACGTCCGCTATACACGACGGAATCCATTGCTGCCCAACGATTGTTTCCGATGCTGAACGATGACAGGGTGGTTTTCGCGGGCGCCTATCACGGTTGGGGATTCCGCGAGGACGGCGCCGCCTCCGGTGTGTGTGCCGCCGAGCGGTTGGGAGCACAGTGGCCGGCGGCACGGGAATCCGAGGCGATGCCATGTTGATTGCCTTCGGCGTCGTCAGTGCGTCTCGGGCGCAAGCCATTTCGGACCGGCCGAGCAGCCAGGGACGGCGGTTCACGCAGATGGGAGGTCGCAGATGAAACGGGGCATTCCGTGACGCTGCTGGACGAGCCCGCTATCCTACGGAACGTGACGTCAGACCTCGACGCATTGCTGCGCCGGGTAGCGCAACGCGATGTGGACGCCTTCGCCGCGTTCTACGACCACACCAGAGCCAGGGTGTTCGGTCTGGTCCTGCGGGTGCTGCGGGATCCCGGGTACAGCGAGGAAACCACTCAGGACATCTATCTCCAGGTCTGGCGCAACGCCGGGGACTACAACCCGGCGGCGGGAACACCGCTTTCCTGGCTGATGACCTTGGCGCACCGCCGCGCCGTGGACCGGGTGCGCTCCGAGCAGGCCGGCGCCGACCGCGAATCCCGCTACGGTGCCGCGACCGTCGAACCTCCGGTCGACCAGGTCGCCGACCGGGTGCTCGACAACGAGGATTATCGCCAGGTGACCCATTGCCTGGGGGCGCTGACCGACAAACAACGCGAGTGCATCGAACTCGCCTATTACGACGGACTGACCTATGTCCAGGTCTCCGACCGGCTGTCGGCGAACCTGGCGACTATCAAATCGCGGATGCGCGACGCGATCCGCGGACTTCGTAATTGCCTGGGGGCAGCATGACCAGCCCACATGATGATCTGCTGGCGTTGGCAACCGCCTACGCCCTGCACGCGGTCGACGACGCCGAGCGTGCCGATATCGACCGGCGCCTGAGCGCGGCGCCTACGTCCGTCGCCGAGGCGTTCGCCACCGAGGTCCAGCAGGTCCGCGAGGCGATGGCTCTGGTCTCGTCGGCCACCGCGACCGAGCCGTCCGATGAATTACGCGACCGGGTGCTGGCTGCCGTCAGCGCCGATCCGGTGCGTCAGCTGCGCTCCCGCCAACCCCGGCGGTGGACGACGCTGCTCACCGCCGCCGCGGCCGCCGTGGTGGTCGGTGTCGCCACCTTCGGGATCGGCTGGTCATTGCGCCCCGTGCCACAAGCCACCACGGCCGAACAGATCTTCGCCGCGCCGGACGTCCGCACGGTATCCGGTGACATCCCGACCGGCGGCACGGCGACCGTGGTGTTCTCCCGCGAACGCAACGCCGGCGTACTGGTGATGAACAACGTCGCCCCGCCCGCGAACGGCACCGTCTATCAGATGTGGTTGATCGACGACGCCGGGCCGCACTCGGCGGGCACCATGAACGCCAAGGCGATCGCCCCGTCGACGACGGCCGTGCTGCCCGATCTCGGCGACTCGATCACACTGGCCTTCACCGTCGAACCCGGTGAGGGTTCGGCCGCGCCCACCAGCACGCCGTTTGCCTCCCTGCCGCTGACGTAGGTGCCTACCATCGGGCCCATGTTCCGATTCGGATTGGGCCTGCGCGACACCTCGTCGGCGGCCAAGGTGCGCTCGGCGGCCCGTCGTGCCGAGGACCTGGGCTACGACATCGTTCTGGTGCCCGACCACCTCGGCGCACCCGCGCCGTTCCCGGTGCTCTCGACCATCGCCGCGGTCACCGAGACACTGCGGCTGGGCACCTTCGTTCTCAACGCCGGGTTCTACAAACCGGCCCTGCTGGCCCGTGACGTCGCGGCACTGCACGAGCTGTCGGCGGGTCGTTTCGAGGTGGGCTTGGGCGCCGGTTACGTGCGCGCGGAGTTCGAGGCCGCCGAACTGCCTTTCCCCTCCGCGAGGCAACGGGTCGAGTATCTGGAGCATGTCACCGCGCACCTGGCCGAGCATGTCCCCGACGTGCCGATCATGATCGCCGGTGGTGGGGACCGACTGCTGACCGCGGCCGCCCGGTGGGCATCGATCGTCGGCGTCACCGGCGGCAGCGGAGCGGATCCACTTGCCGAACGGATCGCCTTCCTGCGCTCCGTTGCCGGTGCGCGCTTCACCGATATCGAACTCAACATCGCCATCACCGCGGTGCCCACCGACGGCTCCGGGGTCCCAAACCTGGCCATGACCCGGCACTACGCACCCGACCTGACCGATGAACAGCTGCTGACCCTGCCCGGCGTACTGTCCGGATCGGTCGACGAGATGGCCGCCAAGGTGCGCCGGCTGCACGACGAGTACGGTGCGCGCTACCTGGTGATACAGGAGGCCCATGCCGAGGCGTTCGGGCAGGTCATCGCCGCGCTGCGCTGATATTAGATTGTGCTGCAACATAATTGAGCTGATCTACGGCCATGTGGCCGGATCGTGACGCGCGCCACTGCAGACCGGAGGTTTTCGGTAGCGACGGGCTGGGCATCCACTTCTCGCAGACGATTGGTGGGGTTGAGAACACAGCACACCGTTCACGCGACCAGCAAGGGAGCCGACATGGGTGACAGCAATGGAGCAGCAGAGGGCATTTCGGGCGTCGTCGAGGGTGCCAAGGGCAAGCTGAAGGAGGCGGCCGGCGCCGTGACCGGCAACGACGACCTCCGCCGCGAGGGCGAGGCCCAGCAGGACAAGGCCGACGCCCAGCGCGACGTGGCCAAGAAGGAAGCCGAGGCCGAAGCCGCACGCGGTGCGGCCGAGACCAATGAGGCCCGCCAGAGGGCCGCCGAAGAATCCAAGTAGATCTTTTTCCAGAAGGGGACGGTTCGCGCAGAACCGTCCCCTTCTGCGTGCCCGGAGTATGGCCCGCGCGATCCTGCGGACACCTGCGGCGGGGAGTCAATTAGACTTCTGCAGGTCTGCCTCGGCAGGTGCCGCCCCCGTAGCTCAGGGGATAGAGCACGGCTCTCCTAAAGCCGGTGTCGCAGGTTCGAATCCTGCCGGGGGCACTCGTGTGATGTCGCAAGACATCGGAATAGCCGCGGACCTACTTCAGGTCCGCGAATTTTGTCGTCTGTGGGCCTGAAGGGGAGGCGACAGGTTCGGTCGCGGCGTCGTCTGCGGCACCACCAAGTCAACAACCGCCGGACTGCACAGAATCGGGTCTCGCACCCCGTCCGCTGTGCCTATGCTCCCACGATGAAGAAGGTTATCGGCGCGCGTATCGGGATGTCGCTCCTAATGACGGTGATGGGGCTGGCGACGTTCGCGCCGCACGCCGCCGCCAATCCTTACTCCGGGGCGGACGACGCGCACGTTCAGTTCTTCAGGTCGCCGACGGGCAACATCCAATGCGAAATCAACTTCGGACGCGCCCCCGCCGCCGCAGGCGCGGAATCTCTTCCCGACGGGGTCTACTGCATGTCCCAGCAGCCGCTGCAGAGCGTACAAATCCGCGCCGATGGGTCGCTGACAGACGTCTGCACGGGCCCGACGTGTGGCAGTGACGGGCCGACAGATCAGGGCGTCCTCGCTTATGGCCAGAGCGCAGTCCTCGGGCCGTTCACCTGTCTGTCGGAGGAATCGGGGATGACCTGCACCGCCAATGGCCGGGGATTCGAGATCTCGACCGCCGGCATCTTCGCGGTGTAGCGACCCGCTTCGGTCACTGCACCGCCAGGTCGTCACACCACCGGCGCGCCCGCTGCTCCACGAACTGCCGAGCCTTCTCGATATCGGGGTGCTGGTAGCGGTCCTGGTCCAGATAGCTCACCTCGGAACGGAACTCGTTGAACAGCTTCGCCGTCTCCGGTGAGAGCCGCAGCCCCTCGTTGAGGTCGATGGCCTGTGCGGCCGTCAGCAATTCGATACCCAGGATGTAGGTCAGGTTGTCGATGACCTGCATCAGCTTGTAGGCCGACGTCCCGCCCATGCTCACGTGGTCCTCCTGCAGCTGGCAGGTGGCGATGGTGTCGACACTGGCCGGGGCCGACAACACCTTGTTCTCGTTGACCAGGGCGGCCGAGGTGTACTGCGGGATCATCAATCCAGAATCCAGGCCGGGCTTGGCCACCAGATAGTCGGGCAGGCCGTGCTGGCCGGACAACAGTTGGTAGGTGCGGCGTTCGGAGATGCTCGACAGATCCGTCAAGGCGATCGCCAGCAGGTCCATCACCATCGCCGACGAGGCGCCGTGCAGGTTACCCGCGCACAGTTCGGTGCCCTCCTCGTAGAAGAAGACCGGGTTGTCCGAGACGGTATTGCATTCCTGTTCGATGATCTGGGTGGCGAAGTTGATCGCCTGACGCGCCGCGGCATGCACCTGCGGCACGCAGCGATACGAGTACGGATCTTCGTGGGCGATATTGCACTGCGGCAGCTCGTGGTGGTTGCTGCCCGCCAGCAATGTCTCCAGGTTCTTGGCGACGGTGACGCGCTCGGGATGCCGCCACGTCTTTTCCAGCAGCGGCTGATAGAAGCTCTTCGCCGTGCTGAAACCCTGAATGCTCAACGCCGTCACCAGATCCGCGAACCGGATCAGGGTGCGGGCGCGCAGCAGGCAGTCGACGGCGATCGCGTTGATGTACTGGACGCCATTGGTCAGCGCCAGCCCCTCCTTGGGGCGCAACCGCAGCGGCTCGAAGCCCTCGCCCGCCAGCATCGTGGCGGCGTCGACGAGTTCGCCCCGGTAGTAGACCTTCCCCTCACCGATCAGCGGCAGTGCCAGATGCGCCAACGGCGCGAGATCGCCACTGGCACCGACGGTTCCCTTCTTCGGAATGGCCGGCACGATACCGCGGGCCCAGAAGTCGAGCATCCGGTTCACGGTGTTCGGCGTGATACCGCAGTACCCGCTGCGGAACGTGAGCAGCTTGATGACCGTGGTGATCCGGCTGATCCGGGCGGGCATCGGCTCCCCCACCCCGCAGGCATGCGACAACAGATGGCGGTGCTGCAGTTCGGACTGCTCGTGTTCCTCGATGCGCCGCACGCACAGCGAGCCGAAGCCGGTGTTGATCCCGTAGATGTGGCGATCCTCGCCGGCGATGCTGGCGATGTAGTCCGCACCACGGCCGATGCACTCCTGCACCTCACCGTCGAGGGTGAGTTCCTCTGCGTTGTCGACGATGTCGGCGATATCGTCGAGGCGGTAGAAGTCCAGCGAGATACTACGAGTTTCTGTCATCACTTCGTCTTTCTGATCTTCGATGGTGGCGCGGCAGCCGGTGATTCAGCGAGCCGCCGCGGAACAACGGTCTTTCACCGTGGCGAGCCGTTCGATACTTCTCAGAGCCTCGTGGGCGTCGACGCCGAAATCGACAAGACAGGCGATATCGTCGACACCGATCTCGGCGAATCGTCCAGCGACATCGACGCATTGATCGATATCGCCGAGCAGGCCGACACCGTCGAAGTACCGTTCGACGCGCAGGTCGAGGAGTTCTTCGAGGATGTCATCGTCATAGCCGTCACCGTCGGCGGACGCGGCCGCCGCCTTGATGTCGAGCTGCAGGGCCGAACCCAGATAGTGGCGCAAGGGCGCGGCGGCCACCGCCCGTGCATGGTCGGCATCCGCACCGACGAAGGTGTGCAACATGACGGTGACGCAGCCGGTTTCGGGATCGTGACCGGCCGAACCCCTGGCCTGGCGATACTGGCCGATCAGCTCGGCCAGCTCCGCGAAATCCTGAGTGATCATATGGGTCAGCAGGTTGGCTCCCGCGGCACCGGCGCGCACGAACGTCTCGGCGGTGCCACCCGTGGTGATCCATACCGGTAACTGCGGTTGCACCGGCCGCGGGGTCAACTCGACGTCGATCTCCGTACCGACGCCGTTGGTCCGCCGGATCCGCTCCCCGCGCCACAGCGCGTGCACCGTGTCGATCTGCTCCCACATCAGATCCTTGCGACCACTGAACTGCCTAGGCGCCAAGGTGAAGTCATTCGGATTCCACCCGGAGCCGAACGACACCGCGGCCCGGCCGCCCGACAGGTTGTCGATCATCGACCAGTCCTCGGCGATCAGCACCGCATCGTGCAACGGCGAGATGACGCTGCCCGCCCGCAACTGGATGTTCTCGGTCACCGCGGCCAGCGCCGCGTTCGTGACAACGGGATTCGGGAAGACACCACCGAATTCGTCGAAATGTCGCTCGGGGGTCCAGATTCCGGCGAAACCCTGCCGGTCGGCGATTCGCGCGGCATCCAGCAGCAGCTGGTAGTGCCGCTGCGCGTCACCGGTGGCCAGGCTGGCGAAGAACATCAGGGAGAACTTCATCGCGCGGCGCGCACCCCTGCCGTGCCACCGATCACCGGACTGGCCGGCGCCGATGCCGCGGCGATGGCCAGACCTTGGATCGTCGGATCGTCGATGAACGTGCCCAAGCTGATGCGCACCCCGAACTGTTTGCGCACCCGCGACAGGATCCGGGTTGCCACCAGAGAATCTCCACCGATGCGGAAGAGGTTCGCCGATCGGGAGATTCCCTGTTGTTTGAGCAGGTCCTGCCAGATCTCGGCGATGGCCTGTTCCATCTCACCGGCGGGTTGGTCGCCGTCATCCTCGTCGGGCTTCGGTGCGGCCAACTGGGCCACCGCGGCTCGGTCGATCTTGCCGTTGGCGTTGCGCGGCAGGTGCTCCACCGCGATGACGACCGCGGGGACCATGTACGCCGGCAGCGCGGTGGCGAGTTGTTCCCTGACGGACTCGGGATCGAAATCGTCCGCCCGCTGCGCCACGGCGAAGACCACCAGCGTCATCGCCCCGGTCGGCGAGGTCCGCACATCGGCTGCGGCCGCGAGCACCGCACCGGTGTTCATGACCGCGGCTTCCACATCCTCCAACTCGACGCGCTGACCGTTGATCTTCACCTGATTGTCGGTGCGGCCGACGAAAAGCAGTTCCCCGCTGGGCAATCGGCGAGCGCCGTCGCCGGTGCGGTAGATCACCTCGTCGGTATCGGGCAGGGTGACGAATCGGCTCTCGGTCGCCGCGTCGTCGTTCAGGTATCCCTTGGCCAGATAGGAACTGGCAATGCAGATCTCGCCCTCGTCGACCACGGCCCCGTCCTGATCACGCAGGGTGATCGTCCGACCGGGAATGGCATGCCCGATCGGGACGGTTCCCAGGTCGGGCGGTAGCTCCCCGATCGGGTAGAAGGTCGCAGCCACCACCTCGGTGGGGCCGTAGACGTTGACCAGTTTCGTCGTGGCTGACAGCAACTGGCGCGATCGCGCCACCACCGACGGTGACAATGCTTCACCGACGAACAGCACGGTGGCCAGATGCGGCAGGTCGGCACCGGTCTGCTCGATCTCGGCGAGCAACGTCGCCCAGTGCCCAGACACGATCTGCAGCAGCGAGATACGTTCTTCCCGCAGCCACTGCACCAGCGCGGCTGGATCGTTGCGGATCTCGTCGGAGACCAGGTGCACGGAGGCACCGCGGGTCAACGCCCCGAAGATCTCACAGAACGACACGTCGAACCCGGGTGGCGCCAGCGCCGCGACCCGGCTGCCCGAGGACACCCCGAACGCCACCGCCTGCCAGTCGACGAACTGCTGCAGCGTGGCATGCCGGTGCGGGATGCCTTTGGGCAAACCCGTGGATCCCGATGTGAAGGCGATATAGGCCGGGTCGTTGCAGGTCACGTCCGGTCGGTCGAGTCGCGTGGACGTCGATGCGGCGGGAGTGGTCGACAGGTGCGGCAGGTGGGCGAACTCCTCCTCGACGAGTCGGCGGTGCTCCTGCGGCGCATCATCGTCGATCAGGATGGCCCCTGGCCGCGCCGCGTTGATGACATGGCGAACCCGGTCGACGGGGTGAGCCGGGTTGGCAACGACGAAAACGCCACCGGCGGTGAGCGTTCCGAACATCGCGATGACCATCGACGGACCGCGATCGGCGATGATCACCACCGGCGTCCGCGGCGGCAGACCGGTGTCGGCGAGGGCGTCGGCCATCCGCCGGGACGCTTTTTCCAGCTCGGCGTAGCTCAGTTCAGACCGCCCCGCCTCGGTCACATGCGACAGCGCCAGCGAACCCGGAAGCCGCTCGGCGTGGCGCCAGAACATGTGATGGAGTACCTGTTCGGCCATCGTTTCGTGCGTCTCCTTCGCAAATGCAGACCTTGCCGGCGTCACCGCCCGCCGAGACTATCCCACGACAAGTTAAGTTAGCCTAAGCTGCCGTCAGGAGAAAGACGTCCGGTGCCCGGTGCGCTATCGGCCCTGCGTGGGTGCACTTCGCATCGGTGAGCCGCCTCAACCACCAGACCCGGGAGCGCATACATGCATGCTGTCGACGAGCGCGAAGCGTCCTACGGCGAGGCTCGGCTGTGGTCGCTGTATCGCCTGGACGGCCCGACTGCAGCGAACAACGTGCCATTGGCTGTCGAGTTCCGCGGACCCCTGGACGTCGACGCACTGAACAACGCGGTGATCGCCGTGGCGCGGCGCCACGTTCCGTTGCGCACGGTGTATGCCGAGGTCGACGGGCGGCTGAACCCGACCATCGTCGATCCGACGGCCGCCGCCCTGCAGGTCATCGACTGCCGCCGGGAAGATCTGCTGCGCGTGCGGGCCGACCTGGAGAACTGGGCCTGCGACCTGGGGACCGAGATTCCGTTTCGCGCCCGGTTGCTGCGGGTGTCCCCCGACGAACACGTGCTGTCGCTGGTGATCCACCACATCGCCATCGACGGCAACTCGATCGGTCCCCTGTTCGACGACCTGCAAAAGAGCTATCGCGCACACCGCGACGGTGCAGGTGACGCGGCGCAACGGCCGGCGGCCCACTACCACGACTACGTGCGCTACCACCGTGAACTTCTGGCGACCCCGGGCCTGCAGGACGAACAGCTCGAACATTGGCGCGGGGTGCTCGACGGCGCCCCTGCCGAGGTGGCGCTACCGCTGGACCGGCCGCGCCCGGCGGTGCGCAGCTACCGCGGCGACTCGGTGCTGATCCCGCTGCCCGACGATCTGTCGAGGCGGGTGACCGATATCGCGCGGGCAGCCGATGTGACACCGTTCGTCGTGCTCTCCAGCACGGTGGCCGCCGTGTTGTCCCGGCTCGGCGCCGGTGACGACATCTCGCTCGGCACGCCGGTGGCCGGCCGACTCGAAGAGGACTTCGACGACCTGGTCGGCTTCTTCATCAACATGCTGCCGCTGCGGCTCGACCTCAGCGGTCATCCGCGGTTCTCCGAACTCCTACACCGGGGCCGTCGCACGCTGTTCGCGGCACTGAGCAACCAGGAGGTCCCGTTCGAGAAGATCGTCGACGCCGTCAACCCGGTCCGTTCACCGAACCGCAACCCGCTGTTCCAGACGATGGTGTCGCTGCAGCCGGCGGATCCGGAACGCCTCGACCTCCCCGGCGTCCAGGGCCGCCTCCTCGACCCCGTGGTCACCCCGGCCGCATTCGACATCGCCTTCGAATTCTTCGACCTGCCCTCCGGGGGACGGCGACTGCGGATCATCTACAGCACCGACATCTTCGACCGTGCGGGCGTCGAATCACTGGGCCGCCGGCTGCTCCGCGCGCTGGCTGCGGTGACCGCCGACCCCGACATCCGACTCGGCGATATCCCTCTGGTCGACGACGCCGGCCGCTGGTCCGCCGTGGGCTTCGGACCGGCTGGCCTGCGCGCGACGGTCACCGACCTGTTCGACGCGCAGGTACGCCGCACCCCGCGCGGCATCGCACTGCGCCATGGCGACAACGAGATCCGCTACGACGAACTGTCCGACGCCGCCGACCGACTCGCCGGCGCACTGGTCGATGCCGGCGTGTGCCGCGGTGACACCGTGGCCATCGCGCTCGCCAGGGGCACCGATCTGGTGATCGCACTGTTGGCGGTATTACGCGCCGGCGCAGCGTATCTGCCCATCGATCGGCGCTACCCCACCCAGCGTGCGCAGTACATGTGGTCCGACGCGCAACCCCGCGTCATCATCGTCGACGACACGACTGCGCCGGACTGGTCCGACCATCCCTCGGTGCCCGTCACCGCCCGAGTGCAACAGCGCACCGCCGTACCGCTCGGCCCCGATGATGCGGCCTACGTCGTCTACACCTCCGGGAGCACCGGGCGACCCAAGGGAGTGGTCGGCACCCACGGTGCACTCGCCAACCGGCTGTGGTGGGCCGCCCGATCATGGTCGGCGCGTGCCGGAGCAGACATCCGGATTGCCAAGAGCTCCATCGGGTTCATCGACGGCAGCACCGAAATACTCGGTGGGCTGTTGGCCGGCGCACTGGTCGTCATCGCCGATGACGACACCGCGGGCGACGGTGACGCCCTGACCGAACTGATCGAACATGCCGGTGCCACACAGATACTCGCGGTCCCCAGCCTGGCCGGCGCCATCGCCGATGCCGCACCCGAGCGGCTCGGGTCCGTCGCGCGGTGGATCTGCAGCGGCGAGCGGCTCGACTCCTCGACCGTATCGGCACTGCGGGCGGTGTCCCCCACCGCCGAACTCGTCAACTCCTACGGCTCGACCGAGGTTGCCGGTGATGTGCTGACCGCCATCGTCGATGATGGCCGGATATCGTTGGGGCGCCCCGTCCCCGGTGTCACCATCCACATTCTGGGCCCGCACCTGGAGGTCGTACCACCAGGTGTCGCGGGTGAGATCTATGTCAGCGGACTCCAGCTGGCGCGCGGCTATATCGGCCAACCGGGCATCACCGCCACCCGTTTCGTCGCCAACCCGCACGGCGGAGCCGGGGAGCGGCTGTACCGCACCGGCGACATCGCCAGGTGGACACCCGATCATCAGGTCGAGTACCTGGGCCGAGCCGATGATCAGGTGAGCCTGCACGGCTTCCGCATCGAGCTCGCCGAGGTGGAAGCCGCCCTCGCCGAGCTACCCGGTGTGCACAACGCCGCCGCGGCGGTGCGGGAGAACCCGGCCGGGGGCCGGCGACTGATCGGCTACGTCACCGCCGAGGACAGCGTCGACCCGGAACGCAGCCGGGCCGCACTGGCACGCAGACTGCCCGACTACATGGTCCCGGCCATGCTGGTCCAGCTTCCCGAAATACCGCGTGGCGCAACCGGAAAAATCGATCGCCGGGGGCTGCCCGATCCCGAATTCACCACCGCATCCGGCGGTCGCGCGCCCCGCACCGAGTTCGAGACGGTGCTCTGTGAAGCGATGGCCACGGCCGTCGGGATCCCGGTCGTCGGCGCCGATGACCAGTTCTTCGCCATGGGTGGTGACTCGATGTCGGCCATCCGCGTCGCATCGCTGGCCCGCGGCCATGGCGTCGCAGTCACGCCCCGGCAGGTGCTCGAGCACCCCACACCCGCGGCACTGGCCACCGTCGCGCGCAGCGTTGCGATCCACGGCCAGTCCCCCGATACAGAAACCACGTCCGCCGCCATCGAACTCAGTGCCGCCGACCGAGCCGAACTAACCGCACTCGGGCCGATCCACACGGTCCTGCCACTGCTACCCCTGCAATACGGGATGTACCTGCATTCGGCATATACCGAGCCGGAGACCGATCTTTACCGCATCCAACAGATCGCCCACCTGAGCGGTCCGCTCGATCCCGATGCACTGCACGAGGCCGTCCGGACGGTCATTGCACGCCACCCCGCCCTGCGGGTGGCCATTCACACGCTGGTCGACGGATCACCGGTGCAGGTCGTCCTCGATGAGGTCGAACCTCGTTGGCGCAGCCTCGATCTGCGCGATATTGACCCGGATGAGGCACAGGCCGAACTCCTGCGCATCGCCGCCGCCGAACGCAGCGCGCCGCTGACCCTCGACCGGCCTCCGTTGCTTCGCCATGTCCTGGTATCGCTGGCCGACGACGACCACCGGTTGGTCCAGTCGATGCACCACATCCTCGCCGACGGTTGGTCGCTGTCCTCGATGTTCGACGAGATTGCACGGGTCCACAACGCGATCGTGGCCGGCTCCTCGCCGGACATCGCCGTCGATCGCTTTACCGACTTCGTCGCACACACCGAGCGTCGGGCCGAAAAGGCCTCGCGGGCATGGGAGAAAATCCTGGTCGAGGCCCGGCCCACCCTGCTCGCCGCGAACGACTCGCACGCGGTCGCGAGCCAAGACCACCGGGACGTGACCACCAGTCTGTCTCGCGATCGTGCCGAACGCCTCTACGCGGCCGCCCGGCGCGCAGGTGTCACCGCGGCCACCGCCGTGCACGCGGCGTGGGGCCTGGCACTCGGTCGTCGACTCGGGATCGACAGCGTCGTCTTCGGCTCGCTGGTCTCCGGGCGCGGCACAGGCTATCCCGGTGTCGAATCGATCGTCGGCCTGCTCATCAACACGGTACCGGTGCCGCTGTCGTGGCAACCCGCGGACAGCCTGAGCGCAGTGGCCGCCCGGCTGCAGCAACAGCAGAATCGCGTGCTGGAGGCCCAGCACGCGCGGCTCACCGACCTGACCCGGTCCGCCGGCACCCGCACCCTGTTCGACAGCGTGGTGGTGATGGAGAACTTCCCGGACACGAGCGCCACCGACGGTGGTCCAAACACGCTGACCTACCGGGGATTCGACGGATCCAGCGTCATGACCGATTATCCGGTCGCGTTGGTCGCCGACGCCGCCGACGACCTGCAACTCCGACTCGACTACGACCCCGGGCTGATCGGCACCGCACCCGCCGGTGATCTCCTCGGCGATGTCGTGACCATTCTCGAGACCTTCGCGGCCGACACCGCCACGACGATCGCGGCGCTGCCGCCGGTCGACACGCTACCCGCATCACCGACCACCGGGGCCGTCGCAGCCGGTACCCCCGCCCGCACCGCCGATGCCGCGGTCGTGGCGCAGCTGACGGGACTGTACACCGACCTCCTCGGCGTCCCGGCCGGCGCAGACGACGATTTCTTCACCCTCGGTGGTGACAGCGTGCTGGTGATCCGCCTCGCCGGACGCGCGCGCCGCAGCGGACTGCCGCTCAAGCCGCAGCTGGTCTTCGCCCACCGGACGCCCGCCGCGGTGGCGGCCGCCCTTAACGTCGATTCTGCGCCGCACGAAGCGGCCCCCCTCGCCGACGGGCCGCTACTGACACTGTCCGAGTCCGAGCGCGACAGGGTGGTCGCGGCGACCGAACGCACCGTCGTCGACGTGTGGCCGCTGTCGCCTCTGCAGGCCGGGATCTACTTCCAGGCCCGCTACGCCGAGAACGCCGCGGTCTACATCCTGCAGAACGTCATGGAGCTGCGCGACAACGTCGACATCGCCGCCATGCAGTGGGCGTATGCGCTTGTGCTGGAACGCAACCCGGTACTGCGCTCGGGATTCGTCGCCGATGATCTGCCACACCCGGTGGCCTTCATCGCCGGCGACCCGTCCTGCCGCGTGCGGCTCGTCGATCTGTCCGAGAAGGACCGGGACAGTGCCGTGGCCGATACGCAACGGCTGATCGAGCAGGACCGCCACGTTCCGTTCGACATGACGGCGCCGCCGTTGTCGCGGCTCACCGTCATTCGCAGGCCCGGCGGTGACGCGCTGATCCTGAGCTGCCATGTGTTGCTGATGGACGGTTGGTCACGCGAGCTGCTGATGCGCGACCTGCTCAGCGCCTACGCGATGGCCACACAGGGACGCCTGAGCCCGCCGCGTGGTCCCGCGCACGGCTACCAGGATTATCTGCGCTGGCTCGGCGCCCAGGACAGCGCCGCCGCCGCCGACTATTGGGCACACGTCCACGACGGACTCACCGAACCGACCCTGCTGCTGCCCGAGGCCGCGGGTGCCGAACCGGCGATGACCGCGCGGGTCGACCTCCAGCTGTCCGACGACTGCGCACACGCACTGCGGGAGACCGCGCAACAACTCGGCGTCACCCTCAACGCGCTGCTCACCACCGCACTCGGCATCGTCCTTGGTTACGAGACGGGCCGCGACGACGTGGTTTTCGGCACCACCGTCGCCGGCCGACCCACCGAAGTCGACGGCTCCGACGCAGTCATCGGATTGTTCCTCAACACCGTTCCGGTGCGCCTGCGCCTCGACCCGGCCGCATCGGTGGCCGATACCGTGCGTGGTGCACAGGCCGACCGCCTGCGGGCACTCGACCATGAGTTCCTCGGCCTCGGTGATATTCAGCGCGCGGTGGCCGACGCGCACCGCGGCGCCGGTCTGCTCTCCGGCGGCGGCGCGTTGTTCGACAACCTGTTCGTGCTGCAGAACTTCTGGAGCGATGAGGCGTTCGCCGATGCCGAGAGCGAGTTCGGCATCCTCAGCCATGACACCTTCGACGCGTCCCACTATCCCCTGACGTGGGTGGTGGCTCCCGGGGACACCCTCGCGGTGAAGCTGGAGTACCGGCCCGATTTCGTCACCGAATCGGCCGCCCGACGCCTGCTCGACCGCTACCGCACCGTCGTCGAATTCCTCGCCACCCGACCCGATGCCGCCCTCTGCTCCGTCACGGTCCAGCTCCCCGACGAACGCGACGGCCGTGCCCACCGAAGCAGCCAGGCCCATCACGATGTGCCCGACCTGACCATCGCCGAGATGCTCGCCGACTATTCCGACGGAGACAGCACGGCGCTGGTGTACGGTTCCGCCTCGGTGACCCGCACCGAACTCGACCAGCGGGTCAGCCGCTTGGCGGGTCTGCTTGTCGCCGAGGGCATCACCGGTGAGGATACCGTCGCGCTGGCCATCCCGCGCTCCATCGACACCGTGGTCGCCCTGTTCGCGGTGCTGCGCGCCGGTGCTGCCTACTTGCCTCTGGAGCTGGACTATCCCGACGAGCGCCTGGCCGTGATGCTCGACGATGCCCGTCCGCGGATCCTGCTCACCACGACGGCGGTGCGCGAACGCATCGCATCCATCACCCCGCCGGACTGCCTGCGGATCACCGTGGACGACCCCGAGACCCGCAGTGCGCTGGATGCGTTGGCGCCGAACTGGGCCGGCGAACGACCCGCACCGGATCGCCCGGCGTATGTCATCTACACATCCGGGTCCACCGGCAAGCCCAAGGGTGTCGTCACGCCCTACCGCGGTCTGACCAATATGCACTTCAACCACCGGGAAGCCATCTTCGCTCCCGCGATCGCCAAGGCCGGCGGTCGGCGCCTGCGCATCGCCCATACGGTGTCCTTCGCGTTCGACATGTCCTGGGAAGAACTGCTGTGGCTGGTCGAGGGACACGAGGTGCACATCTGCGACGAGGTGTTGCGCCGCGACGCGGCCGCACTGGTCGCGTACTGCCGAGCACACCTGATCGACGTCATCAATGTGACGCCGACCTATGCCCAGCTGTTGTTCGAAGAGGGCCTGCTCGACGACGGGGAACACCACCCCGTACTCGTCCTGCTCGGGGGTGAGGCGGTGCCGCCGTCGGTGTGGGACCGGCTCCGCGACGACCCCACCACCTACGGCTACAACCTCTACGGACCCACCGAATACACCATCAACACCCTGGGCGGTGGCACCGACGACAGTGCCGAACCCACCGTCGGACAGCCGATCTGGAATACCGATGCGCATATCCTCGATCCGTGGCTGCGCCCCGTCGCCGACGGCCATCCCGGCGAGCTCTATATCGCCGGCGCCGGCCTGGCCCGCGGTTACGCGCACCGATTCGGTCTGACGGCGCAGCGTTTCGTCGCCAATCCCTACCCCACCGCCACCGCGCCGGCCGGCACCCGGATGTACCGCACCGGTGACCTGGTCCGCCGCGGCGCCGACGGCAATATCGAATTCCTCGGCAGGACCGACGAGCAGGTCAAGATCCGCGGCCACCGCGTCGAGCTCGGCGACGTGGAATCAGCGATCGTCGCCCATCCGAGCGCCGCACAGGCCGCGGTGATCGCCACCGCCGACCCGCGGGTGCCCGGCACGCAGCGCCTCGTCGCCTATGTGGTGCCCGCCGCCACCCCCGAGGCCGACCGGACGGCCGCCGAAAGCGCTCATGTGGGCGAATGGGAACAGATCTACTCCGACGAATACTCGACGATCTCCACCGCGGTGTTCGTCGAAGACTACGCCGGCTGGGATTCGAGCTACGACGGTGCACCCATTCCGTTCGAGGAGATGTCGGAGTGGCGGGCCACGACGGTGGCCGCCATCGCCGATCTGTCCCCGGCACGGATCCTCGAGATCGGCGTCGGTACTGGGCTTTTGCTCGGACAGCTCGCGCCACGGGTCGACGAGTACTGGGGTACCGATCTGGCCGCACCGGTGATCGAGGCGCTGAACAACGAACTGGGCACCGATCTGGAGCTGAGCGATCGGATCCATTTGACCGTGGCCCCCGCCGATCGACTCGGTGAGATCCCCACCGGCCATTTCGATGTGGTCGTCATCAACTCCGTGATCCAGTACTTCCCGTCGGTGCGCTACCTGGCCGATGTGGTCGAGAGTGCGGCCCGACACCTGCGGCCCGGCGGTGCGCTCTTCATCGGCGATGTGCGTAACAGGTTGCTGCTGGACACCTTTCACACCGCGATCGCACTGTCGCGAAGTGACTCCGACAGCACCGACGCCGAGCAGGTGCGCCGTGCCGCCGAGCGGGGCGTGGAGCTGGAGAAGGAACTGCTGCTCGATCCCGACTTCTTCGTCGCGCTCGCACACCGTCTGGGCATGACGGTCGAGATCAGACTCAAGACCGGCGCATTCCACAACGAACTCACCCGGCACCGCTACGACGTGATCCTGCGCGCTGATGCGCCCGCCGCACCGACGCACCGCACGACACTGCACTGGCCAGGTGACCTGGGGACGGTGAAAGCCGCGCTCGCGGAGGCGGGTCCGGACGGGCTACGGGTCACGGCCATCCCCAACGGCCGACTGGCCGGCGAGATCGCCGCGACGGCCCACCTCGCGGCGGGCGATATCGCGGAGGCCAGGACCGCGCTGAGCGCCCCCGCCGGAATCGACCCGGCGCACCTGCACGCGCTCGCCGGTGAGACCGGCTGGACTGTCCGGTTGACCTGGCATCCCGGCGACCCGGCGTTGATGGACGCCGTGTTCACCACCACGGACGAGCCACTCGGTGACCTGTACAGCTCGGCTACCGTCGACCGCCCGTTGGAGGAGCTCGGCAACAACCCCGCCGGGTCGCGCGAGCGCTCGGCGACCGTCGCAGCGTTGCGCCGCCACCTGCGCGACACCCTGCCCGACTATATGGTGCCGTCGGCCTTCGTTGCGCTGGAACGGATTCCGTTGACCGATAACGGCAAATTGGATGTCCGAGCGCTCCCCGATGCCGACGCAGTGGCACCGGTCTCCACCAGCCGCGCTGCCCAGAATCCCGTCGAGGAACTCTTGGCCGAGTTGTTCGCCGAGGTGCTCGGCATCGACGAGGTCGGCGTCGAGGACAACTTCTTCGACATCGGTGGCCATTCGCTGCTGACCATCCGGCTGATGAGCCGGGTGCGCAGCGCGATGGGCGCCGAACTCACCATCCGCGATGTGTTCGACGCCCCGACCGTCGCCCAGCTGGCCACCAAGCTCCGGCTCGACGGCCCCTCCCGACCGGAGCTGACCGTAGCGACACGCCCCGAGCGGCTGCCGCTGTCGGCAGGGCAGGAACGCCTGTTCATCCTCGAACAGCTCGGGGAAACCGGTGCGGCATACAACTATCCGCTGACCTTCCGGCTCCGCGGACCGCTCGATACGGACGCGTTCACCGCTGCGCTGACCGATGTGGTGGACCGCCACGAGGTGCTGCGCACGGTCTTCACAACGCAGGATGGCACCCTGCAGCAGACCATTCTGCCCGCCGGTGCGCGGGTGCCGGTGAGGGTGCTCGATTGCGACGAATCCGCCGTCGGTGGCCTCGTGGACGCCGCGGCGGACCACCGCTTCGATCTGAACACCGATATCCCCCTGCGTGCGACGATCATGCGGGTCGCCGAAGACGATCATGTTGTCGCGCTGATCCTGCACCACATCGCCGTCGACGAATGGTCGGATGCGCCGCTGCTCGACGACCTGGCCACCGCCTACCGGGCCCGACGGGCCGGACGGGCACCCGCGTGGTCACCGCTTCCCCTGCAGTACGCCGATTACGCGCTGTGGCAACAGGATCTGCTGGCTTCCGTCGCCGACGAGCAGACCGCGTTCTGGACTGCGACGCTGGCGGGCGCACCGGATGAGCTGGCGTTGCCCACCGACAGGCCGCGCCCGGCCAAGCCCAGCGGCGCAGGCAGCACGCTGCAACTGGACCTGCCGGCCCCGGTGGTCGCGGGCCTGCGTCGGATGACCGCTGAGCATCAGGTCAGCACGGTGATGTGCTTCCACGCCGCCGTCGCCGCGTTGATGCACCGGCTCGGCGCGGGCGAGGACATCGTGGTCGGGACACCGGTTGCCGGGCGCACCGAGGCGGAGTTGAACCCGCTGGTCGGGTTCTTCGTCAACACCGTAGTGCTACGCGTCGACGTGTCGGGTAATCCCACGTTCGTGGAACTGCTCGATCGGGTTCGCGATGTCGACCTGGCGGCCTTCGACCACCAGGATCTGCCGTTCGATCGAGTGGTCGAGGCGCTCAACCCGCCGCGGGCCGCGGGGCGTAACCCGCTGTTCCAGACCTTCGTCGGCTACCACTACCGCGATGATGCGACCGCCGATGTACTGGACCTGCCGACAGAGTGGTTGTCGCCCAACGTCACCGCCGCCATGTTCGACCTCGGCTTCACCCTGATCGACAACATCGCCCGCGGGCGGATGACGGTCCTGGCGGAGTTCGCCACCGACCTGTTCGATCCCGAGACCGTCGAGCGCTTTACCGAACGCCTGCTGACGCTGCTCACCCAGGTGGTCGCCGAACCCGACACCCGCATAGCGGATTCCGCGGTGTTCCTGCCCGGTGAACGTCAGTGGCTCGACGAAGTCGGCACCGGACCGGCCACCCCGATATCACCGGACGACCTGGCCACGATGGTGATCCAGCAGGCGCTGCGCAGCCCCGATGCCGTTGCCGTGCGCGGTGACGAGACGGACACCGCGCTCACCTACGCCGAGCTCGACGAGTGGTCCCGCAGGCTCGCCGCCGACCTGGCCGGCCAGGGTGCCGGGCCCGGCACCCTCATCGGGCTGGCGGTACCGCGGTCGGTCGAGCTGGTCGTCGCCCTGGTGGCGATCGCCCGCTGCGGTGCGGCATTCCTGCCGCTGGACAGTGACTTCCCCGCCGATCGACTGCAGTTCATGCTCGATGACGCGCAGCCGGTGACCGTCCTGCGGGACCGCGAACGGATCCGTGCCGCGCGACACGGTGAAAAAGCCCTTCCGACAAACGGATCCGAAAACGCTGCCCGGGGTGAGAACTGGGCGTATGTGCTCTATACGTCGGGGACCACGGGACGGCCCAAGGGTGTGCCCGTGCCTCACCGCGCCATCGCCAACCGGATCGCCTGGCTGCAGGAGGCCTACCCGCTGGCGGTGAGCGACCGGATGCTGGTCAAGACGCCGATCAGCTTCGACACCTCGGTGTGGGAGGTCTTCTGGCCCCTCAGTGTAGGTGCGACGCTTGTGCTCGCCCGCCCAGGCGGGCACCGCGAACCCCGCTACCTCGCCGAGACCATTGCCGCCCATGGCGTCACCGCCGTCGACTTCGTCCCGTCGGTGCTCGAACTGTTCCTCGACGAACTCGATATCGACACCGCAGGCACACCCGATCTGTCCAGCCTGACCCGGGTCACCGTGGGTGGTGAGGCCTTGTCCCGGGACCTCGCCGAGCGAACCATCCGGCGATTGGGCGTACCCCTGCACAACCTGTACGGACCCACCGAGACCGCTGTGGACGTTCTGGGCTGGACCGCCGACGGTGGTCCCGTCGCGATCGGCGTCCCCGGTGCCAACGTCCGTGCCTACGTCCTCGACAGCCGCTTGCGGCCCACCCCTCCAGGCATTCCCGGTGAGCTCTACCTGGCCGGCGTGCAGTTGGCGGACGGGTATCTGGGCAGGCCCGCGCTGACCGCGGAGCGATTCGTCGCCGATCCCTGGGGCCCGGCCGGTGCCCGCATGTACCGCACTGGCGACGTGGTGCGGTGGCGGTCGGACGGACAGCTGGAGTATCGCGGCCGCGACGACGACCAGATCAAGGTCCGCGGCGTGCGCATCGAACCCGGTGAGATCGAGACGGTGCTCGCCCGGCACCCGGCCGTCAGCTCGGTCCGTGTGCTTCTGCGCGGAGGTGCGCTCGTCGCCTATTACGTATGTGCTGGCGCGGATTCACCCACCGCCGAGCAACTCCGGCGCTTCGGTGCGCAATCGCTGCCGATGCACATGGTGCCCGCCGCGTTCGTCGAGCTCGACGCGCTGCCGGTGACGGCGACCGGCAAGCTCGACCGTGATGCGCTACCGGACCCGCACCCCTCCGCCGGGTCCGGCAGGCCACCGGTCACGCCGACCGAGATCACATTGTGCGATCTGGTCGGCGACATCCTCGGCGTGGACGCCGTCGGCCTCGACGACGACTTCTTCGCCCTCGGTGGGCATTCGCTGTCGGCGATCAGGCTGCTCGGCAGGATCCGCGCGGTCCTGGGCACCGAGTTCAGTCTTCGTGAGCTGTTCGACGCCCCCACGGTCGCCGAACTCGCGGCCCGGGTCGACCAGGACAGCGGTGTCGCGGCGGTCCGGCCGGCATTGAGCGCGCGGCCCAGGCCCGACCGGGTGCCATTGTCGCCCGGACAGTCCAGCATGCGACTGCACTACGCCCTGGAGGGGCCAAATCCGACCTACAACGTGCCCATGGTGTGGCGGGTCGACGGTCGGTTCGATATCGCGACACTGGAACTCGCACTGCACGACGTGATCGGGCGCTACGAGATCTTGCGGACCATCTATCCCGACCGGGACGGTGTTTTCGAGCCGCGTGTCCTCGACCCTGCCGAGGTGGATCTGCACGTCACGCTGATCGCCGACCACGAGCTGCGCGACGCGGCACGGTACTGCTTCCGCCTCGACGAGGAGATACCGGTCAAGGTGTTCCTCGCCGAATTGGGCACCGGGAGCGTGCTGTTGGTCAACATCCACCACATCGCCACCGACGAATGGTCCGATGAACCGCTGCTGCGCAATCTGCGCACAGCCTATGAGGCACGTCGTTGCGGGCTGGCACCGCAATGGCCGGAGTTGTCGCTGCAGTACGCCGACTATGCGATGTGGCACGCCGAATTGCTCGACGCTGTGGCCGAGAAGCAGCTGCGGTACTGGCAGGACACGCTGGCCGGGGTTCCCGAAGAGACCGGCCTGCCGACCGATCACCCACGCCTGCCGACGAATACGTTCCGCGGTGGCACCGTGACGACATCGCTGCCGCCCAGTACCGTCAGCGCGCTACGCGGACTCGCGCGTGACAACCAGGCGACGATGTTCATGGTCGCCCACTCCGCCGTGGTTACGTTGTTGAACCGGATGGGCGCCGGCGACGATATCGTCGTCGGCACGCCGGTGTCGGGACGATCGGATGTGCTGTTGCACGACCAGATCGGCTATTTCCTGAACACGGTCGTGTTGCGCTCCCAGGTGCACGCCGGGCAGACCTTCGCCGAGTTGTTGGCCGACAACCGGGCGGGCGTTCTGCAGGCATTCGACCACCAGGACATCCCCTTCGACCGGATCGTCAAGGAAGTGAATCCCCTTCGCGTCCGCGGCCAGCACCCGCTGTTCCAGATCATGATGATGTACCTGGTGAGCGGTGACACCGAGCGCGTCGAGATCGACGGGATGACGCTGTCCGCCGATGAGGTCGACACCGGGACGGCGAAGTTCGACCTGTCGATCGACTTCGTCGAGCACGCCGACGAATCGGTCACCCTCACCATGGAATACAACGCCGACCTGTTCGAGGCGTCGACCATCGACGCGCTGTCGGCCCGCCTGCTGGCGGTGTTCGACCGGGTGTCGGAGGACGCGGGCGTCCGGCTGGCCGATCTCGACATGCTCATCGAATCCGAGTCCGATCGGATCGCCGAATGGGAGCGCGGCGCCGAACTGTCCGCGCCGGCGACGACGCTGACGGCCCTGTTCGAGGCGCAGGTGCGCGCCGCACCTACCGCCGTGGCGATCATCGACGGTGCGCGGGAACTGACGTTCGACGAGGTGAACCGTCGGGCGAACCGGCTCGCGCGCCACGCGATTGCCCGCGGTCTCGGGGCCGACGATATCGCGGCGCTGGATCTGCCCCGTTCGGCCGATGTGCTGATCGCAATCCTGGCCGTGCACAAGGCGGGTGGGGCATATCTGGCCCTCGATGCCGAATACCCCACCGAGCGGATCACGCATATGCTCGCCGACGCCCGGCCGGTGCTCACCATCACGGCCGAGACGATGGACGAAGCAGACGGTGACCCGATGCTCTCCGATGCCGACGTCACCGATGCCGAGCGCCGCATCCCGGTGCGTCCGGATCATGCTGCCTACCTGATCTATACCTCGGGCAGCACCGGCAAGCCCAAGGGTGTCGTCGTGCCACAGCGCAGCATCGTCAACCTGTTCGCCAGCCACCGCGAACGCCTCTACCGGCCGACGATGGCGACCGCGGGCCGAGACCGGCTTCGGGTCGGGCACGCCTGGTCGTTCGCGTTCGACGCGTCGTGGCAACCGCAGTTGTGGTTGTACGACGGACACACCATCTGCCTGGTATCGGACGAGACACGTCGCGATCCTGCGCTGCTGGCCGCCCAGCTCGACGACCAAGAATTCGACTTCGTCGAGCTGACACCGTCGATGTTCGACAGCGTCGCGCGCGCCGGGGCCGTCCGCGACGGGGCGTGCCGATTGTCCGCGATCGGCGTCGGCGGCGAGGCCGTCCCGCCGGAGCTGTGGGCCGAACTGGGCGCGATGCCGTCGACCCGGGCCTACAACCTGTACGGGCCGACGGAGACCACCGTCGACGCCCTGGTCGCCGAGCCCGACGGTTCGTTCGAGGCGAAGATCGGCACCCCGGTGGCGAACTCGACGGTCTACGTACTCGATCAGTGGTTGCGCCGCGTTCCGCCCGGGGTGCGCGGTGAGCTGTACGTCGCGGGAGCGGGGCTGGCGCGCGGCTATCTCGGCCAATCAGCCAACACCGCACAGCGTTTCGTCGCCAACCCCTACCGCGACGGTGAGCGGATGTACCGGACCGGTGATCTGGTCAGCTGGTCGGTCGACGGGCAGTTGATCTACCACGGCAGGGCCGACGAGCAGGTCAAGATCCGCGGCTATCGGGTGGAACTCGGTGAGATCGAGTCCGCGCTGCGGGCAACACCCGACGTCGCGGACGCGGCCGTCGTGGCCCGCCACGACACTGCCAATCATGCTGTGCTCGTGGGGTATGCCGTGCGGGCCCCTGGTTGTGCACCCGACCCCGCCGAGCTCAAACGTCACCTGTCCACCCGGCTGCCGACCTATATGGTCCCGGCGGCGGTCGTGCTCGTCGAAGCCATTCCGTTGCTGCCCAACGGCAAACTGAATCGGGCCGGTCTACCGATGCCCGATCTGGCCACCGCCCCGGCGGTGCCACCGCGCAACGAGCTGGAGGCCGCGCTGTGCGATGCGGTTGCCGCGGTCATCGGGTGTGACGACATCGGTATCCACGACGACTTCTTCGAGCGCGGCGGTGACAGCGTCGCCACCATGCGTCTGGTCGCCGCCGCCCATGCCGCCGGGATCGCCGTCAGTGCCCGTCAGATCTTCGAGCACCGCACGGTCGCCGAACTGGCGACCGTCTGCGCCGCCAGCTCAACCGCTGGTCACGAAAGCTGAGATGAGCCGATGAGAATGGCTACCGGCGGGCCGATCCCGTGAACACAACACACCGCGAAGCGGCCCGCGGTCGGCGCACTGCGTTCGCGGTGTGTGGGGTCAGCTGACGATTGCCGGGACGGTGTCCGGGTTGCCGTCGAGTGCCACGGCGAGCTGCGGGGCCAGCCGATCCAACAGGTACGGGATCGACAGCACCGAGGCGAAGTAGTAGGCGCAGCTGGCGTCGGAGCCGCCCTGGATGAAAACCGAACGGTCTTCGCGGGCGACCCGCAGCCGGGAGAAGATCGGGTCAGCGGCCAGTTCGGCCTTCAGCGCCGGGACATCCTTGGGCTCCCAGACCAGAACATCGGCATCGATCAGGTCGGCGCGCTCGAAACTGATGGTGGCGTCGAAGTTCTCGCCCAGCGCGTCCTTGACAGCAGCGGACTGGGTGAAACCGAGCATCTGCAGGAATTGGCCGCGCGGATCGGTCGCCGCGGAGACGCTGTAACCGTCCTCATTGCGGTAGACCGACAGCCCGGTCTTGCCCTCGAATTGCGGGTAGGTGGACTTGGTCTCGGCGATCTTCTCGCGGGTCTGGGCCAGCAGCTGGTCACCCTTGGCCTTTTCGTCGAGAGCCTGCGCGAGGATGGGGGTGATCTGTTCCCAGGTCGCGGCGTAATCGTTGGTGTCCTTCGGCTGGGCCAACGTCGGCGCGATCTGCGAAAGGCGCGCGTACTGCGTATCGGTCAGGTCGGAGTACAGGCCGACGATCAGATCGGGTTTGAGGTTGGCGATCTCCTCGTACGGCGGCGCACCGTCGGCGGCGAAGGACAACTCGGCGGGCGCCTGCCGGTCCCCGAGCAGGTCCTTCGACCACGGGCCGAGCACGCCGGTGGTGAAGTATCCGTCCCAGGTCATGACGGCGACAGGCACGGTCCCGAGTGCGATCAGGGTGTCCTGCTCCTGCAGCCCGATCACCACGACGCGGCTGGGCTTCTGCTCAAGCGTGGTGCTGCCGTAGCGATGGTCGATGGTGACCGGGTAGGACCCCGACTGCTGGGCCGAGGTGGTCGAGGAGTCGGTTCGGCTGCTCGAGCAACCGGCAGCGACCAGGGCGAACAACATCACGAAGAGCATCAATACCCGGCCGCGCGCCCGCTTGCCGCCACGGCGGTCCGTGCTGGTCTGTCGCTCGGGCATGGTTGCCGCGATGGTCATCACAAAAGTTCCTCCGATGGTCGAATTTGGTGAGCCTAACCTCGCACAGGTGGCCGGTTCAAGCGGTACGGGCGCACCATCCGGACGCCTCCGACCGCTAGCCTGTCCGGGTGCCTGACGACCGCGATGCGCAGATCTCATACCTGCCCCGTGCACTGCGGCCACTGCGCAACCGCGACTACCGCCTGCTCACACTCGGGCTCTCGACCACCCTGCTGGGCAACGGGCTGTGGTCGGTCGCGCTGGTGTGGCAGGTCATCGCGATGGGAGGCGGTGCCGGGCAAGCGGCGATCGTGATGACGATGTTCAGCGCGGGCTTGCTGGTCAGTGTGCTGCCTGCCGGGGTGGCAGCCGACCGGCTACCCAAACTGGTCGTCATGCGCGCCTCGCTGTGGGTGCAGGCGGCGCTGCTGATCATTGTCGGCGTCCTCGCCGTCGGCGAGGAGGTTCAGATCTGGCATCTGGCGTTGGCCGGCTTCGCGTTCGGGATCGCCGAGGGGTTCTACATCCCCGCCTACACCGCGCTGTTGCCGACCATCTTGGCGCCGGAGGAACTGCTGGCCGCCAACGGGATCGAAGGGGTCTTGCGTCCCGGCCTGCAATTCGCGCTCGGCCCCGCAATCGGAGCGCTCCTGGTGCAACTGTGGTCGCCAGGGTGGGCGATCCTGACCCAGGGCGCGATGTTCGTGCTCGCCGCGATCATCCTCGGGTTCATCAGGCCTCCTTCGGCCATCGCCCCCGACGGCGAGGACGACGAACCGGAATCGGCGCTGGGTGATCTGCTGGCCGGCTTGCGCTACATGTATCGCACCAAGTGGTTCTTCGCGACACTGTTGTTCGCCGTGGGCAATGTGCTCGTCGTCGTCGGCCCCATCGAGGTGCTGTTGCCTTTCGTGATCCGCGATATCGGCGGGGCCCCTGGACATCACGCGACCGTGCTGGCGGTGTTCGGGGTGGCCGGCGCGGTGGGCGCGCTGCTGGTGGCCTCGCGCCCACTGCCACGCCGCTACATCACCGTCATGCTGGTGCTGTGGGGATTGGGCGCGCTGCCGCTTGCCCTGATCGGCTACACCGACGCGATCTGGATGATCGCCGCGGTGATGGTGGTTGTCGGCGCCACTTCCGAAGCGGGTCAGGTCATCTGGGGAACGCTGCTGCAGCGGCGCGTGCCGGCCGAGATGCTCGGCCGCGCCTCAAGTCTGGACTTCTTCGTGAGCCTGGTGATGATGCCGGCGTCGCTGGCGCTGGCGGTCCCCGCCGCGCATCTGATCGGGACGACCGGTGTGTTCATCGTCGCGGGCGTGGCACCGGTGGTGTTCGCGGTGATCGCGCACCTCGCCGCCCGGCTGGGCCGCGATGAACTCGACCATCCGCTGGATGACCGGACATGACGGGCTGTCACGCCGATGAGTGCTGAAGCCGTCCAGTCCCCGTCCCCCGTCGCGCGGGAATCGCGCGCCACGAACACCCGGACTCGCCTGGCCTGGCTGGCCGTCTTCTGTCTCGTCCTGCTTCTCGCCTGTATCGCCAGCGCCGCCGTCGGCACCCGCGACATCCCGATATCGACGGTCATGCGGGCGCTTTTCGACTACCAGGGATCCGACAACGAAGTCGTGGTCCGTGCGGCCCGCATTCCCCGAACGGTGCTGGGCCTGGTGGTCGGCGTGGCGATCGGCGTCGGCGGCGCGATGATCCAGGCCGTCACCCGCAATCCGCTGGCCGATCCCGTCGTGTTGGGCATCACCCCCGGCTCGATGTTCAGCGTGGCAGTTGCGGTCGGCGTGTTCGGGTTGCGGTCCATCCACCAATACCTGTGGTTCGCACTCATCGGATCCGCCGTGGCCATGGCGATGGTCTACGCCATCGGCCGCTCGGGGCGCTGGGGCGCGACACCGATCCGGCTGACGTTGTCCGGAATCGCCATCGGCGCCGTCTTCACCGCGTTCACCTTGGCCCTGACCCTGTTGAACCCGTCGGCATTCGACCAGATGCGCGCCTGGGACGCCGGATCGATCGCCGGACGCGGCTGGGATGTCACCATCGCGGTGCTGCCGTTCGTCCTCGTCGGACTGGCGATCACCGCATCGGTGGCCCGTGGGTTGGACGCGATCGCCCTCGGTGACGATATGGCGCGCGCACTGGGTACTCAGCTGGCCCGGACGCGCACCCTCGGCCTCATCGCCATCACCTTGCTGTGCGGCGCGGCGGCCGCCGCGGCCGGCCCGATTGTCTTCGTGGGGCTGATGATCCCGCACATCGCCCGCTGGCTAGTCGGCGCGAACCAACGGTGGATCCTGCTCATCTCGGCGATCGCGGCCCCTGCGCTGGTGCTGGCCGCGGACGTCCTCGGCCGGATTGCGTTGCGCCCGGCGGAACTGCCCGTCGGGATCGTCAGCGCATTCCTGGGCGCACCCGCCCTGATCTGGTTGGTCCGGCGCAAGACGGCGATCCAACCGTGACCCCGCCCGTGACTACGGGGACCGATCACGTCGATTTCGGGCGCCCCACGTTGAGATGGCGAAACCTACGCATCGACGTCATCTCCGTGGTCACCACCGCCGTGCTGATTCTCGCGGCGCTCGTGGTGTCGATCTTCAGCCTCGGTGCCGGCGATTACGACATCGCTCCATGGGACGTGCTGCGCGCGGTGTTCGGCAGCGGGGCACCGTTCGACATCGTGGTGGTCCGCGAGTGGCGAGCGCCGCGGGTGTTGATGGCGCTGATACTCGGTGCGCTGCTGGGTATCTCGGGTGCCATCTTCCAATCGCTCACCAAGAATGCGCTGGGTAGTCCCGATGTCATCGGCTTCAATTCGGGTTGCTACTTCGGCGCGCTCGTGGTGATCCTGTTCGTCGGTGCGCACTCGAGCGCGCTCCTCGCCGTCGGCGCGGTCGCCGGCGGCTTCGCGACCGCCGCCATCGTGTATCTGCTTGCCTTCAAACGCGGTATCGCCGGTTTCCGGCTGATCATCGTGGGCGTGGCGGTCGCGATCATGATCGAGGCGGTCAACACCTGGATGATCCTCAAGGCCAATCTGCAGGTCGCCATATCGGCCGCGGCATGGGGTGCGGGCACCCTCGCCAATGTCACCAACGGCCAAGTTCTGGTGGTCCTCGCCGGAACTGCCGTGTTGGTCGTGCCGATTGCCATGATCGCCCGGCGGATGCCGGTGGCGCAGCTTGGCGATGACGTCGCCGCCGCGCTCGGCCTGCGCATGGAGGCCACGCGGGTGCTGATGCTGGCCGTCGGTGTTGGATGCGTCGCCATGGCAACCGCTTTCACCGGACCCATCAGCTTCGTGGCGCTGGCCGCACCGCAACTGGCCGCCCAGATCACCCGCGGCGGAGGGCTGCGGCTGGCCCCGTCGGCGGCGATGGGCGCGGCGATCCTGGCCGCCTCCGATGCCGCGGCCCAGCACCTGCTGCCCGGCCAACTGCCGGTCGGCGTGATCACCTGGGGTATCGGCGGCGCGTATCTGGTGTGGCTGCTGATCAGGCAGTCGGGCTGACACCGGCGGTATCAGTACGCCGCGAGGATCGGCTCCAGCTCCGTCGGCGTGGCGCCGTGCAGGATCACCCCGTCGGCACCGAGCGCCAGTTGCTCACGAATGGTGGTGACGCACTCCTGCGGACTTCCGGTGGCCGCCGGTGCCGTCCACTCCGGGGGCAGCAAGGTCGCAATATGCTCGAGTTTCTCGACGGGGGTGGTGGGGCTGTCGATCGCCTGCAGCCCACCGACGTAGAAGCTCTGCACCACCTCGTCATCGCGAAAGCGCTGCAGGACAGCGGGATCCCATTGATTGGTCCGCACCAGCAGGTCGCCGTAGGCCTGCAGGTAGGTGGCCAATCGGCCGACGAGCTTACGCAGCCGCATCTCCTCGGGAAGGTGGTCCCCGATGGTCGCCAGGCATGACCACACCTTCACGTCGTCCGGGTTTCGGCCGGCCCGCTCGGCCGCGGATTTCACCGTCTTCACGCAGCGCGCCAGTGTCTCGTCGGTGAAGAAGGTGTGCAGGATGACCTGATCCATGACGCGACCGCCCAGTTCCAGGGAGTTCGGCGCGAAGGCGACCATGCCCATCGGGATGTCGACGTCGTAGTCCTGGCCGAGCCGCAGCAACGGAAACCTGCCCATCGGGCCCTCGTGGCCGACGATGGTCTCACCCCGGAACAGTCGGCGCATCACCCCGACGAAGTCCTCCATCTGCGCGGTGGTGATGCGCGACATCCCGAACGCATCCTGCAGTGGCGGCACACCCCGGCCGATACCGAGGGTGAAGCGGCCCTCGCTGAGGCGCGACATGGTGAGCGCGTAGGCGGCGGTGACGATGGGGTGTCGGGTGTTGTGATTGGTGGCGCCGGTGGCGATGCCGATCCGGTCGGACACCGCGGCCGCGGCCCCGGACAGGGTGCACGCCTCCTTGGTGTTGAAGCGCTCGGAGATGAATACGTGGCCGAGCCCCAGTTCTTCGGCGCGGCGGATCTCGTCGATCATCACGCGCGGTGATTCCGGCTGCCCGCCAAGGGTGTAGAAGCCCAGCTCGGGTATCTGGGTCACGGTCACAGCGTTGCCTCCTCGGCGAGTTCGGGCCATCGGTCATGGTCGTAGATGCAGGGATTCCATACCTCGACGATGCGTCCCGCGACGACCCGGTAGACCTCGATCGATGAGATGACATCGCATGTTCCGTCGCGATTGACGATGTCCGCTTGGTAGACAATCGAACACAGCTCATCGTCGGCGACGATATGCGGCAGTGTGAAGTGCACACTCTGCACGCTCGCCCACAGATCGCGCACCCGCTGGACCGCCTCGTCATGGGTCAGCACGGTGCGCCCACCCGGTGTGTTCCGGATGATCCGATCACCGATGATCTGCTCGCCGATGGCGTAGTTCTGTGCATTCCACAGCTCGAAGTTGTATAGCTCAACGATGCTGCGCGGATCGGCCATCGGCGCACTCGGTGTCGGCGCGGTCGGCTGTGGTGTAACCATGACCACATTTTTACTTGCTTGCACACAAGTTAACAACTAGATTTCGAATATGACCTCGATTACATCGCTCTTCCCGCGCGCGGCATCCGAGCTGACGACGGACTGGCTCATCGAGATCCTCACGGCATCCGGTGCCATCGCACCGGGTACACGCGTCACCGATCTGCGCGCGCAGCGCATCGCCGAGGGCGTCGGCTTCGCATCGTTCCTGTACCGGGTGCACCTCGTTCTCGACGGCGCGGGCCCGGCCAGCGTGATCGCCAAGTTCCCCACCGACTACCCCGATTACCAGCTACTGGCCGCCTCGATCCGGCTCTACGAGCGAGAGGTGACGTTCTACAACGAGGTCACCACGTCGGCGCCCCTGCGCTCCCCACGCGCGCACGCCGCCGAGTTCGATTCCGCCACCGGCGAGTTCGTCATCGTCATGGAGGACGTAGGCGCTCTCGAAAATGCCGACCAGGTGGTCGGATTGAGTTTCGACCGGGCCCGTGCAGTGCTTGCAGAAACGGCCCGCTTCCATGCCTGGGGTTGGGATACGACGCCCCAGGCCACCCGCCACCCAGCCTTCCTGAACCTCGATGACGCGCGGATGGCCGGCCTCTTCAGCGCAGGCACCGCCGCCGGTTGGGCGGTGTTCGCCCGGCATGGCCGCGCCGATGTGCCGGCCGATCTCGCGACGTTGATCGACGACTACACCACGTCGGCACCCCACCTGCTGTCGGCACTCACCACGCCCACGACGCTGGTCAACGGTGACCTGCGCGCCGACAACCTGTTCTTCGCCGACGATGGCTCACATGTCACCGTCGATTTCCAGTTCGCCGGTCGCGGATGCGGCATCTGGGATGTCGCCTACCTTGTGGGCCAAGGTATGTCGCCGGCGGAACGGGACGGGCGGGAAATCGAACTGGTCCGCCATTACCTCAGCACCCTGGCGGGACTGGGTATCGACTACCCGTTCGACCAGGCCTGGCAACAGTTCCAGATCGCCACGGTCATACAGATCGCGTTGCCGCTGGCAGCGATGATGTCCTGGGACAACGTCAACGACCGCGGGCGAGAACTTTTGCAGGTTCTGATGGAGCGCAGCGTTGCGATCATCGCCGACTGCGATGCGGTCAGCGCGGTCCGCGCCGTGATCGGCTGATCGCCGCAGTCATCGATGACCGTCCGTCAGCCGTGTGAACAATCGGTCGTGCAGACGACTCAACGTCTCGACGAAATCCGTCGATTCCGGATTCAGCAGCCACGCATAGGAGTATCCGATGGCTGCGGCGGTCAGCTCCGATGCGATCTCGTCGGCGTCACAGTCCGGCGCCACCGAACCATCAGCCTGCCCGTCGAGAATCGCCTGGCGAAGTCCGGTGCGCGTCCGCGCGAGCCATCCCTCGATGCGCGGCCGGAGGATGTCGTGGTCATGCAAGGCCTCGAAATTCAGCGTCAGCGCCGCGCGCAACAACCGTGGGTCCTCTGCGGCGAATTCACGCAGCGCCATCACCGGTGCGAGCACTCTCTGCAGACCCGATGCATCCGGCTCGGGCCCGACCTCGATGCGCCGCTCGTACTCCTGGAGCACCGTCTCCAGCAACGCCTCCTTGGACCCGAACCGTTCGCGCACCATGGCCCGGCTGTAGCCCGCCCTGATGCCGATCTCCTGGGCTGTCGCGTTGTTGTATCCCTTCTCGGCGATGAGTTCGATTGCGGCTTCGGCAAGTCGGCGCGAGGACTCCTCGACGCGTTGCCGCTGCGAACGGCGCGACTCGGTGCTCATCGCCTCACCTGGACGGTTCTGCAGAGATACATCCGCGAGATTCTAGCCACCTGCCACGACCCCGCGGACGGAGCGAGCGCGCTGCGCACCGGCTCTACATGTCCAGCACCACAGCCCCGACCGGGCGCGCGCAGCACGGCAACACATTTCCGTCGGCGGGTGGTTCGAGCGGGTCCGGGTCATAGCTGACCTCACCGGCGAGCAGGCCCGTTTCGCAGGTGTGGCAGACCCCGGTGCGACATGACCATCTGGTCGGCACGTCACAGGCCTCGGCGATCTCCAGCAGACTGTTGTAACGCCGACTCCAGGGCACGGTCAACGCGCTACGGGCGAAGGACACCGCAGGACCCGAGCCGGTCTCGGCGGGCGGGTGCACACCGACCGACCCCACCCCCGCCACGCCGGGATTGACCGCGGCGGCGGCGCCGAAGGTCTCGGTGCGCAATCGCCCGGTGCCGACACCGAATTGCTCCAGTCCGGCCACCAGATCCTTCATGAAACCGGTTGGACCACAGGCATATATGTCTCCGCTCAGCGGAACACCCAGTCCGCGCAGTGTTTCCACGGATATCCGTCCGGCGCCGTCATAGTCGACACCCAGACGATCCGACGCACCCGGGCGGCTGTAGAACGTGTGGCTGTGCGCACCGAGCAGTCGCTCGATCAACGTCCGGATCTCCTCGGCGAAGACGTGTTCCCCACCGTCACGCGACCCGTGAATCCACCAGATCTCGCGCGCCGAACGGTGTTCGGCGAGCATATGCAGCATCGACAACAGTGGTGTCACACCGATACCGGCCGACAGCAGCACCACCGGGTCCGCACCGTCGTTGAGGCTGAACGCACCACGCGGCGCGGCCACATCCACGACATCGCCCACCCCCACCCGAGTGTGCAGGTATTCCCCGGCTGCGCCACCGGTGAGGCGTTTGACGGCGACTCGGAACTCCGATGACCCCGGCAGATTGGACAGTGAATAGCTGCGGATGACCGGCGGCCCGACCTGCGGCATCAGGCGCACGGTGATGTATTGCCCCGGCCGCCATACCGGCAGTGTGTCCCCGTCGCGATCGCCCAACGTCAGCACGACGATATCGGCGCCCGCAGGTTCCAGGGTGCGCACCGTGAGTCCACGGAACCCGGTCCATGCCTGGGGCGAAGCCGCGGCCGAGGTCAGGCCGGGGTTACCGGTGGAATGGGGCCGCTGCTCGGCCCGCTCGGCGAGCGCGCGCAGTGACCGTTGCCAACCCGGGCTCAGCGCAGGGATCCGCAGCGCCCGCGCGAGCAGTTCGGGGGAATGGCCGGGAAGGTAGAGCAGGGCATCGATCTCGGCCACCGACACCTGCTCGGGATCGGCAGCGACCTTGGTGATCAGCTGCCCGGCCTGCACCTCGCCCTCCTCGATGACGCGGCAGTAGAAACCCGGGCGGCGGTCGGCGACCAGCAGCGCCGCCATGCGTGGCTCACCGAGTCGGAGCCCGACGCGGTAGCAGGTGACCCGCGGTTGGGTGACCTCCAGCACCACCGCCCCGACGCGGAATCTGTCCCCGATGCACACCTCGTCGTCGGCGAGGCCCGAGACCGTGAAGTTCTCACCGAAATGCCCCGGCCGCAAGTCATCTCGATCCAGCACCGTCGACCAGTGCTCATATGATCCGAGCTGATACACCAGGACCGCACGCTGTTCGCCACCGTGCCCGACCAGGTCACCCTGCCCATCACCGTCGATATTGAACCTGCGCACCGTGACCGGCCCAGACACCGGCGTCTTGTACACCGCGGTTCTCACAACCCTGCCCTGCCACGGCACATCCTGGGGCATACCGACATTGATCGACACCAACCTCGGATCCCGCGCGGTGTCCGGCATGACGGGCCATCAACCCTGCCGGCGTGCCATCGCCGCCACGATCTCGGCGGTGTCCGGTACCGCATGCGCGAGATAGGCGAAATTCACCAGTGCGGCCTGATATCCGTCACCACGCACCGGATGTCGCGGACCGGCGGTCGCATCGCGGACGACGGCAACCTCGAAACCCTGCTCCAGCAGATCTCGCAGATGCGACTCGACGCATATGTTGGCGAGCATCCCGCACAGGATCACCCGCTGCACTCGCCGCTTGCGCAACTGCAGAACCAGATCGTTGGTCTGCGGACCCCACACCTTGTGCGGACTGACCACGGTGGTCGCCGCGTCCTCGATGAACGGTGCGAGCTCGGCGACCCAGTCGGCACCCGAGCCCGCCAGGCCCTCCAGGTTCAGCACCCCGGTGCGGCCGAAGGTGCCCGAGCTCAACTCGTCATCCTCCAGCGGTCCATTGAAAGCCCAGCGGTGGTCGTGCGGATAGAAGTAGTGCGGTGAGACGAACACTCCGAAACCGTTGTCCCGGGCGGTACCGAGAATCTGCGCGAGGTGTGCCACCACATCGTTCTCGGTGACGCTTGCGCCGAGCACAGCCCAGTTCTTCCCCGCCGGGCTCAGGACATCGTTCTGCGGGTCGATGACGACCACGGCGGTGTCGTCGGGGCGATAGTGCACCGGTAGCTCCTGGGGTGTGGATCTGGACGGATCGACCGGTCGAACGCTACGCGCCGAAGCGCGTCGGCTCGTCCGATTCTCACAGCTCGTGGCCCCTGGCGGGTGACCGCACCGTCGACGAGCGTGTTCGGCCAATCAGCGACGAACAAGATCAGCCTGGCGTCCCTGTGGGGTGACTTATGGGTAGGGTCATGAGTGTTGTCAGTAAGCAGGAGATTCAGCGAGACCGGGGCCGGGGCCTCAGGTGGGGGACGTTCACCTTTCATGCCCGCACCGCAGCGTCCGCTGGCTTCACCCGGGCTCAATGTTGCCTCGCCTATAGGGCGAGCGCCGTTGTCCCTGCTACTGGTCGAGGATGACCGTGGCGACGCGTTGCTCGTCGAGGAGCTGATCGAAGATGCCGGCGCCGGATTCCAGTTCAACTGGTCGCAGTCGATCGGCGATGCCGAACGCGCTGTCGCCCAGAATCGACCGGACTGCATACTTCTCGACCTGAACTTGCCCGACGCCAACGGCATGGACGCCGTTCATCGCATCGGCAGCCTGGACTCGTCGATCCCGATCATCGTGCTCACCGGGCACTCCGATGAGCACTTCGGAGTCAACGCGATGACCTCCGGCGCACAGGACTACCTGGTCAAAGACCGTGTGGACCCGGAGATGCTGCGGCGCGCGGTGCTCTACGCCATCGAGCGCAAGCGCGCCGAGATCGCCACCGTCGACCTGCACGCCAGCCAGATGCGCGCCATGGAGAACGCCCGGCTGGAGCGCGGCCTGCTCCCCTCGCCCGTCCTGCTGGACTCACCGGGGGTCAGCATCGTCACCCGATCCCGCCCCAGTCGCCAGGACGCCCTGGTAGGAGGCGACTTCTTCGACGTCGTACAGACCCCCAACAGAACCGTGCACGTCATGATCGGCGATGTCGCGGGTCACGGCCCCGACGAAGCCGCCCTCGGCGTAGCGCTGCGTATCGGCTGGCGGGCCCTCACGTTCGCCGGATTGCGCGGAAACGAAAGAATGCGCGAATTGGACCGCATCCTGGTCAGCGAACGCCCACACAAGGGCATCTTCGCCACGTTGTCGAGCGTGGCCCTCGAACCGGATACCGGGGCGTTCACCATCCTCCGCGCCGGCCATCCCGGAATGTTGCTGCAGGGCGGCGGCACGGTGGAGTGGCTCGAGCCCGTCGCGGGTAAGGCGCTCGGTCTGGGTGCCACCGAATGGCCGGTCAACGAATATCAGCTGCCCGAGGATCACGGACTGCTGCTGTTGACCGACGGCCTCTTCGAAGGGCATTCCGGTCCTGGCGAGGAGCGGCTCGGCGAACAGGGGCTGCTCTCCATCGCGCGTTCCCTGGCCGCCCTGCCCGATGCCGAGTTCGTCGAGGCACTCATCGAACATGCGGAGGCCCGCGCGCAGCAACACGGCGGCCTCACCGACGACATCGCCGTCATCCGAGTGGAGCGATCACGGACATGAAGCTGACGGTTCAGGGTTGGCAGAACCTGGTGCTCGCGGTCATCGGTACCGCCGTGCTGGCCTGCGCGGTGGCTACGACGATCCTGGTGAGCCAGGCCGACAAGGTGTCCAACCGGCTTCGCGACGGCGTCCAGCCCGCCCGCGTCGCGGCCTACCAACTCCAGGCCGCACTGCGCGACCAGGAGACCGCCGTCCGGGGCTACCTGATCACCGCCGACCGCCGCTTCCTGGACCCCTACAACGACGGCCGTACCGCCGAGGCCGCCGCCGTGGAGGAGATCCGGGACACCATCGGCGAGTATCCGGACCTGCTCGACGACCTCGACAACATCGAGGCCGCCGCGCAGACTTGGCGTGTCGAATACGCCGATCCCCTACTGGCCAGTGCGGCGCCGACCCGGGCCACCGAAGAGGCCGGGATCGAGGAGGGCAAGGCCCTCTTCGATCGGCTGCGCTCGTTGTTCGCCGTTCAGAACGATCATCTGAGCGAAGCCAGGGAGGCCGGCCTTGCCCACCTGGAGCAGATCCGCCAGTGGCGCGACGCCACCCTGGTGGCCATGATCCTGGCGTTCGTCACCACCGCGGTGCTGCTGGCGGTGGTCATGCGCGCGGCGGTGAACCGACCGTTGTCGCAACTGGCCGCGGCGTGCCGACGGATCACCGAGGGCAACTTCGCTGAACGCATCATCCCGAGTGGGCCCAGGGATATCCGTGCGATGGCCACCGACGTCGAGAACATGCGCCAGCGCATCGTCGACGAGCTGGAGATTTCCCGTGCCGCCCGCAGCGCCCTTGACGAACAGGCCGACGAATTGCGGCGTTCCAACGCCGAGCTGGAGCAGTTCGCCTACGTCGCATCCCACGACCTTCAGGAACCGCTACGCAAGGTGGCCTCTTTCTGCCAACTGCTGGAGAAGCGCTACGGCGACAAACTCGACGAACGGGGAACCGAATACATCGCTTTCGCCGTAGACGGTGCGAAACGGATGCAGATCCTCATCAACGATCTGCTGACCTTCTCTCGGGTCGGCCGGCTCAACGCCACCATCACCGAGGTCGCGTTGGATGCCACCGTGGACGCCGCGATGCACAACCTCAGCAGCACCATCGAGGAGTCCGGCGCCGCGATCGTCCGCCCGAACGAACCGCTGCCCACCATCGACGGCGACCCGACGCTGCTGACCATGGTGTGGCAGAACCTCATCGGCAACGCCGTGAAATTCCATCGCGACGGGGTCACGCCCCGGGTACTGATCGAGTGCCACGAAGGTACCGGTGAGAATGCCGAGAATTGGGTTTTCACCGTGTCGGACAACGGTATCGGGATCAGCGCCGAGTTCATCGAGAAGGTGTTCGTCATCTTCCAGCGCCTGCACGGCCGCGACGCGTATGCGGGCACCGGCATCGGTTTGGCGTTGTGCAAGAAAATCATCGAGCATCACGGCGGCACCATCGGCATCGATACCGACTACACCGACGGCACCCGCTTCGTCTTCACCCTGCCCAAGACTCCGGTCACCGAACCCAATCTGGCGCCCGGCAGGGCGCCAGATGCCCAGTTGGAAGGAACCAACCGATGAAGCTACCCGAGGGGCGCGCAATCGACATCCTGTTGGTGGAGGACGACCCGGGTGACGAACTGATCACACGGGAAGCGTTCGAGCACAACAAGATCAAGAACAATCTGCACGTAGCGCACGACGGTCAGGAGGGGCTGGACTTCCTCTACCGACGCGGCGAGTACGCCGATGCGCCGCGGCCGGATCTGATCCTGCTCGACCTCAACCTGCCCAAGTACGACGGTCGGCAGCTGCTGGAGCAGATCAAGAACGACGAGAGTCTGTGCCACATCCCGATCGTGGTTCTCACGACGTCCTCGGCCGAGGAGGACATCCTGCGCAGCTACAAGCTGCACGCCAACGCCTACGTGACCAAACCGGTGGACCTGGACCAGTTCATGAGCGCGGTGCGGCAGATCGACGAGTTCTTCGTCCAGGTGGTGCGGCTACCGCAGTTCTGAGCTGTGGTTGGGGGTGATGTGATCCCACTCCAACCGGACGCTGGTGCCGGTCGGAGTGGTGTCGATTTCGGCTCGGTCGCTGAGCGCGTGGATCAGCGGTAGCCCCCGCCCGCGCGCGGAATCGACCATGGTCTCGTCTTTCGTCCGCCACACACCCTCATCGGTGATCGTGACCTGCAGACTGCCGTCGCCGGAATCGAAGGCGGCGTGCATGTGCATGCGACCTGGCTCCGGTGCGCCGACATAGGCGAACTCGGCGGCATTGGCCAACGCTTCATAGACCGCCAGGAGCACGTCGCTCGACTTCTCCGGATCCAGCTGAAAATGATCCCGTAACCACGCCGCGAACTCCTCCCGCACCTGGGCGGCGAGTTGCGGATCGGCGGGGACGCCGACCTTGGCGAAGCTAGCGGAGGCGCCTTGCTCTGTCATGTCGGACTGCTGGCTACCCGTTCGCCGACTTTTCTAACTCTGCAACGCTGCCAGCGCTTCGTCCAGCGTGGCGTAGAGGTCGACGATATCGGCGATGCCCACCAATTTCAGCGGTCGGCTGGTCGCCGGTCCGTCGGCCACCACGCTCAGTTTCACGCCCGGCGAGAGGTCACCGTGAGCCGCGACCAGGACTCCCATCCCGGCGGACGCCAGGAACTCCACGGCGGTGAAATCGACGACGACCGCCGACGGCGAGCTCTGCGCCGCTGCCGCGATGGCCGCTTCCAGCTTCGGAGCCGTCAACATGTCGACCGTTCCGCTCACAGCAACCACGCTGATATCGCCGACACGACGTTCCTCGACCTCGCCGACAGCCGCTGCACGGCTGGGACTGGGGTCTTGCTGGCTACTCATCGATACCTCCGAACATCTTTACCCACCCGAAGGTGGCAACGGCCAGAGTCTATCCGCACAACACGGGCAGACGACGAACCCGGTATCCGAGGTCAGCTGCAAGGACTGGCCATCGTGCGCAGCCGCCGTCGTTCACACAGGTCAGTGCGGTGTAGTCCATCCCAGGTTGGGGTACAGGTTTCCCATGCGGACCCTGGCTGCCCTCATTGCGGCCGTGCTCGTGGTGGCCTGCGTGGCGTGTTCGCCGGGCCGAGGAGTGGACCTGGGGCAGGGCTCGGGGAACCTGATCGCCGCCATCGCCGGCGAGCCCGACCAGCTCGACCCCCACAAGACCAGCGCCTACTTCTCCTTCGAGGTGCTGGAGAACGTGTTCGACACGCTGGTCGAACCCGATGCCGACCTCAACATGGCACCGGCGTTGGCCGAGTCATGGGAGACCGCGCCAGACCAGCTCAGTTGGACGTTCCACCTGCGCCCCGGGGTGAGTTTCCACGACGGCAGCCCGCTGACCGCCGATGACGTCGTCTACTCCTACCGGCGAATCATCGACGAGAAACTGTCCACCGTCGACAAGTTCATTGCGGTCACTGCTGTCGACGCGATCGACCCCGGCACCGTCCGGATCAGCCTCTCCCGGCCCACCCCGAACCTGCTGACCAACCTCGGCGGATTCAAGGGAATGGCGATCGTCTCGCGTCGCAACGTCGAGGACGGCTCCATCGCGACCCACCCGATCGGCACCGGTCCGTTTGCCTTCGCCGGGCGGCAGAGCGGTGACTCGATCACCCTGACGGCCAATCCGAAGTTCTGGGGCGGGGCCCCGAAACTGCCGGGTGTCACCTTCCGGTTCATCAGCGAGACCTCCACGGCGCTGGCCGCGCTGCAGGCCGGCGAGGTCGACTGGACCGATGCGGTGCCCCCGCAGCGAGTACCTCAGTTGGAGGGTGATGACTCCCTGCGACTGGCCCGCACCCCGAGCAATGACTACTGGTACTTCGCGCTCAACGCCGCTCGCCCACCGTGGAATGACGTCCGGGTCCGCCAGGCCATCGCCTACGCCGTCGACCGGCCCTCGATAGTGCAGGCCACCAGTTACGGCACCGCCGAGGCGAACCAGTTGGCGATCCCGCAGGGCAACCCGTGGTTCACTCCCTACGACCGGTACACCCGCGATATCGACCGGGCCAAGCAATTGCTCGCCGAGGCGGGTGCGACCCCGGACCGCATGGACATGCTGGTCACCAGCGAGTATCCGCAGACGGTGACCGCGGCACAGGTGGTCGCCGACAATCTGGAACCACTGGGCATCACGGTCAACATCCGCACGGTGGACTTCGCCACCTGGCTGGACGAGCAGAACAACGGCAATTTCGACATGCTGATGATGGGTTGGCTCGGAAACATCGACCCGGACGACTTCTACTACGCCCAGCACCACACCGACGGTGCGAACAACGCGCAGAAGTTCTCCGATCCGCGCGTCGACGCCGCACTGGATGCCGGACGCTCGGAGGTCGATCCGCAGGCACGCAAACGCGATTACGCCACCGCGGCCACCCTGATCGCCGACGGGGTGAGCTACATCTTTCTGTACAACCCCGCGGTGCTGCAGGCGTGGACACCGAACCTGCACGGATACGAGGCCCGTCGGGACAAGGCCATCCGATTCCGGGACGCGTCACTGGGTGGTGAGCCGTGACGATCGTGAAGTTCCTGGCCCGCCGGTTGGCCTATTCGGCGGTGGTCCTCATCGGTGTCGTGATCCTGGTCTTCACCCTGGTGCATCTGGTTCCCGGTGATCCGGTGCGCATCGCGCTGGGCACCCGCTACACCCCGCAGGCCTACGACGCCCTGCGCGCAGCGAGCGGATTGGACCAGCCGCTGCTGACCCAGTTCTTCCAGTATCTGGGGCGCGCGGTGACCGGCGACCTCGGCGTCAGCTTCCGTAACGGTGCCCCGGTGACCGAGGTCCTGATGGAACGCCTGCCTGCCACCGTCTCGCTGGCCCTTGTGGGTATCGCGCTCGCCCTGCTGATCGCGTTGCCCGCAGGCACGTGGGCGGCCCTGAACGAGGGCCGGGCGAGCGATGCGCTGGTGCGGGTCACCAGCCAATTCGGCGTGTCGGTCCCGGACTTCTGGCTGGGCATCCTGCTGATATCGCTGTTCTCCACGACATTGGGTTGGTTGCCCACCTCGGGATATCGACCGCTGCTGGAGGATCCCGCCGGCTGGTTGCGACACATCATCCTGCCCGGCCTGACGGTGGGGGTGGTCGCCGCGGCCATCATGACCCGCTATATCCGTTCTGCCGTACTGGAAGTGGCGGCCATGGGCTATGTGCGCACCGCCCGATCGAAGGGTTTGCCGCCGCGCACCGTGACACTGCGACACACGGTGCGCAACGCTCTGGTGCCCATCCTGACCATCACCGGAATCCAGCTGGGCACCATTCTCGGCGGCGTCATCGTGGTCGAGGTGGTGTTCGCCTGGCCAGGTATCGGCAGGCTCGTCTACACCTCGGTGGCCGCCCGCGACTACCCGGTGATCCAGGGCGCGGTGTTGCTGATCGCCGTGCTGTTCCTGACGATCAACCTGCTGGTGGATCTGTTGTACGCCATCGTCGACCCGAGGATCCGGCTGTCATGACCCGAGTGAACGCCTGGCGGCTGCTGGCCGGCAACCCGGTGACGCTGATCAGCGCAGCCGTGCTGGCAGCAGTCATCGTGATCAGCGTTGCCGCTCAATGGATCGCGCCGTACGGCGTCAACGATATCGACGTGCCGCAGGCCCTCCGACCGCCCAGCGGCGCACATTGGTTCGGCACCGACGAACTGGGCCGCGATCTGCTCTCGCGGGTGATGGTCGCCGTTCAGGCCTCGATGAAGGTCGCGGTGGTCAGCGTCGCCTTCGCCGCCGTCATCGGTGTGACGGTCGGCGTGATAGCCGGATACCTGGCAGGCCGCCAGGGCGGCTGGGTGGACACCGTGCTGATGCGCATCGTCGACGTGATGTTCGCGTTCCCGGTGCTGCTGCTGGCGCTGGCGATCGTCGCGGTGCTCGGCCCGGGGATCGGCACCACCATGCTGGCCATCGGGGTCGTCTACACCCCGATTTTTGCCCGGGTGGCGCGCGCCAGCACACTGTCGGTGCGGGTGGAACCCTATGTGTCCGTGTCGTACACGTTGGGCACCGGCTCGCGGTATATCTTGACCCGTCACATCCTGCCGAATATCAGCGGACCGCTGATCGTGCAGACCTCACTGTCACTGGCGTTCGCGATCCTGGCCGAGGCCGCGCTGTCCTTTCTCGGGCTGGGTATCCAGCCCCCGCAACCCTCACTGGGTCGGATGATCTTCGACGCACAGGGTTTCGTGACGTTGGCCTGGTGGATGGCGGTGTTCCCGGGTCTGGCGATCTTCCTGATCGTGCTGGCGCTCAATCTTCTCGGCGACGGGCTGCGCGACGTGCTGGACCCCAAGCAGCGCACCATGATCGAGGCCCGGAGAGCTCGGTGAACATTCTGACGGTAAGTGATCTCTCGGTGCGGATCGGACGCCGTGAGATCGTGCGCGGAGTGTCGTTGGCGGTGGAGCCCGAACAGACCGTCGGCATCGTCGGGGAGTCAGGATCTGGCAAGTCGATGACCGTACTGGCGGCCACCGGCCTGTTGGATGCACCCGGTGCGGTGGTGAATGGATCGAGTGTCCTTGCCGGAGAACAGGAACTCATCGGCGCCTCGGCCCGGACGCTGCGCGGAGTGCACGGCGGTCGGATCGGTTTCGTCTTCCAGGATCCAGGCACGTCGCTCAACCCGTTGCTGACCGTCGAACGCCAGATCACCGAATCGCTGGAAACACACCGCAGGATGACGCGCCGGGCAGCCCGGCAGCGCGCGCTGGAACTGCTGACCGCCGTGGGGCTTCCGGACCCGCAGAAGCGGCTGCAGTCCTATCCGCACCAACTCTCGGGCGGTCAGCGGCAGCGGGTGATGGTGGCGATCGCGCTGTCCTGCGACCCGGGACTGCTGGTCGCCGATGAGCCGACCACCGCACTGGATGTCACCACCCAGGCCCAGATCATCGATCTGGTGCGCGAATTGCAGCGCGACTTCGGCACCGCGGTCATCTGGATCAGCCACGATCTGGGCGTCATCGGGGAGGTGGCCGACACCGTGACCGTGCTGCGCGACGGGAGCGTCGTTGAGCAGGGCACGATCGACCAGATCTTCGACGCACCCGGCCAGGACTACACCCGCGAACTACTGGCGGCGCGCCCGCTACTCGACGGCACCGGCCCACCCGAGCCCGCGGCCGACACCGATGTGCTCCTCGACGTCCGGGGCCTCGCGGTGCGCTACGGCGGTGTGCGCGCGGTGGACGATGTGTCGTTCCAGATCCGCCGCGGCACGACGCTGGGTCTGGTCGGCGAATCAGGATCGGGGAAGTCGACGGTGGCGGCCGCGCTGACCGGATTGGTGAAACCCGATGCCGGCAGCGCGGTACTCGGCGGTATCGATGTGTTGGCCCGCAAGGCCGATCGGCGGCGTATCGGCATGGTGTTCCAGGATCCGTTCGCTTCGCTGAATCCCCGGATGGCGGTGGGTGTGTCGATCGCGGAGCCGCTGGTGGTGCATCGACTGGTCGATGGTCGCGCGCAGCGCCGCGCCCGCGTTGCCGAGCTGCTGGAGATGGTCGGGTTGGATGCGGATTTCGCCGGGCGCTATCCGCACGAGCTGTCCGGTGGTCAGCGCCAGCGCATCAGTATCGCCCGTGCGCTGGCCGCAGAGCCGGATCTGCTGATCCTCGACGAGGCGACCGCTGCTCTGGATGTGTCCGTGCAGGCGACGGTGCTCGAGCTGTTGGCCCGTCTGCAGCGCGAGCTGGAGCTGACCTACCTGTTCATCGGGCACGATCTCGCGGTGATCGAGCGGATGAGCCATGACGTGTTGGTGCTGCAGGGCGGTCGAACGGTGGAATATCGCAGTGCGGACGAGCTTTTCAGCGCACCCGAGCAGGACTACACCCGAGCTCTGTTGGCGGCAGTTCCCCCGGCGCGGCCGACGCGTTCCTGACCTCGCGGAAATGGCCGAGCTCAGAGGCAAGCAGAGCGATCAGGATGGAGCCGGCCGCGGCAGCCAGCAGGACCGCGAAACCGTAGGGCAACGCCGCCGCACCGATCAGCGGGGCGATGGAGATGCCGATGTACATCGCCGTCGAGTACCAGGCCAGTGCCACACCGGCGTACCGGGCGTCGATGACGGCGAGCCGGTACTGGATGGCCACCGATGCCGCGGTCCCGGCCAGACCCGAGCAGGCGAAGACCGCCGCGGTGGCGACCACGGAATGATGTGCCGGTATCAGCGTGAGGAACGCCGCGCACTGCACGGTGAGCACCGCTTGCAGGGTGCGGCGGCTACCGATGCGGTCGGTGAGCCTGCCGCCCAGGACGTTGCCCGCGATGCCGGCCATGCCGTACACCAGCAACAGCACGGCGGTCTTCGAACTGTCACCACCGGTCGCGTCGTGGGTGATGACCGCGCTGAAGATGTAGACCATGTTGAACGCCAACATCATCAACAGCGATGCGGCGGTCGCGAAGACGATGTGCCGGTTGCGCATCACGGCCACCCGGTCGCGCAGGCGCACCCCGTCCCCGACGGGAACGTCGCGCACCACCAGGAGCAGTACCGGAGCCAGCACGGCGGCCAGGCCGGCCAGCAGGGCCAGCGGCAACCGCCAGCCGCCGATATCGGCCAGTGCGGTCCCGATCGGTGACCCGATCGCCATGGCCAGGGTGAATCCCATGCCGACGAAGGCGATGGCGCGACCACGCACCGCCGCAGGCACCAGCACGGGTGCGGCCGCGATGGCCGTCGGGACCAAGGCGGCACCACCGAATGCGGCGACCACCCGGCCCGCGGTGAACACCGCGAAGGTGTCGGCCGCAGCGGCCAGGAAGGTGCCGATAGCGATCAGGACGAGTCCACCCGCCATGACCCGCTGTTGGGGCATGCGTCCACAGGCGACCGACACGACGGGAGAGGCCACCGCGACGACGGCGGCGTAGACGGAGATGGCGTACCCGACGGTGCCCGGCCCGACGCCGAGTCCCTCACCGATCTTGGGTAGCAGGCCGGCGATCACGAAGGCGTTGGTCCCGACAATGAACAGGGCCAGCGCGAGCAGCGTCAACCGCACGGTGTTCACCCTGCCCAGACGCGCCACGACAACCCCTTAGTTTCGGTACCAAAGCGTACCGGGCTCCGGGTTACCCGTTTACCGCCGACGGTGCACGCAGATCGTGATCTCGGCAATACTCACGATCTACACGCACGGTCGGCGCGAACGTCGCGTTCTTGCAGGCACGAGCTCAGGCCGTCTCCAGCGCCAGCAGGGTCGCCTTGACCTCCGCACCGCCGGCGTACTGTCCGATGGAACCGTCGGTGCGGACCACCCGGTGACACGGGATGACCAGAGGCAGCGGATTGTTCCCGCAGGCGCTGCCCACCGCGCGCACCGCATTCGGGTTCCCGACGGCCGCGGCGACATCGGCGTAGCTCGCGCGGCGGCCGTAGCCGATATGCCGCAGGTGTTCGACCACCTGCCGCCTGAATCCGCCGGTGAGCTGCAGATCCAGCGGCAGATCGAAGGCGGTCCGGCCGCCCGCCAGATATTGCTCGATCTGGACGGCGGCATCGTCGAGGCGGGCCGGGGCGCGAAGCACCCGCGGGCTGACCTTGGCCGCCAGCCTGCTGAGCTCGGTCTCCTCGGGATCGTGGGCGAGGAACGCGACCCGCACCAACCCGGCCGGCGTCGCCGCGAGCAGCAGGGGTCCGACAGCGGTATCGATGGTGCGGTAGGCCACGTCGAGCGTGCCGGCGCGTTCGGCATCCTGGGCCAACCGGTCGCGTAACCGGCTCAGCGCGCTGTCGTCGGCCGGCAGCCGATCGAAGATCTCGGTCATCAGGACTCCCTCGGATAACTGGTGCGCAGGGTCTTGAGGCCGTCGGCGGCGGCCCGGCGGGCGGCCTCGGGCGAACCGCCCAACAACTCGGCGATCTCGCCGTACGGCAGGCCCGCCAGGTAGCGGTAGGCCAGGGTGCGCCGTTGCTTGTCGGGAAGGGCCGCCAGCGCGCCCCACAGATCCGGGTCGAAACCGTCGACGCGCGCCGTCTCCGGGATCTGGGCGACCGGTGCGGGAGCCCGGGTCTGCGAGCGGCCGATATCGATGGCCCGCCGATGCGCGATGGTCACCAGCCAGGCCTGCACATTGGCCTCCGGGTCGAGATCCGGATAGCCGCGCATCGCCGACAGGAAGGTCTCCGACCAGGCGTCCTCGGCATCGATGGGACCGAGCACGGCCCGACACACCCGCAGCACCATCGGGCCGTACTCGGTCACGATGCTCTCGAAGGGACGCACGCTCACATTGTGTAGACGTCGGCGGCGGGAGAAACGTGAGATCACCCCGAGTCACTCTCTTAGTTGTAGTACCGTCGGTCGGCATGACCACCAACGTGTGGATACTCGGGGGTTACCAGAGCGACTTCGCCCGCAATGTGCAGCGCGAAGGCGGTGATCTCGGCACGCTGACCGGCGAGGTGGTCCGCGAGACCCTCGCCGCCGCGCACACCCGCGGTGCCGATATCGGAGTGCTCCACATGGCCAACGCCTTCGGGGAGTTGTTCGCCAACCAGGGCCACCTCGGCGCGATGCCCGCCAGCGTCGAGCCCGATCTGTGGGGCACTCCCGCCACCCGGCACGAGGCGGCCTGCGCATCGGGCAGCGCCGCAGTGTTGTCCGCCATCGCCGATCTGAAATCGGGTGCCTACGCCAGCGCCCTGGTGCTGGGGGTGGAGCTGGAGAAGACGGTGCCCGGCGATATCGCGGCACGTCACCTCGGCGCGGCCGCCTGGACCGGACACGAAGGCACGGATGCGACGTTCATGTGGCCGTCGATGTTCTCGCGGGTGGCCGACGAGTACGACCGCCGCTACGGCATCGACGCCATCCACCTCGACGCCATCTCCGCGCTGAACTACGCCAACGCCCGGTCCAACCCCAACGCCCAGACCCGGTCCTGGCGGGTCGATCCGGAGTCCAACCCGGTCGTCGAGGGCCGGATCCGGCGGCTGGACTGCAGTCAGATGACCGACGGCGGCGCGGGCGTGGTGCTGGTGTCCGACGCATATCTGCGGGCCCATCCCAACGCACGCCCCATCGCGGTGATCGCGGGATGGGGCCACCGCACCGTCGGCCTCGGGCTCGCGCAGAAGCTGGAACGCTCCGACGAGTACGTCTTTCCACATGTGCGTCGGGCCGTCCAGGACGCCTTCGCCCGCGCCAGGGTCGATCTCGACACGCTCGAAGGGTTCGAGGTGCACGACTGCTTCACTCCCAGTGAGTATCTCGCCATCGACCACATCGGCCTGACCGGACCCGGCGAATCGTGGAAGGCCATCGAGAACGGTGAGATCGCGCGCGGAGGCCGGTTGCCCATCAATCCCAGCGGCGGCCTGATCGGCGGTGGGCATCCGGTAGGGGCGACGGGTGTCCGGATGATCGTCGACGCCGCCCGCCAGGTCTCCGGCACCGCCGGCGAGTATCAGGTCGACGGCGCACAGACCTTCGGCACCCTGAACTTCGGTGGTAGCACCGCCACCACCATCAGCTTCGTGATCGGCTCTGCCGAGGAGGTTTCGTGAACACCGATGTGGTCGCCAAATACCTGTCGACATTGCCCGAGGATGACGATCATCCCTACCGCACCGGACCCTGGCGACCGCAGACCTGCGAATGGGACGCCGACGACCTGACCGCCGTCGAAGGCGAGATTCCCAACGATCTGGACGGGATCTATCTGCGCAACACCGAGAACCCGTTACACCCGGCGTTCAAGGCCTATCACCCCTTCGACGGTGACGGAATGTTGCACATCGTCGGCTTCGGTGACGGTAAGGCGTTCTACCGCAACAGGTTCGTCAAGACCGAGGGATTCCTGGCCGAGTACGAAGCCGGTGGACCACTGTGGCCCGGTATCGCCGAACCCGTCGAGCTGGCCCAGCGCGATCACGGCTGGGGTGCGCGCACCCTGATGAAGGATGCGTCGAGCACCGATGTCACCGTGCATCGCGGGGTGGCGCTGACGAGCTTCTACCAGTGCGGCGATCTGTACCGCATCGACCCGCGCACCGGAGACACCCTCGGCAAGCAGCCATGGACGCCCGCCGGGCTCGGGGTGTCGGCACATCCCAAGGTCGACGATGCCACCGGCGAGCTGCTGTTCTTCAACTACGGCAAGGACGCGCCCTACATGCACTACGGCGTGGTCGACGAGACCGACACCCTGGTGCACTACGTCGACGTGGAACTGCCGGGACCGCGCCTGCCGCACGATATGGCGTTCACCGAGAACTACGTGATACTGAACGACTTTCCGCTGTTCTGGGACGCGGAGTTCCTCAAGCACAACGCTCATCTCCCCAGGCTGCACCGCGACCTGCCGTCGCGGTTCGCGGTGATCCCGCGCCGCGGATCGGAGGTGAAATGGTTCGAGGCCGACACCACCTATGTTCTGCACTTCACCAACGCCTACGAGGACGGCGACGAGATCGTGCTGGACGGCTTCTTCCAGGGTGATCCCGAGCCGGTCACGGGTATCGACAACGGGATGAATCCGAAGTGGCAGCGCATCTTCCGCGGATTGTCCCTCGACGGGATGCAGACCCGCCTGCACCGCTGGCGGTTCAACCTCGTCACCGGTGCCACCCGCGAGGAGCAGCTGTCCGACAGCCTGACCGAGTTCGGGATGATCAACTGCGGGTACGCCGGCCGCCCGTATCGCTACGCCTACGCCGCCACCGGCAAGCCGGGTTGGTTCCTGTTCGACGGGCTGGTGCGCCACGATCTGCACACCGGAGCCGAGGAGCGTTTCTCGTTCGGCGAGGGTGTGTACGGCAGTGAGACCGCCATGGCTCCGCGGGTGGGTAGCCGCGGTGAGGACGACGGCTACCTGGTCACCATCACCACCGATATGACCGCCGACGCGTCCTACTGCCTGGTGTTCGACGCTGCCCGGGTGTCCGACGGCCCGGTGTGCAAGCTGCTGCTACCCGAACGGGTCTCCAGCGGAACGCATTCCACCTGGGCGCCCGGGTCTGAACTGCGACGGTTCCGGCCAGAGGGATCCACGTCGGCCCGGTGACCCCTACCCGACTGGCCGCCGGTGACGTCAATGCCGTCGGCCGCATGCTCGGTGTGCTCGCCGACGAATGGACGCTGTTGATCGTGCAGCAATCGCTGCTGGGTGCCACCCGGTATGCCGAGTTCGCCGCGCGCCTGCCCATCTCACATTCGGTGCTGAGTCGACGCCTTTCGGCGATGACCACCGACGATCTGCTCGAACGTGTTCGTTACCAGGACAACCCGCCCCGTTTCGAGTACACCGCCACCGAGCGTGCGCAGAGCCTGTGGCCGGTGCTGACGAGCATCTGGCACTGGGAACGAAGCTGGGTGCCCGACCATCCCGAGCCGTTGCCGGTGATTCGGCACGCGGTGTGCGGTGCGGCCTGTTCTCCGGCGTTGACGTGCCGCAACTGCCGCCGCCGTGTGTCGACCGGCGACCTCACCGCGCACTGGGGACCCAGCGGATCATGGCCACGCTCGATACCCGAGGTCGCCACCCGGCGCCGGTCCCACCGCGACCGCGCCGGCGGAGCCTCGGATCTGTTCCCGCACACGATGAGCATCCTCGGCAACCGGTGGGCCTTCGCCATCATGGTGGCCGCCTTCGTGGGAACCACCCGGTTCTCCGGGTTCGCCGAACAGCTCGGCGCTCCCCCCGCTTCGCTGGTCGACCGGCTACAGCTCCTGGTGAGCAATGGCGTGCTCGACGGTGAGTACCGGCTGACACCGAAGGGGGATGCCGTCCTGCCGATCATCGTCACCGCCCTGGACTGGGCGCAGCGGTGGTTCGTCGCCGATGAGGGGCCGGCGGTGATCGTGACCCACATGGGCTGTGGCTCAGGCTTTGTCGCCACGCTGACCTGTGACCGATGCAACGCCCCCCTGCGCGGAAATCAGATCACAAGGGGCTAGCACTCAACGCGCTCGAGTGCTAAATTCGGTGCTGCACAGTGATTGGCTGCCCGCCAGGGTGGTGGGCTCTTGATCGACGAGGAGGTGGATTGCTGTGCTCCGTTTCGATCCGTTCAGCGACCTTGATTCCATGACCCGCAACCTGCTGACCGGTCAGACCGGTTCGAATCGCACGCCGAGGTTCATGCCGATGGACCTGTGCAAGATCGACGACCACTACGTCCTCACCGCAGACCTGCCCGGTATCGATCCCGGATCGGTGGACATCAGCGTGGACAACGGCACGCTCACGATCTCCGCCCACCGCACGGCCCGCTCCGAGGACTCGGTGCAGTGGTTCGCCAACGAGCGATTCTTCGGCAGTTACCGCAGGCAGCTCTCGCTCGGTGAAGGCATTGACACCGCGGCCATTTCGGCGACCTACGAGAACGGGGTGCTGACCCTGACCATCCCGCTGGCCGAACGTGCGAAACCACGCCGCATCGAGATCGCACACAACACCCAGAAATCCGTCGAGGCGCCGACCGTCGACGCCGATTAGTTCGCGGCGGTGCGGTCCAATCGGTGGTTCAGATTGGACCGCACCGCCGGCCACTCGATATCCAGGATCGAGTACACCACGGTGTCCCGGCGGGATCCATCGGGCAGGATCTGGTGGCTGCGCAACACGCCATCCAGCTTCGCCCCGAGGCGTTCGATAGCCGCACGGCTGTCCGCGTTCAGGAAATGCGTACGGAATTCCACTGCCACACAACCGAGCTCGTCGAACGCATGGGTCAGCAACAACAACTTCGTCTCGGTGTTCACCCCGGTGCGCCGCGCGGCGGCCGTGTACCAGGTGGCGCCGATCTCCAGCCTGCGGTTGGGTTCGTCGATGTTGAGGTAGCTCGTCGACCCCACCAGCGTCCCGTCCAGTCGGCGCACCACGAACGTGCTGCCTCGCGCGTCGGCCAGTCTGGTCTGCACCCAGTCCTTGGCCGTCTGCGGTGACGGGGCCGAGGTGAACCACAGATCACCCGCATCGGCGACGGCCGCGATCTCGTCGACGTGTTCGCAGGCCAGCGGCTCCACGACGGCCCAACGCCGCCCGGTCAGCACCACCGGCGCCCGGAAACTCATCCGCTTGCCCGTCCCCATGCCACCACCATGGCCGCCACCGAGAGCAGCACTGCCACCGCGGTGACTCCGGCCGCCAGGTACATGCCGTAGCCGACCGCCACCGGATCGTGGACGTAGAGTCGGAAGTACCAGGCGATCAACGCGCCGATGATCATCGAAACCGACAGCGCCGCAGCAGAAGCCAACCGCGCGGACAGCTCCCGGGCCGCCATCGCTGCCGCGACCGTCAGCAGCGCCGAGAGCAGCACGATCAGCTGGCCCACCCCGAAACCCGGCGGCGGGACGTCGATGCTGCCGACCTTGCCGCCGATCGCGTTGGCCCTCCCCGTTGCCGTGGTCAACCACGGCAGCCAGGCGCTCACCGCAAGCACCAGCGCACAGAAGGCGACCAGCCAGCCGGGACGCAATCGAGCCATGCGCCACAGATTATCGGGTGGGTCTGCGTAGGCTGAACTGCCATGACGGAACTGCCCGACTGGGCCCGCGAGCTCGACCTCTCCCCGCATCCCGAGGGCGGGTGGTATCGCGAGACCTGGCGCAGTGATCTCACCATTCCGCAGTCGGCGCTGCCGCAGGATTACTCCGGGCCACGCCAGGCCGGTACCGCGATCCTGTTCCTCCTGATGCCCGGTCAGCAGTCTGCGTGGCACACCGTGCGCAGTGCCGAACTGTGGCTGTTCCACCGAGGCAGCCCGCTGGTGCTGGAGGTGGGCGGCGAGCAGCACGACGCCGACAGCGTGGTGCTGGGGCCCGATATCGCCGCCGGTGAGCAGCCGCAGTTCGTGGTGCCACCCGGATACTGGCAACGCGCAACCCCTCGCGACCAGGCGCCCACGCTGGTCAGCTGCGTGGTGGTCCCCGGTTTCGACTTCGCCGATTTCGCGCTCAGCGCGGGGGCAGCGACGACAGGTTGAACCCGGCGCCGGTCGAGTCGGCGACCGAGGCCAGCCGGCCGTACGGGGTGTCCTCCGCGGCACGGACGATCGCACCGCCGTGCTCGACGATCAGCTCGATCGTCTTGTCGACGTCGTCGGCGCCGAGGAAGAAGAACCAGCTTGACGGTTCGTCGACGGCCATGAACGCGGCGCCGTCCATCACGCCGATGCGTGGCTCACCGCCGAAGGTCACGGTGCTGTAGCGGAATTCGTCGCTGTCGGCCTCCACCTGGGTCTGCCACCCGAACACCGTGCGGTAGAAGTTCACGGTCGCCGCGAAGTCCCGCGTCGTCACCTGATGCCATACCGGGGCGCCCGCGACACCGGTCGCCTCGAAACCCAGGTGCCCGGCCGGCTGCCAGAGCCCGACCATCCCGCCGGTCACATCGGAGACGACGGCCATCCGGCCCTTTGCCGGGATGTCCATCGCTCCACCACAGCTGAAACCACCGGCGCCGATCACCGCCTGCAGCGTCGCGTCGACATCGGCGGTGTGCAGATAGGTGGTCCAGCCATCGGGCATGTCCCACTGCGGATCGTTGGACATCAGCCCGGCAACCTGGACACCGTCGACGAACGCGCTGACGTAGCCGCCGTATTCAGGTCCGGCGGACTCGAACGTCCAGCCGAACACCGCACCGTAGAAGCGTTGCGCGCCGTCGATATCGGAGGTCGACAGGTCGATCCAGCAGGGGGCACCGAGCGGATGTGAATTGGTCATGCCCATACCGACCCGACCCGGCGCCTAAACTCATCGCCGGCCGCCCGACCCCCTGCCGAGAGTGACGCTGTGGTCGCCCGCGGACTCGCCGCGGCAACCACAACGTCACTCTCGCGCCAAGCTAGGAGTAGACCTTCTTGAACTGCTCCAGCGACTGCTTGATATCGCTTTTGAGCGCACCGGCCACGATCATGCCGATCGGCCCGAACAGTGCGGGCCCACCCAGATGGATGTCCAGCTGCACCGAAGCACCCTCGGTGACGGGTTTCACCCGCGCGATCAGCTTGATCTTGACCCCACCGACGCCGTCGCCGTTGAGCGTCATCGACTCCGGCGGCTTGTAGTTCACGATCGTCCAGTCGACCCGGTTGTTCATCCCCTTGACCTCGACGATGGACGAGATCTTGGTGCCCTTGTCCAGGGTCTCGGGCAACTTCGAGCGCCACACCCGGTGGATCGTCAGCCACTCGTCGAACCGGGACAGATCCGATGCCGCTTCCCAGGCCTGCTCCGGTGACAGCGGAACGTCGATGGAAACCGATAGCTTGGCCATCTACGGCGCCGCCGGAGGCGGGGGCGAACCAGCCGGCGGCTGACCCGACTGCTGGTTGGGCGGCACCTGCGGCGGTTGCTCGGCGCCGGTGTGTTCGCGGGCAGCCTTCTTCGCGGCCTCCTGCACCTTGTCGACATGCTGGGCGTATTTGCCCTGGGTCTTCTTGTCGACCAGGTCACCGGCCTTCTCGATCACGGTGTCGACCTTGTCGGTGTTCTTCGCCACCAGGCCCTTGATCTTGTCCAAGAAACTCATGCCCCAACCCTAGCGCCACAGTTTCCGCGGTTCACCGGACAGTTTGCCCTCCACCCACCAGGCGATCTCGACCAGCATCGCCCCGACGGCACCGATCAGCAGGCCCATCGAGGTGAGCGTGAGGTTCGACGGGTCGAGCAAGAAGGTCCGCTGGGCCAGCGGCAGCGCGAAGATCACCACATAGGCCAATCCGGACATCGCCACCAGCGCGACCCGCCACCACTCGTAGGGGCGCGCCACCACCGCCAACACCCAGACCGAGGCCACCAGCAGGGTGATCAAGGCGGTCGTCGACGCCTGGGTCTGCTGCTCGGCCGTGGCACCACGCCCCTCATAGGCGAGCAGGTAGGAGACGAACGTGCTGACCCCGACGATCACGCCGGCAGGCAGCGCCGAGGTCATGACCCGGCGCACGAACCCCGGTTTGGCACGCTCATGATTGGGCGCCAACGACAGAATGAACGCGGGGATGCCGATGGTGAACCAGGCCGCGATGGTGACGTGGATCGGCTGGAACGGATAGAGCAGCGGATCGGTGCCGAACAGCGTGGACGTCAGGCCGCCGATACCGACCAGGGCGGCGAGCAGCACCGAGTACACCGTCTTGGTGAGGAACAGGTTGGAGACCCGCTCGATATTGCCGATCACCCGGCGCCCCTCGGCCACCACATAGGGCAGGGTGGCGAACTTGTTGTCCAGCAACACGATCTGGGCCACCGCCCGCGACGCCGAGCTCCCCGACCCCATCGCCACACCGATATCGGCATCCTTGAGCGCCAGCACGTCGTTGACGCCGTCGCCGGTCATGGCGACGGTGTGCCCACGGGACTGCAGCGCGTGCACCATGGCGCGCTTCTGGTCGGGACGAACCCGCCCGAAGGTGGTGTACTGATCCAGCGCGTCGGCCATCTCCTCGGTCTGCTCGGGCAACCGCCGGGCGTCCAGAGTCTCACCGTGCAGGCCCAGCGTGCCGGCGACCGCGCCGACCGACTTGGCGTTGTCCCCGGAGATCACCTTGACCGTGACCCGTTGGGAGGCAAAGTATTCGAGGGTGTCCTTGGCATCGGGCCGCACCCGCTGCTCGAGGATCACCAGCGCGACGGGACTGACGGTGCCCGGTGCGTTCGCAGCATCGACGGCCGTGTCACAGGACCCGAGCAGCAGCACCCGCAGCCCACGCGAACCGATGCGCTCGGCCTCGGCGGCCTCGGGTGACTGCGGGTCGAGCAGGACGTCGGGGGCGCCGATCACCCAGTTGCCGTGTTCGCCATAGGAGCTGCCGCTCCATTTGGTGGCGGATTTGAACGGGGCGTTGGCGGTGGCGGTCCAACCGGGCGGGTCGGCGTAGGCCTCGGCGATGGCCGCCATGCTGGCATTGGGCCGGGTGTCGTCGGCGGCCAACTGGGCCAGCACCGCGGCGGCGTCGGATTCACCGAACGCCGCCAGATCGCTGACCCGCATTCCGTTCTCGGTCAGGGTCCCGGTCTTGTCCGCACACACCACGTCGACGCGGGCCAGTCCCTCGATGGCGGGCAGTTCCTGCACCAGGCACTGACGCTGGCCCAACCGCACCACGCCCACGGCAAACGCTATCGAGGTCATCAGCACCAGGCCCTCGGGCACCATCGGCACCAGCGCGCCGACCATCCGCAGCACCGATTCTCGCCACCCCGCGTCGGTGGTGAACAGCTGGGTGTAGATGATCAACGCACCGGCAGGCACCAGCAGGTAGGTGATGAACTGCAGGATCTTGTTGATACCGCTGCGCAGTTCGGATTTCACCAGCGTGAACTTGCTGGCCTCCTCGGCCAACTGCGCGGCGTAGGCCTCGCGACCCACCTTGGTGGCGCGGTAGGCACCTGTCCCCGCGACGACGAAGCTGCCCGACATCACCTTGTCGCCACGATCCTTGGGCATCGGATCGGCCTCGCCTGTCAGCAGTGACTCGTCGACCTCAAGGTTGTTCTCCTCCAACACCTCTCCGTCGACGGTGATCTGGTCGCCGGGACCGACCTCGATGATGTCGTCGAGGACGACCTCGCTCGGCGCCACGGCCCGGGTACCGGACTGCCTGCGCACCACCGGTTTCGCCTGCCCGACGATGGCCAGCTTGTCCAGGGTCTGCTTGGCCCGCAGCTCCTGGATGATGCCGATGGCGCTGTTGGCCACGATGAGCAGTCCGAAGAGCCCGTTGATCAGCGATCCGGTAGCCACCACGATGGCAAACAACACACCGAGGATCGCGTTGATACGGGTGAAGACGTTGGCGCGCACGATCTCCGCGACACTGCGGGCGGCCCGGGTCGGTACGTCGTTGGTCTTACCCTCGGCGACCCGCTGGGCGACCTCGGCATCGGACAGACCGGTGATGATCGCTGTCATCTCGTAAATACTCCGTCGTCGTAGTACTCCAACGTCAGCTTCGCACCGTCGAAGGTGGCCTTCGATATCGTCCCCGGCGGTGCGTTCTCGGTGACGAAGGAGAAGGTGAACACGTCGCCGTCCCAATGGGTCAGCTCGAAGGAGTCCCCGCGCGGACCCATCCCGAGGAACAGTGTGCCGTCCCGCTCGGTCACCGTCGCCGGACCCCAGAAGTCATTGCGGTAGGTACCCACATAACTCGAAAGCGGCCGGGCCGGAGCAGGATCGGCCGGCGGCGTCTTGCCGACCAGCGATCCGACCGGGTCACTCATCGGCAACATCCGGGAAGAGTACAGGTCATACCAGGGCTCGCGGACCTCGCCGAACTGCACCAGATCGGCGAACTGTGCGGTCAGCGCCTCCGGCACGCCGGAGATCGTCCCGTTGGTCAGCGCGATGATCCCGACATCGGCCGAGGGCAGCAACAGGACATTGGTACCCGCCCCGAGTTGGAAGGCACCCGAATGGCTCGCCTCGGTGCGGGCGGCGGCGGTGGTGCTCAGGTTGAATCCGTAGCCGTAGAACCCCGAGCGCATGGCCGGCTCGCTACCGGGACTGGACACGATCTGCGGGGTCAGCGCGGGCAGCAGCGATGCCGGCTGCATCAGCGGTTGCCCCTCGGCCAGCACCATCGACATCCAGCGCGCCATATCGTTCACCGATGAGCTCACCCCGCCGGCCGGGGACTGTGCATCGGGATCTCTGGTATAGCGCGGTTGATAATCGCCGGGCCCGACCCGAATATGCCCGACTGCCCGGTTCTTCCGCGCCTGGTAATCGGCGAACCGGTAGCTCGTCGAGGTCATGCCCAGCGGGCCGAACAGCGACTCCTGGGCCAGCTGCTCCCAGGGTTCGCCGGCGGCCGCGGCGACCGCCTCGGCACCGGCGGTCAATCCGAAATTGGTGTAGGCGTAGGAGATCCGGAACGGGTCCAGCGGCAGCTGCCGGAGCTTCTCCAACACCGCGCGCCGGTCGTAGCCGATGTCCTCGAGTTGGTCACCGGCGTGATCGGGAAGCCCGGACCGGTGCGAGAACAGGTCACCGATGGTGAGCATGCGGGTGACGGCCGGGTCCGATAGGGCGAACCACGGCAGCTTCTCGACCACCGGGGTGTCCCACCCGACGGTCTTGGCGTCGACGGCGCGCGCGGTGACCGTCGCGCTCACCGGTTTGGACAGCGAGGCCAGTTGGAACACCGTGTCGGGATCGACCGATTCACCCGTGCGCGTGTCACGCACCCCGAACCCCTTGGCGTAGATGGTTTTTCCCCCATGCACCACGGCCACCGCCATACCGGGCACGCCGGAGGTCTGCAGCAGCTGTTCGGCGATACCGTCCAGCTTGGCGACGGCGTTGTCCACCGCGTTCTCCGGCAGCGGCATGGCCGGGACCAGCGGCGGCGGAACCGGTGCCCCGGTTGCACCGGGAGCGGCACCGGGAGAGGTCGTGGAGGTCTCCGGCGCACCGGAGTCCGTGGCACAACCGGCCAGCACCAGGACCGCCGCGGCACAGGTCAAGATCAGTCTCACGGCATCAACGCTATAGGTTCAGCCGCGCCACCATGTTTGATTCTCCGGCGATCGGGCCGTGTCCGCAGACACCTGCTCCCCCGGGCGCGGGGTCGCCACCGCGACCCCTTCGGCGGCCGCCGCGGTCAACATCCGCTCCACCGGCTCCGACCAGGGGTGCGGCGCAAGCCGGAAGGTCGCCCAGTGGATCGGCACCAGCAGCCCGGTGTCGCTGACATCGCGATGCGCACGCACCGCCTCCTCCGGGTTCATGTGGATGTCCGGCCAACCGGGGTGGTAAGCGCCGATCGGCATCAAGGTCAGGTCGAACGGCCCATGGGCGTCGCCGATCCCCGCGAATCCCTCGGTGTAGCCGGTGTCACCGCCGAAGAACACCCGATGCCGAGGGCCGATGACCGCCCACGACGACCACAGCGTCACGTTGCGGGTGAGGAACCGGCCGGAGAAATGCCGCGCCGGTGTGCACACGATGGTCAGCGACCCCAGCTGTGCGCTCTGATCCCAATCCAGTTCGACGATGCGCGCTGCCGGTATCCCCCAGGTGCGCAGGTGAGCCCCGATGCCCAGCGGAACATAGAACTTCGCGCGCTGAGTGCGGGCCAGCGCCATGATGGTGTCGATGTCGAGATGGTCATAGTGATCGTGGCTGATGATGACCGCATCGATCGCGGGTAGCTCGTCGATATCGACCGGCACCGGGTGCAGCCGCTGCGGGCCGATCACCCGGGAGGGCGAACAACGCTGACTCCACACCGGATCGGCCAGCACCCGGTATCCGTCCACCTCGATCATCACCGAGGAGTGCCCGTACCAGGTCGCGGCGAGATCGGCCGGTGCGGTGTCCGGCGCCGGGCGGACCAGCGGGATCTCCCGCGGCGGGTGCTGCTGCCTACCGCCGGTGAGCAGGTCGCGCACGAGCGCGAACTGGTCCTCCCGACTCAGCTGCACCTCCGAGGCCGGTTCGCGGTTGACGAAGACACCGTCGCGCCAGTTCGGCGACCGTTTCGCCGCGGCTCCGATATCGGCGGCGCCCAGCGCGGCGGGCGTGCCCTGCGCGGCACGCAGCAGCCACCCGCCCGCGGCCACCGCCGCGGTTCCACCCAGCACCCGGGCCGCCGCGCCGAACATCAGACGCCTTGGAACTTCGGTACGCGCTTCTCGATGCGCGCGACCTGGGCCTCGATGACGTCCGGGCTCGCCCACGCCCGGTCGAAGCCTTCCTTGTGGGCCGGCCATGGCTCCTCGTAGGCGCCGTCGTCGTTGAGCACGCGCTTGGAGTGCGCCACCGACAGCGGCGCGTATCCGGCGATCTCGGCGGCCCAGCTCTGCGCGTCGGCCAGATCGCCCAGCCGGTTGACCATGCCGGTCTGCACCGCGGTGTCCAGATCCAGGCGTTCGGCGGCGATCAGCATCGCCCGCGCCCGACCATGCCCGACAAGTGACACCAACCGTCGGATCGACCAGTTGTCCAGCGCCAGGCCGTACTTGGCGATCGGGAACTGGAAGAAGGTCCCGGGCACGGCGACCCGCAGATCACAGATCATCGACAGGATGACGCCGGCCCCGATCGCCGGACCGTTGAGGGCGGCGATGATCGGCAGTGGGCTGGCGTCGATGGCCAGGTTGAGGTCTCGGGCCTTGTCCGGCAGTTCCTTGGCCACCCCTTCGGCATCGGACAGATCGGCGCCCGCGCTGAACACCGTGCCCTGCCCGGTGAGCACGATGGCCCGCACTCCGGTGGACGCGGCGTCTCCACTGGCCTTCTCGATCTCCTCGCGCAGGCCATCGACCAGTGCGGCGTTCAGCGCGTTGCGGCGCTCGGGCCGCTGCATCTCCAGGGTGAGGACGTTGCCGTCCCGGGTCACTCCAATCATGAGACCAGCCTATTAGCCTTCTCGTGTGAGCAGTGCGCTGGCACTACGTGATGCCGTCCTGGACGAGGGTTCCTTCCGCAGCTGGGACACCGCCCCGCTGCAGGTGGCGACCTCCGAGCAGTACCGGGCCGAGTTGGCCGCCGCCGCCGAGAAGTCCGGCCTCGACGAGTCGGTGCTGACCGGTGAGGGCACCGTGTTCGGACGCCGGGTGGCCGTGTTGGCCTGCGAGTTCGACTTCCTCGCCGGATCCATCGGGGTGGCCGCCGCCGAGCGGATCACCACAGCGATCACCCGCGCGACGGCCGAGCGGCTGCCTTTGGTCGCCTCGCCGGCCTCGGGTGGCACCCGCATGCAGGAGGGCACCGTGGCCTTCCTGCAGATGGTCAAGATCGCCGCCGCGGTGCAGCTGCACAAGCGCGAGCACCTGCCCTACATCGTCTACCTGCGCCACCCCACCACCGGCGGGGTCTTCGCGTCCTGGGGTTCACTCGGCCACGTCACCGCCGCCGAACCGGGCGCGCTGATCGGATTCCTCGGGCCACGGGTGTACGAGCACCTGTACGGCGAGAAGTTCCCGGAGGGGGTGCAGACCGCCGAGAACCTCTACCGACACGGGGTCATCGACGGGGTGGTGGCACTGCCACAGCTCCGGTCGGTGCTCGACCGCACCCTGGCCGTGCTGTGCGACCCGCCCGGCCCCGCGCCCGCGGCGCCCGAGACCGATCCGATTCCCGACACGCCGGCCTGGGATTCGGTGTTGACCTCCCGGCGCCCGGACCGGCCCGGCTCGGAGTTCGTGCTACGGCACGGCACCACCGACCCCGTGCAGCTGTCCGGTAACGCGACGCAGATGCTGCTGGCGTTGGCCCGGTTCGGCGGCCAACCCGCGGTGGTGCTCGGTCAGCGCCGGCTCGGGATGCTCGGTCCGGAAGCGCTGCGCGAGGCACGACGCGGGATGGCGTTGGCAGCGGGTTTGCGGTTGCCACTGGTCTCGATCATCGACACCGCGGGGCCGGCACTTTCGGCCGAGGCCGAGCAGGAGGGGCTTGCCGGTGAGATCGCCCGGTGTCTGGCCGAATTGGTGACGCTGGAGGTGCCGACGGTGTCGGTGCTGCTGGGTCAGGGCAGCGGCGGACCGGCATTGGCGATGGTGCCCGCCGACCGGGTTCTGGCCGCCCAGCACGGCTGGCTGGCGCCGCTTCCGCCCGAGGGGGCCAGCGCCATCGTCTACCGCGACACCGACCATGCGCCGGAACTGTCGGCCGCGCAGGGTGTCCGGTCCGCCGATCTGCTGCGCGCCGGCATCGTCGACGCGATCGTCGCCGAGCATCCAGACGCCGCCGACGAACCCCGCGCGTTCACCGAGCGACTCGCGGCGACCATTGCCGTCGAGCTACACCGGCTGCGGACGATGTCCGATCTGGAACGGGTCGGCACCCGGCTGCACCGGTACCGCAGGATCGGGTTGTAGCACCGGCAGCCGGATCACGAAAGCCGTTGCGCCGGGCTCGGACCGGGCTGTGATGGACCCACCGTGGGCCTCGATGATCGAGGCTGCAATCGACAGCCCCAGTCCGAAGCTGCCGGCGTCGCGCGCCCGGGACTTGTCGGCACGGACGAACCGTTCGAACAGGTGCCCCAGCAATTCGGCGGGGATACCCGGACCGTCGTCGGCGACGGTCAGCTCCGTACAGCCGTCCGTCACGACGATCCCTGCTGTCACCGACGTCCCGTCCGGGGTGTGCACGCGGGCGTTGTTGAGCAGGTTGGACAACGTCTGGTGCAGCCGGGCGCGATCCCCGCGCACCCACACCGGATGTCCAGGGAGCTCGAGGCGCCATCGGTGCTGAGGTGCCGACACCGTGATGTCGTTGACCGCGTCGGCCAGGAGTTCGGTCAGATCGACGGCGGCCATGTCGAGGTCCTGCCCCTCGTCCAGGCGGGCCAGCAGGAGCAGGTCGGCGACAAGGGAATTCATCCTTCGCGTCTCGGATTCGATTCTGGCCAGCGAGTACTCGGTGGTCTCGGGTAGCACGGCGGCATCCTGACGGGTCAGCTCGGCGTAGCCGTGGATCGCGGCCAGCGGGGTGCGCAACTCGTGGCTGGCGTCGGTGATGAACTGGCGCATCCGCCGGTCGGAGGCGGCGACATCGGACAGCGCGCCCTCGACATGGTCGAGCAACCGGTTCAGCGTGTGGCCGACGAGTCCGACCTCGGTGCGCGGGTCGGTGTCGCCGGCGGGTACCCGCGGGGTGATGGTGTGGTTGTCACGATCCAACGGCAGCGCCGCCACCTCGGCGGCCGTCGCGGACACCCGGTGCAACGGGCGCAGCGCGAATCGGACGATGACCAGCGTGCTCAGGGCGGTGACCACCAGTGCCAGCAGGGTCAGACCGGATACGACCGCCGTCTCGCGCATCATCGCCTCCCATGCCGGGGTGCGCGAGACCCCGGTGACCAGCATCTCGCCGTCCTCGCCGAGTTGGCCGACCATCCGGTACCAGCCCAGCCCAGGCAGTTCCACGGTGCGGATCTCACCATCGGCCCACGGGATGCGGGCAATGGTCGACACCGCTTCCGGTGGGGCGGGCACGGCGTCATCGGGCAGGAAGTGCGCCGAATCGACGACCTGCCCGCCCTGGATGAGCGCCACCACGTTGCCCTGCGCCTGCCCGATGAGGTTCACCAGGGGTTTCATCTCCCCGGGTCCCGGCAGTTGCCCATCGGCACCGGGGGTCGCGCGGTACTTGACCACCGAGGTGACGCAGCCCTGCAGCGCACCGGCCAACTGGGTGTCGATGATGCCGAGCACCGAGGACCGCAGCGTCAACACCGACATGGCGCCGATGGTGGCCACCGCGACCATCACCATCAGCGAGAGACCGACGACGAGCTGCTTGAGTAGGGTCCAGCTGCGCCACATCCGCCTCACGGCGCGGCCCGCAGCAGGTAGCCCACGCCGCGGACGGTGTGGATCATCGGGTCCCGGTCGCTGTCGATCTTCTTACGCAGATACGACACGTAGAGGTCGACGATGCTGGTCTTGCCGCCGAAATCGTAGTCCCATACCCGTTGCAGGATTTCCATGCGACTCAGCGCCTTTCGCGGATTGCGCATCATGAACCGCAGCAGGTCGAATTCGGTGGATGTCAACGCGATCGGTTCACCACCCCGGGTCACCTCCCGGCTGGCGGCGTCCAGGCAGAGGTCCCCGACGATCAACGACTCCTCGTCGGCCGGCGTCAGATAGGCGGTGCGACGCAGCAATCCACGCAACCTGGCGACCAACTCCTCCAACGAGAACGGCTTGGTCATGTAGTCGTCACCGCCCGCGGTCAGCCCGGTGACGCGATCGGCGACCGAATCGCGCGCGGTGAGGAACAACGTCGGGGTGTAGGGACCCGACTCGCGGAGTTTGGCCAGCACACCGAGGCCGTCCAGGTCGGGCAGCATGATGTCCAGAACCAGCAGATCCGGGGTGTTGGCGTGATACTTCTCCACCGCCTCGGCGGCATCATGGGCGACGTCGATCTCCCAGCCCTCGTACTTCAGCGCCATCCGGATCAGGTTGGTCAGGGCGCGTTCGTCATCGACGAGCAGCACCCGGATCGGGGAACCGTCGGCGCGGTACATCTTCGGCAACTGGCCGAGGATGGCCCGCCGCGGTCCTTGGTCGTCGACAGGTGCGGTGCTCACGGCTCCATTGTTGCCGTAGTTCACAGCGAAAGTTCATGTGAATCGTCTATGAGAGTGACGGCCTCGGCTCGGCCTGCCAGAAGACTTGGGGGCACACCGATCTGGCCATCCACCGAAAGGGTGAACCACGTGTCCATCTCGAAGTCCACCGTCACGACGCCTGCCGCCCCGGCAGTCGATGATCGCCTGTCCGCCAATGCACCGATCGTGCTCGGAGTGTTCCGAATCCTGGTCGCGCTCATGTTCGCCATGCACGGCACGATGAAGCTGTTCGGCTTTCCCAGCGGTTCGCCCGCAGCGGTGGGAACCTGGCCCAGTTGGTGGGCGGGCGTGCTGGAGATCGTGCTCGGGCTGTTGATCGCCGTCGGATTCTTCAGCCGCGCGGCGGCGTTCGTCGCCTCCGGGATGATGGCCGTCGCCTACTTCTGGATGCACTTCCCGGAAGCGTTCTGGCCCATCGACAACGGCGGTGAGAGCGCCGCGCTGTACAGCTTCTTCTTCCTGCTGTTGGTGTTCACCGGCCCGGGAGCGCTGTCGATCAACCGGAGGTAGGTAGCCCCCACTTTCCGGTACGTGCGTGCCAACATCTGGATCCATGACCACTTCGACAGTCGATACCGTTGCACGCTTGCAGGATCCGCTGACGGCCCGGGCTCCGCTGGCCATCGGTGTGTTCCGGATCCTCGTCGGTCTGATGTACGCCATGCACGGCACGGTCAAACTGTTCGGCTTCCCCAACGGGCCGACGGTCACCTTAGGCGCCTGGCCGAGTTGGTGGGCGGCGGTGTTGGAAGTGGTGTTCGGCCTGCTCATCGCGGTCGGGTTCGCCACCCGGTTGTCGGCGTTCATCTCCTCGGGCGTGATGGCCGTCGCCTACTTCTGGAAGCACTTCCCCGACGGTTTCTGGCCCATCGCCAACGACGGCGAAACCGCGGCGCTGTACAGCTTCATCTTCGCCCTCCTGGTGTTCACCGGCCCGGGGGCTCTGGCGCTGCGACGGAACGGCTGAGGCGGGTTCAGACCTCGATCGGCGGGTTCAGCCGCTCCATCGTGTACTGCCGGTCCCGCCGGGCCGCCCACGAGCTGGCGGCCAGTGCGGCGACCAGCAGCCCACCGAGCACCGCGATGGCGATCCACATCCGGTGATCGACCCCGCCGGCGATGGTCTGCCGCAACCCGTTCACCGCGTAGGTCATCGGGTCGAACGGGTGCAGGATCTGGAAGGGTTTGGCGGTGGTCTCCACCGGATAGATGCCACCGGCCGAAACCAGTTGCAGCATCAGGAAAGCCAGCGTCACCACCCGTCCCACCGACACGCCGAAGACGGCGTTGAACGCCTGGATGACCGCGAGGAAGGTGGCCCCGATCAGAAGTAGGAACGCCACCGTCGCCAGCGGATGCTTGGCCTGCAGACCGACACCGAAGTGCACCACCACGTACATCACCGCGACCTGGCACACCACGATCAGCAGCGCGGGCCAGTAGGAAGCCAGCGCCACCCGCAAGGCGCCGAGCCCGTGTACGACGGGCCGGGACTGTATCGGTTTCAGCAGCATCCAGATGATCAGCGCGCCGATGAACAGGGCCAATGGCAGGAAGAACGGCGCGAACCCGGTGCCGAACGTGGCCGCCGGGTTATCGGTGCGCAGGTCCAGTTGCACCGGGGTGGCGATCGTGCGCGCCACGTCGGTACGTTGCTGCGGCGTCCAGGACGGCACCTGGGCCGAGCCTTCCTTGAGCTTGCTCGCCAGCTCCGCACTTCCGTCGGCGAGTTTCTCTGTGCCGTCGGCGAGTTGGTCGGCACCATCGGTGAGCTGACGCCCACCGGCGGCGAGCTGGACCAGTCCGCTGTTGAGCTGATGGGCACCGTTGTTGAGCTGGTCGACACCGTTGCGCAGTTGGGCCACGTCATCACGCAGGCCACCGTTGAGCGCGCGGGTGATGAACAACCGCAACTTGCTGTTCGGGTCGCCGAGTTCGCCCTCCAGCCGGGATGCGCTGTCGCGCAGCTTGAGCAGGCCGTCATCGGTCGTGGGGTCGATCCCGTTGGCCCGCAGCAGTCGTTGCGCACCGGCCAGGACGTCTCCGGCGTGCCGCACCGTCGGGTCCGGGTTGGTTTGCAGGATGCCCAGGGTCTGGTCGACGATCGCCGCGGCCTGCGCCTGATCGATGTTCAGCGCCGCCACCCGATCCGTCGTGGAGCGCACCGCCGCACTGAGCCGCTGGGCAAGCAGGCCCACCTCGTTCGGGTCGAGCTGCAGCCCACCGACGCGGTCCAGCATCTCCAACAGCGGACCGGTGGCCGTGTCCACCTTCGACGCCAGCTGCTGGGTGCCCGCCATCAGCTGTGCCGACCCGTCGCGCGCGGTCACAAGACCGGTGGTCAATTCGCCGGCCCCGGCGGCCAACCGTTGAGCACCGTTGTTGGCCTGGGCATTACCGTCCGCCAATCGTTGGGCGCCGTCGGCGGCCTGCACCAGTCCGGCCCCGGCATCGGTCAGGCCGGTCAGCACCGTGCCCACCGTCTGCTGGCCGATGCTGGCATTGACCTGGTTGATGACCTCGCGGGCGGCGTTCTGCCCGATGATGGAGCCCAGGTAGTTGTTGGCATCGTTGAACGCGAAGTCGATCTGCGCCTGCTGCGGCGAACCGCCCGAGGGGGAGGCGATATCGGCGCTGAAATCCGCGGGCAGGGTGACCGTGAAGTAATACCTGCCGCTGCGCAGCCCGTCGGCCGCCTCAGCGGCCGAAACCTCGTGCAGTTGAAGCTGTCCGGAGCTGATCAGGGCGTCGGCGACCTGTCTGCCCGCATCCAGGGGCTTACCGTCGACCTCGGTCCCGGTGTCCTCGTTGACCAGCGCCACCGGCACCTTGTTGACGGCATCGAACGGATTCCAGAACGCCCACAGGTACATCGCGCCGTAGAGCAATGGCATCAGCACCACCGTCACCAACGCGATCCGCGGCATCGCCCCGCGGGAGAAGCGCTTCAGGTCCGTGCCCAGCGACATTCCGGCAAGCATCGTCACTCACTCACTTTCAGCTCGGCTTTGACGCCGGGAACGGGATTTGCCGATGCGGTGACCACCGTCTGGTTCTCACCCAGCGCGAGCAACCGGTCCAGCACCACCGCGCGGTTGTTGTCGTCGGTGATGCCGTCGAGGTCACCGACCACCAGCAGCGGCGGGACGCCGGTATTGGCCAGTGCGATACGCAGCAGAACCTGGTTGAGCTCACCGATCTGGTCGAAATAGGCGTCCATATCGGGCAGCGGCACATCTCCGAATGTCGACGCGCAGAGGGCGTTGAGATCGGAGACGCCGGCCTTGCCGATGAACCGGTACCAGGGTGCATCCCAACGCAGCTGTTCGGTGATCAGATCGGCGACGGTGACCGATTCGGCGATCTTGTCCAGCGCGTCGATATTGGCCAAAGCCGACACGGCGAAGATCTTGCGGGCCTCGCTGTGCCCGAAGACGGTGATGGTGCCCGACTGTGCACGCATCCGGCCGGCCAGCGTCAGCAACAGGGCGGTGCGACCGGTGCCGGCCGGATGGATCAGGGCCGTCACGCCACCGGCGTCGATATCCAGGTCTACCGGGCCATAGACCGGGCCCCACGGGCCTTTGACTCGTATTGCCCTGGCGACGACGGCCGGTTCTGGATCTGCCACCGACCAATCTCAGCACACACCTCAGCTCAGGTGCAGATACCCGCCGAACATCTCCAGCAGTTGTGCTGTCCGCCACCAGATGAGAAAGCAGAACAGCACCAGCAGCCCACCCGCCACCGCAGCCTGCACCAGGTTTCGTTGCGCCCGCGGCGCGTAGACGAAGCCGGCGGCCACCAGGCCGCCCGCGACCAACCCACCGAGGTGCCCCTGCCAGCTGATGGCCCCGGCGCCGATCAGCGGAGCGGCGAAGGTGAACACAACGTTGATCACAATCAGGCCGATGACCCACTTGACGTCGAGGTTCAGCTTGCGCGACACCACGAAGATCGCGCCGAACAAGCCGAACACCGCACCCGATGCGCCCGCCGTGGCGGTGTTCAGCGGGGAGATCAGGTACACCAGCACCGACCCGCCGAGGGCACTCAACCCGTAGAGCGCGCCGAACCGAAGCCGGCCGAGGAGGCGCTCCAGCGACGGGCCGATGACGTACAGGGCGTACATGTTGAACAGGATGTGGGCGATCCCGTAGTGCAAGAACGCCGAGGTCACCAGCCGGTAGTACTGGCCATCGGCCACCGCGGGCGGCCACAGCGTCAGCTCGTTCTCCAACCGCCCCGACGCCATCTGAAGGACGAACATGACGATGTTGACGGCGATCAACGCGTAGGTGATCACTGGAGTGTCGCCGGCGACCTTTCCGCCGAACCGCCCCTGGACCGGCCGGACGGTCGCCGCGCCGGCGGCCACACATTCCGGGCATTGATGACCGACGGCTGCCGACTGCATACAGTCCCCGCAGATGTAGCGACCGCAGCGGGTGCAGGAGACGTAGGTCGGGCGGCCCGGATGGCGATAGCAGGCCGGGGCCGGCGGTGGCGGCGGCTGCTGGGGGTACGTCATGTCACCCATCATTCCCGATGCGCTACAGACCCAGGATCTGCACACTCTCCTCGCGCATCTGGACCTTGCGGATCTTGCCGGTGACGGTCATCGGGAACTCCTCGACCAGATGCACGTAGCGCGGGATCTTGTAGTGCGCCAGCCTGCCCTCGGCGAACGTCCGCAGCGCCGCGGCATCGAGGGGTTCCGCCCCCGGCTTCATCTTGATCCAGGCGCAGATCTCCTCGCCGTACCGCTCGTCCGGTACGCCGACCACCTGGGCGTCCTCGATGCCGGGGTGGGTGTAGAGGAATTCCTCGATCTCGCGCGGATAGATGTTCTCGCCGCCGCGGATCACCATGTCCTTGATCCGGCCGACGATGGTGCAGTAGCCGTCCTCGCGCATCACCGCCAGGTCGCCGGTGTGCATCCAGCCGTCGTCATCGATGGCCTGGGCAGTCTTGTCGGGATCGTCCCAATATCCGAGCATCACCGAGTAACCACGGGTGCAGAACTCGCCCGGTTGTCCGCGGTCGACGAGCTCGCCGGTGTTCGGGTCGACGATCTTTACCTCGACATGGGGGTGCGCCCGGCCGATGGTCGCGGTCCGGCGCTCCAGGTCGTCATCGTGCAGGGTCTGGCATGACACCGGCGAGGTCTCGGTCATGCCGTAGGCGATGGCCACCTCGGCCATATGCATCTCGTTGATGCAACGTTTCATCACCTCGACCGGGCAGACCGCGCCCGCCATGATGCCGGTGCGCAGGCTCGACAGGTCACGGTCGGCGAAGCTCGGGTGGTTCTGCATGGCGATGAACATGGTCGGCACGCCGTACACGCCCGTACAACGTTCGGCCTCAACGGCTTTGAGGGTCAACCCGGGATCGAATCCCGGCGCCGGGATGACCATGGTGACGCCGTGGGTGGTGCAGCCGAGATTGCCCATCACCATGCCGAAGCAGTGATAGAACGGCACCGGGATGCAGAGCCGATCACCAGGGGCGAAGTTGATGCCCTCGGTGACGAAGAACCCGTTGTTCAGGATGTTGCGGTGCGACAACGTCGCACCCTTCGGGAAACCTGTTGTGCCCGAGGTGTACTGGATGTTGATCGGATCGGTGTTGGACAACATCGCCTGGCGTTCGGCCAGTTCGCCGGCGGGCACCGCGGCGGCGCGCAGTTCCTCCCAGTCGCCGGTGCCCAGGAAGATCACCTCGCTCAGCGAGGGCGCCTCCGTGCGTACCTCGGCGACCATCCCGACGTAGTCGCTGGTCTTGAACTCGGTGGCCGAGATGAGCATCCGCACTTGCGCCTGGTTGAGCACATAGGCCAATTCGTGTGTGCGGTAGGCGGGGTTGATGTTGACCAGGATGGCGCCGATCTTGGCGGTCGCGTACTGGACGATGGTCCACTCCGACCTGTTCGGAGACCAGATTCCGACCCGGTCGCCCTTGGCAATACCTTTACCGATCAAACCTCGCGCGATGATGTCGATCTCATCGTCGAGTTCGCGGTAGGTCCACCGCGTTCCCTGCGCGACGTCGACAAGCGCCTCGATATCCGGGTGGGCGGCGACCGTGCGTTCGAAGTTGGCACCGATGGTCTCTTCGATCAACGGTGTCGTGGTCGGCCCGCGTCATAGCTTTGCATCCGGCCCATTCGACTACTCCCCGTCGCTTCGCTCGCCCACCGGCCTATTTCCCGTCGCTTCGCTCGCCAAGGAGATCCTCGTAGCGATGCTCGGTGTCGATCGGCTTGCCCGACTTGTGCGCCTCATCCTCGCGCCTGCGCAGTTCGACGCGCCGGATCTTGCCGGAAATGGTCTTGGGAAGTTCGAAGAACTCGACGCGACGCACCTTCAGGTACGGCGCCAGATGGTCCCTGGCGTATTCCATGATGCCCCTGGCCGTCTCGGCATCGGCCGGCCACCCCTGTGCCAGTGCGACATACGCTTTCGGCACGGCCAGCCGGGTCTCGTGCGGCTGCGGGACGATGGCGGCCTCCATCACCGCGGGATGCTCGATCAGCACACTTTCCAGTTCGAACGGTGACACCTTGTAATCACTGGATTTGAAGACATCGTCCGTGCGACCGATATAGGTGATGTACCCGTCGGCGTCCCGACTGGCCACATCACCGGTGTGGTAGTAGCTGTCGGCCATCACCGCCGCGTTGCGTTTGGGATCGTCGAGGTATCCGGTCATCAGATTCAGCGGCCTGGCAACGAGATCCAGACAGATCTCCCCCTCGTCGGCCTGATCACCGGTCAGCGGATCGACCAGCACCACCGGCACACCGGGCATCGGGCGGCCCATCGAACCGGGCTTCACCGGCTGGCCGGGCGTGTTGCCGATCTGCAGGGTGGTCTCGGTCTGCCCGAAGCCGTCCCGGATCGTCAATCCCCACGCCCGCTCGACGGCGCCGATGACTTCGGGGTTCAGCGGCTCGCCGGCGCCGAGGATCTCGCGCAGGCCGTCGGGCTTATCCCCGAGGTCGGCCTGGATGAGCATCCGCCATACCGTCGGCGGCGCGCAGAACGTGTTGACGCCAACCCGACGGATCTGGTGCAGCAACTCGGCGGCATCGAAACGGCTGTAGTTGTAGACGAAGATGGTCGCCTCGGCGATCCACGGCGCGAAGAAGCAGCTCCAGGCGTGCTTGGCCCAGCCCGGCGAGCTGATGGCCAGATGCACGTCACCGGGCGTGACGCCGATCCACGCCATCGTCGACATATGCCCCACCGGATAGGACACCTGGGAGTGCTCGACCAGCTTCGGCTTGCTGGTGGTGCCCGAGGTGAAGTAGATGAGCAGCGGGTCGCCCGTCGTCGTCACCGCCTCAAATGTCTGCGGGGTCACCGCGTAGGCGTCGGTGTAGGAGTGCCAGCCGTCCACCTGTCCAATGCTGATCCGCGCGTAGTCCCCCGGCACCTCGTCGAACTTGCCGGCATCGGCGGCGTTGACGATGACGTACTGAGCCGCACCGCGGGCGATGCGATCGGCGAGGTCCTCGGCCCCCAGCGCACCGGTCGTCGGCATGATCACCGCGCCGAGTTTCGCGATCGCGAGCATCGCTTCCCACAGTTCGACCTGGTTGCCGAGCATCAGGATGACGCGGTCACCCTTGCCGACGCCCAGGCTCTTCAGCCAGGTCGCGACGCGATCGGAACGCTGCGCCATCTCGGCAAAGCTGATCTTGGTCTCGGTGCCGTCCTGCTCGACGATCCACAGCGCCGGGCGCGTGTTGTCGCGCGCGATCACGTCGAACCAGTCGATCGCCCAGTTGAACGTGCCCTCGATATGTGGCCATTCGAAAGTGCCGACCGCCTTGTCGTAGTCGCTGATCACGGCCACCAACTGGTCGCGGGCGGCCCGATAACGCTCGGTGTTGATGCTCATGACGACTAGGATCCAGGTCACACTTATCCGCCCGCTACCCCCGGAAGAGGGGATACCCGTGTCGTCCCTGTTGCGTCCCCGCGACACCGACGCCGTGCGCGCCGCGCTCCGCCAGGTCGCCGCCGATGGCGATGTGCCGGTCCTGTTCGGCGGTGAGGTGCACGAGGACGCGCTGTTGTTGACCGAGTTCGTCGGCACCCGGACCGCCGGGCTGCGGGGCCTGGTGGTGCGGTCCAATTCCGGGCTGGGCGGGGCGACCATGGTCGCCGGACGGCCGCTGGCGGTCTCGGATTACCGCAATGCCGCATCGATCACCCACGATTACGACGCCCCGGTGCTGAACGAGGGCATCCGGTCGGTGCTGGCGGTGCCCGTCGTGGTCGACGGATCAGCGCGCGCGATCCTGTACGGCGCGTACCGGTCGGGGGCACCGTTCGGTGGGCTGGCCGCGGATCTGATGGTGGGGTCGGCACGCCGACTGGCACACGAGTTGCGAGTACGCGACGAGGTGGACCGCCGGATGCGATTGCTCGAAGCACGGATGACCGGTGCGGCGAATCCGGAAACCATCCGCGAGGTGTACGCCGGACTGCGCACGCTGGCCGCCGGCGCCGATACCGACACCGCCACCGAACTGCACCGGTTGGCCGACCTACTGTCCGCACCCGCGGCATCGGAGTTCCATCTGAGTCCGCGGGAGCTCGACGTGCTGGCCCAGATCGCGCTGGGATGCACCAATGCCGAAGCCGCCGAAAGACTTTCCCTGAAAACCGAGACCGTGAAGAGCTATCTGCGCAGCGCCGCCGGGAAGCTGGGCACCAAGACCCGGCACGAGGCCGTGTCGAAAGCACGCCGGGCCGGGCTCATTCCGTAAAGACCGCCGGACCGGCGTTCAGTCTCCGACCAACTCGGCGATACCACCGGTGACGAACACCACCAACGCGCGGTGCCGTTCATCGACGTCATCGCCGCGGACGCGACCGCGGCTCAGACTGTGCATGCGCAGGTTGTTGGAGTACGTGTGCAGCGCGGCCGCCACCATGTGGAGATAGGCGTCGTAGATTGCGGCCTCCGCGGCATGGGGGAACAGCGTTTGCAGCGCCGCGATGAACTCGGCGGCAATCGCATTGAAATCCTCGGCGAAGAGCACGCGAATCGGCTGCCCGGCATTGGCTTGCTGGGCAATCAGACGAAAGTAGTTGTCCCAGCCGGGATCACCGGCACGCTCCCGCATCGGCTCGACGAACGCCTCGACCAACGCGCGCAGACTCCCGGCGCGGTTGCCGGCTGCCGGCCAGACCGCCAGACGCTGACGGCGATCCTCATTGAGGGGCCGGATGCGGCGCAGGATGACGGCTCGGAACAGTTCGTGTTTGCCCTCGAATTCCTCGCTGACAGCCGCCAGCCGGGTGCCCGCATGGTCGGTGATCTCCCGAACGCTCACACCGAAGTAGCCGCGGTTGGCAAAGAGCTCCTCGGCACTGTCGAGCAGGCGTCGCCTGCGGTCCTGCCTGCCGGCCGCACGACGTCCGCCGACCGCGGGGGTTTGCACCATGGGTAGCTTCGCCTGGTCGATCTCCCACACCACCTCTTGACGGGCGTCTTCGTGGGCTCACGCTACGCCAGCTGCTAAAGTCGGAACAAGTGTTCCAAAATGCGGGTGTCGGCGAGAGGATCGCAGCGTGGTCAGGACCCGACTGCCTCAGCGCCTTTTCGTGACCGCGTGCGCTCTCAGCGGAACCACCAACCTGGCAACCCGACGTTTCGGCGCAAAGCCGTTCCTGCCGAAACTTTTCGTACTCCGTTACGCGAACATGGGCGGTCTCGATCCTGCCGAGTTCGAAAGCCAGATCGACGCAGCGCGTTCCTTCAGTGACGATCGGTGGAGCGACCACTGGAACCGCGTCGCGGCGGGATATGTCGCCGAGACCGAAGCCCTGATGCACGAGCTCGCCGGTCCGCGACCGGCCCCACTGGCCGGATCGGCACCATTCACCGATTCCGATGTCGCGGCACTGACCGGCCTGATCACCCCGGCCGCCGCATCGTTCGCCGAGCACGGCCCGCAGCCGCGGCACACCGATATCGCCAGCATCGTCGGCACGCCTCCGCAGAACGTAGACAGGGAGCGAATGACGAAGGCCTTCAAGGTCATCGACTCGCTGACCAAGGCCATCACCTATTACCAGGTGAGCGCCTTTCCCGGCCACAGCCCACACCGGATGGACGCCTACCGGCGCTCCCAGCGGTTGTTCGAACTCCTTATCCGTGCGCTCGCACCGGCCATCGATCTATGGGTCGAGCGCTATGACATCCCCTGCGCCGACGGGGACACCGTGCGCGGGTGGCTCGTCATGCCGCCAGGCGACGGCCCCCACCCGGTGGTCCTGACGACCAACGGACTGGAGGGAACCGTTGCCGAGCTCGCGCTCGGGCTGCTGCGCTATCGGGATACCGGCATGGCGACGTTCATGATGGAGATGCCCGGAAGCTACGGCTACACCCATCCGATGAGTCCACACTCCGAGGTCGTCTACCGGCGCGTCATCGACCGACTCAGCGCCGACCCGCGGTTGGATGCCCGCCGGTTGGCGATGGTGGGGGTGAGCTTCGGCGGTTACTGGGCGGTGCGCATGGCCGCCACCGACGCCCGCCTGGCCTGCGCCGTCGCCTGCGGAGCACCGACCCATCGCTCGTTCCATGGCGGCCTCGGCATGCCCGATGTGATCATCAGCGCGCTGGCCGACACCCTCGGCGCCAGGAACCCGGTTCAGCTTCTCCGGGCGTTGCGGGCACTGTCGATCCGGGACCTCTACTCGCACATCACGATTCCGCTTCTGGTCATCAACGGTGACCGCGACACACTGCTGAGCACCCAGGACAGTGCCGACATAGCCGACGCTGCCCCACACGCGACGTTGCTGCTCTACCCCGACGATGATCACTGCGCCATGCGTCACTACCGCGACTGGCTCGACCACTCTCAGCATTGGCTGCGCACGACGCTCCGGACCGACGATCCCTAGGCCAACGACTCCACCCACGCCCGGTGCAGCCCGGCGAACCGCCCACCGGCATCGACCAACTCGCTGGGCGGCCCGTCCTCGACGACCTCGCCATGCTCGAGCACCAGCACCCGGTCGGCACTGAGCACCGTGGAGAGCCGGTGTGCGATCACCACCGCGGTGCGGTCGGCCAGGACCGTGGTCATGGCGCGCTGCACCATCCGCTCGCTCGGGATGTCCAGTGATGACGTCGCCTCGTCCAGGATCAGCACCGCCGGATCGGCCAGGAACGCCCTGGCGAACGCGATCAGCTGACGCTGCCCCGCCGAGAGTCGGCCGCCACGCTTGGCGACATCGGTGCCGAAGCCCTCGGGCAACCCGTCGATGAAGCGATCGGCACCGACCGCCGCCGCGGCCGCGCGTACCTCGGCATCGGTGGCCGTCGGCCTGCCGAACCGGATGTTGTCGGCGATGGTCCCCTCGAACATGAAGTTCTCCTGGGTCACCATCACCACCTGCTCACGCAGCGCGCTCTGGGCGATGTCACGCAGGTTGATCCCGTCGAGGGTCACCGCACCGCTGACCGGGTCATAGAACCGTGCCAAAAGCTTGGCGATCGTCGTCTTTCCCGCCCCGGTGGTGCCGACCAGCGCGACGGTCTGCCCGGCCGGGATATCCAAGGTCAATGACGGCAGCACCGGACGATCCGGCACATAGGAGAACTGCACCTCGTGAAAACCGATATGCCCCTTCACGTCCGACAGCGGCACCGGGTGTGCGGGATCTTGGATGTCCGGATCCTGGGCCAGCACACCCGCGACCTTCTCCAACGCCGCCGAGGCGGACTGGAAGGTGTTGAAGAACTGCGAGATCTCCTGCATCGGCTCGAAGAAGATACGCAGGTACAGCAGGAACGCGGTCAGCGTGCCCAGCGTCATCTCGTCGTGCAGCACCAGGTACCCGCCGAACAACAGCACCGCACCGGTGGTGAGGTTGCCGGTGAGCCGCACCGCGGGCATGAAGATCGCCAGCAGTTTGAAGGCCCGCTCGTTGATCGACTTGTACTGGTCGGCAACGTCTTCGAAGATCTGCTGGTTACGCGGTTCGCGGCGGTAGGCCTGCACGGCCTTGATACCGGTCATGGTCTCGACGAACTGCACGATGACCAGTGCGGCGGCCTCGCGCACCTTCAGGTACGTCTTGGACGACTCGCTGCGGAACCACCACGTCAACAGCACCAGGATCGGGAACGCCGTCAGGCAGACCAGCCCGAGCCGCCAGTCCAGCACCACCAGCAGCACGGCGGTGCCGAACATCGTGAGCACCGCGGTGATCAACCCGTCGAAGCCGGTGGCCAGCATGTCCTGGATGGCGTCGACATCGTTGGTGGAGCGCGCGACCACCCGACCGGAGGTGTAACGGTCGTGGAACGCCACGTCGAGGCGCTGGAAATGGCGGAACAGCCTGCGCCGCAGTTCGATCAGGATCTCCTGACCGATCCGTCCGGACCGGCGCAGGAAGTACATCCGGCTGATGGCCTGCACCGCGACCACACCGCACAGCGCGGCCAGGATCAGGATGAGTTCGTGCGCGGTGCCACCGGCGACGATCGGCGGGATGCCGTGGTCGATTCCGCGCTGCACCAGCAGCGGCACCGACAGCCGAGCGGCGTTCTCCACCACCACCACGACCGCCAGCACCGCGAGCATCGCCTTATAGGGGCGCAGCAGCGAACCCAGCAGCGAACGGGCCTCGCGCCGCCGCGACACCGACTCGTCGATGGGCAGGTTCTCGTCATCGGCGCTGACCGCCTGGCCGCGCCAATCCGTGTTCGCCGTCATTGCTCGGCCCCGGCGAATTCGTCGTCGGCGGCCAGCAGGTACCGGTATTCGGGCGCGTCGGCCAACAACTCGGCGTGGGTGCCGACGCGGGTGACCGTCCCGTTCTCCAACAGCGCGACCCGGTCGGCCAGCAGCACCGTCGAAGCGCGGTGGGCCACCACGATGCCGGTGACATCACGCAACACCCGGCCCAGCGCCTCGGTGACCTCGGCCTCGGTGTGCACGTCGAGGGCGGACAGAGTGTCGTCGAGGACCAGGATGCGCGGCTCGGCGATGATCGCGCGGGCCAGCGAAAGCCGTTGCCGCTGGCCACCGGACAGGCTCATGCCCTGCTCACCGATGCGGGTGTCGAGTCCGAACGGCAGGTCGTAGACGAACCCGGCCGAGGCCACCTCGATACCGCGGGCCAGGTCCTCCCTCGTCGCGTCCGGATTGCCAAGGCGCAGGTTCTCGGCGACCGACATCGAGAACAGGGTCGGATCCTCGAACGCGGTGGCCACGGTGTGCCGCAGCGCGGGCAGCGACAAGTCCCGGATATCGGTGCCGTCGACCAGGATGGCACCCTCGCTGACATCGTGCAGCCGCGACAACAGCGAGGCCAGAACCGACTTCCCGGATCCGGTCGCACCGACCAGCGCGACCGTCTCCCCTGGCTCGACGGTCAGATTCACGTGCTGGAGGGCCCACTCTTCGGAGTCCGGGAAACGGAAGCCCACGTCGACCAGTTCCAGCCGGCCGCCTCGAGGCAACTCGGACACCGCCCCGTCGGTGATGGTGCGCGGCTCGTCGAAGATTTCGACGACACGGTTGGCCGCCGTCATCGACTCCTGGGTCATGGACAGCAGGAAACCCAACGAGGCGATGGGCCACACCAGCGACAGCATCATGGTGATGAACGCCACCAACGTGCCCATGGTGACCAGTCCGTGGCCGGCGGCATAGGCGCCGAAGCCCAGCACGATGATCAGGGTGATGTTCGGGATGACCTCAAGCAGTGTCCAGAACTTCGCCGACACCCCGACCTTGCGGATCTCGGTCTCGAACAGGCTGGTCGCGCGATCGTCGAAACCGCGGTAGGCGTGCTCCTCGCGGCCGAAAGATTTGATGACCCGCAACCCCAGCGCGGACTCCTCGACATGGGTGGCCACGTTGCCCGCCTGGTCCTGGGACTGCCGCGACAGCATGGTGAACTGGCGCTGGAAATGCAGGATCGTGAGCGTGATGGGCACGATCGCGACCATCACCACCACACCCAGCGGCCAGTACATCGTCAACAGGATCGTGGTCACCACGATGATCTGGACGATGTTGAGCATCAGGAACAGCAGCCCGAAGGACAGGAACTGCCGGATCGCTGACAGGTCGTTCATCACGCGGGAGAGCAGCTGACCGGACTGCCAATTGCCGTGGAAAGACATCGGCAGCACCTGCAGCCGCGCATAGAGGTCCTTACGAATATCGGCCTCGACGCCCATCGTCGCGCGGGCCACCAGCCAACGCCGGACGAACCACAGCACGGCCTCGGTGACCAGCAGCGCCATCGCCGCCAACCCCAGCGTCCACAGCCCGGCCGAATCCTTCTGCCGCACCGGCCCGTCGATGACGGCCTTGGTGAGCAGCGGTACCGAGACGGTCGCGCCGAGGCTGACGAAGGCCGCGATCACCATCGCGATCCAGCGCACCCGGTAGGGCTTCAGGTAGGGCAGCAACCGCAGGATGTCCGAGGAGGAACGGATGCGACGCGGCGGTGCGGCGATGGCGGGTGCCGACGCCAGCCCGTTACGCGCGCTCGACATACGACATCACCTCCTCCCCCCGACCATCTTGAGTTCTACGGCACGGGTCCGACAACCCGATTAACGCTGTGTACCCAACGTAAAACCTGAACAATGGATGAGGTCAAACTGTTTCCGCGCGGCGCCGACCGGGGAAAGTACCTGGTTTCAGCCGGATAGCTGCCGAGCGCGACGAAGCTGAAGCAGTGTAGGAAAAAGCACCCCCCCACCGACACCGGTTCTGCCGGTTCCCCGATACCCGTGCCGAGACTGAAGCCAGGTAGGAATGCGGGCAACCGAACCCGGCGGCGCGTGCGCTGCCCCACCTCCGCGCAGCGCCGACCGGCCAGCATCCCCCAGCCACCGGGCCGTTTGGGGCAGTATTGGCGGCATGGAAAGTGGTTCCTCGACCTCGCCTCGGGTCCTCGTCGTCGACGACGATCCCGACGTCCTCGCATCGCTGGAACGCGGTCTGCGGCTGTCCGGCTTCGAGGTCTCCACCGCCGTCGACGGCGCCGAGGCCCTGCGCAGCGCGACCGAGACCCGCCCGGACGCGATCGTCCTGGACATCAACATGCCGGTGCTCGACGGTGTCAGCGTGGTGACCGCGCTGCGTGCCATGGACAACGACGTCCCGGTGTGTGTGCTCTCCGCGCGCACCAGCGTCGACGACCGGGTCGCCGGTCTGGAGGCCGGCGCCGATGACTACCTGGTGAAGCCGTTCGTCCTGCAGGAGCTGGTCGCGCGGGTCAAGGCGCTGCTGCGCCGTCGTGGGTCGACGGCGACGTTCTCCTCGGAGACCATCTCGGTCGGCCCGCTGGAGGTCGACATCCCCGGCAGGCGCGCCAGGGTCAACGGCGCCGACGTCGACCTGACCAAGCGGGAGTTCGACCTGCTCGCGGTGCTGGCCGAACACAAGACCGCGGTACTCTCACGCGCCCAGCTCCTGGAGTTGGTCTGGGGCTACGACTTCGCCGCCGACACCAACGTCGTCGACGTGTTCATCGGTTACCTGCGCCGCAAGTTGGAGGCCGGTGGCGCGCCCCGGCTGCTGCACACCGTGCGCGGTGTGGGCTTCGTGCTGCGGACGCAATAGCCCGTGGACCTGTACGACCGGCTGTACCGACTGCTCGGGCTGCCCAAACGCATCGTGTCGCTGCGCACGATCGTGTTGGCCGCGGCGCTCGGCGTCGTCACCACCGTCATCATCATCGGGACCTGGGTGTGGATCGGCGTCACCAACGAGCAGTACAGCCAGCTCGACCGGCGGCTCGACTCGATCAGCAGCCTCGGCGATGTCAGCACACTGCTGTCCGACGCGATGAAGAACGACGGTGACGCCCCCGTGGTCGACCCCGATCTGGTCCGCACCGCGCGCATCGGCGGTGCGACGGTGTCGGTGCCCACCGATGTGGTGCTACCGGAGTTCCCAGACGGTTTCCAGACCACCACCATCAACGGTGTCCAGTACCGGGTGCGGACCTTCACCGCGGGTCAGGCGTCGATCGCGTTGGGCTCGACGCTGACCGACACCGAGCGTCAGATCGACAACCAACACCGCCGGGTGCTGCTCATCAGCGGCGGTGTCATCGGCGGCACCATGGTGGTCGGGTGGATCATCTCGGCGATCATGATCACCCCGTTCCGGCGGCTGGCCCAGCAGGCGCGCGCCATCAACGCCCAGTCCAACCCGGACGAGGTGAACGTGCGCGGGGTGTGGGAGGCCAGCGAGATCGGTGAGGCCGTCGAGGGCATGCTGGCCCGCATCGGTGACGAACAGCAGCGCACCAAGGCGGCACTGGAGTCGGCGCGTGACTTCGCTGCGGTCGCCTCCCACGAACTGCGCACACCGTTGACGGCGATGCGCACCAACCTCGAGGTGTTGGCCACCCTCGACATGCCCGAGGACCAGCGCGCCGAGGTACTCGGCGATGTCATCCGCACACAATCGCGGATCGAGGCCACCCTCTCGGCGCTGGAACGACTGGCCCAGGGGCAGCTGGCCACCTCCGACGATCACGCTCCGGTCGACCTGACCGATCTGCTCGACCGCGCCGCCCACGACGCGATGCGGGTCTATCCCGACCTCGACGTCTCCCTGGTGCCCGCGCCCACGGTGCTGATCCTCGGCTTAGCGGCCGGGCTGCGGTTGGCCGTCGACAACGCGATCGCCAACGCGGTCAAGCACGGTGATGCGACCAGGGTCCAGCTGTCGGCGGTCAGCTCACGCGAGGGTGTGGAGATCGCCGTCGATGACGACGGTTGTGGCGTCCCCGAGGAGGAACGCACCAAGGTGTTCGAACGGTTCTCCCGCGGTTCGACGGCGTCGGCGTCGGGTTCCGGGCTGGGGCTGGCGCTGGTGGCACAGCAGGCCGAGTTGCACGGTGGGACCGCTTCGCTGGAAGCAAGCCCGCTGGGTGGGACCCGGTTGTTGTTGCGGTTGCCCGCCCCGCATTAGGGCATGCCGGCAGCTAGGGCAACCGGCGCAGGCTGAGCGCCAGCGTGCACACCACGCCGGCGAGGAAGGACACGAGCAGCAGGCCAGTGTTCACGATCGATCCTCGGTCTCCTGCGGGCGCGGCTTGACCGCCATCACCAGCACGATCCAGGTCAGTGCCGAGCCAAGTACGAATGCCAGCAAGCAGCCGAACCACTGCATCAGAAAATCCACGGCCGCCTCCTGACTATTCCGGCACCGGCGGCGCGGTCGAGAGCACCGCGATATCGTCGATCACCTTGAGGTCCGGCCACGCCGTGCTCACCGCCTGCTGTAACCGGAGTTTGACGGTATCGGACTGCGCCGTGCCGAACAGCGTGATGGTGGCACCTTCGATACTGAATCCGAAGTCCGACAAGGGCGCGCCGGCCTTGAGGACACCGTCGAACCGGGTGAGATCGGCGGCCGTCACACCGGCGATGGGGGTCAGCAGGTCGAGCACGGTGGTGCCGGGCAGGTTGGTGCGCACCTGATCCATGGCAAATGCCACGGACGCCGGATCGGGCAGCTGACCGGACAGGACGACGTCATTACCCTTGCGCCGCAACGAGAACGGCGCCACCATCGCGTCCGGCCGGGCGGCGTCGGTATCCGTGGCGGTGGTGGCTATGGCGGGAAGGTCGGGCAGGGCCTCGTGTTCGGGCGCACCCGCCCAACCGATCAATCCCAGGCCCAGCGGCACCACGATCAGAGCCGCCAACCAACCGGCCCCCGGCGCGCGCCGGTAGTAGCGCATCGCCGGGCGCCGGTCGGAAGTGACCATCGACGCTCGCTCAGCGGGCGCCGAGTAGATCGATGACGAAGATCAGCGTCTTGCCCGAGAGGCGGTGGCCTCCGCCCGCGGGACCGTAGGCCTGCTCCGGCGGGATGGTGAGCTTGCGGCGGCCGCCGACCTTCATCCCCGGAATACCGTCCTGCCAGCCCTGAATCAGTCCGCGCAACGGGAACTCGATGGATTCACCGCGATTCCACGAACTGTCGAACTCCTCGCCGCTGTCGTATTCGACGCCGACGTAGTGCACCTCGACGGTGCCGCCGGGCACCGCTTCCGCACCGTCACCGACGGTGATGTCTTCGATGGTCAGCTCGGTGGGCGCCGGGCCATCGGGAAATTCAATCTCAGGTTTCGTTGCCACGATTTACAACCGTAGTCGGGCAGACTGACTTTGTGGCCTTGGACGCGGACACCGATCTGGACATCGTCATCGTCGGCGGCGGACACAACGCGTTGGTCGCCGCCGGCTATCTGGCCCGCGCGGGCCGCCGCGTCAGGGTGCTCGAACGGTTGGACCATGTCGGCGGCGCAGCGGTCTCCGCGCACGCCTTCGACGGCGTCGATGCCCGGCTGTCGCGGTACTCCTATCTGGTGAGCCTGCTCCCGCGACGCATCATCGACGACCTGGGCGCCCGGCTGCGGCTGGTGCGTCGCCGTCATTCGTCGTACACGCCCGACCCCGCGACCGGCGGGGCCACCGGACTGCTGATCGGTCGCGACAGCACGTTCGGCGCAGTCGGTGCCGGCGCCGACGAGGCCCGGTTCGCCGAGTTCTACCGCCGCGTCCGCCTGGTCACGACGGCGTTGTGGCCCACCCTGCTTTCCCCGCTGACGACCCGCACGGCGGCGCGCGACCGCGTGGTGTCCGGTGGCGATCCGGCGGCAGCGGCGGCCTGGCACGCGCTCATCGACGAGCCGATCGGCCACGCCATCAGAGAGGCGGTGAGCAGCGACCTGGTCCGGGGTGTGCTGGCCACCGACGCATTGATAGGGACGTTCGCCGCCACCGATGATCCCTCGCTGATCCAGAACATCTGCTTTCTGTATCACCTGCTGGGCGGGGGCACCGGCGACTGGGAGGTGCCCGTCGGCGGCATGGGGGCGGTCAGCGGTGCGCTGACCGCGGCCGCATGCGGCTTCGGTGCCGAGATCGTGACCGGCGCCGACGTGTACGCGATCAGCCCAGATGGCGAGGTGCGTTACCGCACAGGTGAAGTCGATAACGTCGTGCGGGGTCGTCACGTGCTGGCCGGCGTGACGCCCGCAACGTTGTCCCGGCTGCTGGGCGAACCGGAGCCCACGGTGGCGCCCGGTGCGCAGATCAAGGTGAACCTGATGCTCACCCGGCTACCGCGACTCCGCGACCCCGGCGTGACCTCGGAGCAGGCTTTCGGAGGCACCTTTCATATCAACGAGACACTGCACCAGCTGGATTCGGCGTACGCTGCGGCGGCGTCCGGAACCCTGCCCGAGCCGCTGCCGTGTGAGATCTACTGCCATTCGCTCACCGACCCGAGCATCCTCTCCGAATCGTTGCGCCGGTCGGGTGCACACACCCTGACCGTGTTCGGCCTACACACCCCGCATCGCCTGTTGGACGGGCTGGACGCCGACACCGCCCGGCTCCGGCTGACCGCGGCCGCCCTGCATTCGTTGAATACCGTTCTGGCCGAACCGATCCAGGACGTCGTGATGCGGGACCGGCATGGTCGCCCCTGCGTCGAGGCGAAAACCACCGGCGATCTTGAGCAGGCGTTGGGGATGACCGCGGGCAATATCTTCCATGGCGCCCTGAGCTGGCCGTTCGTCGAGGACACCGAAGAACTGGACACCCCGGCGAAGCGCTGGGGTGTGTCCACCGCTCATGAGGCGATCATGTTGTGCGGCTCGGGAACCCGCCGCGGCGGCGCGGTGTCCGGGATCGGCGGACACAACGCCGCGATGGCGGTGCTGGAGAGCTAGCCGCGCGCCGCCTTCCGCAGAATCTCCTGTATCGCCGCCAGATCCGTTTCACTGAGCGAGCGCATCAGGTCGGGAGCAGGATTGTCGACGCTGTCGATGGCGGCCAGCAATTCGCGCCCAGCCTCGGTGAGCGAGACCTTCTTACAACGCCTGTTCGCGGGATCGGTCTCTCGGATCACCAAACCACGGTTTGCGAGATCGTTGACGGCGACGGTGGCCGCGGGCGCATCGATGGTGGCCGCGTCGGCGATCTCCTTGACCGACAGAGCCCGATTGGCCAACCGGCTGATGATGCGGATCCGACTGAACGGCAGCCCCGTTCGTTCGACGACGGCACGTTTCCAGGTGTCCTGGTTGTTGATGACAATCGCGGACATCAACCGCCACACGTCGTCGGCGAGGTCAGACATCGGCGCGCACCTTCGGACCCTCGATCAGCGGCGCCAGCCGGCGTGCCGACTCCATCGCCCGCGACGAGGTCGACACCAGACCGAGCACGGCGATCAGGACACCGAGCACCACACACGTCGACCAGAGCGGGCGGGCGGCGTCGGCGAAGTTCACGGCCGACGCCCCGCCGGGCGATCCGGCCGCCGCCAGCGCCGCGCCGGCGATCGAACCGCACAGCGCCACACCGATACTCACCCCGATCTGTCGACTGGTGCTGGTGACCGCGGACGCGGCACCCGCCCGGTCCAGCGGCATCCCACTGACGGCCGCATTGGTGATCGGCGCGTTGACCATCGAGAAACCGATGCCGAAGACGGCGAAGATCACCATCAGCATCCACACCGCGGCGTTCTCCGGCAGCAGCACCAGCACGGTCGAGGCCACCGCGATCATCAATCCCGAGATCACCAGTGACGGCCGGGCCCCGTACCGCCCGACCATGCGGCCCGACAGCGGCGAGAAGATCAACGCGCCGACCGCGATCGGCAGATAGATCAATCCGGTCTGCACGGCCGAGAATCCGCGCGCACCCTGCAGATACAGCGACATCATGAACAGCAATGCACCCCAGGACGCGAAGGCGCAGATGGCGATCACGGTCGCCGAGGCGAACGGCACGCTACGGAAGAAGCGCAGATCGATGAAGGGGTCCGCGCGCCGGGATTCGAAACGCAGGAATGCCGCGAAGGCCACCAGCGCCGCTGCGGCGGCACCGATCACGCGGTAATTGTCCCAACCCAGCGCCGGCCCCTCGATGAGAGCGAACACCGTGCCGAACAAGAACAGCACGGCCAGCATCTGGCCGATCGGATCGACATTGCGCATGGTCGCGGACTTCGTCTCCGGCACGAACAGGGCCGTCAAGACGATGGCAGCCAGACAGATCGGCAGGTTGATCCAGAACACCGCGCGCCAGCTGATCAGGTGGATGAGCAGCCCGCCGACGGTGGGACCGAGGGCCATCGCGATGCCGACGACGGCTCCCCAGACACCGATCGCCCTGGCCCGTTCGACCGGTCCGGTGAATACCTGCGAGATGATGGACAGCGCAACAGGATTGAGCATCGACCCGCCGATGGCCTGCAGGAAGCGCGCGGCGATCAACGCGTCGATACCGGGGGCCAGGCTGCACAACAGCGAACCGACGGCGAAGACGGTGAGCCCGATCTGGAACACCCGGCGCCGCCCGAAGCGGTCCCCCATCGCCCCCGAGAGCATCAGCAACGAGGCCAGCACCAGGGTGTAGATGTCGATCACCCATTGCAGCTGGGAGGCAGTCGCCCCGAGGTCTGCGCGGATCGACGGAATCGCCACGTTGACGATGGTGGCGTCCATCGACACGATCAGCAGACTCAGGCAGCACGACGCCAGAATGATGCGCTTACGCGCCGGCGTCATGGCCGCCACCGCGTCGCGACCGAGACCGGGAACAGTTGTATTCACACAACTATTGTGAAACTACAACCGTCTAACCGTCAAGTGTTCAGCGGGCGCCGAGGTCGACGTAGTCGCGCTCGGTGTAGCCGGTGTAGATCTGGCGCGGACGGCCGATCTTGCTGGGCTCGGAGTGCATCTCCTGCCAGTGCGCGATCCAACCGGGCAGCCGGCCGAGGGCGAACAACACGGTGAACATGCGGGTCGGGAAGCCCATCGCCCGGTAGATCACGCCGGTGTAGTAGTCGACGTTCGGGTAGAGCTTGCGCTCGACGAAGAAGTCGTCGGTGAGCGCGATCTCCTCGAGCTGCTTGGCGATGTCGAGCAGCGGATCCTCCACACCCAGCTTGCCGAGGATCTTGTCGGCCTGCTCCTTGACGATGCGGGCGCGTGGGTCGTAGTTCTTGTACACGCGGTGACCGAAGCCCATCAGCTTCACGCCATCCTCGCGGTTCTTGACCTTCTTGACGAAGGTGGCCACATCGTCGCCGCCGTCGCGGATCTTGGTCAGCATCTCCAGCACAGCCTGGTTGGCGCCACCGTGCAGCGGACCCCACAGCGCGTTGATGCCGCCGGAGATCGAGGTGAACAGGTTGGCCTGGGAGGAACCGACCAACCGCACCGTGGAGGTCGAGCAGTTCTGCTCGTGGTCGGCGTGCAGGATCAGCAGCATGTCGAGCGCGCGGACGATCTCGGGATCGACCTCGTAGGGCTCGGCGGGGAAACCAAAGGTCATCCGCAGGAAGTTCTCGACCAGGGTCAGCGAGTTGTCCGGGTAGAGGAAGGGCTGTCCCTCGGACTTCTTGTACGCGTAGGCGGCGATGGTCGGCAGCTTGGCCAGCAGTCGAATGGTGGACAGCTCGACCTGCTTGCGGTCCAGCGGATCCAGCGAGTCCTGGTAGTAGGCGCTCAAGGCGTTGACCGCCGAGCTCAACACCGGCATCGGGTGCGCGTTGCGCGGGAATCCGTCGAAGAACCGCTTCAGGTCCTCGTGCAGCAGGGTGTGCCGCTGGATCTGGTTGGTGAACGACTCCAGCTGCTCGGCGGTCGGCAGCTCCCCGTAGATCAGCAGATAGCTGACCTCGATGAAGGTCGACTGCTCGGCCAGCTGCTCGATCGGGTAGCCGCGGTAGCGCAGGATACCGGCGTCGCCGTCGATGTAGGTGATCGCGCTCTTGGTGGAAGAGGTGTTGACGAACCCACCGTCGAACGTGGTGTAACCGGTCTTGGAGAGCAGCGGCCCGAGGGCGATTCCGTCGGAGCCCTCCGTGGCCTTGACGATGTCGAGGTCGATCTGACCGCCCGGATACGACAGAGTTGCTGTCTCGTCAGGGCTGGAGTTTTCGGCCACTTGAACCCCTTCTGTGGTCTGGGCTGCGCGTCACTACTGGACGGTAGTCGCTTAGGTTACGTCGCGCCTGCGCGGGGTTCATCCTCGGGTGCCGCCGTCGACTGCACCTCCGGACCCCATGGCCGCCAGGTGCGGACCAGCAGCTCGTAGGCAGCTTGGATGCGGGCGGCGACGATCTCAGGCTCGATCGGCGGGTACCCGGGCGTGCCGAGACCGTGACACGCTGTGTTCATCACCACAGTCCAAGTCTCCAGCACCAGGTAGACCGCATCGTGGTCGGTCGACAGACCCATCCGCTGAGCGACGGCCCGCACCGTGGGAAACCGATCCTTCTGTTCCCGGTACGGAATCGCGGTCACGTTCAGACTCGCCGACGAGTTCACGATCTGGATCAGCGCAGCCATCCGCTTGAAGATCGGCGTCTGCTCACCGCCCGGCCCGGGCCGCAGGGCAACCAGATGCGCCCGCAGCATCGCTTCGTACTCGGTGATGTCGCGCGGCAGCGCCGACAATTCCGCCGCGACGTAGGCGGCGGTGTCCTCGACGATCGCGATCACCACCGCGTCCTTGGTCGGGAAATAACGGCTGAAGGTGCGCGGGGAGACTTCCGCCGCCGCGGCAATCTGTTCCACCGTGGTGTTGTCGTAACCGTGTCGCTGGCACAGCTCGGCCGCGGTGGAGATCAAAGTGGCCCGGGTCCGCAGCTTCTTGCGCGCCCGCAGCCCCTCCGGCTGATCAGACATTCGTGGGTAGATCGGTTTCGGTCAGGACCGCAGCGGTCACGATCGGATTCACCGGAGCCGGCACGTCCGCCGGAGGGCCATCGGAGGTGAAGAGTTCACCGGCGAACCCGGCGACATGCCGGCACGCGCGGTTGAGGCGATCAGCCATCACCAGTGGCCCGAGCGCCGCGCCGTCGTCGTCGGCGACGAGGTCACCACAGGCAGCGATGATGATCGCCGAGAACAGTGAAAGGCCGAGCAACATCCCCTGGTCGTCGGCGGGCACACCCATCTGGTCGGACAGTGCGGCGATGACACTGTCGTTGCGGAAATCGAATGCGCTCTGGCGCAGCGCATCTGCGCTGTTGATGATCCGCAGGATCAACACGACACGCTCACTGGTCAGCCGACCGACACTGCCGGCAGCGGTGCGCGTGAGCACCGAAACATGCGCGGCCCGCAATGCTTCCAAAGGTCCGACACCGCGCGGAAGTCGACGCAGTTCCAGCGCTATCTCTTCGGACAATTCCTCGAGCAGGGTCAGGAACACCGCTTCCTTCGAGGCGAAATATCGGCTGTAGGTCCGCGGGGACACCTCGGCCAGCGCGGCGATCTGGTCGACGGTGGTCGTCTCGTACCCCTGCCGCAGGCATAGATCCAGCGCGGCGTCGATCAACGTCGTGCGGGTCCGCTGCTTCTTCCGTTCGCGCAAACCGAGATCGGTTTCCCTGTTCGCAGCAGCCACCCGAGGATGGTAACCCGTGCGACCGAGACTGCACGGTAGGTTTCCGGTGGGCTTCGCCACGCGGACACGACCGCTACGGCTGCAGCCGCGCGATACGTGCCCCGGCATCGGTGACCCGAATCCTGTTATGCACCCGGTTTTCCCGTCCCTGCCAGAACTCGACCACCTCGGGCGCGATCAGATAGCCACCCCAGTTCGGGGGCACCGGAACCGCTTCCGTTTCGGCGAAACGTGCCGTGACGTCGACGAGTTGGTCGAGCAGCACGGCCCGCGAAGCGATCGGGTGCGATTGGCGCGACGCCCACGCCCCGAGCTGAGACCCGCGCGGCCGCTTGGCCCAATAGTCGGCCGTGTCGGCCTCGGACACTTTTTCGACCGGGCCGCGAATGTGTACCTGCCGACCGAGTCCGTACCAGGGGAAGGTCGCCGAGGCATACGGCTGTACTGCCAGCTGCTCGCCCTTGTCGGATTCATAGTTGGTGAAGAACGTGATACCGGCCGCTGTCGCCCCCTTGCACAACACGGTCCTGGTGGCCGGTCGCCCCTGCGCATCGACGGTGCCCACGACCATGGCGTTGGGTTCAGCCAGCCCTGCGGTACGCGCATCGGAAAGCCACCTGTCGAACAGCGGCAGCCAACCATCGGCCAGCCAGTCGGCGTCGAGGTCGGCACTGCCGTCCTTCTCCACCGATCCGTACTCGGCGCGCATCCGGGCCAGTTCCTCGGGTTCCATTTGCATGACGGTACGCCCACGCCGCACCTCCCCGGCGAGTGCGAGAATCTCCGATATGGCGCAGGAGTCGATGGTTCCACCCGATCGTCCCGACGGGTTCACCGCCGGACTGGAAGGCGTTGTCGCGTTCACCACCGAGATCGCCGAACCCGACAAGGACGGCGGCGCGCTGCGCTACCGCGGTGTCGACATCGACGACCTGGTATCGGACCGGGTCACTTTCGGTGATGTCTGGGGCCTGCTCGTCGACGGTGACTTCGAGCGCGGACTGCCACCGGCCGAGCCATTCCCGTTGCCGATCCACTCCGGCGATGTCCGCGTCGACGTCCAGGCCGGGTTGGCGATGCTGGCGCCCATCTGGGGCTTTTCACCGATACTCGATATCGACGATCACACTGCCCGTGAACAACTCGCACGCGCATCGGCCATGGCGCTGTCCTATGTCGCCCAGTCGGCCAGGGGAATCCACCGGCCCGCGGTGCCACAGCAGTCGATCGATCAATGCCCGACTGTCACAGCACGTTTCATGACTCGATGGCAGGGTGAACCGGACCCGCGCCATATCGAGGCCATCGATGCGTATTGGGTGACGGCGGCCGAGCACGGGATGAACGCCTCCACCTTCACCGCCCGGGTCATCGCCTCCACCGGCGCCGACGTGGCCGCCGCGCTGTCCGGGGCGGTCGGTGCGATGAGCGGCCCGTTGCACGGCGGCGCGCCCGCGCGCGTGCTGCCGATGATCGAGGAGGCCGAACGCACGGGCGATCCCGCTGCCGTGGTCCGCGGCATCCTGGACCGCAGGGAAAAGCTCATGGGCTTCGGGCATCGGGTGTACCGGGCCGAAGATCCGCGAGCCCGGGTGCTGCGCGCCACCGCAGAACGACTGCGCGCGCCGCGCTTCGAGGCGGCGGCCGCCTTCGAGCATGCCGCGCTGGCGGAGCTGCGTGAGCGCCGCCCCGATCGCGCGATCGAGACCAATGTCGAGTTCTGGGCCGCGGTCATCCTCGACTTCGCGCAGGTGCCGGCATCGATGATGCCCGCCATGTTCACCTGTGCGCGGACCGCCGGCTGGTGCGCCCACATCCTGGAGCAGAAGCGACTGGGCAAACTGGTGCGCCCTGGCGCGGTCTACGTTGGCCCTGCTCCGCGCTCACCCGAATCCGTACCGGGCTGGGACCGGATCCGGCCATGACGGGGCTCGATCCGTCGGTGACGGTGTTCGGCTCGGCGGCGCGCTCGTTCGAGCAACTGGTACGTCGGCTCGGCGCTACCGACTGGGACGGGCCGGGTCTGGGCGACTGGAATCTGCGATCCCTGGTCGGGCACACGTCGCGATCACTGGTGACGGTGATCGAGTACCTGAAACAGCCCGCGCCCACCGGCGAGCTGGTCGATGCGCCGGGTTACTACCTCGCGGTCCGTGAATTCGGCGTCGCTGCCGGCGCCGAGGCGATCATCGAGCGCGGCAGGCAGGCCGGTCGCGATCTGGGCGATGATCCCGCCGCGGCGGTCTCGGCACTGGTCGCCACCGCACTGTCCGATGTGGAACAAGCGGGCGACCCGGCGATCGCCGTGATCGGCGGCATGGGCATCAGGTTGTCCGAGTATCTGCAGACCCGCATCTTCGAACTGGTGGTGCACGGGCTGGATATCGCCCGCGCGACAGGCTTTGACCACCAGCCCTCCGAGCAGATGCTGGAAGCCGCGAACGTCCTGGCCGCCAGGATCGCGACCCGATCGGGCCGTGGCGCGCCGCTGCTGCTCGGCCTCACCGGGCGCGCGGAGTTGGGTGACGACTTTTCGGTCGTCTGAGGCCGTCCCGCTGACAGGTACGCGCTGTCGCGATGAGAATTGCCGTGCCGCCAGGTCCATATGACGACCCAATCCGACGTCCCATCAGAGGAGCACCATGGCCATCGACATCACCCCCGCCGTCATCCCGCACCTGGTCGTCAACGACGGCGCGGCAGCCATCGATTTCTATGTCAAGGCGTTCGGCGCCACCGAGCTGGGCAGGTTGCCCGGTCCGGACGGCCGACTGGTACACGGTGCCGTGCAGATCAACGGATCGACGGTGATGCTGGCCGACGACTATCCCGAATACTGCGACGGCCAGTCCGAGACGCCGAAGAATCTCGGTGGCACTCCGGTGACCATCCACCTGGTGGTCACCGATGTCGATGCCGCCTTCGCGCGTGCCACCGAGGCCGGGGCCGAGGTGGTGATGCCGCTGGAGGACATGTTCTGGGGCGACCGGTACGGCGTCGTGCGGGATCCGTTCGGGCACAAGTGGTCGCTGGGACAGCCGATGCGTGAGGTCAGCGACGAAGAACTGTCCAAGGCTATGCAGGAATTCCCGTGACCCTGGGCAGGTAGAGCTCCAGCAGGTCCGTCGGCAAGCCGTTGGCCCCGATGATCTGACTGATCGCCGAGATGCTGGCCGGCTTGGGGGTGCGCTCGAGCTCGGGGGTGCTGGGGTCGGAACCGTACAGGCCGAACTGCAGGTGGTAGCCGTCGGCCCACTCCAGGTTGTCCACGAACGACCAGTAGGTGTATCCGCGGATATCGGTGCCGTGGGACACCAGATCCTGCACCACCGCGATGTGGTTGACGATGTAACCGGGCCGCTTGGTGTCGTCATCGTCGGCGACGCCGTTCTCGGTGATCCACAGTGGTTTTCCGTAGGACGCCGCCACCTCGAGCACCTCCCGGAAGCCGCCGGGATCGATGGGTTGGTTGAAATCGCTGCAGGTCTGCTCGGATGCCTGGCAGCGCAGCGGGATGCCCTGCAGGAAGTTGAATCCCGGCACAGGCGCGAAACCGAAGCCGACCATCGGCTGCGAGCCGTAATACTGCACGCCCATGAAGTCGACCTTGTCGGCGAAACCGGGACGCACCTCATCGGCGTCCTTGTGCCCGTCGAAGTTCAGGTCGACCCAGCCGTCGATGACGGCATTGGGGAACCATTCGTTGAACACCCGGTTCCAGGCATCGGCGGCCGCCACATCCTGTGGGTTCACCGGATCGGACGGGCGGGCCGGGACCATGTTGTTGGCGAATCCGACCGACGCCGTCGCGTCGTACTTGTGGATGGCGTCGTAGGCGGCCACATGCCCGCGGGCCTCGTTGACCAGGAAATGCACGGCGAGATCGGGACGCAGCACGCCGGGCGGCCAGGCCGGGACGATGCCCGGGATGGACAGGAACTGGGTCATCACCGGCGGGACCGGCTCGTTGATGGTGACCCAGTTGTCCACCTGATCGCCGAACGTCCACGCCAGATAGGCGGCGTACTTCTCGAATTCGACCGGGGTCTGCGCCGACAGCCACCCGGCACGCTCGACGGGCAGACCCAACTGGATCAGCGGACGGGCCGCGACCGGGTCGTGTATCCAGATCGGCAACGTGAAGTGGTTGACGGTCACCAGCGGTTCCAGTCCGTGCGCACGCAGCGCCGCGAACACCGCCCGGTAGTGGGCGACCTCCGCCTGATCGGCCAACGCATCGAGTGCCTGCAGATCGGCGAGGCTGACCCCGCCGCCTTCGTCACCGATATCGATGGCGGCCGTCGAGTTCGGGAAGATCCGGCTCCATTCGATGGACATCCGGAAGGTGTTCATCCCCAACTCGTTTCGGGCCAACTCGGCGTCGGACTCATAGGACACGTAGGTGCCGGGCCCGTTCTCGGGCAAGCCCTTGGTCAGCCCGAGAGCTTGGTTGAGGGGATCGTGCACCCAGGCGTACCAGTCCGAGTTGGGGTCGATCGGCGAGCCGGGACCGCCCTCGGCCTGGAATCCGGCATGCGCCACGCCCCAATGGAAGTCGTCGGGAAAGGACAGGTCGATCCCCTCGACCGGAGTGACGGTGACGGTGATCGTCTTGGCCACCGCATGACCGCCGCCGGGATTGAGCAGCTGCCCGATGATGGGGATGTGCTGGAGGAACCCGAGCGGGCCGTGCCAGTGCACACCGGAGTGCTCATCGGACACCACCACGGTGAAGCTGTCGGTGCCCCCGACGGCGGCCATCGCATTCATCGGCCGGTAGATGAAGGCACCGGTGTTCTTGTCGATCACGACCGAACCACCGTTGCTCGGCCGTCCCACCACCGTGTAGGTCAGCGCGTCACCGTCGGGGTCGGATGCGCCGACATTGCCTGTCACCAGACCGGTGCTGGTCTGGGTGGTCTCACCGGTGTAGTCGATGCGGGGACCGGAGTTGAAGAACTCACGACGGACGAAGGCAAGTACTGCCCACAGCGACGGCGGACCGGTCGGGCCGGCAGGCAGGCCCGCGGCGAAGGGGGCCAACACCGCTCCGACGAAGCTGCGGATCACGTTGGCCACGTAGCGGATGGCGGTCACCGGGTTGGGCAGCGTCGGCGTCCACGCCGTGGTGGCCGCCGCCGTGGGCAGCGCGGCAGCGGACATCGCCGTGACCTCGGGGAGCGGCGCCGTGGTGCTGCCCGACCGTTCGACGGCGCCCGGGCGCGAGTCCTGTTGGGGCTCGGCGGGTTCCGGTGCATCCCGGGTAACCCGGGTCTCGCTTGCCTCGAACGCGTTGCGCGTGGCGGTTCGATCCGATGGCCGCAACGGTACGTCACTCGCCGGCGCGGCGATTTCCTCGGCTTCCTCAACAGCGACGGCCTCACCGTCTTCGGCCGGCTCGTCGTTGTCGAGCTCCTCGGTCGCCTCTTCCTCGACGTCATCGACCGGGGACTGTGCACCGTCGGTCGCGGGATCGTCACCGGCGGGGTCGGCGCCGATCGTGTCGTCGTCGGCGTCCGAGCTCACCGACTCGCGACTGTCCGGCGCGTCCTGAGAGCTCGGCGCGTCGCGTGGGTCCGTGGCGGGCGGGTCAGCCCATGCCAGGCCCGGTGAACCCGTTCCGACAGCGGTCCAAATACCGACCGCCATTGCCAATCCCGCCACCCGACCACAACGCATGCATTTCCGTATACACGCTCGGGCTCGCCGGCGACCGCGTTTTGGCGGGTCTTCAGCGCCGCAGTCCCGCGAGCAGCCGCTTGCCCAGTGGCGGACGCGGCGCGGCGGCTGCGGCGGCGAGCATATCCGGCACCTGGGTGAACTTGCCCCGCGGTCGCACCCCACCCCCGCGGGCGATCTCGGCCGCGTCGATGGCACGCCAGCCCGCGGCGTCAACGACCGCGGGCTGGCGGCCTCGGACGAGCTTGTCCAGCGCCGCCGGCCTGTGATCCGGGTCGCCGAGCCGTCCTCGGTTGTAGTCTTCGACCAGTTGGCGCACCGTCTCGGCCGCACACGACTTGTTGGTGCCGATGAAGCCCGTGGGGCCACGCTTGATCCAGCCGGCCACGTAGGTACCAGGCGAATCGGCCACCCGGCCCCCGTCGTTGGGGACGACGCCCGTGGCTTCGTCGAAAGGCAGATCCGCGATAGCCCTGCCCCGATACCCGATCGAGGTGAGCACCATGCCTGCGTCGAGCACGGTGGCGCCGGCGCCGGTGAACTCGATCCCGGTGACCCGTTCATCGCCGAGCACCCGGTACGGTGTCACGTTGTAGGCCAATCGGATTCGCGGCCGGGTGATCGGCGCAGACGCGTCCCCGAGTTTGGTCAGGATCTCCAGCTTGTTCCTGGTCAACGGATCGGTCACGGTAGCCAGGTCGGCGATCACCTGCTGATGATCGGCCGCATCCAGGACCACGTCACAGGTGGCCGTCAGGCCGATGAGTTCGGGGAGGGTGAAGGCGGAGAACTGCGGGCCGCGCCGAGCCGCGATCACCACCTCCTGGATGTGGGAAGACCGCAAGGCACGCAGTGCGTGATCGGCGATATCGGTGCGCGCCAACTGATCCGGATCGGAGGTCAGGATGCGGGCGACGTCGAGTGCGACATTGCCGTTGCCGATGATGACGACCCGCTCACCGCTGAGGTCCACCGCAAGATCGGTGAATTCGGGATGACCGTTGAACCACGCCACCACCTCGGTCGCGGTGCCGGTACCCGGCAGATCCATCCCTTCGATGTCGAGTCGACGATCATTGGGCGCGCCGACGGCATAGAGCACCGCGTGATGGTGCTCCAGCAGGTCGTCGTGCGAAAGATGCTTGCCCACCTCGACATTGAGATAGAGCGTCAGGCCGTTCTGCTCGACCATCCGGTCGAAAAGTCTGGTGACCCGCTTGGTGCTCTGGTGGTCGGGAGCGACCCCGGCCCTCACCAGGCCGTAGGGCGTCGGCAACTTCTCGAACATGTTCACCCGGACCCCTCGCTGGGTGAGCAGCTCGTCGGCCGCGTACATGGCCGCCGGCCCTGACCCGACGATCGCGACCGTCAGCGGAGCGTTGCGCGGTTCGATGCGCGGCGCCTCGATCACCGGAGCCAGCTTGGAGGTCGGCGGAATCCGACCCTCCCGCTTTGGATAGAACGCCGCGTTGAGCTCTATGAACGGCAGCTGGTTATCGGTCAGCTTGGTATCCGGCGAGATCGCCCCGACCGGACACGCGCTGACACAGGCACCACAGTCGACACACGCGAGCGGGTCGATGTAGAGCATTTCCGCGGTCGCGAAACCCGGCTCATCCGGTGAGGGATGGATGCAGTTGACCGGGCACGCATAGACACAGGACCCGTCGCTGCAACACGACTGGGTGACGACATGCGGCATGACCGGCGCTAGGCCACGCTGACCAAGTGCTCACGCGCAGGTTCACTGCGGTAACGGGCGGGCGGCCCGTCGATCTTGCAGAGCTTCCAGATGAGCTTCGCGATCGGATTCATCAGACCGGTGTCGTGGCAGAGCATGCGCACGTCGGAGAACATGTTGCGCAGGAACATCCGGGATTCGGGCGCAGCGAAGAAGATCTCCTTGCGCACCGAGCGCGGGATGTCGAATTCCTTCCAGAACTCACGCGGCGGCACCACGATCGCCGAACACAGGATGCGCATGGTGAGCGGGACGAAGATCGACAGCATCCAGCGCTGCTTGCGGCGCAGCGTCGGCACCCGCTTGTGCAGATACTGGTGCGCGAAGGAGATGTGCCGCGCCTCCTCGGCGACGTGAATCGCCATGACGCGCTCCATGATCGGATGCAGGGACTTACCCTCGCGCAGCACGTTCTTCTGGGTGTGGTCGATGGGCTCCTCGCCGGCCAGGACGCCGAAGAAGAACGGGATCGGGAACGGGCCGGCGGCCAGCGGGATGATCGGCTGCAGCCACTTCAGCAGCTTGGGCATACCGGGGACGTCCACGCCCATCCGGTTCACCATCTCCTGGAACATCAGGGTGTGGTTGCACTCTTCGACCGACTCGTGCAGGCAGTAGCGGTATTCCGGTGAGCCGTTGGGCACCCAGAACGAGTACTCCATGAGGCCGCGGATGAGGATGTTCTCGAAATGCAGACCGACCTTGGCCACGTTGGCCTGGCGCCACATGCCGATCTCGATCTGCCGATCGACGGGCTGGGCCTGGTACCACGGGTGGCCGCCGATCGGGTCGGTGGCGGGCAGGATCCAGCGCTCGTCGTTGGGGATCACGGCGAATTCGGGCGAATCCCATTCGATGTCGTTGAAGGGGTTGAAGCTGCGGCGGACGGAGCCCTCGGAGAGGGTCTGCAACATCTCGACGTACTCGGTGTCATCCCGGACATCCATATTCTTGCGCCACCGCTGGATCACGCGTGTCCTGGCTTCTTTGACCGCCATGTCGAGGCCTCCTCGCCTTGCCCGTGGGGTTTACATTCGATCACTCGATGTCTAGGAACAGTACCCGCGGTCCCAGTAAATAAACAGGGCTTTTGCCCAGCTGTGGGGCAGCCGGGTTACCTGGGTCACATGTGATCCACTTCACTCCGACCAGCCGGCTTGTCCGGCAAAAATGTCACTTCCGTGGCTAAAATTCGCCCGTCACTCTCGGCGGACGGGGAAGCTCATGAGTACACGCAAGCGCGTCGACATCACCGTCGGGACGGGTTCTGAATCCGGCGGCAAGAGGAAAAAGTTCGTCCTCATCGGCGTCGCCGCGGTGTTCGTCGTCATCGGCGCGATCATCCTGTCCTCGTGCGCCACCCAGATCGGGCCCGGGCAGACCGCGGTCAAGGTCGACGACTACTGGCTGATCCCCGCCGACCCGAGGGTCGATGGCTGCATCGAACCGGAAACCTCGGCGTTCAATCCGCCCGGCGGTTTCAAGGCCTACCGCTACCCGTCCCGGCAGATCAGCTGGGATGCCACCGGCAGCCCCGATTCCGAAGCCGACCCCACGATCGTGGTCTCCAACGCCACCGCGCCTGCCGAGCTGCGGGTTCCCGTCGTCATCACCTTCGACCTGACCAGCGACTGCGCCATGCTGATGGATTTCCACCGCGATTTCGGCACGAAGTACCAGGGTTGGCTGGACGACGACGGGCTGGCCACCACCGGCTGGGTGAACCTGCTGCGCTATGTGATCGGCCAGCCGGCCGAACAGGTGCTGATCAGCGTTGCCCAGAAATACACCTGGCGCGAGATCTGGAATGACGAGAAGGTGCGCATCGAATTCCAGAACGCGCTGCGTGACGCGCTGCCCGGCGCATCCAAGGCCCGCACCGACGGCCGAGAGTTCTTCACCAACTTCCAGGTCACCGTCATGAAACCGGATCCCGTGGACCAGGGCCTCAAGGACGCCATCATCGCCGAGCAGAAGGCCATCGCAGATGCCCGCGCCGCCGAGGCCAAGGGCGTCGCCGATGCCAACGCCGCGCGCGCGAAGGCCGAGGCCGACCGGGCCGCCGCCCAGGCGCAGACCGAACTCGCCCGCCAGGTCGCGTTGCAGAAACAGGCCGAGATTGCCGGTTATCCGAATGTCGAGGCGTATCTACGGGCGCTCGCCATCGAGCATGGGCAGAACCCGTACCAGCCGACCTATGTGGTGCCCCAGGCCCAAGGTTGACCCAGCGGTAAAAACCATGTGCGCAGACCGATAATCTTGGCGGCATGGCCGAACTGACGATCCCCGCCGATATCAAGCCGAACGACGGACGATTCGGCTGTGGACCGTCAAAGGTCCGTCCCGAGCAGCTGGCCGCCCTGGCCGCAGCAGGTGACCTGTTCGGCACCTCGCACCGGCAGGCGCCGATCAAGAATCTGGTCGGGCGCGTCCGCGACGGACTGCGTGAACTGTTCTCGGTGCCGGAGGGGTACGAGGTCGTCCTCGGTAACGGCGGATCGACCGCGTTCTGGGACGCGGCGGCATTCGGCCTGGTCGACAAGCGCTCACTGCACCTGACCTATGGCGAGTTCAGCGCGAAGTTCGCATCATGCGTGGCCAAGAACCCGTTCGTCGGCGACCCGATCATCGTCAAGACCGACCCGGGCACCGCGCCGGAACCCACCTCGGATCCGTCGGTGGACGTGGTGGCCTGGGCACACAACGAGACCTCGACCGGTGTCGCGGTGCCGGTGCAGCGCCCCGCGGGTGACGCGTTGGTGCTCATCGACGCCACCTCGGCCGCCGGCGGACTGCCCGTCGACATCACCGATACCGATGCCTACTACTTCGCGCCGCAGAAGAATTTCGCCGGTGACGGCGGTCTGTGGCTCGCAGTGTTGTCGCCGGCGGCGCTGGCCCGTATCGAGGCGATCGCCGCGAGCGGACGCTGGGTGCCGGACTTCCTGTCCCTGCCGATCGCGGTCGAGAACAGCCTGAAGAATCAGACCTACAACACTCCCGCCGTCGGCACGTTGATCCTGATGGCCGAACAACTGGACTGGCTCAACGGCAACGGCGGCCTGGACTGGGCAGTGAAGCGGACCGCCGACTCGTCGCAGCGGCTGTACTCGTGGGCCGAGGCATCGGAGTTCGCGACGCCGTTCGTCGCCGATCCGGCGCTGCGCTCGCAGGTCGTGGGCACCATCGACTTCAACGCTGACGTCGACGCCGCGGCGGTGGCCAAAGTGCTACGCGCCAACGGCATCGTCGATACCGAGCCCTACCGCAAATTGGGCCGTAACCAGCTGCGCATCGCGATGTTCCCCGCCGTGGACCCCGAGGACGTCAGCGCCCTCACCCAGTGCGTCGATTGGGTGGTCGCCAACCTCTGAGCCTGCCGACCCCAGCGTGTCTGCGCGGTAACGGACGGATAACAACGTAGGGTGCGCGAAGGAGGTCACTATGCGGGAACTCAAGGTCGTCGGACTCGATGTGGACGGCAAACGAATCATCTGCGAGGCTCCCGACTCCGGTGACAACTTCGCCATCCGTGTCGACAATCGCCTGCGCGCTGCGGTGCGCGGTGACAAGGCAACCTCAAATCAAACCGAGATCGAGGTCGAGGTGACCCAAGGCCTGCGCCCCAAAGAGATCCAATCCAGGATTCGGGCAGGCGCATCCGTGGAACAGGTTGCCGCGATCGCCGGTGAGGACATCGAGCGGATCCGCCGCTTCGCCAACCCGGTGCTGCTGGAGCGGGCGCGTGCGGCCGAGCTCGCCACCGCCGCACATCCGGTGCTGGCCGACGGACCGTCGGTGCTGACCCTGCTGGAGACCGTCACCACCGCGATGATCAACCGGGGTCTGGATCCGAACGCGACGAACTGGGATGCCTGGCGCAACGAGGACGGCCGCTGGACCGTTCAGCTGTCCTGGAAGGCCGGCCGCTCGGATCTGCAGGCACATTTCCGCTTCACTCCCGGATCGCACGGGGGCACCGTGGCGGCCTTCGACGACAGTGCCTCCGAGCTGATCGATCCGAACTTCGCGCCAAGGCCGCTGCGGCCGGTGGCCGCGGTCGCGCAGCTGGACTTCGAGTCCCCCGCAGCCGCCCCCGTGGCCGGTCCTGTGACGCCGCCGGTGCCCGCGCCGGCCGCCGTCGTGCCGCCGGTCGCCCAGTCCGCTCCGCTGCCTCCCGTTGCGGCGCCGACTCCCCCGCCGATGGCTCAGCCCGAGCCGGCGGTGGCCCAGACGTCCGAGGACACCGTCGCGGCGGCTGAGCCCGAGCCCTCGGCGCCCAAGCCGCGTCGCGCCCGCAAGGCGAAGCCGTCCGTCCCCGCGTGGGAGGACGTGCTGCTGGGCGTGCGGTCCGGGACCCAGCGCTGAGCTTTCGCTAGAACGGCGGGTCGCCGTCGAGCGCGATCTGTAACGCGTTGCGAGCCCGTTCGGCATTGACGCGGTATTCACGGTCCTGTTTTCGGGTGCGCTGTCGGGTGGGAAGGATAGGTTCGCGGTCGTGCTGATCGATGAGGCTGATGCGTCGTGTTCTCGGTACGCCGGCGCGAATGGTGTTGTGAGGGAACAGAACTGCGGCCAACGGCCTGGTGGTGTACGCATGGCCGGTGGGTGCCGTCCAGGTGGTCGATCCGTCGGGGTGGGCGGTGGGGGTCCAGCCGGTGTTCAGTGTCTTGATGAGGTGGTGCTCGCGGCAGTACGGGCGCAGGTTACCGGGGTGAGTGGCGCCGGCGGGCCACGGGGTGAGGTGGTCGATGTCAGCTTTGTGCGCGGGGCGTCCGCAGCCGGGGAAGGCACAGGTCATGGCAGTCATACGGACGTATGCCGAGAGCTTGGCCGACGGACGGTATCGGATTTCGGAGCCCAACTCGGCGGGATTACTCAGGGGCCGGACTTTCGCTCCGGTGTTGATGAGTTCGGTGAGTAGGTGGGCCGGGATGATGACGCCGTCCAGGGAGATGCCCGCTCCGGCGCCGGGCGGGGTGTACTGCGCGGCAGGTGCGGCCGGGGGCGCGGGTTCCTTAGCCGCGGCCGGCTTCTCAGCTGACTGATCCTCGTCGGATGCGTCGCCCGGCCCGCCATCGGGTTCCACCGGCCCCGACCCTGGTCCGCCCTTCGGCCCAGGTCCCGTCGCGGGCTCGGCGCCCTCCTCAGCGTCGGGATTCTGACCGGTGAGCACGTAGATGTTGACGGCGCTGGAGCGCGGGTCTTTGCCCGAGCCGGCGCAACTGCTGTCACCGCATAGGCAGGTGAGTTGGTCGGCCCCGGCTGCCAGCGCGGCGATGGCATCGACGCGGCGCTCCCGCTTGGTGCGCGGATCATTGGCGCAGACACCGTCGGCCAACTCATCGGCGCGAGCGTCGGTGATCTTCGCGTCCGTGGTGCGCATCCGGCCCCAGAAGGACACGACACCGTCGGGGTCATCGCGGTCACCGAATTCGAGGTAGCGGTCCTTGGCCGCAGCCTTCGACCGGATGACCGCCAGCGGATCGTATTTGTGGACCCAGAAGTCGACGGCCGCGGTCAGCGCGTTCTCCGACAACGCTCCGAACCCGTGGGCGTTCTCGGCGATGCCGGCATCGATCAAGGCCAACGCGGCGGGGTCGGTGACCAGGTGGGTGCGCCAGGTGATCGCGTTAATCACCTTGGCCGATATCGCCCCGCTACCGAACACGGCGGCGGTCCGCGGGAGCCGTTCGCGCAGGGCGACTCCGATACGCATCTGAGTGTTCGCGGCGTGCGGGCCGAGGTTGCAGGCCGCGCCGACCTGGGCCTTCGCCTGAGCCCAGCCGTCGATCAACTTCAGCGCCGAAGCGTCGTCCTCGTCATCGCACCAGCGCGAGGTGACTTCGGCGATGAAGGCCAGCCGGCGAGCGGCGGCGGCGGACTCCTCCCGGGTGGCGGCCGCAACTGCGTCGATGAGCGCCTCATCGCTCATCTCTGACAGTTCCAACCGTTCGAACATAATTTCGATACTACCGAGGGGGTGTGACACGCCACGGCATCGAGCACGGCATCAAAAAAGGGAGGGCATCACGCCTTCCCACTCTCAATTTATAGCGCACCCCGGGGCTTGCGGCAAGGCCCGGGGGATGCCGCAGAATCACTGTCCTCGAACGAGATTCAGGGGGAACAGTGCGAGTTTTGCTCTACACATTCGGGTCGCGCGGGGATATCGAGCCGCTGCTCGCGTTGGCCATCGCGCTGCGCGACCGGGGTGGCGAAGCAATCTTCTGCGCACCGCCGGACTTCGCGGATCTGCTCGCGGCCAACGGCATGGAGCACGTGCCCACCGGCCCGTCGGTGCACGAACTGGTGCACGTCCGCAAGGCCACCCACGCGGACGCGCCGGCGCTGGCCGCGGAACTGGTCGCCACCCAGTTCGGCACGCTGCGGACAGCCGAGCGGTGTGACGCCGTCGTCGGGACCGGCCTGATGCCGGCGGGCATGCGTTCGGTGGCCGAGTTGGTCGGAATTCCGTACATCTGCGCGGTGTTGACCCCGCACGTGTTGCCGTCACCGCATCACCGTCCGTTGCCGCGGCCGGGTAAGCCGTTCCCGGAGGGCCTGACCGACAACACCCGACTGTGGGAACTGGATGCCGAGAAGGTCCAGGTCCTCTACGGACCGGCACTCAACGAGCACCGCGCGAGAGCCGGCCTCGATGCCGTCACCGACGTCCGCGACCACACGTTCACCGACACCCCGTGGTTGGCCGTCGACCCGGTGATCAGTCCCTGGCCACCGGCACCGAACATCCAACCGATCCAGACCGGCGCCTGGATCACACCGGACTGCCGGCCGCTGCCCGATGATCTACAGGCGTTCCTGGACGACGGGCCCGAACCCGTCTACGCCGGATTCGGCAGCGTCACCGCGCCCCAGGATGCCGCCCGCACCGCCATCGAGGCCATCCGCAGCCACGGCCGGCGCATCGTGCTGGGTAGCGGCTGGGCCGGCCTGACGAGTACCGACGCGGACTGCTTCGTGGTCGGCGAGGTCAATCAGCAGGCCCTGTTCGGTCGCGTCGCTGCGGTCATCCATCACGGCGGTGCGGGTACCACCACCACGGCCGCAGCGGCCGGTGTCCCGCAGGTGGTGGTGCCACAGATCGTCGACCAGCCGTACTTCGCCCGCCGTGTCGCCGCTCTCGGGATCGGCGTCGCCCACGACGGACCTGCGCCGACGGTGAACACACTCGCCGAAGCGCTTACGCTGGTACTGCAGCCCGAGATGCCCACCCGCGCGAGCGTCCTGGCCCCCACCATCACGACCGACGGGGCGGGCACAGCCGCGGCGATGCTGCTCGACGCATGACATAGACCACCAAGGCCGACCATCCGAATCAACAAGGGGCACATGACTTCCCACGAGTACGAAGCAGAGCTGCTCGCCGAGCGCGAGTATGTCGCCGCGCTCTACGCACGTCTGGACAACGAGCGCAAGCGGGCCGACGAGCGCTACCGTGCCGCGCTGCGCGGCGATATCGACAAACAGGACGGTGCCACCCTGGTGCAACGCGACGCCGATGTGCGCGCGCTGGCCGGTGAGGTCAGCCGCCTCGACGTCGCCGACAGCGGGCTGTGCTTCGGCCAACTGGAGAGCGTCGAGGGTGAGCGGTCCTACATCGGCCGGATCGGATTGTTCGACAACCAGAACGATTACGAACCGCTGCTGCTGGACTGGCGTGCGCCAGCGGCCCGCGCCTTCTACGTCGCGACCGCCGCCAACCCCGAGGGCATGCGACGGCGGCGCCAGTTCCACACCAGAGGGCGCAACGTGCTCGACTTCACCGACGAAGTCCTGGGCAAGCCGGGGCCCGACGGCGCGCTGGAAGCATCCAGCGATGCCGCGCTGCTGGCCGCGGTCAACGCCCCGCGTGCCGAGGGCATGAGCGATATCGTCGCGACCATCCAGGCCGAGCAGGACGAGATCATCCGGCTGGATCATCCCGGTGTCCTGGTCATCGAGGGCGGGCCGGGCACCGGAAAGACCGTCGTCGCACTGCATCGCGTCGCCTATCTGCTCTACACCCAGCGGGAACGGATGGAGCGCCACGGCGTCCTCGTCATCGGACCGAGCCCGGCGTTCCTCAACCATGTCGGCCGGGTGCTGCCCTCCCTCGGCGAGACCAACGTGGTGTTCCTGACCACCGGTGAGCTCTTCCCCGGCATCCGCACCACCGCCGAGGACAGCCCGGAGGCCGCCCGAATCAAGGGCTCGTTGAAGATGCTTAACATCCTCAAAGCCGCGATCGCCGACCGGCAACGCACCCCCGAGGAGCCGCTGGAGATCAAGCTGGCCGATGTCACGGTGGCCATCAACGCCGAGACCGCGGAGTGGGCCATCCAGGAGGCACGCGAGACGGGGTTGCCGCACAACGATGCCCGCACCACCTTCGTCGACGTCATCACCTGGGTGCTGACCGAGCGGGCCATCGCCCGGATCGGCAAGGGCTGGCTGAGCCGCGAGGACAAGCAGGCCTGGGAACATCTGCGCTCCGAGCTGCTCGACGAACTCGACGACCACGAAGGTCTGGCCAAGGCGCTGAACCAGTTGTGGCCCGAGCTGACCCCGCAGGCGCTGCTCTCCGGTCTCTACGAGTCCCCGGAACGGCTCACCGCCGCCGGCGCCGACCAGGCGCTCTACCGCGCCGACGGTGCCGCGTGGACGGTCGCCGATGTTCCGCTGCTCGACGAACTGGTCGACCTGCTGGGCGGTATCAAGGTGGACAAGGCCGCCGAACGGGAACGCCAGGAGGAACAGGCCTACGCCGCAGGCGTATTGGACCTGATGGTGGCCCGTGAGGACCTGATGGACGACGAGGACCACCTGATCGCCGCGGACCTCATCGATGCCGAGGAACTGGCCGACCGATTCACCGAACGCGACACCCGCGATCTCGCCGAACGAGCTGCGGCCGACCGCGAATGGACTTACCGGCACGTCGTCGTCGACGAGGCACAGGAGCTCTCCGAGATGGACTGGCGGGTCCTGATGCGCCGCTGCCCGAGTCGGTCGTTCACGATCGTCGGCGACCTGGCGCAGCGTCGCAGCGCGGCGGGCGCCACCTCGTGGGCGAAGATGCTGAAGCCCTATGCCGCCGACCGCTGGGTGTACCGGCCACTGACGGTCAACTACCGCACCCCCGCCGAGATCATGGCCGTCGCCGCCGCGGTGCTCGCCGAGTTCGCACCGACCGTGCAACCCCCCGAGTCGGTGCGGTCCTGTGGCGTATCACCGTGGGCCAAGCAGGTCTCCGAAGACGAACTCGACTCGGCGATAAAAGCTTTCGAGGAGGACGAGGCAGCCCGGGAGGGCACCAGCGTCGTGATCGGGCCACCAGGTGTGCCCGGCACGGTGACCGCCGCGCACACCAAAGGCCTGGAATTCGACGCCGTCCTGGTGGTGGCACCCGAACAGATCCTGGCCGACGGGCCGCGCGGTGCGGCCGAGTTGTACGTGGCGCTCACCCGGGCAACCCAGCGGCTCGGGGTGCTCCATCTGGGGCCGCTGCCGCCCGCGCTGCAGATGTTGGCCTGAGATCGCCTATTGGGACAGGGCAATCGCCAACAGGACAACCCATCCCACGGACACCCCAACCGCCGAACCGAGAACGAACCAGCGCCGCACCGGAATCCGGCGCCAACCCCAGACGGTCGGGGCCAGCCCGCCGACGGCCACGACGTTGAGCCCGACCGCGAGCAACGGGTGGATGCGCAGCAGGCCGAGACCGAGCACCACGATGGCGGTGCCGACCACACCGGCCACGAACGCCGCCACGGTCAGCCCGGTACCCCAGGGTGTCGACTCGGTCATACCCATCGATTCGCTCCGCAAGCGTCGCCCATCACTGCAATCTAGCCCGCTCGTAAAACGCCAGCGCCGCAGCGGTGGCCACATTGAGCGAGTCGGTGCCACGCGACATCGGGATGCGCACCCTGATGTCGGCGGCCCGCATCGTGTGTTCCTTCAGCCCCGGACCCTCGGCACCGACCATCATCGCGATCTTCGTCTCCCCGAGCCCAGCCATCGCCGAGGCGAGCGTCGGCGCGGCCGGATTCGGCGTCATTGCCAGCACCCGGAATCCGTTGTCGCGCAGCGTATCGAGCTCAGCGGGCCAGGCCGGCGCCCACGCATAGGGCACCAGTAGGGCGTGTCCCATCGAGACCCGCACCGCGCGCCGGTACAGCGGGTCGGCGCACCCGGTGCCGAAGAGCACCGCGTCCACCCCGAGGCCGGCAGCATTGCGGAAGATCGACCCCAGATTCTCGTGGTCGTTGACACCCTCCAGGACCGCCACGGTGCGGGCACCGTCGAGCACCTGCTCGACGGTCAGCTCGACAGGTCGGGGGGCGGCGGCCAGCACACCGCGGTTGAGATGAAAGCCGATCACCTCGGCCATCACCTCGGCGCCGGCGCGGTAGAACGGCACGTCCACGCCCTCCAGATCGGCCGCCAGTTCACCGAGGCGCCGGTCGGTGCCCAACATCGCTCTCGGGTGGAACCGTGAGGCGATCATCCGCTGCACCACCAGCACACCCTCGGCGATCACCAGACCCTTGCCGCTGGGCAGGTCCGGGCGGCGGTCCACACTGTTCAGATCGCGGAAATCGTCGAGGCGAGGGTCGGCCGGGTCCGCGATATCGATGACGTCGGCCAGCTCAGGCACCCTCGTCGACGATGGCGAGCATCAGATCGGCGGCGGCCAACAAGGTGGCGCGCTCGTCGGCGGTCAGCTCGTCGAGCCGCTGCTGCAGCCATTCCCGGCTGGCCCGGCGTTCGGCGTCGATCAGCTCCATGCCGGCCCGCGACACCGACACCAGCACCTGGCGCCGGTCATCCGGGTGTGCGATGCGGTCCACGAATCCGAGGTCGACAAGCGACGCGATCACCCTCGTCATGGACGGCGGCCGAACCCGCTCCCGGGCGGCCAACGCACCCGGGGTGATCGGACCCTCCTTGGCCAACGTGGCCAGCGCGGAGAGCTGGGACAACGACACCGGGGAATCCGGTCGACGGAACCGGAGTTGGCGCGCCAACCGGATCACGGCCAGCGACAGATCGCTCGGCAGCCGGGCGTCGACGTCGTCTGTCACAGGTCCGAACAATACCCAGCGGGCATCGGCTAGGTTGTCAACCGATGCCCGACAACAGCCCCGCCGCCGCACCGCAACCGCCCGCATTGCCGGCGCGGTTGCTCGACCCGGTCCCGGTGATCGTGGTGATCGCGACCGCCTGGCTGATCGCGGTGTTGCTCGCCTTCACCGTCCCTGCCCTGCACGAGTGGCGGCCGATCACGGTGGCCGGCCTCGGCGTCGGTGTCCTCGGCACGTCGATCTTCCTGTTGCAACGGCGCTCGGCCCGACGTGGCGACCGCGGTGCGCAACAGGGCCTCACCTGAGAAGGAGAAAACGTACATGGGAGCCCCGCTGCTACAAGCCCAGATCGATATCGACGCCCCGCCGGCGAAGGTGTGGGCGCTGATCTCGGACCTGAGCCGGATGCCCGAATGGAGTCCGCAGACCCGCAAGATGAAGTTGCTCGGCAGCATGCGGGTCGGTGCCAAGACGGTGAACGTCAACCGGCGAGGTCTGCAGGCGTGGCCGACGACGAGCACCATCATCGCCATCGAGCCCGAGCGCAAGCTGGCGTTCCGGGTGGACCTGAACGGGACCGAGTGGAGCTACGAGCTGGAGCCCACCGAGGGCGGCACCCGGGTCGTCGAGAGCCGCCGCGCACCCAATGGCGTCAAGAAGGTGTCGACGGTACTGGTCAACGCCATGATGGGCGGTGTGCCCAGCTTCGAAGAGGAGTTGGTCGACGGCATGAATCAGACGCTCGCGCGCATCAAGGCCGCCGCAGAGCGCGGCTGAGCGACCCGGGTCAGGTCAGGTCGAGCACGCCGTCGTCGAACGGCACGTACATCGGCGAGCCGGACCCGGCGGGCACCGGGGTATCCGAATGCGCGCCGCAGCCGTACGTGCTCTCGACCACACGGCCGTCGGCGGACATCTCGTTGCAGCAGACCCCGAACAGGGTGCCCAACGACCCGGACAACTGCACGTAGAAACCACATTCCCGGCACACCCGCTTGGTGGCTCGCGCCATCGCCGACGCGGGGCCGAATTCGCCTTCATGCCAACGCTCTGCCGCGTCCAGACGCCCCTCCAGGCTCAGCACACGACGTCGGCCGAGGCCGATCTCACCGGCCAGCTCGTCGAGTTCGGGGTCACCGCTGGACAGGTAGCCGGGCACCAACCGGGGATCATCGGGCGGGGTGGCCAACAGATCGCCAGGGCTCAGATCGCCGGGCTGGACGCGCTCCTCCCAGGGCACCCATTGCGGTGCGAGCAGGGCAGTCGGACCCGGCACCAACACGACCTCGCTGATGGTGACGTGCTCGGCTCCGGGGTAGGCGGCGACCACCACGGCCCATTGCCAACCCTGGTAGCCCGGTTGCACGGCCAGGAAGCGATGGGTGGCCGCCGTCTGATCGTCGAACACCGCGCCGAGGTACTCGCCGATCGAGTCCGGGCCGCTGACCTCTTCGATCGCCTCGCGCGCAGGCCCGACGGCGCCCATCAGCAATGCTTCCAGGGCGGGCGCGCGCTCGGGCGCCACCTCGGTGTCCGGGGCGGATTTCTCGGCTTCGGTCATGCTGTCCATCGGCGTCCATATTGCCTGACCCGACCCGTCGGAGCCACACCGGTGGCCTGCACGCGGACGCGCACGTCGTGAGGGACAATCGAGCACGTGTCTTCCCGGGATCCCCGCTACCACCCGCCGCGGCCACCCTCGGCCGATGAGCACCCGGGCATGGCCAACTATCCCAGCGACGCCGACATGCCCCGGCAACGCAGGCAGCAGACACCAAGCGCCAACCGGTGGCTGCCGCCATTGGACGACCAGACCACCTCGCACCGACGCGCCGATCCGCCACCGCGCGGCAGCACCGTCGGCGGCGAGCGCATCACCGTCACCCGCGCCGCCGCCCAGCGCAGCCGCGAGATGGGATCGCGGATGTACGGCCTGGTGCACCGCGCCGCCACCGCCGATGGCGCCGACAAATCCGGGCTGACGGCGCTGACGTGGCCGGTGGTGGCCAATTTCGCGGTGGACGCGGCGATGGCGGTGGCGCTGGCCAACACCCTGTTCTTCGCGGCGGCCTCCGGGGAGAGCAAGAGCAAGGTCGCGCTGTATCTGCTGATCACCATCGCGCCGTTCGCGGTGATCGCACCGCTGATCGGCCCGGCTCTCGACCGTCTGCAGCACGGCCGCCGCGTCGCGCTGGCGTGCTCGTTCGCCGCCCGCACCGTGCTGGTCATCGTGCTCATCGCGAATTACGACGGCGCGACGGGCAGCTTCCCGTCCTGGGTGCTGTACCCGTGTGCGCTCGGAATGATGGTGCTGTCCAAGTCTTTCAGCGTGTTGCGCAGCGCGGTGACCCCACGCGTGCTGCCACCGACGATCGACCTGGTGCGGGTGAACTCCAGGCTGACGACATTCGGGCTCATCTTCGGCACGATGATCGGCGGCGGTATCGCCGCGGGCTCGGAGTATCTGTTCAACATGTTCGAGCTCCCCGGCGCGCTGTATGTGCTCGTCGCAGTGACGGTCGGCGGCGCCGTCCTGGCCATGCGCATACCGAAGTGGGTAGAGGTCACCACGGGTGAGGTGCCCGCCACACTGAGCTATCACGGCGGTACCGATCAGCTGCGCAGGCGCCCGGATCGCAGCGCCGCCCGGCAACCGCTGGGGCGCAACATCATCACCAGCCTGTGGGGAAACTGCACCATCAAGGTGATGGTCGGGTTCCTGTTCCTGTACCCGGCCTTCGTGGCCAAGGCCCACGGCGCCGGTGGTTGGGAGCAGCTGCGCATCCTCGGTCTCATCGGCGCCGCCGCGGCGATCGGGAACTTCGCTGGGAACTTCACCGCCGCACGGCTCAAGCTCGGCAGGCCCGCCCTGCTGGTGGTGCGGGCGGCCATCGTCGTGACGGCCGCGGCACTGGCGGCCGCGGTCACCGGCAACCTGCTGGTCGCCGCGGCGGCGACGCTGATCACCTCCGGGTCCAGCGCCATCGCCAAGGCATCGCTGGACGCATCGTTGCAGGACGACCTGCCCGAGGAATCACGGGCCTCGGCCTTCGGCCGCTCCGAGTCGGTGCTGCAGCTGGCCTGGGTGCTCGGCGGGGCGACCGGCGTGCTCATCTACACCGAACTGTGGGCCGGATTCACGACCATCACCGCCATCCTGATTCTGGGCTTGGCCCAGACATTGGTCAGTTACAACGGCGCATCACTCATCCCGGGATTGGGCGGTAACCGTCCCGTCCTGGCCGAAACCGAAGGCGGCATCCTGAACTCCCCCGATCCCACCGTCCGGAGCCACCGATGAAGCGCGGCCTGGCAGCGCTCGCCATCGTCGCCCTGCTGGCCACCGCAGGCACCGTCGCGTTGGTGATGCAGCTGCGCAAACAGCCGCACAGCCCGTTCCCGCGCATCAGCGCCTACTCCCACGGAGAGACCGTCCGCATCGGACCGTACTTCTACTGCAGTGTCGACAATCTCGACGATTGCGAGAACCCGGAGACCACAGGCGAACTCACGCTCACCTCGCGTAGCGCACTGCAGCTGTCCGTCGAGCCGGCGATCGCGAGAGCACCGTGGTGGCTGGCGCGCACGTACGAGGGCGCCGATGCCGCGATCGTGCAGGAGTTCCGCCCGAATACCAGGACGGCGGTGACGATCCCGCCGATCGACGCGCGGTACGGCAAGCTGACCGGCGTGGTGGTGCAACTGCCAACCCTGGTACGGGACGAGTTCGGCAACGAGTTCCCGCTACCACACGCCGAATGGTCGGTGCGCACGGTGTGGGAGCCCTCGGCGCAGTATCCGGAATCGGTGTCGGACTATCCAGGTCACTGACCGGCCGTGTGCCCGGCCGGGACCCGCTCGCTCTCCCGTGTCGGACCGGGCGGGGTGCCGTCACCGAACGGCCTGCCCCCCAAGGCTTCCCGGCCATGCGGTGTCAGCCAGCCGCCCAGCTCGGGCCCCTTGGGCACGACCCGGGTGGGGTTGATGTCGGTGTGCACGATGTAGTAGTGCTGTTTGATCTGCACGAAATCGGTCGTGTCACCGAAGCCCGGCGTCTGGAACAGATCACGCGCATACGCCCACAGCACCGGCATCTCCGAGAGCTTGGACCGGTTGCACTTGAAGTGGCCGTGGTAGACGGGGTCGAAGCGGGCCAAGGTGGTGAATAGCCGGACATCGGCCTCGGTGATGGTGTCGCCGACGAGATACCTTTGCGCGGAGAGCCTTTCGGTCAACCAGTCCAGCGCGGTGAACAGGCGGTCATAGGCCTTCTCGTAGGCGTCCTGGGATCCGGCGAACCCGCAGCGGTAGACCCCGTTGTTGACCTCGGTGTAGATGCGCTGGGCCACCTCGTCGATCTCATCGCGCAGCTGCTCGGGATACAGCTCGGGCGCACCCTCGCGGTGATACTGCGTCCACTCGGTGGAGAAGTCCAAGGTGATCTGGGGAAAGTCATTGGTGACCACCGCTCCGGTGGTCACGTCGACGATGGCGGGCACCGTCACGCCCTTGGGGTAGTCCGGGACGCGCTTGTTGTAGGCATCGCGCAGATAGTGGATGCCCAGCACCGGGTCGACCCCGCCGGGGTCGAGATCGAAGGTCCAGCTGCGCTCGTCGTGGGTGGGTGCGCAGAAACCGATGGACAGCACGTCCTCCAGGCCCAGCAACCGGCGCACGATGATCGCGCGGTTGGCCCACGGGCACGCCCGCGCCACCACCAACCGGTAGCGGCCGGGCTCGACGGAATAGCCGTCGGCACCGTCGGCGGTGATGCGGGTGTCGATGTACTTGGTGTCGCGGCTGAACTCACCCTCGGGGTTCACATAGCTCATGGCACCAGTGTTCCCAATTTCGGGCCCAAACTACGGTTTGTCGCGCCAAATCGGCGGATCTACGCCAAAACCCGCAGTCTCGGCGCGAGGTGGTTCAGGCGTCGAGCTCGCGCGCCACTGCCTTGACGACCTCGGAGACCCGACGAGCGACCTTGCGATCGGGGGTACTTGCCCTTACGCAGCTCCGGCTGGATGGTGCTCTCCAGCAGCGTGATCAGGTCACCGATCATGCCGTGCAGCTCGTCGGGGGTGTGCTTGTGCTCGACGGTGGCCGCCTCGCGGCGCGTACGGGACAGGCTCGGCGGCGGATCGATCAACTTGACCTGCAATGCCTGCGGGCCGCGGCGGCCTGCGGCGATACCGAACTCGACCTTCTGGCCGGCCTTGAGCCCCTCGACACCCGAGGGCAGCGCTGAGGAACGCACATAGACGTCTTCGCCTTCCTCCTGGGAGAGAAAGCCGAAGCCCTTCTCGGAGTCGTACCACTTCACCTTGCCGGTCGGCACTGCTGTCACCCGTTCACTCGGTAGATCACATAATTAATGCGTCCCGCCTGCGCAGGACGCAATGGCTTTGATCCTAACAAGTAGGCTGGGAGGACAGCCCGGAGGAGACCATGCGCCTGATCCTGAACGTCATCTGGTTGATCTTCGGCGGGCTCTGGCTGGCACTGGGCTACTTCCTCGCCGGGATCATCTGCTTCATCCTGATCGTCACCATCCCGTTCGGCTTCGCCGCCTTCCGCATCGGCGTCTACGCCCTGTGGCCGTTTGGTTATAAGGTCGTCGACAAGCCCGGGGTGCGGCCCGGCGCGGCCATCGGCAACATCATCTGGCTGATCGTCGCCGGCATCTGGCTGGCGATCGGTCACGTGCTCTCCGCGATCGCGTTCGCCATCACCATCATCGGGATCCCGCTGGCCATCGCGACGCTCAAGCTGATCCCGGTCTCGCTGATGCCGCTGGGTAAGGAGATCGTGCCGACCGACGAACCGTTCGCCGGAGTCGCGCGGTGACCGTGACCAATCTCGGGCTGCCCATGCCGACCCGGCGGAACACCCCCGGCATGCCGACCAGCGGACCGCTGGTGGACACCTTCGGCCGTATCGCCACGGATCTGCGCGTCTCGCTGACCGACCGCTGCAATCTGCGCTGCACCTACTGCATGCCCGCCGAGGGGCTGGACTGGTTACCCGACGACCAGCTACTGCGCGCCGACGAACTGGCCCGGCTGTTGCGTATCGCCGTCACGCGGCTCGGCATCACCAGCATCCGGTTCACCGGAGGGGAGCCGCTGGTGTCACGCAACCTCGAGGCCACCATCGCCGCCGCCGCGGCGTTGCGTCCCCGCCCCGAGATCGCCGTCACCACCAACGGCCTCGGTCTCCAGCGGCGCGCCAGGGGACTCAAGGAAGCCGGCCTGAACCGGGTGAACGTCTCGCTGGACACGGTCAACGCCGAGCATTTCGCCCAGATCACCCGGCGCGACCGGCTCGCTGATGTGTTGGCGGGCCTGGCGGCGGCCGCCCAGGCCGGGCTGGGACCGGTCAAGGTCAACGCCGTCCTGGATCCGCGGACCGGCCTCGATGATGTGGTGCCGTTGCTGCGCTTCTGCCTGCAACACGGCTATCAGCTCAGGATCATCGAACAGATGCCGTTGGACGCCGGCCACGAGTGGTCGCGTGCGAAGACCATCGACGGTCAGACGGTCCTGGACACCCTGCGCCGGCATTTTGATCTCCGGCCCGACCCGGCCCCGCGTGGCTCGGCACCGGCCCAGCTGTGGCGGGTGGACGGCGGAACCGGCACCGTCGGCGTCATCGCCTCGGTATCGGAGTCGTTCTGTGCAGCGTGTGACCGAACCCGGCTGACCGCCGACGGACAGATCCGCAACTGCCTGTTCGCGACGACGGAGACGGACCTGCGCCGGCTGCTGCGCGATGGCGCCGACGACGACGCGCTCGAGACGGCCTGGCGTTCGGCAATGTGGGCGAAGGCGGCCGGACACGGCATCAACGACCCCGGATTCATCCAGCCGGCGCGGCCGATGAGCGCCATCGGCGGGTAGTTATGGACGACATACAGATCGTGGTTCGGTATTTCGCGGCCGCTCGGGCCGCGGCGGGAACCGAGACCGAGACGCTGCGACTCCCGACCGGCACCACGGTGCTCGACGTCGTCGGCGAACTTGCCGAGCGCGGCCCCGAGCTGGCCAAGGTGCTTGCACGTTGCTCGTATCTGGTCGACGGTCTGGCGGTGCGCGATAAAAGCGTTCCGCTCTCAACGTCCGAGACGCTCGACGTGTTACCCCCTTTCGCCGGCGGATAGCCGTGATTTGCGTCACATGGTGAACTGGTCACCGGGTATATACCTGCGGTTTGCGTCCCGAAAAAACCTGCGGAAACGCCCGAGCTCCCTGCGCCTTTAATGTCCTCTCATAGTTCTTAAGCACGGGAAACGCCGATAGCTGACCAAGGTGACGCTCCAAGGTTCACGGGCTACCGTCTTGCCAAGCCTTTCGACCCAAATCGGTTGGCCCGCCTTGACTGATTGCGCCGAGCTCCATCCATCAGTCAAGGGACACACCAACAAATTGGATGGAGGCGGGGGACCCACCGGTCCGCCGAACAAGCAGACCAGGGACCGCAAGGTTCCTTGGGGTGAAGCTCTGGTCACGACGACAGAGCCGGGCAACCTCTCCAGCCCGAACCCGACAGCTGACCTCGTGGGCGCTGATGAGAGGACCTTCTAGCTACATGAGTGGACGGCACCGTAAGCCCACGTCATCGTCAATAAGCGTCGCGAAGATCGCCTTCACGGGTGCAGTGATCGGCGGCGGCAGCATCGCACTCGCCGGTCACGCCGGCGCCGCCACCGATGCCGAATGGGACACCGTCGCGAACTGCGAGTCCAGCGGCAACTGGGCGATCAACACCGGCAACGGCTACCACGGTGGATTGCAGTTCTCGCCGAGCACCTGGGCCGGTCACGGTGGTGGCGAGTTCGCCCCGGCTGCCTACCTGGCCACCAAGGAAGAGCAGATCGCCGTCGCCGAGCGCGTGCTCGCCAGCCAGGGCAAGGGCGCCTGGCCCACCTGCGGTCGTGGCCTGTCGGGTCCGACGCCGCGCAACGTCCTCCCCGAGCCGGCACCGCTGGACAACCCGTTGGTCAATCCGCAGCTGCCGCCCCCGCCGCCCGCTCCGCTCCCCCCGGCACCTCTGCCGCCTGCCCCGGCCCCGGTCGACGCGCTCGCCGCTCCGCTGCCGCCGGCACCGCTGCCGCCCCCGCCCGCTCCCCTGCCTCCGGCCCCGATCGACGCCGTCCCGCTGGCCGCCCCGGCACCGCTTCCCCCCGCCCCGGCACCTCTGCCGCCTGCACCGGCCCCCGTCGATGCCGTCGCGCTCGGCGCCCCGGCACCCCTGCCGCCCGCGCCGATCGACCCCGCTGCCCCGCTGCCGCCCGCCCCCGTGGACGCCGTCCCGCTGGCCGCCCCGGCTCCCCTGCCCCCCGCACCCGCTCCCTTGCCGCCGGCACCGGCCCCCGTCGATGCCGTCGCGCTGGCCGCTCCGGCCCCGCAGGCTCCTGTCGACCCCGCTGTGCCGCTGCCCGGCGCCCCGGTCGACGCGCTGCCGCTGGACGCGCCGCTGCCGCCGGCCCCGGCCGTCAATGCCGCGAACTGGGACACCGCCGACGCCGCGCCCAACCAGCCACAGCTGTGGTCGCTGGAGGCCCCGCTGCCGATGGAGCCCGCCCCGGCGGTCCCCGCGCCCGTCCCGGCACCGGTACCCGCGCCAGGGGCACCCGTCGCGCCGCCGGTTGCGGATCCCGCCGCCCAGCCCGTCTCAGCCGAGCAAGCCGTCCCGGCCGAGGGCGTGCCGCATCTGGTCAGCCCGGAGAACCTTCCGCCGGGAACCACCCTCAATCCGAGTGCGCTCCCGAACGAGGGCCCGAACGTCAGCTACCTGCGTCAGATCTGGAACGCGGTGCAGCAGCAGCAGATCACCGGCCGCGACGCCCTGCTGGCGATCACCACCCAGCGCTCGCTGGCCGGCGAGGCTCCCGGACCGCAGGTGCCACAGGCTCCGCCGGCTCCCGGCGCACCGCTGCCCCCGCCGACCCCGGGTGCACCGGTCCTCACCCCGGTTCCGCCCGCCCCGCTGCCCTGACATAACACGTCAAGAAGCCCGCATCCCAGAGGATGCGGGCTTCTTGAGTTCTGGGTGTCGCGCCGATCGGCGCGGAAATCCTTCCGCGTCTAGGCCGAATTGACCCACTCGTCGGAGCCGTCGCCGAAATGCTGATGCTTCCAGACCGGCAGCCGCTCCTTGACGATGTCCACCATTCGCGCGCACGTCGCGAATGCCGCGCCACGATGATCGGCGGCCACCGCCACTACGAGGGCGGCATCACCGATACTCAGATTGCCGATGCGGTGGCTCACGGCCACGGCACGGACGCCCTCGGCGCCGGCAGCGACCTCGTGCACGACATCGGTGAGGGTCTCCAGCGCCGATGGGTGCGCCGAGTACTCCAGCCGCGTGACCGTGCGCCCGCAGTCATGATCGCGGACCACCCCGGCGAACCCGACCACCGCGCCCGCCGCGGCGTGGGCCACCAGATCCTCATGTTCGGTCAGCGAGATCGGGTCCTCGGACAGCCCGACCCGCAGGACGTCAGCGCCCATGGTCACCCCCGGCGAGTTGATCGAGTGCGTGCTCCAGCACATCGGCCAGGACAGCGAGGCCGTCGCGCACCCCGCCCGACGAGCCGGGCAGGTTCACGATCAAGGTCGAGCCACTGACCCCGCAGATGCCGCGGGACAGCACCGATGTCGGCACCTTGGGCAGGCCCGAGCGGCGGATGGCGTCGGCCAGGCCGGGAATTTGATAGTCCACGGCAGCCGCCGTGATATCGGCGGTGCGGTCGGTCGGTGAGATGCCGGTACCGCCGGAGGTGATGATGACCGACACCCGTTCGGCGACGGCGTGGCGCAGTGCGGTCTCCACATCATCACCGTCGGCCACCACCACCGGGTCGCCGGCGGCGAAGCCGCGCTCGCCCAGCCAGGCCGTGATGATCGGGCCGGTGCGGTCGGCGTAAACACCGGCGGCCGCCCGGGTCGAGGCGATGATGACCCGCGCGGTCCTCATGGGGTCCAGGTGCCCGTTTTGCCGCCCTCTTTGCGCAGCACGTGCACGTCGTCGATGCGGGCGGCGGGATCGACGGCCTTGATCATGTCGTAGACGGTCAGCGCGGCGATGCTGACCGCCGTCAGCGCCTCCATCTCCACGCCGGTGCGGTCGGTGGTGCGGACGGTGGCGGTGATCGTCACGTCCGTTGCTCCGATGCCGAACTCGACGTCGACACCGGTCAGCGCCAGTTGATGACAGAGCGGGATGAGATCACTGGTGCGTTTGGCCGCCATGATGCCGGCCACCCGCGCGGTGGGCAGCGCGTCCCCCTTGGGCAAACCGCCCGAGGCGATCAGTTCGATGACATCGGCCCGGGTGTGCACGCTCCCACGGGCGACGGCTGTGCGCTTGGTCGTGGACTTGGCTGTCACGTCGACCATGTGCGCCGCGCCGGCCTCGTCGAGGTGCGAAAGGCCGCTCACCGCTACTTGTTGACGACGGTGACCGGGTGCACGTACGGCAGTTCCTCGGCCGGCAGCGGGAAGGTGACGTCGCCGAACGGGGACAGCGATCCGGTGCGGTCGCTGACAAGCTCGCTGACTGCGTGGTCACCCTCGGCCACCTCGGGCCAGCCGTTGTCTACGTATTGGTTCTTCTTGTCTGCCACACCCGACATTGTGGCAGGTACTACGCGCGGTGGCGAGACCGGGACGCTGCTTTACGCTGGTCAGCAATGAGCCGGGGAATCAAGAGCGTGCCGCTGGGCGTCTGGTTGGCAGACCTGCCCGATGAGCGCCTGGTACGGCTGCTCGAGCTGCGGCCCGACCTCACAGCGCCACCGCCGAGCACGATCGCTGCCTTGGCCGCGCGGGCGCAGGCCCGACAGTCGGTGAAGGCTGCCACGGACGCGCTTTCCTTCCTGCACCTGGCCGTCCTGGATGCGCTGTTGGTACTGCACGCCGACGCCGCCCCGGTGCTCAGGGATGCGGTGGCCGATTTCATCGGCGCTCGGGCCGACCGGGCCGACGTGGACCACGCTCTGGAAGATCTGCAGGACCGCGCGCTGGTGTGGGGTGACGAGAGCCTGCGTGTGGTGGCCGAGGTGAGCGCGGGCGTGCCCTGGTATCCGGGGCAGGCGGTGCACGACGGCCCCACCCTGACCGCCGACGAGATCCGGCGGCTGATCGACGGGCTCGATGAACCGAGCCGAGAGCTGCTGACGCGGCTGGTCGAAGGCTCTCCGGTCGGGCGCACCAGGGACGCGATCCCCGGGGCGCCCGCCGACAGACCCGCCCAGCGACTGCTCGCCGAGGGGCTGCTGCACCGCATCCCCAGCGATACCGATGACACCGTGATCCTGCCGCGGATGGTGGGCCAGGTGCTGCGCGGCGACCTGCCGGGGCCGATCGGTCTGCGCAAACCCGACCCCGCGGTACACACCACGACCCGGGCGGAGGTGGATTCGGTGGCCGCCGGTGCCGCCATCGACCTGCTGCGCGAGATCGACCTGGTGATCCAGACACTGTCCGACGCCCCGGTCTCGGAGCTGCGCAGCGGCGGCCTCGGTGTCCGCGACGTCAAGAAGCTGACCAAGCTCACCGGTATCGACGAACAACGCCTGGCGCTGATCCTGGAACTGTCCGCGGCGGCCGGGCTGCTCGCACCGGGAACCCCCGACCCGGAGCCCGCCGCGGGTAACTCGCCGTACTGGGCACCGACCGTCGGTGCCGACCGATTCATCGAGATGTCCACGGCGGCGCGCTGGCAGCTGATCGCGTGGACCTGGTTGAATCTGCCGGCCCGGCCCAGCCTCGTGGGTCAGCGAGGTCCCGATGGCAAGCCCTACGGCGTGCTGTCCGATGCGCTCTATTCGACTGCGGCCCCCCTGGACCGTCGGCTGCTGTTGACGGTGCTGGACGCACTGCCCGAAGGTGCCGGGGTTGATGCGGAGTCGGCGGCACTGGCCATGATCTGGCAGCGCCCACGGTGGGCGGCCCGGCTTCAACTGGGCCCGGTGACCGATCTGCTGCGCGAGGCGCATGCGGTCGGATTGGTGGGCCGCGGCGCCATCGCGACGCCGGCGCGGGCCATGCTGGCCCAGCAGTCCGAGGACGCCGCCGATGCCACCATCGCCGCGATGGACAAGGTGCTGCCCGCGCCGCTGGATCATTTCCTGCTGCAGGCCGACCTGACCGTGGTGGTGCCAGGCCCACTGTTACGTGAGCTCGCCGAGCAACTCGACGTCGTCGCCACCGTCGAGTCCGCGGGTGCGGCGATGGTCTACCGCATCAGCGAGGCGTCCATCCGGCGCGCGCTCGACGCCGGTCGCACCGCGGGCGGGTTGCACGCGTTTTTCGAGAAGTACTCCAAAACCCCTGTCCCACAAGGCCTGACGTACCTCATCGATGATGTGGCCCGGCGGCACGGCCAGCTCCGGGTCGGAATGGCGGCATCATTCGTGCGCTGCGAGGATCCGGCGTTGTTGGCCCAGGCGGTGGCGACCCCGGCGGCCGAACCGCTGGAGCTGCGCATCCTGGCGCCCACGGTGGCGGTCTCGCAGGCACAGATCGGCGACGTACTTGCTGCGTTGCGCGCCGGTGGTTTCGTCCCGGCGGCCGAGGACGCCTCCGGGGCGGTGGTCGACATCCGCGCCCGCGGGGCCCGGGTGCCCACCCTGAGCCGGCGCCGGGTCTTCCGGCCACTGACGGCGCCGACGAACCAGACCCTCGGCGCGATCGTCGCGGTGATGCGCAGCGTGGCCGCCTCGCCGCGGTCCAACGAGCGGCTGGATCCGGCGGTGCTGATCGCGCTGTTGCAACAGGCGGCCGTCGAGCAGACCTCGGTGGTGATGGGTTATGTCGACCCGGCGGGGGTGGCCACTCAGCGGGTGGTGGCGCCGATCAACATCCGCGGCGGCCAGTTGACGGCGTTCGACCCGGCTGCGGGACGGGTCCGGGAGTTCGCCATCCATCGCGTGACATCCGTGGTGTCGGCCGACTCTGGATAATGGATGGGATGAGTACCGAGGGCCCGCTGATCGTCCAGTCCGACAAGACCGTGCTGCTCGAAACCGATCACGAACTCGCCGGCGCCGCGCGCGCCGCGATCGCGCCGTTCGCCGAACTGGAACGCGCGCCCGAGCACATCCACACCTATCGCATCACCCCGCTGGCGCTGTGGAACGCCCGTGCCGCCGGGCATGACGCCGAGCAGGTGGTCGACGCGCTGGTCAGCTTCTCCCGGTACGCGGTGCCGCAGCCGCTGCTGGTCGACATCGTCGACACCATGGCGCGCTACGGACGTCTGCAACTGGTCAAGCACCCGGCCCACGGGCTGACGCTGGTCAGCCTGGACCGCGCGGTGCTCGAAGAGGTGCTGCGCAACAAGAAGATCACCCCGATGCTCGGGGCGCGCATCGATGACGACACCGTCATCGTGCACGGCAGCGAACGCGGCCGGATCAAACAGATGCTGCTGAAGATCGGCTGGCCCGCCGAGGACCTGGCGGGCTACGTCGACGGCGAGGCACACCGCATCGACCTCGCCCAGGACGGCTGGGCGCTGCGCGACTACCAGGAGATGGCGGCCGAATCGTTCTGGGCAGGCGGCTCCGGTGTGGTCGTGCTGCCGTGTGGCGCCGGTAAGACGATTGTCGGGGCGGCCGCGATGGCCAAGGCCGGTGCCACCACGCTGATCCTCGTCACCAACACGGTCGCCGGCAGGCAGTGGAAGCGCGAGCTGATCGCACGCACCTCGCTCACCGAGGAGGAGATCGGCGAGTACTCGGGCGAGCGCAAGGAGATCCGCCCGGTCACCATCGCCACCTATCAGGTGATCACGCGGCGCACCAAGGGCGAGTACAAGCACCTGGAGCTCTTCGACAGCCGCGACTGGGGCCTGATCATCTACGACGAGGTGCACCTGCTGCCCGCGCCGGTGTTCCGGATGACCGCCGATCTGCAATCGCGCCGCAGGCTCGGGCTGACCGCCACCCTGATCCGCGAGGACGGTCGCGAGGGTGATGTGTTCTCGTTGATCGGGCCGAAGCGTTACGACGCGCCATGGAAGGACATCGAGGCCCAGGGCTGGATCGCTCCGGCCGAGTGCATCGAGGTCCGGGTCACCATGACCGACAACGAGCGGATGATCTACGCGACGGCCGAACCGGAGGAACGCTACAAGCTGTGCTCGACGGCGCACACCAAGATCGCCGTGGTGAAGTCGATCCTGGAGAAGCACAAGGACGAGCCGACGCTGGTGATCGGCGCCTATCTGGATCAGCTCGACGAACTCGGCCAGGAGCTCGGTGCGCCGGTGATCCAGGGCTCGACCAAGAACGCCGAGCGCGAGGAGCTCTTCGACCAGTTCCGGCGGGGCGAGATCCGCACCCTGGTGGTCTCCAAGGTCGCCAACTTCTCCATCGACCTGCCCGAAGCCTCAGTGGCCGTTCAGGTTTCGGGAACGTTCGGGTCGCGCCAGGAGGAGGCGCAGCGGTTGGGCCGGTTGCTGCGGCCCAAGGCCGACGGTGGCGGCGCGATCTTCTATTCGGTGGTCAGCCGCGACAGCCTGGACGCCGAGTACGCCGCGCACCGGCAGCGGTTCCTCGCAGAGCAGGGGTACGGCTACCTCATCAAGGACGCCGACGACCTGCTGGGCCCGGCGATATGACCGTCGGCCGGGTGGTGCCGATCTTGACCGTGCCCGATATCGACGCCGCCCGTGCGGCGTATATCGCGACGCTCGGGCTGAGCGAGGTGATGAATCACGGCTGGATCGTCACCCTCGCCGATGCCGACCACCGCCACCAGCTGAGCCTGATGACAAAGGATCAGACGGCGGCGGTGAATCCGACGGTGTCGATCGAAGTCGACGATGTCGATGCCGCACATGCGGCCGCGGTGGGCGCGGGATTGCAGATCGTGCATCCGCTGTCCGACGAGGAGTGGGGCGTGCGCAGGTTCTTCTTCGCCGACGGCGCGGGCAATATCGTCAACGTGCTGTCACATCGCGGCTAGGAATCCAGCGCGCCGGCCGCCACGGCGGCCAGGTTGATCCGGGTGAGCACGGAGTGCAGCTGCTCAAGTTCGGCCATGTCGACGCCGAGCCGGGCCACCACCGCCGGCGGGATGGCCAGCGCCTGGCGTCGCAGCGCGGAACCCCCCTTGGTCAGGGTGACCAGCGTGGTGCGCTCATCGGAGACGCTGCGGGTGCGGCTGATGAATCCCAGCGCCTCGAGGCGTTTGAGCATCGGTGAGACGGTGGCCGAGTCCATCTGCAGCAACCCGGCGATCTGCTTGACCGACAGCGCATCGCCGCCCGCCTTGTCGTTGTCCCACAGCGCCAGCATGACGAGGTACTGGGGATGGGTCAGGCCCAGCGGTTCCAGGAGTGGGCGGTACACCGCCAGCACTGCGCGGTTGGTGACCGCCAGCGCGAAACACACCTGACGTTCCAGGGCGAGGGGGTCGAGGTCTTCGGTCACAGCGGCCACCATCACACTGTACTACTTGCTTGGCCTACTAATAATTAGGGTACTATCTAAATATGGCCGCAACACCGAGTTTCTTCCAGCGGGTGCTCTACGCATATGGGCGCCGCCTACCCGACTCCATGCGCGACTGGGTGACGGCCGACCTGACCGGCAAGGGCGCGGTGCGCAGACACATGCTGCGTTACGCGATCCCGCCGGCCGTCATCCTTGCTCCGCTGTGGTTGTTGCCGGCGTCACTGTACGTCCACTTGGAGATGACCGTGCCCATTTACACCTGGGCGTTGGTGATGGCCTTCGTGCTCAACAAGGTGTGGCGCAGGCACCGACTTTCCCAGCACGGGCTGGACCCCAAACTGATCGACACCATGAACCGGGAGAAGAACGCCCGCCTGCACGAGGACTACGCGCGCCGCTATGGCGCCCGTCCGCAGGAGGCAGAATGGCAGTCCAACCCGAGCCCGTTCTAGACGTGCGGGCCGACGGTCTTCGCGACCGTCAACAGCACCACCGAATCCTCGAGCGCCGACACCCCGTGCCGGACCGTCGGCACCACCAGATGATCGCCGGCCGAGCCCTCCCAGTTCGCCTCGGCCGTCGTGAGCCGGACACGACCATGCAGCACCTGCAGCGTGGCCTCCCCAGGGCTCTCGTGATCGTCGAGTCCGTGACCCGCCGACAGCGCCAACAGGGTCTGCCGCAGGGCGTGTTCGTGTCCCCCGTAGACGGTGTGCGCACTGCGGCCACTGTTGTGCGAACGCGCAGTCTCCAGATGCTCGCGAGCCAGGGCGGTCAGTGAGATCTTTTCCATACCTGCCACTATCTCACCCCTGACAAGGCCGCCTTCGCCTGTCGCGCCGTATCATCGGCCAGGACCTCCACCGCACCGGCCAGCAGGCCGTCGACGGCCCGCTGGGCAATCGCTGCCGGATCCGATTTCTGTTCGGCCGGAACGTAACTGACCATATCGGTATCCATGTAGCCGACATGCAAGGCGGTGACGGTGACGCCGCGCGGAGCGAGGTCGTCACGGACCGCGTCGGTCAACGCCCACGCCGCGGCCTTTGCAGCGGCATAAGCACCCGAGGTCGCGGGATGAGCCCAGGACAGCACCGACAGCACATTCAGAATCATTCCGCCGCCGTTGTTTTCGAGTACCGGCGCAAACTCTCTGATGACATTCAGGGTGCCGAAATAGTGCGTTTCCATCTCGGACCGGATGTCCTCGATCGACCCCGACAACAGGTTGGCGCGCGTGGAGATACCGGCGTTGTTGACCAGAACCGTGATATCCGACGCCTTTTCGGCTGCTCGTCGGATCGATTCCGGGTCGGTGATGTCGATCCGGACGGGAATCGCGCCGGGGATGTCGACCGTCTCGGGACGCCGCGCACCGGCGTACACCTTGGCCCCGCGGGCGAGGAATTCTTCGGCTATCCGGCGGCCGAGGCCGCGATTGGCGCCGGTGATCAGCACGGTGATGGTGTCGTTCATGATGGGCTCCTTCGGTATGCCCTGATCAACACCTCCCGTGCGGTCTTTTATCCCATCGCTTGGAAGGCACAATCTCCCAGCTGGGAGAGTGTGCGTCGTGGCCCGCGGTGCGTCCGGGCGGTGACCATCGTCTGATGCTGCTGAAATCTCTCTGGCCGGTGGCGCGTTCGATGACGACGTTGGCGGCCGCGATGGGCATCGGCCGTTTCGCCTATACCCCGATCATGCCGTTGATGACGGCCCAGACCGCTTTGGGTCCGCACACCGCGGGGCAACTGGCGACGGCAAACTACACCGGATACCTGGCCGGCGCGGTGGCCGCCACGGTGGTGCCGCGGCTCGCCCACTCCCGCACGGTCTTGCTCACCTCGTTGACGGTGATCACGGTCAGCCTGCCCGCAATGGCACTGACCACGACGGTGCCGATGTGGTTGGCGCTGCGCACGATTGCCGGGCTCGGGAGCGCGCTGGCATTCGTGGTCGCCGTGAACGGCCTGCTCGATGTGGCACCGCGACACGCCGGATGGGGTTTGGGCGGGGTGGGTGTCGGCATCGCATCGTCGGCGGCACTGGTGTTGGCACTGCCCGCGGACTGGCGCCTGGCGTGGTGGTCGGTCGGCGCACTGGCCGCCCTGCTGAGTGTGCCCGCCGGGCGGACGCGCCCTGGACCGCGCCCGGCAGCAGTCGGGTCGACCCGGCCCGGGGACGGGTCCCGGTTCTGGTTGCTTTTCGGCGGTTACACGTTGGAGGGCATCGGCTACATCATTGCCGCCGCATTCCTGGTCGCCGCCATGGCCCAGCGCTCCCCCGGTCCCATCGGCGGGATGGCATGGCTGATGGTCGGTCTGTCCGTCATTCCCTCGGCCGTTGTGTGGGATCGCGTGTCGGCGCGGTGGTCGCATCCGGCGCTGTTGACCATTGCCCTGCTGCTGCAGACGGGCGGGATTGCGTTGGCCTGCTTCGGTACCGCCGTCGCGGCGACGTTGGCGGCAGTTCTGTTCGGCGGGACCTTCATCGGGGTCAGCTCACTGGCCTTGGCCTACGGCCGCCGGCTCGGCGTGCCGGGCGCGGTGGCGGTGTTGACGGCCGGCTATTCAGCCGGTCAGATCGTCGGTCCGCTGATGGTCGGCCCGCTGCTGCACGGCGATTTTCGCATCGTGCTCGGCGCGGGTGCGGCGACCGTGTCAGTCGCCGCGCTGGTCTGCGCCGTGATATGGATCAGCGGGCGGAAGCCAGTGCCTCCCAGCACCGTTGTCGAGAACGACGGGCTCTCGGGTGAACGCGTCCACGACGGCCAACACCGAAGCCCTGTCCTCCGAGTTTCGCCAGACCAGTGACCACGTCCACAGCGGTTCCGGATTGTGCACGGGCCGGCGGGTCAGGTCACCGGCGCCGGTGTCATTCTGCCCCTTGGGATTGTTGAGCACCGGGCGGCCGATTCGGCGGACATGCTCGAAGAATGTCGGTCCGGTGACACCACCGTCATCGGTGCGCATGACGCGCGCCCCCGTGGCCGCCGCGTACTGCTCGGCGTATCGATTCCACGACAACCAGCTCGCAGTGTCGGTATCGACAAGCACCACAGTGTCTTTCGCCTCGACGGGCCCGGACTCAGCGCCGGCCGACAGGGCATAGAGCCGGTCGATGCCCACCAAGCGCGCGGACAGGTCCAACTCGGCAAGGTCGGTGTTCTGTACCCAGCAGATCGCCAGATCCAGGCTACCGTCGGCCACCCGGGCGGCCTGGGCGTGCGAGGGCATCACCCAGGTGTCGACCCGCAGGGTGGCCACCCCGGCCGCGCGTTCGGACCAGTCCACCGGGCACCAATTCACACAACCGATCCGCACCGGGTCGTCGGCCGCCAAACCCGTTACCCGCCTGCGCAACTCGTCGGCCTGACGGACCAGCGACCGCGCGTCGGGCAGCAACGCCGCTCCGGCCGCCGTCAACGCCACCGACCGGCGGTCGCGGTCGAACAGCTGCACCTTCAGATCACGTTCGAGCGCCTTGATCTGCTGGGACAGCGACGGTCCCGCGATACGCAGCCGTTCGGCCGCCCGGCCGAAGTTAAGTTCCTCGGCGACGGTCACGAAGTACCGCAGCTGACGCAACTCCACCGGCCCAGCGTAGTAGCCACCGGCTCGCACCAGCGAGCTTTCCGGTCCTATCGGCCGGGACGGGCGTCGAGTGCAATGCCGTTGTGCGGTGCAGACCCAGCAGAAAGGCACGATCATGAACTACCCCACCCGCGTCGCCGTCATCACCGGCGCATCCCAGGGCATCGGCGAGGCACTGGTCGCCGGCTACCGCGGCCTCGGCTACGCCGTCGTCGCGAACTCACGCAACATCGTGGCCGGTGACGACCCGTCGGTCCTGGCCGTCGCAGGGGACATCGGCGTACCCGGTGTCGGACAGCGCATCATCGATGCGGCCATCGAGCGGTTCGGCCGCGTCGACACCGTCGTGAACAACGCGGGCATCTTCATCGCCAAGCCGTTCACCGACTACACCGACGCCGATTACGACGCCATCACCGGGGTGAACCTGCGCGGCTTCTTCGAGGTGACCAGGGCGGCCCTTGCGGTGATGCCCGCCGGCGGGCACATCGTGAACGTGTCCACCAGCCTGGTCGACCAGGCCACCAAGGCCGCGCCGTCGGTGCTGGCATCGCTGACCAAGGGCGGCCTGAACGCCGCCACCCGGTCACTGGCCGTCGAGTACGCCGAACGCGGTATCCGGGCCAACGCCGTCGCGTTGGGCATCATCCGCACCCCGATGCACGCCGAGGATGACTATCCGGCGCTGGCGACACTGAACCCGCAGCAGCGGATCGGTGAACTCGACGATGTCGTGGACGCGGTGTTGTATCTGGAGCGTGCCGGCTTCGTGACCGGTGAAGTCCTGCACGTCGACGGAGGCCAGCATGCCGGGCACTGAACGCGATGACACCGCGACGATCCTGGCCGGTGTGCTCGACGAGTGGAAGGCCGGGATCGACACCCACGATCCCGACCGGACCGCCGCGGTGTTCACCGAGGACACCGTCTTCCAGGGGCTCAAGCCCTACAGCGTCGGTCGCGACGGTGTGTACGCCTATTACGCGGGGCAGCCGGCGGGGCTCACGGTCGACTATTCGTTCCTGCAGACGCGACGCCTGGCGGCCACCGTGGTCTCGGGCTACCTTCGTGCGGACTTCGCCTTCGCCGACGGTACGGGGGTGAGCCTGAACCTCGGGGTTGTCCTCACCGATACCGCCGAGGGCTGGCGCATAGCGCAGTACCAGGTCAGTGCTGTCACCGACTCAGCGCAGGAATGACCTCACGCTCGAAGAGTTCTATGCCGGAGCGGTCGTAGGCCGCCTCGGGGAAGTACATGATGGCGTACTCGCACCCGAGGTCGCGCAGCCGGGAAAGGCGTTCGATGACCTGCTCGGGGGTGCCGGTGGCCGAGTCCGGGGAGGCGACGTTGGCGAGCATGGCGTCGATGGCGGGTGCGGCGTCCTCGCCGACGGCGCCGACCTGGCGCTCCCGGATGCGCTCCAGTCGCCGGCGCACCTCGTCCTCGGAAGCGCCGAGGACGCAGTTGAAGTTCGCCGAGCGGATGATGGCGTCGAAGTCGGTGCCCACCGTTCGGCAGTGCTCGGCCAGGACGTCGGACTTGTGCCGGAAATCCTCCGGTGCGCTGCTGAAGTTCGTGTAGCGGGCGTATTTCGCAGCGATCTTGAGTGTCACCTTCTCGCCGCCGCCGGCGATCCACAGCGGCGGCCCGCCCTGCTGCAGTGGCTTCGGGGCGACGATCGCATCGTTGACCTGATAGTGCTTGCCCTCCAGGGTGACCCGGCCGTCACGCCAGGCGTCCCGCATGATCTGCACACCCTCGTCGAGACGACCGAGCCGCTCGCCTGCCGAGGGGAAACCGTAGCCGTAGGCGCGCCACTCGTGTTCGTACCAGCCGCCACCGATACCCATCTGGACGCGGCCGCCGGAGATGATGTCGGTGGTGGCGGCGACCTTTGCCAGGTAGGCCGGGTTGCGGTAGCTCATGGCGGTGCACATCTGACCCAATTTCACCCGTTCGGTGATCGCTGCGAATGCCGCCATCAACGTCCAGGCCTCATGGGTGGCCTCGTCGGTGGGCAGCGGAACCGTGTGGAAGTGGTCGTACACCCACACCGAGTCCCACGTGCTGTTATCGGCGTGACGAGCCAGTTCATTCATCACTGACCAGTGGTTTTCGGTGGGGATGTCGACGAGATCGAGTCGCCAACCCTGCGGGATGAACAGTCCGAAGCGCATAGCCCTCGACTTTAGGCCCACGCGCCACTTTCTTACATCGTCTACACTGTGACGGGATCGTTGCTGTACCTCAATCGTTGCTGCATCACATGAAGGACATGGTCATGACTGCCCTCCGACGTCGCATCGCGAATGCCGCGCTGGCGGCCGCGCTGCCGCTGACCGCCATGACCGTGGCCTTCGCACCCCCGGCGCTTGCCGAGCAGTGCTCGCGCGGCCAGGTTTCCTACAACGGCAACTGCGTCGACACCTGCAATGACTCGCAGGTCCGCAACTCCGACACCGGCGAATGCCAGTCGCTGATCTCGGCCGCGGTCCAGAAGGCCCGCACCCCCGCCGTCGCTAAGCTGACCCCGGATCAACTGGGTGGTGTGGTGCAGTTGGCCCGCAACGTCGGCGCAATCCCCGAGATCAACTCGACCATCGGTACGTCGTTCGGTATCGCCAACACCATCGTCGGTTGGCCGGCCGTGCTCGCCGGCGCCGCCGCCGACACCGCAGCCGTGCTGGCGCTGTTCGGCCTGCTGCCCGGTGAGGTCACGCCCATCGGCGGTGCCCTGGGTGCCGTTCAGGCCACCGGCCAGACCTTCTCGGCGGTCTCCGATGTGGCGCGAGTGTCGACGGCGCTGCCTGCGCTGGGTCTGCCCAGCCTTCCGCCGCCGCCCGCCGGGCTTCCCGGCCTGCCGCCGCCGCCACCGATCGGTCTGCCCGGTCCCCCGCAGCTGCCGCCCCCGCCGCCGATCGGGCTGCCGGGCCTGCCGCCGCCTCCGGGATTGCCGGGTCCGCTGCTCGGCTGTGGTCCGCGACTGCTGTTCTTCACCCCCTGCATCTGACATGCCGCTGGCCAGGGAAGAGCGTGAGGCATTCCTGGCCGAGCCGCATGTGGCTGCGCTCTCGGTAGCGGCCGGCCCGCACCGTGGGCCGTTGACACTGCCGATCTGGTACCAGTACGTCCCCGGCGGACAGCCGTGGTTCCTCACCGGGGTCGGGTCGCGCAAGCACAAGCTGATCGAGGCAGCCGGGCATCTGTCGCTGATGGTCGATCGCGTCGAACCGACGGTCCGATACGTCAGCGTCGACGGTGCGGTAGCGCGGATGGACGACGCCACCGACGATCAGCTCGTCGAGATGGCCAGGCGTTACCTGCCTGCAGAGGCGGTCGAACCGTATCTGGAGATGGCCCGGCGAGAGCACGGGTCCAGCGTGGCCGTGTATCTGCGGCCGCAGCACTGGTTTTCCGCCGATATGGGTGCGTTCTAGCCGGAGTCTGACACCTCGCGCAGCGGCCGGCCGCGTCCGCGGTACAGATCGGCGTCCGCGCGGGCATAGAGCTCGCCGATACCGGCAGGAGCCACCGCATCGGTGGCGGTGCCGATACTGACCCCCGGGGTCTTCGATCGGATGGCGTCGAGCAGTCGCTCGCGCTCGGCGGTGGCCGCGCCCGCGAGACAGATCGCGAACTCGTCGCCGCCCAACCGCGCCAGCACCGCACCGCGCGGCACCAGCCTCGACCACGAGGTTGCATAGTCGGTGATGCGCCGTTCACCCGCGGAATGTCCCTGGGTGTCGTTGATCGCCTTGAGTCCGTCGATATCGAGCGCGATCACGGTGACCGGCCGCGCACCCGCCCGCGCGACCAGATCCGCGGTCGCCATCTCCCAGCCTGCCCGATTCGCCAGTCCGGTGAGCGGATCGGTGCACGCGGCGGTGAACATGGCACGCATCAGCAGTCCAAAGGATTCCGCCGCTCCCGTGATCGCGACCGCGATGATCAGGTAGGTGATGACCCCGACGTGCGGTGCCGGAGCCACCGCAACCGCGCCGAGGCAGCAGATGACCAGTACCGCGATCCACGTCCAGGCTCGGCGGGTGGGATAGAAGGCCCGTAGGTACATCGCCAGGAACATCGGCGCGATGAGGCACATGTATTCGGCGGTCAGGGTGACGTGGAATGCCATCACGGCCGGGGTCGCCATGACGGCGGCGGCGGTCGCGGGCAGGGTGTGGCCCGGGCGGACGGCCAGCTGGATCAGCCCCACTGCGCTGAGCGCAACCGCGATGATGCCGCCGACGGGGTTGGCGTACTCCAGGTCGGTGCGCACCGGGAAGATCGTGAACACGACGCCGTAGGTGTAGAGAAAACCGGTGGCGCACAGGTAGATGCGCAGCAGCCGGACCCTCTGGTCGGCCATCGCCGGGAACTTCGCTGCCGAACGCGAGGCGAAGTGGGTCATCCGCCCAGCCTGCTCTACCGGGTCGGTGGATACAACGTGATCACTATCCGGCGAAGCACCCACGATACTCGCGCGGCGTGGTCCGCATCTGCCGGACGAAGTGATGGCGGAAGGTCACCGGTGATTCGAAGCCGACCCGCGTCGCGATCTGTTCGACGCCGAGGTCCGAGGATTCCAGCAACGCAAGGCTGGCCTGGATGCGTTGCTCGATAAGCCATTTGATGGGCGTGGTCCCAGTGGCCTTGGCGAACTGGCGCAGGTAGCTGCGCCTGGACAGCGACGACCGCTCGGCGAGTTCGTCGAGGGTGATGGGGCGGTCGAGATGTTCCAGGGCCCAGGCCATCCCGGCGGCGATCCGGCCGTCGACCGCGGGTTCGGGAACCGGGTTTTCGATGTACTGTGCTTGCCCGCCGGCACGGTGCGGCGAGACGACGAGCCGACGCGCGACATCGTTGGCCACCCGCACGCCGTGGTCGCGGCGCACGATGTGCAGGCACAGATCCAACCCGGCCGCACAGCCCGCACTGGTGAGTACCCGCCCGTTGTCGACGTAGAGCGGCGCCGGATCCACCTCGATCGCCGGATACCGCTGCCCCAACAGGTCGGCATAGATCCAGTGTGTCGTCGCGGTGTGCCCGTCGAGCACGCCGGCCGCGGCCAGCGCGAAGGCGCCGGAGCAGATGGAGACCAGCCGGGCGCCACGCGAATCGGCGGCGCGGATGGCGTCGAGCAGCGCATCCGAGGGCTCCTGCTCGACATCGCGCACGCTGGGGATCAACACCGTATCCGCGCTCGCCAGATCCGCGATGCCGTACGAGGTGCGCACCACGGCCCCGCCCAACATCCGGAACTCGGGTTGTTCCGAGCACAGCTTGACCTCGTATCCACCGGGGGCGACCCCGGCGGAGAACCGTCCCGGCAATTCGGCCATCCCGAAGATCTCGGCGGCAAGACCCGATTCGAATCCGGTCATCCCGTCGTAGGCCAGGATGGCGACAGTGTGCATGTCACTATCTTATCGTTAGATGGCATCAGTGCCGGTGTGCCTCCGTCCCCCGACCCGGCATCGTCGTCGATATGACCCAGCTCGATAGGACGCACCAGGGCCCTTTTCTCCGCTTCTGGTCCGCCCTGAAGGCGTTCGCCGCCGGGATCCACGCCGCCAACGGGCTCGCCCATGGCCTCACCCCCGCCGCGGAGTCCCCAGCACGCACGAGAAAACCCCCGGGCTCGCCGTTTCGAGGACAGCGGGCCCGGGGGCTTCTGGTCTTACCGCGCGCCGAGTGGCGCGCCGCGATCAGCCCTCCAGCGAGGCGGGCGGGTTGAAGCGATCGCCGTAGCGGGCCGCCAGCTCCTTGGCACGGGCCACGAACGCGGCCTTGCCGACACCGTGCGGGCCTTCGTAGCCGACGATGAACTGCGCCGAACCACCGGTGTACGGCGGGTAGCCGATACCCATGATCGAGCCGATGTTGGCATCGGCGGTCGAGGTCAGCACGCCCTCGTCGAGGCACTTCTGGGTCTCCAGAGCCTCGGCGAACAGCATGCGGTCGATGGCATCCTGCAGCTCGATGGTGGCGCTACCGGAGTTGAAGGTCTCCTTGAGCCCCGACCACAGTCCGACCCGCTTGCCGTCGGCGTACTCGTAGAAGCCGGCACCCTTCAGACGCGACGGGCGACCGATCTCGATCATCTTCTCAACGACCGCTTCGGCCGGGTGCGGCACGTAGGTCTCACCGTTCGCCTCGGCCGCCTTGCGGGTCTCGCCGGCGATCTTGTGCATGAGCTCCAGGTTCAACTCATCGGAGAGCTGCAGCGGTGCGGCCGGGTATCCGGCCTGGGCTCCGGCCTGCTCGATGGTGGCGGCCTCGATGCCCTCACCAAGCATCGCGAGCGCCTCGTTGACGAAGGTGCCGATGACGCGGCTGGTGAAGAAGCCACGGCTGTCGTTGACCACGATCGGGGTCTTCTTGATGGCCAGCGTGTAGTCGAACACGCGGGCCAGCGCCTCGTCGGAGGTCTTCTCGCCCTTGATGATCTCGACCAGCGGCATCTTGTCCACGGGGCTGAAGAAGTGGATCCCGATGAAATCCTCCTGGCGCTTGACACCGGTGGCCAGACCGGTGATCGGCAGGGTGGAGGTGTTCGAACCGAGCAGGGCGTTGGGCTCGACGATGTCCTCGATCTCCTGGAACACCTTGTGCTTGAGTTCCTGGTTCTCGAAAACGGCCTCGATCACGAAGTCCACACCGGCCAGATCGGCGGGGTCGGCGGTCGGGGTGATCTTCGAGAGCAATGCAGCAGATCGTTCCTCGGTGGTCTTGCCACGCTTGAGCGCCTTGGCTTCCAGACCCTCGGAGTAGGCCTTGCCCTTCTGCGCCGCCTCGATCGAGACGTCCTTGAGCACGACGTCATAACCGGCCTTGGCCGACACGTAGGCGATACCGGCGCCCATCATGCCCGCACCCAGCACACCGATCTTCTTGATCGGCACCGGCGCGATGCCCTCGGGACGCGATGCGCCACCGTTGATGGCCTGCAGGTCCAGGAAGAAGGCCTGGATCATGTTCTTGGCGACCTGACCGGTGACCAGCTGGGTGAAGTAGCGGCTCTCGATGCGAGTCGCCCCCTCGAAGTCCACCTGAGCGCCCTCGACGGCCGCGGCAAGGATGGCCCGCGGGGCCGGCATCGGCGCACCCTTGAGCTGCTTCTTGAGCAGCGCCGGGAAGGACGGCAGGATCGCGGCGAGGCCGGGGCTGCTCGGGGTACCCCCGGGCATCTTGTAGCCCTTGACATCCCACGGCTGCACGCCGCCCTCGGGGTTGTCCTTGATCCACTTCTTGGCCGCCGGGATGAGTTCATCCACGGACGGGACGAGCCGATCCACGAGTCCGATTTCGAGGGCCTTGGCCGGGTTGAACCGGGTGCCCTGGCTGAGCACCTCCATGAAGGCCTTCTGGATGCCGAACATCCGCACGGTGCGGGCCACGCCGCCACCGCCGGGCAGCAGGCCCAGGGTCACCTCGGGCAGGCCGATGACGACACCCTTGACATCGGCGGCGATGCGGTGATGGGTGGCCAGCGCGATCTCAAGACCGCCACCGAGCGCGGCGCCGTTGATCGCGGTCACGACGGGCTTGCCGAGGGTCTCCAGCTTGCGCAGATCGGCCTTGATGAACTCGACCTCCTCGAATGCCTGCTGGGCATCGTCGGGACCGATGTTGATCATGCCCTTGAGGTCACCGCCGGCGAAAAAGGTCTTCTTCGCGCTGGCGATCACCACACCGGTGATCGAATCCTTCTCGGCGACAAGGCGTTCCACCGCGTCATGCATGGACTGCTTGTAGTGCTCGTTCATCACGTTGGCCGACCCGGTCGGGTCGTCCAGCGTCAGGGTGACGATGCCGTCGGCATCCTGCTCCCACTTGATGGTGTTCTCTGCCATGGTCATATCTCCTAGACGCGCTCGATGATGGTGGCCACGCCCATACCGCCGCCGACGCACAGCGTGATCAGCGCACGCTTGGCACCGCGACGCTCGAGCTCGTCGACCATGGTTCCGGTGATCATGGCGCCGGTGGCACCCAACGGGTGACCCATCGCGATGGCGCCGCCGTTGACGTTGAGCTTCTCGTCCGGGATGTTGAGATCCTTCTGGAACTTCATCACGACCGAGGCGAACGCCTCGTTCAGCTCGAACAGGTCGATATCGTCGACGGTCAGTCCGGCGCGGTCGAGCACCTTCTTGGTCGCCGGGGTGGGTCCGGTGAGCATGATCACCGGGTCGGCGCCGCTGGTGGCGGTGGCCACCACGCGCGCCCGCGGGGTCAGCCCCTGGGCCTTGCCCGCGGCCTCGCTGCCGATCAGCACCAGTGCGGCGCCGTCGACGATGCCCGAGCTGTTACCGCCGGTGTGGACGTGGTTGATCTTCTCCACGTAGTGGTACTTCTGCAGCGCCACGTCGTCGAAGCCGCCCATCGCACCCAGATCCGCGAAGGCGGGCTTGAGCTTGCCCAGGCTCTCCACGGTGGTGCCCGGACGCATGTGCTCGTCGTGATCGAGCACGACCAGACCGTTCTGATCCTTGACGGGCACCACGGACTTGGCGAAGTAGCCGCCCGACCATGCCGCAGCGGCCCGCTCCTGCGAGCGCGCGGCGTAGGCGTCGACGTCCTCGCGGGAGAAGCCCTCGATGGTGGCGATCAGATCGGCGCCGATGCCCTGCGGGACGAATCCGACGCGGTAGTTGGTCTCGGGGTCGCCGGCCCATGCACCGCCGTCAGAACCCATCGGGACGCGGCTCATCGACTCGACGCCGCCGACGAGGACCAGGTCATCCCAGCCCGAGGACACCTTCTGGGCACCCAGGTTGACGGCCTCCAGGCCCGAGGCGCAGAACCGGTTGAGCTGGAAACCACCGGTGGTCTCGGGCAGACCCGACACCAGCACCGCGGTACGGGCGATATCGCCGCCCTGATCGCCGACCGGGGACACGACACCCAGGATGACGTCGCTGATCAGGTTCTCGTCGAGGTCGGGGTAGCGGGCCCGGATCTCGTCGATCAGGCCTACGACGAGGTTGACCGGCTTGATCTCGTTGAGGGCGCCGCCGCGCTGCTTACCGCGCGGGGTGCGGATGGCCTCATAGATGAAGGCACCTTCGGACATATGTTGTTCCCTTTCGGGTGGGTGACAGGGCACTGATCGCGCACCCTAGCAAAATCGTAAACCAACCTGTTGGTTGGTCCAATTTCCACCCATCCGCCAGTGGCCACCTATCGCACGCCATCAGGGGAATACGTGCGATAAGTGGCCACTGAAAAATCGGGATCAGGCCGACTGCGGCTCTGCCTCCGCCAGCGTCGGATAGTCCACGTACCCGGCAGGTCCGGAGGCGTAGAAGGTCGGCACGTCGGGCTCGTTCAGCTCGGCCCCGAGCAACAGCCGATCGATCAGGTCCGGGTTGGCCAGCCAGCTGCGGCCCACCGCGACGGCGCTCGCCGCACCCCAGTCGACCAGGGACTCCAGCTGGCAGAAATCGGTTCCGGTATCGCGGCCGGTGTTGAGCACCAGAGTGTCAGGCCACAGGGCCCGCAGTGCCCCGAACGTCTGCGTGCTGGGGTCGATCAGGACGTGCAGATAGGCCGGCCCCAACGGGCGGATCCGGTTCAGCAACGCCTCGTAAGCGCCGATCTGATCGTTCTCACGCATATCCCCCGCACCATTTCCCGGTGAGATCCGCAGCCCGACGCGGTCCGCACCGATCTCGTCGGCGACCGCCTCCACGACCTCCGCGGTCAGCCGGGCGCGATTCTCCGCAGACCCGCCGTAGGCGTCGGTGCGCAGGTTCACCACATCGGAGAGGAACTCGTGCAACAGGTAACCATTGGCAGAGTGGATCTCCACCCCGTCCATGCCGGCATCGACGGCACGACGGGCCGCGCCACGGAACTGGCCGATGATGGTGCCGATCTCCTCCTCGGTGAGCGCACGCGGCACCGGTAAGGGCTGTTTGCCCGACGGGGTGTGGGTGAGCATGTCCGCGGCGACCGCCGAGGGACCCACCGTCTCGAACCCGCTGATATCCGGATGCGCCATCCGCCCCACATGCCAGAGCTGCACGAACATCTTCCCGCCCCGGGCGTGCACCGCATCGGCGATATCGGCCCAGGCCTGCTGGTGCCGGTCGGTGTAGATGCCCGGGGTGTTCATGTAGGCGCCGTTGGCCTGCTCGCAGATCGCGGTGGCCTCACTGATGATCAGCCCGGCACCCGCGCGCTGGGAGTAATACAGCGCCGCGAGATCCGACGGGGTGGCATCGGATTGCGCGCGCGAGCGCGTCAGTGGTGCCATGAACACCCGGTTGGCGGTCTCGGTGGCTCCGACCTGCAACGGCGTGAGCAGGCCGGCATCGGGCGCGAGACGGAAGGTCTGGTCGGTCATTTCCCTCTAAGCGCTGTCGGCGGCCCAAACATTCCCCGCCAGCAGCCGCCCCGAGAGCAGACCCCAGGTCACCGCGTGTGACACACACGCCGCCCGGTTGCTCGCGCCCAGTTTGACCATCGCACTCTCCAGATGGTGGCCTGCGGTACGGACGCTGATGAACAGCCGGGCGGCAATCTGATTGTTCGTCAGGCCCTGTGCCGCGAGCGTCAGGGCGTCGAGCTCGCGGGCGGTGATACCGAACGGCAACGGATCCCTGGTCACCAGCAGTACACCGGAGAGGCTGTCGCGCTCGAAGCGGCGGGCGGTGTCGATGATCCTGCTGTGTAGCCAGCCGGCGCCGTCGAACCACCGAGTGGCCTCGGGTCGCAAGCCCAAACCCGTTGCCCGGGTGGCCAACACCATCTCGGCTACCAGTGCGCGGTCCAGTGGGGCCGCGAAGGTGTCGCCGTGGATCAGCAGATGCGCCTGCCCGTCACCGTCGATCGCCCACGCCTGTGCCTCGGGCGCCATGAGTTCGGCAACCATGCGCGGGCGTGAGGAGAAGTCGAGCTGTGCGGCCATCTGCGCGCGCAGCGAATTGATCTCGGCCACATCGTTATCGGTCGGATAGCGGGCGTCGTCACAGTTGACGTGGATGGTTCCGGCATAACTGCCGTCCGCGGTGACCAGCCGCGCCGACAGCCCCTCGTCGAAACCGGCCGGGGCGAAAACACCCTGAACGGAATAGGTGTCGCGGTACTCGGGAAAGTCACGCCAGCGCAGAGCGCCGAGGCCGCGCACCCGCATCGTGTCGAACAGCGGATCGTGATCGATGAACCAGGTGTTCAGATGCTCCATCACATGATCGGGGTAGCCGTGGTTGGCGACGGCTACGTGCCGGCGGCGGATCGGATCCCACAGGCTGATCGCCGATGCCGATGACGCCGCCCGCGCGCTCAGCGCCTCGAGCATCTCGTGGGCGCGCGTCTCGATACTCGCGCTGCTGCCCAGCACCTCCGCATATGCGCCTGCCATCAGATCCTTCTCATCACGTCCCCGAAAGCATGATGGGCAGCGCGTGTTTCGCGAATGTTTCACCCGCGCGGCGGACAGGCAACACCCACCGCGGAAATGGGAGATTCCTCCCATAGCCCGCTGAATCCCCTGGTTCTTACGCTGATCGCCAACGATCCACGACCAGCGAAGGCGACTCACATGAACAGAATCACCGCGGGAGTGGCACTCCTCGCGACAACGACCATGCTCGCGGCCGGTTGCGGCAGTCGGGCCGGTGACGACTCGGGCGCGACGGCACAGGGGTGCGCGGACACATCGGGCTCGGAGGTCGCGATCGGTTCGATCAACTCACTGTCCGGCGGGCTGGCCGTCAGCGAGTCGGTCATCCATGATGCGATCGCGATGGCCGTCGACGAGATCAACGCAAGCGGCGGGGTGCTTGGCAAGCAGCTCGATCTGTTGTCCGAGGACGGCGCATCGGATCCCACCGTGTTCGCCGAGAAGGCCAACAAACTGGTCAACAGCGACTGTGTCGCAGCAGTTTTCGGCGGATACACCTCGGCGAGCCGCAAGGCGATGCTGCCGGTGTTCGAGGATTCCAACGCACTGCTCTACTACGGTCAGCAGTACGAGGGCCTGGAGTCCTCGAAGAACATCTTCTACTCGGGCGCCACCACCAACCAGCAGATCATCCCGGCTCTGGACTACCTCAAGCAGCAGGGCGTCACCTCGCTCTACCTGGTGGGCAGCGATTACGTCTTCCCGCGCACCTCCAATGCCATCGTCAAGGCCTACGCCGCGGCCAACGGCATCGAGATCAAGGGCGAAGACTATGTGCCGCTGGACAGTACGAACTTTGCGACGATCGTCAACAAGATCCGCAGCGCCGATGCCGACGCCATCTTCAACGTCGTGGTGGGCGGGTCACTGACCGCCTTCTTCCGTGAATACAACAGCGCCGGGCTGACGGCCCAGACCATGCCGGTGATGTCGATGTGCGTCGGCGAGGAGGAGGTCAAGAGCATCGGCGCCGATACCCTGGTCGGGCAGCTGTCGTCGTGGAACTACTACGAGACCCTCGATACCCCGGCCAACAAGAAGTTCGTCGCCGACTTCAAGGCCAAGTACGGCCCCGGCCGGGTGACCTCGGATCCGATGGAATCGGCCTACACCGCGGTGTACCTGTGGAAGGCCACCGTCGAGAAGGCCGACTCGTTCGCGGTGGCCGACATCCAGTCCGCGGCCGACGGCGTCACCGTCGACGCCCCCGAAGGTGCCGTCACGATCGACGGTGAGAACCACCACGTCACCAAGACCGCACGGGTCGGAAAGGTGGTCCCCAGCGGTCTGATCGACCAGGTATGGCAGTCACCGGAACCCATCACCCCCGATCCGTTCCTCAAGAACTATCCGTGGGCCGAGGGAATCACGGGCTGACGCATGCATCTGACACCCAAGGACGAAGACCGGCTGTTGGTGTTCCTGGCCGCCGAACTGGCCCGCAAGCACCGCGCGGCGGGACTGGCACTGACCTATGCCGAGGCCCGGGCACTGATCGCCGACGAGGTCATCGAGGCCGCCCGATCCGGCGCCGGGGTGGCCGAGGCCGCCGCCATCGGGGCCGACCTGCTCACCGATGACGATGTCATGCCCGGCGTGCGCACCCTGTTGGGTTCGGTTCAGGTCGAGGCGTTCTTCGACGACGGGCAGAAGCTCGTCACCGTGCACGACGCGATCGGCCCCGGCACCCGGACCGCCGACGAGATCGCCTTCACACCGGGCGAGGTCCTGCCCGCCGACGGCGACCTCGAGCTCAACGCCGACCGGGCCACCGTGTCGGTGAGCGTGCAGAACACCGGTGACCGCCCGATCCAGGTCGGATCGCACTTCCACTTCTTCGAATGCAACCGGGCGCTGCGGTTCGACCGGCGATCGGCATTCGGCATGCGGTTGGACATCCCGTCGGGGCTGGCCGTGCGCTTCGAACCCGGTGAGACGCAGGAGGTATCGCTGACGCGCTACGGCGGTGACCGCGTGGTGATCGGCCAGAACGATGTCACCAACGGACCCACCGACACCGATCCCGGTGAGGAGCTGATGAGCACCATGCACACCCGCGGCTTCCTGGATTCGGGGAGCTGAGATGGCATACCGCATCAGCCGGGCCCGCTACGCCGAACTGTACGGACCGACCACCGGCGACCGGGTGCGCCTGGCCGACACCGAGCTACTGGCCCGTGTCGAACACGATGCCACCGTGTACGGCGACGAGGCCGTGTTCGGCGGCGGCAAGACCATGCGTGAGGGCATGGCCGTGCACGGTGACCTGACCAATGACGAAGGGGCACTGGACTTCGTCATCACCAATGCGCTCATTGTCGACGCCGTGTTGGGTATCCGGAAGGCCGATATCGGGATCCGCGACGGACGCATCGTCGGGATCGGCAAGGCCGGCAACCCGCGCACCATGGACGGTGTGGACCCCGATCTGATCATCGGCGCAGGTACCGATATCCGCTCCGGCGAGGGCATGATCGCCACCGCGGGCGCCATCGACGTCCACGTGCATTTCGACAGCGCCGGTCTGGTCGAGGAGGCCATCTCCAGCGGCATCACCACCATGATCGGTGGCGGCCTCGGCCCGGTGACCGTCGGCATCACCTCGTCGGGGCCGACGAACCTGGCGCGCATGCTACGGGCCGCGGAGGCCTTCCCGATGAACTTCGGATTCATCGGCAACGGCAGCGCATCGAGCACCGCACCGCTGATCGAGCAGGGACTGGCCGGCGCCATCGGATTCAAGATCCACGAGGACTGGGGCGCCACCCCGGCGGCGATCCGGGCCTCGCTGGACGCCGGCGACGAACTGGACCTGCAGGTGCAGATCCACACCGACACCCTCAACGAATCCGGCTTCTACGAGGACACCATGGCCGCGATCGGTGGCCGGGTGATCCACACCTATCACGCCGAGGGGGCCGGCGGCGGTCACGCGCCGGACATCATGCAGGTCGTCGGCGAGCCCTATTGCCTTCCGTCCTCTACCAATCCGACGAATCCCTACACACTCAACACCTTCGACGAACACCTGGACATGGTGATGGTGTGCCACCATCTGAATCCCCGCATCCCCGAGGATGTGGCGTTCGCCGAATCGCGGATCCGGCGGGAGACCATCGCTGCCGAGGACGTGTTGCACGATATGGGTGCCATCTCGGCCATGGGGTCGGACTCCCAGGGCATGGGGCGCATCGGGGAGACCATCGCCCGCACATGGCAGTTGGCCTCACATATGCGGGCCACCCGCGGCCCCCTGCCCGCCGACGAGGGCACCGGTGCCGACAATGCCCGGATCCTTCGTTATATCGCCAAGCTGACGATCAATCCGGCCCGCCTGTTCGGGATCGATCACGAGGTCGGCTCGTTGGAGCCGGGCAAGCTCGCCGATATCGTGCTGTGGGAACCGAAGTTCTTCGGAATCCGCCCCGAGGTCGTGTTCAAGGGCGGCTTCCCGGCATGGTCGGTGATGGGCGAGGCCAACGCGTCGCTGATGACATGTGAGCCGTTGAAGTACCGCCCGCAATGGGCGGCCTACGGGCAGACCCCGTCCGACGTGTCGGTGAACTTCGTGGCAGCCGCGGCGATCGACGCCGGACTGGGTGCGCGACTCGGACTGCAGACCCGGCTGGTGGCCTGTCACGGCTCGCGCGGGCTCACCAAAGCCGATCTGCTGCACAACGATTACCTGCCCGATATCCGGATCGAACCCGACACTTATCGGGTGATCGTGGACGGCCAACTGTGCCAGAGCGTGCCGATGACGACGGTGCCGCTGGGCCGTCGGTACACGTTGAAGTAGAGGAGAACGCGATGGGCGAGGTACTTCGCATCGGTATCGGCGGTCCGGTCGGGTCGGGTAAGACCCGGTTGGTGGAGCGGCTGGTGCCCGAACTGATCGGCAGGGGTCTCGGCGTTGCGGTGATCACCAACGACCTGGTGACCGACGAGGATGCCCAACGGGTGCGCCGCAGCGGGGTCATCGACCCGAACCGGGTGCTGGCCGTCGAGACCGGCGCCTGCCCGCACACCGCCATCCGCGAGGACCCGTCGGCGAATCTGGCCGCCGCCCGCCGGTTGGCGGCCGAATTCGATGACCTGGACCTGATTCTCATCGAGTCCGGTGGCGACAACCTGGCCGCCACCTTCACCTCCGACCTGGTGGACTACTGGATCTTCGTCATCGACACCGCGGGCGGGGACGATATCCCGCGCAAGAAGGGCATCGGGCTGCTGCAGGCCGATCTGCTGGTGGTCAACAAGATCGACCTCGCCGACCTGGTGGGCGCCGATCTGGACGGGATGCGCCGGGACTGCGCGGCGGCCCGCCCCACCAAGCCGACGGTGTTCACCGATCTGCGCTCCGGATCCGGCTTGGACGCCCTGACCGAGGAGTTGCTGCGCGGTGTGATGCTCACGGCGCGCGCATGATCGCCCCCGGTGTGCTGAGCCTGCACGCCCGCGCCGATGCCAGCGGCACGACGCGGATCACCGGGCTGCGGCAGCGATACCCGCAGCGGGTGACCACCGCGCTGCACTGCGATCCCGCGTACCCCCGCGCAGCCAACCTCTGTGTGCAGAGCCCCAGCGGCGGAACCTTTTCCGATGACGATCTGAGCACCACCGTACGGTGTGCGTCCGGCACACATCTGCACCTCACCTCCCAGGCCGCCACCCAGGTGTTCGCCGGCGGCGGACCCGGTGCGCGGCATCGCCTGTCGTTCGACGTGGAGTCCGGGGCGGTGCTGGAGTACCTGCCCAAAACGATCATCCCGCAAGCCGATTCGAGCTTCGCGCAACGGTTGGAGGTCGATGTCGCCACCGGCGGGGTGTACATCGGCTGGGATGCGATCGCCGCAGGGCGGATTGCACACGGCGAGCGGTTCCGGTACGCCGTCGTCGACACCGCGTTCACGGTGCGGGTACAGGGCCGTGCGGTGGCACGGGACCGCCAACTGGTCACCGCGGATGCCGTCATCGGAGCGGACTATCTGGCCACCCTGCTGATCGTCGCGCCGGGCCACTGCCTCCGTGCCGCCCTGTCAGCCGTGCGCGCGGTACTGGCCGATCACCCCGGCATTGAGGGTGGCGCCGGCGAACTTCCCTCTGATGCCGGCATTTTCGCACGGATCAGGACCGACAGCGCACCCGCACTGCTCGCCGTGCAGCAGGCACTGCACGATGCGGCCCGCATCATGTTGCCCATCCCACCGATCACCAGGAGCACCCCGTGATAGCCGATACCGTACTCGGACACGTCGATGATCCGGCCTTTGCCGGCCGCCTGCACCAGCATGTCGACATCGGCTGGGGTGATGCGGGCAAGCACCGACAGCTCGTCACGACCGACACCGGTGTCGAGGTGCGGATCATGTTGCCGCGCGGCGTTTTCCTACACCACGATGCCGTGATCGCCGATGACGGCCACGCCGTCGTGGTGGTCCGCCGTCCCGCCGAGCCCGCCATCCGGGTCCGGTTCGCCGATAACACCGCGCGCACCATGCTGATGCTGGGCCACCTGCTCGGCAACCAACACGCCCCCGTCGACGTCGACGATGACGGTGTGACCGTTCCACTGTTCACCAGCGCCGACGCCGCCAGGGACATGCTCGCCACAATGGGTGTCATCGGTGAGGTGACCGAACTGGCACTTGCCGGCCACGGCTGGGCGCGGACATCTGCCGATGACCATGCCGGCCATCACCACTGACGTCACGACCGCGCTGGCGCTGTGGCTGCAGTTGCACGACAGCGCGTTTCCCGCCGGGCGGATGGTGCACAGCCACGGTCTGGAGGAGTGGCTGCACCGTCGCCCGGACGCCGGTGCCGATGCGGTCGAATCGGTGGTGTGCGGATACCTGCGGCACGGCGTCGCGACGCTGGATGCCACCGTCACCGCGCATGCCTGGCTGGCTGATGATCCCGACACCCTCAACGAACTCGACGATCTTGCCGCGACGTACAAGCTGTTCGGCAACTCCCGCACCGCCTCGGTATCCGCGGGCGGGCAACTGGCGGCCACCGCCATCGAGATCGGGATCGGGGAACGGCATCCGTACCTGCTGTCCGTGTCGAGCGGCTCGGCACCGGGTCACGCCGCCGTGGTCGACGGAGTCGTGCAGGCACTGTTGGGCATCCCCCGGCAGGTCGCCGTCGTCGGCGTGCTGCGGTCGATGATGGCGTCATTGTTGAGCGCGGCGGTACGGCTCGGCAGATTGGGGCCGCTGCAGAGCCAGCGCATCCAGCTGCGCAACGCCGAAGCGATGGCGGTGCTGGCCCAGGCAGCCTGCGAACGGCCGCTGAGTGAGTTGAGCAGCGTGTCACCGGCGCTGGAGATCAGCGGAATGTGCCACGAGGAGCGGACATCCCGGTTGTTCGCGACCTGATCGACCGGTCATTCGATGACTGCGGTGAACTCCGCTTCGAGGAGGGCACCGCGTCTCACCCTCGGGCGGCGGTCGCCGGACTCTTGAGAGCCCGGATGGCCAGCCACGCGGCCGTCCGGTCGTCGGGGCTGGCCATCGACAGCCCGGTCAGCTCCTCGATACGGCGAATCCGCGCCGCCAGCGTCTGACGGTGCACCTGAAGCCGGCTCGCCGAGGAGCCCCAGGCACCGTGCTCGGCCAGGTAGATCTCCAGGGTGCGGGTCAGCTCGCCGTGCCTGCCACCGTCGTCGCGCAGCGGGTCCAGTATCGCGGCGACGCGCGTCATCGCGCTGTCGTCGAGGTGATCCAGCACGTACGAAACGGTGGCCAGGGAGCGGTACCAGACGACCGGACGCGAATCGACCACCGCGATCTCGAGCGCCTGTCGTGCCTCCGCGGCGGTGCGGGCGAGCAACTCCGGCGTCGCAGCCGACCCCAGCCCCATCCGCAGCGGCATACCGGCCTCGGTCAGTCGTTCTGCCATCGCGGCGAGTTCCGGGGCCCGGTCCGCACCGATGAATCCCAGCACCCGACCCCGCTCGGCGGACACCATGTGGACGGCTCCCAGCTCGTCGAGCCAGCGGATGGACTGGCGTTCCGGGTCGATCGCGCTCGATCGCGATGCCACCGCGAAGGCCGTCAGCGACTGTTCGTGAACACCCCAGCGCCGCAACAGTGTTGCGGCCTCCATACCGCCACGCAACAGTGTCGACAGCAGCACCTCACGCCCCAGCCGCTCGGTGGCCGGGTGATTGGCGGTGTGCAGTAACAGATCCAGCAGGGCGGCCACCTGGGAGGCCAGATCCCTGCTGCGGCTGGTGGATCCGCGTGCCCCGATCACCAGGTAGGCGCTGACATCGGCACCCTGGCCCACCGGATGCACCTGCAGGCCCGGATGCCGGATCCGCACCCGGCGCCCGAACGCGGCCGAACCCGCGTCACGCACGTGCAGACTGCCCGCGCCGGCAGTGGTGATCACCTCGCCATGGGCGTCGAGAAGTACTGCCCAGCCGTCGATCCGGTGTGCCAGCTCGGCCACCACCGCGACCACACCGCCGCGCCGCGCCACCTGCGTGAGCACCTTGGTCCCCGTGGTGACCCTGCGGTCCTCGGCGGCCTGGTCGGCGGCGATCAGTGCCGTCAGCCGCGCGTGCGCGACGTCGGCGGACAGCTGCGGCACGGCGACCGCGGTTCGCGCCCCACCGACGAGGGCATCGCGTAGTCCGCCCTCCAAGGATCCGCCGGCGATGATCGCCACGCATCCGGCCAGCGGCGCCTTTGCCGCATCGGAGGCCAGCGCCACCGCCCAGTCGCCGGGGGCGGCCACCACCAGCGTCGTGTACCCGGGCGAACTGGGCACCACCAGATCGGCCAGCGCCACGCTGTCCTCGACCGGCGTCGCCCCGTCGACCGCACCAACGACCAGCTCGGCGCCGAAATGCTCGGCGATCGCCCGCACGTCATAGGCCACATCGGGAGTGTACAAAATGATGGTTTGATTCCAGCCGATCACATTTATTTCGACTGTCCTCAAGCTGGTGCGCTCCCTACGATTCGGAACATTCCCGCAATCAGAGGAGCCCGAGTGAAAGCGATCGTCTTCCGTGATCCCGCCACGCCCATCGAGTACGTGGACGTCGACCTGGCCGGCCCCAAGCCCGGCGAGGTGCGGGTGAAGATCGCCGCCGCCGGGGTGTGCCATTCGGATCTGCACGTCAAACGCGGCGAGTGGGACGCGACGGCTCCGCTGGTCATGGGCCATGAGGGCTCCGGGGTGGTCACCGAACTCGGCGAGGGTGTCACCACACTGGCGGTCGGCGACCATGTGGTGCTCTCCTGGGTACCGCCGTGCGGCGAGTGCCGCTACTGCCGCTCCGGCCACGAGGCCCGCTGCCAGAAGGTCGCCACGGTCGTCGCACCCCTGGGCACGCTGTTCGACGGCACATCGCGGCTATCGCGCAACGGCGAGACGGTGCACCACTATCTCGGGGTGTCCTCGTTCGCCGAGGAGGTCATCGTCCCGGCTTCCGGTGCCGTGAAGGTGCGCGAGGATGCGCCGCTGGACGTCATCGCCGTTGTCGGCTGCGCGGTGGCGACCGGTGTCGGCGCCGTGCTCAACACCGCCGCGGTGGAGCCGGGCGCCTCCGTCGCGGTGATCGGGTGCGGCGGCGTGGGCCTCAACGTCATCCAGGGCGCGAAGTTGGCCGGCGCGAGCCGGATCATCGCCATCGACGTCCGCGACGACAAAACCAAGATGGCCGTGCAGTTCGGCGCCACCGACCGCATCAACGCATCCACCGGCGACGCCGAGGAACAGCTGCGCGAGCTGATCCCCGACGGCGTCGACTACGCCTTCGACGCGTTCGGCCATACCGGCACCACCGAGCAGGCCATCCGGATGCTGGGGCTGGGCGGCGCGGCCGTCGTGGTCGGCCTGCCGCCCACCGGCGCCAAGGCCTCCTTCGAACCGCTGGTGCTCGCCGAAGCCGACCAGCGCATCCTGGGCTCCAACTACGGGTCGGTCCGCCCCTCGATCGACATCCCCGCACTCGTGGATCGCTACATGGACGGTCAGCTCAAGCTCGACGCCCTGATCTGGGCCAGCCGGCCACTGAACGAGGCCGCGGCCGCGTTCGAGGACCTGGAATCCGGCGAAGCGCTACGCACCCTTCTCATTCCCTGACATCACTGGCGTACAACGACTTTCGATACCAAAGGAGCCGAATGGCCACCACGAACCCACCCGTCGACGCCGGTCTGCGTCACGGCGTGATGTCCGGTCCTGAGCTGGCAGCACAGGCCATCGCCAACATCGCGCCCAGCGCCGTCATCGCCTTCACCGCCGCGGCCATCTATCTGAGCGCGGGCACCGGCACCATCCTGTCGTTCGTACTCGCGACGGTGGTCATCCTTTCGGTCGGGTACTGCGTGGTGGTATTCGCCCGCCGCAATGCCTCGGCCGGCTCGCTGTACACCTATGTGTCCAAGGGTCTGGGCCCGTTCGGGGCCTACCTGGCCGGTGTCGCGCTTCTGGTCGGCTGCTGGGGCATTGCCGCTGGATCCCTGGGCGGCGCGATCTCCTACACGAGCGACTTCCTGGTCTCCCTGGGCATCCCGGCCGGCGGCACCGTCGCCACGATTGCCCTCGCGGTCGTATTGGGCGGTCTGGCAACGCTTTTCACCATACGCGGAATCCGGCTCTCGGCCCGGGTCTCGTTGACCCTGGAACTGATGTCGGTCACCATCATCATGATCCTGCTGGTACTGGCGCTGGTGTGGGCCGGACCGGCCGCCTGGGATCCGTCACAGTTCTCGTTCAGCGATGTCCCGGGGCAGGGTGTCGCCGCGGGCATGGTGCTCGGCATCCTCGGATTCGTCGGATTCTCGTCCGCCGACGCACTGGGCCGCGAGGCGCGGAACCCCTACACGGCAATACCGCGGGCCATCATGTGGAGCGCACTGGTGGTGGGTGTGCTCTATGTGTTCGCCGCTTACACCCAGATCGCGGTGCTGCAGCAGGGACTGGCCGACAGCGCGAATCCGTTGCAGGACATCGCCACTCTGATCGGCATGCCAACCTGGTTCAATCCGATCCTGCTGTTCGGGGTGGGCGCCTCGTTCTTCGCGGTCGTGGTCGCCCCGCTGAACGTCGTCGGCCGCATCGTCTACGTGATGGGCAAGGAGGGCGTGGTCGCCGACCGCTTCGGTCGCACCCATGACGGCCACCTGACGCCACACCGGGTGCTGCTGATCGCCGGGCCCGCCGCGATAATCCTCGACATCATCCTGCTGGCCGCCGGTGTGCATCCGATGGACATCGTGGTGTGGGTCGACACCTACGCCACCTACGGATACATGGTCGCGTACTCGCTGGTCGCCGCCGCCTGTGTGGTCTACACCCGGCGCACCGGGCTACCGAACCGGCTGGTCTGGATCACCGCGGTGATCGCGATCCTGGCCATGGCATACACCTTCTTCGCCAATGTCTATCCGGTGCCGACGTTCCCGCTGAACATCCTGCCGTATCTGTTCCTGGCCACGATCGCGGTCGCGCTGGGCTGGTACTACCACCTGGTGCGCAACCGGCCCGAGGTGATCGCCCGGATCGGCCAGACCGAGACGGACACGCTGGAGGGCGTCGGCTGAGCACTACCCTGTGGTGATGACCGGACATTTCGCGGTACTGGGGGCCACCGGCGCGCAGGGTGGCGCGGTGGTCAGGGCGCTAGTGGAGGCCGGGGCGACGGTGCGCGGTATCACCCGCCGCACCGATTCACGTGCGGCCCTGAGACTGGCCGAGGCCGGCGTCGAGGTGGTTGCCGCCGATCTGTCCGATGAGGCGTCCGTCGCGCAGGCCTTCTCCGGCGTGACAGGGGCGTACGCGCTGACCACCCCATTCGAGGACGGGCCCGAGGCCGAGATCAACCAGGGCCGGACCATCCTGGCGGCCGCCCTCTCGGCCGAGGTGCCGCACCTGGTGTTCTCGTCGGTGGCCGACGCCGACCAGCACACCGGCATCCCGCATTTCGACAGCAAGGCCGTCGTCGAGGCCGAGCTGGCCGGGTCCGGGCTGTCCTACACCATCGTCGGGCCGTCGTACTTCTACGACAACATGCTCGGCGGTCTCGACGACATCAAGGCCGGCGTGTTCGAACTACCGCTGCCTGCCGACGCGCCGCTGCAGCAATTGTCCCGGCGCGATCTGGGGCGGTTCGTCGCCGCGGTGCTCAGCGATCCCGATCCGGTGCGCGGCGCCCGCATCGACCTTGCCTCCGATCAGCCATCCGGCCGGCAGATGGCGGCCGCCCTTTCCGAAACCCTGGGCCGTCCAGTCGAATTGGTGACCCGCGATCCGGCGCAGATCGCCTCGGAGGACATGCGGGCCATGTTCACGTTCCTGGCTGCGGGCGGGTACACCGTGGATATTGCCGCGCTGCACGCGCAGTATCCGCAGATCAGCTGGCAGAGCTTCACCGACTGGATCGGCACCGACCTGCGGCCGCTGCTGGGCTGACGGTCACGGGGCTGCCGCCGGGGAACTAGTCTTGCGACATGACCGTCTCCCGTCTACAGCCCTACGCGGTGACGATCTTCGCGGAGATGTCGGCGTTGGCCGCCAATATCGGCGCGGTGAACCTCGGACAGGGCTTCCCGGACGAGGACGGCCCCGCAGAAATGCTGAAGGTCGCCCAGAAGGCAATCGCCAGCGGCGTCAACCAGTACCCGCCGGGGTTGGGTATTCCGGCATTGCGCAACGCGATCGCCGCACAACGTCGGCGACGGTACGGCATCGACTACGACCCCGATACCGAGGTGCTGGTGACCGTCGGAGCCACGGAGGCGATAGCGGCCGCCCTGCTGGGCCTCGTCGAACCGGGGTCCGACGTGCTGGTCATCGAGCCGTTCTATGACTCCTACTCCCCCGTCATCGCGATGGCAGGATGCCATCGCGTCACCGTCCCGTTGGTGCCGGCCGGCCGTGGTTTCGCCCTCGACATCGAGGCGCTGCGGACCGCGGTCACCCCGCGCACGCGGGCACTACTTCTCAACTCGCCGCACAATCCGACGGGCATGGTCCTCAGCGATGCCGAACTGTCGGCGGTCGCCACGCTGGCGACCGAACACGATCTGCTGGTGATCACCGACGAGGTGTACGAGACCTTGGTCTTCGGCGTTGAGCACCACCCGCTGGCCGGCTACCCGGGTATGCGGGAGCGCACGGTGACGATCTCGAGCGCGGCCAAGATGTTCAACGCCACCGGTTGGAAGATCGGATGGGCATGCGCCGCGCCCGATCTGATCGCCGGAGTGCGTGCGGCGAAGCAGTACTTGACGTATGTGGGCGGCGCCCCCTTCCAACCCGCCGTGGCATATGCACTCGATCACGAGGACGAGTGGGTGGCCGGTTTGCGCGCCGATCTGCAGGCCAAGCGCGACCGCCTCGGCGAATCGTTGGCCGAGTTGGGCTTCGAAGTCCACGACAGCGCCGGTACCTACTTCCTCTGTGCTGACCCACGGCCCCTTGGTTACACCGACAGCACGGCGTTCTGTGCCGAACTGCCCCATCGGGCCGGGGTCGCGGCCATCCCGATGTCGGCATTCACCCGCGCCGATCCGGACAACCCCGCGGATGACTGGAACCATCTGGTGCGCTTCGCCTTCTGCAAGCGAGACGACACCATGGACGAGGCGATTCGCCGGCTTCAAGTGCTGCGGGCACGCTGACGGGCTTATCCGCTCGCACCGACCACGAGTGAGACGTTGTTGCGGTGTCCGACAGGAAATTCACGCAACAACGTCACACTCAGCGATACTCGAGGTTCAGGACAGCGACGCGGCAACCAGCTTGTCGCGGGTGCCCAGCAGGTAGTACACGGCGAAGCCGACACCACAGCCGATGAACCAGCTGTACTGGGCGGCGGTGTACATGCCCGTCACGCTGCCGCCGAGCAGCACCGGGATCACCGCCAAGATCGCACCGAGCACCGTGGCGATCACCGCGATGCGGTTGTAGCCCTTGGTGTACCAGTACTTGCCGGATTCAGCCATGGTGAACAGATCGTCGACCACGACCTTCTGCTTGCGCACCAGGTAATAGTCGGCGATCAAGACACCGAACAGCGGACCGATGAACGCGCCCAACGTCTCCAGCGTGTAATGGATGACCTCCGGGTTGGCGTACAGGTTCCACGGGGTGATCAACACCGAACCGACCGCGGCGATCATGCCGCCCGCGCGCCAGCTGATGCGCTGTGGGCTCACGTTGGAGAAGTCGAAGGCCGGTGAGATGAAGTTGGCGACGATGTTGATACCGATGGTGGCAATGGTGAACGTCAACGCGCCCAACACGATGGCGAAGGTGGAGTCGATGCGGGCCACCGTCTCCACCGGATCGGTGAGCAGCTCGCCGAACACCGGCAACGTCAGTGACGCGGTGACGACCACCAGTACCGAGAACACCAGGAAGTTCACCGGCAGACCCAGGAAGTTGCCCCGCTTCACAGCCTCGAAGGACTTACCGTAACGGGAGAAATCTCCGAAGTTGAGCATCGGTCCGGAGAAGTAGGACACCACCAGGGCGATGGCGCCCAACATGACCGGCACCGCCGACCAACCGGTGTGGGTGACCGCACCGAGGTTCAGGTCGATGGCTCCCCAACCGGCCTTGTAGATCAGGTAGCCGCACAGCATGAACATCACCACATAGACCGCCGGACCGCAGAAGTCGATGAACTTGCGGATGGATTCCATGCCGCGCCAGAACACGCAGGCCTGCAGCACCCAGAGCAGCAGGAAGCTGCACCAGCCCAGCAACGAGAGCCCGGCAAAGCCATAGTCCTCGACCACCGCGTAGGGCATCAACCCGGGAAAGAGCTTGAGCAGCACGACATCCAGCGCCGCCGATGCGAGGTAGGTCTGTATGCCATACCAGGCGACCGCGATCAAGCCACGGATGATGGCCGGGATGTTGGCACCCAGCACACCGAACACGGTGCGGCAGATCACCGGATACGGCACACCGGTGGCCTGGCTGGGTTTGGCCACCAGATTGCAGAAGAAGTAGACGATGGTGATGCCGACCAGCAGCGCCACCAACACCTGCCAACTGGCCAGGCCGAGGGCGAACAGACTGCCCGCGGTGACATAACCGCCGACGCTGTGCACATCCGACATCCAGAACGCGAAGATGTTGTAAGAGGTCCAGGACTGCTTGCCCAGGGGCGCGAGGTCCTCATTGGTCAGCCGCGGGTCATAACCGGGCTTGATGACGCCGCCACCGACGGGGTGTCCGGCGGCTTCGACGATGTCACCGGCGCCGACGGCGGCTCCCGGTGGCGCGCTATTGGGTGGGACAACGGTTTCGGTCATGGTTGCCGACTATGCGACCGGTTTGTTTCCCCGCCGTTTCACCGGACTTATCTTCTCGGTTGCGGCAGAAATATATTCCTCAGGCCAACAGGCCGGTATCGCGTGGCAGTGTCGCGATGACCGCATTGAGCCGCCCGGCATGGTGTTCGGCGACCGCAAGCAGGGCGGCCACGTCGCCGGCGAGGAACGCCTCCAGCATGGCGCGATGGTCGGCGTGCAGTTCGGCCCGATGGGAAGGACTGACATGGACCATCGACTGGACCGGCTCGGTGACATTCCACGCCGCCTCCAACATGTGGAGCAGGCGATGCATGCGCGACGGAGCGGTCAGCGCGGCGTGAAACTGGCGGCTACCCCGGTGATATGCCGCGGCGTCACCATCTCTGACGGCCTGCTCGAGGCGTTGATTGGCCAGCACCGCGGTGGCTCGGTCGGCATCGGTGGCGTTGTACACCGCGGCGGTCAACGACGCCGACTCCAGAGTCTCTCGCACGATGTACATCTCGCGGAGCTCCTGAGCGGTGAGCAGGGCGATGGTGTATGCCCCGTTGCGGCGGTGCGTCACCAGCCCCTCGGCCACCAGGGTCTTGAGCGCTTCGCGGATGGGGATCGGGCTCACCCCGAACAGATCGGCCACCTCGGCCGGCGGAATGGGGGTTCCCGGTGGCACGCCACCATCGAGGATGGCGCGGCGCAATTCGACGAGGATCTCGTGCTGCGATGTCCTGGTCCGGTCGGCGACCAGGTGGTCGAGCAGCGCCGAACGCCGTACCGACATCATCGGTTCACGGTAGGCCGCGGATGTTGCCGCGATGTTGCCCAGATCGCGCCTACAGCGAAGAAGTCACTTCCCAGAGCCGTTCCAGCGACGGCAGCGAATGATCCAGGGGGCTCAGCGCCACATCGGTGGCTCCCGCGTCCACGTAACGCCGCAACTGGGCGCGCACAGTCGCGGCGTCACCGACGGCGGCAAGGTCGGCGATCGAGTCGAGCTGTTCGCGCTCGATCACCCTCTGATAGGAGGGAATGGTCGCGTAGAAGGCCAAGGTGTCGGCGGCGAGCGCGCGGCCGGCGTCGACATCATCGGTGACCAGTGCGGGCACCATCGCAATGATCTTGGGGGCAGGCCTGCCCGCGGCGGCGGCAGCCGCGGTGATCTCCGGAACGATGAACTCCCCGACCGTGCGCGGACCGGCCAGATACGGCAGCGTGCCATCGGCCAATTCACCGGTGACCCGCAAGGCCTTTGGGCCCATCGCCGCCACATAGACCGGGACCGGGGTCCCGCCGGCCACCGATACCGGCCACTCGGGGCCGGCGGTGAACTCCGCACCGTGGAAGTCGACCGCACCGTCGTCGAACACCGCGCGCAACACCTGCAGATGCTCGCGCAGCCGTGCCACCGGGTTCGGCCACGATCGACCGAAGGCATCCTGCTCGGGCTTGTGTGCGCCCAGCCCGATCCCGAGGCTGAAGTTGCCGTGGGCGGCGGCCTGCGCGGTCTGGGCCTGCGCGGCGACGATCAATGGGTGCCGTGGATTCAGCGGGACGACGGAGGTCCCGACACCAAGCCTGGGCACTGCGGCGCCGATCAGGCCGGCCAACCCGATGGCGTCGTGATCGAACTGCTGGGCCAGCCAGATCTGGCGGACCCCGGCGTCGTAGGCGCTGCGGGCCTGGGCGATGGCGTCGTCGACATGGTTGGCCGACTGTCGGTTGGGAACGAGAACTATTCCGGTGGGCATGTACCGGTCAGCGACCGGGCGGTGGTCAGAATTCCTTTTGCCGCACGCTGATTCTGATCTTCGGTGTTCCGATCAGCCGTAGAACCGGCTGACCCGCGCGCGCAGCCGGTCGACGGCCGCGTCGAGGACCAGCTTCTTCGCGCGCCGGATCAGGAACTCCGGGATGGGTGCGGCCAGATCGATGATCAGGTCGAAACGGACGCGGGTGCGATCGCCCTCGCGGATCAGCTTGTACTCACCGTGTTGACCGCGCTGCTGAAAGGTGTCCTGGGCGTCCCACACCATCCAGTCGTCACCCCAGTGATACTCCAGCATCTCCTTATCGGTGATACCCATGATCTTCACGGTGGCCTTGACGTGATGGGGTCGGCCATCGGGGTGACGATCCACCACCTCGGTAGCCCTGTGCAGGGTTGACCACGTCGGCACCTCGTCGATGTCGGCGAGCGCATCCAGGATCGCCTCCGGCGAGGCGTCGAAGAGAAGTTCCCTCGACGCTCTGACAGCCATCAGGCAAATATAAGACCGTCCTTATTTTGCCGCAAGGATTTTGTCGAACTGCTTTTAACTATTTGACGTTACGGTCGGCAGCAAATCCGTCACCACCCGAGCTCGGCCAGCTCGGTGGTGTGCTGCGGCGGCACACCGACCTGTCCGCTCGGCGTGCGGGAGAACCGCGGCGCCGGCGCGGCCTGCCGCACACCCGCTACGTCGACCAGGGTCCCGCGTGCACGCAGGTGTGCACTGTCGGCGGCCTCGGCCCAGTTCAGCACCGGCGTGACGCAGGCGTCGGTGCCCGCGAACACCGCGACCCACTCGTCGCGCGTGCGCTCGGAGAAGCGCGCCTCGAACACAGTGCGCAACTGCGGCCAGCGGTCCCGTTCGAACTGCCCGGGCACCTCGTCGGCGCGCAGGTCCAGGCCGGCGAGCAACGCGGCGAAGAACTGCGGCTCGATCGCCCCGACCGCCAGATGTCCACCGTCGGCCGTCTCATACGTCCGATAGAACGGGGCGCCGCCGTCGAGCAGGAACGACTCTCGTTGATCGGCAAGCGATCCCGTCGACCTCATGGTCCACATCATCTGGGCCAACATGCTGACCCCGTCGACCATCGCCGCATCGATCACCTGGCCCACACCGGAACTCTCACGCTCGTAGAGCGCGGCAAGGATCCCGACCAGCACCAGCATGGACCCGCCGCCGAAATCGGCGACCAGATTCAGCGGCGCGACCGGTGGGCGATCCCGATATCCGATGGCGCTCAGCACCCCGGTCTGAGACAGGTAGTTGATGTCGTGACCGGCGGTCTGCGCCAAGGGCCCGTCCTGCCCCCACCCGGTGATGCGCGCATAGATAAGCCGCGGATTCACCGCGGTGCACTCGTCGGGTCCGATGCCGAGCCGCTCGCATGTCCCGGGGCGGAAACAATCCAGCAGCACATCGGCTTTCGCGACGAGATCGAGTAACACCTGCGGTGCGCGCTTCACATCGAGGTCGACGACGCGCTTGCCGCGGTGCAGCAGGTCGACATTCTCGGCCGGCATCTGCAATGAACCGGGTCGACGGACTCGCACCACATCGGCGCCGAGATCGGACAACATCATCGCCGCGTGCGGCCCGGGCCCGATCCCGCCGAGTTCGACGATCCGGACACCGGCGAGCGGACCTGCGGGAGTCACCCCTTCTTGACCTTGAGCACCTGCTTGCGCAGCCCATCGGTGGCCACGTCGATGGCGCCGGACATGACCTTCTTGAGCAGGAATCCGGGCAACGGGATCGCCAGGTCGATCGTCATGTCGAAGCGGACGCGGGTCTTGTCCCCCTCTGGCGTCAAGGTGTAGCTGCACTCCTGGGACTTCAACTGGCTGGACTTGACCAACACCCAGCTGACCTTGTCGTCCTCCCACGTGTAATCGATCGTCAACTGATCGCTGATACCGACGGTCTTGATGGTCTGGACGACCCGGTGCGGGCGGCCCTCCGAGTCCCGGTCGACCACCTCGGCCTTCTGGTATTGGGGGGACCACGACGGGGTGGATTCGACATCGGCGACGACGGCGAGGATCTCCTCCGGGGCCGCCTCGATGACCACTTCACGGGAAACGCTGGTTGCCATGGGCTGACAGTAGCGATCCGGGGACCACCCCGGGTGCACTATGCCGACGGCGGCACCAGCATGGACTCCCAGCTGTGCTCGCCGGACTGCGCCAGGTCGCCCTGCGTGTAGCGCCTGCCGTCGGGTCCGATGTACGAACCGGTGGCCGGGTCGTACACCGCGACCGCCACATTCTGCGGGGCATCGCCCACGGGCGCCCCGCCGACCGGAGCGGCGGGCGGCGGCGGTTCGCCCGGAGCGGACACCCCGGGCGGGTACTGCGGCACACCCTGCCCACTGAGCGTCGCGTTCGGGTCGCCCTTCCAGTTGTAGCCGTCGTTGAGTGGGACGTACTCCTCATCGCTCTCGCAGATCTCCACGGTGGGCGCGCGTTTCCACGGTTTCGTCTCGCACGGGATGTTGCGCACCCCGCGGACGTTGAGATCGGAGTTCTGCGGCACCCGGCAGTACAGCTCCCCCGATGGGCGGTCCGGGGCGTCGACGTCGGTGGGGATGCGCTGCTGTCGGGCCGGTAGGAATCCGGTGTTGCATGGCGGCGGCCAGTTCAGATTCAGGTTGAAGTCCAGATAGATTCCGCGGTAGGCCTGTTTGGTGTTCGCATTGGCCGCAGTGATGGCGGACATGACGGCCGTTCCCTGCGGGTACAGCACCAGCAGTTGCTCCAGATCGGCGCGATAGGTCACCGCGATATCGCCCAGGCTGACCATGTTGGCCAGCAGGACCGGTAGCGCGGGAGCGAACCGGTCGAACAGCGCCTGGCCCTCCTGCAGGGCGGGTCCGCCCTGGTTGAGCAGATCGCCGAAAGCGGCGTCCTGGGCCGCGAACTGGCCGGTCACCGACGCCATCCGCGACGCCCACGTCTGGATCGAATCAGCGGTCCGCGCTTGGGAGTCCAGCACTGCCGGTGACTGGTCGATCAATGTGGTCAGCTGATCGGTGACAGCACCGGCATCGGTGGCGACAGCGGTCGAACCGTCGACGATCCGGGCGAGTTCACGCCCGAGACCGCCGACCGCGGTGTCGGCCTCGTCGACCAGGGTGCGCAGATTCTCCCGCGGAATGGCTTGCAGCGCAGTATTGGTCGCATCGAGCAGACCGGCGATATCGGCGGGCACCGATACCCTGTCGGCTGCGATGGCATCGCCATCGCGCAGGTTCGGGCCATCCGCCCCGTTCGGGGTCAGTTCGACGAACTGTTCACCGATGGCCGACCGGCTGTGCACCGCGGCGGAAACATCGGCGGGCACCGGGGTGTCCGATTCCAGTGTGAGGACGGCCCGAACCCCGACGTCGGTCACATCGACGGAGGTGACGCGACCGATTTCGTCACCGCGGTAGGTCACCACCGATGTCGGATAGAGCCCGCCGGAACGGGGCAGCTCAAGGGTGACCTCATAGCGCCCGACACCCAGCAGTGCCGGTGCTTGGACGAATCCGAAAAGCATGACCGCGCCGGCGATCACGGTGATCGAGCCGAGGACGGCCAGTTGGATCCAAACCTTGCGGTGCAGACGTATCACTTCAGTACGACCCCCACCGGTACGGTGCGACCAGCGGGTTGCCCGCCGTGTACGGGCTCGGCATGGTGCCGATGGTGCGGCCCCACTGCATCTCCAGTTCGGTCAGGTTGCCTTCCCACCGGGTACCGGTGAAGATGCTGCTGTCCAGCCGACTCAGGGTGAGATCGACGATGAGGCTGATATTGGCGAAGTCGCCGCGGAACCAGTTCGGGATGGTGCTCTTCACCCACGGGTAGGTGGACAGGAAGTCCAGGCCCCTGGTGAGGGCGGGTCCGGCATCGGCGAGCTCGCGGAACACCGGCGCGATCTGGCGCAGATTGTTCACCAACGATTCGCGGCTCTGCTGCACCGTCGAGTTCGCGATGGCGCTGAACTTGCCCAGCGCGTCGATGGCATCGGCCAGTTTGGTTCGCGAGTCGGCGAGAACCTTCAGCGCCTGCGGCATGGTGGTCAGCGCCCGGTCGACGACGACGTCGTTGGCGGCGACCTGTCCGGCGAGGTCGTTGAGATGTTCGGTGGCGGTGATGATGTCGTCGGTTTGCGCGTTCAACGCGCTGATGAAGGTGTCCAGTTGGGTGAGCAGACTCCGCATATCGTCTTCACGCCCGGCCAGCGCTGTCGCGAAACTCTGGTTGATCTCCTGCAACTGAGCCAGCCCGCCGCCGTTGAGCAGGACCGACACCGAGGCCAGGGTCTGCTCCGTGGTGGGGTAGGTCGCGGCCGCGGACAGCGGTATCACCGAACCGTCGGTCAACCGACCCTGCGGGACCGCGTCGGTGGGTGGGGCGAGCTCGATGTGCATGGAGCCCAGCAAGCTGGTCTGGCCGACCTTGGCCGTGGCGTTGGCGGGCAGCACGACGCCTCCGTCGATCCGCATGGTGACCAGGGCGTGCCAGTCCTGAACCTCGATCTTGGTGACGTTCCCGACGTTGACGTCGGCAACCCGGACGCGGGTGTTCTGCTGGATGACCACGACGTCGGGTAGCTGCGCCTGGATGGTGTACGACCCGTCGCCGCTGCCGGCGGTGCCGGGTAAACTCAACGAGTTCAGGCCTCGCCATTGGCATCCCGGAACCAGTACCAACACCGCGATGAGTATCCCGACCACCGCGCCGCGCCTCATGGTGTACCGCCCGGCACCATCAGACCGGGCAGCCCGGCGGCTGGGTCGGTCGGGACCGCGGGCCCCTCGGCTGCGAGCATGCCGATCGGGTCCGGCGGAGGCACAGGCGGGACGAAGTCGGGTCGGAGTCGGTTCTCGCTGTAGGTGATCTCGTTGGGGCGTGCGGTGGCCCCGACGAACGGGTTCCCGCCGATCGGCAGGAAGTTGTACTGGCGGTTCTTGACGATCGGCGCCAGATACTGCGTGCAGAGTTTGGCGGATTGTTCGCTGTTCAGTCTGGAGGCGGCCTGCACCGCGCCGCAGATGAATCCGACGGTGTTGGCGAAGTTGCCCAGTGCCATGATGCCGGTGACCGCGGCCTGCGCCGGCTGATAGATGTTCATGAAGTTCTGGAACACCGTCGGCGCGACATGCAGGATCTGCTTGACGTCGCCGCGGCGATCATTGAGCGCGGTGGTGATGGCGGTGAACCGGTCGACGGTGGTGCCCAGCGATTCCCTGTTATCGGCGATGAACCCGCGCAGGTCGGTGACGGCGGCATCGAGACCCGATGTGGCATCGGCGATCTCGTCGGGTGTGTTGGACAGCACGGTGGACACATCGGCGAGGTTCACGTTGAACCGGGCCATCAGGTCACTGCTGGCGGACAGCGCCGACACCAGCATCTGCAGGTTGCGGACGGTGCTGAAGATATCGGTGCTGTGGTCACCGAGCACCGACATCGCCTGTGAGAGCTTGCGGACGGTGTCACGGGCGGTGCCACCCTGGCCGCGCAGGTTCTCCGCCGCGCTGTTGATGAATTCGCCGACGGCGTTCGGGCCGCCGGGCGTGGTCGGCTGCAGGGATTCGGTGAGCTTCTGCAGTTGCGCGCGGAAGTCGTCCCATTCCACCGGAACGGCCGTGCGTTCCTGCGGAATTGCGGTGCCGGCGGCGAGTTTCGGTCCACCGTCATAGGCGGGCACCAGTTGGATGGCCCGGGCGCTCACCAAGGACGGGGACAACACGGCGGCCCGGACGTCGGCGGGGACCGGGTACCGGGCGTCCACCGAGAAGGTGACCTTGATGTTCTGCGGTTGCGGCTCGATCGCTTCGATAGCGCCGACGGCGACGCCGAGAATCCGGACCTCGTCACCCACATAAAGGCCATTGGTATTGGCGAAATAGCCGACGTAGGTGTTGGTGACGACCCGGTCCCACCACGAGGTGCCCACGACCGAGATGCCGGCGACCAGCAGCACCGACAGCGCGGCGGCCAGGGCGATCCGCAACTTCGCGATCATGGTGCCACCTCACCGGGTGCGGGAACGTACACAGCGGTCGGGCCGACCGGCGCAGGACCGGAGAATCCGGGCGGTGGGGTTGCAGGTGGACCCGGCGGTGGGCCACCCGGTGGCGGGCCGGGCAGCGGCGGCCGGTAGGGGTATCGAGGATCACCGGGTTGTCCGGTGATGGCATCGGGCAGTGTCAGATTCGGCTCGCCACCCTGCCCGGTGCGTGGAAACGGCACCGGTAGCGCCGGGGTGCCAGGTTGGCCCACACCGGGGTCGACGAGCTGCGAGGGCACCTGCACATTCGGGTCCAGACCCAGATCCGAGAAGGCCGCATCGACGAACGGTTGGACGAACTGCCCCGGCAGCAGGTTTACCACCGAGGCCTTGAAGAACGGGCCGGATCCGAGCACTTCACCGAAGGACATCGCGTAGCGGCGCAACAGGTACAGGGTGCGCTGTAATTCCTGTTTACGGTTGTCAAGGATCGACAGCACCCCGTTGAGCTTGTCCAGGGCGGGTGTGAGTTGTTCGCGGTTGTCGGCAACCAGTCCGGACAACTGGGCCGATGCCGCTGCCAGATTGCCCATCAACGCGTCGACCGAATCTCGCTGTGACAGCAGTTCGGCCAGTAGCGAGTTGGCGTTGACCACGAGCGCGGCGATCTGGTCGCTGCGTTTGGCCAGTACTCCGGTCACCTTGTTCGCATCAGCGAGCAGAGTGCGCAGCTGGGCGTCGCGGGTGTTGAGGGTGTCGGAGAACTGCGCGACACCTTCGAGAGCGAGCTTCAGGTCGGCCGGGGTGTTCTGGAAGGTCTCGGCCAGGGTCGACAATGCGGTGGAGAGTTGGGTGGTGTCCAGCCCACTGATCGTGGTGGTGAGATCGCCGAGGGCGGTGGGCAGATCGTAGGGCGAGGTGGTCCGCTCCAAGGGGATGGTGCCGGCGAGTTCGCCGTCGCCCTGCGGGGTGAGTTCGAGCATCTTGGTGCCCAGCACCGTCTCGGTCTTGATGGCCGCCTCGGTGCGGTCACCGAGTTCGACATCGTCGTCGACGGTGAACTCGACGAGGACTTTGGTGCCCTCCAGCGTCACGCTCGACACGCGGCCGACGCCATATCCGGAGACCCGGACATCGCTGCCCGGTTTGATACCACCGGCCTCGGCGAAATACGCGGTGTAGTCCGAGGTCCCCTTGATGAGGGGCAGTTTGTCGTAGGAGAACGCGGCGACCACGACGGCGACCAGCACGAGGGTGCCCACGGCTCCGACGGCCGCGCGGTTGCGTTCGGCGATGGGTTTCATTTCTTCGGTGTGCACCTTCCGGTGTCCTGGCCGGCCAGCTTGATGTACACGGGTTGACCGCCCTTCCCGTTTACCTTGAGCGCGGCATCGCACAGATAGAAGCCGAAGTAGTCGCCGTAGAGACCCTGCCGGGCCAGGATCTGGTAGGTATCGGGCAGGGTCCGCACCAGCTCGTCGACGTAATCGTGGTCGGCCATGATCTGTCCGGAGACCCGGTCCGTTTGTGCCACTGCCTCTTTCACCGGTTCCCGGGCCTGCACCAACAGGTCGGCCACCGTGCCGGCCGCGGCACTGATGTGTGCCACGCCGGTGGCGATATCGTCACGGCGGTCGGCGAGACCCTGTACCAGGCTCGACAGGTCACCCAGCCCCGCGGAGAACTGGTCATCGCGTGCGGCGAAGGTAGTCAGCACAGTGTTGAGGTTGGTGATCACCTGCCCGATCAGTTCGTCGCGTCCGGCCAACGTCCTGGTCAGCGCCGAGGCCTGGGCCAGTACCGAGGACACGGTGCCGCCCTGGCCCTGGAACACCGTGAGCAGTTGCCCGGACAAGGCGTTCACCTGGTCGGGATCGAGCGCTCGGAACAGCGGGCGGAAGCCACCGATCAGCGCGTCGACATCGAGGGCCGGGTGGGTGCGCTCCAGCGGGATGGTCTCGCCGGGCTGTAGCGGCCGCACCGAACCGGGGCCCTCCTCCAGCGCGAGATAGCGGTCACCGATCAGGTTCTCGTAGCGCACCGCGGCCGTGGTCCCCTCGGTGAGGGACAAATCCCGGTCGACAGCGAAATCGACGGTGACGGTGCCATCCTCGTGCAGGGTCAGGTCGGTCACCTTGCCCACCTCGACGCCGGCGATGCGGACGAAGTTGCCGCCCTTGAGACCGGATATGTTGGTGAACACGGCGCTGTAGGCGACCCGTGAGTCGAAGCGGAACTGCCCGAAGACCGTGACGAGGGCGAACAGGAACACCAGGCACATGGCGGTGAACCCCGCGACCCGCACCACGGTGCCGGTGATGCTCTTACGGCGCATGACGGGTCCTTCCTACGGGACGGGTGGGCCGGGGGGCGGGAATGTCACCGGGGCCGGCGGCAGCGGGAACGGTGGCGCAGGCGCTCCGAACGGGCCGGGCCCCGGGGCGGGGCCGCCGGGATAGCGGATGCTCGGTGGTTCGGGAACCGCGCGGGTGACCGGAAGATAGTTGGCCCAGCCGGGGAACCCGATGCCGGGGTTGGTGCGTATCTCGTTGGGCAGGGCGCCCCATCCGGTGTCGGTGACCAGCGCCTTGACCGGGAAGTTCTGGCTGACATCGGGTAGTGAACCGCAGCTCGGCTTCCCACCCGGACCCCCGGTGGCATTGGTCTTGGGCAGGTTCTGCGGGAACCGGTAGGCGTCGTCGCCGGCGAGCATCGCGGCATCCATGACCACCGATTTCCCGTTGCCGCCGAGGGCATCACGGCCACCGTGCTCCAGGAACCACACTGCGCCCTGGAACAGACAGGTGTATGTCGGTGAGTACTTCATCAGCAGGGCCGTTGTCGGGTCGAGGAGATTCATGGCACGAACCAGTGCAGGTTGGTTGCCGCCGATCACGTCGATACCCGATCGGGAGAAGCCGACCGCCGAGAGCAGCAGGTTGTCCAACGCCTGCGCGTGACTGGTGATGGTCGCCGAGGTCGTCGAGAACGAATCGAGGATCGATACAATGTCCTGGGCCGCAACCGAATACGCGGCAGTGGTCTGACCGAACAATTGCCAGTCGCGTTGCACGGTGGGCATCCGTGGATTGACCGCCGTTAGCACCTTGTTCGCTTCGGTGATCGCTATACCGATCCGGTTGCCCTTGCCGCGCAGCGATTCCGACACCGCGGCCAGCACGGCGTTGAGCTTGGCCGGGTCGACGGCCTGCACGACGGCCTGCAGGTTCTCGAAGACCGTGTTGACCTCGACGGTGACATTGCGACTGCGCAGCACCGCACCGGGTGTGAGCCGGTCCGGGCTGGGCCCGGAATCCGGCACGACGAGATCCACATATTTGGCACCGAAGGCCGTGGTGGACTTGATCTCGGCCTCGACGTTGGCGGGCAGATGCTCGAAAGGTCCGGGATACATGTTCAGATGCAGTGCGGCGATTCCCGATTCGATGCCGATCGATCCGACCTCGCCGACCTGCACACCACGCAGTTTGACCTTCGCGCCGTTCTCCATCACCAGGCCGGCGCGATCGGATATCAGCGTGACGGGCACGAACGTGCGCAGCGTCCCGGAGAACAACAGCGCGGTCATGACCGTCAGGGCGATGATGACGATCAGCAGGATGGGTGCGTACCAGATCGGGTCGATCTTGTCGCGACGCGGTGCATTGTTCACGCGCTATCCCGAGAGATGGAAGTTGCCGGACTGCCCGTACACCGACAGCGTGATGGTCAACAGGACGAATACCGTTGCGGTGACCGAGGTCCGTACGGCACGGCCGACCGCTTCCCCGACGCCGGCCGGACCGCCGGTTGCAGTGAATCCGTAGTACGTGTGCACGACCATCACCGCGGCGGCCATCGACAGCGCCGCCACAAAGGACCACAGTAGGTCCGATGGCCGAAGGAACGTCGAGAAGTAATGGTCGTAGACACCGGCGGACTGACCATAGACGAAGGTGGTGCCCAACCGCGTTGCCAGGAAGGACATCAGGACGGCGACGGTGTAGAGCGGAATCACCACCACGACGCCTGCCACGATGCGGGTGGACACCAGATAGGTGATGGCCCGGATGCCCATCACCTCGAGAGCGTCGATCTCCTCGTTGATCCGCATGGCACCCAGCTGCGCGGTGGCACCCGCACCGATGGTGGCGGCCAGGGCCACCCCGGCGGTGGCGGGTGCGATGAACCGGACGTTGAGGAAGGCCGACAGGAACCCGGTGAGCGCCTCGATGCCGACATTGGACAGCGTGTTGTACCCCTGCACAGCGATCAACGCGCCGGTGGACAGCGTGAGGAAACCGATGATGACGACGGTGCCACCGATCACGGCCAGAGCGCCGGTGCCCATGCCCATCACCGCGATCAGCCGCAGCACCTCACCCGGGTAGCGGCGGACCGCGTCACCGATATGGGCCAGGGACTGGCCGTAGAAGGCGGTCTGCTCACCCAGCAGGCGGGTCCGGTCCACCAGCCCTTGCCCGAAAGTGGTCATCAGGGAGCCACTTTCACGCCGAGTGCGGTGGCCAGGATGTTGATCAGGAACAGCGCCATGAACGCGAAGACCACGGTCTCGTTGACCGCGTTGCCCACGCCGGTCGGTCCGCCGCCCACCGACAGCCCCTTGTAGCACGCGATCAAGCCGGCGGAGAGCCCGAACAGCAGCGCCTTGATCAGTGAGACGATGACCTGCGGCAGACCCGTGAGCAGTGTCAGGCCCGCGACGAAGGCTCCCGGCGTGACGTTCTGCACGTAGACCACGAACAGGTAGCTGCCGGTCAGTCCCACCACGGCCACCACCGAGTAGAGCATCAGGGCGACGAAGGTGGCCGCGATGACGCGGGGCACCACCAGCGCCTGTACCGGGTTGACGCCGATGACCTTCATCGCGTCGATCTCTTCGCGGATGGTGCGGGCACCGAGATCGGCGCACATGGCGGTGGCGCCGGCACCGGCGACGACGATGGCCGTGACGACGGGGCCCACTTGGGTCACCGAGGCCAATGCGGCACCGGCTCCGGAAAGGTCACCGGCACCGATTTCGAGCAACACGATGTTGAGCGTGAAGACGATCAGCACCGTGTAGGGAATGGACAGCATGATGGTCGGGAAAATCGATACCCGGGCCACGAAAGCGATCTGTTCGAAGAGCTCCCGCCATGCGAAGGGCCGCCGGAACATGGCACCGAACGATTCCGCGCTGAGCACCATGAAGCCGCCCACGGCATCCATGGACTTCGTCAACTGACCGGAGGCGCTCATCGCGGCGGACGTTATGGCCGGTGGAATTTGCTGTCAAAGGCAGCTGGTCGCAATATGGCGACGTCAATATCCGATTTTGCTGGTGGCAATTGCTCGCACGATTTAGCTCAGCTTGATTCGATCACGCTGACGCATAGTGCCCGCGCTGCGTAGACTCACCCGCGTGGACGTCGATCCCTCGGTTCCCCCGTCAGGTAGCGGCTGCGTGGAGTGCGACGCCGACGGCGGGTGGTGGGTCCACCTGCGTCGCTGCACCGCGTGCGGGCATATCGGCTGCTGTGACGATTCGCTGGCGCGGCACGCCTCTCAACACTGGCGCAGCACCGGTCACCCGATCATCCGCAGTTTCGAGCCGGGCGAGGACTGGTTCTGGAACTACGACACCGGCCAGTACTACGACGGTCCGGAACTGTGTGCACCCCAGGCTCATCCCACCGATCAGTCGGTCCCCGGACCCCGCTCGCGGGTGCCCGCGGACTGGATGCAGCAGCTGCAGAACCGGGATGCCTGAGTTTTCGACCCCGGTGAAACGGGTATCGACACCGAATGAGCGCAGATCCCAAGACCACCGAGTCAGACGCAGGTAAGCCGGGTGCCGAGGACGATGTCCTGAGTGATCCGGCCAAGGGCGCCGAGGACCGTTCGGACTGGTCCGACGAGGGCGGCGCGCCGGCCGGCGAAGAACACGCCTAGCCTGCGTCGGCGAAGACCGCCTGCGCGGCGTTGTAGCCGGGTATGAAGGTGATACCGGGCCCGCCGTGGCACCCGGCGCTGCCCAGATAGAGACCGTCGATCGGGATCGGTTGGTCGACAAAGCCTTTGGGGCCCGGCCGGTTCGGACCGATCTGCTCGGGGTGGATCAGCCCGTGGCAGTAGTCGCCGCCGGGTGCGCCGAACATGGTCCCCATGTGTTTGGGCGTGAAGGTGGTGTGCCGGAGGATCCTGCGCTCAAAATCCGGTGCCAGCCGGGTGATCTTGTCGATGACCCGACGACCCATCTCGACCTTGAGATCCCCGTAGGACGCCCGCGCGTTGCCCTCGACGGGGAACCACAGCGAGAAAGCCGATACCGCATGCTTGCCGGGCGGGGCGAGGTCCGGATCCTGCACCGAGGGCATCTGCATGGCGATCGCCGGGTCGGCGGGTACGACGCCGCGTCGACTCTGCTCCCACTGTTCCTGCAGTTCCTCGGGAGTGCTGAAAAGACCTATCGCCGACTGCATCTCGGGATGGTTGAGCATCCCGTACGGGTCGGCGAAGGTGGGCAGTCCGTCGAGGGCGAAATGCATCTGAAGGTAACTGCCGCGGTGGTCGGTGCGGGCGAAGCGGTCGCGCACGTCGCCGGGCACGGCAGTGGGGTCGAGCAGCTGGGTGACGGTGACATCGGGCGCCAGCGCGGATACGACCACGGGTGCGCTCAGTTCGGTTCCGTCCTCCAGTCGCACACCGATGACCCGGCCTGCCGCGGTGCGGATCTGTTCGACCTTGGATCGCAGCCGCAACTCGCCGCCACCGTCGACGAACATGTTGCGTAGGTGGGCGGTCAGCGCGCCGATGCCGCCGCGGAGTTTCTTCATCAACACCGCGTTCTCGTCGGGCACCGCCAGCCCGAATGCCAGCGCCGCGGCGCTACCCGGCGTCGCGGGGCCGCGATAGGTGGTGTTGACCGCAAGGAACGACAGCATGCCGCGCAGTGCACCGTGTTTCTCGGCGTCGTGCAGATAGCGGTCGAGCACATCGGTGACCGAACCGAACAGCATGTCGGTGATGGCCCCGTGCTCGAACTCGTTTGTCGCACAGGCATACATCTCGTCGAGCGTCTTGGGCGGTAAGCCCGCCTCGAATCGCCCGAGCGCGCGGGTCGGGGCCTGACTCCAGGCCATCAGCCCCGCCATACCGTTGACCGCCTCGGCACCGTGCACCTCGTTGAGGTGGGTGAGCAGCTTCATCGGGTCGGTGTAGTAGACGACCGGATCGTCGCCGATACCACGCAGCGAGACCGACATGACGTCGACGTCGACGCACGGCAGCGCGTCCAGGCCGAGCTCGCGGCTCACCACCGCCGAGGTCGGGAACTGCAGCGACCCGGCGATCTCGAAGTGGTAGCCGTCGAAAAGCTCGACGGTAGAGGCCATTCCGCCGGCATAGAGCTTGGCGTCCAGGCACAGGGTTCGAAGGCCCGCCCGTTGCAAAAGGGCGGCGGCGGCCAGGCCGTTGTGACCCGCGCCGATGACGATGGCATCGAAGCTGTCCGACATCACCCGAGGCTGACATCGGGTCCCATGTTTTGCCAATATTGACAAAACATCTATCGGTGCGGGACCACGCCCGATTCCAACGAATCCAGCGCCGTGCGGCACAACCGGGCCAGCTCGGACAACGACCGGTCCTCGGCGAGCATCCACACCTCCATGGCACCGAACACCGCCGCGGCGATGCACCGCGCCGTGACGGTGATCTGCAGCCGGGTGTCGATATCGGTGGCCGGTGGCTGATCGTCGCGCAGGTGCTCCTCGACGACCTCGGCGAAGGATGCCTCGACCTGCCTGATGTGCCGCACGATGCGCCCGGGATCCAGCTCGTCGGAGCGCAGCTCGGCGATCCGCGCGACGGCGTCGACGTCATAGGGGGATTCCAGGATGGCGGCGTGCACGGCCTCGACGATGGATTCGTCGGCGGATCGGTTGGCCAGCGCGGCGCGAAACCACTCAAGGCCGGCGTCGTAATCGACGAACAACAGGTCATGCTTGGACGAAAAGTGCCGGTAGAAGGTGCGCAGCGAGACGCCGGCATCGGCGGCGATCTGTTCGGCGGACGTGTCCTCGACGCCCTGTGCCAGAAAGCGCACCATGGCGGCCTTGCGCAGCGCGTCCCGGGTGCGCTCACTGCGAGCGGTTTGCGCGGGGCGGACCATCGGCTCAACGTACCCCAGGCCGAAGAACCCCCGACGCACCCGCTCGGGCGGAGTCCATAAGCTCACAGCAAAGGTCCACAGGGGGTAAGACTTTTGCGCGTCCATCATCTCAATTGCGGCAGCATGCCCGTTCCGAGCGCACCGCTGGTGTGCCACGTCATGCTCGTCGAGTCCGACGACGGGCTCGTCCTGGTCGACAGCGGCTACGGGCTACTCGACTGCGCCGAGCCCGCGCGACGCCTGGGACCCTTCCGGTTCGCCTCCCGCCCGGTGCTCGATCCGGCCGAGACCGCGGCGCGCCAGATCGCTGCCCTGGGGTTCGCGCGCGAGGACGTCCGGCACATCGTCGTCACGCATTTCGACTTCGATCACATCGGCGGGATCGCCGACTTCCCCGCCGCGCAGGTGCACGTCACCGCCGCGGAGGCGGCCGGCGCGGTGCACGCGCCGTCATTGCGAGAACGGATGCGCTACCGCAGCATCCAGTGGTCGCACGGTCCGACGCTGGTCGAGCACGAACCGGACGGCGATTCGTGGCGCGGGTTCGGGGCCGCCAAGGAGATCCTGGACGGCATCGTGCTGATCCCACTGCCCGGCCACACCCGCGGGCATGCCTGCGTTGCCGTGGACGCCGGGCACCGCTGGGTGTTGCACACCGGTGATGCGTTCTATCACCGCGGCCGGATCGACGGCAGGCCCATACCCAAGATCTTGGGGATGGAGATGGTGCTGGCCTTCGACCGCAAGCAGGTGCGCGACAACCACGTTCGGCTCGCGGAACTGGCCGCGCGCAATGAACCCGACCTGCTGATGGTCAACGCGCATGACCCGATCCTGTTGCAGCAGGCCCGCGCGACGGCCTAACCGGCGGCGACCAGCGCGATGGTCGCCTCGACGGCTTCCTCGGTGATATCGCTCATCGTCCCGCCGTTCTCCACGGTGACCGCGGTGAGTTCGCGCAGACCACCGAGCAACATGATGATGCGCGGACGGGAGACGGGCCCGATACCGGCTTCACGGAACCGCGGGCTGTCGATCAGCGAGTTCACCATCTCGATGAACTGCTCCATGGAATCGCGGGTCAGCGCGCGTCCGGCGGCACCCAGCGACGGGCCGTCACGGATCCAGCTCAGCGTCACATCGGGGCGGGACTCACCCGAGGCGATCCACGCCTCGATGGCCTGCCGGGCCTGATCGCGCCATGGCGCGTCGGGGTCCACGGCGGCCGAAATCTGGCGTATCTGATCGGCATTCGCGTCGGCCAGCAGCGCCATGAAGCACTCCTCCTTGCTGGAGAAGTACTCGTAGAAGGTGCGCCGCGATGTCCTTGCCCGCCGGACGATATCGGCGATCGTCATCTTGGCGTAGCCGTCCTCGGCGATCGAGGCCTCACACGCGGCCAGCAACCGGGTGCGGAAGTCGGCCCCGGCGGCGTCCGTCGTCACCCGCTCACCATATGACGGCGATACCCGCCGCGGTCAGCGAGAGCGCTCCGGCGAGGTAGAACAGCGCCGGCGCGACGGGCTGACCGGTACGTCGCTGCCGGGCGCTGCCCATGCCCAGCACGCCGCCCAGGATGATCAGCAGGACCAGCTTGACCCCGATCTTGGGGTAGTTGAGCACCACGTCCGACGGCCACGGCGCGGCCAGTGCCAGTCCGGTGATCAGCGAGATCAGCAGCCCGTAGTCCATGACCCTGGTGAACCGGGGTTGCGTCGAGAGCGCCGCCGATGCCCACGCACCGAAGGTGACGGCGAAACCCACGATGTGCAGTAGCACAACTACGCTGCGTAGTAGCTCCATGGCGGGAGCGTACCGCCCTCACCGGATGGCCATCACCGGACTGAGGACATCCTTGACGAACTGGCCGATATTGGTCGCCGGGTCGCCGTCGGGGAAGCTGACGGTGGCCAGCACATTGGCCCCGGCGTCGACGAAGTTGGTGTCCGCGCGGTCCTGATGCGTCGACGAGGTCACCAGGATGATGCCCGAGGTGTCGGCCTTCTTCGCCAACGGGACCGAGAACCGCGCGTTCTGCACGGTGCTGTTGGCCTTGTCCTCCAGGATGATCCGGTTGGCCGGGAACCCGAGCATCTGCAGGAGGTTGCGCATCTCGCCCGCCTCGGTGCGGCCCTGGCGCGGATTACCGCCGGTGACGATGATCGGCGATTGCGGGAAGGCCTGCGCGACGGCCAGTCCGGTGAGCACCCGAGTGAACAGGATGGGTCGCATCCAGCCGTCGGGGGTCAGGCCGTAGCCCAGGATCACGATGGCCGGTTTGGAGAAGTCCTTGCCCGCCGGTTGGGCCTGGGCCGCCGGCGCGCCCGCGAGCGCGAACACCGCGAGCAGGGCGCCGACGAGAGCGACCGCGGCGGCGGTCAGGCGATTGCGTGTTTCATCCCCGAATGATTTCGACACGACTGTTGATCGTGATCGGTGGGGAAGATGTTACGAAGACGACAATTTAGATCTGAAGTGGCCAGGGCCGGGATCGAACCGGCGACCTTCCGCTTTTCAGGCGGACGCTCGTACCAACTGAGCTACCTGGCCGGAAGGCCCCGGCCTTTCGACCGGGATACCTCGCCGAGATGGCGACCCTGACGGGACTCGAACCCGCGACCTCCGCCGTGACAGGGCGGCGCGCTAACCAACTGCGCCACAGGGCCTTGCTCTGTACTGCTCCACTCCGGTGTGTCACCACCGTCGTGCCGTACCCCCAACGGGATTCGAACCCGTGCTACCGCCGTGAAAGGGCGGCGTCCTAGGCCGCTAAACGATGGGGGCCTATCCGGATTTCTCCGGGCCGCTCTCAACGCCGGTGACGTTGGAAGCTTCGATAGCTTAGGACACAGCTGCTCGAAATCCCAAACCGGATGCCCCCACCCGTCTGATCAGCGGGCCAAGTATCCTTTTCGAGCACACGCCCCTATAGCTCAGTCGGTAGAGCTACGGACTTTTAATCCGCAGGTCCCAGGTTCGAGCCCTGGTGGGGGCACAACGCAACTCCGGGCGTCTCCCTGCCTTCAGCCCGCCCGCCATATGCGCTTCACGACTGAAGCAAGGTAGCTCTCAGCGTCGAAACGTCTACACCAGTTCAGTCTCGACCGCCGCGCGGCTGTGGCGGCTGAAGTGGTGGACGGGTCACTGGGCCACAACGCAACTGCCGGCCCGCGAGAGTGACGCTTCTGCGCTCTCACGGCCGCTGGGACCGCAATAACGTCACTCTCGCGCACGCGGGTTCAGCGGTCCGGCTTGGGCTTGGGCCCCTTGTCACCCTTGCCGTTCCCCCCGTTGCCGCGCCCCGGACCCCCAGCCGGACCGGGCGCTGGGGCGGGCGCGGGGGCAGCCGTGGTCGAGAGGACCGACGAGGACACCGGCGCGACCGGAGACGTACTCGTCGCACTCGTCGACACGGGCGTGGGTGTCCCGCTGCGGGAGGCGGTGTCGACCAGGAACGCGGCGAGCAGCACCAGGATGGCGGCCACCCCGCCCGCCACCGCCAGCACAAGGCGCCGACGGCTGCGCGGTCGCGGCACCGCCACCATGACCGTCGCGGGATCGGGCAGCGGCTGATCGAGCACGAGGGTCCCCGGCCGCGCCGACAGGGCGGCGAGCATCTGCTCGGCGCTGGAGAAGCGCACGCGCTCGTCGGCGGCCAGTGCCCGCTGGATCACCGTCACCAACGCGGCGTCGGCGTCGGGTCGCAGCGCGGCCAGGTTCTCGTGCGGCAGCGGGATGCGACCGACGAGACCCTCGCCGGCCACCATCGCCGCGGCATAGAGGTCATCGGCGACCGTCGCGGGGTGCCCGGCCAGCCGTTGTGGGCTCAGATAGCCGAGCGTCCCGACGACCTGACCGGTCATGGTGTGCGCGGAGGTGGGACTCTTGGCGATCCCGAAATCGGCGATCTTGATACCGCCGGCGGCCGTGACCAGGATGTTGGCCGGCTTGATGTCACGGTGCAGGATCCCGGCGGCATGGGCGGCGGCCAGACCGGAGAGCAGCTCGCACAACAGCGCCCGGACCTGCTGGGCGGGCACCGGACCGGCGGCGAACACATCGGCCAGCGTGCGCCCGGGAAGCCGTTCCATCACCAGATAGGGCAGGCCGTTGTGTTCCCCGCTGTCATGCACGGCAACGATATTCGGGTGGTTCAGCATGGCGACCGCGCGCGCCTCGGACTCGAAGCGTCGCCGGTCACCGGCCGTGGGGTCCATCAGCTTGATCGCGACCGGACGACCCAGCCGGGTGTCCCAGCCGTCGTGCACGGCAGCCATCCCGCCGCGTCCGAGCAGTCCGCGCAGTTCGTAGCGACCGCCGAGTGGCTGCTGCATGCGGTCCACCGTAGACCGCGCGGCGCCTACACCTGAGGGCAGTAGAAGTTCGGGTTGCCCCGGTACTCCACGGGCGGGAGATTGCGGGCCGGGGTCTGCACCAACGGCGAATCGGCGGGCAACCGGCCGCTGGCCCGATCCATCGCCGAGCGCTTGCGCGGGTGCATCAACGAGCGCTTCGGCAGCACCTTGCCCGCGAACGTGATCACCTCGCACAGCCGGTCGTGCAGGAACTGCTGCCGCGGCGTCCAGGTGTAACCCATCAGCTCGCGCACCGGCTCGTCATAGAGCGCCACGGTCATGAACGTCAGGAAGCGCTGCATCACCTTCAGGTTCAGCTTCCACAGTGGGTCCGGAATCCATTGCAGGGAGGGATGTTTGGGCATCGTCGACAGATCCATCACGGTGACCGCGGCCCAGTTGCGCTCCAGCACCTCGGTGCACATGTGCTCCCAGTAGGCCTCGAACTCCTCCCAGGACTTCGGCACCGGCCGCATGCTCATGCCGTACATCCGATACCACTGCACATGCTCGTCGAACAGCTGACGCTTGTCGGCCAGCGAGATGCCACCGCCGAACTTCTCGGCCGCCAGCAGGGTCGACTTGAAGAAGGTCGCGTGTGCCCAATAGAAGACGTCCGGGTTCAGCGCGCTGTAACGCCGTCCCTGCTTGTCCACGCCCTTGATGCCGATGTGATAGTCGCGGACCTCGGCCCCGGTCTGCGGCGCCCGGTCACCGTCGAAGACCACGCCGCCGATCGGGTAGATCGACCGCAACAGCCGCGGGATGCGCTCGATGAAGAAGATCGAATGCTCCTCGACCGCGGCCCCGAGTTGCGGGTGCATGTTCTGCATCGAGCCCGCCCAGGTGCCCTGGAACAGCCCCGTCCACTGCCCGAAGTACTTCCAGGTGAGCGAGTCCGGACCGAGCGGGATGGCGTCGTAACCGGTACTCACGGGGCAACCGGCAGCCCCGGCGGATTCGCTGGTCACCGGGCATGTCTCGGACGTATCTTGAGTCACTGACGACCTTCCGTTCGGGTCGGGGAAGCAATTCTGACTACACCCGTTGTCACCAAGCAGCTTAGGAGCGATGTGCCGTCCGGTCAACGACGCGGTCGATGGTCCGGCGTCCCCCTGCAGGACCGCCAGGCGTTGCGCCGCAACGAGCTCGTCACCGCGGGCGTCACGCTGCTGGGCGCCGCCGACGGACCCGCGCTGACGGTCCGCGCGGTCTGCCGGAAGGCCGGGCTGACCGAGCGGTACTTCTACGAAAGCTTCACCGACCGCGACGTTTTCGTGCGCGCCGTCTACGACGAGGTGTGCAAGGCGGCGATGACGGCCCTGCTTTCGGCGCAGACACCACGCGCCGCCGTCGAACAATTCGTCGAGTTGATGGTCGACGACCCGACCCGCGGCCGGGTACTGCTGCTGGCGCCCGAACGCGAACCGGTCCTGGTCGCCTCGGGCGCGGAGTGGATGCCCGACTTCATCGCCCTGATCCAGCGCAAGCTGACCCAGATCGCCGACCAGGCGGTGCAGGAAATGGTCGCGACCGGACTGGTCGGCGCGCTGACCGCACTGTTCACCGCGTACCTGAACGGACGCCTGACGGCCGGCCGCGAGCAATTCGTCGACTACTGCAGCACGTTGCTGCTCAGTCGCGCCGCCGTTCATCGGTAACGGTACGCATGCCCAAAAGACGGGTAACCGTTACGCGACTCACTCCGACGGAACTTGAATGTCACCGCGAGACACAGATATATTGACTGCAACCAACAGGTACAGATACATCGGAGGGTCCATGACCGAGGAACTGAGCGATCTGCAGCTCCTGCACGAGCTCGAGCCCGTGGTGGAGAAGCAGATCAACCGGCACCTGAGCATGCGCAAGGACTGGAACCCCCACGACTACATCCCGTGGTCGGACGGCAAGAACTTCTACGCCCTCGGCGGCCAGGAGTGGGATCCCGAGCAGTCCAAGCTCTCCGAGGTCGCCCGCATCGCGATGATCACCAACCTGTTGACCGAGGACAACCTGCCCTCGTACCACCGCGAGATCGCGATGAACTTCAGCATGGACGGCCCGTGGGGATTCTGGGTCAACCGCTGGACCGCCGAGGAGAACCGGCACGGCATCGCCCTGCGCGACTACCTGCTGGTCACCCGCGCCATCGACCCGATCGAACTCGAAGAACTGCGCGTCGAGCAGGTCACCCGCGGCTTCTCCCCCGGCCAGAACCTGCAGGGCGGCGACGAACTGTTCGCCCAGAGCCTGTTCGACTCCGTCATCTACGTGACGTTCCAGGAGCTGGCCACCCGCGTCAGCCACCGCAACACCGGCCGCGCCTGCAATGACACCGTCGCCGACCAGTTGCTCGGCCGCATCTCCGCCGACGAGAACCTGCACATGATCTTCTACCGGGACGTCTCGGCCGCCGGTATGGAGATCGCGCCCAACCAGGCGATGAAGTCGCTGCACAAGATCCTCACCAACTTCAAGATGCCCGGCTACACCATTCCTGACTTCCGCCGCAAGGCCGTCGTGATCGCCACCGGCGGCGTCTACGACCCGCGGATCCACCTCGACGACATCGTGATGCCGGTGCTCAAGAAGTGGCGCATCTTCGAGCGCGAGGATTTCACCGGTGAGGGCGCCAAGCTGCGCGACGAGCTGGCCAAGCACGTCGAAGAACTCGAGGACACCTGCGAGAAGTTCGAGATCGCCAAGGAACGCCGCCTGGAGCGGGAGCGCAAGGTCGCCGAGAAGAAGGCGATGAAAAACCTGCTGGTGAGCTCCTCCGCAGCCGGATGACACTGCTGGACAACCCGCCGACGGCCCGATCTGCCCTGCAGATCGGGCCGATCGCATTGCGTTCGCCCGTCGTGCTGGCCCCGATGGCCGGCGTCACCAACGTCGCGTTCCGCACGCTGTGCCGCGAGCTGGAGATGGCCCGCGCCGGCACCATCAGCGGTCTGTACGTCTGCGAGATGGTGACCGCCCGTGCGCTGGTCGAACGTCATCCGGTCACCATGCACATGACCACCTTCGCCCCGGACGAGACGCCGCGCTCGCTGCAGCTCTACACCGTCGACCCGGAGACCACCTACCGCGCGGCCAAGATGATCGCCGACGAGGGCCTGGCCGATCACATCGACATGAACTTCGGCTGCCCGGTGCCCAAGGTCACCAAGCGTGGCGGCGGTGCGGCCATCCCGTTCAAGCGCCGGCTGTTCGGCCAGATCGTCGCGGCGGCGGTCCGCGGTGTCGAGGGCACCGCCATCCCCGTCACCGCGAAATTCCGGGTCGGTATCGACGATGAGCACACCACGCATCTGGATGCCGGCCGTATCGCCGAGCAGGAGGGTGCGGCCGCCGTCGCGCTGCATGCCCGCACCGCCGCCCAGCGTTATTCCGGCGCGGCCGACTGGTCGCGTATCGCCGAACTCAAACAACACGTGACCGGTATCCCGGTGCTCGGCAACGGCGACATCTTCGACGCCCGCGACGCCGTCGCCATGATGTCGCAGACCGGATGTGACGGAGTCGTCATCGGACGTGGGTGCCTGGGCCGTCCCTGGCTGTTCGCCGAACTGTCGGCAGTCTTCAACAACCGACCGATCCCGACCCCGCCCACCCTGGGCGAGGTGACCGATATCGTCCGGCGCCACGGTGAGCTGCTCGCCGAGCACTTCGGGGTGGACAAGGGCATGCGTGACATCCGCAAGCATGTCGCCTGGTACCTGCACGGTTTCCCCGTCGGCGGCGACTCCCGTCGGGCATTGGCGCTGGTCAAAACCGTCGAAGAGCTCGACGAACTGCTGGCCCAGCTCGACCAGGACGCACCGTTCCCCGAGGTGGGCGACGGCCCGCGCGGTCGACAGGGTTCACCGGGAACGGTGTCGCTGCCCGCGGGCTGGCTCGACGATCCCGACGATGACACCGTGCCCGAGGCGGCCGATGTGATGCACTCCGGCGGCTGAGCCGAGATGGTCCCGAGACCGCTCCGTCACAGCGCTGCGCTGGCCCACGCTCAGGTTGTCTCAGTACGATGAGTGGCCACGTGCCCGGACTCCGGTGGCGCGGCCGGGCATGGGCCTGCTACAAGAAGTAGTGCGCCGCGTCCGAACGCAGGATCCGGGCAACCCACACGACATCCGTGCGCAACGGCGCGCACGCCCCTCGAGTCGAAGGTCGGTAGGACATGAGTGACGGCGACAACGCCACTCCTGGCCGGCCCGACGGTGCCCGCGGTGACAACGACTGGCTTACCCGATCGGAGCGGCCGGCACCAGGCGCCGCGCCGTGGGAGCGGGCCGTTGCGCCCGACACGGCTGTACCGCAGCCGAACACTCAGGACACCGGTAACCACACCGATGGCGTCACCGTCGCCGACCTGATCGCCAAGCTGGCTGACGAGAATCCGAACAGCACCGGACGCTCGCGACGCCGTGCTACCGAGGAATCGGACGAGCCCGCCGACGTCGCACCGGAGAGCGACGCCGAGATCACCGACCCGGTGGCACCGATCGAGGCCACCATCTTCGATGCCGACCGTGCCGATGGGCTGGAACCACCCACAGAGGTGATGTACGTCCCGTCGGCGTACGCCCCGGAGATTCCCGACCTGGCCGCCGCCCGCCCGCCCGTGCACGCTGCGCGCCCCCGGCACCATGCCGGACGGACCGCGCGCAATGCCGGTCGGGTCGCCGCCGCGCTGGCCGCCATCTGCGCCCTGCTGGTGACCGGTGGTGCCTGGCAGTGGCAGTCGATGAAGAACAACAGCCTCAACCAGGTTTCCGCGCTGGATCCCAACTCCCGCGATATCCTCGACCCCAACAAGCAGTTCGGCGACGAGAATTTCCTCATCGTGGGCACCGACAGCCGGCTGGGCGCGAATGCCGAGGTCGGCGCGGGTACCACCGATGATGCCGCCGGCGCGCGGTCGGACACCATCATGCTGGTCAACATCCCCGCCGACCGTAAGCGTGTGGTCGCGGTCTCGTTCCCACGCGATCTGTCCATCACGCCGATGAAGTGCGAACCGTGGGACCCCGAGACCCGCGCCTACGGTCCGATCACCGACCCGGAATCCCCGATGTACGGGATGGACGAGGCCTACACCGAGACCAAGCTCAATTCCGCCTATGCCGTCGGCGGCCCCAGGTGCCTGGTGAAGGTGATCCAGAAGCTCTCGGGACTGTCGGTCAACCGGTTCATGGCCATCGATTTCACCGGGTTCTCGAAGATGGTCGACGCCCTCGGCGGCGTCGAGGTGTGCAGCACCACCCCGCTGGAGGACTACGAGCTGGGCACCGTGCTGGCCAACCCCGGCCGCCAGATCGTCGACGGTCACACCGCGCTGAACTATGTCCGGGCCCGCCAGGTCACCACTGAGTTCAACGGCGATTACGGCCGCATCAAGCGTCAGCAGCTTTTCCTGTCCTCGCTGCTGCGGTCGATGATCTCCAAAGAGGTGTTCTTCAGCCTGTCCAAGCTCAACAACGTGGTGAACATGTTTATCGAGGACAGCTACGTCGACAACATCAAGACCAAGGACCTGGTCGATCTCGGCCAATCGGTGCAGGGTGTCAATGCCGGGCGCATCACCTTCGTCACGGTGCCCACCACCGGTTATGCCGATGCCTACGGCAACGAGCAGCCCCGCGTCGACGATATGGCCGCGCTGTTCGCCGCAATCATCGATGATGACCCACTGCCCGAAGAGCACAACGACGACAACTCCCCGGTCCCGCCATCGCCCGAGAGCCACGGCGGCTCAACCACACCCACCACCGATGCCAACGGCGCAGAAACAGTCGACGCGGTGGCCACCGATCCCGGTGCCGTGACCGTGCGGGTGTCCAACTCGACCGGCGAGTCCGGCCTGGCCGCCAACGCCGCCTCCGTGCTGCAGCAGCACGGTTTCCAGGTCGACACCCCCGACGACTACCCCGGCCCGCTGCATTCCACGACCGTGTTCTTCTCCCCGGGCAACGAGCAGGCCGCGGCGACCGTCGCATCGTCGTTCCACAACGCGACCATCGAGCGGACCACCGGGATGGGCGATGTGGTGCGGGTGGTGCTCGGCACGGACTTCACCTCCGTCACCCCGCCGTCACCGAGCGGTTCCACCGTGCAGGTCAAGATGGTCCGCGGCACGGCGTCGGAGTCATCGTCGTCCGAGACCACCACCACCGAGCTACCGGAGGACCTCACCGTCACCAACGCGGCGGACACCACCTGCGAATAGGGTGGTGGGACCTATGCCCAGGCCATCCATGGGCATTCACCTTTCGTTCACCTGTGGCGCCGTGACCTGCAAGCTCGCTGAACGTAAGGTGTTCACATGCGTACTGCGTACCAGGAACAACTGTCGTCCTTGACCGTTCAGCTCAGCGAGATGTGCGGGCTGGCCGGTGTGGCGATGGAGCGCGCAACCCAATCCCTGCTGCAGGCCGATCTGGCACTGGCCGAGCAGGTGATCTCCGAACAGGACCGGCTCGGTGAGATCCGGGTGCGGGCCGAAGAGGCGGCGTTCATGCTGCTCGCCCTGCAGGGACCGGTCGCCGGCGATCTGCGCGCCATTGTCAGCGGCATCCAGATCATCGCCGATATCGACCGGATGGGCGCGCTGGCACTGCACGTGGCAAAGATCGCACGGCGCCGCCACCCCCAGCATGCGCTACCCGAGGAGGTCAACGGGTACTTCGCCGAAATGGGGCGCGTGGCAGTCGAATTGGCCCACAGTGCACGCGAGGTCCTCGACACCCTCGATCCGGAGAAGGCTCGCCAGATCCGCGACGAGGACGATGCGATGGACGATCTGCACCGGCACCTGTTCTCGGTACTGATGGACAAGGACTGGAAGCACGGTGTCACCGCCGCGGTCGACGTCACGCTGTTGAGCCGTTTCTACGAGCGGTTTGCCGACCACGCGGTCGAGATCTCACGCCGGGTGATCTTCACCGCGACCGGCGAGCTGCCCGAGGACAATCTGGCCGAACCGCAGTAGTCGGACGGCTCACGGGCCGTCGGCGACGATGCGCACACCGTCGCGGCCTGCCGCCATCAGATCGGCCAGCACCTTCGCCACGACCTGGAGTTCGGCACCGGTGTAGCGGTTCAGGAATTCGCGTCTGCCCTGGTCCATCTCCTCGTGCAGCCGGCGATGGGCGGCAACGACGAGCTCACCGTCATCGGTGAGCGTCAACTGGGTCTCCTTACGGTTGCCGGGGACCGGCCCGCGGTGCACCAGTCCGGCCTCGACCAGTCGCTGAACGTGCTTGCTGACGGTGCCCTTCAACTGACCGGACCGAGCTGCCAGCCCCACCAGACTCGACGGCCCATCGGCCAGCTCGGCGAGCAGGTGCACCGAGAGCTGAGGGAGCTCACGGATCACGCTCGCCAGTCGCGGCGGGCAGCGGGCCACCATGAAATCGCGCTCGGGATCGCCGTCATCGCCGGCTTCGAACTTGTCGCCCACCGCGTCGACGAGCTGGTTGATGTCCTCGATCAGCCGCGACTTGGTTTTCACGGAAACCATATTGCCATCCGTCGCCGCGTCTCGTACATTGTTTCCATAGAAACGATTTCTGAGGAAACATAGGAGACGCCGTGAAAGCCGCCGTGATCGACCAATGGGGACAGCCGCCCCGCTATTCCGACTTCCCGGAGCCGCAGCCCGGTGACGGCACGCTGACCGCCACCGTCGAGGCCAGCGCGCTGACCAACCTGACCAAGGGCATCGGCAACGGAACCCATTACGCCAGTAGGGAAATGCGGCTGCCGATGGTACCGGGCGTTGACGGCGTCGCGCGGCTCGACGACGGCAGACGCGTCTATACCGGCGCCGTGCCACCCTACGGAATGCTGGCCGAACGCACCCTGCTCAACGCCAACGACATGGTGGAGTTGCCCGATGGGATCGACGCCGTCACCGCGGCGGCCGTCCCCAATCCGGGCATATCGTCCTGGCTGGCACTCGAACACGCCGCGGCGCTGCGCCCCGGTGAACACGTGCTGGTCCTCGGGGCCACCGGTGTCACCGGCTCGCTTGCCGCGCAGCTGGCGGCATCGGTCTTCGGCGCCGCGCGGGTGGTCGTCGCGGGCCGCGACACCACCCGGTTGGACTGGCTACGGACCGTGGGGGCCGACGACGTCATCGACCTGCGCAATGACGATGTGCGCGCCAAAGTCCACGCCCTGCACACCGCGCAGCCCTTCGACGTCGTGCTGGACTACCTGTGGGGCGACCCCGCGGCGCAGGTGCTCGCCGCCCTGGCCGACGGTCCGACCGGCAGCTATCACCGCACCCGGTTCGTTCAGGTCGGCGCGATGGCCGATCCGACCATGCCGCTGCCCGCCGCGGTGCTGCGCAGCACCGGTATCCAGCTCTGCGGGGTCGGCATCGGCAGCGTCCCACCTACGGTGCTGGCCGCGGCGCGCACCGAGGCACTGCCCCGGCTGTTCGACATGGTCGGCAACGGAAGTCTCCACATTCGCACGGCCGCACGGCCACTGGCCGAAATCGCCGACGCGTGGACCACGACCGACCCGTCGGGCACCAGGGTGGTGCTCACGCCATGAGGGTGCGGGCTAGCCGAACCGACCCGAGATGTAGTCCTCGGTGGCCTTCTGGGTGGGGTTGGAGAAGATCTTCTCGGTGTCGTCGATCTCGATGAGCTGACCGGGCTTACCGGTGGCCTCGAGGTTGAAGAACGCCGTCTGATCCGAGACGCGGGCGGCCTGCTGCATGTTGTGCGTGACGATCACGATGGTGAAGTCCTGCTTGAGCTCCGAGATCAGATCCTCGATCGCCAGCGTCGAGATCGGGTCCAGCGCCGAACAGGGCTCGTCCATCAGCAGCACGTCGGGCTGCACGGCGATGGCGCGGGCGATGCAGAGCCGCTGCTGCTGGCCACCGGACAGTCCGCCACCCGGCTTGTCGAGACGGTCCTTGACCTCGTTCCACAGGTTGGCGCCCTTGAGCGAGCGCTCGGTGACCTCGTCGAGAGTCTTCTTGCTGCGCACACCCTGCAGCTTCAACCCGGCCACCACGTTGTCGCGAATCGACATGGTGGGGAACGGGTTCGGGCGCTGGAACACCATGCCGATGGTCTTACGCACACCGACCGGGTCGACGCCCGAACCGTAGATGTCGTCACCATCGAGCAGCACCGAGCCCTTGACGTAGGCACCCGGGATCACCTCGTGCATGCGGTTGAGCGTGCGCAGCACGGTCGACTTACCGCAGCCCGACGGGCCGATGAATGCGGTCACGCTGCGCGGTTCCACCGACAGCGAGACGTTCTGCACGGCGTGGAATGCGCCGTAGTAGATGTTGACGTCCTTCAGATCCAGGCGTTTGGCCATCTCGGATACTCCTAAACCTTTTTCGGGGCAAAGAATTTGGCGATGAATCGCGCACCCACGTTGAGCACCGCGATCAGGACGACGAGGGTGAGCGCGGCACCCCAGAGCCGGTCGGTGGGGACCGGGTTGGCCCCGGCACCTGCCGAGGTCTGGTCGAACATCATGCCGGGTAGCGAGCCCATGAAACCGCTGAACATGTCGAAGTTGATCGCCTGCGCGTACCCGACCAGGATCAACAGCGGTGCGGTCTCTCCCATCACCCGCGCCAGCGACAACAGCACACCGGTGACGATGCCCGACAGTGCGGTGGGCACCACGATGGCCGAGATGGTCTTCCATTTCGGCACACCCAGTGCGTAGCTGGCCTCGCGCAGGTCCATCGGCACGATGCGCAGCATCTCCTCGGTGGAGCGCACGATCACCGGGATCATCAGCAGCACCAGGGCCAGCGACACCGCGAAGCCCGAACGCTGGAAGCCCAGGGTGGCCACCCACAACGCATAGATGAACAACGCCGCCACGATCGAGGGCACCCCGGTCAGGATGTCGACCATGAAGGTGGTGACCTTGCCCAGCCGGGTGCCGCCGCCGTACTCCACCAGATAGATGGCGACGAAGATGCCGATGGGGATGGAGATGACCGCGCAGATCAACGCCTGCAGCAGCGAGCCGACGATGGCGTGATAGGCACCGCCACCCGCGGCGAAGGCCGTCATGCCGGACTGGGAGTTCAGCCACCAGGTGCTCGAGGTGACCACCCCGATGCCCTTGGACACCACCGTGTAGAGCACCCACACCAGCGGGACGATGGCCACCACGACCGAGGCGGTGACCAGGATGGTGGCCAGCTTGTCGGCCACCTTCCGGCGGCCGCTGACCCCTTGGAAGGTCGGGGCCTTGACCGGCTTCTCAAGCGCTGCGGTCATGATGCGGACCTGTCCTTTCCGGAGACTGCGGCGCGCGCCAGCGAGTTCACCACGAACGTGAGGATGAACAGCACCAAACCGGCCGCGATGTAGGCACCCGCCTTGTACTGGTCGTTGAATTCCGATGCCGCCGAGGCGATCTTGCTGGCGAAGGTGAAGCCGCCGTCGAACAGCGACCAACCGAACGCGGTCTGGGTGCCGCGCAGGATGATCAGCAGCGCGATCGTCTCACCGAGCGCGCGACCCAGCCCCAGCATCGCCCCGGAGATGTAGCCGGACATCCCGAACGGCAGCACCGTGGTGCGCACGACCTCCCAGCGGGTGGCACCGAGGGCCAGAGCGGCCTCGATCTGGCCGCGCGGGGTCTGCACGAACACCTCGCGGGTGACCGCGGTGATGATCGGCAGGATCATCACCGCGAGCACGATGCCCGCGGTGAAGATGGTGCCGCCGCCGGCCACCGAGGCATTGCCAGTGGAGAACAGGAACAGCCAGCTCAAGTTCTCGTTGAGCCACACCGCAACCGGCTTGATCGCCGGAGCCAGGACATACAGGCCCCACACGCCGTAGATGATCGAGGGCACGGCGGCCAGCAGATCCACCATGTAGGCCAGCGGGCCCTTGACCCGCTTGTGCGCGTAGTTGGTCAGATAGATCGCGATGCCCAGCGCGATCGGCATCGCCAGCACCAGCGCGAACACTGAGACGAACACCGTCACCTGGAGCAGGTCCAGGATGCCGAAGCTCATCGCCGAGGTGTCCGTGGTGACCCAGTTGCCGCCGAACAGGAAGAAGTTCTGCTGGTTGCGCTGCAGCGCCGGGATGGCGCGCCACAGCAGGAAGAAACCGATGGCGGCGATGATCGCGATGACGAGCACACCCGAACCGGTGGCAAGACCGCTGAAGATGCGGTCACCGGGCCGAACCATCGCGTTCCCCGATGGATTCGTCGAGATGGGTGTGGGCTCGGGGAACGGTGCGGCCAAGGCCTCACCCGACCCCGAGTCGGCTGGATTCGGAATAGTCACTGAGTTCCCGTCTGAACCCTTGTCGATACCTTTGTACGTCATTCGGTCCCCGCACCCATCCTCGCGTCGAATTCGCCGATGTGCCAGTGCAACTAGGAGGCGGGTCCGATGGCCTCGATGGAAGTCAGCAGACGCTCCTTGAACTTCTCCGGCAGCGGGACGTAGCCGGCGGAGGACAACCCCTGCTGGCCGTCATTGGCGGCCACCGTGAGGAAGGACTTGACGGCCGCGGCGGTCTCGGCGTCATAACCGTTGGAGCAGACGATCTCGTAGGTGGCCAGCACCAGCGGGTAGGCACCGGCTTCGGTGGTTCCGTACAGCGAGGCCAGGTCCAGGGTCAGGTCGTTGCCCTCGGCGGCGAACTTGGCGGCGTCGATGGCCTTGCCCGCGGACTCGTCGGTCAGCTCGACCGCACCGCTGCCGTTGTCGATCTTCGCGTAGGGCAGACCCGCCTGGTCGGCGAAGCCCTTCTCGACGTAGCCGATGGCACCCGGGGTGGCCTGCACGGCCTGCGCGACGCCCGCCGACTTCTGGGCGCCCTCACCGGCGCCGCCCTGGAACTCGCTGCCGTCACCCTTGGTCCAGGCACCGCCCGAGGCGGCCTCCAGATACTTCTGGAAATTGTCGGTGGTACCCGAAGAGTCGGAACGGAAGATCGGGGTGATGGCGGTGTCGGGCAGGGTCTTGCCCTCGTTCAACGCGGCGATGGCCGGGTCGTTCCACTTGGTGATCTGACCCTGGAAGATCTTGGCCAGCAGGTCGCCGTTGAGCACCAGGCCGTCGACGCCCTCGACGTTGTAGGCCATGGCGATCGGACCGAAGACCAGCGGCAGGTTCCAGGCCGGGTTGCCACCGCAGCGCTCGGCGGCCTGCTGCGCCTGCGCCTCTTTGATGGCCGAATCGGATCCGGCGAAGTCCACATTCTTGGCGACGAACTGCTCACGACCAGCACCCGAGCCGGTCGGGTTGTAGGACAGGTTCTTGCCCTGGCACTTCTGGCTCCACACCTGGTTGAACAGCGCGATGGCGTTCTGCTGGGCGGTCGAGCCCTCCGCGGTGATCGAGTTCTTGCCGCCGCAGTCCGCGGCCGAGGCGGAACCGGTCTCGGAACCGCCGGCGGAGGTGCCTGCGTTGTTGTCGCTGCCACACGCGGTGAGCGTGAGCGCGGCGATCGCGGTCGCCGACAAGGCCATGCCGATGTTGAGCTTCACGAATCCCACTTTCCTGTGTTGACGGCTTCAGACTCCGTGGCAACGTATTCGGCCGCCATGGACGGACCGGGGACGGAAAGTGAACGCGAGGTGAACAGGTACAGCTAGTTCACAGCTGGGCGGGCATAGGCGATATCGGCACTGAAAACCTCGAACCCCAGGCGGCGATAGGTTTTGACCGCCGCGGTGTTGTCGCCCTCGACATAGAGCGTGACATCCGCCTCAGCACCGAGTCGACCGGCCAGATGATGTAACCCCAGCAAAGTCAGTTCGGCTCCGAGACCGCGCCCCTGGGCCGCCGGGTCCACACCGACGACGTACACCTCCCCCAACGACGGATCGTGCACCTTCGTCCAGTGGAAGCCCAGCAACCGGGCGCCCTCGTAGGCCAGGAACAGTCCCTGCGGATCGAACCAGGATTCGGCGCGCCGTTCGGCGATATCGGCCTCGGTCCAGCCGCCCTGTTCGGGATGCCAGGAGAATGCGGCGTTGTTGACGCGCAGCAGCTCCTGATCGTCGGCCGGTCCGGCGTAGGTGCGTACGTCATGCGCGGGCGACAACGGCGGCAGATCGGCCAGCGGGCGGCGCATCTGGAGCAGTTCGCGCACGGGTTGCAGCCCCAGCGTGGCGGCGGTGGCGCGCGCGGCCGGGAGGTCGCCGTGCGCCCAGATGCGGGTGTCGGCACTCCCTGCGTCCAGACCGGTGCCGATCAGTTGTGCCCCGATACCGCGACGACGGAAGTCCGGATGCACCACCGCCTCGGCCATGCTCGCACTCAGGTTCAGGTAGCCCACCACATCGTCGCCATCGACGGCCAGCAGGTGCCGGGTCTCATCGCGGCCGAGTTCACGTAACACCTGGTCCCCCACCGGAGCCACGCCGTCACTGGCCGTGGCGGCAGCGATCAGCTCGGTGATGCGGGACCGGTCGTCGACGGACAGACCGCTGCGCCATTCGATCACTGGCCATGCAGGGGTCCGAACGACCCTGCCGCCGAACCGAATTCGGACTCACCGAGATCTGCTTCCAGTTCGCCGCCGAACTCCTCGTCCAGATCGTCCTCGGTGGCCGGCGCCGGGGCGCGGCCGCGGGCCGGCCGGACCGCCTTGTACCCGACGTTGCGCACGGTTCCGATCAGCGCCTCGTACTCGGGCCCGAGCTTGGCGCGCAGCCGCCGGACGTGGACGTCGACGGTGCGGGTGCCACCGAAGAAGTCGTACCCCCACACCTCCTGGAGCAACTGCGCACGGGTGAACACCCGACCCGCATGCTGGGCCAGATACTTCAGCAGCTCGAATTCCTTGTAGGTGAGATCCAGCGGCCGCCCCCGCAGCCGCGCCGTGTAGGTGCCCTCGTCGATGACCAACTCCCCGAGGGTGACCTTGCCCACGCTCTCCTGGTCGGCGACGCCGCCGCGGCGGCCGATCAGCAGCCGCAACCGGGCATCGATCTCGGCCGGGCCGGTACCGGGCAGCAGGATCTCATCCAGCCCCCACTCGACATTGACCGCGACCAGACCGCCCTCGTTGACCACGGCCACGACCGGGATCGAGGTGCCGGTGGTCCCGAGCAGCCGGCACAACCCACGGGCCGCCGCCAGGTCGGTGCGCGCATCGACGATCGCGATATCGGCGGTTCCGGCCTCCAGCAGCGAGGACACCTCGGTGGGGGCGGTGCGCACGTTATGGGCCAACAGCGACAGTGACGGCAACACGGTGTCGGGATGCGGATCCACGGTCAGCAGTAACAGTTCCACGGTGCCCTCCCGTCATCGCCCTGCGGTGTCGTGGACTTCCCCTGGACAACGGTGTCGGAGGTCATCTTCCAGATTCATGACTGACACGTGGCCGTTACGACCGACGATCGCCCCACAATACCGTGCCACCTGGCAGTTAGCAGACCGGAACCGGCGGGTGCCCGTCCGGACGCACGGCTGTGCGACAGAATGTGGCGGTGCGCAAGATGCTGATCGGGGCCATCTCGACCGTCGTGGCGGTGGTTGTCGGGGCTGTCGGCACCGATTTCGGAGCCGCCATCTACGCCGAGTACCGCCTCGCCCGCAGCGTGCGCATCGCCAATCATCTGGACTTCGACCCATGGGTCAGCATCCTGGGCTTCCCGTTCGCCACCCAGGCTCGCGCGCACCGCTACCAGGAGCTGGAGATCCGGGCCGCCGGCGTCGAACACCCGGTCACTGGGAAGGTGTCGCTGGAGGCCACGTTGCACGATATCGACATCACCGACACCGGATGGCTGATCGGGCCCGACGCGCGCCTGCCCGTCGGCAAGGTCGAGAGCCGGGTCATCCTGGACTCCACCCATATCGGCCGGTACATCGGCATGAAGGACCTACTGGTGGAGGCGCCCACCCGCGAGACCGAGGACGGATCCCCCGGGGTGACCGAGTCCGGCATCTCCAGCGGCCAGGATCTGGTGTTCACCGGCACGCCCGATGGTTTCGACAAACGCGTCAGCGTCGCGGTGGACCTGTCGCTGGCCGATCCCGGCGACACCACCCTGGTGATGACGCCCACCGGGGTACTGACCGGCCCCGGCACCGCCGACGAGGCGGTACCCGAGGACCAGACAGCCGATGTGCTCGACGCGTTCGCCGGCCGCATCCCCGGCCAGCGTCTACCGTTCGGTCTGCAGCCCACCACCGCGGGGGCGCGCGGCTCCGATCTGATCATCGAGGGCATCGCCGAAGGACTAACCATCGACCTGGACGGGTTCAGACAGTCATGAACACTTCGATGGCCGTCGTGATCGTGGTGGTGATCGCGGTGCTCGGGCTCGGCTACATCGTCGGCAAGCTGGTCTCGTTGCGTTCGGGGATGTTGCGCGCCGCCGACGAAGCCACCTCGATCGACACCGGCGGCCTCGGTCTGTCCACCGAGGGCCCGACCATCCTGCACTTCACCGCCACCTGGTGCGGTCCGTGTGCGGCGGTCCGGCGGGTTGTCGACCAGGTCATCGCCGAAGAGGCCGCTCAGGGAAACACGGTCGCCCATGTGGAGATCGACATGGACGAGAATCCCGAGGCGGCACGGCGGCTTTCGGTGCTGTCGTTGCCGACGACGGTCATCTTCGACACCGGTGGGCATCCGCGCTACCGCACGACCGGTGTCCCCAAGGCCGCTGACCTGCGCTCGGCCCTGCAGCCTCTATTGGCCTGACGGCGGGGCGAACGGGTACCATGTCGGTCGTGACCGCCCGTCTTGAGCTGATGCTCACGAAACGCCGCGCAGTTGATCTGTGCCGCACGGCGGGTTGTTGCTGTTGTTGTCGTAGCTGCTGAGTAGCCGCGCCCCCTTTCTTGGTGCGCATGCTCGCGGAGGCGCCCTCGTGGTCTGCCCCAGCCCAGTCCAGCCAAGCAACAGGAGCACTCACATGCCAACCGACCAGATCGATCAGGTAGACGTCCGCGGCCCCCGCTTCGTCGCCTGGGTGACCACCGCCATCCTGATCGTCACGCTGCTCGTCTCGGCGGTCAGCGTGCCGGCGGCAGCGGTCATCCTCGGCCTGCAGACCGTCGTGTTCGCCATCGGCGCCACCGCCGGACCGCGTCGCCATCCTTACGGCCGGGTCTACGCCGCGCTGATCGCGCCGCGCCGCGGACCGGTCACCGAACGCGAACCGGTCCCGCCGCTGAAATTCGCCCAGCTCGTCGGGTTCGCGTTCGGGCTGGCAGGCACGCTCGGTTTCGCCGCGGGATTCCCGACGGTCGGCCTCGTGGCCACCGCGTTCGCTCTGTTCGCCGCGTTCCTCAACGCCGCCTTCGGCATCTGCCTCGGCTGCCAGATCTACCCGCTCGTCGCGCGGTTCCGCCGCGTTCCCGCCCGCCCCTGACTCACCAACGACACGCTTCACCAACCGAAAGGAACCACTTCATGGCACGCTCCGACGTCCTGGTCTCCACCGACTGGGCCGAGAGCAATCTCGACGCACCGAACACGGTGTTCGTCGAGGTCGACGAGGACACCTCCGCCTACGAGGGCGGGCACATCGCCGGCGCCGTCCGCATCGACTGGAAGACCGAGCTGCAGGACCAGGTCAAGCGCGACTTCGTCGATCAGCAGCAGTTCTCGAAGCTGCTGTCGGACAAGGGCATCGCCAACGATGACACCGTCATCCTCTACGGCGGCAACAACAACTGGTTCGCCGCCTACGCCTACTGGTACTTCAAGCTCTATGGCCACGAGAACGTCAAGCTGCTCGACGGTGGCCGCAAGAAGTGGGAGCTCGACGGACGCCCGCTGGTCACCGACGTCCCCGACCGTCCCGCCACCTCGTACACCGCAAAGGCGCCCAACAACGACATCCGCGCCTTCCGCGACGAGGTGATCTCCGCCATCGGTGAGAAGAACCTGGTCGACGTGCGCTCCCCCGACGAGTTCTCCGGCAAGATCCTCGCCCCGGCGCACCTGCCGCAGGAGCAGAGCCAGCGCGCCGGCCACATCCCGACCGCCATCAACGTGCCGTGGAGCAAGGCGGCCAACGAGGACGGCACCTTCAAGTCGGATGAGGATCTGGCCAAGCTGTACGCCGACGCCGGCCTGGACGGCGAGAAGCTGACCATCGCCTACTGCCGCATCGGCGAGCGGTCCTCGCACACCTGGTTCGTGCTGCAGGAGCTGCTCGGCCACAAGAACGTCAAGAACTACGACGGTAGTTGGACGGAATACGGCTCCCTGGTGGGTGCCCCGATCGAGTTGGGAAGTTGATATGTGCTCTGCCCCTAAACAAGGACTGACCTTGCCCGCCGGCGTCGACCTGGAGAAGGAAACCGTCATCACCGGTCGCGTGGTCGACGGCTCCGGCCAGGCCGTGGGCGGTGCCTTCGTCCGGCTGCTCGACGGCTCCGACGAGTTCACCGCCGAGGTCGTCGCATCGGCCACCGGTGACTTCCGCTTCTTCGCGGCGCCGGGCAGCTGGACGCTGCGTGCCCTCTCGCCCGCCGGAAACGGTGATGCCAGCATCAGCCCGACCGGTGCAGGCATCCACGAGATCGACGTCAAGGTCGCTTAGTCAAGATCGCTCAGTCGATTGTGCGGTGGCACCGCGCCCGGGCCTCGGCTCGAGCGCGGTGCCCATCGGCGGTTAGGATCATCCCGTGGTTCTGTTCTTCGAATTCCTGCTCGTGGTGGCCGTCGTCGTCATCACCTGGTTCGCGCTCTACGCCGTCTACCGGCTCGTCACCGACGAGGGGTGAGCGGTCCGAGGCCTTCGGACGGCGAGTCCGTTGCCCCCGGGTCGGGTGACCGGGCGGTAGCTGCTGCGGCCGAACGGGCCAAGATCACCGCCGGCCGCAACATCCCTGCCTTCGACGACCTCCCGATTCCCGCCGATACCGCCAACCTGCGCGAGGGCGCCGATCTGCACGACGGTCTGCTGGCGCTGCTCCCCCTCGTCGGGGTGTGGCGTGGCACCGGCGAGGGTCGCGACAGCGCGGGTGACTATCACTTCGGCCAGCAGATCATCGTCTCCCACGACGGCGGGGACTATCTGAACTGGGATTCCCGCTCGTGGCGGTTGTCGGACACCGGTGAGTACGTCGGCCCCGCGTTGCGTGAGACCGGTTACTGGCGGTTCGTCAGCGACCCCGCCGACCCCGACGAAACCCAGGCGATCGAGCTGCTACTGGCCCACGCGTCGGGTTATATCGAACTCTTCTACGGCACCCCGCTGAACCAGGCTTCCTGGGAGCTGGCCACCGATGCGCTGGCCCGCAGCAAGTCCGGGCAGTTGGTCGGCGGCGCGAAGCGGCTCTACGGCATCGTCGAGGGCGGCGATCTGGCCTATGTCGAGGAACGCGTCGACGCCGACGGCGGTCTGGTGCCACACCTGTCGGCGCGGCTCACCCGCTTCATCGGCTGAGCCCTTCCACCACAGACGCGAGGCTGCCCCGGAAACGGAGCAGCCCCCGAGCCGTTTGATCTTGGTTGGACCAACCAAGGGCTCGGGGGCCGGGTGGCTACTTGGTATTCGCCAGCGCTCGCAGGGTGCGCGAAACGCGTGTGCGAAGAGCCAAGACGCTCATCACACTCCTGGTGCTGCTAGCTAGCAGCCACCTCACTTGTCCGTATGTCACTCAATTTCTCGGACCACCTCCCTTCCTGTGTACGAGCGACCGTACTCCCGAAACCGGGGTCCGACAACCGATTTAGCCGGTGATCGCGCTCTCGACCAATCGGGCCAGGTCGTCGGCACCAGGCGCGAGCGCCAGCGTCACCCCGTCCAGGGTGTGCACCCTGGCGGCCAGCGTCACCGCCGATAGCAACCAAACACCTTGCGCAGCAACAAGATCAGCCACCGTCAGGGGCCGCCAGCTACAACGCGGGGCGATATCGAACAACGCCGCCACCGTCGTGCCCGCCAGGATCGGCAGCGTGGGCGGCGGACTCAGCAGCATTTCGCCCATAGCGATCACGACCGACGACCGCGGCCCCTCCAGCACCGTGCCCGCCGCATCGACGAAGATGACATCGTCGGCACCACGGGCCTGCGCATGCCGCAATGCCGCCGAGTTCACGGCGTAGGACAGTGATTTCGCACCGGCGATCCGCCCCCGCGGCCCGGGATCGAGGGTTATCGCCGCCACCCCGTCGCGCCGTGCCCGCATGGCCCGCTCCGGCAGATCCGAGACCGTCACGAAAGAGAGCCGCGGCCCGTGCACCAGTCGCAGGACACCGTCGCCGGGACCATGCGCCAGGGCCACGTCGACGGCGGCCCGCCAGCGCTGCGGGTCAGGGACGGGAAGCCCGACCAGCTCAGCCGACGCCGCGAGCCGACTCAGGTGGGCTGCCAGCAGACAGGGGGTACCCGCGCGCAGCAGCACCGTCTCGAACACCCCGGCGCCACGGACCAGCATGGGGTCGGTGGCACCGATCAGCGGGGTGGACGGAGACCACACCACACCGTCCAGTGTCACCACCACGTCGGCGGATCGAGGGGGCATCCGGGCAGCGTAGCGGTCGTAGCATGGACGCATGTCTGCCGTTCCTGCCCCCGAAACAGGTCCCGACGCCGGCGCGGTCTGGCACTACGGCGATCCCCTCGGCGAGCAGCGGGCCGCGGCCACCGCCGCGGTCGTGGTGGACCGTTCGCACCGGGCCACGCTGCAATTGACCGGCGGTGAGCGTAAGAGCTGGTTGCATACCATCTCCAGCCAACACGTCAGCGGGCTTCCCGACGGTGCGGTGGCCGAGAACCTGAGTCTCGACGGCCAGGGACGTGTCGAAGACCACTGGCTGCAGACCCAGCTCGACGGGGTCACCGTGCTGGACACCGAACCCTGGCGCGGAGAACCGTTGCTGGACTTCCTGCGCAAGATGATCTTCTGGGCCGATGTGGTCGTCGACCCCGCCGACCTCGCGGTGCTCTCGCTCATCGGTCCCGCCGTACCGAAGGCGCTCGCCGATCTCGGCCTGGTGGTGCCGTCCGCACCGTGGACCGCGACACCGTTGCCCGACGGCGGCTTCCTGCGCGCGGTGTTCGCCGACGAGTTCGACCTGGTGGTACCGCGGGCCGACAAACAGGACTGGCTGTCCCGGCTCGACGGCGTGGGCGTCCGGCCGGCCGGGGTGTGGACCTACGAGGCACACCGGGTGAGCGCGCTGCGGCCCCGCCTCGGCGTGGACACCGACGAACGCACCATCCCCCACGAGGTGGGCTGGATCGGCGGGCCCGGCCAGGGCGCGGTGCACCTGGAGAAGGGTTGCTACCGCGGCCAGGAGACCGTTGCCCGGGTGCACAACCTCGGCAAGCCGCCGCGGATGCTGGTGCTCGTGCAACTCGACGGTTCCGTCGACCGTCCGGCCACCGGCGACCCGCTGCTGACCGGCGGCCGTGCGGTGGGTCGCCTCGGCACCGTCGTCGACCATGTCGACGACGGCCCGATCGCCTTGGCGCTGGTCAAACGCGGCATTCCGGCCGATACGGCACTCGTCACCGGGGGTGAGGTCGAGGTCGCCGCGGCGATCGAAGCCGAGTCGATGCCCGACACCGAGCATGTCGGCGCGGGCAGGTTGGCGGTCGAGAAGCTACGCGGCACCCGCTGACACCGCTGGCAGGTAGGGCCTACCAGCGGTCCGCCCCGAGGCACGGTAAGGTATCGGCAGGACAATAAACACACTCAGATCGGAGCCGCCTGCACGTTGGGCCGCTCCGTTATTGCGCGAGGGGGTCCCCTATGGGCCGCGGCCGGGCTAAGGCAAAGCAGACCAAGGTTGCTCGAGACCTGAAATACAACACGCCAGAGACTGATTTCGAGCGGCTTCAGCGCGAACTGTCCAACGGCGGTCGCAGCAGCGGCGGTGCCGACGACTTCAACGGCAGCGCCGATGATTTCGGTGGGCCCGTCGATCGCTATGCCGACGAGGACGACTGGCGTCGCTGACGCCGGCCGGCGTCCCCGCGGCCGGCGACCCTCGACGGGTCACTAAAACCGCGGGTGACGCCCCACGAGCTGAGCTCGAACCCCATCCTTTGCGCCCTTGGCCACCGTCCCCACCGGCCAGCACGCGAGGTGGCGAGCGGTGAGAATCGCCAGCGCGCGGTCGGTGTCCTCCGGCGCGACGATGGCGACCATTCCGACGCCCATGTTGAACGTCCGTTCCATTTCGGCACGCTCGATGCGCCCGCGCTGGGCGATCATGCCGAAGACGGGCGCCGGGGTCCAGGTGCCGCGATCCAGTTCGGCCACCAAGCCGGGCGGGATGATGCGCTCCAGATTGCCCGCGAACCCGCCACCGGTGATGTGGCAGAACGTGCGCACCTGCGTCTCTGCCGCCAGCGCCAGGCAGTCCTTGGCGTAGATGTAGGTGGGCTCCAGCAGCTCCTCACCGAGGGTGCGGCCGAACTCCTCCACGTGGCCCGACAGGTCCATCCGGTCGATCTCCAGGAGGACCTTGCGCGCCAGCGAGTAGCCGTTGGAGTGCAGACCGGTGGATGCCATCGCGATGATCACATCGCCGGGCTTGACCCGGTCCGGCCCGAGCACGTTATCGGCCTCCACGACGCCCACACCGGTGGCAGAGATGTCGTAGTGGTCGGGTTCCATCAGACCGGGATGCTCGGCCGTCTCTCCGCCGAGCAGGGCGCAGCCGGCCAGCACGCAGCCGTCGGCGATACCCGAGACGATCGCGGCGACGCGTTCCGGCACGGTCCGTCCCACCGCGATGTAGTCCTGCAGGAACAGCGGCTCGGCACCGCACACGACCAGATCGTCGACGACCATGGCGACCAGGTCCAGACCGACGGTGTCGTGCTTGTCCATCGCCTGCGCGATGGCCAGCTTGGTGCCCACCCCGTCGGTCGAGGACGCCAGTAACGGCTCGCGGTACCCATCCCGCAGGGCGAACAGCCCGGCGAACCCGCCGAGGCCACCGCGCACCTCCGGCCGGGTCGCCCGCTTGGCGAGCGGTTTGAACAGCTCGACGGCGCGATCGCCCGCCTCGATGTCCACGCCGGCGGTTGCATAGGAAATACCGTGTTGTTCGTCGTGTCCCTGACCCATGTCAGCGACCCGCCCGTTGAAGCTCGCTCATCGGGCCCAAGGCTACCCGGTCGGCGTCCGCCGATCGCATCCTGCAGACCCGACCCGCTCACGCCGCAGCTGTGAGACCGTGACCGGTCATGACCAGATTGTGTGGGGCACTGCTCGTCGGGATGTTGTCGTTGGGTTGGCCGGCTCCCGCGGCGGCCACCCCCGGGGAGGGTGTGCAGGGACGCGTCCTGGTGCAATCCACCGGTGACGGCCAGGACTTCGTGACCAAGGAGCTGACCATCGCTCCCGGCGGCAGCACGGGCTGGCACTGGCATCCCGGGCAGGTGTACGGCGTGATCCGGTCCGGGACGTTGACCCACTACTCGGCCGACTGTTCCGTCGACGGGACCTACCCGGCGGGCAACGCCATCACCGAGACCGTCGGGCCAGGCTATGTGCACGAGGGACGCAACCTGGGCCCCGACCCGCTGGTGATGTGGGTGGGCTACATCGTGCCCGCAGGCTCCCCACTGGCCAACTCGGTGGACAACCCGGGCTGCCCGTTCGAATGATCCGGCCCTAGAGCGCCATCACGGCCGACGCACGGCGTCCGCGTTGTCCCCGCCTGCGTTCGTCGATTCCAGCGGGAGGCCGTTGCGCGCGGCACTGGCCAGCATGTGCTCGATGACGTTCTTGCCCAGCGCGGACTCCCCGGGGAGTTCGATCGGGTAGTCGCCGTCGAAACATGCCGAGCACAGCCGCGATGCGGGCTGTTCGGTCGCGGCCACCATGCCGTGGTGGCTGATATAGCCCAGGGTGTCGGCGCCGATCGCCCGCCGGACACCTTCCAGCATCTCCGACTCGTCGGCGGAATTGCTGGCGGCGTTGGCGATCAGTTCGGCGGGGGTGGCGAAGTCGATCCCGTAGAAGCACGGCCACTTCACCGGCGGGGACGCGATCCGGACGTGGACCTCCACCGCCCCTGCCTCACGCAGCATCCTGATCAGTGCCCGCTGGGTGTTACCGCGCACGATCGAGTCGTCGACGACGATCAGCCGTTTCCCGCGGATCACCTCTTTGAGCGGGTTGAGCTTGAGCCGGATGCCCAGCTGGCGAATGGTCTGCGAGGGCTGGATGAAGGTGCGGCCCACGTAGGCGTTCTTCATCAGGCCCTGGCCGTAGGGAATGCCGGAGCCCTGGGCGTAACCGACGGCGGCCGGGATGCCCGATTCGGGGACGCCGATCACCAGGTCGGCCTCGACGGGATTCTCGGCGGCCAGCCGGCGGCCGATGTCCACGCGGGTGGCGTGGACCGAGCGGCCACCGATGACGCTGTCGGGCCGGGCCAGGTAGACGTATTCGAAGACGCAGCCCTTGGGGGTCGGGTTGGCGAACCGGGTGGACCGCACGCCGTCGGCATCGATGGCCAGGAGTTCGCCGGGCTCGATATCGCGCACGAAGGAGGCGCCGACGATGTCGAGGGCGGCGGTCTCCGAGGCCACCACCCAGCCACGGTCGAGGCGGCCCAGCGACAGCGGCCGCACACCGTGCGGGTCGCGGGCGGCGTAGAGGGTGTTCTCGTCCATGAAGGTCAGGCAGAACGCACCGCGCACGGTGGGCAGCAGCGCCAGCGCCGCCTGTTCGAGGGTGGAGTCGGCGGCACCGTGCGCCAGCAGCGCGCCGAGGATGTCGGAGTCGGTGGTGGCGGCCGGCGCGCCGCGGGTGTCGATCAGGCCGGCAGACCGGGCGCGGGTCGCCAATTCGGCGGTGTTGACCAGGTTGCCGTTGTGACCGAGGGCGACACCGGTGCCCGCGGCGGTGTTGCGGAAGACCGGCTGGGCGTTCTCCCACGTCGTCGAGCCGGTGGTCGAGTAGCGGCAGTGCCCGACGGCGACGTGCCCGTGCATGGCGGCCAGGGTCTGCTCGTCGAAGACCTGGCTGACCAGACCCAGATCCTTGAAGACGAGGACCTGGGCACCGTCGGCAACGGCGATACCGGCGGCTTCCTGGCCGCGGTGCTGCAAGGCGTAGAGCCCGTAATACGTGAGCTTGGCCACGTCTTCGCCGGGAGCCCAGACGCCGAAGACGCCGCACTCCTCTTTGGGGTCGGTCTCGTCAGGCTCTACCGGCGCGGAGGTCACGATGGCTGCTCCCTGGGGGCTGGGGGTGACGGGGCCAGTCTACGGTCATCGGTGCCGAAAAACTCAACAGCAAGATGGTTTTCGCCACATCCGGACGGGGGTTTACCCCGTTCCGCGGCCTGTATCCGGCAACTACCGTCAGCCGACGTGTGGAATTTAGTGACGAAGGTCGCATTTCGGTTCTGCGTCCTGTACTTCGGAATGTTCTGCCTGTGGTTCGCCCAGATCACCTTCGTGTTCGCCGGGGTCCTCGCGCTGTGGTTGCCGCCGAATGCGGTGAACTGGCAGATGTTGATGACCGATCCGGTCAACATCTGGGTGGGCCGCACGGTGTTCGGCGTCGACGCCGCGCTCCGCCGGGATTCCCACAGCGGCGACCAGGCCGCGATCTGGGTGTCGATCCTGTGTCTGCTGATCGTCGCCGCGTTCGGCACCGCGCTGTGGTCGGTGTTGGACCGGCGGCGGACCGATTACGCCCGGCCGGCGGTCTGGTTCACGGTCTTCCTACGGCTGTGCTTGGGCGGGCAGATGCTGTTGTACGGGTTCGCGAAGCTGATCCCCACCCAGATGCAGGCCCCGCCGCTGGCGGCCCTGGTGCAGCCCCTCGGTGAGTTCAGCCCGATGTCGATGCTGTGGCTGCAGGTCGGCACCTCCCATCCCTACGAGATGGCGCTCGGCGCGGTGGAGGTGACGGCGGGCGTGCTGCTGTTCTGGCCGCGCACCGCCGTGCTGGGCGCAGTGTTGAGCCTGCTCAGCATGGGCCAGGTGTTCCTGCTGAACATGGCCTTCGACGTCCCGGTGAAGATCCTCTCGTTGCACCTGATGCTGATCAGCATCGTGCTTCTCGCCCCGCACCTGCGGCGTCTCATCGATGTGTTCGTGCGCCACCGTGCTGTGCCGGCGGCACCGGTGCCACGACTGTTCACATCCGAGCGCGCCAACCGCATCGCCACCGCCGTACAGATCGGGCTCGGGGTCTGGATCGGCGTCGGTCAGGCCGTACTCGGCTGGCAGGCATGGCATCAATACGGTGACGGACGAGACAAACCCGAGCTCTACGGGATCTGGACGGTCACCGAGTTCCGCGTCGACCAGCGGCAGGCGCCACCGTTGACCACCGACCGATTTCGTTGGCAGCGAATGATTTTCGACACCGAAGGAGTGGTGACGATCCAGTGGATGGACGGCCGCCTGCGCGACGCACCGCTGCAGTTCGAGCCCGGGCAGCGGCATCTCACGATCATGACCCCGCTCCCGGAACCGGACGGTGTGACCGCTCCGGCGGCAGATCCTGCCGAGTTCGCCGAGTTCGATGTCACCGGGCCCGCATCGGATCGCCTGGAGCTGTCCGGCACGGTGCAGGGGCGCCCGGTCACCATGGAGCTCGAATCCGTTGACCTGGAAAGCTTTCCGCTGCGCAACCGGGGTTTCCACTGGGTGCAGGAATACCCATACATGCGCTAGTCGGGCAGGGTGACCAGCGGGAGCGCGTCGGCGATCTCGGCGGCCCGCGAGCCCGAGAGATGCAGTCGGGGATCGGTCATCGCGGTCAGACCGGTGACCAGACGCAGCCAGGTGTGCGGATCGGTCTCCACCACATTGGGCGGCGTTCCGCGGGTATGCCGGGGACCGGCGATGCACTGCACGGCGACGAACGGCGGAACCCGCACCTCGACGCTGGCACCGGGGGCGGCCGCGGCCAGGGTGCGTGCGGTCAGCCGCACGGCGGCGGCGATATCGGTCCGGGCCGGCGCGGGTTGGGTCTCGTCGCGCAACCAGTGCGCCACGGCCAATACCGCGGCGCGTGTCTCTGCCGGATCGGCAGTGCGACGGGCCACCATCGGAATAGTGTCGCAAAGTGGCTTTCGTCGACCGGTCGGCACCGCCGTACCGGGTGGCTGGTGCGGTGGCCCTGGTGCTGCTCGCCGCCGCCGGCGTGCTGCTCTACCAGCAGTTCCGCGGTGAGTTCCGCTCGCGTGTCGAGCTCACGTTGGTCGCACCGCGCGCCGGTCTCGTGGTGGATCCGGGCACCAAGGTCACGCTCAACGGGGTCGAGATCGGGCGCGTCGGCCGGATCGCGCCGACCCAGACCGGTCAGGCCCGGCTGACGCTGCTGGTCGATCCGCGGTACCTGTCATTGCTGCCCGCCAACATCGGGGCAGAAATCAAGGCCACCACCGTGTTCGGAAACAAGTACGTGGCCTTGGCCGCGCCACGGCATCCGGTCGGCCCGCGTGCCAGGGCGCACGACGAGATCACCGCCACCTGGGTCAGTACCGAATTCAACTCCCTGTTCGAAACGGTGCTCGCCATCGCCGAGCGGGTCGATCCGGTGCAGCTGAACCGGACGCTGACCGCGACCGCCCAGGCGCTGGACGGTCGCGGTGCAGGCTTCGGCGCATCGCTGTCCGATGGCAACGCCATCCTGACATCGCTCAACGAGCAGGTGCCCCAGTTCCGCCGCGACGTCCGTGCGGTGACGGCGCTGGCCGACGTGTACGCCGAGGCCGGTCCCGATCTGTTCGACGGCCTGGCGACCGCGGCCACCACGGCAAAGTCCCTCGACGTCGAACGCCACGCCCTCGATGCAGCCTTGTTTGCCGCGGTCGGCATCGGGGGCACCGGCACCGACATCCTGGAGCGCGGCGGACCGTATCTGGTGCGCGGGGTCCAGGATCTCCTTCCCACCGCGACGCTGTTCGACTATTACAGTCCGCAACTGCTGTGCACGCTGCGCAACTATCACGATGCGGCACCGCTGATGGCCCAGGTCTTCGGTGGGGACAACGGATTCTCGCTGGACTCGGCGGGCACCATCTTCGGCCTCGGCGGGGTCGGCAATCCCTATGTGTACCCGGACAACCTGCCGAGGGTGAACGCCCGCGGGGGCCCGGGTGGCCGTCCCGGCTGCTGGCAGAAGATCACCAGGGAGCTCTGGCCCGCACCATATCTGGTGATGGACACCGGGTTGTCGATCGCGCCCTACAACCACGTGGAGCTGGGATCGCCGATATTCACCGAGTATGTGTGGGGCAGGCAGGTCGGCGCACCGACGATCAATCCCTGACGCGTTCGCCGTGGCCGCGGTCCCAGCCGCGTTCCAGCCCGGCCCTGATCCGCTCGGTATCCGCGGCGGTCCATCCTGGCGGTGGTGCCACCGCGGCCCACCCGTCGAGCACGGTGTCGCCGTAGTTGTGTCCGTGCCCGTCGGGGACACCGGACGCATTCGTCATATCGGCGCTCACCTGCCAGAACGTCACGATCGGATACCAGCGCATCGACGCCGTGCGATCGGCGCCACGCGGTTCTGTCAACCAATCAGGCCGGGAGAACACGAGATTCGGTGACCACCAGACCACCGGATCGGAGGCGTGTTGCAGGAACAGCACCCTGGTGCCCTCCCACGGCGGTGCGGCGGTCCTGGCCACCTCGGCGGGATCGTAGGCCGGGGAGAAACGCACGGTTCGGCCGTTGTCATAGCGGGGCTCGACCTCGGTGCTGCCCGGGTCCCGGCGCTGCACCAGACCGCTCCACAACGAACTCTCGTGCGGCGGACCGACCCACAGCACGGCGGAGAAATCCTTCTCCGCGATATCGGGTAACCAATCGAAGGCCCCCTGCCCGCCGTAGGAGCCCAGACTCTCGCCGTACAACAGCAGTGCCGGGCGACGGTTCTCGGGCAGCGCGGCCCAGCGGTCGTGCACACCGGCGATCATGGCGCGCGCCGAGTCGACGGACTTCTCCCGGTCACCCAGGAACGAGATCCAGCTCGGCAGATACGAATACTGCATCGCGACGAGTGCGGTGTCACCGTTGTACATGGCTTCGATGGCGTCGGCGGCCGCCGGATTCACCCAGCCGGTACCGGTGGTGGGGATCAGCACCAGCACCGCGCGGTCGAAGGCATCGGTGCGCTCGAGCTCGCTGAGCAACACCGCCACCCGCTGCTCATCGGTCTCGGCGGTCTGCAGTCCCGCGTACACCCGGATCGGCTCACGCGCCGGTCGTCCGTTCAGAGCGGTCAGGTCGGCCGCGGCCGGACCGCCCGAGACGAAGCTACGGCCCTGATATCCCAGGGAATCCCAGGACGCGAACGAGGCCGGGCTGCCGGATCGCTGGCTTGCCGAGGGCTGACTGACCCCAGGGGCACTGGTCGCATTCTGCGGCTGGAACACCTGGCTGGCGCCGGCCAGGAAGCCCCGGTAGAGCACACCATTGGCCAACATGACGCACAGCACCACCACAACGGCGGTGCCGATGAAGAACGCCACCTCGCTGTGCAGATGCCAGCGCCGGATCAAAGTGCGGGCAATGAGTTTCACCAGGTCGACCAGTACCCGCCACGTCGCGATGCACGCCGCGGCGACCAGCACCGCCAGCACCAGGGTGCGCATATAGCCCGGGGTTGCGGGCCCCTCGATACCCATCAGCGCCGACACCTGGCGCTGCCAGCGGGCCGCGGGCACCAGCATGACCACCGGGGCAGTCAGCGCACCGGCGACCGTCACGACCTTCATGGCGCGCAGGACCGGCGGGCGCGGTGGCCACCAGGCACGTCCGCGAAGGACGAAGCGCCGCAGCAGCTTTGCCGCCAGCACACCGAGGCCGTAACCGATGGCGGCGTTGATCCCGCCGATCAAGCCGGCGAACAGCCAGTCCCTCGGTAGCAGTGACGGCGTCAGCGAGATACAGAAGAACAGTGCACCGACGGCAATGCCGACGAAATCGAGTCGGACCAAGCTCCAGCCCCATACCAGTACGGGGTGCCGGACCGAGGTCCGCTCGATCACCCGAACAACCCGGGCAGCACGCCCTCGGAGGTGGCTCGCAGTTCGTCGAGCGTGATGCTGAACTGGCCCTGGACTTCCAGGGAGTCGCTGCCCTCGTCCGAGACGCCCACCCGGTCCACCGGCAGCCCGCGTGCCTCGCACATGGACCGGAACCGGCTCTCCTCGGTGCGCGGCACCGCCACCAGAACCCGGCCCGCCGATTCGGAGAACAGGAAGACGAAGGGATCCACCCCCTCGGGCAGCACCACCCGAGCACCGGTCCCGCCGGCCAGGGCTGCCTCGACGATCGCCTGGATCAATCCGCCTTCGCTCAGATCATGTGCTGCCGAGACCAATCCGTCCCGCGATGCCGCGGTCAGCACCTCCGCGAGCAGCTTTTCCCGTGCCAGGTCGACCTTCGGCGGCACGCCGCCGAGGTGATCAGCGGTGACCTGCGCCCAGATCGATCCGTCGAACTCGTCGCGGGTGTCACCGAGTAACAGCAGCGTCTCACCGGGTTCGTTGCCGAGCCCGGTGGGGATGCGCCGGGCGACATCGTCGATGACCCCGAGCACACCGACCACCGGGGTCGGCAGGATCGCGGTGCTCCCGGTCTGGTTGTAGAAGCTCACGTTGCCGCCGGTGACGGGGATGCCAAGGGCCGCACAGCCGTCGGCGAGTCCACGGACGGCCTGGGAGAACTGCCACATCACACCGGGGTCCTCCGGCGAGCCGAAGTTCAGGCAGTTGGTCACCGCGACCGGGGTGGCCCCGGTGACCGCCACGTTGCGGTAGGCCTCGGCGAGTGCCAGCTGTGCGCCCGTGTACGGGTCGAGCTGGGTGTAGCGGCCCGAGGCGTCGGTCGAGATGGCGACACCGCGGCCGGTCTGCTCGTCGATACGCAGCACACCACCGTCGGCGTGCTCGGCCAGCACGGTGTTACCGCGCACATAGCGGTCGTACTGCTCGGTGATGAACGCGCGACTGCACAGGTGCGGGCTGCCCAGCAATGCCAGCAGGGTCGCCTTGAGCTCCTCACCGGTGGCCGGACGCGCCAGCTTGGCCGAGGTGTCGGCGATCAGCGCGTCCTGGGTCTCCGGGCGGGCGACAGGACGCTGGTACACCGGGCCCTCGTGGGCGACGGTGCGCGGCGGCACGTCCACGACGGTCTCGCCATGCCAGGTGATCTCGAGGCGGTCGCCATCGGTGACCTCACCGATGACGCTGGCCAGCACATCCCATTTTCGGCAGACGGCAAGGAATTTCTCGACGTTCTCCGGTGTGACGACCGCACACATCCGTTCCTGCGATTCGCTGGACAGGATCTCGGCCGGGGTCATATCGGCGGCGCGCTGCGGGACCGCATCCAGCTCCACCCGCATGCCGCCGTCGCCTGCCGAGGCCAATTCAGAAGTGGCGCAGGACAATCCGGCACCGCCGAGATCCTGGATACCGACCACCAGGTCGGCGGCGTAGAGCTCGAGGCAGCACTCGATGAGCACCTTCTCCATGAAGGGATCACCGACCTGCACGGCGGGCAGCTTCTTGCGGCCCGGGCCCGAGCCCTCGTCGCCACCGAAGGTCTCACTGGCCAGCACCGACACACCGCCGATACCGTCCAGCCCGGTGCGGGCGCCGAACAGGATGATCTTGTTCCCGGTGCCCGAGGCGAAGGCCAGGTGCAGGTCCTCCTTGCGCAGCACGCCCACACACAGCGCGTTCACCAACGGGTTGCCCGCGTACGACGGGTCGAAGACCGTCTCGCCGCCGATATTGGGCAGACCCAGGGAGTTGCCGTAACCGCCGATACCGCGCACCACGCCGTCGAGCACCCGGCGGGTGTCGGGGGCGTCGGCCGCGCCGAAGCGCAATTGATCCATCACCGCGACCGGGCGGGCGCCCATGGCCATGATGTCGCGGACGATGCCGCCGACACCGGTGGCCGCACCCTGATAGGGCTCCACATAGGACGGGTGGTTGTGCGATTCGACCTTGAAGGTGACCGCCCAGCCGTCGCCGATGTCGACCACGCCGGCGTTCTCGCCGATCCCGGCCAGCATGCCTGCGCGCATCTCGTCGGTGGTGGTCTCACCGAAATAGCGCAGATGCACCTTGGAGGACTTGTAGGAGCAGTGTTCACTCCACATCACCGAGTACATGGCCAGCTCGGCGTCGGTCGGGCGGCGGCCGAGAATCTCGCGTATCCGCTGGTACTCGTCGTCCTTGAGGCCCAGTTCCCGGAAGGGCTGGGGGTGGTCGGGCGACGCTGCGGCGCGCTCGACGGTATCGATTTCCTGCGGGTGCGCGGATGTCACCCGAACAGTTTATTCGGTCCGCGTCCCCGGTGACGCCGCGCCGCCACCGGGGACCTCACCCGGTGGGGATCAGTGCCCGCCCGAGACGCAGAACGCGTTGCCGTCCGGATCGGAAAGCACCACCCAGCGGAACGCGTCGCCGATAGCGTGCCTCCCGGTCTCGGTGGCACCGAGACCGATCAGCCGCGTCACCTCGGCCTCCAGATCGGGCGCCGAGAAATCCACATGCACCCGGTTCTTGCCTGCCGTCGGGTCCGGCACGCGCTGGAAACCGAGCCGGGGACCGCTCGGCAGCACCACCATGACGAATTCGCCGGGCATCTCGGCGTTGAGGGTGCCGTCGGTGGCCTCGGTCCACCATTGGGCGAGGCGGTCCGGGTCGGTGCAGTCGAACGTGATCATTTCTGGGCTGAGCGTCATGAGCGCACCCTAGAGCAGTGCTCTGACATCTCCGGTGGCATTTCCGCCCGCCCCGGATCACCGCGCGCAACCGGCACAATCGTCCTATGCAGCGGCTGGTCTTCAGTGGTCACATCGCGGGCTTCGGCACCGACGCCGGGGTCCGGTTCGTCGTGGGAGTCTGGCATTCCTCGCCGTTCGGCCGCTTCGCCGATGTGATGGTGCAGACCCGCGATGACACCCGCATCCTGCTGGCACCCAACGCCGAGATCGCCGAGTTCGTCTCGGCCACATACTCCTTCGACGAGATCAGGATTGCCCCGGTGACCGCCGATCTGGACGACGACCGATTGCGGGTCCACACCGACTGCCTCGACGTCATGGTGCGTCTCGGCGGTGCCGCCCGGTTCGACGGCCTGCTGCGGCTGGTGCCCGCACCGCTGGCACGGGCACCGTGGTGGCTGCGCCTGATCAATCCGATCGCCGCGGTGCTGGTGCCCGGCGTGCACACCGCCGGTAGTGCGGGCAACGGCAGACGCGAGTACTACGGGGTCCGTCGCACCCGGCAGATCGACTCGGTGTCGGGGACCTTCGACGGCGTCGCGCTCGGCGGGCCCGCCGATCTGCACCCGCCGGTGCGGTTCGGCTTCTCCTCCGCCCCGACCGACCCCCAACTGGTGACGGTCACCACCACGATCGACCTGCCCTGACGGACGTGACCGGGCTGTCGTGTCTCAGGCCGGTGCCAGGAACGCCTGCAAGGCGGCCGAATAACCGGCCACATCATGGGCGCCCATGATCTCGCGGGCCGAGTGCATGGCCAGCTGGGCGGCCCCGACGTCGACGGTGGGGATACCGGTACCCGCCGAGGTCATCGGCCCGATCGTCGACCCGCACGGCAGGTCAGCGCGGTGCTCGTAGCGCTGCAGTGGGACACCGGCTTGGGCACAGGCCAGCGCGAACGCCGCCGCCGTGCGCCCGTCGGTGGCATAACGCAGATTGGGGTGCACCTTGAGCACCGGGCCGCCGTTGACCTCGATCAGGTGACCGGGCTCGTGCCGCTCCGGATAGTTCGGGTGGGTGGCATGCGCCATATCGCCGGAGGCGACCATCGATTGCGAGAGCCGGCGCAGGAAGTCCTGCCGGTCACCACCGGAGGCCAGCGTGATGCGCTCCAACACCGTGAGCAGCAGATCGGACTGGGCGCCGTGATCGGACTGTGAGCCGACCTCCTCGTGATCGAAGAGCGCCAGCACCGGCACATGCCCGCTCGGCTGCGCGGCCAGCAGCGCGTGCACCCCGGCATGGCAGGTGACCTGATTGTCCAATCGCGGCGCGCTGACGAAATCCCCGTCCACCCCGGTCACCGCCGACGGGGTCAGATCGTGGGTCATCAGGTCGAAGCCGAGCACATCGGATTCGGGCACGCCGGCCTGCTCGGCGACATAGCCCACGAAGGATCGTCGCTCACCGGTGCCCCAGACGGCGTTGACATGCCGCTGCGGGTCGGGGCTGACGCCCTTTCGGTCCTCGGACAGGTGGATGGCCAGTTGCGGGACCCGAAGAATGGGTTCATCGACGCGGATCAGGCGGTCCGTCACGGTGTTCCCTGTACGTACCGACAGCCTGCCGCTGATGCCGAGATCGCGGTCCAGCCAGGAGTTCAGCCAGGCCCCGCCGTAGGGCTGGAGGGCGACCACCTGCCAGCCGGCCACGACCCGGTCGGGGTGCTGTTTGACCCGCAGGTTGGGGCTGTCGGTGTGCCCGCCGACGATCCGGAACGGCATATCGCCCGACGTCGAGTCCCAGGCCACCAGCGAACCGGCCCGCACCAGAAAGAACGTGCCGCCCGAGTCGGGCCAGGCATCGGATTCGGACAGTTCGGTGTACCCGGCGGCCGCCAGCAGCCGTGCGGCCGTCGCGCACACGTGGAACGGGGACGGTGAGGCGTCGATGAACTCACACAGGCTCTGGGGGGTAGCAGGCATCTTTTCATCTTGACCGGTGCGAGGCCGTCCGGCCGCGCTAGGGTCTGCGATGTGTCCGATCTTGTTCCACAGGCGGTGCTCGCGCCGCTGACCCCGGCGGCCATCTTCATGGTGGCCACCATCGACGACGGCGGCGAACAGATCGTGCACGATGCCCTCGGCGACATCTCGGGTTTGGTCCGCGCCATAGGTTTCCGCGATCCGACCAAGCATCTGTCGGTGATCACCTCTATCGGATCGCAGGCCTGGGACCGGTTGTTCAGCGGACCTCGACCGGCCGAACTGCATCCGTTCATCGCGCTGGAGGGGCCGCGGCACACCGCCCCGTCGACACCGGGTGATCTGTTGTTCCACCTCCGGGCCGAATCACTGGACGTGTGTTTCGAGTTGGCCGGCAAGATCGTCGCCGCCATGGACGGTGCCATCACCATCGTCGACGAAGTGCACGGATTCAAGTTCTTCGACAACCGCGACCTGCTCGGCTTCGTCGACGGCACGGAGAACCCGGATGGCCCGGTGGCGGTGAGCGCGAGCCAGATCGGCGATGAAGACCCCGATTTCGCCGGTGGTTGTTACGTGCATGTGCAGCGCTATCTGCATGACATTACGGCGTGGAACGCGCTGTCGGTCGAGGAACAAGAACGGGTGATCGGGCGCACCAAACTCGATGACATCGAACTCGACGATGCGGTCAAGCCGGCCAATTCCCATGTCGCGCTGAACGTCATCACCGACGAACAGGGCAACGAGTTGAAGATCCTGCGCCACAACATGCCCTTCGGCGAGATCGGCAAGGGCGAATTCGGGACCTACTACATCGGGTACTCGCGCACCGCAGCGGTGACCGAGCGGATGCTGCACAACATGTTCATCGGCGATCCGCCCGGCAACACCGACCGGATCCTTGAGTTCTCCACCGCGGTGACCGGCTGCCTGTTCTTCACCCCGACCGCCGATTTCCTCGACGACCCGCCGCCCATGCCCGGATCGCCCGAACCCGCCCCGGCAGCGGCGGCCGGCACGCCCACGTATTCCGGTTCACTGTCGATCGGCAGCCTGAAAGGACAACCCCAATGAACAACCTGTACCGCGAACTGGCACCGATCACCGACGAGGCGTGGGGTGAGATCGAGCAGGAGGCCACCCGCACCTTCAAACGGCATATCGCCGGACGCCGGGTTGTCGATTGCACCGGCCCGACCGGCGCCACCACCGCGGCCGTGTCCACCGGACATCTGCTGGACGTGACCTCCCCGGGTGACGGTGTCATCGCGCACCTGCGCGACAGCCGTCCGCTGGTTCGGCTGCGGGTGCCGTTCACCATCACCCGCGATGCCATCGACGATGTGGAGCGCGGCTCGCAGGACTCGGACTGGGATCCCGTCAAGGACGCCGCCAAGAAATTGGCGTTCGCCGAGGACCGGGCGATCTTCGAGGGTTACGCAGCGGCCAACATCCAGGGCATCCGAGCGGGCAGCTCGAACCCCGGTCTGGCGCTGCCCGAGGATCCGCGCGGCTATCCCGACGTGATCGCCCAGGCACTCTCGGAGCTGCGGCTGGCCGGTGTGGACGGTCCCTATTCGGTGCTGCTGTCGGCCGACGCGTACACCAAGGTCAGCGAGACCACCGAACACGGCTACCCGCTGCGCGAACACCTGAACCGGGTGGTCGACGGGGACATCATCTGGGCCCCGGCCATCGACGGTGCCTTCGTGTTGTCCACCCGCGGAGGAGATTTCGACCTACAGCTGGGCACCGACGTGTCGATCGGCTATCTGAGCCACGACGCCCAGACCGTGCAGCTGTACCTGCAGGAGACCTTCACCTTCCTGAACTACACCGCCGAGGCGTCGGTCGCGCTGTCCGCCTGATCCCCCGGGCCCGGCCCGGCTGTCTCAGCGCTTGTCCTCGGGCTCGGGTTTGAGGTGTCGCCACCAGCACGCGATGTAGATGCTCATGGAGGTGACCAGGGCAGCCACCACCCAGAGCACCACGGTGACGTCCACCCACGCGCCCATGGGTGGCGCGTCGGGCAGCGCATTGCGCAGCGGCACGACGGCGAACAGCATGGCCGCGAACCATGTCGTCATCGGCGGCTGGAACTTGCGTCGGTTGCGCAGGGTCTGCACTGCGACGACGACACCGAGCACGGCAATGGTCATCAGTGCGCCCACGATGATCGCCGCGAACGCGGCGGTGCTCGGCGACCGGTGCAGGTTCACGCGGTACGGCGAGGATGCGTCGGACTCACCGTGCGAGGGGATGCTGAACATCCAGCCGGGCACCCTGTCGACGAACGTTGCCCAGGTCGGCTCGGGAGTCCGGTCGTCGCCGCTGACCACCGAGACGGTGATGGGTCCGGAGTGATACCGGTCGAACGGATAGGCACCGGGGTCGCCGCCGATGGTCAGCGCCACCGGAAAGACACCGGGCACGGTACCCTCCGGCCAGCTGCGAGTGGTGGGCGTGACGGCCGAATAGATTGTGACACTGAGGTCTTCGGTCAGGCCCTCGGTGTCCGGATCGATCAGGCCCGGGCCCGGGGTGACGGTGACGTTGGCAACCATCTCGCCCTTGACCGCATGCACTTCCTCAAGGTCGAAGGTGACCGAGGTCTGGTCCGCCCGCGGCTGGTCGACCGGAATCTCCTGAGGGCCTCCGAGACCGGTGGCCGCGTACAGGACGATCGTCGTGACGTATGCCGCGAGGATCGCGAGGACCCCGAGCACGACACGAATCTTCATAGGGGCCCTTCCGGTGAATTGCGATTCAGGCCGTCAGCACCGCATCGAGTGCGGAGTAGAACAGGCCGAGACCGTCATCGGAGGGACCCGTCAACGGCTCGGTGGCGTGCTCCGGGTGGGGCATCAATCCGACGACGCGGCCGTTGGCCGAGCTGACCCCGGCGATACCGCGCATCGAGCCGTTGAGGTTCTCGCGGTACCGGAAGACCACCCGGCCCTCCCCCTCGAGCTCGTCGAGCACCTCCGTCGACGCCACATAACGGCCCTCGCCGGACTTCAACGGCACCAACAGATCGGCGTCCTGCTCGTAGCGGGTGGTCCACGCCGTCGAGTTCGACGCCACCTGCAGCCACACGTCGCGGCAGATGAAGTGCAGTCCCTCGTTACGGGTCAGTGCCCCCGGCAGCAGCCCCGATTCGCACAGCACCTGAAAACCGTTGCAGATGCCCAGCACCGGCAGTCCCTTGGCGGCCGCATCGACGACCGACCGCATCACCGGCGCGAAGCTGGCGATGGCACCGGCGCGCAGATAGTCACCGTAGGAGAAGCCGCCGGGTACCACGACCGCGTCGACGCCCTTGAGATCGGCGTCGGCATGCCACAGGCTGACCGCTTCCCCACCGGCCAGCCGGACCGCACGGGCGGCGTCGACATCATCGAGGGTGCCGGGGAAGGTGATGACGCCGATCTTGCCGGCTGCCCCGACGGTCACACGTCCTCCCGGCTCACCGAGAACTCCTCGATGACGGTGTTCGCCAGCAGCGACTCGGCGATCTCGTTGAGCGCCTCATCGGACACCGAATCGTCGACCTCGAGCTCGAATCGCTTGCCTTGGCGCACATCGGAAACGCCGGCGTGGCCGAGGCGGCCCAGCGCGCCGACGATGGCCTGTCCCTGCGGGTCGAGGATCTCGGCCTTGGGCATCACGTGCACTACGACGCGGGCCACGGGGGCTCCTTCTCGGGTTCGGTACGGGTCGTGAACGGTCATAACTGTACCGGCGCGCCGTCGGGCCACAATGGAGCCATGCAACTGACGCACTTCGGCCACTCGTGCCTGCTCGCGAGCTTCCCGGATGGCACCGGAAAACAGACGACGGTGCTGTTCGACCCGGGCACCTTCTCCCACGGTTTCGAGGGCATCACCGGACTCGACGCGATCATGATCACCCATCAGCATCCCGACCATGCCGATCCCGCCCGGCTACCGGCGCTGGTGGCGGCAAACCCGCAGGCCGCGCTCTACGCCGACCCGCAGACCGCGGCGCAGCTCGGCGGCGACTGGCGGGCCGTCCACGCCGGGGACAGCTTCACCCTGGGGCACCTTTCGGTGCGCGGGGTCGGGGGCACCCATGCGGTCATCCATCCCGAGCTGCCGGTGATCGACAACACGTCCTATCTCATCGGCGACGCCGACCACCCGGCCAGGTTGATGCATCCCGGTGATGCGTTGTTCGTGCCAGGGGAACCGGTCGACGTGCTGGCCACGCCCGCGGCCGCACCCTGGATGAAGGTGTCCGAGGCCGTGGACTACCTGCGCGCCGTCGCGCCGGCCAGGGCGGTGCCCATCCACCAGGGCATCATCGAGCCCGCCGCGCGCGGCATCTTCTACGGCAGGCTCTCGGAGATGACCGACACCGACTTCCAGGTCCTCGATCCCGAGAACGGAACGCAGTTCTGATCCCGCGCCGGATCCTGCTGTGGTGGCCGCCGATCGGTATCACGGCGATGGTGCTGCTCGGACTGGTCGTCGGCCGCGGGCCGACGGCCTTCGACGATTCGGCGCTGACGGTGCTGCAGCGCATCTTCGGTCCCGAGCCGATCTGGATGCTCTACTTCAGCTGGTCGCTGACGATGATGGTGACGCTGGCCATCGCGGTGCTGATCGCGCTGATCCGGCGGCGGTGGCGGCTGGCGGTGGTGGTGGCGCTCTGCCCGCTGGTGTCGGTGCTCATCACCCGACTGCTCAAACCGCTGTTCGGGCGCTACAAGGGTGATGCGTTGGCCTATCCGAGCGGGCACACCGCCGTCGCGATCACGGTGACGGCGATGCTGGTGGTGGCCACCGGTTATGTGCTCTGGGTGACGGTGCTGGCCGTGGTGGTCGGGGTGATCGGAGCCCTCAGCATGGCGACCACCGATCTGCACTATCTGACCGACAACATCGGTTCGGTGTTCTTCGCCACCGCGATGGTGTGCCTGGCAATCCTGGCCGCCGGGCCTCAGGCGGTGGCGTCCGCCGCGGCGCGCCCCGCCGCCCGGCCGGAGAACACGCAACCGCCGAGGAACGTTCCCTCCAAGGAGCGGTAACCGTGCACCCCGCCGCCGCCGAATCCGGCGGCCTCGCCTGCGGCGTACAGCCCGTCGAACACCGTGCCGTCCGGGCGTAGCGCCCGGGCCTGCAGGTCGGTTTCCAGACCGCCCAACGACTTCCTGGTCAGGATGTGCAATTTCACCGCGATCAGCGGCCCGGCCTTCGGGTCGGTCAGCCGGTGCGGTGCGACCACCCGCGCGATCCGGTCCGGCAGGTACTCGCGGGCGCCGCGGATCGCGGTGATCTGGCTGTCCTTGCTGAACTTGTTGACCACTTCCCGGTCGCGCGCGGTGACCTCGGCCTCGACGGTGGCGTAGTCCAGCGGTTCGACATCGGGGACCTTGTTCATCGCGACCACCAGCTCGCGCAACGTGTTCCCGGTGACGAAGTCGACACCCTTGTCGACGAAGGCTCGCACCGGCGCCGGTCCACCGTCGCGTCCGCGGGCGAGCACCGCCCGGACGCTGCGCCCGGTCAGATCGGGGTTCTGTTCCTGGCCGGACAGGCCGAACTCCTTGGCGATGATGCGGGCATTGAGCACGAACCAGGTGTAGTCCTGGCCGGTGGTGGTGATGTACTCCAGCGTGCCCAAGGTGTCGAAACCCGGGTACAGCGGGACCGGTAGGCGCTTGCCGGTGGCGTCCAGCCACAGCGACGATGGGCCGGGCAGGATTCGGATGCCGTGATCGGGCCAGATCGGGTCGTAGTTGGTGATGCCCTCGGTGTAGTGCCACATCCGGTCACTGTTGATGATGCTCGCCCCGGCCGACTCGCTGATCTGCAGCATCCGGCCGTCGACGTGCGCGGGCACCCCGGACAGCAGCTGCTTGGGCACCCGCCCCATCCTGGCCGGCCAGTTTTTGCGCACCAGATCGTGGTTGCCCCCGATACCACCGCTGGCCACGACGACGGCCTGGGCGCGAAACTCGAACTCACCGACGGTGTTGCGTGACGACGGCGCGCCGCGCGGTGCGTCGGAGGGCTCCAACACCGCGCCGCGCACCCCGACCACCGACCCGTTCTCGACGATCAGCTCATCGACACGGTGACGGTGGGCGAACCTGGCCCTCGGTTGTCGATGCAGCCGGCGCGCAAAAACGTCGACCAGCGCGGGTCCGGTTCCCCAGGTGATGTGGAACCGCGGCACCGAGTTGCCATGCCCCAGCGCACCATAACCACCGCGTTCGGCCCAGCCGACCATCGCGAAGGTCTGCAACCCGCGCTCACGCAACCAGGCGCGCTTCTCCCCGGCGGCGAAGTCCACGTAGGCGTGCGCCCACTGGCGCGGCCAGTGGTCCTCCTCACGGTCGAATCCCGCGCTGCCGAGCCAGTCCTGCAGCGCCAGTTCGTGGCTGTCACGGATGCCGAGGCGCCGCTGTTCGGGACTGTCGACCAGGAACAACCCACCGAAGGACCAGTACGCCTGCCCGCCGATATTGGCGGCATTCTCCTGGTCGACGATCAATACGCGACGTCCGCGTTCGATCAGCTCCGCAGCGGCGACCAGTCCTGCCAGTCCCGCACCCACCACGATCACGTCGGCATCAGCCATGCCGACCAACGTAGTCTCAGGCGGCGTCGGTGAGGGCGGGATCGGCCTCCCACCGGTAGGTGTCGGGGCGGCAGCCGTGCCCCACAGCCAGGTCGATGGCGTCGAAGACAGCCCGGCGCGGGCCGGTCTCGGCGAGCTGGCGGGCCGAGACCACCAGCCGCACGGTCCCGCCGCGGCGGGCAGTGCGGTCGGCGGAGAGCACCAGCGTGCGACACCACCACGGTTCGGACAGGAAGCCGGCACCGATACCGAGCACCCGGGTGCGCTCGGTGTGGCGGCGCACCAGGTCGGTGACCCCGGTGAGACCGGCCAGCAGTCGGAAGCCGTTGCGCGGCAGTGCCGCGACGGCGCCGTCGGATACCGTCCACCCGGGGGCGGCGAACAGCCGCGTGCGCAGCCCGAGGTGCTCCATCGCCCGGTCGGCTCCCATCAGCCGCAGATTCGCCTCGTGCGCGGGCAGGGTGGCGAACTCGCTGCGGCGCTTCTTGGTGGCGGCCTCGTCGAACCCGTGCAGCACAATGGCATCCCCGGCGGCGCGGCGCTCGGCCAGCCAGCCCACCGTGCGTGGATCATGTTCCAGCCGGTACCCGCCCTTCAGCCGCGGGGCCACCAGCAGCGATACCGGGATGCCGCGGTTGTCGAGGTCCTCACAGAATCCGTCGGCGGCAGCCAGGGTGCGGTCCCTGATCCCGGATATCGAGACGATCAGTTCGGCAGTCACACCCGCAGTGTGGCAACGTCAGATGTCGCGACGGTTGCGAACACCCGGACACCAGTTGGCTATCTGGGGAGCACGGCCTCGATGGCGCTGAGCACCTCAGGGGCATCGGGTTCGGTTTGCGGCCGGAACCGGTTGACCACCGTGCCGTCCGGTCCGATCAGGAATTTCTCGAAATTCCACTGGACGTCGCCCGCCGTACCCTCGGCGTCGGCAGTCTTGGTGAGCTCGGCATAGAGCGGATGCCGATTCGCACCGTTGACATCGGTCTTGGCCAGCAGCGGGAAGGTCACCCCGTAGGTCGAGGAGCAGAATGACTGGATCTCCTCGGCCGTCCCGGGCTCCTGCCCCATGAACTGGTTGCACGGAACCCCGACGACGGTCAGACCGCGTGCGGCGTAGTCGCGCGCCAGCTTCTCCAGGGCGGTGTACTGCGGGGTCAAACCACATTTGGAGGCGACGTTGACCACCAGCGTTGCGCCGTCGGACAATTCGCCCAGGGTCGCGGCACCACCGTCGAGCGTGGTCAGCGGGATGTTGTGCAAGCTCACCACCTCGACGCTAGCGGCCGATCCTGCCCGACGCTAGAGTTTGGGTCCGCCGAACAGGCTGTGCACCTGTCCCTGACCGTGATTCTCCGGGTCGGCGGTGGCCAGGATCCAGGCGTACTGGAAGGCCGCCTCCTTCCAGCGCTCATAACGCCCGCTGATCCCGCCGTGCCCTGCCACCATCTCGGTTTTCAGCAGCACCTTGGCGGTGTCGGGGGTCAGCTGCGCGTGGCGCAGTGCGGCGACCCATTTGGCGGGCTCGGTGTAGTAGACCCTGGTGTCGTTGAGCGAGGTCATCGCCAGCACGGCCGGGTAGTCCAAGGATGCGACGTTCTCGTACGGCGAGTACGACTTCATGTACTCGTAGACGTCCTTGTCCGCCAACGGGTTTCCCCATTCGTCCCATTCGGTGACGGTCAGCGGCAACGACGGATCCAGGATGGTGGTCAGCGGGTCGACGAAGGGCACCTGGGCCAGCACCCCGGCGAACAGGTGCGGGGCGATGTTGAGCACTGCGCCGACCAGCAACCCACCGGCACTGCCGCCGAGCGCCACCAGATTGGCGGGCCGGGTCAGATCGGTGGTGATCAGATGCTCGGCGACGGCCACGAAGTCGGTGAACGAGTTGGCCTTCTTGAGCAGCTTGCCGTCCTCATACCAGGGCCGCCCCAGCTCTCCGCCGCCACGGACATGCGCGACGGCGAACACCATGCCACGGTCCAGCAGCGACAACCGCGCGATGGAGAACCGCGGATCCTCACACGATTCGTAGGCGCCATACCCGTACAGCAGTGTCGGCGCCGGGAACGCCAGTCCGGCTCGGTGCACGATCGAGATCGGGATGCGCGCGCCGTCTGCGGCGACGGCCCAATCGCGGCGTTCGACGTAATCCTCGGGCCGGTAGTCGCCCAGCACGGGTTGCTCGCGCAACAGCGTCCGCTCGCCGGTGACCAGATCCAGGTCGTAGATGCGCACCGGGATCACCCAGGACACCGCGCCGACCCGCAGCTTCGGCGAGGACCAGTTCGGGTTGCCGCCCAGGCCCGCCGACATCAGCTCGGATTCGAAGGCGATCTCGGTCGGCGCACCGTAGGAGCCGTCGGATTCGATGGGCCACAGCTGGATACGGGGTAACGCCTCCCGGCGGTAGCTGACCACCAGATGTGTCGCGAAGGCGTCGACCCCGTCGAGGCGGACGTCATCGCGGTGCTCGATCAGCGTCCGAAACGCTGTCGGGTCGCTGACCGGTGCGTCGACGAGGGTGAAGTTGACCGCGCCGTCGTTGTGCAAGATCAGGAAGCGGTCCTCACCGCCGACCACCGCGTGCTCGACGGAGTATTCGATACCGTCGCGCCGCGGCAGCACCACGGTGAACGGCGCTTCCGGATCGGCGGCGTCGGCGTAGCGGATCTCGGTGGTGATCGCACTGCCCGCGGCGATGATGACGTACTTGTCGCTGCGGGTGCGCCCGACGCCGAGCCAATACCGTTCGTCTGCCTCGTGATACACCTTCTGCGCGGGCAACCCGGAGCCGAGTCGATGCCGCCACACGGTGTCCGGACGCCATGCGTCGTCGACGGTGACGTAGTACACCGACTGATTGTCCGCACCCCAGGTCACTCCGGAGCCGATGCCGACGATGGTGTCCTCGTAGAGCTGGTTGGTGCGTAAGTCCTTGAAGCGCAGGGTATACCGCTCGTCGCCCTTGACGTCGACCGAGTAGGCCAGGATGTTGCCGTCGACGCTCACGCTGACCGCGCCGAGGGAAAAGAACTCGTGCCCCTCGGCCTCGACGTTCTCGTCGAGCAGGATCTGCTCACCGGCGACTGCGGTGTTCTCGTCGAGCTCGGGTGGCGTCCAGTCGTCCGGATCGCTGATCGGGCAACGGCAGTGCACGCCGTACTGCTTGCCCTCGAAACTGCGCGCGTAGTACCACCAGTTGTCACGGCGGGTCGGGATGGAGAGATCGGTCTCCTTCGTGCGCGCCTTGATCTCGTCGAAGATCCGCTGCCGCAACGGCGCCAGCACCGCGGTGGCCGCCTCGGTGTGTGCGTTCTCGGCCTCCAGGTGCGCGATGACCTCCGGGTTGTCCTTGTCGCGCAACCATTCGTAGGGATCGATGAACACATCACCGTGGTGCTCGCGGCGGTGCTCGACCCGCTTGGCCACCGGCGGCTGCACCGTGCTCATGAACCGATCCAATCGGAGAAACTCAAACCCGAAATCCTCTCGTAGGCCTCGATATAACGGGCCCTCGTGGCCGCGGCGATCTCGGCGGGCAGCGGTGGAGGTGGCGCATCACCGTGGCGGTCCCACCCCGAGTCCGGCCCGGTCAGCCAGTTACGGACGAACTGCTTGTCATAGCTGGGCTGCACCACGCCCTCCCGGTAGGAGTCCGCGGGCCAGTACCGCGACGAGTCCGGCGTCAGCACCTCGTCGGCGAGCACCAGTTCGCCGGCGGTGTCCCCACTGGTGGAGATGCCGAACTCGAACTTCGTGTCGGCGACGATGATGCCCTTGCCCAACGCGTGCTCGGCGGCGCGTGCGTAGATGTTCAGCGTGGCCTCGCGCAACCTCGCGGCGCGCTCGGCGCCGACCAAGTCGACGACCGCGTCGAAGGAGACGTTCTCGTCGTGCGCGCCGATCTCGGCCTTGGTGGCCGGGGTGAACAGCGGCTCGGCGAACTTGCTGGCCTCGACCAGACCGGCGGGCAGCTCGATCCCGCACACCGAACCCGTGCGTTGATAGTCCAACAGTCCGGAGCCGGTCAGGTAACCGCGGGCCACACATTCCACCGGCAGCATCTCCAACGCGCGGACGACCAGGGCGCGGCCCAGCACCTCCTGCGGGATGCGCTCGTCATCCGGCGGTCCGGCCAGGTGGTTCGGCACCGCGAGGTGGTCGAAGAAGAACACGCTCATCGCGGTGAGGATCCGGCCCTTGTCCGGAATCTCGGTGTCCAGGATGTGGTCGAACGCCGAGATGCGGTCGGAGGCGACGAACAACAGATGGTCGGCATCGATGCGGTACAACTCGCGTACCTTGCCGCTGGCCAGATGCTGGTAGTCGGTCAGAGCTGGGCGCATTGGCCCACCCTATGTGCTGGGATCTTTTCCATGAGACTGCGGTACCTGCCCTACGCGACCAAACCCGGCCGGTTGCTGGCCCAGATCATCAGCGATGTCGTCGTCATCGGATGGACCGCGATCTGGGTGCTGGTGGGCAGCGCGGTGTATACCGCCGTCGCCACCATCGCCGACGTGGGCCGTCAGGTGCACGACGGCGCCGACGGCGTCTCGGGCAGCCTGGACTCAGCGGGGAACAGTGTCGACGGTGTGCCGCTGATCGGCAACGGGTTGAGCGGCCCACTGCGTGCCGCCAGCGATGCGGCCGCCGAGATCGCCGGTGCCGGTCATAATCTCGATTCCACGGCGAGTTGGCTGGCCTGGGTGCTGGCGGTCGCGGTGGCCGCGACACCGATCCTCGCGGTGGCCATGCCGTGGCTCTACCTGCGGATTCGGTTCTTCCGCCGCAAGTTGACGGTGCTCACCCTCGCCTCGACGCATGCCGGGCAGGAACTGCTGGCCATGCGGGCGCTGGCCAACCGTCCACTGGCCAAGCTGACGGCGGTGGATCCCGATCCGATCGGGGCGTGGCGTCGTGACGACCGCCCCGCCATCCGAGGTCTGGCGCTGCTGGAACTGCACGCGGCGGGCGTGCGTCTGTAGGGACGTGGGCACGCACGCCGACGGGACGGTGAGTTAGCGTGCCCTTATGTCGTCGGCCGTCGCAGTCAGCATGCGCGACCGCCGCCCCGCCGGTCTGCTCCTGGCCATCGCGACGCTGGGGCTGATGTGCGTGCTCAGCCTGGCGATCGGCACCGAGAGTGTCGCGCTCTCGACGGTATGGCAGGCGGTGACCGATTTCACCGATACCGGTGATCAGTGGATCGTCCACGATCTGCGCATCCCGCGGACGGTGCTGGGCATCGTGGTCGGCATCGCGCTCGGTTTGTCCGGGGCCTTGATCCAGGGTCTGACCCGTAACCCGCTGGCGGACAGCCAGATCCTGGGCATCGATGCCGTCGCCGGCCTGTTCGTCGTGGCCGCGATCGCCTTCCTGCATATGAGTTCGCTGCTGACCTACGTCTGGTTCGCCTTCCTCGGCGCGGCCATTGCCATGGTGTTGGTCTATCTGGTGGGCACCGCCGGTCGCGCCGTCGTGACCCCGGTGCGGATGCTGTTGGCCGGTGTCGCGGTGGGCGCGGTCGCCGACGGCGTCTCCTTCACCATCCGGCTGCAGAACCCACGTGCCTTCGACTCGATGCGATTCTGGGATGCCGGTGCGCTCGACGGCCGCGGACTGGACGCCGTGTGGGTGGTGACGCCGTTCATCGTGGTGGGCGCGGTGTTGTGCTTCTACATCAGCCGCGGGCTCAACGCGATCGCGCTCGGTGATGATCTGGCCGTCGCCATGGGCGGCAATGTCGTGCGCACGCGGGCGCTCGGGCTGATCGCGGTGACGCTGCTCGCCGGAGCAGCGACCGCTGCGGCCGGTCCGATCGGCTTCGTCGGGTTGATGGTCCCCCATGCGGTGCGGTGGTTCACCGGCCCGGACTGGCGGTGGATCTGCGCGTTCTGCGTGGTCGCCGGACCCGCGCTGCTACTGGCCGCCGATATCGTGGGGCGCGTGGTGGTGGCCCCCGGTGAACTACCCGCAGGCATCGTCACCGCGTTCCTGGGTGCCCCGGTCCTGATCTGGCTGGTGCGCCGCAGCAAGGCCAGCGCGCTGTGAGCATCGATTTCGGCCGCCCACAGCTGGTGGTCCGGCGCGGATCGCGGGTCGCCCTGCGGGCTTCCTGGCGCAGCATCGCGGTGCTGTCGGCGCTGGGCGCCGCCGCGCTGTTGTTGGCGGTGCTTGCCCTCGGGGTCGGTGAGTACCCGGTCTCCCCCGCCGAGGTCATCGCCGTGCTGACCGGTTCCGACCGCAGCTTCACCAGTGTCGTGGTGCTGCAGTGGCGGATGCCGCGCATCGTCGCGGCCCTCGTCATCGGCGCCGCACTCGGGGTGTCCGGCGCAATCTTCCAGGCCCTGACACGCAATCCGCTCGGCAGCCCGGATGTCATCGGTTTCGGGTTCGGTTCCTATACCGGCGCGCTGGTGGCGATCGCGCTCTTCGGTGGTGGCTACTACCTGACCGCCGGTGGTGCGGTGATCGGCGGTCTGCTCACCGCGGTGGCGGTCTATCTGCTGGCGTACCGCAACGGTATTGCCGGTTTCCGGCTGATCATCGTCGGCATCGCGGTCAGTGCCGTGCTCAGCTCGCTGAATCAATGGATCATCCTCAAGCTCAAGCTGCATCAGGCCGTGACGGCGGCCATCTGGCAGCAGGGCACGCTCAACGGTCTGCGGTGGGAACAAGTCGGCCCGGTGCTGGTCTGTGTCGCGATCGCGCTGCTCGGCGTGGTGGCCATCGGGCCGCAACTGCCGGTGCTGCAGATGGGTGACGATGTGGCGGGTGCGCTCGGGGTGAGCCCGGAACGCGCCAGGCTGGCCTACTTCGGGGCCGGGGTGGTGTTGATCGCGGTGGCGACGGCGGCCGCCGGGCCGATATCGTTCGTCGCGCTGGCCGCCCCGCAATTGGTGCGCCGGTTGACCGCGACGCCCGGGGTCGGGCTGGTGTCCTCGGCGGTGATGGGCGCCGTTCTGCTGCTTGCCAGCGATCTGATCGCGCTGCGTATCTTCGCTCCCGCCGAGCTTCCGGTGGGCGCGGTCACGGTGGTGGCCGGTGGGTTGTATCTGGTGTGGCTGCTGATCTTTCAGGCACGGCGATAGGGAGAACATGGCAACGTTGCGCGCGCAGGACCTGACGCTCGGCTACTCGGACACCCCGATCGTGTCCGGTTTGAACGCCGAGATCACCGAGGGTGCCATCACCGCGATCGTGGGGCCCAACGCCTGTGGAAAGTCGACGCTCCTACGGGGACTGGCTCGGTTGTTGCGTCCCGCCGGGGGACAGGTGCTCCTCGATGGCGCCGATATCAGCTCGCTGCGCACCAAGGATGTCGCCCGCAAGCTGGGCCTGCTCCCGCAGTCCTCGATCGCGCCGGAGGGCATCACCGTCGCCGATCTGGTTGCCCGGGGCCGGTTTCCGCATCAGCGGGTACTTCGCCAGTTCACCCGCGACGACGAGGTGGCGGTGGCCGAGGCGATGGAGGCCACCGGGGTGACGGCCCTGTCGGGACGGGCTGTCGACGAGCTGTCCGGCGGCCAGCGGCAACGGGTATGGGTGGCGATGGTGCTGGCCCAGCAGACCCCGCTGATCCTGCTGGACGAGCCGACCACGTTCCTCGATATCGCCCACCAGATCGAATTGCTGGACCTGTTCGCCGAACTGAACGACACCCAGGGCCGCACCATCGTCGCGGTGCTGCACGATCTGAACCATGCGTGCCGCTTCGCCGATCAGATCATCGCGATGAAGGCCGGCCGCATCGTCGCCCAGGGCGAACCGGCGCGCGTGATCACCGCGGATCTCGTCGAGGATGTCTACGGCATGAAATGCCAGATCATCGACGACCCGGAAACCGGAACACCGTTGGTGGTTCCGCGCGCCTCGCCGCGCGACCGCGCCCGCCGTCGCTAGGAGTCCGACAGGTCGGCGACCGGCCTGCCTGTCAGAGCGTTGCTCAACTGCGGAACCAGCAGGTCGATGGCGTAGAGCAGGGCATTGGGCCCGCCGTAGGCCAATGCGCCGCTCAGCGTCGACTCCGATCCGGCGTAGAGGGTGCGGTCCTCGCGCACCACGGAAAGTCGCTGGAATGCCGGTGAGGCTGCCAGCTGCTGCTTGGTGACCCCGTTGACGAACAGCACATCGCCCTCGAGCAGGCTCAGCTTCTCCTGGGAGACCTCGCCGACGGTGTCCTGCGCGCCGAACCCGAGCTCGTCGAACAGGGCACGCCGCGGGTCACCCTTGCCGATCAGGTAGGGCGCGTCGACCTCGGAGCTGAAATCGGCAACCAGGGTCTTGCCCGCGAATTCCGGATGGTCGCCGGTGGCCTGCGCGATCTTGGCTTCGACCTCGTCGACGAGTTCCTTGGCCCGCTGCTCCTTGCCCAGCGCCTTGCCTGTGGTCAGGAGCTGGACGTTCCAGGGGGTTTCCTCATCCGGGTAATCGGCGGACTGGATCACCGTCGGCGCGATCTGAGACAGCTGGTCGTAGGTCTTCTGGTCGATGGTCTCGTAGATGGCGAAGATGACATCGGGTTTGGCTGCCGCGACCGCCTCGAAGTTGATGGTGTCACCCTCGATGATCGGCACGCCCTTACCGTCGGTCTCGGCCTTGACCCAGGGGAAGTCGTTGTAGTTGTCATACCAGGCGCGGGTCCCCACCGGGACGACACCGAGCGCCAGCACAAAATCCTGGTCGTTCCAGCCCATCGTGACGATATTGCGCGGGTTGGCAGGCACCGTGGTCTCGCCGAACTTGTGCGAGATGGTGACGGCATCGCCGGCCGGCCCGGGATCGGCCGTCTCGCTACTCGCGCACCCCGCGAGGACGCCGACGGCAAGGACGAGGGTGGCCAGCATGGCCGTGACGCGCAGCATTAGGCGAGCCTAACCTAGGCGGATCCGCCTCCGCCGCCGAGTCGGCGCAGCCAACTCCCGAACGGATGCCGCACGGTCACCGAGCCCAGTCGGATCCGCCCGCGCACGATGACATGCAGCTGATCCGAGGGCGGGGTCCCCCGCACCTTGACCGTCGAGCTGCCCATCAGTGCGTCGACACCGTTGACATCCGCGGTAGCGCCCGTCGGCAGGATGAGCTCGGTGGAGCTGCAGTAGTCGTCGATGACCACCTGGACCACCGGCCCCGGTAACACCGCCGAGGTGAAGTCCAGTGTGGTGCTGCACATCCGGGTGTGCAGCACGAGCATCGGTGCGACCGTCCAGATGCCGCGGCGGTCGATCGATGTCATCCAGCCGCGGAGCTGATCGGGTGGCAGCTGCGGGCGGGCCGGCACCCCGAGCTGCTGGGCAGGCAGATCGGCGAGGACGGTACGCAGTTCTCCGCGGGTGCGGGCGGCCAGCACCGAATCCGTCCGATCGGCGAACTCGTCGAGGGTCAACATGCCCTCGGATACGGCGCGTTCGAGCAGTCCGTTCACCCGCGCCCGGTCGGCATCGGAGACGCGGAGGTGATCGTCGGGGCTCGAAACCATACCTGCGAGGGTAACGATCAGCCGAACTCGACGTACATGTGCCGCATCCCGGTGTGCCGGTTACTGCGGGTCCACTCGACCGGCGCCACCAGCCGGGCCGAGCCGAACCGGGTGAGCAGTTCCTCGAACAGCACCCGAAGTTCGAGCCTGGCCAGGTTGGCACCGAGGCAGTAGTGGACACCTTGACCGAAACCCAAGTGCGGGTTGGGTTTCCGGGTGATGTCGAACTTGTCGGGGTCGACGAACACCGCCGGGTCGCGATTGGCCGAACCTTCCCAGATCTGCACCTTCTGCCCTGGCTCGATCCGGCAGCCACCCAGTGTCACCGCGGCGGTGGCGGTGCGCCGCTTCGACGGTGACGGAGTGGTCCAGCGCACCATCTCCTCGATGGCCGATGACAACAGCGACAGGTCGCCGCGCAGCAGATCGAATTGCTCGGGATGCTCGATGAGTGCCAGCAGCCCACCCGCAACGGCATTGCGGGTGGTCTCCGCACCGGCACTGAACAGCAGACTGAAGAACAGATAAAGCTCCAGATCGGACAACGGGGTCGCGGTGTCGTCCAGCTCCGCATTGGCGACCACCGAGAGCATGTCATCGGTCGGAGTGGCCCGTTTCGCGGCGATCAGGTCCATCCCGTAGCTGTACATCCGCGAGCCGGCCTCTTCGGCGCTCAACTGCCCGACCGCAGCACTTCGCGCCTTGCCGAAGTCGAACTGCGGCTCGATCGCCTCGAACAACCAGTGCCGTTCGGAATCGGGGACTCCCAACAGGATGCAGATCATCTGCATCGGCAGTTCGGCGGCGACATCGACCAGGAAATCCAACGGTTCACCCGGTGTGACCGCCTCCAGCAGGGTGCGGGCACGGGCGCGCAGATCCTCTTCGACGCGGGTGATCATCCGCGGGGTCAATCCGGAACTGACCAACCGCCGGATCTGGGCGTGCCGCGGGTCATCCATCATGTTGAGCACCTGACCGGCAACGGCGAGGTCCTGTAGCAGCGTTCCCCCGTAGGGTCGCGCGCCGCCGGTCACCGAGGAGTAGGTCTGCGGATCACGCAGAACGGCAAGGGTTTCGGCATAGGTCGCCACCGACCAGAAGCCCTCGCCGTCGGGTGTGTGCACGGTCGGTTCGTGCCAGTGGACCGGAGCCTCACGACGATGCAGCGCGAACAATTCGTGCGGGAATCCGCGCGCGAAATTGTCCAGATCGGTGAGGTCGGCCAGGGTCACAGAATGGCGCCCGAGGTGTACTTCGCCGCGTCGGGATAACGGCCGATCAGTTCCCCGACGGCGGCGACGACGCCGTCGACCTGGTCACCGGCGGCGCCGGTGAACGCCGCCTTGTCGGCCAGCGCGTCATCGAGGGCGATCCGATCCAGCGGCAGGCGCGGATCGGCGGCCAACCGGTCCAGCAGATCGGGTTCGGCACCCTTCTCGCGCATGGCCAGCGCGACGGCCACCGCATGCTCCTTGATGACCTCGTGCGCGGTTTCGCGGCCGACGCCGGCGCGCACCGCGGCGATCAGGATCCGGGTGGTGGCCAGGAACGGCAGGTAGCGGTCCAGTTCGCGCTGGATGACGGCCGGGTAGGCGCCGAACTCGTCCAGCACGGTCAGGAATGTCTCGGTCTGTCCGTCGATGGCGAAGAAGGCGTCCGGCAGTGCCACCCGGCGCACCACTGAACAGAACACGTCACCCTCGTTCCATTGCGCACCCGCCAGTTCGGCGGCCATCGACGCGTAACCGCGAAGCACCACCTGCAACCCGTTCACCCGTTCACAGGAGCGGGTGTTCATCTTGTGCGGCATGGCCGAGGACCCGACCTGGCCCGGCGCGAAGCCCTCGGTGACCAGTTCGTGGCCCGCCATCAGGCGGATGGTGTGCGCGAACGAGGACGGACCCGCGCCCAGCTGCACGAGGGCGGACACCACATCGTGGTCCAACGATCGCGGGTACACCTGCCCAACGCTGGTGAAAACGTCGGTGAAGCCCAGGAACTCGGCAACCCGACGTTCCAACTCGGCGAGCTTGCCCGCATCGCCACCGAACAGATCGAGCATGTCCTGGGCCGTTCCCATCGGGCCCTTCACCCCGCGCAGCGGGTACCGGTCGATCAGTTCACGCAGCCGAATCAGCGCCACCAGCGTCTCCTCGGCGGCCGAGGCGAATCGCTTACCGAGGGTGGTGGCCTGGGCGGCGACGTTGTGGCTGCGACCGGCCATCACCAGATCGCGGTAGAGCACCGCCCGCTCGGCCAACCGCGCGACGACCGCGACGCCGTGGGCGAACACCAGTTCCAGCGATTGCCGGATCTGCAGCTGCTCGACGTTCTCGGTCAGGTCGCGGCTGGTCATGCCCTTATGCACGTGCTCGTGGCCGGCGAGGGCGTTGAATTCTTCGATACGGGCCTTCACATCGTGGCGGGTCACCCGTTCGCGCGCCGCGATGGAGTCGAGATCGACGGTTCCGAGCACCCGCTCGTAGTCCTCGACGACCCCGTCCGGGACCGGAATGCCGAGTTCGGACTGGGCGCGCAGGACGGCCAGCCAAAGCCGGCGCTCGGCGATGATCTTGTTCTCCGGCGACCAGATCTCGGCCATCTCGGCGCTTGCGTAGCGGTTGGCCAGAACATTCGGGATCGTCACGGACACACAGCTTAGGGGGCGTCCTCGAGATGGCTCGGATCGGTGATGCCCTCACCGCGGATCCCGAGTTGCCGATTGATCAGCGTGGTCACCCCATAGAGGACGACACCGGTGACGACCAGCAGGCCGGCCAGCAGATACTGCTGCGCCGGCCGCCCGGACAACGGGGTGACCAGATAGGCCGAGGCCAGCGCCCCGATCACAGGCAGCACCGTCGGAGTGCGGAAATGCGCGCCGTCGGCCTTCACGTCGCGGCGCAGCACCAGCACCGCGATGTTGACGATCGTGAAGACCGCCAGCAATAGCAGTGATGTCGTACCGCCCAGGATCGAGATCGCCTTGCTGCTGGCGAAGGCGGACACGTAGAAGATCAGCCCGAATGCGATCACGGTGGTGAAGGCGATGGCAACGTAGGGAGTGTGGCGGGTCCGGTGCACCTGACCGAGCACCGGCGGCAGCACGTGCTGGCGCGCCATACCGTAGATGAGCCTGCTGGCCATCAGCATGTTGATCAGCGCCGTGTTGGAGACGGCGAACATGGTGATGAACGGGAACAGCGTGTCGATGGGCAGTCCCGGCGCGGCAGCCTCGACGACGTCCACCAGCGGGGTAGAGCTCTCCTTGAGGTCGCCGATCGGCACCAGCGCGACCGCGATGATCGACACCAAGACGTATACGACACCCGCGATACCCAGACCGGTGAGCAGGACCTTGGGGAAGATGCGGACCGGGTCCTTGGTCTCCTCGGCCATGTTGACCGAGTCCTCGAAACCGACCATGGCGAAGAACGCCAGCGAGGTCGCGGCCGTCACGGCGACGAATGTGCTTCGGTCGCCTTCGCTTTCGAACACGGTCACCCGGGAGAAGTCGACGTCGCCACCCTGGGTGAAGGCCCACAGCCCGACCAGGATCACCACGCCGAGGCCGGTGATCTCGACGATCGTGAGGACCACGTTCAACTTGACGCTCTCGCTGACGCCGCGGAAGTTGATCGCCGCCAGAATCGCCATGAATGCCAAGGCGATCGCAGCGATGCCGAACTTGCCCCAGTCCAGGCCGAAGCCTTTGACGAAGTTGGAGGCGAAGGCCTGCGATGCCGTCGACGCCGAGGTGATGCCCGAGCACATCACCACGAAAGCGACCAGGAAGGTGACGAAGTGGATGCCGAAAGCCTTGTGCGCGTAGAGCGCTGCGCCGGCCGCCTGCGGATACTTGGTGACCAGTTCCAGATAGGAGAACGCGGTGACGGTCGCGATCAGGAAGGCGATGAGGAACGGCAGCCATGCCGCGCCACCGACCTCGCCCGCGACCTGACCGGTGAGCGCGTAGACGCCGGTGCCCAGGATGTCGCCGACGATGAACAACAACAGCAGACCGGGCCCCATGACCCTTCGCAGCTGCGGTTCGTCGTTGGATTTCGGCTCTGACACTGCCGCCCCCTCACTGATCTCAGACGTGCGCAACCCGGTCGTCGACCGGCGCGAGTACATCGATCACATCGATCAACGTCGCTCGTGCGGTTGCGCGGGGACCCTCCCCTTCATCCACCAATGAGGCAACCACAGCTCCGTCCACCGCGCACACCAGAGCGGTGACGAGTTCGGTGCGCACCGCACGGCCCGACCGCTCGACGACTTCGACCACCGCATCGGTGCGCTGCCGCAGGATGCGGCGTTGGATATCGCGCAGTTCGGGTTGCCGCGCACACGCGATCAGACGTTCATAGCGCGAGATCAGCTGCTCGGGCACGCACACCCCGGGGGCGTCACCGACCAGCAGATCCACCAGCAGATCCGCCGTCGACTCCGCACCGCGCCTACGCCGTGACAGGCTGGCGACCTGGGCGCGGAGCTGCTCGGCCTCGCGCATCCCCACGTGCTCGACCGCCTTGGCGATCAAATCCTCCAACGAGGAGAAGTAGTAGGTGGTCGATGCCAGCGGCAATCCGGCCCGGGCGGCGACCGCACGATGCCGTACCGCGTCGATGCCACCCTCGCAGAGCAGATCGGCGGCGGCGCTGACCAGAGCGCCCCGCCGCCGCTCTCCCTTGGGGGTCACCGCCGCCGTCACGCATTGCATCGTGCCAGCGAAATCCCAGTTGCATGGGGTTTTTCGGCAATCATTACGGCGTTACACATGTATCGCCTCGGGACCAAGATCAAACGTCGATGGCAGGATGTCGCACATGCCTGCACCGAATCGCCGCGCCCTGTTACGGATGGGTTTGGGAGCTCTCGCCGGTTACGCCGTGGGATCGGCGACCGCACCCGTCGCACGCGCCCAACCGGCTCCGACATACCAGTCGGGATCGTTTCGCTCGGCTGCCCGCGGGGGGTTACAGACGAACTGGGCGATCGCCCGGCCGCCGGGCCAGACGGCGCCGCTGCGGCCGGTGATCGCGTTGCACGGCAAGGGCAGTGATGCCGCCACGGTGATGGCCGGCGGCGTCGAGCAGGGCCTTGCCGAGGCGGTGGCCGCGGGCCTGCCGCCGTTCGCGGTGGTCGCGGTCGACGGTGGCGGCGGATATTGGCACAAGCGGGCCTCCGGCGAGGATGCCGGGTCGATGGTGCTCGATGAGTTGCTGCCGATGCTCACCGACCAGGATCTGGACACGTCGCGCGTCGGGTTCATCGGCTGGTCGATGGGCGGCTATGGAGCGCTGCTGCTCGGCGCGCGACTGGGGCCCGCCCGCACCGCGGCCATCTGTGCGGTGAGTCCCGCGCTGTGGACCTCGCCGGGGGCGGCGGCACCGGGGGCCTTCGACGATGCCGCCGACTACGAGGCCAACAGCGTGTGGGGCCTTCCCGCGCTGGGCCAGATTCCGGTGCGGATCGACTGCGGAAACAGTGACCCGTTCGCGTCGGCGACGCGGGAGTTCATCGCCGGGCTGCCCACCCCGCCTGCCGGTGGATTCTCCCCGGGCGGCCACGACGGCGCGTTCTGGAGCCAGCAGTTGCCCGCCGAGATCTCTTGGCTGGCACCGCTGTTGGTCAGAGGCTGATCCGGCCCTCGGCCGCCGCGAGCCCGATATCGGTACGAAAGTGGCTGCCGGGCAACTTGATCGAGTCGATCAGCCCATATGCCTGCGCCCGCGCGGCGTCGAGATCGTCGCCGGTACCGACGACCGACAACACCCGCCCGCCGGCAGAGACCACGGCACCGTCCGCACGCCGGGCGGTACCGGCATGCAGCACTCCCGGCGCCTCCGCCCCGATGATGACGTCCCCGGTGCGGGGGCGGCCGGGATAGTTCTCGGCGGCGATCACCACCGTGACGGCCGCGCCATCCTTCCACCGCAACTCTCCGAAGGAGGCCAGCGTTCCGGTGGCTGCCGCGTGCAGCAGTCCGCCGAGCGGGGATTCCAACAGCGCGAGCACCGCCTGGGTCTCCGGATCCCCGAAGCGGCAGTTGAACTCCACCACCGACGGTCCCGCGGACGTGATCGCCAGACCGGCATAGAGCAGTCCGGAAAACGAACTGCCGCGCGAGACCATCTCGGCGGCAACCGGTTTGACGATCTCGTCGACGATGTGGGTGACCACCTCGGCAGGCAGCCACGGTAACGGGGTGTAGGCACCCATCCCGCCGGTGTTGGGGCCGCTGTCATTGTCACCGACGCGCTTGAAGTCCTGGGCCGGTAGCAGCGGCACGACGGTCTCGCCGTCGACGACACAGAACAGCGACACCTCGGGTCCATCCAGGAAGGATTCGAGCAGTACGGGGTGACCGGAATCCAGGAGCGCGGCGGCATGCGCCCGGGCGTCGTCCCGGTCGGTCGTGACGACCACGCCCTTGCCCGCGGCCAGCCCGTCGTCCTTGACCACCCAGGCCGCCTGGCCCGCGGGCGGACCGAACCGGTCCAGGGCCGCGTCCAGCTTGGCGGGGTTGTCGACGATCTCGCTCGTCGCGGTGCGCACACCGGCGGCGCTCATGACGTCTTTGGCGAACGCCTTGGACCCTTCGATGCGGGCGGCGTCCTTGGACGGCCCGAAGCAGACGATCCCGGCGTCGCGCAGCGCATCGGCGACGCCGAGCACCAGCGGGACCTCCGGACCCACCACGACCAGATCGGCGTCGACCTTGCGAGCCAGCGCCACCACGGCGGGGCCCGAGGTGATGTCGAGTTCGTACTGGTCGGCCAGGGCCGCGGTGCCGGCGTTGCCGGGCGCCACCCCCAACCAGTCGACCTGCGGGTCGCGCCGCAGCGCCAGCAGCAGGGCGTGTTCACGGGCTCCGGATCCGATGACGAGGACGCGCACGGGCGACAAGCCTATCCGCATCGCGACGATCCGCGTGCCCGGACCACGGCCATACACTTGACAGCGACATGTATGGTCGATGCAATGAGTGCGGTAGGTCACAGAAGCGAGGGCTGTCGATGACGACGATGGATGCGTGTCCGTTCGGTGCGGGGTACGACTTCACCGATCCGGAGGTGCTGTTGCAGGGACTCCCGGTCACCGAGTTCGCCTACCTGCGCAAGACCGCGCCGATCTGGTGGAACGCCCAGGGCGAGTCGATATTCGATGACGGCGGGTACTGGGTCATCAGCCGGCACGAGGATGTCAAGACCATCTCCCGCAACAGCGGCGACAGCTGGTCCACCAACGCCAAGGGCGCGGTCATGCGGCTCCCCGACGGCATCACCGCCGACCAACTCGACCTGACCAAGGCCCTGCTGATCAACCACGACACCCCGGAGCACACCCGGTTGCGCAAGCTGGTCTCGCGCCTGTTCACCCCACGCTCGGTGGCAGCGCTGGAGGAGAAGCTGGCGGTGGCGGCGCGCGAGATCGTGGCACGAGCCGCCGAGCGTGGCTCCGGCAATTTCGTCGATGACGTGGCGATGCCACTACCGCTGCAGGCCATCGCCGATCTGATCGGAGTGCCCGAAGAGGACCGGGCAAAGATCTTCCACTGGTCGAACTGCATCATGAACACCGACGACCCGGATTTCGACAGCGACCCGACCACCGCCAACGCGGAGCTGATGGGTTACGCCTACAACATGGCCGAACAACGACGCAAGTGCCCGGCCGATGACATCGTCACCCGCCTGGTCCAGGCCGATCTTGGTGACGAAGAGGGCATCACCGAGGTGGAGTTCGCGTTCTTCGTGATCCTGCTGGCCGTGGCGGGCAACGAGACCACCCGCAATGCGATGACTCACGGGATGAACGCGTTTCTCGAAAACCCGGACCAGTGGGAGCTTTTCAAGCGCGAGCGGCCCGATACCGCGATCGAGGAGATCATCCGCTGGGCCAGCCCGGTGCACTGCTTCCAGCGCACCGCGCTCCAGGACACCGAGGTCGGCGGGGTCACCATCAAACAAGGACAGCGGGTCGGGCTGTTCTACAGCTCGGCCAACTACGACGAATCCGTGTTCACCGACCCGTTCCGGTTCGACATCCTGCGCAACCCCAACCCGCATCTGGCCTTCGGCGGAAACGGCGCTCATTTCTGCATCGGGGCCAATCTGGCCCGCATGGAGATCAAGCTGATCTTCAACGAGATCGCCAACCAGATCCCCGACATCTCCAAACTGGCTGAGCCGCAGCGCCTTCGGTCCGGTTGGATCAACGGAGTGAAGGAACTGCAGGTTTCCTACTCCTGATCGCTACAATTCTGCGCGTGCGAACCCACGGGTGGTCGGGTGCGGCGCCGGCCAGTGACGAGGAGGCCGTCGCCCGTATCCTGGCGGCCGCGGGCCGGGCCATCGACGAGCGGGGCGCCGATTTTTCCATCGCCGATGTCGCCAGAACCCTCGGAGTCACCCGCCAGACTGTTTATCGCTATTTCCCGAGCACCGATGCACTGCTGATGCAGGCCGGTGTGGTGGCCGCGACCGATTTCCTGGAGCGGCTGGCCAACCATATCCGCGGCATCACCGATCCCGCCGCCGCCGCGACCGAGGCGATTGCGACGGCGCTGGAATGGCTGCCCAAGGACAAACACATCGGACTACTGTTGGCCCCTGAACGATCGCCTTCGCTCAGCGGATCGGTAACCTCAGATATCGGCCTGCAATTCGCCCAGTCGGTCGTCCGGCGCTTCGATGTCGACTGGGCCGCAGCAGGTTTCGCCGATGACGAAATCGACGAGCTCGCCGAGCACCTGCTGCGTATCATCCAGTCCTTCGTCGTCGACCCGGGACGGCCGCCACGCACCGGTGAGCAGTTACGCGCCTACCTGCGGCGCTGGGTCGCCCCGGCCCTGCGACCCTGACGCCCTGCGATTTGCGGAGTCTGCGCCGCACTCAGCGCGGGTGCGGCTCCACAAATCGCGGTCAGACCACGGTGAGCGGCAGCGACTGACGCTCCTCGAACACCCAGGACGCGCCGTGACTGAACTCGCACACCTCGACCTCGGGCAGTTTCTTGGCCGCCGTGTCAGTTTCGATCACCCGAACGGTCCAGTCCGATTCGGTGCCGGATACCTCGGCGCGCAGATGCGGGTCGACGGCGGTGGCGATGGCCTGCAGCGGGGCGTCGGCGACCGGTGCGATCAGGGAGATCCAGGCCCCGTCCTCGTACGCCGGGGATCGGCGCACATGCACGAAGCCCGGGTCGATATCGGCCGACACATAGGCGGCAGGGTTGAGCAGCGGGTGCAATTCCAGCACCCGCAGGGCGCCTGCGGTGTTCTTCGGCAGCTTGAGCGCCTTGTGGATGCGTTCGGCCGCTACGCCGGCGATGCCGATGAGCTGTTTGGTGCGGATCGACCGGGCCAGCTCCGTGTCCCCGCCCGCCCGTTTCTCCACCGCGATCTGGAACGACTTGACCAGCAGGTGCATCTGGAGGCACACCTCGTCGGCGATTCGCACCAACGCCGAATGGGAGAAGGCGGCGAAGTCGACGTCGGCGAGCAGCTCACCGGAATAGTCGCTCGCTCCGTCGTCATCGGGGTCGATCGGGTCCAGCTCACACGCGTGCGCGTGGGTCGCGGCGACGATGTCCATCTCGGGGATGAACGGGACCTCGGGGTAGGACTCGTCGATGATGACGGTCCAGCGGCAGTGCGGGTGCTGATCGGCGGGGGTGCGCGGCGGCCGGTGGATAGGCCGGACCTGCGCCTTGCGGTTGGTGGCCAGTGCGGTGGCATCGAAGGTCGGGTCCTCGATGTCGTGGCACATCCCCTTGACGTAATCGGGGCCCATCGGCTCGACGTCCAGCAGCGCCCCACAGTGATCGAGGTAGAACTCGCCGTGCCAACGGTCGTGCACGATATAGCGGAAATCCATGAACTGCGGCGGGGCACCGATATCGAGCTGCAGGCCCTTGAACAGGGTGTAGATGTCGACGCCCTCGTAGTTGAGCGCCTTCTGCATCCGCCGGGTGTAGAGCGGACTCGATGCCGCCCACTCCTCGATGGCGATCTGCAGCATCTCTTCACGACCGAAACTGCTGATACACCAGGCCATTCCGGAGCGATCGATCAACTGCCCGATCAGCAGCAGCTCGGGTACCAGGGTGGCCAGCTCGTCGCGCGAGAGCGCGGCATACCTACTGGTCATCGAGTGATTTCCCGGAATGCATCCGCAGCGCGGCATCGACATTGGCGCGCTTGTCCTCCGCGCCCTGGGCCTTCTCGGCCTTGCGACGCTGCCGCACCACCTTGCTCACGGCGCCGTCGAGCTTGGACCCGAGCGGGAATCCCAGGTAGTGCGTGATGAACACGGCCACCTCCTTGAGTTCCTCGGCGGTGAATTCCTCGTTGTGCAGGGCCGCGTTGATCTGGATCTCGGCCAGATCGGAGTTCCCCACCGCGGTCACCGACGCCAGGGTCAACAGCCGCTTGTCCCGCATCGACAGGCCGGGCCTGGTCCAGATGTCACCGAAGAGATGCTCGACGGTCAGGTCGAAATACGGATCACCCTGGATATCGGGCATCTCCCAGCCGTAGACCTCGTTCATCTTCTGCAGGCCCTGCTGCCGACGGTCGGTCATCCTCATTGCTCCTTCGTGTGTGGCACTCCGAGGCCGTCGGCCAGGTTCTGCAACGCCACCTGCGCCAACGGAAGTTCTACTCCCACAGCCTCACCGAGACCGAGCGCCAGCGAAAGGTCCTTCTCGCCGAGACCGCGGGTGTGGGTGAACATGTCGAACAGCCAGTGATCGGGCTCCAGCGATCCGGTGTCATCGCGCAGGATGATCGCGCCGGGCCCACCGCTCTGGGCGTCGCTGTGGCGTACCACCCGGCCCAGCTTCTGCAGGTCGATGCCCGACGCCTCGGCCAAGGCCATCGCCTCGCAGGAGGCGGCGAATCCGATGAAGGTCAACATGTTGCGCGCCAGCTTCATCCGGGTGCCCGCGCCGGGCTCACCGGCGCGCACGACCAGCGAGGCCCACTTCTTGAACACGGGTTTGACCGCGGTATAGGCCTCATCGGAGGCTCCGACCATCACGGCGAGCTCACCCTTGTCCGCTGCCCCGGCTCCCCCGCTGACCGGGGCGTCGACGACGTGAACCCCCTTGGCGGCCAGCCGTTCGGCCAGCTCGGGTGCGGTACCCGGTTCGATCGTGGAGTGGATGGCGATGACGGTGCCGGGCGCAGCGTGCTCACCCAGTTCGGTGACCACGTCGCGCACCTGGGCGTCGTTGAGCACCGTCACGCTGATGACATCGGCCTTGGCCACATCGGCGACACTGTCGGCAAGTTGCGCACCGAGCTCCGCCAACGGCGTCATCGCCTCGGTGCGGACGTCGAAGACGATCAGGCCGTCCGGCCAGTCGGCGAGCTTCTTGGCCATCGGCGCACCCTGGTTGCCCAGGCCGATATACCCGAGTTTCATGACCGGATGATCTGTCCGCCGTCGACGTTGAAGATCTGCCCGGTGATCCACTTGGCCTGATCGCTGAGCAGGAAGAGGCACATGCCCACCAGGTCGTCCGGCTGGCCCATCCGGGAGAGCGGGATGGCCTTGACGATATCGGCGACCATCTCCTGCGGGGTGGTGGTGCGGTTGGCCTCGGTGTCGATCGGTCCGGGCGCGATCGCGTTGATGCGGATGTTCTGGCCGCCGAGTTCCCTGGACAACTGCTGGGTCAGGCCGTTGACGCCCACCTTGGCCAGTCCGTAGAAGTTCGCGTACAGCCATGCCGCCGTAGAGGATTGGTTGACGATTGCGCCGCCGCCGCGTTTGGCCATCTTCTTGTACACCGCACGGGTGCACCACAGCGCACCGTCGAGGTTCACGCTCATGAACTTCTTGTAGTACTCGGGGTCCACGGTCACCAGGAAGTCGAGCTTCATGCCGCCGAAGATGGCGGCATTGTTGACCAGGTAGTCGATCCCGCCGAATTCCGAGAGCGTCTGCGCCGCCATATCCCTCGCCGATTCGGGATCGGACACGTCGACCCGCACCGCCAGCGCGTTGCCGCCCTCGCCCTTGATACCGTCGGCCACCTTCTGGGCGCCCTCGAGGTTGATATCGGCGACCACCACGGCCACGCCCTCGCGGGCCAGCGCCTCGGCATAGGCCTGGCCGATACCGCCGCCGGCGCCGGTGACGATACCGACCTTGTCCTTGAATTCCGGGTACATGTTCTTCCTCTCGGCCGAGTGGCCAGTTATTGCACGGTATGACCGTTATTGCGTGTCGTAAGTGGCCAGTCGACTCAGGTGGCGAGCGTGGCGATGAGCTTGGTCTCCAGATACTCCTCGAAACCGGCCACACCCATCTCGCGGCCGATCCCGGATTGCTTGTAACCGCCGAACGGGGCGTCCGCGGAGTACCAGACACCGCCGTTGACGTTGACGGTGCCGACCCGCAGCCGGGTGGCGACCGCCTGGGCGCGGGCGTCGTCACCGGAGAAGACGGTGCCTGAAAGCCCGTAGGGCGAATCGTTGGCGATGCGCACCGCGTCATCGTCACCGTCGTGGGCGATGACTGTCAGCACCGGGCCGAAGATCTCCTCGCGGGAAACCTTGGCCGAGTTGTCCAGTCCGGCAATGACGGTCGGCTCGATGAAGAAGCCGCGATCCAGGTCAGCGGGGCGACCTCCGCCACAGGCGAATCGGCCGCCCTCGGCGATCGCCGCATCCAGGTAGCCCTGGATGCGGTCGCGCTGACGCGCCGAGATCACCGGCCCGCAGACGGTGCGCTTGCTGTTCGGGTCTCCCGGTTTGATCCCACCCAACGTCGCGGCCGCCGCCTCCACGGCCTCGTCGTACTTCGCCCGCGGCACGACGAGGCGGGTCGTGATCGCGCAACCCTGTCCGGCGTGCATGGCCACGGTGAAGGCCGCCATCGAGCACGCGCCTGCCAGATCGGCGTCGTCGAGCACCACGAAGGCCGACTTTCCGCCGAGTTCCAAGAACACCTTCTTGATGGTGACCGCGGCATCGGTCATCACGGCACGCCCGGTGTTGGTCGAACCGGTGAACGACACCATGTCGACCCTGGGATCCTGGGACAGCAACGCCCCGACCCCGTGATCGTCGGAGGTCACGATGTTGATCACGCCGGCCGGGAAATCGGTGTGCTCGGTGATGATCTCGCCGAGTACCGCGGCCGCCCACGGGGTGTCCGGTGCCGGCTTGAGGATCAGCGTGTTACCGGCCGCCAGGGCGGGCCCGATCTTGGCCAGGTTGATCTGATGCGGGAAGTTCCACGGCGTGATGGCGCCGACGACGCCGACCGCCTCGCGGGCCACCACGCGGTTGGTCGGCATGCCTTGCGGCGTGGCATGCCCCAGATCGGTGCGCCACTGATAGCTCGCCGCCGTGTCGGCCGAGAACGCCAGATCGTCGATGGGACCTTCCAGTTGGGCACCGGCGGTCAACATCCGCGGCGCGCCCACCTCGGAGATCGTCAGCTCCCGCAGGTCCTCGATATTGGCCTGCAAGGCCTCGCGGAGCTGGCGCAGGCAGCGCACCCGCAGCTCGGTGTTCGTCGACCAATCGGTCTCGTCGAATGCGGTGCGGGCCGCCCCGATGGCCGCCCCCATATCGGATTCGTCGGCATTGGCGGCGACGCCGAGCACCTCCTCGGTAGCCGGATTGACCGTCTCGAAGGTCCCGCCACTCCCTTCGACGAGCTTGCCGTCGATGAGCAATCGGCTTTCGCGATCGGCCAGAATCGACATCCCACTCCTAGCTATTTCCTGGACAACTGTCCGGCAACATTTCACCGAACCATAGCCGTCCGGTCGCGACGGTGGCAAGACCGCCCACTCAAAGCGCACCGCGCTGGCCGCCATTTACGCCGCTGAACTGCTACTTTCAGAACAGAGCTTGCTCACTTGCCATCGCGTCGGATAACTTGGACATGTGTCCAGCGATTCGGTGGTGACCGTCACAGGCAACAAGAGCGACGGTCCGGCGGAAACGACGCGCAATCGCCGCCAGGAGGAGACCTTCCGCAAGGTCATGACCGCCGGGATGGAGATGCTGCGCGAGACCTCGTATGCCGACCTGACGGTGCGCGCGGTCGCCGCGCGGGCCAAGGTCGCCCCGGCAACGGCGTACACCTACTTCTCGTCGAAGAACCATCTGATCGCCGAGGTGTACCTCGACCTCGTCAAGCAGGTGCCCTACTTCACCGATGTCAACGACGCCATGAGCACCAGGGTCGACAAGGCCGTACGAGCCCTGACCCTGGTCGTCGCCGACGAGCCGGATCTCGCCGCCGCCTGCACGACCGCCCTGCTGAGCGGCAGCAGTGATCCGGCCGTCCGCACCGTCCGCGACCGCATCGGTACCGAGATCCACAAGCGCATCCGTTCGGCGGTCGGTCCCGACGCCGATCCCCGGATCGTCTCAGCCCTGGAGATGACGTTCTTCGGCGCGCTCGTCAACGCCGGCAGCGGCGCCTTCACCTACCACCAGATCGCCGATCGACTCACCTACGTCGTCGGCCTCATCCTCGGAGAGGATCAATGACCATGAGCCTGGGCGCCGCCAGATGAGCTCTCCCACCGTCGATCTGATACTCGACCCCTACAGCTACGACTTCCACGAAGATCCGTACCCGTATTACAAGCGGCTGCGTGACGAGGCCCCGATCTACCACAACGAAGAGCTCAAGTTCTGGGCGTTGTCACGCCATCAGGATGTGGTCGCGGGGTTCCGCAACAGCGTTGCGCTGTCCAACAAGCACGGCGTCTCACTGGACCCGATCTCCCGAAACGACGAAGCCCATCGGGTCATGTCATTCCTGGCGCTCGACGACCCCGGCCATCTGCGACTGCGCACGCTGGTGTCGAAGGGGTTCACCCCGCGCCGCATCCGTGAGCTCGAGGGTCGGGTCACCGAGATCGCCCACCAGCACCTCGATACCGCGCTGCAGGCCGATCATCTCGACTTTGTCGACGATTTCGCCGGCAAGCTGCCGATGGACGTCATCTCGGAGTTGATGGGCGTTCCGGACTCCGACCGGGTCCGCATCCGAGCCCAGGCCGACGCGGTGATGCACCGCGAGGATGGGGTTGCCGACGTTCCCGATTCGGCCATCGCCGCCTCCGGCGAGCTCTTGATGTACTACGCGGACATGGTCAAGCAGCGCCGAAAGCGGCCCTCCGACGACCTGACCTCGGCCTTGGTCGAGGCGGAGATCGACGGCGACCGGCTCACCGACGACGAGATCATGGCCTTCCTGTTCCTGATGGTCGTCGCCGGCAACGAGACCACCACCAAACTGCTTGCCAATGCCGCCTATTGGGGACACAAGAATCCGGGGCAGCTTGCACCGGTCTTCGACAACCATGACCTGGTGACGCCCTGGGTCGAGGAGACGCTGCGTTATGACGCATCCAGCCAGATCCTCGCCCGTGCGGTCGTCGATGACCTCACGTTCTACGACACCACCGTCCCGGCCGGTGATGTGCTGGTATTGCTGATCGGTTCGGCCAATCGCGACGAGCGGGTCTTCGAGAATCCCGATGAGTACCGCATCGACCGCGAAATCGGTTCCAAGACAGTGAGTTTCGGAAGTGGCGCGCACTTCTGCCTCGGGGCCCACCTGGCGCGCATGGAGGCCAGGGTGGCGTTGACCGAGTTGTTCAAACGAATCCGCGGTTACGAGGTCGACGAGGACAACGCCGTCCGCGTCCACTCCAGCAGTGTGCGCGGGTTCGCCCACCTCCCGATGACCGTCACCCTCCGTTGAGTGGCTTGAAAGGTTCCTGACGTAGATGCCCAGATTCGATCCCCTGCCCGAACGTCGACCGACGCTGGTGGCCGGTGCTTCCTCCGGTATCGGTGAAGCCACTGCGATCCGGCTCGCCCGCAACGGTTTTCCCGTCGCACTCGGCGCCCGCCGGGTGGAAAAGCTGGACGAGATCGTCGGCAAGATCCGCGCCGACGGCGGCGAGGCCATCGCGGTGCACCTCGACGTGACAGATCCGGACTCGGTGAAGGCGGCCGTCGAGCAGACGACCACCGAACTCGGCGAAATCGAAGTCCTGGTCGCCGGAGCCGGTGACACCTACTTCGGCAAGCTCGAGTCGATCAGCACCGAGGAGTTCGACTCCCAGGTGCAGATCCACCTCATCGGTGCCAACCGCATCGCCTCGGCCGTCCTGCCAGGGATGATCGAACGCCGGCGAGGGGACCTGATCTTCGTCGGCTCCGACGTCTCGCTGCGGCAGCGTCCGCACATGGGTGCCTACGGCGCGGCCAAGGCCGCTCTGGTGGCGATGGTGAACAACTACCAGATGGAGCTCGAAGGCACCGGCGTGCGCGCCTCCATCGTTCACCCTGGGCCGACCAAGACATCCATGGGCTGGAGTCTGCCCGCCGAGCTGATCGGACCGGCCCTCGAGGACTGGGCCAAGTGGGGCCAGGCCAGGCATGACTACTTCCTGCGCGCGGATGACCTCGCGCGGGCCATCACGTTCGTCGCCGAGACGCCGCGCGGCGGCTTCGTCGCCAACATGGAGCTGCAGCCAGAGGCTCCGCTCGCCGATACCAAGGACCGCCAGAAGCTCGCCCTCGGCGAAGAAGGGATGCCGCAGAATGGCTGATCTGAAGGAAGTAGAACGTGTTTCAGGTGGCGAGGAAGAGCACGGCCACCTCGAGGAGTTCCGTACCGATCCGATCGGCCTGATGTGGCGCATCCGGAACGAGTGCGGGGACGCCGGGTGGTTCCAGCTCGCCGACAAGCAGGTGGTGCTGCTGTCCGGAGCCGAGGCGAACGAGTTCTTCTTCCGCTCCACCGACAGTGAGCTCAACCAGGCCGAGGCGTACCCGTTCATGACGCCGATCTTCGGTGAGGGTGTGGTGTTCGACGCGGATCCGGAACGCCGCGCCGAGATGCTGCACAACACCGCACTGCGTGGTGAGCAGATGAAGGGCCACGCGGCGACCATCGAGAACGAAGTCCGCCGGATGACGGAGAACTGGGGCGAATCCGGTGAGATCGATCTGCTGGAGTTCTTCGCCGAACTGACCATCTACACCTCGACGGCATGCCTGATCGGGCTGAAGTTCCGCAATCAGCTGGACTCCCGGTTCGCCAATTACTACCACCTACTCGAACGCGGAACCGACCCGCTGTGTTACGTCGACCCCTATCTTCCGATCGAGAGCTTCCGCATCCGTGACGAGGCCCGGGCCAGCCTCGTCGAGTTGGTGCAGGAGGTGATGGACGAGCGAATTGCCAACCCGCCCAGCGACAAGAATGATCGTGATCTGCTCGACGTGCTGGTCTCGATCAAGGATGAGGACGGTAACGCACGGTTCACCGCCAATGAGGTCACCGGCATGTTCATCTCGCTGATGTTCGCCGGACATCACACCAGCTCAGGCACCTCCTCGTGGACGCTGATCGAGCTGCTGCGCAACCCGGAGTTCTACGCCAAAGTGCAAAACGAACTCGACGAGCTGTACTCCGACGGCCAGGAGGTCAGTTTCCATGCGCTGCGCCAGATCCCGAACCTCGACAACGCCCTCAAGGAGACGTTGCGCCTGCATCCGCCGCTGATCATCCTGATGCGGGTGGCCCAGGACGAATTCGAGGTCGGCGGCCACCCGATCCACAAGGGCCAGATGGTGGCCGCCTCGCCGGCGATCTCCAACCGGATCCCCGAGGACTTCCCCGACCCGGACGCTTTCGATCCCGATCGCTACAACAAACCGCGCCAGGAAGATCTGATCAACAGGTGGACCTGGATCCCATTCGGCGCGGGCCGCCATCGCTGCGTCGGCGCGGCGTTCGCCCAGATGCAGATCAAGGCCATCTTCTCGGTATTGTTGCGCGACTACGAGTTCGAGATGGCTCAGCCGGCCGAGAGCTACCGCAATGACCACTCCAAGATGGTGGTTCAGCTGGCCCGCCCGGCAAAGGTCCGCTACCGCAGGCGCATCAAGGGCTGAGCGGAGATCCACGAGATGGGTTGCTATCGAATAGAACTCGACGAGGACCTGTGCCAGGGGCACGCCATGTGCGAACTGGAGGCACCGGATGTGTTCAAGGTGCCCAAGCGCGGAGTCGTCGAGATCATCGACCATGAACCACCCGACGAGCTCCGCGATGCCGTGGAACTCGCCGTCGACATGTGCCCCACCCGCGCTCTATCGATAATCGAAAAAAACTGAAAGGCAGAGACAATGGCGTCAAGGGAAGCTCTCGAAGACTGGGTACAGCGCTGGCTGAAGGCCAACCGCGATGCCGAGGCCGCCGGTGACTGGAAGCCGTTGGCGGACTTCTACACCGAGGACGCGACGTACGGCTGGAACATCGGTCCCAAAGAAGACGTCATGTGCCTCAACCGGGACGAGATCCGCGATGTCGCACTGGGACTGGAGATGGAGGGTCTGGAGAACTGGGCCTACGAGTACCAGAAGACCCTCATCGACGAGAAGCAGAACGAGATCGTCGGCTTCTGGAAGCAGATCGCCCATAAGAGCGACGGCACCAAGGACGAGATCTACGGTATCGGCGGCAGCTGGTTCCGGCTGAATGACGATCTGCTGATCGAGTGGCAGCGCGACTTCTTCGACTTCGGACATGTCCAGAAGGCGTTCATGAAGCTGATCTCCTCCGGTGACCTGACCCCGACCATGCAGAAGCGGATCGAGCGGTCGCTTGCCGGCGAGAAGCTTCCGGGTTATTACCCGCTCGGAGAGGCACCCGTACCCCTCTGGTGACCACCCGGCCAAGCAGTTGCTTGGGGGTGGGTGTGACGTACCTAACTACTGCCTCTAGTCTGATGGGCACCGGTTCTAGTGGAAGGCATATGCGCATGAAGACAAAAGGCGCTCTCATCTACGAGTTCAACCAGCCGTGGTCGATCGAGGAGATCGAGATCGGCGACCCCGTCAAGGACGAGGTCAAGATCCAGATGGAAGCCTCGGGCATGTGCCATTCCGATCACCACCTGGTGACCGGTGACATCCCGATGGCCGGTTTCCCGGTGCTGGGTGGGCACGAGGGTGCCGGCGTGGTGACCGAGGTGGGCCCGGGAGTCGAGCACATCGCCCCCGGTGACCACGTGGTGCTGTCGTTCATCCCGTCCTGCGGTGAATGTCCGGCATGCCAGGAGGGGCTGCGCAACCTGTGCGATCTGGGCGCCGGACTGCTCGCCGGCACGGCCGTCTCCGACGGCACCCACCGGATCCACTCCGTCAAGACGGGCGAGCCGGTCATCCCGATGACCCTGCTGGGCACCTTCAGCCCGTACATGGTGGTGCACAAGAGCTCGGTGGTGAAGATCGACCCGAGCATCCCGTTCGAGGTGGCCTGCCTGGTCGGTTGCGGTGTGACCACCGGCTACGGCTCGGCCGTCCGCAGCGGCGACGTGCGTCCCGGTGACGATGTCGTGATCGTGGGCGTCGGCGGTGTCGGGACCGGCGCCCTGCAAGGCGCACTGAATGCCGGCGCGCGCAACATCTTCGCCGTCGACCCGGTCGAGTTCAAGCGCGACAACGCGCTGAAATTCGGTGCCACCCATGCCTACCCGGACATCTTCAGCGCCATGGCCGGTGTCGCCGAGGTGACCCAGGGCCGGATGGCGCACAAGACCATCGTCACCGTCGGTGAGCTCAAGGGCGAGGACATCGACCACTACATGAACATCACCGCCAAGGGCGGCACCGTGGTGGCCACGGCGGTGGCGAACATGGCCGAGAACGACGTCAAGCTCAACCTGTCCATGCTGACCCTGTTGCAGAAGCGTCTGCAGGGCACCATCTTCGGCGGCGGCAATCCCCATCACGACATTCCGCAGCTGCTGTCGATGTACAAGGCAGGCCGGCTCAATCTCGACGACATGGTGACCCGGCAGTACCGGCTCGAGCAGATCAACGACGGCTACGCCGACATGCTGGAGGGCCGCAACATCCGCGGGGTCATCCGCTACACCGACGCCGACCGGTAGGCACGCATGACCCAGAGCTCGCAGGACACCGCGGTCTCCCCGGTTGTCGCGGCGTCACAGAACTCGTGGCGCTGCGTGCAATCGGGCGACCGGGAGGGCTGGCTGGCGCTGATGGCCGACGATATCGTCGTCGAAGATCCCATCGGCGAAGCCGTCACCAACCCCGACGGCACCGGGGTGCGTGGGAAGGCCGCACTGGCGGCGTTCTACGACACCAATATCGGCCCCAACCAGCTGCGCGTCACCTGTGAGGCGACGTTTCCGTCGAGCAGTCCCACGGAGATCGCCTACATCCTGGTGCTGGAGACGACGTTCCCGAACGGTTTCGTCGCCACGGTGCGGGGCGTGTTCACCTACCGCGTCGACGACGCGGGCCTGATCACCAACCTGCGTGGTTACTGGAACATGGACGCCATGACCTTCACCGAGGCCTCCGATCGCTAGGACTCCAGAGCGGCCGCTGGAAGACAGCTGTGCCGTCGTGGTCGGCGGCACCCGCGGTGTCGGCCTGGCGGTCGCCGAGCTGCTCGCCGCGCAGGGCGCGCACGTGGTCGTCAACGGCCGCGATCCCGACGCGGTCACCGAAACCGCCGATCGCATCTCGGGTGTCGGCGTCCCAGGGTCACCCGCCGACCCCGAGGTCGCCGACGCCCTCGTCGGGCGATGCGTCGACGAGTTCGGCCGCATCGACACCCTGATCAATTGCGCCGGCACCGCCGAACCGGCCGGATCCTCGATCCTGAACGTCACCTCGGCACAGTTCCGGGACCTGCTGGACGCGCATCTGCTGACCACCTTCGAGACCTGCCGCGCTGCCGCACCCCATATGGTGCGGCAGCGCTCGGGTGCGATCGTCAACACGAGTTCGTTCGCCTTCCTCGGCGATTACGGCGGCACCGGGTACCCGGCGGGCAAGGGCGGGGTGAACAGCCTCACCCTGGCGATCGCCGCGGAGCTCGCCGAGCATGGCGTCCGGGCCAACGTCGTGTGCCCCGGAGCCAGAACGCGCCTGTCGACGGGCACCGACTATGAGCGCCACATCGTCGAGTTGAACCGGCGCGGACTCCTCGACGATGTCAGCATGCAGGGGGCGCTCGATGCCGGACCGCCGGAGTACGTCGCACCCACCTACGCATATCTGGCCGGCAATCTGGCCGATCACATCACGGGGCAGATCTTCATCGCCGCAGGGGGTTTCGTCGGCCGATTCGATCGGCAGCAGCCGGGGTTCGTCGCCTACCGCGACCATCACGACGCGCCACCGTGGACGGTCGAGGAGATCGCCGCCGCCGTCAACTAGCGGTATCGGGCAACCGGTGCTCGCGGTACTCCTTGCGCAGTTGGATCTTGAGCAGCTTGCCGGTCGCGGTATGCGGTAGCTCCTCGACGAAGACGACATCATCGGGCAGCCACCACTTCACGACCCGCTCGGCGAGATAGTCCAGGATCGCCTCGCGCGAGGCATCGTGTCCGGGCCGCTTCACCACCAACAGCAGCGGACGCTCCTGCCATTTCGGATGCGGTACACCGATCACCGCCGCCTCGGCGATCGCCGGATGCCCTGTGGCGGCGTTCTCCAGATCGATCGAACTGATCCACTCGCCACCGGATTTGATGACGTCCTTGGCGCGGTCGACCAGGTGCAGGTAGCCATCAGGATCGATGGTGGCGACATCGCCGGTGGGGAAGAATCCCTCGGCATCGAGCTTATCGCCACCTTCGCCCTTGAAATACCCGCTGGCGATCCACGGTCCGCGGACGAACACCTCGCCGAACGCCTCGCCGTCCCAGGGCAGCCGGTTGCCCTCGTCGTCGACGATCTTGATATCGACACCCCAGATGGCATGGCCCTGCTTGAGTTTCAGTTTCATCTTGTCAGCCGCCGACAGGCCGGCGTGGCGGGGCTGCAACTTGCCGATCACGCACAGCGGGCTGGTCTCGGTCATCCCCCAGCCCTGTACCACCTCCGAGCCGAAATCCCGTTCGAACCGTTCGATCATGGACTGCGGCAGGGCCGCACCGCCGGTGCCCGCGAACTGCAGCCGCAGCTCGTGCGGGTCGATCTCGGGGTGGTCGTCGAGGTAGGAGAACAACATCATCCACACGGTGGGAACACCCTGGGTGAAGTTGACCGCTTCGTCGCGCATCAATCCGTACAGGCTCTCGCCATCGAGGTGGGGCCCCGGCAGCACGAGTTTGGCACCGACGATCGGAGCGGTGTAGGGAGTACCCCAGGCATTCGCATGGAACATCGGCACCACCACCAGGATGGTCGATCCGCTGTGCAGGTCGAAGCTGTCGCGCGGGATCGCACCCAAGGCATGTAGCACCGTCGACCGGTGGGAATACAAGACGCCCTTGGGATTACCGGTGGTTCCCGAGGTGTAGCACAGCGAGGACGCGCTGCGCTCGTCGAATTCGGGCCACCGGTAATCGGCCGACTGCGCGTACACCAATTCGTCGAAGCACAGCAACCGGCCCACGTCGATATCGGGCATATGGTCGCGATCGGTCATGGCGATGTAGGCCTGGACCGTCTGCAGCTGCGGCGCGATCTGTTCGACCAACGGCGCAAAGGTGATGTCGAAGAACAACACCCGGTCCTCGGCGTGATTGATGATGTAGACGATCTGCTCGGCGAACAGCCGCGGATTGACGGTGTGTAGGACCGCGCCGGATCCTGAAACTCCGTAGTACAGCGACAGATGCCGGTCGCTGTTCCAGGCCAACGTGCCGACCCGGTCGCCGGGCTCGATACCCAGTTCGGACAGCGTGTTGGCCACCTGCTTGGACCTATCGCGCACGGCCGACCAGGTGGTCCGCGCGATCATGCCCTCCGGCAACCTGGACACGATCTCGGTGTCGCCGTGGAATGTCGCCGCATGGTCGATCAACGACGAGATCATCAACGGCCGGTCCTGCATCAGCCCAAGCATCTGGCCAGGCTAGTGGTGCCGCCTGCGCATCGCAGGCGATCCACGGACTAGCCTCGATGCCATGGCGACCGTCTTCTCCATGATCATCAACCGCGAGATCCCCGGCCGATTCGTCTACGAGGACGACGAGATCGTGGCGTTCCTGACCATCGAACCGATGACCCAGGGGCACACGCTGGTGGTACCGCGGGCCGAGGTCGACAACTGGCAGGATCTCGACCCCGCCCTCTTCGGCCGGGTGATGGCGGTGGCACAGAAGATCGGCAAGGCCGTCTGCGCCGCCTTCGACACCGAACGGGCCGGGGTGATCATCGCGGGACTGGAGGTCCCGCACCTGCACGTGCACGTGTTCCCCGCCCGCGATCTCAGCGATTTCGGATTCGCCGGGGTGGACCGCAATCCGTCCCCGGAATCCCTCGACGAGGCGCAGGCGAAGATCACCGAGGCACTGGCTCAGCTGAGCTGAACCGCGGCCTCCACGATCCGGGGCAGGGTGACCCGGAACCGGCAGCCCTTCCCGGGGGCGGTGTCCACCGACACGCTGCCACCGTGGGCCAATACCAGCGAATCGACGATCGAGAGCCCCAGCCCCGAGCCGCCGCTGGCCCGCGTCCGCGACGAGTCCGCGCGGTAGAAACGCTCGAAGACACGTTGGGCATCTTCGGTATTCATGCCAGGTCCCGCATCACACACCTCGATCACCGCGTCGTCGCCCTCGGTGCCCACCCGCACCGTGACCGGTGCGCTCTCGGGAGTGTGCTGCAATGCATTGGCCATCAGATTGCTCAACACCTGCCGTAACCGGGCCTCGTCGCCCAGCACCTCCGGCGTGCCGGGTCCGTCGAAGACCTGCATCCCGATCGGGCGCGCCGGGGCGACGGTCTGCGCGTCGTGCACCGCATCGCTGGCGAGTGCCAACAGGTCCACGCGGCGCTGGTCCAGCGGACGCTGCTCATCCAACCTCGCCAACAGCAGCAGATCCTCGACCAGCAGGCCCATCCGGCCCGCCTCGCTCTCGATTCGCCCCATCAGCATCTCGGTATCGCGCGCCGCGCCCTGCCGGTACAGCTCGGCGTACCCCCTGATGGTCGTCAGCGGCGTGCGCAGGTCGTGGCTGGCGTCGGCGATGAACCGTCGCATCCGCTCCTCGGATTGCTGTGCCAGCTCCGCCGATTCCGCCGACGATGCCATGGCGCGCTGGATCTGTGCGAGCATGCCGTTCAATGCCAGTGACAGCCTGCCCACCTCGGTGCGCGGATCACGTTGCGGAACACGACGATCCAGTTCCCCGTCGGCGATGGCGGCAGCGGTCTGCTCGACCTCGGCCAGTGGCTTGAGGCTGCGGCGCACCACGGCATAGCCGACGACGCCGAGGACCAGCAGGACCGCCGTCCCGATCCCCAGTTGCGACCAGACCAGAGCGCGCACACTGGATTCCACATCGGTCAGATCGATGGCCACCGTGGTCAGTTCACCGTCGGGACCGCCGACGGTGACCGCGCGCCATTGCACGCCGGAGCCGTCCTTGGAGCCGACGGTGACCGGCTCGGGCCCGACGTCATTGCTCACCGGCAGCATCGGTTCTGCCGAACTGTCGTTGATGGCCAACTGGATCCGGCCCTCGTCGTCGGTGCCACGGACGTAGAAGTTCGTGGGCGGATTCGCGGGGCTGGGATCCTGCAAGGGTTCGGCGAATGCATGCGGCGCCTGCGCCCAGCCGCCCGACGCCTCCAGCAGGGTGTCGTCGACACGCTTGATCTCGGTGTGACGCATTATCGAGGTCACGGCGATGCCGGAGGCGAGCAGTCCGAGCGCCACCAACACCAGCGTGGCCGCCACCAACCCGACACGCAGCGGCACCGCCCGCCGGTATCTACCGATCATGGATGAATGATCGTCTACCGCGGCTCACGCAGCACGTACCCCACACCGCGCAGCGTGTGCAGCAGTCGCTTGTCACCGGTGTCGATCTTGCGTCGCAGATAGGACACGTACGACTCGACGACGTTGACGTCGCCGCCGAAGTCGTAACGCCACACATGGTCGAGGATCTTCGGCTTGGACAGCACCGTGCCCGCGTTGATGATGAAGTAACGCAGCAGCGTGAACTCCGTCGGCGACAGCGATACCGGCTCGCCGGCCTTCCATACCTCGTGGGTCTCCTCGTCGAGCTCGATATCGGCGAAGCTCAGCCGGGCGTTCTTGGGTTCTTCGACACCGCGGCCGACCCGGCGCAGGATGACGCGCAAACGCGCCACCACCTCCTCGAGGCTGAACGGCTTGGTCACATAGTCGTCACCGCCCAGGGTGAGTCCGGTGATCTTGTCCTGCAGGTTGTCGCGCGCGGTGAGGAAGAGCGCGGGGGCGTCGATGCCGTCGGCACGCATCCGCCGCAGCACCCCGAAGCCGTCCATACCGGGCATCATCACGTCGAGGATCACCGCATCGGGCTTGATCTCGCGGGCCTTGGCCAGCGCGTCGGGACCGCTGGCAGCGGTGTGCACCTCGAAACCCTGGAACTTCAGGCTCACCGACAGCAGCTCCACGATATTGGTCTCGTCATCGACGACGAGGATGCGCGCCTCGGGGATGCTGTCGTGAGATTCGGATATCGCTGCCATTGCCATGAAGTTCACAGTGCACTCTCTGGTTGAAGCACGCCTGGAGACTGCCTGTGAACTCGCTGAGAATGCCAACTCGGCCGGCGCCGTCGCCGGCCGCCCTAGACTGGCGGCATGAACCTCGGCAACACCATCGTGCAGGTTGCCACGGCCCCGGTCAGGGTCGGGCTGGCTGTTGCCGACATCGGACTCAACATCGCTGGTGGAACGCTGAAGGTGGTGCAGCGGTCGCTGACCGACGCCGCCCCGGTCAGCGGCACAACCGGCTTTGCCGCGATGCTGGGTATCGATGACGCGGTCGACCGCGCCAACAGGCTGGCCAGGTTGATGGACGATGATGCCCCGCTCGGACGGGCGCTAGCTCCGGAGGGGCCGCTCAATCAGCTGCTGCGACCAGGCGGGCTTGTCGATCAGTTGACGGCTCCGGGTGGTCTGCTGGATCGGTTGAACAATCAGAACGGACCGGTCGCCCGCGCGCTTGCCGAGAACGGCCTGATCGACCAGATCACTGCCGAAGGTGGACTCGCCGACCGGCTGACCGCCGAGGGTGGTGTCGTCTCCCGGGTTATCGCTCCCGGCGGGCTGGCCGACCGGCTGCTCGCCGAGGACGGCCTGGTGGAGCGGGCACTGCGCGAGGACGGGGTCGCCGAACAACTGCTCTCCGAGAATGGCCCGGTAGGCCGGGCGCTGGCCAAGGACGGCCTTGTCGATCAGATCACCGCCGAGGGTGGATTGATCGATCGGCTGACAACCGACAGCGGCGCGCTGTCGCGGCTCATCGCACCTGGCGGCCTGGCCGATCAATTGCTCGCCGACGACGGCCTGATCGAACGGATCCTGCGCGAAGACGGGGTCGCGGACACGCTGCTGGCCGATGGTGGTCTGCTGGACACGTTGACCGATCCGGACGGGCCGCTGCTCAAGCTCGCCGATGTCGCCGACACCCTCAACCGCCTGGCGCCGGGGCTGGAGGCTCTTGCACCGACCATCGACGCCCTGCACGAAGCCGTCATCACGCTGTCGCAAGTGGTGAACCCGTTGTCGAACATCGCCGGGCGCATCCCGCTGGGACGTCAGCGCAGCCGCCGCACCGCCACGATGCCGCGTGCGGTGGTCTCCGAACGCGTCATAGACGAAGAGGGCTAAGCTGTCCGGCGTAGTACACGCCTCCGTAGCTCAGTGGTAGAGCGGCGCTCTTGTAAAGCGTAGGCCGTCGGTTCAATCCCGACCGGGGGCTCCGCGCGCCGTTCGGACTTGTCGGACACCGGCGGTAACTTCCGTGCATGAGGCGCTGCCGCGGCTGCGGCACAGCACTTTCCACCCGCAGCCAGAAGATCTATTGCAGTAACTCGTGCCAGGCCGCGGTCCGTCGCCGGCAGATGGTCGCGTTGTGGCTGGAGTCAGGGCATGCCCGCATCGACGGACATCAGGGGCATTACATCCGCGAGTACCTGGCTGCGGCGCAGTCGGGACTGTGCGCAATATGCGGTTGCACCGGCCTGTGGCAGGGGCTTCCCCTGATCATGACCCTCGACCATATCGACGGCAACGCCGAGAACAACCGGCGCGAGAACCTACGCCTGGTGTGCCCGAACTGCGATTCCCAGCTGCCGACGTACAAGAGCCGCAACCGCGGCAACGGCCGGAGCATCCGGCGGCAGCGGTACGCCGACGGGAAGTCCTACTGACGTGCGCCAGGTCAGGTCTCGTCGGCGATCTGGCGGCGGCTCTGGTGCAACCCCGGCCCGTCCGGATCCTCGTGTCGGCGGTCCAGCTGGTCTTGTACCTCGCGCTGGTCGACGGTGGCCTCGGTGGCGTCCGCGGGATTGGCCGGCGGGTCGTTGCGGTGTTCGATGCCGTTTTCGATGTCCTGTTCCATGCCCGGCGGGTTCTCCCCGCCGACCGGAAACTAAACGCCGTTGCCCAAGCACACCCCCGGGCATGTGTAGCTTGTGAGGCGGAAAGGGAGGTGCGCCGTGGCCGATGCCGGATTCTGGGTTGCCTGGGGATTGCCCACCCAGGGCCGCGAGGTGTTGGCGCTGGAGACCCTGAAGTCGTCTCGGGACTTTCTGACCGAGTTGGCCGAGACCGGGCGCATCGAACGGTACGACACCGCCATCCTCAAGCCCCAGACCACCGAACTCGGTGGTTTCTTTCTCATCCAGGGCAGCCGGGCGCAGATCGATCAGCTCCGCCGAGATGCCGATTTCGAGCGCTGGGCCAACCGCGTCCAACTGGTTGCCGACCGCGTAGCGATCGTGGACGCCTGGGCGGGTAACGGAATCGACGAGGCGACCGATCTCTACACCGAGGCGCTGCGTGAGGCCGGTCTGCACGGCTGAATCCCCCGGCCGGCCGGACCGGTTGCGGCGCGTCCGTTAATTGCCTCTTCCGTTAACGGCTTTGCTGAGGTTCTATTGGGAGTACTTGTGGGCCGGGGGGCGGACAGCACGGAGGCACCATCATGGGCTCATCGACGTACTTCTGGCGAGGCGGGGGGCTGGCGGTAGGTCGCGTCGGCGGCCTGGCCGTGGCGCTGGGTGTCGGAACGGCCATCGTCAGCGGGCACGGCATCGCCGCGGCCGAAGGCAGCGATTCCGGCGGCGCCGGCAGTTCGTCCAGCGCGTCGAACAGCACCGGCGGATCCTCGACGACGACATCGTCCGGTGCGGGTAGCGCCGCTGGTTCGGACCAGAAGTCCGGCGACAAGACCGAGCAAACCCAAGGCGCCGCCGGCGTCACCACTGGAGACCGCGAGAACGATCGCGAGAACGACAAGGGCGTCACGTCCGGCGGTTCCGGTGCCGGCCAAGGCGCCGGTTCCGATGAAGAATCCGGCGATGACGTCATCGACGGCTCCAAGATCGATGACGAGCCGCCCGCCGGTTCCACCGGCGGCACCGAGAACGAGTTGCCCACCGTCGAACCCGGCTCGACGCCGACCGACGAGGACGATCCAGCAGAGCAGCCCGCGCCGAGCGCACCACGCACCACGCGCCAGTCCGACCGGCCGCACTCCATAGCCTCGACCGCCGAGCAGCGGGGTGCCGCGCTCGAACCCGGTTCGGGCACGGCCGAAGACTCCCGCACCGCCACCGAGACGGCGAGCCTGACCACGACCCGGGTCGCGGACCCGTCGGACACCCTGGCCACGGCGGGCAACGTCGCGGTGTTCGCCTCGGCGCGCACCCTGGCCACCGCGACGGTCGCCGATAATTCCGCCCGACCGGCCGCCACCGCCTCGGCCCATCCGCTCACCGGCGTGGTCAAGGTGGTCGCCAACGTCCTGGACTGGGCGGCGGGCGTGGTGCCCGGTTCCCCGAGCGCCCCCACCCTGGCATGGACCCTGCTCGCGTTCGCCAGGCGCGAGGTGGACAACCTGCTCAGCCGACTCGATCCGGCGCATGCGGCCGCCAACGCGGCGGCTGCCGATGCGGCAGCCGCCGCGACCGACACCTCGGCGCGCGCGCTGGCCGCGGCGGCCGCGCTCAACCCGCGTCCCGGCTTCCCGCCGTTGGGGTATCAGTTCAGCCCGTCGACCAGCTTCGTGGACTGGGTCACCGGCAACTTCGCCCCCAATGACACCTTCAACCGATACGGGATCTGGGGCACTGACGTCGGGACCATGTGGGACAACGGAATTCCCGACGATCCCACCACCCCGATCAACGAGAGCCAGGTGCTCATCGCCTTCGGCGACACCTTCGGTGGCCCCAACATGACCGGCACCTGGCGGCTGAACACGCTGTTCCGCAGCCCGGACCGCAACCTCGCCGACGGTCTGGCCGTCCCGGGTGGACAGTGGTTCAACGGCAACATGTTCGGCGGCTCACCGCTGTGGGAGGAGCATTACGCCAGGCAGATCATCCTGCCCGAACGGCTTCCCAAGGGACTGCCGACGGGTGTCACGTTGATCCCGACGGCCGGCATCTCGGTTCCCACCCCGGGCACCAAATACGGTGCCACGCAGTACCTCAGCTTCATGTCGGTCAAGCAGTGGGGTGCGGCGGGTCAGTGGTCGACCAACTATTCGGCCATCGCCTATTCCGAGGACAACGGCGAGAATTGGTACATCGCCCCGAGCAGTGTGCGCACCAACTTCGGCGGTAACGCGAACTTCCAGCAGGGCGCCTTCGTGCGGCCCGGCGACGGGTTCGTGTACTCCTACGGGACCCCGAACGGCAGGCAGGGCCAGGCCTTCGTCTCCCGGGTGGCCGAGAAGGACATCCTCGATGTCACCAAGTACGAGTACTACAGCCAGGGCAGCAGCGGCTGGTTGTTCGGCATCGGGGCCTACAGCGCCGGCTGGTACCGCAACGACCCGGGCAAGGCCTCGCCCATCTTCGGTCGCGAGACCGGGGCGTGCGGTATCGCCAAGGCAGGCAACCAGGTCAGCGAGATGTCGGTGCAGTACAACAAGACGCTCGGCAAATACGTTGCCCTGCACGGTGATCAGTTCAACAACATCATCCTGCGCACCTCGGATCGCCCCGAGGGCGGGTGGTCGGCGCCGACGGTGTTGATGGGACAGCAGGGTGGCGGCATCTACGCGCCCATGATGCATCCGTGGTCGCCGTCGACGTTGGGAACCGGCACCGAGCTGTACTTCAACCTCTCGGTGTGGAACGACTACAACGTGTGGCTGGTGAAGACCGACCTCGCCAAGCTCTGACATGCGCACGATCCTGGCGGCGACGCTCGCGGCACTGACGATGACGTTGACGACGGCGCCCACCCACGCCGATCCGCCATCGCCGAACACCCCGTGCACACCCGATCTGACCGGTGCCACCACCATGCAGGCCGGCCAGCTCCTACCGCTGGTGTGCACGGGCGGACGGTGGGCGGCGGTGACCGCGCCGGGGGATCCCAGCGATCGCTGGGTGAGCTTCGGCCCGGACATGGCTTTGCACGGCGAGGGGCTGCGTAACCCGAACCTGGCGTCGGGCACCTGGACCGCGGTCCCGTTGGACCCGCAAAGCTCCTGCGGGGCAACGCAACAGAGCGTTGTCAGTGCCGGTGTCGTCGGTCCACCTTCGACCATGACCGCCCCACCGGGCCAACCGCTGACCCTGGTGGTGGCGCCGCGACTGTTCGATATCGTCATGACCGGCCACTGTTTGTGGACACGCAACCGCTAGTCGGCCGCACATCGCCACGGGAGCGTCTCACAGCGCGCCGCCACCCGAAGCGCACTTAGACTTCGCTGGTGCGCGAGATCCTCGGCGAGGTGCTGGCCACCTGGCATTCCGGTGGCACAGCGGGCCTTGTCACCGTCGTGCGCACCATCCATTCGGCGCCCCGGCCGGCCGGCGCGGCGCTGATGGTGGCGCCCGACGGAAGTGTCGCCGGATCAGTATCCGGAGGTTGTGTGGAGGGCGCGGTATACGAGCTGGCCAACGAGGTCGTCGCCACCGGATCGGCGCAGTTGCAGCGCTACGGGATCAGTGATGACGACGCGTTCGCCGTCGGGCTCACCTGCGGCGGCATCATCGATGTGTTCGTCGAACCCGTCTCACGGCACACGTTTCCCCAACTGGCGGAAGTGGCCGAGGCCATCGAGCACGGCCGCCCGGTGGCGGTCGCCACCGTGATCGCCCACCCCGATGCCCGCAGGGTCGGGCGCCGCATGGTCATCGAGGCCGAACGCCGCGCCGGATCGCTGGGGTCGGCCCGCGCCGATGACGCCGTGACCGACGACGCGCGCGGTCTGCTGCTCGCAGGGCAGACCGGTGTGCTGTCCTACGGCGCCGACGGGGAACGCATCAACGAGACCGCCGACCGGGGTATGGAGGTTTTCGTCGCCAGCTACGCTCCGGCACCGCGAATGGTGATCTTCGGCGCCATCGACTTCGCCGCAGCACTGACCAGACAGGCCGCGCTGCTGGGATATCGGGTGACGGTGTGCGATGCCCGCCCGGTGTTCGCAACCGCCGCCCGCTTCCCGGCCGCCGATGAGGTGGTGGTCGACTGGCCCGACCGTTATCTGCGAGCCCAGCAGGACCTCGGTGCCATCGATGACAGAACGGCGATCTGCGTGTTGACCCACGACCCGAAATTCGACGTGCCCGCCCTCACGGTGGCGCTGCGACTCCCCCAGGTCGGGTATGTCGGGGCAATGGGCTCTCGGCGCACTCATCTGGACCGCCTGACCCGGTTGTCCGAGGCCGGACTCGGCAATGCCGAGCTGGCCCGATTGTCAAGCCCCATCGGACTGGACCTCGGCGCGCGAACCCCGGAGGAGACCGCGGTGTCGATCGTCGCCGAGATCATCGCAGGCCGCTGGGGCGGCGGCGGTCGCCCGCTGGCCGCACTCGACGGTCGCATCCACCGGGACGCACGCCCCTGAGACCGGCGTTCGGTAACGTCGGGTCCGACCTCGTCGATAGTTCTCACAGCTGCCGATACGTACCACTCGACGCTGGGACAGGAGAACAAATGACCGTCACGCGCACGCTGGCTGCCGTTGTCCTGGCCGCGGGGGCCGGCCTCGCCGCCGCAGCGCCCGCCGCTGCCGAAGAACTCACCCAGGAGCAGTTCCTCGCGGCGATCGCCCAGCAGGGCGTGCAGGTCGGCAGCGATGAGGATGCCGTCCGGATCGCCCAGCGGATGTGCGAGATCGCCGGCGATGGCAGCGGCGCGAAACTGCAGAAGGCCGTCTACTACGTCCGCGACCACACCAAGCTGAGCAAGGACGGTGTGACGACCTTCGCCGGTATCGCCGCCCGGGTCTATTGCCCCGACGTCCTGCCCAGCTAGTCCGTCACCACCCCGCGCAGACCGTCCGCGCCGAACAGCGGTTCCAGCATCCCGGAGAGATCAGGCCCGCGTCGCAGGCCGTGGCCACCGTCGACGTTGATCACCTGGCCGGTGATGAAACTCGCCGCATCGCTGAGCAGGAAGACCGCCAGATTCGCGACATCCTCGACCTCCCCGACCCGCGGCAGCGGCGTGCAGGCCGCATAGTCCGCGCTCAGTGCCGGCACGTCGAAGATCGGCGCCACCATGTCCGTGCGGGTCAATCCGGGTCGGATCCCGTTGACGCGTACCGAGGACGGACCCAGCTCGTCGGCGGCGACCATCATCAGATGATCCAGCGCGGCCTTGCTGGGCCCGTAGGCGCCGAACCAGCGGTGGGTGTTGCTCGAGGCGATCGAGGAGATTCCGACGAACGATCCGCCGCCGCCGCGGACCAGCTCGCGGGCGGAGTGCTTGAGCACGTACATGGTCCCGTTGATGTTCAGGTCCACCGTGTTGCGCCAGGCCGCGGAGTCAATCTGAGTCAGCGGGCCGATCGTTTCCGAACCGCCGGCGCTGTGCACGACGCCGTCGAGGCGGCCGTGCCAGGCGGTCGTCGCGTCGACCAGGCGGGCGGCCTCGTCCTCGTCGGTGATATCGGCGGGCTGATAGTTCACCTGACCGGTGCCCGCACCACCGATCTCCGCAGCGGCGGCCTCCAGCTTGTCGGCGTTGCGTCCGGCGAGCACGACGTTGCCGCCGGCGCCGACAATGGCGGCCGCCACGCCCTTGCCGATACCGCTTCCACCACCGGTGACCAGATACGTGCGCTCGGCAAGCGACAGCAGCATGGACATACCTCCGCAAAAAGAAGACCGTCTAACTAGAACAGGTTCCAGTTATACGGCACCACTGACCTCGGTGCGAAGGTTTCCATCGACAACGGAATCCTCCCTGGTAATCCCCGCCCGTCGCCGGTCGCCTAGCATTGAGGGATGCCTGCAAAAACAGATGCCGCCGATATCGGCGAGGTCGAGCCTGTCGCCGACGATACGGCCAGCCAGGCGCGCCGCGTCGTCGCCGCCTACGCCGCCGACGCCGAGGAGTGCCGGATGTTCCTCGCGATGCTGGGTATCGGACCCGCGAAGTCCGAGGCCTAGTGGCACCGGGAGTCGATCCCGCCGACTCCATCCCGGAATCCGGGCACGCCGACTTCGTTGTCGTCGCCAACCGGCTGCCGATCGACCAGGTTCGCCTCCCCGACGGAACGACCACCTGGAAGCGCAGCCCTGGCGGCCTGGTGACCGCGCTGGAGCCGATACTGCGCAAGCAGAGCGGTGCATGGATCGGTTGGCCGGGTGTTCCGGACGGTGACGAAGAGCCCATCGTCCAAGAGGACCTCAAGCTCTATCCCGTGCGGTTGTCCACCGAGGACGTCGCGCTGTACTATGAGGGTTTCTCCAACGCCACCCTCTGGCCGCTGTACCACGATGTCATCGTCAAACCGCAGTACCACCGACACTGGTGGGATCGCTACGTCGAGGTGAACCGGCGCTTCGCCGAAGCCACCGCGCGTGCCGCCGCGCCGGGGGCCACCGTCTGGATCCAGGACTACCAGCTGCAGCTGGTCCCCAAGATGCTGCGCATGCTGCGACCCGATCTGACCATCGGCTTCTTCCTGCACATCCCGTTCCCGCCGGTGGAACTGTTCATGCAGATGCCCTGGCGCACCGAGATCATCGAGGGACTCCTCGGCGCCGACCTGGTCGGGTTCCACCTGGCCGGCGGCGCGCAGAACTTCCTGATCCTGGCTCGTCGCCTGCTGGGCGCCAACACCTCCCGCGCCACGATCGGCGTGCGCTCCCGCTTCGGTGAGGTGCAGATCGGCTTCCGCACCGTCAAGGTGGGCGCCTTCCCCATCTCCATCGACTCGGCCGAACTCGACCGCAAGGCGCGCGCCCGCAGCATCCGTCAGCGCGCCCGCGAGATCCGCGCCGAGTTGGGCAACCCGCGCAAGCTGCTGCTCGGCGTCGACCGGCTGGACTACACCAAGGGCATCGACGTCCGGCTGAAAGCCTTCTCCGAGCTGCTGGCCGAGGATCGGGCCGACCGTTCCGATACGGTGCTGGTCCAGTTGGCCACACCGAGTCGCGAGCGGGTGGAGAGCTATATCGAGATGCGCGAGGGTATCGAGCGTCAGGTCGGCCACATCAACGGTGAGTACGGCGAGGTCGGCCACCCCGTGGTGCATTACCTGCATCGGCCGGTCCCCCGCGATGACCTGATCGCCTTCTTCGTCGCCGCCGACGTCATGTTGGTCACCCCGTTGCGCGACGGGATGAACCTGGTGGCCAAGGAGTACGTCGCCTGCCGCAGCGATCTCGGCGGCGCCCTGGTCCTCTCCGAATTCACAGGCGCCGCAGCGGAATTGCGCCAGGCCTATCTGTGCAACCCGCACCACACCGATGGTGTGCGTGATGCCATCGAACAGGCCTTGAACCAGACGCCCGAGGAGGGCAGGCGCCGGATGCGCGCTTTGCGCCGGCAGGTCCTAGCCCACGATGTCGACCGTTGGGCACGGTCGTTCCTGGATGCGCTTGCCCAGTCCAGCAACAACTAGCGCAACGACGGAATCACCAGCCCGGCGACAGCGCGCCACGTTGTCCTGAACATCGCAAAGTAGTCAAAGTACTCACGCCACAGGGCGATTCGCCCTTCTCTGACCTCAAAGATTCCCCATACCCAGAAACGTAATCGCAAGGGGCCGAGGATCATGACATCCCGCCGCAGGGTGAGAACGCACGATCCTTCCACCGCGATGTGGTCGATCACAGCCTCGAATCTGATCCATCGCATCATCTTCCGGAAGAGCCCGACGGTGCGGTCGCGACCGCGTAGTACCGGTAGCCCCACGTTATGGAAAACGACGTCGTCAGCCAACAACATATATGCAGTATCAAAGTCACCCTGCTCTAATGCGCTCAGGTACCCTTCGACGACGTCGGCAGGGTTCTTCGCCTCGCTGTCTAGGTCGCTCATCGCTTGCACCTCAGGTCACGCACGCTGTGGACTCCGACCTTCCGCACTGCGCCAATGACACTCGAGGGCCCACGCACGAGACTCCCCCAGACCATGCGGGCGATCAGTCTCGGGTCGCGCAATCTCGAAGGCGGATCGACCAAGTTGGTGACTCGGTAGAAAGCCTCGGTGAGTGCGATGTCGTTCTCCGCAGCCGATAACGCCATACTAGCCAACCAATTGGTAGCGATCGAGACCGGCGAACGTCCCGATTGCGCCAGATCGTTTGTTTCGTTCATCTCCCATATCGGACCGATATCGGCCGCCACCATTCGATAAAAATCGTTGGGTGTCGCCGTGCTGCCTGTCAACAGATATGCGCGCAACGCAAGCGCATTGAGCCCGGCCATGGTGCTGCCCTGTCCATAGATCGGATTCAGACTGCACAGCGCGTCACCAACAACTACCAATCCCAGTGGGGGGCGAACCATACTGTCGTAGCGCCGCCAGACAGCCCCGGCATAGCGGAAGGTTGAGGCTTTCCCCAACGGTGTGGCCCGCCGCAACCCCGCCAAAATCGCCGGCGGCATAAATTGCGCCACCTGAGTGATCATCGCCGCCAAATCCCTCGGAGGTGCGGGATCGTCGGCTAGCCTGCCGACTGTCAGCATCCAGGTGCCGCGTTCCTGTGCCATCAAGCCGCAACGGAGATTTCCAGGGCCCGGCTGTACGATCATCAACAGCCTCTCGGGGAAGGCGTCCGACTCCATTTGGATCAACTGGCTGGAATATGTCGCCTTCGCACTCGAGCGTTGCTCTACCGGATTCTGGTAACCAAGTGCCGCCAGTAGGGCCGGTGTTCGCGTTCCCCGACCCATGGCATCTACGACAAAGTCTGCGGTGAGGTCCGCGGTAGCCCCACTGAACCGGTCTGCGACCCGCACGCCCGACACGCTTCCCGATTGTGCCGCAATTAAACCCACAACATCGCTGTTGTCGACGAAATCTATGTTCCCCAGCGCTATGACGCGGCTGCGAACAGCGAACTCCACCAGCGGCCGACTGGCCAAGTGCAGAACTAGTGCCCGTGGATCCGCGAAACTCTGGGACCGGTTGAGCCCAGACCGTCCCACCCGTGTACACACCCGAGCCAGGTTGCCGTCGTCCAGGACGTGCCCCCCACCCGCAGTGATCTCGGCGAGAATGCCCGGAAACAACTCCTCTAGTATCTGGGAACCACGACTGAGAATGCCGTGCAAATGCCTGCCCTGCGGTATTCCCTTGCGTTGCAAAGGATGACCAGGAAGTCGGTCTCGTTCGACAACAGTCACCTGCTCGAAGAAATCCGACAGAGTGCGGGCCGCGAGCAAGCCGGCCATGCCGGCCCCCATGACGATGGCCCGCTCGCCCAGCACACTCCCTGATGCAGTCATGTACACATCGTCCCCCGGCTAGAACTGGACCCGCTGCGGCGGATCCACGGCCATCGAATGCGACTGTACAACAGCGGATAGCCGCTGCCACCGGGATCGTTGGACGTTCGAATTCCGCCAGAACAATGCCGCACAGCTCTTACACTCGATCCGTGCCGCGGATCAAAGTTGGAGTAACAGACGGAATAATCGCTGCCGAAAAAGCGGGAGGCGCGTACAGCCGGGCGCACTATCTGATCGGGGCGGCAGCGGGTGGCGCTGATTCATTCTGGGTGCCCGACCACCTCAACTCGATGTTTCCGCGCGCACTGTGGAATCCGAAATACTGTGGAGTCGCGAAGCTCTTACCTTCTGGTGATGCTTACATGGAACCGTGGACCATGCTCGGGTTCACGGCGGCTCGCAACCGAATAGGCCGGCTGCGCAACATGACATTAGGTATCGGCGTCACAGATACCGGTCGCCGTAATCCCGCGGTCACCGCTCAAGCTGCGGCAACTCTCAGCATTCTTACCAAAGGACGAACAATCCTCGGCGTCGGTCCGGGGGAACGGGAAGGAAACGAACCGTACGGGGTCGAATGGTCCAAACCGGTTTCCCGATTCGAGGAGGCTCTGGCGACGATCCGCGCACTGTGGAACTCCAAGGGCAGACTCGTCAATCGCGAATCACCGTATTTTCCGTTACGTAACGCACTTTTTGACCTTCCTCCGTATCGTGGAGAGTGGCCTCAGATCTGGATCGGCGCTCACGGACCTCGTATGCTGAGGGCCACCGGACGCTACGGAGACGGCTACTTTCCCGCGTTCCTGCACAGCACCCAGGACTACGCCCATCGCCTGGAGATCGTTCGAACGGCGGCCTCCGACGCCGGCCGTGATCCTATGTCCATCACGCCGGCAGTATTCCTGCCGGTCGTGACGGGCAGGTCTCGCAACGACGTCGACGAAGCGCTGCAATCCCATGCGATGCGGGCATGGCTGCTCACCGCTTCCGATGAATTGTTCTCGCGCTACGGCTCCCAGCACCCGCTGGGTGCAGGCTTTTCTGGTGCCCAGGATCTGGTTCCACATGACATGGATGAACCGACTGTGCTCTCACTCATCGAAGACATCCCGGCAGAGATGGTTCGCGACACCGTCCTGCATGGCACACCCGCAGATGTCGTAGACCAAGCCGCGCAATGGCGAGACTGCGGAGTACGTCATATCGTGCTCGCCCAGATGGGCTTCATGCAGCCGAGCCTAGCCAAGGGTCTGGCGTCGGTCGCGCCGTACGCGAGGATCTGCAGGCTACTCAAGAGACTCTAGGGATCACTGCGGACGATACCAGTCCCTGCCGAAAGCTCGGTTGAGATCGGACTTTCAAATGCGCGTCATCACCGCTTTCCCACAGTTCTGACCAGGTTCGCCGCGAAACCGGCGCGAATCGTAGACGTTCCGAACTAGAACGTGTTACAAATGAGCTGCGGCGCCTTTTTTGGGGGGAGGATAAAGTCGAACCGCGCGTCCATGCTGATACTTTCTGGCGTCGTCGGTATCCGTCGATGTTGACCATCACGGTTTCGATCGAGCACGCGTATGCGCTTTCAGCAATTTACCCATGTGGCTACGGCCATGTTAACTCGCCCCTTTTATCCAAGGGTGCTGACGAGAACTCACCGGGTTCACCTTCGACTAAAAAGGCCGCGTAGTAGTCGAGCCCAACCGAGTTTGGACTGCGATACGTCAATTACGGAAGTGACGGAACGTGCTTGCGAAAACCCCTGTAGCAGACGGCAATTTAATATTTGGGAGTGTGTTGCCGCTGTTCAACGGTCTACCCAGATTCCTCTGCGAACAGTATGAGAAACACGGACCGGTGTTTCGGGTACGGGCACTGAACAGGAAGTTCGTCGTGCTCGCCGGTATCGATGCTGTGACCTTCGTCGGGTCACGAGAAGGCAAGGCCAACCTGGAATCCGGACCATCGTGGATCGGGATGATCGGCGAGTACGGCAGTGACAAAGCACTGGTTGCCGCTGACGGCGACGCACACACCGCGTTCCGCGAGATGATGCAACGGGGATACTCACGTCGATCACTCGACGGTCGGTACGACCGCATCGTGCACGTCATCGATTCCTGGATCGATGCGAACCTGCAACCGGGTGCCCTGCTCGACGCGGTGCCCAGGCTTCAAGAACTCATCATCGATGAGATCAGTATCGCCATCGCCGATCAGATCCTGTTTCATGGCATCGACCACATCCGTACCCAAATACACTGGTCGACCAACGTGCATCTACTCAAACGATGGCCGGCGGCAATGCTCAAGCTGCCAAAGTACCGCCGGGCAAAGGCCTGTCTGATGGCTGACGCGGACCGGATCACCAGGCTGTTCCTCGACCGCTCTGGTCGCGCCGAGGCACAAGGCTCAGGAGCACGCCTGTTCGACGACCTCATCGCCGCACACAAACAGCGTCCCGATCTCATGACCGACTACGAGTTGCCGCTCAACCTCTACGGGCCATTTTTGGCCGGTATGGACACTGCATCGAACACTGTTGCCGCAGTGCTCTATAACGTGCTCGCCGACTCCAACACACTGGATACGGTGCGGGGTGAAGTCGACAGACTCTTCGATGCGAACGACTCCATCAACGGTGACATCGTTGCCGGGCACGCACCCTACCTCGAGGCAACGGTGAAGGAGACGATGCGGTTGTGCCCCTCTGTGCCGGCATTGATGCGCCATGCGACAAGAGATTTCACTTTCGCCGACCACCTGGTCCGCAGCGGTGAGCAGGTAATGATCGCGACGTGCGTACCGCAAATGTCTCCCGAGTACTTCGAGCATCCGTTCGAGTTCAAACCCCAGCGGTTCCTGCGCGATCAAACCCATCTGCCGTCCGGGGCATACTCGCCGTACGGCCGCGGACACCACCTTTGTATCGGTAAGCGAATCGCTGAGGTGTTGATCCCGTTAACCGTTGCACGGCTGCTGTACCGCAAGAACTTCCGCTTTGAAGATCCAGGCTTCGCGCTCAAAGGCAGATACACATACGGAGTCGATCTGGCTTTGAGTATGAACATCCGTGCTGGATCCACCCGTCATCAACGTCGGGCGACACCCGTGGTTGATGCACCTTTGCCCCGGCAGTCGGATATCTGATCAGCATGTCCTCTGATGCCAATGAACTTGGTCACGAGCCGATTGCCATCGTTGGAATGTCGTGCCGGTTTCCCGGTGGAATCGACTCCCCCGATAAACTCTGGAAGGCAGTACTGGACGGTATCGACGCGACCGGTGCGTTCCCCACAGACAGAGGATGGAATCTCACGCATCTGTGTGGCGGTGGTGGTCAATCTGATGCACCCGGCACCACCTACACGGCCGGGGGCGGCTTTCTCTATGACGCCGCGGACTTCGACGCTTCCTTCTTCAACCTCTCACCGAGAGAGGCCCGGATCACCGATCCGCAACACCGCATAATGCTCGAACTCGCATGGGAGGCCATCGAACGCGGTCATGTCGATCCCGTGTCACTACGCGACAGTGCGACCGGCGTCTACTTCGGCGAGATCTGGGACGAGTACGGAGATCGGTTCCTCGCCGATGCCACGGATTCCGACAGAGGCTTCGGCGAGTTCGAGGGTCACGTCTCGGTGGGTAACTCCCGCGGCGTGCTATCCGGACGGATCGCCTATCTGCTGGGTCTACGTGGACCAGCAATCACCCTTGATACCTCGTGTTCGTCGGCGTTGGTCGCTCTGCACCTCGCCACCCGAGCTCTGAGCGCGGGCGAATGCCGCTATGCGCTGGCCGGCGGTATCACCGTGATGTCGACGCCGGCTTTCATCATAGACTTCTCTCGGCAGCACGCATTCAGCGCGGACGGACGCAGCAAAGCGTTCTCCGACGATGCCGATGGGATGGGCGTCGGTGAGGGCGCCGGGGTGCTCTTCCTGGAACGGCTCTCCGATGCGGTGCGCGCGGGCCACCCGGTGGCCGCTGTGATCCGCGGGAGCGCGATCAATCAAGATGGCACCTCCGACGGCCAGACCGCACCGAGTCAGACCGCGCAGGAACAGCTAATTCTGAGTGCGCTGACCGATGCCAGGTTGGAACCAAAGGACATCGATGTAGTCGAGGCACACGGAACCGGAACGATTCTCGGTGACACTACGGAAGCCGGTGCCCTGCTTGCGACATACGGCCAGCACAGGCCGGACGGGAGGCCGTTGTGGATCGGATCGTTCAAGTCGAACGTCGGCCATTCTCAGGCGGCGGCTGGCGTTGGCGGCGTCATCAAGATGGCGATGGCCATGCGTTATGGCACGATGCCCAAAACCTTGCACGTCCGACGTCCGACCCCACGAGTCGAATGGAGCAGCGGGGACGTCCGCATCCTCACCGAGAAACGCGCTTGGGACGACATGAGTTCACCGCGACGGTCGGCGGTATCTTCGTTCGGTATCAGCGGAACCAACGCACATGTGGTGCTGGAACAGTACGACGCCGGAGACCGCGCGGCGAGCCGCTTGTCGACGTCGCCGAACGATGCGCCACAGAATTTGCCTGTCTTCGTATCAGCCAAATCGCAGGAATGTCTTCACAATAGGGCTGCTCAGCTGCGGGACTGGATGGCAGAACGTCCAGGAGTAGATCCCGCCGACATTGCGTGGTCCTTACTACGCACGCGGTCTGCGCACCAGCACCGGGCAGTGCTTGTCGGCAACACCGAGGAAGTGATCAAGGGTGTGTCGCGACTTGCAGACGGAAAATCGGCCCCTGGACTGATAACAGGCCGCGCTCGCGCACGGAAGGTGGCATTTGTCTTTCCCGGGCAAGGATCCCAATGGGATTCGATGGGACGAGAGCTCTACGCAGAGTCACCCGTGTTCGCCGCGCGTCTGCGCGAATGCGATGAGGCATTGGCTCCGTACCTCGACTGGTCGATCACCGAGGTGATCTGCGGACGGTCCGCCCTGTCCTACGACCGGGTGGACGTAGTCCAGCCGTGCCTGTTCTCGATAATGGTGGCCTTTGATGCCCTCTGGCGTTCCTACGGCGTGGTGCCGACCGGAGTTATCGGACACTCGCAGGGTGAGATCGCAGCGCTCTGCGTGGCTGGGGCGCTATCGTTGCACGAGGCAGCCCGTATCGTGGCACTACGCAGTCAGGCTCTCCTTGAGATCTCCGGGCGCGGCGCCATGGTCGCCGTGCACGCCCCCTTGGAGTCAGTCCAGCATCTCGCTCTCGAGCTCGCCCAATCCATCGAGATCGCGGCAGTCAACAGCGCCCGTTCCGTTATCGTCGCCGGAGACACCGCATCAATCGATGTGTTTCTGCACAGATGCGCATCCGAAGCGATAGAGGCGCACATGCTGCCCGTCACCTACGCATCGCACTCGTCCCATGTCGAACCGTTGGCCGCGACGCTGCGCACCGCATTAGGGGATAGGCCGATGGCGGCGACCACCACAGTATTCTACTCATCTGTCTCCGGCGCCCAGCTCGATCCGGCGCTGGCGAACAGCGAATACTGGTACGAAAACCTGCGAGCACCAGTCAATTTCAGATCCGCTGTATCCGCTGCTCTGGCCGACGGCTTCGACACCTTTGTTGAGATCAGTCCGCACCCCGTACTCGTGCCGGCAATCGAACAGTCCGCGCAAGATTCGGATACCGCCATCGTCGCCACCGGTACGTTGCGTCGCGACGATGGCGGTATCAAACGTTTCCTGCAATCAGCCGCGGTCCTACACTGCGCCGGCGCCGACATCGATTGGACGTCCTGCTTCGACGTTGCGAGAGCTTCCACGGTGGATCTGCCGACATACCCGTTCTCTCGGAAGAGATACTGGGCAGACCTTCCGAAACCACGGCGGTCATCCGCCGCAGACAGTGTGATCCACCCATTCCTGAATGACGTCACCCGGATCGCAGCGGGTGATCTGACCGTGTACAGCGGAGCGATATCGGCTACCAGCAATCCATGGCTGCTCGACCACGTCGTACAGGATCGCGTGATCCTGCCTGGAACTGCCTTCTTGGAACTGGCGTTAGCGGTGTGCCGCAAAGAGGGACTCGACGCGGTCCGCGAGTTGACACTCGTCGCACCATTGACAATCTCGCCCGAAAAGTCAGTGCAGATTCAGATCGCAGTCCGACGACCGCACGGGATGCACACCGAGATCTCTATGCACTCCGATGCGGGTGATCCCGCAAGACCGAACCCATGGACACTGCACGCAACCGGCTTTCTGGGTTCCCCGGATTCCGAGCCCCGCCCGGCTACTACGGCACCGGTGTGGCCGCCGCGGGGCTCAGTCCGGATCGACTTAGACAGGTTCTACCGAGACCTCGGCAAAACAGGGTATCGCTACGGGCCGGCGTTCCGCGGCCTGTCCCGTGCCTGGGTAGCCGCCGGCCGAGCGTATGCAGAGGTGACATTGCCGGCAACTGTTTCGGACGGCGCCGGATATGTGATCCACCCGGCAGCACTCGACGCGGGCCTACAGTTGTGTGCCGCTGGAGCGCTGCTCCCTGTGGACGAGGGCATGAAACTGCCATTCTGTTGGCAGTCGGTCCGCGTACCAGCAGCTCGGAGTGACCGGCTTCGAATAACGCTGGCGAACCTTGATGACCGTGCGATTACAGTGTCGGTCTGTGATTCCGACGACGTTCCACTCATGTCAGTCGCCGCACTGACCATGCGCGACTCGGCACCGCATCTCGCCGATACCGCGAGAACGCCGAGCCCAACAGCCGAGGACCTCACCGCGAAGGAACTCCGCTGGGAGCGGCTCCGGCGCGGCCAAAGTGGTGAGCAGAAACCAATTCCTGATCGCTGGTCCTTCGTCGGACCTCCACCCAGTGCCGTCGGTACAAACGGCCAGATCGATTGCCATGTAGACGTTCCCACACTCGTCACCGAGCTGCAGGGATCGGACCGCCCCCCACCGGGAATCGTGTGGGTTCTGCCCACGTCGGCGTCCGACGTCGACCCGTGCCCGACGAGGGCGGAAGCGGCCGTGGCGGAAGTTCTTATTGCAGTGCAGCATTTGCTCGCCAGCGCGACGCTGAAGAACACCTGCATGTTCGTGGTCACCGCCGGTGCCGTGGACACTGGGCGCGGGGAGCGCATCGATCCGACTGCCACAGCTGTGTGGGGTTTGGTTCGCTCGATCCAGCGAGAGGAGCCCGGCCGTATCGTGCTCGTCGACTCAGACCATACCGACTCGCTGGTTGATCAACTCGCCATGGTATTTGCTTCCGGCATCGATGAGGCAGCCCTACGACAAGGCGTTGTACTGACGCCAAAAATCCGTAGGAGAACTGAAAAGTCGATCGATGTCGACAATTTCACTCACTGGCAAATCGTCCCTAGCGCCGACGGGATGGTTGATGCCATCACGGCGCACGAGCGCCCTGTGGAAGCTCCGGATGCTCAAGAGGTGGTAGTCGCGGTCCGGGCAGCCGGCGTCGCCTTCCGTGATGTGATGATCGCTCACAACATCTATCCCGAGCCGTCGCCTCTTGGACTTGAAGTCTCTGGCATCGTGGTCGAGGTTGGTTCAGAAGTCGACGATCTGATGGTTGGCGATCGTGTCTTCGGGTACTGCAGCGGCACCTTCGCAGATTCGGTGACCGTCGATTATCGGCAGCTGGCGAAAGTGCCGAGCGAGTGGACCTTTGCCCAGGCGGCTGCCATTCCGACGGCGTATATCACCGCATACCACGCCCTCATCGAACTCGCTCAGCTCAAGCGCGGGGATTCGATCCTGATCCATTCGGCGGCGAGCGGTACCGGGATGGCTGCAGTCTTCCTCGCCCAGTGCATAGGCGCTGATGTCTATGTGACCGCAAGCCCCGCCAAACATGAATTCCTGCGTTCGCTGGGCATACCCGAGGACCACATTGCGTCATCGCGGGATGCCGGCTTCAGTGACCGGTTCCACGCTGCGACCGGCGGTGTCGGCGTCGATGTGGCCATCGATGCCTTCTCCGGTCCACTGGTCGACGCGACACTTCGTATCATGGCTCCGCAAGGGAAGTTCATCGAGATCGGGGTGCGCGATGTTCGCTCACTCTCCGAGATCGAGACCGACTATCCTGGCGTTGCCTACTACCCAGTGAACATGACGAAATTCGAACCGGGTTACTACGGTAGAACTTTCACGAAGATTGCGGATCTCATTTGTTCGGGTGGCTGGCAGGGGATGCCCATCCAGTGCTGGGACATCCGACAGCTCCGCCAAGTACTGCGCTACATGAGCACCGGACAACAGACCGGAAAGCACGTGGTGGTCCTACCGACCAAGACTACAGATTTGTCCACCGGGACACTCGTCATTTCAGGTGGCACGGGCATGGCTGGCATGCACACCGCACGGCACGCAGTTCAGTCCTGGGGATGCCGAAGTCTCATCCTGCTATCCCGGTCCGGCGGCTATCCAGATGCCGTGGCCGCACTTCGACACGAGATCGCCGAATTCGGTGCACAAATGCAGGTTGTGGTCGGTGACGTATCCAACCGTGCTGTCATGGAAGAGCTTTCGGCGGTCGCGCCACCTGGCTATCCAATTAGCGGTATCGTTCATGCGGCAGGAACGTTGGACGATGTGCTGGCCACCCAGATGCAACGATCACACCTTCATTCCGTCTTCCGTTCGAAGGCGCTTGGCGCTTACCATTTGCACGAATGGGCGAGCAATCTCGGGATTTCCATGTTTGCGATGTATTCGTCGGTCGCAGCCACCCTCGGCAGCCCAGGTCAGGCCAACTACGCTGCCGCCAACGGATATCTTGACGGATTGGCCGCGTTTCGGATGGCAAGAGGCCTTCCTGCCACTTCCGTTGTCTGGGGGCTGTGGAGTGAACCCAGTTCTCTCACTCGAACGGCGTTGGCTCGCAGCGATCAGCCCCTACGCCAACTCGGCGTTCTTAGTTTCGACCCGGCGAGCGCTTTGCAAGCTCTGGACCGTGCGTTGCACGATTCCGATTCGGTGGTGTTGTGCGCAAGCATCGAGCAGCTGGCCCCGCAGCACAATCCATCTTCCGTACCAATACCTGCATCTATGCCCGTCCGCATAAGCGGATTGGACACCGCGCTGGCAAAGGTGAATCAGGAGATTGCAAGTACTCTCGGCCTAGACGATTCCGACGAAGTCGATCCCGACAAGCCATTCCGAGAGATCGGCTTCGATTCGATGACTGCAGTCGAACTTCGGAATCGACTCAACACCGCGACCGGGCTGCGACTGGATGCCTCTGTTGTCTTCGATTGCAATACACCGCACCGCCTGGCGGAATACATCATGTCAAGCACCAACCCATGAGGCTCGAACAACAGTGAGGTAGTAGCCCGTGAAACCACCGGTGATCGTATCCACCGCACGAACTCCTTTCACCCGCGCCTTTTCCGGACAACTGGCGGGCAGTTCGGAGTTCAACCTCGCCAAGGAAGCCGTCCGAGGAGCGATCGACCGCTCCGGCGTGGACCCACGCCATATCGACAACATCATGCTGGGCGAGGTCTATCAAGGTGGCGGGTGCATAGCGCGCTACACCGCGTTGGATCTCGGACTGCCCCCGGATACCCCAGGCGTGGCGATCGGCGGGTTCTGTGCCTCCGGGATGCTGGCAATCCATCATGCAGTCGCATCGGTCCGATCCGGTATGAGCCGGTGCGTGATCGCGGGTGGAGTCTCTTCGATCTCGCAGTCGAAGTTTGTGACACCGCAATTTCTGCAAACCGGAATCCTTGAGCAGGAGTGCTCACCAAGCCATCCGGGTATGGGCGACGCGCCCGTGCTGGACCTCGTGATCACGCTCGGGGAAGGAACCGCGAAGATGTTCGGTCTGACCCGTACGGAGATCGACGAATGGGCCTGCAGGGCACATGCTTTGGCTGTTGCTGCAATTGAACTCGATCTGCTCGATACCGAGAAAGTCGCCGTGGCCACTGAGAACGGCGAGGCCTTCGCCGACGAACTGCCGCACCGTGGACTTGACTTGGATCTGCTGGCGAGCATGGACTCCTTCCTGGGGCCCGAGTTCACGGTCACGGTAGGAAATCAAACGGCCTTGACCGACGGAGCGGCATCAGCAGTCATCGTGGACGCCGACTTCGCCGCAGAACAAGGTTTGACCCCGCTGGCCGAGATAATCGGTTGGTCGGTCAAGGCAACCGAGCCGGACAAGGCAACCGCAGCGGCAGTGGCATCACTGCGAAAGGCAGTCGACGTGGCCGGCATCCGTCTCGATGACATCGACTTATACGAGATACATGATTCGTATGCTTCCATTGGTCTCGCGTTCGAAAAGGACCTGGAGATCGACCGCGACCTCATCAACGTCTATGGCGGTGGTCTAGCCCTCGGGCATCCGTACGCAGGCTCGGGTACCCGTGTCGCCGGTACCCTAATTAATGCACTGCAGCGCCGCGGCGGCGGTTTGGGAGCCGGTGCGATCGTCGGCGCTGGCGGAGTGGGTGCGAGCGTGGTACTCAACGTCCTGCCACACCCCACTGGCTCAGGTTCGTGAGTTAGGGAATGCGCAACTTGCCAGATATCGGAAGGCACCAAGATTGGCGCGAATCAGACTCGCGTACAGGGTTATTCGCCTTTTACCGCAAATTCCTCCGTGCCATCGGTCACCGACGCATTGCATTCCCGCTCAGGTGGCTGACCGTATCCTCAGATCGAGCACTGTACCGGTTGACTAAGGGACGCTGGACGAGTTCTGCCCTCGCAGGCATCCCTTCATTGACGCTGCTGATCAACCGCCCGAACGGCGTTGTCATGGTTCCCCTTCAGTATTTGACGCTCGACGGCGCCCTTTACATCGTTGGCACAAACTGGGGTCGAGAGATCCAACCACGCTGGAGCGCTTGGTTGCAGAGTGGAAGTGAATGCGCCGTGAACATTCGCGGAAAAGAACTGCCTTGCATCGCGGAACACATTGTCGGAATAGAACGACCTGGTGTCTGGCACGAAATTACGGCTCTTTCACCCTACTTGGCTCAGTGTCAAGATCGAACTCGCCGCGAGCTCCCGGTGTTCCGCCTACGTGTCGCCGGTTGAGACGTCGCGATTACTGCACAGGTTTGTCGGCAACCACGATGACGTAGTCCAACCACGGACACCACGCTCGCATGCCTAGACGTGCGTAGAAGATGCGGCCGATTGGGTTGACTTCCTTGAGCTCCCCGCGCTTGAGCCGCGCGCTACTGAAGTCTTCGAGGGGCCCGAACACGTAGTCTCGAATGGAGTACAGCTTGATATTTTCCAATCCGGCTCTTCGCAGTAAATTCCGATAATCATCGGACGTAATCCGCTTCTTGCCAGATGACATGAAGATGGACCGCACGTAGGCGCCGATGAGCGGGAACCATCGTACGGCACCCGTGACCTGTTGGGCCGGAAGCGGAATAATGTCGGCGGTAACCAACCTTCCACCCGGACTCAACACCCTGTAGGCCTCCCGAAAGAACTTTTCCCGGGACGGGAAGTGAAATGCCGACTCCACAGCAACGATCTTGCTCGCGGTGGAATCATCACGTGGGAGATCGTCAGCCGAGCCGTGTACGAATCGAACCCTTTCGCCCAAATCAAGATCGATGGCGCGCGAGTTGGCAATCTCGATCTGCTTGGCAGACACGTTTACTCCGATAATCTTCTGCGGCACAAACTCTTTCATGAACAAGAAGTCCTGATCGCCAAACCCACAGCCGACATCGATGAGTACGTCATCGGAATTCAGATCGGCTTCCTGTCCCACCAATCGGACCAACTCGGCAGATGCGTCGTCCATAGAACCTGGATTGTTCTTCCAATATCCAAAGTTCACGTACAACGAATTCTCGCCGATCAGATTAGACGTTCCGACGATGCCGTCATAGAGTTTGCCGGCACGCTCCGCGCCACTGCCGCCGCCCAGTGCAGCGACGCGGCCCATCTCCTTGAGCCACCGCAATACTCGTCGAGGCAGGGGCGTGGGCCGACGATATTCCGCGACAGTCACAGCCTCGATAGTACTCAGAATTTGCGCGTCGTATCTGAAATGGAGCGGAGCTGGAGGGACCGATTATCAAGCATGAATTACCCCGGCCCAAACAGTATCTCGTGACCGACCTTATTTCGATGTAGCCCGCACTGACAGTCCCACATACTGCATGGCGGAAGTCCACGGCCGAGTCGGCCGAAAGCTGCTCAGCAACTGGCCAACAGGTATCGCTCGATCACCTGACGGGACCGGCCCTGACTAGATCGGCGTGATGTAGCTGATCAGCCAGCGGCCGTCGACCTTCTGGTAGTCGACCTTCAGCCGGCTGCCGTCGTACACCGACTCCTTGGACTTGTCGGTGACGGTGCGGTTCATGAAGACCAGCACCGATGCCGAATCCCGTTGCGCACTCAGCATTCCGGCACCGACGGCGTGTGCCTGGCTGACCACCTGACGCTCCCGGGCCTGCGGGATGATGTCCTTGGCGGCGCGGTCCTCGAACTCGCGCCGATAATCCGGGGTCAGCAGCGTCGCCGCCTCGGACAGACTGCGCTCCACCGTCTGGAAGTCATAGCCGAAGACCCGCGGAATTTGCTGGATGGCCAGAGCGGGCAACTCGGCCTCGGCTGCCTGCGCCGCTCGCGTCTGCACCCTGTCCCAATACAGGCCGCCCGCGACGGCCGCCAGCGCGACCAAGGCGAGGGCGAACAACATCGACGCCGTCTGGATGAGTCGGGTGCGCATCAGTTGCCCCCTTCGGGGTACTTCAGGTCGTATGCGGTCATGTGGCCATTGCCGTCCTCGTGCACGATCACCCGCATCCGGTACGGCTGTGACGGGGTGTTCACGCCGTCCATATCGGTGACCGTCACCCGCACCGACACCAGAACCGATGCGTTGCCGCCGATCTCGTCGATCTTCTCCAGTGCCGCACCACTGATGACAGCCTCGGAGCTGGCATTGGTGTCACGGAAGATGGCCTTCAGGTTGTCGACGTTGTTGTCCTGGCTCATCATGTCGCGCAACGGTCCGCTGGTGCCGTCAACGAAACGGTTCACGCTCTCGTCGATGCTGTCCTGGTCGTAGCTGAACATGTTCATCACCGTCTGCGAGGCGGTGTCGACGAATCGCTGTTCGCGGGCCTGACTGTCGGCCGCCTCACGTCGCTGCACCGTGAGCACCACGACGGCGGTCACCAACAGGGCCGCGGCGACCAGGGCTGCCACCGCGGACACCAGCGATACCAGCGCCCGGTGCGGCTTGCGCGGCGGTAGCTGCATCGCGCGCACCGACGCGGGCACTGTGGCCGTCGGCGCCGGCAGAGTCGTGGCCACATCGGTGGCACCCGCGCCTGCCGGACCGGCGGCCCGGGACGCCCGCCGGCGCACTACCTTGCGGGTCTGCTCCCTAGCGGTGTCGGTGTTGTCGGTCGTTTCTCCGTCAACCATCTACAGCTGTCCTGGCGCCATCATCAGATCCACCCAATTCTCCGCGGGGGTGAACTTATCACTCCCGGATGCGAACACTCCGGTGCCGCCGTTCGTGGGATCGGCGAACACTCCCGTCTTCGGATCGTAGGTGGTCGTCAGGGACGCGCTGGCCACGGGCTGTTCGGCGGGTAGCGGACCCGGGATCGGAGGTGCAGGCGGGGGCGGCACCAGCGCCTCGGGCGGTGGCGCCAGAGCCGGGGCCTCTGAACCCGGCGGCCGGTAGATCGGCGTACCCGGCGGCAGCGGCGGAGCAGGCACCTGCCGACCGTAGGGCGGCAGCACCTGATCCGGCGGGGCATAGAACGGCCACGGGGGTGCCGGCGGATTGTTGTTCGGCGGCACCGGGTTCGGGAACGGCGCGTTGGGTGCCGGACCCGGCCCCGGTTGCACACCCGGCGGCAACTGCACGGCGGGCGCGCCAGGATCGTAATCCGCCGCCGGCGGGATGTTCGGGAACTTGTTCGGCGGCGTGATGTTGCGTGGGTCCGTGATCGGGGTGCCATAGGGCACCGGTGGCCCGCGCCATGGGTTGCTGCCGATAGGGACGTATCCGACCGGATCGCGGCACAGCTGCACAGTCGGTGCCCGCTTACCGGGGAACTCCTGGCACGGGTAGTTACGCGCACCGCGCACGACCGACGGATCGTTCTGTGCCGTCTTGCAGTACAAATCGGTCGGCAACTCACGCAACGTGGTGTCGGCCGGCGAACGGATCTCCGTCGGGGGCAGGAAGCCGACCGAACACGGCGGCGAATCGCCCAGGTTGATCTTGAAATCCAGCTTGCCGCCCTCGTCGGAGGGCAGACCGGTACCGACCGTGTACAGCGCGGCCAGCAGAGCCGGGAAGATCACCAGTGCCTGCTCGATCGACTTGTGATAGATGACGCCGATTCGACCGACGTTCGCCAGATTGGCGGCGAGCACCGGGAACGTCGGCCGGATCCCCTCGAACGTCACATTGGCCTCGGCGGCGGCACCCGGCACCGTCTGCAGCACCGAACGCAGCTGCGGATCGGCATTGGCGATCTCACCTGTCAGCCGCGCCAGGCCGTCGGCGGTGGCACGGATGTTGTCTCCGGACTCGATCTGGGCGTCCAGGAACGGGCCGGCCTCGTCGATCAGCTGTGCGGTCTGCGGATAGGCGGCATTGGCCTCGTCGACCAGATCGCGACCGGACTGGATGAGCCGGGCCAGCTCGGGACCTGACCCGTTGAAGGCCTTGAAGGTCTCCGACAACAGATCCTGGATGCGGGCATCGCCGACGCTGCTGACCAGGTCATCGGCCTGCTTGAGCAGTCCGGCGATGTCCTGGCCGATCGCGGTGCGTTCCACCCCGATGGTCGAACCGTTGCGCAGTAGCTCGGAATCGGCCTGTCCCTCCGGCGGGACCAGATCGATGTACTGCTCACCGACCGCGGACACGCTCTTCACGGTGGCGGTGACATTGGCGGGTACCTCGGTGTCGGTGTTCAACCGCATCTTGGCGGCCACACCGTCATCGGTCAGCCCGACTTCCTCGACCCGACCGATGGTGACACCGCGATAGGTGACGTTGGCGTTCTGATACAGACCGCCGCCGGCCACGAAATTGGCTGTGACGTTGTAGGTTCCGATTCCCAGCGTCGCGGGCACGTGCAGGTAGAACGCCGAGATGGCGGTGACGGTCAACACCGTCACCACTGCGAAGATGGACAGCTGCAGGCGGGTCAGACGGGTCAGCATTACGGTGCCTCTCCGTGCTGAGTCGCGGTACCCGGTGGAATCTTGAACGGGTCCGCCGCCTGGCCCGACAGATTGGCTACTGCACCGGTCAGGAAGTCCGGCGGGTTGATCACCTCGTTGAGCCGCTTCATGTTCGGGTCGAAGAAGGACGTGGGGAACAGGGTTTCGCCGAACCGGCGCACGGTCAGGTCGAAGGTCACGAACACGTTCAAGTAGTCACCCCGGACCGCACTGCGCAGGTATTTGTAGTGGAACGGGAACGTCGGCAGGAACTCCAGGTCCTTGATGAAGTCATCGGCATTGTCGTTCAGCGCCTTGATGATCGGATACAGATCCTTGAGATCGGCGGCGAAATCGTCCTTGGTCTCCGAGAGCACCCGCGAGCCCACCTCGGCGAAGCCGCGCAGTGCGGTGAACGCGTCGACGATGTTCTGCCGGTTGTTGTTCAGCACCAGCAGCGCGTTGGGCAGCGTGTCCAGCGTGCGTCCCAGGTTGTCCTTGCTGCGCGCCAAGATCGAGGCGAACCGGTTCAGCCCGTCGGCCGCGGCGATGATGTCATCGGTCTGGCGGTCCAGGGATGCCGTCAACTCGGTCAACCGGGGCAGCAGACCGGCGAAACTTCCGGATCGGCCGGCGACCGCGGCGTAGGCCTCATCGGTGATGTCCTGCAGCGCACCGAGATTGCCCTTGTTGACCACGATCCCGAGGGCGGAGAGCACCTCCTCGGTGGTGGGATAGCGCCCGATGGCACCCAGCGGGATTCTCGAACCCTGCTTGAGCTTGCCCACCGGATCGTCGACCGGTGGCGCCAACTGCACATGCTGGGACCCCAGAAGAGAGGTCTGAGCGACGGTCGCCGTCGCGTTCTCCGGCAGATCCACATCACCGTCCAGTGACAGTTGCACAGCGGCGTAGAAGGTGCCGTCGGGCCGCTGCACGGCCTCGATACCGGAGACGCTGCCGACGGTGACATCGTCGAGCATCACCGGCGAGTTCTGCGGCAGCGTCGCCACATCGGGCAGCTCGGCGGTGATGACATACGAGCCGGCACCATGACCGGCGGTCCCCGGCATGTTCAGCGAGTTGAGTCCACCGAACTGACAACCGGCCAACACCAGCGCCGACGCGCCTAGCGCGCCGCCCCGCAACAGCATCCGGGTCATCCACCCGCTCCTTCCGACGGTGCCGGACCGGGCAGCGGCCCGGTGCCCATCGGAGGCGGCGGCGGGACCGGTCCCGCCGGGGAGATCTGACCTTCCACGGCCGGCGGCGGCAGGATGAGCTGGCTGAGGTTGCCACCCGGCGGGGCGGTCGGCGGGGTCACCCCCGGCGCCGGTTGCCACTGAAGGTAGGGCACGGGCGTCCGAGACTTGGCCTCCGTCGCCGGGGTGTCGTAGATGATCTGACCCTTGTACGCGGTGATGCTGTCGATCGGGTGGAAGAGGATGGGCGGGTAGTTCATGGTGATGCGTTTGAGCACCGGGCCCATCCGCTGTCGGCAGATCTCGGCGCGCTTGTAATTGTCCGGGTTCGCGCCGGTGTCGAAGGTGCCCGCGCAGATGAACTGGACCGGGTTGGCGAAGTTGGGCAGCGACAGCAGACCGGCGACGGTGCCCTGCGCGGGGTTGTAGATGTTGTAGAAGTTGGCAAGACCGTTCGGCGTCACGTGCAGGATCTGCTCGATGTCATCGCTGTGATCGGTGAGGATCTGGGTGAACTCGGACAGACTGTTCACCGATTTGATCAGCGACGAGTTCGACTCACTCAGCAGCCCACGGACGTCACCGAGTGCGGTGTTCAGCACACCGAGGGTGTTGTCGAGATCGGCGGAACTGTCGGCGAGCACCTGCGACACCGATGCCACGTGGTTGGTGAACTGGACGATCTGTTCGTTGCTGTTGGACAGCGCGTTGACCAACACCTGGAGGTTGCGAATTGTCCCGAACAGATCGGCCCGTGAGTCGCCGAGGCGGCCGGCGGTCTGGGACAGCTCGCGCAGCGCTTGCCGGAACGAGTCGCCATTGCCGTCGAAGGTGTCGGCGGCCTGATTGACAAAGGTGGTCAGCGGCCCCTGCAGGCCACCCTCCTTCGGTCCGAGCTGGGTGCTCAACGCGGTGAGCTGTTCCTTGACCTCGTCCCACTCGACCGGCACGCCGGTGCGATCCATCCCAATCTCGGCACCGGCGGCCAGCGTGTCCCCACCGGTGTAGGCCGGGGTGAGCTGGATGAACCTGGCCGAGACCAGGTTCGGGGCGATGATGATCGCCCGCACGTCGGCGGGTACGCGGACGTCGTCCTGCACGGTCATGGTGATCTTGACGTCGTCGGCACGCGGTTGGATCGAGTCGATCCGGCCCACCGGAACGCCGACGACCCGGACATCGTCACCGGGATAGAGCCCGACCGCGGTCGGGAAGTAGGCGACGATCTTGTGTCCGCCTCGGTTCGGCAACACCAGGTAGATGCCGACCGCGAGCAGCGCGACGAGGGCCACCGCGACGGCTCCGCGCAGCCAGGTCGGTCTTTTCGATCTCGGTTGCGTCATGGCGTTTTCGGCCTAATCAGAGTCCGTTCGGAGATGTATCCGCGCAGCATGTCGGCGAGGCTGTCGGGCAGCTTGCCGGGCTGGAAGTAGGTGTCCAACAGCACCTCGGACATGGTCGCAGGCGGCAGCCCGTAGAGGTTGATGTTGAAGCCCGGGCCGTTACCGACGACCTCGGCCAACGCGGTGGCATACGGCGGCAGCCGCTTGAGGGCTTCCCCGATGTGTTCCTTGCGCTCCAGCAGGTTCGCCATGACGGCGTCCAGCCTCTGCAGCACGGGCAGGAACTCGCGCTTGTTGTCGGCGACGAACCCCGAAAGCTGTTGAGACACATCATCGATACCGGCGATCAGCGTGCTGAGCGCCTGCCTGCGCTCATCGAGGGCTGCGAAGAGCTGGTTACCATCGGTGATCAGCTGGTTCACCTGTCCGGAGCGTTCCGCCAGCGTCTGCGAGACGTTCTTGGCATGCAACAGCAGCTGTTCGAGCGCGGCGTCGCGCTTGTTGAGGCTACGGCTCAGGTCGGCGACCCCGTCCAGGGCGCCGCGCAACTGTGGGGTGGCATCGCGCAGTGTATCGGTCAGCGTCTGCAGGGCCTGCTCGAACCGCGGCTTGTCGAGTGCACTGACGTTGCCACCGAGATCCTGCAGCGCAGTGTTGAGCGTATATGGCGTGGTGGTGCGGTTCACCGGGATGACGGTGGAATCGCCACTGCCGCCGGGGGTGACCGACAACGACTTCTGGCCGAGGACGGTATCGGTCTTGATGGCCACCAGCGTCTGGTTGCCGACCTTGATCTTGCGGTCCACCGTGAATCCGACCTTGGCCTGATCACCGGCCAACGAGACCGAGTTGACCTTGCCGACGTTGATCCCCGAGATGTTCACATCGTTGCCGGGGGTGATACCGCCGGCATCGGTGAAATATGCCTCGTAGTTGCGGCCCTGCGGATACCAGGGCAGTCCGGTGTACCCGAAGGACACCAGCACCAGGCAGGACACCACGAAGATACCGAGGATGCCGGTGCGCAACGGGTTACTGCGATCGGGGCTAGCCACTTGCCGAACACCTCCCCTTCGACGGGTCCGGCGGTCCACCGAACGGGATCAGGATGTCGCTACCGGCGGGGCCGTTGATCTTCATCCGGATGGAGCAGTAGTAAATGTTGAAGAACGCACCGTAGGCACCAAGACCGTTGAGCCGCAGGTAGTTTTCGGCCAGCGGCTCGATGACCTTGTTGATATCGGCCTTGCGCTCGTCCATCCGCTGCATCAGCGGCCGGGCATTCTCGATGACACCCTGCAGCGGCCGCCGCGACGCCTGCAACATCTCGGTCAGGTCGTTCTCGGCGCTGGCCAGTGGTGCGATCGCCCCAGCGATGGGATCACGGTTCTCGGCCAGACCGGTGATCAGCTTCTGCAGCTCGTCGACGCTGGCATTGAACTGCTCACCCTTGTCGTCGATGGTGCCCAGCACGGTGTTCAGGTTCGTGATGACGTCGCCGATCAGCTGGTCGCGGGCGGCCAGGTTCTGGCTGAATGAGCTGGTGCTGGCCAACATGCTCTGGATGGCCCCGCCTTGGCCTTGCAGCAGTTCGATGACGGCATTGCTGACCTCGTTGACCTTGTTGCCGTCCAGGCCCTTGAGCACGGGTCGCAACCCACCGAGCAGCGCGTCGAGATCCAGCGCGGGCTGGGTGTTGGCCGTCGAGAGCGTCGACCCTGCCGGCAGCTTCTGCAATTCGCCTGGGCCGGAGGTGATCTCCATATAGCGGTCACCGACGAGGTTCTCGTAGCGCACCACCGCGCGGGTCGAGGTGTAGAGCTGGTAGCGCTTGTCGACATCGAAGGCGACATCGACGGTGTTGTCCGGGTTCAGGGTCACCGCACTGACCGAGCCGACGGGCACACCGGCGATCCGCACGTCCTGACCGGTCTTGAGCCGCGAGGCTTCGGTGAACGTCGCGTGGTACTGGTTGCTGGAGGCGAACCGGAACTGCCCGAACACCACGATTAACCCGGCGGCCACCAGCACCATGGCCATGGTGAAAACCGCGACATTGATGAGGGTCCTGCGCTCGCTGTTCATCAGAAATCATCCCGTTCGGCAAAGGCACCGTTGAACAGGAACTGCAGTGTGGACGGCGCATTGAACTGCAGCTCGGTGTTGGGCTGGAAAGGCACGTAGGCGTTGTCGGTCACCAGGAACGGGGTGTGGTACCAGGAGCCGCCGGCCTGCTTGCCGGGAACATCGGGCAGGCCGCGGCAATTGGGGCCGCCCGAGGCGTTCACGATCGGCAGACTCTCCGGGTACGTGTACGACGGGGCACCCGGGATGAAGCTCGACGCCACGAACAGGCCCGGCCGGATTCCGCCGATGATCGGTGCGAAGGTGTCGATGACCATCGCGGTGCCCTGCAATATGCAAGGGAATACCGGCGAATACTCACCCACCACCTTGAGCGGCGCGCGCAATCGCTGGATGGCGGCGATGTAGTCGTCGGCAGCGGGTTCCAGGGTGGCCGTGCCGTTTTGGGCCAGCCCGGTGGCGGCCAGCAGCGCGGCGTTGAGGCTGTCCTGCTCGTCGACGATGGTCTGGGCCACCCGCGGCGCGTTGTCGAAGATGCTGGCCAGATCGGGACCCGCGTCACCGTAGATCCCCGCGACGACGGCCGTCTTGCGCAGGTCGTCCTGGACCGTGGGCAGCTTCGGATTGAGCTGGGCCAGATAGCTGTTCAGGCCGGACATCGCGACGCCGAGGTCTTCACCGTGGCCCCGCAGGCCCTCACCGAGCGCGGTGACGGTGGCGTTCAGGTTCACCGGGTCGACCTTGTGCAGCACATCGGTCAGCGTCTGGAAGAGCGTGTTGACTTCGAGCTGGACAGACGATGCCTGGATATTCGTCCCGGCCTGCAGGGTGGTGCCGCGCGGTTCCGGCGGCGGCAGGAACTCCACCGATTTCGCACCGAAGACTGTGGTACCGCCTATCTTGACGACGGCATTGGACGGGATGAACCGCATCTGGCTGCGATCGATCGACAGCGTCAGCTTGGCCTGATCCCCGGCGTACTCGATATTGGCGACCTTGCCGATCTGGATCCCGCGGTACTTGACCTTGGCGTCGCGCTCCATCACCAGACCGGCCCGCTGCGAGGTGACGGTCACGGTGTCCGTGGCGGTGAATGCCGCGGTGAAGAACAGGTAGGTGAGAACCACCGCGATCACCACGACGGTGGCCAGGATCGCGGCGGCGATCCTGACATGGCTGCGTTTGGCGAATCCGTCTGACATCGTCTGGCCCTACCCGGAGAGATTGAAATTGCCGGACGCGCCGTACACGGCGAGCGAGATGAACAGGGTGATGGTGACGACCACGATCAATGAGGTCCGCACGGCCTGACCGACCGCGATACCAACGCCGACCGGACCACCGGAGGCGTTGTACCCGTAGTAGGTGTGCACCAGCATGACCGCCACCGACATGACGATCGCCTGCAGGAACGACCACAACAGGTCGCTCGGTATCAGGAACGTGTTGAAGTAGTGGTCGTACAGACCGGCGCTCTGGCCATTGATGAAGACGGTGGTGAAGCGGGCCGCGAAGAAGGCCGCCAGGACCGAGAGCGAGTACAGCGGCACGATGGCGATCAGCCCGGCGATGATCCTGGTGGACACCAGATACGAGACCGCATGCACGGCCATCGCCTCCACGGCGTCGATCTCCTCGGCCACCCGCATGGCGCCCAGTTGCGCCGTGGTGCCCGCGCCGATGGTGGCCGCCAGCGCGATCCCGGCGATCACCGGAGCGACGATGCGCACGTTCAGGAACGCCGAGAGGAAACCGGTCAGCGCTTCGATACCGATATTGCCCAGCGAGGAGTAGCCCTGCACGGCGATGACGCCACCGGAGGCCAGCGTAAGGAACGCCGCCACGCCGACCGTGCCGCCGATCATGACCAAAGCACCGGCACCCATGGTCATCTCGGCCACCAGCCGGATGGTCTCCTTGCGATAGCGGGTGATCGCGTTGGGGATATAGCGCATCGACTCGCCGTAGAACAGTGCCTGTTCGCCGATGTTGTCCACCGCGCGGGGCACGCCGCGGAAGAACCGGCGGAGTCGAAGTGTGGCGTCGTAACTCATGCGGTCAGCGCTCCAGAACTCGGACGCCGACGGCGGTCAGGATGACATTGACGACGAACAGGCAGATGAAGGCGTAGACCACGGTCTCGTTCACTGCGATGCCCACGCCCTTGGGGCCGCCTTGCACGGTCAGCCCGCGGTAGCACCCGACCAGGCCGGCGAGCAGACCGAACAGCAGCGCCTTGAACATGGCCAGCACCAGCTCACCCAGCCCGGTCAGGATGGTCAACCCGTTGATGAACGCACCCGGGTTGACACCCTGCAGGAACACCGAGAACACGTAGCCACCCGACAGACCGATCGCGCACACCAACCCGTTGAGCAGCACCGCGACGAATGTCGACGCCAGCACTCGGGGTACCACCAGGCGCTGGATCGGATCGATGCCGAGCACCCGCATCGCGTCGATCTCCTCGCGGATGGTGCGGGCACCGAGGTCGGCACAGATGGCGGTGGCGCCCGCACCTGCGACCACGAGCACCGTCACCACCGGTCCCAGCTGGGTGATGGTGCCGAACGCGGTACCGGCCCCGGAGAGGTCGGCCGCACCGATCTCGCGCAGCAGAATGTTGAGGGTGAAGGCGACCAGCACGGTGAACGGGATCGACACCAGCAGCGTGGGCACCAGCGAGACCCGCGCGATCATCCAGGTCTGGTCGAGGAACTCGCGGAACTGGAATGGCCGCTGCCACATCTTGACGAACGTGTCGATGGTCATCTCGACGAACCCACCCACGGCTCTCGCCGGAGCCGAAAGCTGTTCGATCAACCTCGACTCCATTCTCGAGTGGGGCTGCCGTCCCGTCGTGGCGAAGAACCCGACAATAGCGGGAATCTGTTCGCTCCGGCGGGCTTTCCACCCCTGATGTGCACGTCGTCCATAGTGAGCGGGCTCATAGTAACTAGAACACGTTCACAGTGTCAAAGAACCGAAAAGTTCTTGGAAAACTCCCATTTTTCCTGTTCAGAGCCAGTGTGACGGATGTCATTCTAGAACACGTTCTAGTAGGCCCGAACCGCCGAGAATGTCGTTCTCGCAGATCAAGAGCCCATGAGCTCAGTGGCAGAGAAGCCGATATTCGGATCCCTTTTAGCAAAGAAGTCACCGAGCGTGGCGCTCAACGCCGCGGGGTCCCAGGCGTCACCTACGGCATCGAACCGCTGCGCGGCCACCGGGGCCGCGACCAGCGTGACCGTCGGTCCGTACACGATGAACAGCTGCCCGTTGACATCCTCGGACGCCGGCGAGGACAGGTACGTCACGAGCGTGACGACATGTTCCGGCGAGAGGGCATCGACCTGTCCGTCGGCCAGCTCGGGTGCATCGCCGAACACGCCCGCGGTCATCGCGGTGCGGGCCCGCGGTGCGATGGCATTGGCCCGCACCCCGTACCTGCTCAACCCGCGCGCGGCCGACAGCGTCAGCGCCGTGATACCAGCCTTGGCGGCACCGTAGTTGGCCTGGCCCACCGGTCCGGCGATCCCGGCCTCCGACGAGGTGTTGACGATCCGTCCGTAGACCCGTCCGTCGGCGGACTCCTTGGCCTTCGCCTTCCAGTACGCCGCGGCATTGCGGGTCAACAAGAAGTGTCCGCGCAGATGCACGGCGATCACCGAGTCCCAGTCCTCGTCGGACATGTTGAACAACATCTTGTCCCGTGTGATGCCGGCGTTGTTCACCACGATGCCCAGTCCCCCGAGCCGGTCGGCTGTCTCGACGAGCTCGTCGGCGGTGCTACGCGCACTGATATCGCCGGCGACCGCGACGCCCTTGGACCCGGCCGCTTCGATTTCGGCCAGCACGTCGGATTTGTCCAGCGCGCCGGCCATGTCGTTGACCACGACCGTCGCGCCGGCCCGCGCCAGCCCGATCGCCTCGGCCCGGCCCAGGCCTGCGGCCGCGCCGGTGACGACGGCAACTTTTCCGGACAGGTCGATCGGGTTGTCGTTCATCGCTGCTTCAGGGGACACGGTTATGAATACCTCTAGTCTCTACGGATCAGGGCTGCCCGAGGGCATTCGGCCACGGATTGTTCGGCCAGCTCCTCCTGGCCGGCGGGTACCGGGTCGGCTTTCACCACGGCATAGTCCTCGTCATCGAGATCGAACAGGTCGGGTGCTATCCCGACACACACCGCATTACCTTCGCAGCGGTCCCTGTCGACTTCTACGTGCATGTGAACCTCCTCGCGCTCCGGGCACGGGCTGTGTGCCCCCGTGCAGGCTAACGGTACCGCCCTGGACCGCAAGACTAGAACGTGTTACAACGAGCATATCGGCGGGCGATCGGTTTCGGCCGGTCGCCCCGCAACCTCAGACAGACAGGATGCCGCCATGCGGATCGGTTACACCGCCGAGCAGGAGGAGTTGCGCCGCGAACTGCGGTCGTACTTCACCAAACTGATGACTCCCGAACGTGCCGAGGCGTTGGCGGCCAGCGATGGCGAGATGGGCCGCGGGAATGTCTACCGCGAAACTGTCGAGCAGATGGGCAAGGACGGGTGGCTGACCCTGTCCTGGCCGACCGAGTACGGCGGCCAGGCTCGCCCACCGATGGACGGGTTGATCTTCAACGACGAAGCCGCCATCGCGAATGTGCCGGTGCCCTTCCTGACCATCAACAGCGTGGCGCCGACGATCATGCATTTCGGGACCGAGGAACAGAAGAAGTTCTTCCTGCCGAAGATCGCGGCGGGCCAATTGCACTTCTCCATCGGATATTCCGAACCCGGCGCCGGCACCGACCTGGCGTCGCTGCGCACCACCGCGGTGCACGATGGCGACGATTACGTGATCAACGGCCAGAAGATGTGGACCTCGCTGATCGCCTATGCCGACTACGTCTGGCTGGCGGTGCGCACCAATCCCGAGGCCAAGAAGCACCGCGGCATCTCGATGCTGATCGTGCCGACCACCGCCGAGGGCTTCTCCTGGACGCCGGTGCACACCGTGTCCGGAGTCGATACCAGTGCGACCTATTACCAGGACGTCCGGGTTCCCAAGTCCGCCCTCGTCGGCGAGGAGAACGCCGGCTGGAAACTGGTCACCAACCAGCTCAACCACGAGCGTGTCGCGCTGGTCTCGGCGCAGCCGATCTTCGTGGCGCTCAACGGTGTCCGCGAGTGGGCGCAGAACACCAAGGATGTGCACGGCAAGCGATTGATCGACTCCGAATGGGTGCAGTTGAACCTGGCCCGTGTGCACGCCAAGGCCGAGGTCCTCAAATTGATCAACTGGGAACTGGCCTCGGCCACCGACGCAGCTCCCTCACCGGCCGACGCGTCGGCAGCCAAGGTGTACGGCACCGAACTGGCCACCGAGGCCTACCGCCTGTTGATGGAGGTGCTGGGCACCTCGGCCACGCTGCGTACCGGGTCACCGGGAGCCCTGCTGCGCGGCCGCATCGAGCGCATGCACCGCTCCTGCCTCATCCTCACGTTCGGCGGCGGCACCAACGAGATCCAGCGTGACATCATCGGCATGGTCGCGCTCGGCCTGCCCCGAGTGAACCGATAGGAACGACAATGGATTTCACCCCAAGCGAAGCATCGGTCGATCTGGGCGGGCTGGTCCGCACCATCACCGAATCGGTGGTCACCAACGATCACCAGCGCGTGCTCGACGGACTCGACGAACGATTCGACCGAGACCTGTGGGCCAAACTGATCGAAGCCGACATCCTGTCCACCGCCGCACCGGAATCACTGGGCGGCGGCGGGTTCGGCGTTCTGGAACAGTCGGCGGTGCTCACGGCACTGGGCAGGCAACTGGCCGCCGTGCCGTACCTGGAATCGGTGGTGCTGGCCGCAGGCGCACTGGCGAAGTTCGGATCCGCCGCCCTGCAAGAGCAGTGGGCCACCCCGGCGATCAACGGCACGACGATCCTCACGGTCGCACTCGACGGTGAGATGGGCCAGGGCCCGGTGCAGGCCCAGTCCACCGACGGCGGCTACCAGCTGACCGGATCGCGCACCCAGGTCGCCTATGGCCCGGTGGCCGACGCCTTCCTCGTGCCGGCCGACACCGACAACGGCTTGCAGGTCTTCCTGGTCACCGGCGCCGACCCCGGCGTCACGGTCGCCACGCTGGGCACCACCGGCCATGGCACCGTCGGCCATCTGGAACTGAGTGCCACCCCGGTCGACCCGGATCGACTGGTCGGCGGCGCAGAGGTCCTGGATTGGCTGACCGTGCACCATTCGCTGGGGCGCAGCGCCTTTCAGCTCGGCGTGCTGGAACGTGCCCTCGAACTCACCGCCACCTACGCCCGCGAACGCGAACAGTTCGACCGTCCGATCGGCAGCTTCCAGGCGGTCTCGGCCCGGCTGGCCGACGGGTACATCGACGTCAAGGCGTTGCGTTCCACGCTGACACAGGCCGCGTGGCGGCTGTCCGAGGACCTCCCGGCGGATATCGACGTCGCCAGCGCAGCGTTCTGGGCGGCCGACGCTGGGCATCGTGTGGTGCACACCGCGGTGCACGTGCACGGCGGTGTGGGCATCGATATCGATCACCCGATCCACCGGTACTTCCTGGCAGCCAAGCAGACCGAGTTCTCGGTCGGCAGCGCGACCGGACAGTTGCTCCGTATCGGCCGCGAACTGGCCGATACCCCCGTCTGAGGACGTGGACCATCCGACCGGCCCGACCGTGGGCGAGCTACTCGCGCCGTTGGTCGAGGTCACCGACCGCGGCGTGCACGACGAGACGTCGTTCACGCCGTGGCGCGATCACATCGCCGCGGGCGCCGCCTTGGCCGCCGCCCTGCGCGCTCGCCTGGATGTCGCACGACCACCGCATATCGGGGTGCTGTTGGGCAACACTCCGTTCTTCTCCTCGGTTCTGGTCGCCGCGGCGTTGTCCGGCATCGTTCCGGTCGGGCTCAACCCGACGCGACGAGGCGCGGCGCTGGCGGCCGATGCCGAACGTGCGGACTGCCAGTTCGTGCTGGCCGACTCCGGCGCGGACGTGCCCCCGGGGGTCGTCGCCATCGACGTCGAATCCGCTGAATGGGCAACCGAACTGGCCGCACACGACGGTACGCCGGTGACATTCGCGCCGCTGTCCGGTGACGATCTGTTCATGCTGATCTTCACCTCCGGCACCAGCGGTGAGCCCAAGGCGGTGCGGGTGACCAACGACAAGGTCGCCTTTCCCGGGCGGATGCTCGCCGAACGGTTCGGGCTCGGACCCACCGACACCTGTTATCTGTCCATGCCGTTGTTCCACTCCAATGCCGTGATGGCCGGGTGGGCAGTGGGAGTCGCGGCCGGCGCATCCATCGCACTGCGCCGCAGATTCTCGGCCTCGCGCTTCATCCCCGATGCCCGCCGTTTCGGTGCCACCTACGCCAACTATGTCGGCAAACCGCTGTCCTACATCCTGGCCACCCCCGAGCAGGACGATGATGCCGACAACCCATTGAAGTTCCTGTACGGCAACGAGGGTGCGCCCCGCGACCTGCCACGCTTCGCCCAGCGGTTCGGCGTACACGTGGTCGACGGGTTCGGTTCCACCGAGGGCGGGGTGGCCATCGCACGCACCCCCGATACCCCGGACGGATCGCTCGGCCCGCTCACCGACGAGGTCGCCATCGTCGATATCGAGACCGGTGCGCCCTGCCCGCCCGGTGTCGTCGGCGAGATCGTGAACCCGACCGGGTCGGGGTGGTTCCGTGGCTACTACAACTCCCCCGATGCCGAGGCCGAGCGGATGTCCGGCGGCATCTATCACTCCGGCGATTTGGCCTACCGCGACGATGCCGGCTATGTGTACTTCGCCGGGCGGCTCGGTGACTGGATGCGGGTCGACGGCGAGAATCTCGGCACCGCCCCGATCGAACGAATCCTGCTCCGCCATCTCGGTATCACCGAGGTGGCGGTGTACCCGATCCCCGACCCGGCGGTCGGTGACCGGGTGATGGCGGCGATAGTGCTCGCCGAGGGCGCGGATTTCGACCCCGAGGCCTTTCGCGCGTTCCTGGCCGATCAACCGGATCTGGGGCCCAAGCAGTGGCCGTCCTTCGTGCGCGTGGCCACCGAACTGCCCCGCACCGAAACCTTCAAGGTGCTCAAACGGGAGTTGTCCGCCCAGGCGCTGGATTGCCCGGATCCCGTCTATCCCTGCCGCCGGGACTGACCTCAGAACGCCCGGGCGGGCGGAGGCACAACCGCGCTGGGTCGGGGGTGGGTGGGCTACGCTTCCGGTCGGAGAGCATGGCCGACGTATGCCATGAACCCGAGATCTCGTGACGGAGGGTTTGATGAGGACGTCTGCGCTCACCGGCGTCGCGGCACTGGCCACCGCGCTCGGCGTGCTCCTGTCCGGCTGCGGCTCGACCAAGGCCGTCGACGGCACCCCCGTCGCGGCACCGTCGACATCGGGTCGCACCTCTGCGCCCGCACCGACGCACACCGACGAGGGCACTCCCGGCTCGTACGAGACGATCGCCAGCTATATCAGTGAGAACGGTATCCAGGAGACACCGGTCAAGCGTGGCGATCCCGGTTCGCCGACCATCGATCTGCCATTCCCCGACGGTTGGCAGGATGCCGGCCCCGATACCCCCGAATGGGCCTATGGCGCGATCGTCTACACCGGGTCCGAGGCGGCGGAGTACACCCCGAGCATCGTGGCATTGATATCCAAACTCAGTGGGAACGTCGACCCGGCGAAGATCATCGAGCTCGCCCCCGGCGAATTGCAGAACCTGCCGGACTACGAGGCCCTGACCGACGGCACGACCAGTCAGTTGAGCGGCTTCGATGCCTATCAGCTCGCAGGGACCTGGGAGCAGGACGGGCTGCGGAAGTTCGTCGCCCAGAAGACAGTCGTCATCCCAGGAAGCGACGGTCTCTACGTGCTCCAGCTCAATGCGGACGGTTTGGCCGATCAGGCCGATATCCTCAGTGCGGCAACCGATGTGATCGACACCGAAACCGTCATCACGCCCTGACTGCGGCCGCCTCGCGCACCACACACCGGGTACCGGTGTAGACGGTCGGCATGCATTTCATGCAGTGCACGCACAGACCGGTTGCGCGGTCGCCACGCTCGAAGCGATTGATCAGATCGGGCTCCCGCAGCAGCGCCCGCGCCATGGCGACGAATTCGAAACCGTCTTCCAGCGCCATGTCTACGGTGGCCGATCGGTTGATCCCGCCGAGCAGGATCAGTGGCATGCGCAACGCGTCGCGGAACTGGCGGGCCGTGTCGACGAAGAAACCTTCCTCGAACGGATACTCCCGAAACAGCCTGCGCCCCATCACACGCAGTCCCAGCCCGACCGCGGCGGGCTGGGAGGCGATGAACTCCGCCATCGGCACCTGGCCGCGGAAGTAATACATCGGATTGCTCAACGAACTCCCGCCGGTGAGTTGTAGGGCGTCCAGATGTCCGTCGTCCTGCAGAAGCTTCGCGGTGACCAGGCTGTCGGTGAGCCAGAAGCCGCCGGGCACACCGTCGTCCATGTTGAATTTCGCGGTGACGGCCACCGCGTCGCCGGCGGCACGGCGGACCCGCTCTGCGACCCGACGGGCGAGTTCCGCCCTGCGGACCACATCACCGCCGAAGGCGTCGCGCCGCCTGTTGAGGTTGGGACTGAAAAACGAGCTGAGCAGGTATCCGTGGCCCATGTGGATCTCGACCGCGTCGAATCCCGCCGCCACCGCGTGGGCTGCGGCCGTGCCGAAATCGTCGATGACGGTGGCCAGCTGGGCAACGGTGGCCGCCCTGACCCGGCCCATCGCCGGCGCACTGATACGCGCACTCGGCGCCAGCGTGGGCTGCCGGTTAGACAAGGTGTTGGCGACCAGGCCCGCATGCCCGATCTGGGCACACACCTTGGCCCCCTCGGCATGCACGGTGTCGATGAGCGTGCGCAATGCCGCAGCGCGGGCCGCGTCCAGGACGATGGTGTCGCGGTGCACCCGGCCGCCGGGTGAGATGGCCAGGTAGGCAACGGTTGTCATCGCGGCTCCACCACGGGCCACCTCGGCGTGGAAGGCGATGAGTTCATCGCTCACCTGTCCGCGCGGCATCACCCCCTCGAAGGTGGCGGCCTTGATGAACCTGTTCTTGAGGGTCAGCGGACCCAGCGGGTGCGGTGTGAATGCTTTCGATACCATTGGCATCGAAACATACCAGGAGGTCGCATGCGCATCGCCATCACCGGTGGCACCGGGTATCTCGGCGCACACATCACGCGCGCGCTGCTCGCCGCTGGACACCAGGTCAGTCTGCTCGTCGCGCCGGGAACGACCGCCGACCCGGTCATCGGGCACCTCGCATGCGAGGGCGAAGTGGCCCCGGTCGAGGGCGATGTTCGCGATACCGCCACGGTCGACGGGCTGTTGCGGGGCTGCGACGCGGTGGTGCACGCCGCCGGCGTGGTCGGCACCGACCGAAGGCGAGCGCAACTGATGTGGGACATCAACGCCTACGCCACCGAGAAGCTGCTGATCCGCGCCGCCGATGGCGGCCTGGATCCTGTTGTCTGCGTGAGTAGTTACAGCGCTCTGTTCCCGCCACCGGATGAGGTGATCACCGAGAAGACCCCACCGGCCGCCGGACGCAGTCCGTACGCGCAGACGAAGGCGTACGCCGACCGGGTGGCACGACGCCTCCAGGAACGCGGTGCGCCCGTGGTGGTGAGCTACCCCTCCAGCGTGGTCGGGCCCGCCTGGCATACCGCAGCCGGGGTGACCGAACGCGGTTGGGCACCGATCGTCGCACACGGTATGGCGCCGCGGATGCCCGGCGGGATGCAGATGATCGACGTCGCCGACGTCGCCGAGGTCCACGTGCGATCGATGACTCCGGGGCGCGGCCCACAACGCTATGTCTGCGGCGGTGAGATGGTGGCCTTCGACGAGATGATCGACCTGCTCGAAGCGGGATCGGGTCGCAGAATTCACCGGATACCGCTGTCGCCCCGGGTTTTTCGTGGCATCGGGCGGGTTGCGGATCTGGCCGGCCGGGTGCTGCCACTCGGCGACGGGATCAGCTATGAGGCCGCGCTGTTGCTCACCTCAGCAACACCGACCGACGATCGGCACACCCGGACCGAACTGGGCATCGGTGCCTGGCGCTCACCGCGGTCGGCGATCCTGGCCAGCCTGCAGCGCTGAGGTCAACAGTTCGACCATCCGGTCCTGAAGCTGCGGGGAGTCGTCCTCATCGGCCACCGTCGTCACGAACAGCGCCGCGCCTGCCGCCATCGCCAGGGCCGCCCTGGCGTCCAGTTCGGCACCGTGACCGTCTTCGGCGAACAACTCCACGGCCGGGCCGCTGAAAGCGGTCCACAACTGCCTGCGCAGCTCCGCGTTCTCCCGCAACGCCAGCAACAGCCCGGGAACGGCGGCCCGGACATCGGGACGGCTGAACAGCTGATGGCTGCCACGCACCACCCAGGCGATCCAGCCGGCCCGGTCGGTACCGGAAAACGGTGCCATGTCGGGGGTTTCCCCCAAAATGGCGTGCAGCACCAGTTCGGCCTTGGAAGACCAGCGCCGGTTCAGGCTGGAACGTCCGACGCCGGCACGGGTGGCGACCAAGCGCACACTGAGGTCATCCCAACCCACCTCGACGAGCAACTCCCGGGTCACCGACAGCACCCGTTCGTCGATCGAGGTATCGCGTGGTCGACCGGTCATGCACCGATTCAACCGTACCGACGGGCGGCGATGCGCCACCCGCCCTGTGCTCAGCCCTGCGCGATCCCGTCGAGACGCTTGGTGGCCGCCTCGAAACCGCTGACCAGTTCGGCGATGATGTCGGCGACCGGGCGGATCTCGTTCATCCGCCCGACGATCTGACCGACCGGCATGGCCACCGCGGTCGGGTCCGAGGACTCGTTCATCCGCTGGTGCGCCTCGCTGACGAGGATGTTCTGCAAGGGCATCGGCAACGGATCGGGCGCGTTGTCGGCATCCCAGGCGTCGGTCCAACGGCTCTTGAGCAGGCGCGCGGGCTTACCCGTGTAGATCTTGCGCCGCACGGTATCCGCCGACGTGGCATCCAGCATCGCCTGCTGAATGGTCGACACCCCGGAGGACTGGCGCACGCCGAGGTCGTATTCGGCAGAGGTCAGGAAGGCGGAGCCCATCCACACACCCTGCGCGCCGAGCGCGAGCGCGGCGGCGACCTGGCGTCCGGTACCGATACCGCCGGCGGCGAGCACCGGGGTCTTGCCGTCGAGAGCATCGACGATCTCCGGCCACAGCACCACCGAGCCGATCTCCCCGGTGTGCCCGCCGGCCTCGTGACCCTGCGCGACGACGATGTCGACACCGTTCTCGGCATGGCGCAGAGCATGTTTGGCGCTGCCGGCCAGGGCCGCCACCGGCACACCGGCGGCATGCGCCTGATCGATGACGTCCTTGGGGGGCGAGCCCAACGCGTTGGCGATCAGCTTGATGGGGTGCCTGAGCGCGACCTCGACGTGGCTGCGGGCCACCGAGTGCAGCCAGCCCAGCACACCCTCGGACTTGGCCTCATCCTCGGGCAACGGCGGTACGCCGAGTTCGGCGAGGGTCTTGGCCACGAAATCCCGGTGATCCTGCGGGATCAGCTTGTTGATGTCGACGCTGGTGCCCTCGGTGGGAACCTTGGCAGGCATCACGATGTCGACACCATATGGCTTGCCGTCGGTGTTGTCGTCCATCCACTGCAGGACGTTCTCCAGATCATCGGCATCGTTGAACCGCACACACCCCAGCACACCGAGACCGCCGGCCTTGCTGACCGCGGCGGCAACCTTCTCCGACGGAGTGAAGACGAAGATCGGGTATTCAATACCGAAACGTTCGCACAGTTCAGTTTTCATGCTTTTGCTCCTGCATGCTTGGCGTGCACGTCGTCGGCGGCACGTTGTTCGGTGGTGTCCTTGGCCCAGCGGTAATCCGGCTTGCCCGCCGGCGATCGCTTCACCTCGTCGACGAGCCACAGGCTGCGCGGCACCTTGTATCCCGCAATTTCGGTGCGCACGTGGGCGTCCAGTTCGGCCAGCGTCGGCCGAGTGCCCTCGCGGGGCTGGACGACCGCGGCGACGTGCTGACCGAAACGCTCGTCGGGCACGCCGACGACCAGTGCGTCGAAGACGTCGGGGTGACCCTTGAGGGCAGCCTCGACCTCTTCGGGATAGATCTTCTCGCCACCGGAGTTGATCGATACCGAACCGCGGCCCAACATCGTCACGCTGCCGTCGGCCTCGACCTCGGCGTAGTCACCCGGAATCGCATACCGCACACCGTGATAGGTGCGGAAGGTCTCGGCGGTCTTCTTCTCGTCCTTGAAGTAGCCAACCGGGATGTGCCCGCATTTGGCGATGATGCCGCGCACACCCGAGCCGGGAACAACAGGGTTGCCGTCCTCGTCGAGGACCTTGGTGTTCTTGTCGATGGTGACCCGGGGGCCACCGGTGTGACTCTGGCCCTTGGCCACGATGCTGGTGCCGCCGAAACCGGTCTCCGAAGAACCGATCGAATCGGTGATGACGCGGTTGGGCAGCAGCTCGAGGAACTTCTCCTTGAGGCTGGTGGAGAACAACGCCGCGGTACTCGCCAGGAGGAACAGCGATGAGAGGTCGTAGGTGTTTCCTTCTTCCTGATGCGCCAGCAGCGCGTCCAGCAGTGGTCGGGCCATCGCATCGCCGGTGAAGAACAGCAGGTTGACCTTGTGATCGTGGATCAGTCGCCAGACCTGGTCGGCATCGAATTCCGGGGTCAGCACAACGGTCTGACCGGAGAACAGCGCCATCCAGGTGGCCGACTGGGTCGCGCCGTGGATCATCGGCGGGATCGGCAGCCGCACCATCGGCGCGTTCTCCTTGGCCTGCTTGGACAGGTCGTACTCGTCGGCGATCGGCTCACCGGTCGCGAAGTCGGTGCCGCCGAACAACACCCGGTAGATGTCCTCGTGACGCCACATCACGCCCTTGGGGAATCCGGTGGTGCCGCCGGTGTAGAGCAGATAGATATCGTCCTGGCTACGCGGACCGAAATCGCGTTCCGGGGAGCCCTTGGCAAGCGCGTCTTCGAACGGCACGCCGCCATAGCGCGCGAAATCATCGTCCGTGCCGTCCTCGACCACCAGGACCGTCTTGACCAACGGGGTCTCGGGCAGCACATTGGCCACACGGTCGGCGTAGCGCCGCTCGTGGATCAGCGCCACCATGTCGGAGTTGTCGAACAGGTATTTCAACTCCCCCTCGACATAGCGGAAGTTGACGTTGACCAGGATCGCACCGGCCTTGATGATGCCGAGCATCCCGATCACGATCTCGATGCGGTTGCGGCAGTACAGCCCGACCTTGTCATCCTTCTTCACGCCCTGGTCCAGCAGGTAGTGCGCAAGCCGGTTGGCCCGCTCCTCCAGTTGGGCGTACGTCAGCTGTTCGCCCTCACAGATCAGGGCGACGCGGTCGGGCACGGCGTCGATGGCATGCTCGGCAAGATCGGCGATGTTCAGGGCCATGGCACCTAAACTAGAACGTGTTACATTTTTGTTCAAGTAGCACCCGCACAGCAGTACGACCGCAGAGAGGCGATACCCGATGAGTGAGACCGCCAAAGGCCCCGACGCCCTCATCGAGCAGCGCGGACACACCCTCATCGTCACGCTCAACCGGCCCGAGGCCCGCAACGCCCTTTCCGGTGAGATGCTCTCGATAATGGTCGAGGCCTGGGACCGTGTCGACAGCGATCCGGAGATCCGCACCTGCATCCTCACCGGCGCCGGCGGCTACTTCTGTGCGGGCATGGACCTCAAGGGTGCCGCCAAGAAGCCGCCCGGTGATTCCTTCAAGGACGGCAGCTACGACCCCTCACGGATCGACGGGTTGCTGAAGGGTCGTCGTCTGACGAAGCCGTTGATCGCCGCGGTCGAAGGACCCGCCATCGCGGGTGGTACCGAAATCCTGCAGGGCACCGATATCCGCGTCGCCGGCGAGAGTGCGAAGTTCGGCATCTCCGAGGCCAAGTGGAGCCTGTACCCGATGGGCGGGTCCGCGGTCCGCCTGGTCCGCCAGATCCCGTACACGATCGCGTGCGACATGCTGCTGACCGGGCGCCACATCACCGCGGCCCAGGCGCTCGAGTACGGGCTGATCGGGCACGTCGTGCCGGACGGCACGGCCCTGGAGAAAGCGCTCGAGATCGCCGAGGTGATCAACAACAACGGTCCGCTGGCGGTGCAGGCGATCCTCAAGACCATCCGCGAGACCGAGGGCATGCACGAGCTTGACGCGTTCAAGCCCGACACCGCCAACGGCATCCCCGTGTTTCTCTCCGAGGACGCCAAGGAGGGCCCGCGGGCCTTCAAGGAGAAGCGAGCACCGAACTTCCAGATGAAGTGAGTCTCGGGCGGTCGGTGCGCACGCCCCACGTGCCGACTGCGCCGGCCACCCGATCGACGTCGGAGTCGGTATCGACCAATGCGTAGTGCGCCGAGAGTTCGGTCATCCCGTTGATCGCGCATTCGTAGTGCACCCGGCGAACGACGTCACGCAACCATGTCTGCGCCGCCGACCGGCGGTTCGGCGCGAGCCCCCGCAGCCGACATGCCACCAGCAACCGGCGCGCACCACCGTCCAGCACGGCCTCGACGGCCGCATCCGACGTATCACGCGCACAGCGTCCCCGTCGGCGCCATGCGATGCAGCCGTAGCCGTCCACCAATGATCGTGCCGCGCAGCCGGGATCGACGACGACCACGACTGCGTGAACCGATCCCTCCGATAGCGCAGGCGGGTCGCTGCGCCCGCCATGCGCGAAATGCCCGACACAGGGCGACGGACCGGTCACGACAGTCCGGCCGGACGCAGTGACACGCTCGCCCACCTTCGCCACGAGCACACATTCCGGCCCGAAGAGGGCCACCGCCCCCGCTGAACTGGACATGGAATTCTCCGATCACACGCGCTCTGCCCGGGATTCGACGTCCGCCAACACGGTCTCGATCACCCTGTGCGCCTGCGCGATACCGGAGCGGTAACCGGGCCCGACATCCCCCGCCCGGTTCATCGCGACCGATAGCCGGTCGAGGATCCGCGCGAGTGCCGAACGAATCATCGCGCGTTCCCGCCGCGCCGCACCGACGCCGTGGAGGTGCAAGCCCGGGGCCGATCGCGCCATCTCGTCCAATGCACAGATCCGCGCATACCTGGTGGCCGAGGCGTGGCCGCGTCGGTACTCCGGGTCGTCGTGTTCGCAAACCGTCGCGGTGATCATCGCGATCACCGCCGGCAGTTCGGCACCCGTTTTTGCGCACCCTTCATCGACAAGCATTTTCCTTCATGTTCTTTCCACGAAACACTGATCACAAATCGTTACGTCACCGAATTGCGAATCGGTCGATCAAATTCATTGGCCGCAGATTTGACGAGACTCCGCCATTCGATCGCACCATCATCTCATTCGAGAGGAAGCCGCTCGATGCGGCATCGACTACAGTGAAAGTCGTTCAGCGCGATGGCTTTTTGCGGCGAACCACCGTCTCGGACGAGAGTTTTTCACGCTTGGCCGCCCTTTTTTCCTTGAGGGTCAGGGCTGCTTTTCGAAGCTCTCGCCCCTGAGATTTACTAGCCATTTTTCCTCCTGTGCGCTAGCAATACCTTCGAGGCCCGACCATACCCGAGAAAAAAATAAAAGCCAGTTGCCGAAAATGGTGGTTGTAGTCGTCAGCCGTGCCGGCGCCGGTACTCCGCGGAAGCACCGGGGTGTAGCGGCACGGTACCGGTCTGGATCAGGGATTGTGCGTCGAGGAACTGGCTGCCGATCGCCTGCGCGGGAACGAGCGCGGCGGGTTGGTCGAGCAGCAGATCCACCATCCTGGCGACCACGGATTCGGCGACAGCGCTGCGCGCCAGCAACAGGTTCGCCACTCCGACCGTGGTCACCGCCGGATGACTCCCATACACATCCGCGGGCACAGTCACCGCTTCGTACGTCGTTCCGTGACGCAGACGCAGGGTGTCAACCACCGTCGTCAGGTCCAGCAAGCGGATGCCGTCGATGTCGGCGAACGCCGGCGTCGGGAGACCACCGGCCCACATGACCGCATCCACCGAACCGGCTTTGAGTGCTGACGCTGCCGCGTGCATCGACTGAACCACCCGCTGCACCGCGTTGGGGGCGGCCAGCCCGACCGCCGCGAGCACCCGCTCCGACAACCGGGTCGCCCCCGACCCCGGCGCGCCGATACTCACGACGCGGCCGGCGAGCTCTGCAGCCGACCGGATGGGAGAGTCACCGAGCACCGCGACCTGGAAGTAGTTCTCGTACACCCGGCCGACGGCAGTCAGGCCGTCCGCGGCGGTGTCATCCTGTGCGGTATCGCCTAGGCTCATTGCCAGATCGGCCCGCCCGAACCGCAGCAGCTGCAGGTTCTCCGCCGAGCCGCCACTCACCAACGGTTCGAGGCGCACCGCTCCGGCCCGGTCGGCCGCCGCCGCGAGTAGGCCGCAGAACTCCCAGAAGAAGCCACCGGGTTCACCGGCTGCCAGCCGTAGCGGCGCCACCGGACCGCCACCGCATCCAGCGGCGGTCAGAACGGCCGTCAGCGCCGCGAGGCCCCGCAGTGCGGACCTGCGATCCAACACCGGGGGCCTCGACGACACCGCAGACGACATGATCAGCCAGCGTAGATCGTCACACGAACGCGCGACCCTGCTCGCGATCCAGCGCAGTCTCGGACTTGTTCTTCAGGACGAAGATGTAGACCGCCAGCGATACTGCGATCACCACCGTGACGTACCCGATGAACCATCCGACATGACCCCCGCCCTTGGCGGCCTGATAGATCAGTGGCGCCGTCCCACCGAAGGCCGAGTTGGCAAGCGCGTAGCCCAATCCCACGCCGAGCGCCCGGATGTGGGACGGGAAGAGTTCCGCCTTCACGATGGCGTTGATCGAGGTGTAACCGGTGAGGATGACATAGCCGATGCAGACAAGGGTCAATGCCGTTGCCGCCGAAGTGGTCTGAGGCAGATAGGTGATCAGCACGTAGGTGTAGATCAACGCGCTCGCACCGAAGAACACCAGCAGCGGCTTACGGCCCACCTTGTCGCTGATCAGCCCGCCGATCGGCTGGATGACCATGAGGAACGTCAGACCGATCAGATTGATCCAGGTGGCCGTCATGCCCTGATCCTCGAAGGTGGACTTGACGATGGCCGGGGCGTTGACGCTGTAGGTGTAGAACGCGATGGTGCCGCCGATGGTCACCAGGAAGCACACCAACAGCGCCCGCCAATGCCCGATCACCAGCTCACGGATGGACCCGGAACCCTGATCCTCACCTCGACGGACCGCCTCGATTTGTTCCGGAGTCAGCGACTCGTCCATGCTGCGGCGCAGCCAGAAGACCACCACGGCGGCAATACCACCGATGAAGAAGGCGATGCGCCAACCGAATTCCTCGATCTGCTCACGATCCAGGAACACCTGCATGACCAGCAGCGTGAGTTGGGCGAGGACGTGACCGCCGACCAACGTCACGTACTGGAACGATGAGAAGAACCCGCGCCGCTCCCTGGTGGCCGCCTCGGACATGTACGTCGCCGATGTGCCGTATTCACCACCGGTGGCGAAGCCCTGGACCAACCGGCACAACACGAGGATCACCGCGGCCCAGACCCCGATGCTTTCTCGGCCCGGGGACAGCGCGATCACCAGTGAACACGCGGCCATCAGCGACACGCTGAACGTCAGCGCCGCCCGGCGGCCACGGCGGTCGGCGAACCGGCCGAAGAACCACGATCCGACGGGGCGCATCACGAATGTCACCGCGAAGATCGCGTACACGTAGAGGGTGGAGTTCTTGTCCGCAGAGTCGAAGAACTGGTTCTCGAAGTACGAGGCGAACACGGTGTAGACGTAGACGTCGTACCACTCGACGAGGTTGCCCGACGATCCCCGCAAGGTGTTGAAGATCGCCCGGCGGGTGGCCGCCGGTGAGGATGCGGCTGGTTCTCGGGTGGCCGAACTGGTCATGTCTGTCCTCCTTGTCCGCGACGCCCCGCACGGGTGGGTCCGCGCCGACATCGTTGTCACTCCCTACTGTGAAGGCTGTCACAGCGGTTCTGGAAGCCGCATTGCAAAGTCCTAACAGTCCCTTAGGACGAATCGGTGCCCATCGGTGCCGGGATCCACATCGTCAGGCACAGCCCACCCGCCCGACCGGAGTCGACCTCGAAGGTGCCACCGGCTCGCTCGATGAGGGCACGGCTGATGGCGAGGCCCAGACCGGAACCCTGGCCGACGGTGTTGGCGGCCCGGAAGAAACGGGTCGCCAGCCGCGGCAGGTCCCTGGCGGAGACACCGCGGCCGTCATCCCGTATCACCAGGACAACGTCGGCGTCGTGGCGCGCGACGGTGACCTGTGCGTGTGCGCCCGGTCCTGCGTACTTGGCGATATTGCTCAGGGCAATGTCCAGGATCTGGGTCAGATCCTGCTCCGGCAGCGCCGCCAGGACGGCAGGCGGCGTCTCGACGGTGACGCCGATGCCGGCATCGGCCATCGCCGCTGCCCAGAACTCCACTCGCTCGGCGGCGACCGCACCGACATCAACGGTGTGGCAGGCCGCGTCGGTCTCGCCACGGCTTTCGGCCGCGGCGAGGGCGAGCAGATCATTGACGATGCCGGTCAGCCGATCGACTTCCAGCATCGCCTTGTGGTGGGCAGCCACCGATGATTCGGGCAGACCCATGCCCAGAGTGTCCAGACGCATGCTCAATGCTGCCAGCGGATTTCGCAGCGCATGCGCGGAATCGGCGATCAACCTGCGCTGCGCGGCGTCGGCGGCGTCGATATCGCGGGCCATCGCGTCGAAGGTGGCCGACAGTCGGCGCACCTCATGCGGTCCCGCGTACCGACCGGGGATCGGCTCGTCGACGGAGGGTGGATCGGTGCGGGTGCGGTCTCGCACGCGATGGCGCAGCGACACCGCGCGACCCGCCAGATCGGTCAGCGGCCGAACCGTCCACCGCGACAACGAAACCGCGATCGCGGAGGCCAGCACCAGCAGGCCCACCGCGCCTGCAGCGATCAGCGCCCACGCCCGACCGATCTCGGCGCGGGCGGCCGCCGTCGACGCGGCCAGCACCACCGCGCCGTCGACCTGCGTTCCGGTCCCGACCGGTACGGCGATCAGCACCCGCGCGGGTGACCACGGCGTGACGGCATCCGGGACGCGGCTGCGCTGGTTACGCAACGCATCGGCGGCGGCCTCGGCGAACTCACCGTCGACATCACCGCCGACATGGCCCACCCCCGCCGCCGCACGTGGCCTCCCGTCGCGACCGACGACGACCACCGGCTCGTCGTAGAGCTGGTGGTAGCGCTCCAGCACCTGCTGCAATTCCGGATCGGGCGCGTCATCGGTACGGGCGGCCAGATCAGCGAAGTAGGAGGCCGCCGCGAGTCGGTTCTCACCGAAGCGCTGCATCCGCTCGCGGCCCAGCGTGATCGCCAGCGGCACCGCGAGCCCGATGACCACGATCGCCGAATAGACGGCCAGCACGAGCAGGACACGCCGCCACATCTCATGAACCCCAGCGGTAGCCGTACCCGCGGATGGTCGCGATCGCTTCGGGCCTGCCGAGCTTTGCGCGCAGCGAGGTCATGTGCACATCCAAACTGCGAGAGATGGCCACGTAGGCATCACCCCAGATCGCATCCATCAGCTCCTGTCTGCTGACCGCCTCTCCCCGCCGTGCGACAAGATATGCCAGAACCTCGAATTCTTTTGGTGCAAGCGCGATCTCGACGCGAGCCACCTCGACGCGGCGGGCGCCGAGGTCGACCACGATGTCACCGGACCTGATCACCTCGAGCTCGGGTGTCGCCGTGCCGCCGGTCCGCCGGCGCGCGGCAACCTCGATACGGGCCCGCAATTCACCCAGACGCGCCGGCTTGACCACGTAATCATCGGCACCCGCCCGCAACGCGCGCACCACCGAGCGTTCGTCGTCGCGGGCGGTCAGCACCACCACCGGGATCTGACTCACCCCGCGCAACCGGCGCAGGATGGTCATCCCGTCATCGTCGGGCAGCCCGAGGTCCAGCAGCGCGAGATCGATATCGCGATGCCCCAGCAGCAGATCCGCACCGCGGCGCATCCGCACCGGTGCATGGCCGACCTGGGCGAGCGCGTCGACGAGCGCCTCACCGACGCCGTCGTCGTCCTCCACCACCGCGATACGCATCGCGTCAAAGGTACGACAACGACGGTCGAAGTCAGGCCGTTGACGCTGCGGCGGTCAGCCGAGCACCCTCGCCGTCGGGGTGAACACCACCGGCATCGACTCCAGGCCGCTGACGAAATTGGCAGGTCGCAGATCGGGCAACCGCGCCGGTTGATCACCCATCCAGATGTGCTGTCGGGGCATGGACCTCGATGGTTCAAAACTTCCAAATGAAACGATGCCGTTCACAGCACGACCGTCACGGCGGCGATCAGGTAACCCGCCGTCAGCATGACGAATCCGGCACGGTCGACCCAGTTCAACGGTCCACAGCCGGCCAGCGACGGCTTCCAGGCCAGCGGAAAGAACAGCAGCGGCGCGATCCAGGACCCGAGGATGATCAGGACCGTCGCCACCGTGGGCAGTGGCAGATCCGCGGCACCGAGCGCGACCAGGATGACGCCCATCATCAACAGGTCGAGATGACCTTGCCGGACGCGTCGGATGTCGGTCATCCGCAACCGGGTCCTCCAGCGGTCGGACCCGGCCGCCACCATCAACCAACCGGTCAGCACACCGGCTGTCAGCTCAAGCACACCCGCGGTGACGAGCGCGTTCATCAGCCCATGCTCGTCGGCTCATCCGGCCGTACCGTCGCGAGTTGGTGATAGATCGCGGGGCGGCGGGCCCGCAGGATGCGAGCGACGACAAGTCCGGAGATGAATGCCACGGGGAGCACCAGGATGAGCGCCATGTTGGTGGCCGCCCCCGCCCCGGTGAGGAGGTCATAGTTGACTGCGATGAGTATCAGCGTCCCGGTCAGTGCCACCGTCGCGATCGCGGGGGCCACGAACCGAGTCACGACGCCGTGGCCGTGTGCATCGCGCGCAAAGAATGCCACGATCGCGGCCGAACACAGGGCCTGCAAACCGATGATTCCCGGGATACCTATCGCATTGAGCCAGATGAATGTGTGGATATAGGGATCGGCGCCGGCAGCGGTGAATGCGACGACTATGACGGCCGCGACCACGGAGACGGTGATGCTGGCCATGCCGGGCGAGCCGGACGGCGCACGGCGGGCGAGCCCTGACGGCAGTGCGCGCTCCTGGGCCAGGGCCGCCAGATAGCGCGCACTGGCGTTGTGGAAGGCGAGCGCGGCGGCCAGAGCGCTGGTGACGATGAGCACGTGCATCATGTCGGCGACGGGCGCGCCAACCCATTGTTCGGTCGCGGCGAAGAACATCCCGGTCGGATCCTCGGTCGCGACCGACACTGCGCGCTCCGGCCCGTAGGCCATGATCGCCGCCCACAGGACGACGGTGTAGAACAACGCAAGGAATCCGACGGCTATGTAAGTAGCCCGTGGCACTGTACGTTTGGGATCCGAAGCCTCCTCGCTGTAGATCGCCGTCGACTCGAACCCGAGGAAGGCGCCGAACGCCAACACGAACAGCGCGCCGACGCCGGCGCCGAATACGTTGCCCGGGTTGAAGCTTCCGAAGCTGAGCCCCTCGGCACCTCCCTGGACGATGACCGGCACCGCGAACACCACCAGCACCAGCACCTCCAGGCCGAGCAGCACGCCGAGCACCTTGGCGCTGAGGGTGATGTTCAGGTAGCCGAGCACACCGACGACGAGCCAGCCGATGATCGCCCAGATCTGCCACGCGATGTCCACACCGATCAGTGACAAGACGGTGTCGTGGGCGAATACCCCGATCGCGGGCACGAAGCTGACCGCGATGAGGACGTAGGACAGCACAGCAACGAATGCCGCGCCCAGCCCGACAGTGCGGCCGAGTCCGGCGGATATGTACGCGTAGAACGCGCCGGGGTTGTCGACGTGACGGCTCATAGCGGTGAACCCGACGGCGAAGACCGCCATCACGATTCCGCCCAACAGGTAGCCGCCAGGGGCACCGACTCCGCCGAACATGACGGCCAGCGGCGCGACACCTGACATAACCGCCAACGGCGCAGCTGCCGCGACGACGAAGAACACCAGACCCCATACTCCGATCGATCGGCGAGGTGCCGGGCTGGTGATGTGCGTGCCGGCCGCACGGGCGCTCTCGGTCATCGGAGGTCCTCTCGGTGAACGATCTCGCCGTCGACGACGGTGAGCGGAATCGGTAGATCGATCAGGTCGTCACCGGGCACCCGCACCGGATCGTCGGCGAAGGCTGTCAGGTCGGCTCTGGCCCCCACCCGGATGCGGCCGCGGTCGGTGTCGCCGAGAGCATCGGCCGCCCAGGCGGTGTAGCCGAGCAGCGCCTGCTCTCCCGTCAGTCGCTGATCCGGCTCGAACACATGCCCGTCTCGCTCACCCGGTCGGCGGCGAAGCCGGGCCCACGCCATCCCGTATCTCGGATCGGGATTGGCGACCGGCCAGTCGGAGCCCAGACATACCGGCGCGCCGGCGGCGATGACGTCGGCTACGCGGAATGCCTGGTCGACCCGGCGGCGCCCGAGCCGCCGGGCAAAGGCGTCGCTGTGGTCGGCCTGCCGCCATTGCATGTGCAGGGGTTGCATCGACGCGGTGATCTGCAGTTCGGCGAGCCGTTTCACGTCATCGTCTTCGAGCAGTTCCAGATGCTCCAACCGATGGGCCGTGCCTGCGCCACTTCCCGCCTCCTGACAACAGTCCAGGACGAAGGACACGGCCTGATCACCGACCGCATGGATCGCGAGTTGTATTCCTGCGGCGGTGTATTGGGCGATCACGTCGCGAAGGCGTTCAGGGTCCGGCCAGAATGGGTGAGAGCCACACCCGCAGGTGTCGGGTTCGCGCAGCCAGGCAGTTCCGGTGTCGATCACGCCGTCACTGAATATCTTGATCAGCCCGGAGCGCCAGCGCCGGCCCCTACGAGCGGCGAGCGCGATGAACTCCGCGATTCCCGCATCATCGCGGTCGGGGTGATGCCACAGGGCGGTGACCAGTCGCACCGACAGCCGTCCGGCATCGTCTAGTGCGGCGTAGGTGTCGAGATCGCCGGCATCCCCATTCATCACGACACCACCGGTCACTCCGAGCCGGTTCAGTCTGGCGAGCACCTCGGCCAGTCGATCCAGGACGGCGGCCGTATCCGTATCGGCCAGCGCCGCCATCAGTGGTTGGTACGCCGAGGGCTCCTTCAACTCGCCGGTCGGCCTACCCCCGTCGACAACCACCGTGGCACCGTCGGGGAAGGTCTCGCGACCGGTCAGGTTGCTCTCGCTGATGGCCGCGGTGGATACCAGGGCGGTATGCAGATCGTAGAAGACCCCGATGAAGGGCCGCCCATCGACCGCGTCGTCGATCAGCTCGGCACGAATTCCGTTGTGTGAGAAGGCGGCATAGTCGAGATTCCAGGCGCGGACCCATTGGCCGGCCGGAGTGCGCTCAGCTTCGGCGCTCAGCGCGGTGCGCACTTGCTCAAGCGAGGTGTACCCGGCCATATCGGCGCCGCGGGACAGCTCGGCCCCCCATGCCGGATGGATGTGGGAGTCGATCAGACCTGGAGTCAGCGCCGCGCCGCGTAGGTCGAGGGCCTCGACCCCGGCAGGCGCGGCGGCGAGCACCTCGGCGTTCGTCCCGACCGCGGAGATCCTGCCGTCGACCCAGCTGACCGCCTCGGCGCGCGGCCGACCCGCGTCCAGCGTGCGAACATCGGCATTCACTATCAAGCCCGAACCCGATGTGACTGGTAGCACATATTTCATAGCGACAAATCGTAAGCACAAATCGATTTAGGTCAATACCCCAAACGATTTGGGTATGTGTATCAAGTCTGGATATACGTAGGATGATCCGTGTGACCCGCGCTCGAGTGACCATCCGCGATGTGGCCGAGGCCGCCGGGGTTTCGGCCACCACGGTTTCCCATGCGCTCAACGGCAAGGGCGAGGTCAGTCCGGCCACCATCGAGCGCGTCCGAGCAGCGGCCCGCAGGCTCGGCTACCGTCCGAGCCCGACCGCTCGGGCGCTGCGGCAAGGCCGGAACGGCGCGCTGGTTCTGATCCTGCCGCGCGAGGACGGCCGAGAGGTTGCCCGTCAGATCGTGGCACTCGATTACTACATGGCCATCGCCGCGACTGCGGCGTCGGTGGCCTTCGAACACCAACGGGCTTTGATACTGCCTCCCGAACTGACCACCGCCGAGGACTGGGAGTCGATCAACCCTGATGGTGTGCTGCTGTGTGATCCGATCGCGTCCGACCCCCAGATCGAATTACTGGAGAGCATCGGAATTCCGGTGGTGTCGATCGAGCGCGACGCGGGTCGGCCCGATCGAGTCCACTACGTGGCCGGCGACAACACGGCGAACACCCGGCTGGTGCTCGCACACCTACGGGCACAGGGAGCGCGGCGCATCGCCCTGCTCACAACGGCCTGGACCCGTGCGTGGTCCATAGACATCGACGACGCGTACTCGGCGTGGTGCGCCGAGACGGGTTTCCCGGATCTGCGTGTCCGGGTGCCGGTGCAATTCGACAAGCGCGCCGCCTACCAGGCCGCCTGCCACCTGTTGGACGGGCCCGAGCCGCCAGATGCGATTTACGCACCGGCCGAGGGATACACGAACGGGGTCCTGACGGCCTGTCGCGAACGGGGGCTGCGAATCCCACAGGACGTCCTCGTGGTGGGTGGTATCGACGGCCGGGAGGCCCGCGAAAGCGAGCCGGCCGTAACGGCACTCGACCTGCACCCCGACCGGCAAGCAGCGGCGGCGGTGGACCTGCTCATCGATCGTATCGACGGTCGCGACGCGCAAGGTCCGATCCAGGTACCCAGCACACTGCAGGTACGAGCAAGTTCGACACGCCGGTCGGTCACACAGCTCCCGGAAACGCCAGACGCCAACGAGCGCGGTTAGACCTCAACCTTTTTCGTCGGGGTGAACACCACCGGCATCGACTCCAGGCCGCTGACGAAATTGGCAGGTCGCAGCGGGAGCATGTTCTCGTCGGCCAAGCGCAGGTCGGGAAGCCGTTGCAACACCTTCTCGATCATGATCTTCAGCTCGAGCCGCGCCAACTGGTTACCCATGCAGAAGTGCGTGCCGAATCCGAACGCGACGTGATTGTTCGGGCTGCGGTCGATCCGGAAGTTCTGCGGATCGCCGAACACCTCCTCGTCGAAGTTCGCAGACTCGAACATCAGCATGATCTTCTCGTCCTTGCGCAGCTGCGTGCCGTAGAACTCGGTGTCCGCGGTCAGCGTGCGGCACATGTTCTTCACCGGCGAGGTCCAGCGCAGCATCTCCTCGATGGCGCCGGGCAGCTTGGTGGGATCCGCCCTCAGGGCAGCCCACTGGTCCTGGTGGCGCAACAGCTGTTCGGTTCCACCGGAGAGGGTGTGCCTGGTGGTCTCGTCACCGCCGATGAGGATCAGCAGCGTCTCCATGACGATCTCGGCATCTTCCATCCGGTGTCCCTCGACCTCGGAGTGGACCAGCACGGAGAACAGGTCATCGGTCGGATCGGCCCGCCGCTTGGCGATCACATCCATGGTGAAGGCGGTGTACGCGGCGAAGGTATCCATCAACAACTGGACGGTCTGCTCGTCGACATGCGAACTCAAGCCGCAGACCAGATCATCGGACCACTTCAGCAGGAGCTCACGCTCCTGGGGAAGCACACCGAGCATGTCGCCGATCACCGCCATCGGCAGCGGGGCGGCGATATCACGGACGAAATCGCATTCGCCCTTTTCACACACCGCGTCGATGAGGGTGTCGCACAGCACGCCGATCGAGGGCAGCTTGTCCATCACCCGTTTACGGGTGAACCCCGCGTTGACGAGCTTGCGGCGCAACAGATGTGCCGGGTCGTCCATATCGATCATGTACGGCATACCGGGCTGGTCGGGACGGATGCCGCCGGCGTTGGAGAACAGCTCCGGGTTGCGTTCGGCATCGAGCACCGCGGCATGGCTGGCTGCTGCGGCTTGACCGTTGCGGTCCCGGAACACCGGCTCGTGCGCCCGCATCCAGCGGTAAGCGTCGCGGGCTTGCCCGTCGGCATAGAACCGGCCGTCGGCGAGGTCCACGTCGGGACGTGCTTCGGTGACCGAACCGGTCAGAACCCCTGTCATGCGATCTCCTCGGCGTCGGCGAAGGTCATTTCCACATTGCGGGCGGAGCCGGAGAACATGGCACGCTTGGGAAAACCGAGCGCCGCCAGTTCCCGGCCGTACGGGTGCGTTCCGAGGCGGACCGTCACGCCGCCGGGGCGGTAGCGCACGCCGGACATGATCATCTGTCCCGACGTTCTGCGGGTCACGCCGTCCAGATACGAATACGTCGGGTGCACCTGCGGTTTGCCGGTGAACGCCGCGGGAACCGGCAGGCCCGGCGCGAAGTCCATGCCGACCGCGAACTGCCCGTCGATGGTCGCGTCGAAGGAATAGCGGTATCCGTCCCGAATGACGAAGTCGGCCAGCACTTTCGGGTAGCCCCAGATCTGGCGGCCGGCCGCCATCGTGAACTCACCGTCCACAGGTAAGTGGTGGATGAAGGCGCCGGCTTCACCGAGGGCCTTGAGGCCTGACGCGGTCGATCCGGGCGGGTTCACCATGACGTTGGTGCCGTACTCCAGGTACGGGCCGAGGTCGCCGTCGACATAGCGCATCAGCATCAGCACCACCACCGCCTTGCCGGGGCGGTAGTGGCACACGGTCAGCCCGCTGTAGTCGATCATGGCTTGCGCGGCATCGGCATCCACCGAGAACATCGCCATGTGCTGCTCGGCCGTGCGAATCTGCACCGGCATGGTCACGGTCTGGCCCGCGATCGTGTACTGCGATGTGGCGTGGGTCACGCGCCCAATCTAGGACGCGCAGTAGACACCTGGCAAGGAAGTGTCTACTCGCGGCGCATCTTTTCGGCGAGCTGGGGGCACCTCCCGCTTGCGAGCAGACGCGTGTACCCCCGAAACTCAGGCATTTCGGGGGTACGCGCGTCTGCTCGGCGGGAGAACGGAGCTAAACGAGGGCGGCGAGATCCTTGATCTGCTCGACTGACCGGGCGCCGACAACCATCATCGTGACGCCCGAGGCCTCCCAGGCCTTGATCTGCTCCTTGACGTAATCGAGGTTGCCGACGATCGCCGAGTCGTCGACCAGTTCGTCGGGGATGATCTTGGCCGCTTCGTCTTTGCGATCGCTGCGGAACAACTTGGTGACGTCGTCGACCACCTCGGCGTAGCCCATCCGCCGGTAGACATCGGCGTGGAAGTTGGTGTCCTCGGCGCCCATCCCGCCCATATAGAGCGCCAGGTGTGGCTTCATCAGCTCCATGATCGCGGGTCGGTCATCGGTCACGACGACCTGCGCCGTCGCGCAGATTTCGAACGTCTCGCGGGTCCGGCGCGCGCCCGGACGCGCGAAACCCTCGTCGAGCCACTCGTTGTACATGCCCGCGATGCGCGGCGAGTAGAAGATCGGCAGCCAGCCGTCGCAGATTTCCGCGGCCAGGGCCACGTTCTTCGGTCCTTCGGCGCCCAGCATCACCGGGATGTCCTTGCGCAGCGGATGGGTGATGGGCTTGAGGTTCTTGCCGAGTCCGGTGGTGCCCTCACCGGTGAGCGGCAGCGGGTAGTGCGGGCCGTCGCTGTGCACGGGCGCCTCGCGCGCCCACACCTGACGCAGGATGTCGATGTACTCCCGAGTGCGGGCCAAGGGCTTCGGGAACTTCGCGCCGTACCAGCCCTCCACCACCTGCGGGCCGGACACACCGAGGCCGACGATATGCCTGCCGCCGGAGAGATGGTCCAGGGTGAGCGCGGCCATCGCCAGCGCGGTGGGCGTACGGGCCGACAACTGCAGCACCGAGGTGCCCAACCGCATCCGGGTGGTCTCCCGGCCCCACCAGGCCAGCGGGGTGTAGGCGTCCGACCCCCACGCCTCGGCGGTGAACACGGTGTCGAAGTCGGCCTCCTCCGCCGCGGCGACCAATTCGGCGTGGTTGGTCGGCGGCTGCGCGCCCCAATAACCCAGTTGCAAACCCAGCTTCATCGAAGCGCCTCCAGACCCGTGGTTGAAACCATTCTTAGAACCTGTTCTACTCGATGCTGTGACCACAGGCCAAAGCAGCCCGGTGCAGATCGACAAGCATGAGCGGCCCCTATCGGCGCCGCTGAGGCTCTCATTCGACTACACCCGTTCAGTAGGACCGCTCCTGTCTCAGTTCTTCACTGCGCTACGCCAGCGACGCATCGTCGGCGTGCGCGGATCCGACGGCAGGGTTCTTGTCCCACCCGCCGAGTATGACCCTGTCACCTACGAGGCACTGACCGAGGTCGTACCGGTCAGTGCGGTGGGCACGGTGCAGTCCTGGACATGGCAGTCCACTCCACTGGAGGGCCAGCCCCTGGACAAGCCGTTCGCCTGGGCGCTGATCCTGCTCGACGGTGCCGACACTCCCCTGCTGCACGCCGTCAAGACCGCCGAGGGCGCGATCAAGTCCGGTGACCGGGTGCACGCGCACTGGATCGACGAGCCCGTCGGCGCGATCACCGATATCGCCTACTTCGTCCCCGGTGAGGACTCCGAGCCGGAGGGGCAACCCGATGACCGGGAGCCCGTCACCGTGCAGGTGACGCCGAGCTTCATCGAGATCCAGCACACCGCATCACTGCCGGAGACCACGTTTCTCAAGGCGCTGCAGGAGGGCAAGCTGCTCGGTGGCCGCACCAAGAACGGTCGCGACGGCCAACCGGGCAAGGTGTACTTCCCGCCCAAGGAGGCCGACCCGGCCACCGGTCTGGAGCTCGACGAGTTCATCGAGCTCGTCGACAAGGGCACCGTCACCACCTTCGCGGTGATCAACATCCCGTTCCCGGGCCAGCGGATCAAACCGCCCTATGTCGCGGCCTACGTGCTGCTCGACGGTGCCGATATCCCGTTCCTGCATCTGGTCACCGAGATCGATCCCGCCGACGTGCGGATGGGGATGCGCGTGCAGGCCGTGTGGAAGCCGCGCGAGGAGTGGGGCCTGGGTATCGACAACATCGACTACTTCAAACCCACCGGTGAACCCGACGCCGAATACGACTCCTACAAGCACCATCTGTAAAGGGCCCGCCTGACATGACAGATATCGCAGTGGTGGGCTTCGCACACGCGCCCCACGTCCGCCGCACAGACGGCACCACCAACGGCGTCGAGATGCTTATGCCGTGCTTCCACAAGCTCTATTCCGAGCTCGGCCTCAAGCAGACCGATATCGGCTTCTGGTGCTCGGGATCCTCGGATTACCTTGCCGGCCGGGCCTTCTCGTTCATCTCGGCGATCGACTCGATCGGTGCGATCCCTCCCATCAACGAATCGCATGTCGAGATGGATGCGGCATGGGCGCTGTACGAGGCCTATATCAAGCTGCTCACCGGGCAGGTCGAGACCGCGCTGGTGTACGGCTTCGGCAAGTCCTCGGCGGGCACCCTGCGCCGGGTGCTTGCGCTGCAGACCGATCCGTACACCGTGGCCCCGCTGTGGCCGGACTCGGTGTCGATGGCGGGCCTGCAGGCCCGCGCCGGACTGGATGCCGGTAAGTGGTCCGAGGAGCAGATGGCTCAGGTGGCGCTGGATTCCTACGCCGCGGGTGGCCGCACCGACCGGCACGAGGTCACCGGCAGCGTGGCCGACCTGCTGGCACAGCCGTACTTCGCCGATCCGCTGCGTCGTCACGACATCGCCCCGATCACCGACGGTGCGTCGGCGATCGTGCTGGCCGCCGGCGACCGGGCCCGCGAACTGCGCGAGAACCCGGCCTGGATCACCGGTATCGAGCACCGCATCGAGACCCCGATCCTGGGTGCCCGCGATCTGACCACATCGCCCTCCACGGCGGCCTCGGCGAAGGCGGCCACCGGCGGCGACACGGGCTCGATCGACATCGCCGAGATCTACGCCCCGTTCACCCATCAGCAGCTGATCCTCACCGAGGCCATCGGACTCGGATCGAAAACCAACGTCAACCCGTCCGGTGGCACCCTGGCCGCCAACCCGATGTTCTCGGCGGGCCTGGAGCGCATCGGCTTTGCCGCCCAACACATCTTCGACGGTTCCGCGCAGCGCGTCCTCGCGCACGCCACCAGCGGCCTTGCGCTGCAACAGAATCTCGTCGCCGTCCTGGAAGGGAAATAACAGTGGCAGGTCAGCTGGCCGCGGTGCTGGGCACCGGGCAGACGAAGTACGTCGCCAAGCGCCACGATGTGTCGATGAACGGCCTGGTGCGCGAGGCCATCGACCGCGCGCTGGCGGACTCCGGATGCACGTTCGACGATATCGACGCCGTGGTGGTCGGCAAGGCGCCCGACTTCTTCGAGGGCGTCATGATGCCCGAGCTGTTCATGGCCGACGCGACCGGCGCGACCAACAAGCCTCTGATCCGGGTGCACACCGCCGGGTCGGTGGGCGGGTCGACCGCCATCGTGGCGGCCAGCCTGGTGCAGTCGGGCAAGTACAAGCGCGTGCTGACAATGGCCTGGGAGAAGCAGTCGGAATCGAATGCCATGTGGGCGTTGAGTATTCCGGTGCCGTTCACCAAGCCGGTCGGCGCGGGCGCCGGTGGCTACTTCGCTCCGCACATCCGCGCCTACATCCGCCGCTCCGGGGCACCCAACCACATAGGAGCGATCGTTGCCGTCAAGGACCGTCTCAACGGCGCCAAGAATCCGTTGGCACACCTGCATCAGCCCGATATCACCGTCGAGAAGGTGATGCAATCCCCGATGCTCTGGGACCCGATCCGCTACGACGAGACCTGCCCCTCCTCCGACGGTGCGGCCGCACTGGTGATCGGCAACGAGGAGGCGGCCGAGGCACACCTTGCCAACGGCAATCCGGTGGCGTGGGTCCATGCCACCGCGCTGCGCACCGAGCCGCTGGCCTACGCCGGTCGCGATCAGGTCAATCCGCAGGCCAGCCGGGATGCCGCAGCCGCGCTGTGGCGTGATGCCGGTATCACCTCACCCATCGATGAGATCGACGCCGCCGAGGTGTACGTCCCCTTCTCCTGGTACGAGCCGATGTGGTTGGAGAGCCTGGGCTTCGCCCCAGAAGGCGAAGGCTGGAAGCTCACCGAGGCCGGCGAGACCGCGATCGGCGGCCGTATCCCGTTCAACGCCTCCGGCGGTGTGCTGTCGTCGAATCCGATCGGCGCCTCCGGCATGATCCGCTTCGCCGAGTCGGCCATCCAGGTGATGGGCAAGGGCGGCGATCATCAGGTGCCGGGTGCCCGCAAAGCACTGGGTCACGCCTACGGCGGTGGCGCACAGTATTACTCGATGTGGGTCGTCGGGGCCGACAAGCCGAACCGGTGACGGCCCCTGTCTCCGAGGCGGGCCGGCGGTCGCGAGAGGCGGCCGTCGCCCGCGACAAGGATGCCTGGCTGGCGGTGTTCGCCGACGACGCGATCGTCGAGGACCCGATCGGTCCGTCGCATTTCGACCCGGACGGCAGTGGCCACCGCGGCAAGGAGGCCATCGCCGCATTCTTCGACAAGGCGATCGCCCCGAGTCAACTCGAGTTCCACTTCGAGAAGACCTACGTCTGTGGTGACGAAGAGGCGAACGTCGGGCATATCGTGATCGTCGCCGGCGGCTACCGCGTGGTGGCCGAAGGCGTGTTCACCTACCGCGTGAATGCCGAGGGAAAGATTGCCGCGCTGCGCGCGTACTGGGAACTGGACAAGGCGGCCGCCAGCGCACAGCGGGTATGACGGCCGGGTGCGCGGGCTCCGATCGCGTAGGCTGGACAGCGATTTCGTCCGCTAGGTTCTCGAATTGATGTTGTCCCGATCACATGTAGTCGCTGCCGTACTGCTCGCCGTCGGCCTCTCCGCCTGCGCCCCCAGCCAGCCGGGTGCCCCGAGCAGCGCTGCGCCGACCCTGCCTGCATTCACCACCAGTGCCACAACCACCACCAGTGCGCCCGCGCAGGCCACCGACTACACCCGCCTGCTGGTGACCGCCGCAGATCTCAGTGACGCCGAGGACACCTTCACCGAGCGGCATATCGAAGGTTCACCCGGCGGGCTGCCTGGGGCGAGCGCCTTCTTCGTCAACGCCGAGGACACCCGCGCCATCAGCTCGACGATCCTGGTCTACGACAATCCGGGTACCGCGGCGGCCGCGCTCAAGGAGGCGCGGGGCACGCTGGGTAAAAGGGTGACGGGAACCCCGGTGCCCGGCGGTGTGGGCCCGGACAGCGTGATGGTGCGAGGCGCCGATCCGGACGAGGCCAAGGACATCACGGTGCTGATGTTCACCCAGGGTCGCGCGCTCGTGCGCCTGGAATTCCAGAGCGCGGGCGGCGACGCCACCACCGACGCCTACGTGACCACCGTCGGCAAGATGCAGCAGATCGCGCTGCGCTCCGGTCTGCAAGACGAGAATTGAGCCGACGCCCGCTACCACCGGGCGCGAGTCGATAGCTCCAACTATCTCCCACCATCTCCCGCCAAGCCGTATTCCGGCCGTTCACCCCGGTAAAACAGCTGTTGACGCGGTGTGCATTGCGCAGTGGCCGGTAAAAACTGTAACGTGTTCTAGTTAGAGAGACCAGATACGGGAGGCCCACCGTGACTACCGAGACAGCCGGCATTCGCGAGATCGACACCGGCGACCTGCCCGACCGCTATGCGCGCGGTTGGCATTGCCTGGGACCGGTGAAGGACTACCTCGACGGCAAGCCGCACGGGGTGGAGATCTTCGGCACCATGCTGGTCGTCTTCGCCGACTCCGAGGGTGAGCTCAAGGTTCTGGACGGTTACTGCCGGCACATGGGCGGCAACCTCGCTCAGGGCTCCATCAAGGGTGACACGGTGGCCTGCCCGTTCCACGACTGGCGCTGGGGCGGCGACGGCAAGTGCAAGCTCGTCCCCTACGCCAAGCGCACGCCGCGGCTGGCCCGCACCCGCGCCTGGCACACCGACGTGCGCGGCGGACTGCTCTTCGTCTGGCATGACCACGAGGGCAACCCACCGCAACCCGAGGTCCGGATCCCGGAGATCCCGGAGTTCGCCAGCGACGACTGGACCGACTGGCGGTGGAACACGATGCTCATCGAGGGCTCCAACTGCCGCGAGATCATCGACAACGTCACCGACATGGCGCACTTCTTCTACATCCACTACGGGTTGCCGACGTACTTCAAGAACGTCTTCGAGGGCCACATCGCCAGCCAGTACCTACACAACGTCGGCCGTCCCGACGTCAACGACCTGGGCACCACCTACGGTGAGGCGCACCTGGATTCCGAGGCGTCCTACTTCGGTCCATCGTTCATGATCAACTGGCTGCACAACAACTACGGCGGGTTCAAGGCCGAGTCGATCCTGATCAACTGCCACTACCCGGTGAGCCAGAACTCCTTCGTGCTGCAGTGGGGCGTCATCGTCGAAAAGCCCAAGGGGTTGGACGAAAAGACGACCGACAAGCTGGCCCGCGTCTTCACCGAGGGTGTCTCCAAGGGGTTCCTGCAGGACGTCGAGATCTGGAAGCACAAGACCCGGATCGACAACCCACTGCTGGTCGAGGAGGACGGCGCCGTCTATCAGATGCGCCGCTGGTATCAGCAGTTCTACGTCGACGTCGCCGACGTGACACCCGATATGACCGACCGCTTCGAGATGGAGGTCGACACCACCATCGCCAACGAGAAGTGGCATGTTGAGGTCGAGGAGAACCTCAAGCTACAGCAGGACGCCGCCGAGCGTGACGCCGCCGAACAGGCTGAGCCACAAAAAGAGCCTGCGCAGCCGAGCTGATGACCACGCATGACGAGCGGGCCGGAACACCAGACGTTGGTCGTCTTGTCGGCCCCGCCGACGTTGACGATCTGGCCCGCTCCATGCTGCTCCTGCACGGCGGACACGACGACGATGATGATCACGACCACCCGGCCCCCCGGCCGAGTACGGGAAACTGGTCCAAGGCACCGGATTTCAGCTCCGACCCGCTTCGGGCGGCGGCCGTGCACGAAGCGACCGAGCGCGACAAGCAGCGCTATCTGACCTCCGGGCTGGCCTCGGTGGACTGCCGGTACTGTCACGCCACCGTGCAGGTCAAGAAGTTGGGCACCGAACACACCTCGGTGCAGTGGAATACGGCGGCGACCACACGCTGCGCGGTCTTCGACGAGATCCGCGCGTCCGGCGGCGATCCGGCACGGGCGCGCTCGTGCCATCGGCTCACCGACAGCATCAAACACGCCATCGCCGAGGGGTGCCTGGAAGAATTCTCCAGCGCACCCTCCCCCGGCGACGGCTAGGTATCACAGTCCCTTGAAGCGTTCCTTGACCTGCTCGTCGGTCAGCCCGTAATCGCTGAGCGAGTAGGTGTGCTTGGGTGCCCGTGGACCCTTTTTGCTCTCCTCGTGGCTGTCGATGATGGCGTGGCGCGCCGCTTCGGTGAACTCGATCCCGAACGTGCGGTAGATCCCCTCCACCGCGGCGACCGGATCCTTGATGAACTCGAAATAGTCGACATCGCAGAACTGGGCCGGATCATGCTTGGCACGTTCGGCATTGAACAATTCCAGTCCACGGGACCAGGTCTCCAAAGAGTCCTCGCCGATGACCTTGCCGGAGAAGCTGTTCGACCAGCCCTCGGTGGTGTGCTGGGCCAGTGAGCACATCGAGGCCATGATCGTCTCGGCCGGCCGGTGGCACTGCACCACCAGTGCATCGGGATACGTCGCGAACAGCGCGTCGAGTGCGAAGAGATGGCTCGGATTCTTGAGCACCCAGCGCTTTTCGGGCTCGTTGAGGCCGATCAACTGCAGGTTCTTGCGATGCCGCTGATAGGACTTGGTCCAGTCCTGCTGGGCGAGCCAACGCGAATAGGTCGGAATGTGCGCCAGGGTCTCATAGGACACCGAATGCAGCGATTGACGCAGTAGCTGCCAGCACTCTTCGACCTCGTCGGCGGTCATGTAGTGCAGGCCGGTGTAGTCCGGGTTCTCCTCGTTCGCCTTGGTGAACTGCGCATCGAGCTGGGCGAAGATCGGATTCTCCGACCAGGTTTCGCGCGGCGGCCGCGGCTGCGGGAACTCGGCCAGCCACAGCTCCAGGCCTTGATGCCGAGGATCGGCGGTCAGCAGCCGGTGGATGACGGTGGTTCCGGTACGCGGCAGTCCGGTTACGAAGATCGGTCGCTCGATAGGCACGTCGGCGTGCTGCGGATACTGCTTGAACGCCGCCTCCGACACCAGCCGGGCCACCAGTGCATTCCTGACGAAGAAGCGCTGCATCTTGCTGCCGAATTCGGTCAGGTCCGCATCACGCTGATACGCATCCAGCAGGACGGCGAGCGCCTCCTTGTAGTTGTCGCCGTCATCACCGAAATCTTCGAGCCCACAGGCCTTGGTCGCCGATGCATGCAGATCTTCGACGGTGCCCACATTTGTCCTACTCATAGCCTACCTCCCAAACGCTGTGCACCATCAGAACTTGTACTCCCCGCAGTTGACATCCAGCGTCTGTCCGGTGATACCACTGGACAGATCGCTGGCCATGAACAGAATCGCCGAGGCCACCTCGTCCTCGGTCGGTAGTTTCTTCAGATCACTGTTGGCGGCGGCGGCCTTGTAGATCTGGTCCACCGTCGTGCCGTACTTTCCCGCCTGGTGCTCGAAGTAGCTCTTCAGCGTTCCGCCCCAGATGTACCCGGGCAAAACCGAATTCACCCTGATCCCGGTCTCACCGAGCTCGCTGGCCAGCGACTGCGACATGGCCAGCAATGCCGACTTGGCCAGCTTGTAGGCACCCTGCTTGGGATCGGAGTGCCGTACGACCATCGAGTTCACGTTCACCACCGACCCTTTGGACTCCGTCAGCGCCGGGGTGAAACCCTGGATGAGTCGCAGCGCACCGAGCACGGTGAGCTCGACGGTCTCGCGGATGTGCTCGAAGCTGGTCTTGGCGAACGGTTTCATCGACGGCACCCGGAAGGCGTTGTTGATCAGGACGTCGACCTTGCCGAACTCGGACATCGAGGTCGACACCAGGTTGGCCACCTGCGCATCGTCGGTGATGTCCGTGCCGACGGCCAACGCCCGGCGGCCGAGCCCGCGCACCTGGTTTGCGACGTCCTCCAGTCGTTCCACGGTGCGGGCCGCCAGGATCACATCGGCACCCTCCTCGGCACATCGGCGCGCCAGCGTGGTGCCCAGCGCTGGGCCCACACCGCTGATGACAACAACTCGATCCTTCAACAGCCCACCCACGGTCGTGGCCATGCTCAACCCACCATTCTTTCGCCGATCAGCTTCTGGCGCAGCGCGATCCGCGCCCGCCAATCGTCCTGTGAGATCTTGTTCGATTCGTAATAGGGCAATGCCGCCGGCACCGCGTCCAGGTCGACGATCTCCATCGTCGGGCCGTCGGCCTCGGTCAGCTCGCGCGAGACGCGCTGCCACCGGAACTGCAGGTACCCCTTGCGGTGGCCGAGCGTCTCACACCAGTTCGTCACACCGGGGTTGCCCTCAGAGACCACGATGCGGATCTTGCCGTCCGGATCCGCCTGTGCCTGAGCACCGTTCAGCGAGGTCTGGTGGTTGATGTAATCCAGCGAGATGTACCACAGGCTGCCCAACTGGAACCCGAGGTACGGCGCATCGGTCACCGGCAGGGTGATGACGATCGCCTGTTCGGCGGTGATGTCGTAATGACCGACCGAGGAGTACTGGGTGGCCAGCCCGCCCGGGGTCAGCCGCGGTGCGGTCAGCGTATTGACCGGCAGGTTGTCATAGAACCACTTCGGGAATTGCAACCAGGTCTTCACCCGCTGCACCAATTGCTTTCCCGCGACGGTGAATCGCTTCTCGATCAGCTCGGAGGACAACGGCTCCGGCGCGGTGCCCGCGGTGTCGGTTCGCGCGATCGCGAAGCAGCCGCGCTGAGCGGACCAATCGTTGTAGACCTCGCGGATCACCAACTGGGCCGGTTTGTCCGGGGTGAAGCGCCATTCGAAGGTGCCGTCGGCGGCGATATCGAGCTTGCGGTCGTCGAACGCGGTCTCGCTGTCGGGCACCACCTCGTCGGTGTACTCGCCGCCGATGAGCTGGAAGCTGACGTCGGTGGTGGTTCCGCGACGCCCGGTCACGACATATTCGTGACCCGGCTGCACGCGGGTGCCGAAGTACATGGTGTCCGGGTTGTCCAGCCCCATCTTGGTGAACGGGCCGGTGCCGCTGTGCAGGAATGGGTGGTCGCGGTCGTAGTCGAAGGCCACATGCGTGCACGCCGCGATGCATCCCGCCAGATATTGCAGGCCTTCCAGCAGATCGGCTTCGGATTCGATGAAGGGGGCTTCGGTGACGAGGCGTTCGGCCTCGGCGATGGCATCGGCCAACGGCTGCGAATACATCCGGGCATCACCTTTCGTTCCAATATTGGACCGTCGTGGTAGAGTTTCCGACCTGAGACTAGAACGCGTTCTAGTTCACGTCAACGTCGGGAGGTGCGGTGCCAGACCAGGTGACCGGACGCGCGTCCCCGCCCACCGAACGGGTGGTCGCGGTGCTGAACTTCCTCGCCGCGCACCCGCACGACCGCTTCGGGCTCTCCGAACTGGCCCGCCGGGTCAACCTCAGCAAGCCCACTTGCCTCGGGATCCTGACCAGCCTGACCGAATCGGGCTACCTCGTGCGCCAGGCGGGCGAGGGCACCCGGGACAAGGTCTACGGGCTCGGCCCGGCACTGATCACGCTGGGACACACCGCACAGCAAGCCCTGCGGGTGAGCCCTGCCGCGCAGGCCGAATTGCGATCGCTTTCCGATGCATTCGGCGTCACCGCGGCACTGTCGGGTGTCATCGACGACCGCATCACCCTGCTCGAACTCGTCGCACCCCCGGGCACGCCCGCCGCGGTACGTGTCGGTCAGAGTTACCCGTTCGCGCCGCCGGTCGGGCTGATGTTCGTGCTCTGGGACGATGGCGCGGTCCGCGACTGGCTCGCCAAGGAACCCACGATTCCGTTAGACACCGACACCGCGCGGTTCGACCGGGTGATCACTGCCTGTCGCGCCTGCGGGTACCTGGTGGAACGGCTCACTCCAGGCGGCCGGCGGCTGTATGCGCTGATGGCGGGTATGTCGAACACGCTGCCCGACGAACTTCGGGCCCTGCTCGGAGAATTGGTCTCCGATATCGGTGAGCGGGTCTACCTACCGGGCACCGATGAGGCCGCGACGCGTCACGACATCAGCGTCATCGCCGCGCCCGTCTTCGATCACCACCGGCGTCAGGTGATGGTGGCGACGATGCAGATCGGCGCGGCGTTGACCGACGCCGATATCGCGGCACGCGCCGAGGCGCTGATGGCGACCGCCGACGCGGTCACCGCGACCCTCGGAGGCGTCAAGCCCGGCTTCTAACTCACCGCCGCCAGCGCGAAGGGCAGCACGTCGACCGCACCGGCGGCCCGCACGGTCAGCGCGGCCATCGTCATCGTCCACCCGGTATCGGTCAAATCGTCGACCAAGAGCACGGTCTCGCCCGCGACACCGGCCGGCGACTCCCACGCACCGCGCAGCGAAGCCACCCGATAGGCCGAGTTGGCGGCGACCACCGGACGATGCTCGGGCGAATAGTGCAGGACACCGAGATCTTTCAATTTTCCGACGGCCGCCAGGCGGGTCGCGACGCTGCGGATCAAGACCGGGTGGCGCACCGAATCGACGGCGAGCACCGCAGTCGGGCGCTGCACCCAGTCCCAGGCCTTGAGCACCTCGATGGCCGCGGCGATCACCTGATCGGGCGCCTCGGCATCCGGCTCGTCGAGCAACGTCCGCAGCCGGGCACCCCAGCCCAGATCGGTGAGTCTGCCGATCACCCGGCCCACCGACGGCCCGTCCCCGATCCGCCCGGACAGGTCCACCCCGATCCGGCTCATGCCGGTGGGCCATTGTTTGCGGGGGGCGATCTCGACACCCGGGCGCATCAGCCGGGCCCGGGTCGCCTCCACCGACTGCGCGTCGACCTCTGACCCGTACCGCGGACCGGCACAGTTGTCGCATCGCCCGCACGCCTGCGGACCCAGCTCCGGATCGTCGAGTTGCTTGCGCAGGAACACCATTCGACACTCGGTGGTGCGCTGGTAGTCGATCATTGCCTGTTGTTCGCGTTTGCGCGCCTCGTCGAGGCGCGCATATCGAGGCTCGTCGTAGGACCAGGGTTGCCCGGTGGCGATCCAGCCGCCCTTCACCCGGCGCACCGCCCCGTCGACATCGAGGACCTTGAGCACCATCTCCAATCGCGACCTGTTGAGGTCCACCAGCGGCTCCAGCGCCGCGGTGGACAACGCGCGGTCGGGTTCGAGCGCGCCGATCACCTTGCGCACCATGGGTTCCGACGGGAAAGCGACCGAGGCGAAGTAGCGCCACACGTCGATGTCCTCCCGTCCCGGGAGCAGGATCACCTCGGCGCTGTCGGTCGATCTGCCGGCGCGCCCGACCTGCTGGTAGTAGGCGATCGGCGAGGACGGCGCGCCGAGATGCACGACGAACCCCAGGTCGGGCTTGTCGAAGCCCATCCCCAACGCCGAGGTGGCGATCAGGGCCTTGACCCGGTTGCCCAGGAGGTCAGCTTCCAGTTGCTCACGCTCGGATGCCTCGGTACCACCGGTGTACGCGGCCACGCTGTGACCGTGCTCGCGCAGCAGGGCGGCGATATCGTGCGCCTGGGCCACCGTCAGCGTGTACACGATGCCCGAACCCGGCAGGGAATCCAGATGCGCGGCAAGCCACGCCGCGCGCTGCGCGGGCCCGCCTGCCTGTACCACCGACAACCGCAGCGACTCCCGGTCCAGCCCACCACGCAGGACGAGCGTGCCGTCGCCGGAGCCGCCGACGCCCAGCTGGGTGGCGACATCCTCGACGACGCGGTCGTTGGCCGTCGCCGTGGTGGCCAGCACCGGGATGTCGGTGCCCAACTCGGCGACGAGGGTCCGGATACGCCGGTAGTCGGGCCGGAAGTCGTGCCCCCAGTCGGACACACAGTGCGCCTCGTCGACGACCACCAGACCGGCGTCGGCGGCCAGCGCGGGGAGTACGGCGTCACGGAAGTCCGGGTTGTTCAGCCGCTCCGGACTGACCAGCAACACGTCGAGTTCACCGGCCCGCACCCTGGCGTGCACGTCCTGCCACTCGGTGACGTTGCTGGAGTTGATGGTGGCCGCCTGCACCCCCGCCCTGCGCGCCGCCTCGACCTGGTTGCGCATCAACGCAAGCAACGGGGACACGATGACCGTCGGGCCGCGCCCCGCGGCACGCAGCAATTTGGCGGCGATGAAGTACACCGCCGACTTGCCCCACCCGGTGCGCTGCACCACCAGCGCGCGCCGACGGTGGACGACCAGCGCCTCGATGGCCGTCCACTGGTCGTCGCGCAGGACGGCTTGCGGCCCGGCCAGCTGTTCGAGGATGGCCTGCGCGTCGGTGCGGGTGGTCATCGGTCCATCGTGCCAACCGGGTATGACGTGCCCGCTCAGCGCACCCTGGCGATGACGTCGAGGTCGACACCGCGCGCCACGGCCAGGTGCACCGGATGCCGGGCAGCTCCGCGCTGCAGATCCACCGGGCCGTGTGGGGAATCCCAGCCCCACTCGTCGAAGGCCCGGCGGGCGTCGGCGACCGTGGGCACCGATGTCGTCGCGATACCGGCGAGCAGGTGCACCCCCGAGTAGGTCGTCTCGGCCATCGTGCCGGGCGCCGGTGCGGCCGACTCCCCGATCGGTCCGGTGCCGTTGATCAGATCGAACGCGCGGCTGAATCCGGCGCTGAACTCGGCGGCGGCGGCCGAAGCCAGGCCGGCGAACCAGCCCGCCGAGATGAACAGATTTCCGGTCGCCTCGCTGCCGCTGGCCAGTACCACCGTCTCGTCGATGAACGGGCTGAACCGGGTGACGGTGGCATCCAGGCCTGCTGCGGCGAACGCCCGGTTGAAGCGCACCGCGTCCGAGCCGACGAGCAGGGTGATGACACCGTCGGCCTCGGCGGCGACGATATCGGCGAGCACCCGGTCCCAGGCGCCAGGATCGTCGACGCCGAGCGGCAGGAACCGCTCGCCGAGGATCGAAATGTCGGTACCGTCCAAGCCGGCCCGGGTCGCGCGCGCCGATCCTCGCGGCCATACGTAGTCGTTGCCGACGATGTACCAGCGCCGCAACCGCAGTTCGGTACGCAACCAGTGCAACGAAGCGATGATCTGGTCACCGGGAACCTCCCCGCTGCACAGCACTCCGTCACTGCGTTCGCCGCCTTCGTAGGCCGCGGCGTACACGTAGGGGACGCGCCCGCCGACCTCTCGCGCGATCGCCTGCCTGGCGTTGGAAAGATGCCAGCCGGTGACGGCATCGACGGCACCGGAATCCACGAGATCCCTGATCCGGCCCGCGACCCCGGCGGGATCACCACCGGCATCCACGTGCACGAACTGCACCGAGCGTCCGGCCACTCCGCCCCCGGCGTCGATCTCGGCGGCGGCGAGTTCGGCCGCGGCACGACACTCGAGCCCGAATATCCCGGCCGGACCACGGCGTGGCAGCGCCAGCGCGACCCGGAACTCCGAGCGGGAGCGCCGACGTTGTTCCGTCCTGGCGACCGGATCTGGCATGCTGTGAATTCCCGATCGGGAAGGCATGTCATGGACGATCTCGTCGAGGCCCTCGCGCTGCTGCGGCGTGCCGCCGTCGTTGCCGCAAGCATCGACGGCGCGCTCGCCGGGACCGACCTGACCGTCGATCGTTGGCGGGCGTTGCACGTCATCCATCACGATCCCGGCTGTTCGATGTCCGATATCGTCGACGCGCTCGCCATTCCGTCCACCTCGGCGACACGCATCGTCGACGCACTGGTCGAACTCGGCGCGGTATACCGCACCGTCTCGGCGCAGGACCGCCGCCGGACCACGCTGCGGTCGTCGTCGCATGGTGCCGAACTCCTCCGAACCGCGGAGTCGGCAATCACCCCAATGGTTTTCCTTCGGGACGGCGACCCCACACCAATCTAGGACGTGCGTGTTGCGCCATTGTAAAGCGGTCGCCCCGCGGTCATCGGGTGAACGGCCGCAGCCGTGACGATCATGTGAACAATCCCGGCCGACGGCCGGAGATGCTCCGGTTTCCCCTTGACGGCAGGCGTCGCGGGTGTAGGTTCGAACTTATTCCCAAATGGGAGCATTTGACGAACAGGGTTTCCGTGCCACGTTATCGCTATCGCTGCCCGGACGACGGGCCTTTCGACATGACCTTCTCCATCGGGACCGCGCCGACGGCCGTCGAATGCGAAAAGTGTTCCGCAGCAAGCAATCGCGTCTATAGCGGCGGCGCAATGGTGCGATCGAACACGGCCGGCACCCGCGCACTGGACCTGCATGCGCAGTCCCAGGCCAGCCCCGGCGTTGTCCGCAGATCGGAAGGCTCGTCCGTTCCCGCACGCCTACGGTACGCCGATCCGCGGCACCGGATGCTACCCAAACCGTAAAACCTTGTATCAGAACGTTTTCCGTCTATCGAGGAGGCACACATGCCCGAAGTGATCTTTCCCGTCGACCAGAGTAAGCCGTTTCGCGAGCAGCAGCTGGTCGGCCACAACCGCTGGCACCCGGATATTCCGGCCGTGGCCACGGTGAAGTCGGGCGACAGCTTCCGCGTGGAGTCCAAGGAATGGTTCGACGGGACCATCGTCAACTCCGATGACGCCAATGACATCCGTGATTGCGACCTGACCATGGTCCACCAGTTGTCCGGCCCGTTCGCCGTCGAAGGCGCGCAACCCGGTGATCTGTTGGTCGTCGACATTCTCGACGTCGGGCCGGTACCTCAGCAGACCGGTCCGGTCGCCGGGCAGGGCTGGGGTTACACCGGGATCTTCGCCAAGGACAACGGGGGCGGCTTCCTCACCGACTGGTTCCCCGACGCCTACAAGGCGATCTGGGATTTCACCGGCCAGAAGGCCACCAGCAGGCATGTGCCGGGGGTGGAGTTCACCGGACTGATCCACCCCGGCCTGATGGGCACCGCGCCCAGTGCGGACCTGCTGGCACAGTGGAATCACCGCGAGGCTCAACTCATCGCCACCGATCCCGACCGGGTGCCGCCGCTCGCACTGCCGCCACTGCCGTCCAATGCGGTGCTCGGCAGCCTCACCGGAGCCGACTATGAGCGTGCCGCGGCCGAGGCGGCCCGCACGGCCCCGCCGCGGGAGAACGGTGGCAACCAGGACATCAAGAACCTCTCAAAGGGCAGTCGGATCTTCTACCCGGTGTTCGTCGACGGCGCCAATCTGTCCCTGGGCGACCTGCACTTCTCTCAAGGCGATGGCGAGATAACCTTCTGTGGCGCAATCGAGATGGGCGGCTATATCGATCTTCGTGTGGAGATCATCAAGGGCGGGATGGAGACCTACGGGGTCACCACCAATCCGATCTTCATGCCGGGGATCGTGGAGCCGCGCTATTCGGAGTTCCTCACCTTCGTCGGTTTCTCGGTGGACCGCAACGGTACACAGCACTATCTCGACACCACGCTGGCGTACCAGAATGCCTGCCTCAACGCCATCGAATACCTGTCGAAATTCGGTTGGACCAAGGAGCAGGCCTATCTGATACTGGGTGCCGCGCCGGTGGAGGGCCGGATGTCCGGTGTCGTCGATGTCCCCAATTCATGTGCCACGCTCTATATTCCGACAGCCATCTTCGATATCGATGTGCGCCCGTCCAGCACCCCACCGCAGCGCATCGACCGCGGGCAGTGCGCGGTGAGCAGCTGATGCCCGCACCTACCGACGCCGAATATTTCGATCTCGGGGACTTCACCCTGCAGAGCGGATTCACGCTGCGCGATGCCCGGCTTGCCTACAAGACCTACGGCACGCTCAACGACGACAAGTCCAATGTGATCGTCTATCCGACCTGGTATACGGGTTGGCACACCGACAACGAATGGCTCATCGGGCCCGGCCGGGTCCTCGATCCTGCCACCGCATTCATCATCGTGCCGAACATGCTGGGCAACGGTCTGTCGTCATCTCCGTCGAACACCCCGGCTCCCTACGACGGACCGCGTTTCCCCGCGGTGACGTTCTATGACCAGGTGGAGGCCCAGTACCGTTTGGTCACAGAGAAATTCGGGATCAGTTCGATCTCCCTGGTGACCGGATGGTCGATGGGCGCCGGCCAGACCTATCAGTGGGCCGTGAGTCATCCGGAGATGGTGCAGCGTGCCGCACCGTTCTGCGGGTCCAGCATCACCGCCCCGCACAACAAGGTGTTCCTGGAGTCGCTGGTGGCCGCGTTGACTGCCGATGCGGCATTCGCCGGCGGCGACTACGACCCGGCCCGGCCTCCGATCAAGGGCCTACGGGCCTTCGCCAGGGTGTACTCCGGATGGGGCTACTCACAGGCCTTCTACTGGGAAGAGACGTGGCGCGAACTCGGCTACACCTCTTTCGACGATTTCCTCTATGGATTCTGGGAGGGCTTTTTTCGCGACGGACGTGACCCGAACAACCTGATCGCGATGATCGGCACCTGGCACAGCGGAAACGTCGGCAGCACACCGGGTTTCGAAGGTGACGTGCAGAAGGCGCTGGCTTCGATCAAGTGCCCGCTATTGGCCATGCCCGCCGAGAAGGATCTGTACTTCCCGCCCGAGGACGAGCAGTGGGCCAGTCAGTTCATACCCGACGGCGAGGTCAGGGTGATCCCCGGAATCTGGGGGCATTTCGCCGGCGGTGGTGCCAACGATGTGGACACCGACTTCATCGATGCCGGATTGCGCGAGCTGATGAGCAAGCCGGGATACACGCCGCCGGTGTAGTCTCCCGCTAAGGGAGACTCATGGTGCGATTGCATGTCGAACGGGTCATCGCTGCGCCGCATGACCAGGTATTCGACTGGCTCGCCGACCCGGTGAACCTGGCCACGGCCCCGATGACCCTGCGCGCCGACTGGGCCTCGGACTCCGTAGAGCCCGGTGACGGCGCCATGCGAGTAGTGGTCTGCACCGGGGTGTGGTTGCGCGAGACGATCACCGAATACGATCGCCCGCACCGCTACTCGTATCTCATCGTGCGATCGTTTCCGGCGTTCGGTCATGAAGGCGGGACACTGACCCTCACGGCGGAAGCCGGGGGCACCCATGTCGACTGGGTGAGCAGCTACTCTCATCCCCGTTGGGCCGGCGGGGCGGTGATGAACGCGATCACCTCACGCCTGCTGCCGTGGAATTTCGACGCGATCCTGGCTGCCTGCGCCCGTGAACTGGAACGCTGATCGCGTCGATCACGGTCACATCAGGCGTTCTGGGCCTCTTGTTCGCGTTTGATTTCCAGGGCGATGTCGATGAGTTGGTCTTCTTGGCCGCCGATGAGTTTGCGTTGCCCGGCGCGGTGCAGTAGTTGGTGGGCCGGTACGCCGTAGCGTTCGGACTGGCGGATGGCGTGCTTGAGGAAGCTGGAGTACACCCCCGAGTAGCCCATGATCAACGCGTTGCGATCCAGCAGGCATTCGGTGGGCATGGCCGGGGCGACGACCTCTTCGGCGGCATCGGCGATCTCGAAGAAATCGATCCCGGTCTTGACACCGATCTTGTCGAACACCCCGATCATCGCCTCCACCGGCGCGTTACCGGCACCGGCACCGAACCGACGACACGACCCGTCGATCTGCTTGGCCCCGGCCCGCACCGCCTCGATCGAGTTCGCCACACCCAACCCGAGGTTCTCATGCCCATGAAAACCGACCTGGGCATCATCGCCGAGCTCGGCGACCAACGCGGCGACCCGATCAGCGACCTGATCGAGCACCAACGCCCCCGCCGAGTCGACCACATACACACATTGGCAGCCCGCATCGGCCATGATCCGGGCCTGGGCGGCCAACTTCTCCGGCGTAATCGTGTGGCTCATCATCAAAAACCCGACGGTCTCCAACCCGAGTTCACGGGCCAACCCGAAATGCTGAATCGACACATCAGCCTCGGTGCAGTGCGTGGCGATCCGGCAGATCTCCCCACCATTGTTCTGCGCCTCCTTGATGTCCTCCTTGGTCCCCACCCCCGGCAACATCAAAAACGCGATCTTCGCCTCTTTGGCGGTCTCGGCCGCCAGCTTGATCAACTCCTGCTCAGGAGTCTTGGAAAACCCATAATTGAACGACGAGCCACCCAACCCGTCACCATGGGTCACCTCGATCACCGGCACCCCCGCGGTATCAAGGGCAGCCACGATCGAGCGCACCTCATCAGCGCTGAACTGGTGCCGCTTGTGATGCGACCCATCGCGCAGCGAAGTGTCGGTCATCCGGATGTCCCACACCGGATTGAAGAAAATCTCACCCGTGCCACTCATGCCTGCACTCCTGCTCCCGCTGCGCTGCGTTCCTTGGCGATCTCCTCGCCGACCTTGGTGGCTGCCGCAGTCATGATGTCCAAATTCCCGGCATAGGGCGGCAGATAATCCCCGGCCCCCTCCACCTCGACGAAGATGGTCACCACATGCTGGCCACCATTGACCACCGACGGCTCATCGAACTGCGGCTCATTGAGCAACCGATACCCAGGCACATAGCTCTGCACCTGCGCCACGACCTCCTTGATCGAGGCAGTGATCGCGCCATGATCGGCATCCTCAGGGATCGCACAAAAAATGGTGTCGCGCATGATCATCGGCGGCTCCGCCGGGTTCAAGATGATGATCGCCTTACCCCGGGCCGCCCCACCGATATCGCGCACACCGGCACTGGTGGTCTTGGTGAACTCATCGATATTGGCCCGCGTCCCCGGACCCGCCGACGCGCTCGACACCGACGCCACGATCTCGGCATACGGCACATCGACCACACGGGACACGGCATACACCATCGGGATCGTCGCCTGCCCACCACAGGTCACCATGTTCACATTCGGCGCCCCCAGATGCGCCCGCAGATTCGCCGGCGGAATCACCCCCGGCCCCACCGCCGCCGGAGTCAAATCAATCGCAGTGATCCCCGCCGCCTCATACCGCGGCGCAGCATCACGATGCACATACGCACTGGTCGCCTCGAACACCACATCAGGCTTCTCAGCCTGGCCCAACAACCAGTCCACCCCCTCATGCGAGGTTTCCAGGCCAAGCTTGCGGGCCCGGGCCAACCCTTCCGAGGCCGGGTCGATCCCGATCATCCACCGCGGCTCCAACCAGTCCGACCGCAACAACTTGTACAACAAGTCGGTACTGATATTGCCCGACCCCACAATCGCAACACTCAACTTCTCAGCCATATACGGCTCCTATTCAAAAGAAAGACGAACCGAACCCAGCCCGTCGAAATCCGCGACAAACTCATCCCCCGGACGAGCATCAATGGCCCGCATACACGCCCCCGGCAACACAATGTCCCCCGCACGCAGCCGCACCCCGAACTGATCGACCTTGCGCGCCAACCACGCCACCGACGTCACCGGATTACCCAACACCGCATCACTGCGCCCCTCAGCGACCACCTCACCATTGCGTGTCAAGACCGCATCAATGCTCTTGATATCGATGTCCTTGGGCGACACCCGTTCCGGGCCCAACACCCACCCCGCAGACGACGCATTATCAGCGATCGTGTCGCACAACTTGATCTTCCAATCCGTGATCCGGGTATCGATCAACTCGATCGACGGCGCGAACGCCGCCGTCGCAGCCAACACATCATCCTCAGTACACCCCGCCCCAGGCAGATCATCAGCCAAGATGAACCCCACCTCGACCTCCACCCGCGGATACAGAAACCGGCCCGCCGCAACCGGTTTGTCCTCGAACACCTCCATATCAGCGAGCAGATGACCGTAATCGGGCTCATCCACCCCCATCATCTTCTGCATCGCCTCCGAGGACAGACCCACCTTGTGCCCGATCACCCGCGCGCCCTCGGCCACCCGCTGCCGGATATTGATCAGCTGGATCTCATAAGCATCCACCACATCGATATCGGGATACCGATCCGTCAACGGAGTGGTCGGCACCCGACTGCGCTCCGCCTCGGCCAGATCGGCAGCAAGCTCGTCGCGCACCTCGACACTGAGCATGTTGGTGAATTCCCCTCGTAATCTCATCAGGCCCTCGACCGGCACAGTTGCGCGCCTGTTGTCGAAAGGCACCGCAATTCTATAACGTGTTCTACATGACTGAACAGGACTACAGTGTCTTTGACGTAGTGGTGGTAGGGAGCGGTGCTGCCGGCATGGTCGCCGCCCTCACCGCCGCTCACCAGGGACTCTCGACAGTAGTCGTTGAGAAGGCTCCGCACTACGGCGGTTCCACGGCGCGATCTGGCGGCGGCGTGTGGATTCCGAACAACGAGGTTCTGCAGCGTGACGGGGTCAAAGACACCGCCGCCGAGGCCCGCAAATACCTGCACGCCATCATCGGCGATGTCGTGCCCGCCGAGAAGATCGACACCTACCTGGACCGCAGTCCGGAGATGTTGTCATTCGTGTTGAAGAACTCGCCGCTCAAACTGTGCTGGGTGCCCAACTACTCCGACTACTACCCGGAGACGCCGGGCGGCAAGGCCACCGGCCGCTCGGTCGAGCCCAAGCCGTTCAACGCCAAGAAGCTCGGCCCCGACGAGAAGGGCCTCGAACCGCCGTACGGCAAGGTACCGCTGAACATGGTGGTGCTGCAGCAGGACTACGTGCGGCTCAATCAGCTCAAGCGTCACCCGCGCGGTGTGCTGCGCAGCATCAAGGTAGGTGTGCGGTCGGTGTGGGCCAACGCCACCGGCAAGAACCTGGTCGGCATGGGCCGCGCGCTCATCGCGCCGCTGCGCATCGGCCTGCAGAAGGCCGGGGTGCCGGTGTTGTTGAACACGGCGCTGACCGACCTGTACGTCGAGGACGGGGTCGTGCGCGGAATCTACGTTCGCGAGGCGGGTGCCCCCGAGTCCGCCGAGCCGAAGCTGATCCGGGCCCGTAAGGGCGTGATCCTCGGTTCGGGTGGCTTCGAGCACAACCAGGAGATGCGTACCAAGTACCAGCGCCAGCCCATCACCACCGAGTGGACCGTCGGCGCCGTGGCCAACACCGGTGACGGCATCGTGGCGGCCGAAAAGCTGGGTGCGGCATTGGAACTCATGGAGGACGCGTGGTGGGGTCCGACCGTCCCGCTGGTGGGCGCGCCATGGTTCGCCCTCTCCGAGCGGAACTCCCCCGGATCGATCATCGTCAACATGAACGGCAAGCGGTTCATGAACGAGTCGATGCCCTACGTGGAGGCCTGCCACCACATGTACGGCGGTCAGTACGGCCAGGGACCCGGGCCTGGCGAGAATGTGCCTGCCTGGATGATCTTCGACCAGCAGTACCGTGATCGCTACATCTTTGCGGGATTGCAGCCAGGCCAACGCATCCCGAAGAAGTGGATGGAATCGGGCGTCATCGTCAAGGCCGACAGCTTGGAAGAGCTGGCCGAGAAGACCGGTCTGGCCGCCGACGCGCTGAAGGCCACCGTCGAACGGTTCAACGGATTCGCGCGTTCCGGTGTGGACGAGGACTTCCACCGCGGCGAGAGCGCCTATGACCGGTACTACGGTGATCCGACGAACAAGCCGAACCCCAACCTCGGCGAGATCAAGAACGGCCCGTTCTACGCCGCCAAGATGGTGCCCGGTGACCTGGGCACCAAGGGTGGCATCCGCACCGACGTGCACGGCCGGGCGCTGCGCGATGACAACTCGGTGATCGAAGGCCTTTATGCGGCAGGCAATGTCAGCTCGCCGGTGATGGGTCACACCTATCCCGGCCCGGGTGGCACAATCGGGCCCGCCATGACGTTCGGCTACCTCGCCGCATTGCATCTTGCTGGAAAGGCCTGATATGCCCATCGATGTGGAGAAGGCGCTCGCCGCCGACCTCGATCCGATCGAGTTCTCCTGGACAAGCAGCGATATCCAGCTGTACCACCTCGGCCTCGGCGCCGGCTCGGACCCGATGGACGAGCGCGAACTGCGCTATCTGACCGATAACACCCCGCAGGTGCTGCCCACCTTCGGCAATGTCGCGGCCAGCTTCCACATGACCCAGGCGCCGACCGTGCAGTTCCCCGGCATCGATATCGAGCTGTCCCGGGTGCTGCACGCCAGTGAGGGTGTGACCGTGCCCGGCCCCATCCCGACCAGCGGGACGGGATTCTCCAAGCAGCGGTTCACCGAGATCTGGGACAAGGGCAAGGCCGCCGTCATCGTCAGCGAATCCACCGTGACCGATGCCTCGGGCACCGTGTTGTGGACGACGAAGCGCTCCATCTTCGCCCGTGGCGAGGGTGGTTTCGGCGGCGAGCGCGGCCCGTCCACCTCGGTCGAATTGCCCGACCGCGCACCGGATGCCGAGATCGCGTTGCCGATCCTGCCGCAGCAGGCGCTGCTGTACCGGTTGTGCGGTGACCGCAATCCGCTGCATTCCGATCCGGCGTTCGCCAAGGCAGCCGGTTTCGACCGGCCCATCCTGCACGGATTGTGCACCTACGGTATCGGCGCCAAGGCGATCGTCGACCATTTCCTGGACGCCGACGTGTCCCAGGTCGCCAGCTACGGCGCCCGGTTCGCCGGCACCGTCATCCCGGGCGAGACGTTGCAGGCCAACATCTGGAAGCAGGACGGTAAGTTCATCGGCACACTGACCGCGCCGAGTCGGGACAACACCGTGGTGCTCTCGGGTGTGGAGCTCGTCCCGGCCTAGACCTGCCGGGACAGATCCTCGCCGCCGGTGGTCGGGCGCGAGGGGCCGTGTGGCGCGATCGGCGCAGGCCCCGCCGCGGAGCCACCGGCGCTGGGTCCGGGCGCGGCCGACTCCCGCGAATCCAGCTGCGCCTCACGGCGATCTTGCTGATGGTCGCGGGCGTCCTGGTCGGCCTGCCGTTCGTTCTGCTGGCTCTCGCGGGCATCTTGCTGGGCGTCACGCTGATTCTGCTGGGCCTCGCGCTGCTCCGGGGTGGGCGCGCCGGGGACACCCGGCGGCGGGCCGCCTGCGGGACCACCCGGTCCCTGACCCTGATCCTGCTGCGCGGCCTGGGTGCCCTGCTGCACTGCGCCCTGGGCGGCCTGCATGGCCTGCTGCATCAGCTGGCCGAAGCCGCCGCCACCGCCTTCGCCCCCGCCGCCGCCGAGGCTGCCTGCGGCCTGCTGCGGCATCTGCGCCAGCTGGCCCAGCTGTCCGGTGAGCTGTTCGAGCATTCCCCCGACCTGTCCCACCGACTGCCCGCCGGTTTCATCGGATGTGGTGTAGGCGGCCTGTGCGGCCTCGACCTTGCCGGAGAAAGTGTTCTCCTTGGCGGCCAACGCCGTGACGTTCGCGGTCAACTGGGCCTCCAGCGTCGGCAGCACCGCCGCGATCGTCATGCTCATGGCATCGGCACCGGGCGGGATCATCGGCATCGGCGGCAGTTCGACCGCGGCCGCATTCCAGTTGATCTCTTCGGGCTTGAACATTCCGGTCATCGCGGGTCACCAATCATCGTCGACATCGTCTTCGGCAAGGTCGTGTTCCAGCGCCTCGGGCATCGCCAGACCGAGCTTGGTGCCACCGCCGCCTGCGCCGCGCTGACCCATCATCGGGGCACCGCCCATGCCGCCTCCGGCACCGGCGGCCACCGGCGCCAGCCCACCGAGGGCGCCGGCACCGGCGTTCGCACCCGACGGCCCCACCGAGACCGGCGGCGTACCGACCAGGCTCGCCATCAACGGGGTCTGCGCTGAACCACCGCCGCCACCGGGCAACGATGCCGCGCGCATCATGCCCGCCCCGGCACCGGCCCCGGCACCGCCCGCGAGCGGATGATTGGAGAAGGCCGAGAACGGTGAGAACCCGCCGGCGCCCATGCCGCCGCTACTGCCGCCACCGAGCATGGAGGTCAGCTGTTGCAGCGGCTGACCGACGGTCTGCATGAGCTGCTGCGGTGCCTGCGTGACCTGTCCCATGGCCTGGCCGAGCATCTGGGGGAGCTGGCTGACCAAGCCGGCCATCTGACCCATCATCTGCATCGCCTGGCTGGGATCGGCCTGGGAGACCTGCTGAGGACCGACGGCGGGGGCACCCGTGGGCGGTGTGGTGGCCGGCGCGCCGATGCTGTTGGCCATCGAGGTGGCGTTGGCCGTGACGGTCGCGGTGTTCTGCGACAGACCCGCCATGATCTGGCTCTGCACCAGCGCCTGGGTCTCGGGCGACCCGGATGCCTGGATCGCCATGCAGGCGGCCTGGGTCTGCTGGGCGACCATATTGGCCATCATCTTGGTCTGGACGACGGCGGCTTCCATGGTGCGCAGCTTGGCGGCGATGGCGGCGGCCTGCGCGGCGTTGGCCTCGTGCCCGCCGATGATCGAGGTGGCCTCGCCCGCAGCGGCCGTCGAGGCGGGCCCTTGCCATTCGGCGCCCATCTGCACCAGCTGACCCTGCTGCTGGGGCACAACGGTGCCGCCGATCTTGGCGGCGAGCGCGTCGTACTGCGCTGCGGCCGCGGCAAGCATGTTCTCGTCAACATTCGGCCACGCCGGCCCCGTGACAGTTTGCCCCCCGTATGGGCTCACATCAGGCTGGATCCCCATGGCCTCGAGATTACCGCGCCACCGACCGGTGGCGGTGCAGTAAAATCAGCCGAGGATCAGACCCGATGTCGGCACCCCGGTACCCGCCGTGACCAGCACATGTTCGACATTGTCGACCTGGTTGACCGATGTGCCGCGCAGCTGACGGACACCTTCGGCTATCCCGTTCATCCCGTGGATATAGGCCTCGCCGAGCTGGCCGCCGTGGGTGTTGATGGGTAGCTTCCCGCCGATTTCGATGGCTCCGCCGGCGATGAAATCCTTGGCCTCGCCCTTACCGCAGAAGCCGAGCTCCTCGAGCTGGATCAGCGTGTACGGGGTGAAATGGTCGTAAAGGATCGCGGTCTGGATATCTGCGGGCGTGAGACCGCTCTGCTCCCACAGCTGACGGCCGACAAGGCCCATCTCGGGCAGCCCGAGCTCCTCGCGGTAGTAGGAGTACATGGTGAACTGATCGGTCCCCGCACCCTGCGCTGCAGCCTCGATGACCGCCGGGCGGTGTTTGAGGTCCTTGGCCCGCTCGGGGGTGGTGACCACGATCGCTACACCACCATCGGTCTCCTGGCAGCAGTCCAGCAGCCGGAGCGGTTCGGCGATCCAGCGAGAGTTCTGATGATCCTCGATCGTGATCGGCTTGCCGTAGAAGTGCGCCTTGGGATTCGTCGCGGCGTGTTTGCGGTCGGCAACCGATACCGCACCGAAATCGGCACTGGTGGCGCCGTATTCGTGCATATAGCGCTGCGCGATCATGGCCACCGACGCGGCGGGGGTGCTCAGACCGTGCGGGTAGGACCAGCTGTACTCGACACCGCGCGAATCGGCGTTGACGGTCAACCCAGTCATCACCTGGCCGAAGCGGAACTCGGAGCGCTCGTTGAAGGCCCGGTAGGCCACCACGACCTCGGCCACCCCGGTCGCGACCGCCAGCGCGGCCTGCTGCACGGTCGCCGCCGCCGCACCGCCGCCATAGCCGATCTGGCTGAAGAACTTCAGATCACCGATGCCGGTGGACCGCGCGACGGCGGTTTCCAAATTGGAATCCATCGTGAAGGTGACCAGACCGTCCACATCGGACGGCGCGAGGCCGGCATCGTCGAGCGCATCGAGCACCGCCTCGGCGGCCAGGCGCAGCTCGCTGCGCCCGGAGTTCTTGGAGAAATCGGTGGCACCGATACCGGCGATCGCCGCTTTGCCGGACAGGCCGGCCTTTCCGGACAGCGTCACTTGTCCCCCAGGGTGAGCGTCGAGGTAGCGATGACATGGTTACCGAGGCTGTTGGCGCCCACCACTTTCAGGGTCACCAGGTCACCGTCGATCTCGGTCACCTCACCGCTGAAGGTGATGGTGTCGTAGGCGTACCAGGGCACCCCCAGGCGCAGCTTGATGGACTTGACCCGCGCGTCCGGACCGGCCCAATCGGTGACGTAACGTCCGACCAGACCGGTATCGGTGAGGATGTTGACGAAGATGTCCTTGGATCCCTTGGCCTGCGCCTTGTCCCGGTCGTGGTGCACATCCTGGTAATCGCGGGTGGCTATGGCGGTGGACACGATGAACGTGGGGTCGCCGTAGATCTGCAGATCGGGCAGTGTGGTGCCGACGGCGACGTCGCTCAGGGTCAGACTCATGCTTGCGGCTCCCATGCGTACAACGTCCAGGCCGGGCTGACATCACTGTCGGGGAAGTCGATATAGGTTGCGGTGACCGGCATTCCGATCTTCACCTGCTCGGGATCCACCCCGCGCAGCTCACCGAGCATCCGCACCCCCTCCTCGAGTTCGACGAGGGCGATCACGAACGGCAGCGTGCGGCCGGGCACCTTGGGTGCATGGTGGACGACATAGCTGAACACCGTGCCCCTCCCGGAGGAGACGACATAGTCGGCGGGTGCGTCCTTGTCGGCCCACATCGCGGGGACCGGCGGGTGCTGCAGCGTCCCGTCCGGCCGGCGCTGGATACGCAGCTCGTGGGCGTTGACCCCGTCCCAGAAGAATTTGGTATCGCGTGACGATGATGGGCGCATCAGCTTGTCGGGATCGAGATCTTCGGGGATCTGCGCCGTTTCGGCTGAATCTTGCCGACCAGGCGCCGCGTTCGGAAGGAACTTCATGATGCGCCAGTCCATCTCGGCGACCAGTTCCTCTGCACCGCCCCCGACGGTATGCCAGCTGATCTTCTGGTTGACGAAGTAACCCTCGCCGAGCGCGGTCTGCTTGGGGCCGACGATGCCGACGATCTCCGCGCTCATCGCCACCTGCTCTCCTGGCTGCAGATAGCGGTGATAGGTCTGGTCGCAGTTGGTCGCGACGACGCCGACATAACCCGCGTCATCGAAGAGCTTCATGGCCCGAGCGAGTGGATCATCATCGGAGCGGGTGCGGCCCAACCCCATCATGGTCCACACCTGGATCATCGCCGGTGGGGCGACGATACCCGGATGGCCCGCGGCGCGGGCCGCCTCGGCATCGACGTAGATCGGGTTCTTGTCCCCGATCGCGTCGACCCAATGATGGATCATGGGCTGGTTCACCGGATCCCGCGCGACGGTCGGGCTACTGCTGCCCGCCGCGAGGACCGCCTCGATCCCCGCCTGCAGTTCGCTCACCGGGTCACCCTCGGCACCTTCAGACCCGACGCCGCGATCATCTCGCGCATGACCTCGTTGACGCCGCCACCGAAGGTGATCACCAGATTGCGTTTGGTCATCTTGTCCAACCAGTCCAGCAGCCTGGCGGTATGGGCGTCGGCGGGGTTGCCGTAGCGGCCGACGACCTCTTCGGCCAGCCGGCCGACCTCCTGGATGCGCTCGGTGGAGAAGACCTTCGTCGCCGCCGCATCGGCCACCGCGATGGTCTCACCCGAGGCGGCCACCTGCCAGTTCAACAACTCGTTGATCCGCCAGATCGATTTGATCTGGGCCAGCAGTCGGCGCGCGCCGTCCTGTTCGATCGGCACGACACCATCGGATCCGGGGGTGGACGCCCACTCGTGGACCTCGTCGTAGATCCCGGCGATGCGTCCGGCCGGACCGAGCCCGACGCGCTCGTGGTTGAGCTGGGTGGTGATGAGCTTCCAACCGCCGTGTTCTTCACCGACCAGCATGTCGGCGGGCACACGGACGTCGTTGTAGTACGACGCATTGGTGTGGTGCGCCCCATCGCTGAGGATGATGGGCGTCCACGAGTAGCCGGGATCCTTGGTATCGACGATAAGGATCGAGATGCCCTTGTGCTTGGCGGCTTCCGGATCGGTGCGGCAGGCCAGCCAGATGTAGTCGGCGTCATGGGCGCCGGTGGTCCACATCTTCTGACCGTTGACGATGTACTCGTCACCGTGACGTACCGCCGTGGTGCGCAGCGAGGCGAGATCGGTGCCGGCCTCGGGCTCGGAGTAACCGATCGCGAAATGTACCTCGCCGGCCAGGATCCCGGGCAGGAACTTCTTCTTCTGCAACTCGGTTCCGTGCACCTGCAGGGTGGGGCCCACCGTTTGCAGCGTGACCATCGGCAGTGGGATATCCGCCCGGTTGGCCTCGTTGATGAAGATCTGCTGCTCGATAGGCCCGAAGCCGAGCCCGCCGTACTCCTTGGGCCAGCCCACGCCGAGCTTGCCGTCGGAGCCCATCCGCTTGATCACGGTGCGGTAGGCCTCGTTGTGGCGATCGGACTCCATCGCCGCGGCTTCTTCCGGGGTGATGAGCGTCGAGAAGTACTCGCGGAGTTCGTCTTGGAGCTTGCGCTGCTCGGGGGTCAGTTCGATGTACATGACGATTTACGCTCCCACCAGATCCAGTCGATACGCGGGCCCGCCCAACAAGCGGGTCAGGTCCTTGATCGAGGAGAAATACCGGTCCATCGGATAGGTGATATCCATGCCCATCCCGCCGTGCAGGTGATGGCACAACCGCATCGCCGGTGGCGCCTGCGAGGTGATCCAGTAGCCCAGCAATGCCAGATCATCGTCGGCATCGAGCCCCTCGGACAGCCGGTAGATCACCGACATGGACGCGAGATCAATGGTGCGCGAGGCGATGTAGACATCCGAGAGCTGCGCGGCGACGGTTTGGAATGTCGACAGCGGGCGCCCGAACTGTTCGCGGGTGGCCACGTAATCGGCGGTCAGTCGCAGCGCGCCGGCGACCAGGCCCGCGGCGAACGCGCCGATGGCTGCCAGCACCAGCTGATTGACCCGGCGGGTCGTCGCGTTGGCGAGAACACCATCGACCTCGGCGCCGTCGAAGACCACCACGTACTCGTCGGTGCCATTGGAGCTCGGTGTCTTGGTCAGCGTGACCCCGCTCGCGGTCGGGGCGATCACCGCGACGCCGCCGGCGGCGGTGACCAACAGCCACCGCGCGGTGCCGGCATAGGGCACACCGATCTTGGTTCCGGTGAGCTTGCCGTCGGCAAGGGTCACCGAGGGGCGCTCCGGTAACGAGACACCGGGTTCGTTGAGCGCCGCGGATAACACCGCGCCGCCGGCGACTCCGTCCAGATAGCGGTCCTGCTCGGCATCGGTGGCCAGATCGAGCAGCGGCAGCAATCCGAGTCCCAGCGTGGCCAGTGCCGCGCCGGTTGTACCGCGCCTGCCGATCTCGGTGAGTGCGGTGGCGATCTCGGGCAGTCCCAGCCCATCACCACCGAGGCGCTCGGGCACCGCGAGCGCGGCCACCCCACCGGCAACCAGTGCGTCCCAGCTGTTGTCCCGTTCCAGCACCGAGGTCACCACATCGGCGACGGCCTGCTGTTCGGGCTTCGGTGTGAAGTCCACCAGGATTCTCCTAGCTCGCGGCGCCTGCGCCGGTGTAGTCGACCTGCCAGTGCTTGATCCCGTTGAGCCAGCCGGACTTCAACCGCTCCGGCTCGCCGACCGGAGTGATGTCGGGCATCACGTCGGCGATCGCGTTGAAGATCAGGTTGATGGTCATGCGGGCCAGGTTGGCGCCGATGCAGTAGTGCGCACCGGTGCCACCGAATCCGACGTGCGGGTTGGGATCACGCAGGATGTTGAACTGGTGCGGGTTGTCGAACGCCTCGTCGTCGAAATTGGCGGCGCGGTAGGACATCACCACACGGTCGCCCTTCTTGATCTTCACACCGGAGAGCTCGGTGTCCTCCAGCGCCGTGCGCTGGAACGCCGAAACCGGTGTCGCCCAACGGATGATCTCGTCGGCGGCGGTGCCGGGACGTTCCTTCTTGTAGAGCTCCCACTGATCAGGGTTGTCGGCGAAGGCGATCATGCCGTGGGTGATCGAGTTACGGGTGGTCTCGTTGCCCGCGACGGCGAGCATGACCACGAAGAAGCCGAACTCGTCATCGGAGAGCTTCTCACCCTCGATATCGGCCTCGATCAGCTTGGTAACGATGTCCTCGGTCGGGTTCTGTGCCCGTTCCTCGGCCATCTTCATGGCGTAGGTGATGAGTTCGAAGGAGGACATCGCCGGGTCGATGTCGGCGTACTCGGGATCCTCGCCCGCAGTCATTTCGTTGGACCAGCGGAAGATCTTGTCGCGGTCATCTTGGGGCACACCGAGCAGTTCGGCGATGGCCTGCAACGGCAATTCGCAGGAAACCTGCTCGACGAAATCGCCGGATCCGGCTGCCGCAGCGGTCTCGGCGATCTTGCGGGCACGGGCCCGCAATTCGTCTTCGAGCCGACCGATGGCACGCGGGGTGAATCCGCGCGAGATGATCTTGCGCAACCGGGTGTGCTGTGGCGCGTCCATATTGAGCAGCACGGCCTTCTGCAGATCGATGGCGTCCCGAGTCATCTCCTGCGGCCAGACCGGGATGGCGCCGTCGGGTGAGCTGCCGAAGACGTCGTTACGCTTGGAGACCTCTTTGACGTCGGCATGCTTGGTGACGATCCAATAGCCCTTGTCACCGAAGCCCCCGGTTCCTTCCGGGACATCCACCCAGTGGACGGGCTCGGAGCGGCGAATCTCCGCCAACTCCTCCACGGGCAGGCGTTCGAGGTTCAGACTGGCGTCCAGCGGGTCGAAGCCCTTGGGCAGGTTGGGGCTGGGCATGCAGAGATCTCCTTGCTCAAATCGGGGCATGTCACCGGCCACAACGGGTGCCGAGACAATCCCTTCTAGTACTACTCGCGAACCATTGAAACATGCCTTCACCGCAGATAAAAGGCGCGGCAGCATCCTCGCTTGTCAGAGTAATGAAACGTGTTCTAGCCTGACAAGCATGGGTAATCCTGTCATCGTCGAAGCCACCCGCAGCCCGATCGGCAAGCGCAACGGCTGGCTGTCCGGGCTGCACGCCACCGAACTTCTTGGCGCCGTCCAGAAGGCAGTCGTCGAGAAGGCGGGTATCGACGCCGGCGAGGTCGAACAGCTCATCGGCGGCTGTGTCACCCAGTACGGCGAGCAGTCCAACAACATCACCCGGGTCGGCTGGCTGACCGCGGGGTTGCCCGAGCACGTGGGTGCCACCACCATCGACTGCCAGTGCGGCAGCGCCCAGCAGGCCAACCATCTGATCGCGGGCCTGATCGCCACCGGTGCGATCGATATCGGCATCGCATGCGGTATCGAAGCGATGAGCCGGGTGGGCCTCGGCGCCAACGCCGGCCCCGATCGCGGTCTCATCCGCGCCTCGTCCTGGGATATCGACATGCCCAACCAGTTCGAGGCCGCCGAGCGGATCGCCAAGCGCCGCGGGATCACCCGGGCCGACCTGGATGCGTTCGGATTGGCCTCGCAGGCCAAGGCCAAGCAGGCCTGGGCCGAGGGTCGCTTCGATCGCGAGATCTCGCCGATCTCGGCGCCAGTGCTCGATGAGAACAAGCGCCCCACCGACGAGTGGGCACCCGTGACCCGCGACCAGGGCCTGCGCGACACCACCGCCGAAGGTCTGGCCGCACTGAAGCCGGTCATGGAAGGAGCCCTGCACACCGCGGGAACCTCCTCACAGATCTCCGACGGCGCCGCGGCGGTGCTGTGGATGGACAGCGATGTGGCCAAGGCCCACGGCCTCACGCCGCGTGCCCGGATCGTCGCGCAGGCCAATGTCGGCGCCGAAACCTACTACCACCTCGACGGCCCCGTGCAGTCGACCGCCAAGGTGCTGGAGAAGGCCGGGATGAAGATGGGCGATATCGACCTCGTGGAGATCAACGAGGCCTTCGCATCCGTCGTGCTGTCCTGGGCGCAGGTCCACGAGGCCGATATGGACAAGGTCAACGTCAACGGTGGCGCCATCGCGCTGGGGCACCCCGTCGGCTCCACCGGCGCCCGGTTGATCACCACCGCGCTGCACGAGCTCGAGCGCACCGGCAAGAGCACCGCGCTGATCACGATGTGCGCCGGTGGCGCGCTGAGTACGGGCACCATCATCGAAAGGATCTAGCGTGCCGGCATCCGACGCCGAGCGCATCGCGGCCGCGCAGGCCTATATCGACGCGCTGTCGACCCATCGCGCGGATGCGGTCCCATTCCATCCGGAGTGTATCCGGATCGAGATGGGGCTCAAGACCGGAAGGTCCGGAGATCACCTGCGGCGCAGCCTGAACAACGGTCCGCAGTTCAAGGTCATCGAGAAGACCACACCACCGGAGTTCACCGTCGACGGCGATCACATCCGCGCGCGTTTCGATGTGCTGACCAAACCGCGGCTCTTCGGTCGACGCGTGTGTTCCCACGTCGATGAGACGTTTCTGATCCCTGCCCACGATCCTCGGATCCACCACATCCGGGCGTCGCTCAAGCCGTTCATCAGCCGATAGGTTTCAGCCATGGCCACACCCCCCAAGCCCCTGAGCCCCAAACAGATCGAAGGCCTCAACTCGAAGGCAGTCGGCACCGGCATCAAATGGATGTCGCGCGTGAACACCTGGATCTTCAAGAAATCCGGCGGAAAGCTGGGCAACAAGTTCCTGCGCGGCGCCGAGGTCGGCATCCTGACCACCACCGGCCGCAAGTCCGGGGAGCCACGAGACAGCCCGCTGCTGTTCCTGCAGGAGGGCAGGCGCATCGTCTTGGTGGCCTCGCAGGGCGGACGGGCCACCAACCCGATGTGGTACCTGAACATCTTGGCCGACCCCAACATCACGTTCCAGACCAAGAAGGAAAAGCTCGACCTCGTGGCCCGCGAGGCCACCGATGCCGAGCGTGACGAGTACTGGCCCAAGCTCGACGCCATGTATCCCGACTTCGCGAACTACCGGTCCTACACCGATCGCAAGATCCCGATCCTGATCTGCGACCCCGCGGCTGCGTGAGCCCGAGCATCGGGCGGGCGGTCGCCGGTCTACTGGGCGCGACCGCGGCGCTCCTCTGGTCGATGTGCCTGTATCTCGTTGCCCGGTCCGGCTTTTCCAGCGATCCCGGGATCGATCCGCACGGTTACGGCCTGATGTTCGGAACCGTCGTGGGCCTGATCGCCGGGCTGCTGGCGGCCGTGGCATTGCCTGCCGCCCTGCCCGCCGATCGTCGGGGCCGCGCGACGCGGCGATCTCTGCTGGTCTTCGTGACCGTGACGGCGGTGCTGTATGCGGCGGTGTTCCTGCGATAGCCGCGTTTGCCCGGCCACAGTTCTGGGCAGAAAGTGCCGCATGGTCGATGTTCGCAATTCCGGTTTGCTCGCCGCGTCGATGAAGTACTTCGCCAAGGCGCACGTGTGGGCGTATCGGCGGACCGGCGGGGTGCTCGGCGCCCGCCTGTTGTGGCTGCCTGCTGCGCTGATCACCACCACCGGGCGGCGCAGCGGGCAAGAGCGGACGACGGCCACGCTGTGCCTGCGCGATGGTGACCGTATCGTGCTACCCGCCTCGTTCGGCGGGCGCGATCACGACCCGGCGTGGTACCTCAACATCAAGGACGACCCCGACGTGCGGGTCCAATTCGGTGCCGACGAGCGGGACATGACGGCCAGGGATGCCACGCCCGAGGAACGAAACCGATACTGGCCCAGGCTGACCCGAATCTACCCGCCGTATCGCGGCTATCGCGAAGCGGCCGACCGGGTCGTCCCGCTGGTGATCTGCGAACCGCGCTGAAAAGCGTGCGGTTTGTGGAGCCTCACCCGCCATGAGCGCGGCCGCGACTCCACAAACCGCGAGCAATCACGCTCCGAAGACCGGCAACGGGGTGCGCGACTTCGCCAGCAGGTCACTGACCACGGGTCCGAGCTCGGCCGGGTCCCACCGCGCACCCTTGTCGGCCTCGGCACCGCGTGCCCAGCCCTCGGCAACCCGGATGATCCCGCCCTCGACCTCGAACACGCGCCCGGTCACCTCTCGCGACTCGACGCTGCCCAGCCACACCACCAGCGGTGAGATGTTCTCCGGAGCCATCGCGTCGAACGCCGCGTCCTGGGTGGCCATCATGTCGGCGAACACCGTCTCGGTCATCCGGGTACGGGCCGACGGCGCAATGGCGTTGGCGGTCACCCCGATCCGACCCATCTCCGCCGCCGCCACAAGGGTGAGCGCGGCGATACCGGCCTTGGACGCGCTGTAGGTCGCCTGTCCGACGCTGCCCTGCAACCCCGCACCCGAGGAGGTGTTGATGATGCGGGCATCCACCGTCTTGCCGGCCTTGGACTGGGCGCGCCAGTACGCCCCAGCATGTTTCATGGTGGCGAAATGGCCCTTGAGGTGGACGGCGGTGACGGCGTCGAACTCCTCCTCGGTGGCGTTGACGAACATCCGGTCGCGCACGATGCCGGCATTGTTGACCAGGACATCGAGTCCGCCGAACGAATCCACCGCGGTCTGGATCAATCCCTCGGCCTCCGCCCAATCGGCGACGTTGGCGCCGCTGGTCACGGCCTCGCCGCCGGCGGCGACGATCTCGTCGACGACGCCCTGGGCGGCGCTACCACCGCCGGCCGGTGAGCCGTCCAGTCCGACACCGATGTCGTTGACCACGACGCGTGCACCCTCCGCGGCGAAGGCCAGCGCGTGCGCCCGGCCGATGCCCCCGCCTGCGCCCGTCACGATGACTACCCGGCCGTCGAGCAAACTCATGGAAATATCTCCTCTTACTTTTTGATGTCAGCTGTGGTGGTCGACAGATAGTGCGGCGGCTCGCCACCACCGTGCACCGCCAGCGCGGCGCCGCTGATGTAGGACGCCGCCGGGGAAGCCAGAAATGCTGTGGCCCAACCGATATCGGCCGGCTTGGCCAGACGCCGTAACGGCACGTTGGCCGATATGGCGGCGATCGACTCGGCATCACCGTAGAACAGGTCGGCCTGCTCGGTTTCGACCATGCCCACGACGACCGAGTTCACCCGAACCTTGGGGGCCCATTCCACCGCCAGCGTGGTGGTGAGATTGTCGATGCCGGCCTTGGCGGCACCGTAAGCCGCGGTTCCCGGGGTGGGCCGGTGCCCACTGACGCTGGAGATGTTGACGATGGTTCCGCCGGTCTCCTGCGTCTGCATGATCGCGTTGGCGTGGGTGGAGACCGACAGCGCGCCTATCAGATTCAGTTCGATGATCTTGGCGCTGAACTTGGCCGAGGCATCGGCGGCCGGCACGTACGGCGATCCGCCGGCGTTGTTCACCACCACATCCAGGCGGCCATGGGTTGCCACGATCGTGTCGATCAGGCCCTGCACGGCAGTGTCGTCGCGGATATCGCAGGAGTGGAATTCGTACGGCGAGCCCTCCACCGGCCTACGCGCACAGGTGATGACGGTGGCACCCTGACCGGCAAAAACCTCGCTGATGCCGGCGCCCACCCCGCGGACCCCGCCGGTCACCAGGACCACCCAGCCACCCATTTGCAGATTGATTCCAGCCGCGTCAGTCACTGTGCTAGCGTACCAAGCAAGTGCTTGCTTAGGTAGCGACCCCACGAGGAAGTGACCGTGTCAGAAAAACCGGAGCCCATCACCACCACGACAGTCGAGCCGGGCATCGTCTCGGTGACCGTGAACTACCCGCCCGTCAACGCCATCCCCTCGCAGGGCTGGTTCGAGCTCGGCGATGCCATCACCGCAGCAGGCCGTGACCGCAGCACCCATGTGGTGATCCTGCGGGCCGAAGGCCGCGGGTTCAACGCCGGTGTGGACATCAAGGAGATGCAGAACACCGACGGATTCACCGCGCTCATCGATGCCAACCGCGGCTGCTATCACGCCTTCAAAGCGGTCTACGAGTGCGAGGTGCCCGTGGTGGCAGCCGTCAATGGCTTCTGCGTCGGGGGTGGCATCGGCCTGGTCGGTAATGCCGATGTCATCGTCGCCTCCGATGACGCCAAATTCGGTCTGCCCGAGGTGGAACGCGGCGCGCTCGGTGCGGCGACCCACCTGTCCCGGCTCGTTCCCCAGCATCTGATGCGCAGGCTGTTCTTCACCGCGGCAACGGTTCCCGCCGAGACGCTACATCACTTCGGTTCGGTGCACGAGGTGGTGCCGCGCGGCGAACTCGACGAGGCGGCATTGCGCGTCGCGCGCGATATCGCCAGCAAGGACACCCGGGTGATCCGTGCCGCCAAGGAAGCACTGAACTTCATCGACGTCCAACCGGTGAACGCCCGGTACCGCATGGAGCAGGGCTTCACGTTCGAGCTCAACCTCGCGGGAGTGTCCGACGAGCACCGTGACGCGTTCGCCGGTACAGACAAGGGATCTGCCAAATGACCGATAAGAGAACAACGTTGGACGAGGCCGTCGCCTCCGTCGAGAGCGGCATGACGATCGGTATCGGCGGGTGGGGCTCGCGGCGCAAGCCGATGGCCTTCATCCGCGCGCTGCTGCGCACCGATGTCAAGGACCTGACGGTGGTGACCTACGGCGGACCCGACCTGGGCCTGCTGTGCTCGGCCGGCAAGGTCAAGCGGGTGTACTACGGGTTCGTGTCACTGGACTCCCCGCCGTTCTACGACCCGTGGTTCGCCAAGGCCCGCACCAGCGGTGCCATCGAGGCGCGCGAGATGGACGAGGGCATGCTGCGCTGCGGATTGCAGGCCGCCGCGCAACGGTTGCCGTTCCTGCCGATCCGTGCCGGGCTCGGCAGCGATGTCCGCGCCTTCTGGGGCGACGAGCTCAAGACCGTGAAATCGCCCTATGACGATCAAGAATTGCTCGCGATGCCCGCACTCAACCTGGATGCCGCATTCGTGCACATGAATCTCGGCGACGAGCGCGGCAACGCCGCCTACACCGGTATCGACCCCTACTTCGACGATCTGTTCCTCATGTCGGCCACCCGGCGATTCCTGTCGGTCGAGAAGGTGGTGTCCACCGAGGAACTGGTGAAATCGACTGTTCCACAACAGCAATTGATCAATCGCATGATGGTGGACGTAGTGGTGGAAGCACCCAACGGCGCACACTTCACCACCAATGAGCCGGATTACCGGCGCGATGAGAAGTTCCAGCGCCACTACGCCGAGGCCGCCGGTTCCGATGAGACCTGGGCCGATTTCGTCAAGACCTATCTGTCCGGCAGCGAGGCGGACTACCAGGCGGCGGTGCGCAAGTTCGCAGAGGAAGGTGCCCAGTGATGTCCGTGACCCGTGCCGAAGTATGCGCCGTCGCGTGCGCCGAGCTGTTCCGCGATGCCGGCGAGATCATGGTCTCCCCGATGACGACACTCGTCCAGATCGGTGCGCGCCTGGCACGGCTGACCTTCGCCCCCGAGATCGTGCTGACCGACGGCGAGGCACGCATGATCGCCGACACCCCGGCCATCGGCGCGCCGGCGGCGATCGAGGGCTGGATGCCGTTCAACCGGGTCTTCGAGACGCTGGCCTGGGGCCAGCGCCACGTGGTGATGGGCGCCAACCAGATCGACCGGTACGGAAACCAGAACCTGTCGGCGTTCGGGCCGATCCAGCACCCGACCCGTCAGATGTTCGGTGTGCGCGGCGCCCCCGGCAACTCCATCAACCACGCCACCAGCTATTTCGTCGGCAACCACTCCAAACGGGTCTTCACCGAGTCGGTGGACATCGTGTCCGGGATCGGCTGGGACAAGATCGATCCCGCCAACCCCGCCTACCGGTTCGCCGACATCTTCCGAGTCGTCAGCAACCTCGGCGTGTTCGACTTCGGAGGACCCGACCACCAGATGCGCGCGGTCTCGCTGCACCCCGGCGTCCAGGCCGAACAGGTCGCCGAGAACACGTCGTTCGAGGTGCACGGGCTCGACACCGCCGAGACGACCCGGCTGCCGAACGCCGAGGAGCAGCGCCTGCTGCGCGAGGTCATCGATCCGAAGTCGCTGCGCGACAAAGAGGTACGGGTGTAGCGATGGCGACACTGAGCACCGCACTGACCGAACTGGTCGGCATCGAGCACCCCGTCGTCCAGACCGGTATGGGCTGGGTGGCCGGTGCGCGACTGGTCGCGGCCACCTCGAACGCCGGCGGCCTGGGCATCCTCGCCTCGGCGACCATGACATTGGCCGAACTGCAGACCGCCGTCACCAAGGTCAAGGCCAGCACCGACAAGCCGTTCGGGATCAACATCCGTGCCGACGCCGGGGATGCGAACGACCGCGTCGACCTCCTGATCCGCGAAGGGGTCAAAGTCGCCTCCTTCGCCTTGGCTCCCAAGCCCGACCTGATCGCACGGCTCAAGGACGCCGGTGTGGTGGTCATCCCGTCGGTCGGGTTGGCCAAGCACGCCAAGAAGGTTGCCGGTTGGGGCGCGGACGCGGTGATCGTGCAGGGCGGCGAGGGCGGCGGCCACACCGGTCCGATCGCCACCACGCTGCTGCTCCCCTCGGTGCTCGACGCTGTCGCCGATACCGGGATGCCGGTCATCGCAGCCGGCGGATTCTTCGACGGTCGTGGGCTGGCCGCGGCCCTGTCCTACGGTGCGGCGGGCGTGGCCATGGGAACGCGCTTCCTGCTGACCAAGGACTCCACCGTTCCCGACGCCGTCAAGCAGCGCTACCTGCAGGCGGCACTGGACGGCACCGTGGTCTCCACCCGCGTCGACGGTATGCCGCACCGCGTGCTGCGCACCGGACTGGTGGACAAGCTCGAGAGCGGCTCCCCGGTGCGGGGTCTGGCCGCCGCGGTGGGCAACGCCCAGAAGTTCAAGAAGATGTCGCAGATGTCGTGGCGCTCCATGATCACCGACGGCCTGGCCATGCGCCACGGGAAGGACCTCACCTGGTCGCAGGTCATCATGGCCGCCAACACCCCCATGCTGCTGAAGGCAGGCCTCGTCGAGGGCAACACGGATGCCGGCGTGCTGGCCTCGGGTCAGGTCGCGGGCATCATCGACGACCTGCCGTCCTGCGCGGAACTCGTCCCGGCCATCGTCGCCGAGGCAGTCGAACACCTGCAGAAGGCGACTGCCTACATCCGTCCCTGAGGCGGAATTCGACGAATCACCGGACCCACGTACCGACCAGCTCGTAGCGTGAGGTGATGAAGATGGATGCGGCGGTTCTCTCGGAGATCAACGGAGACTGGAGTATCGAGCAGGTCGACCTCGACCCGCCCCAGGAGGGCGAGGTGTTGGTCTCCTTCGAGGCGACCGGGTTGTGTCACTCCGACCACCATCCGCGCACCGGTGACTTTCCCGTCCCGTTTCCGGTGATCGGCGGCCACGAGGGCGCAGGCATCGTCCAGGAGGTCGGCCCCGGCGTCCGCGACCTCAAACCCGGTGACCATGTGGTCGCCTCCTTCCTGCCCGCCTGCGGCAAGTGCCGGTGGTGTGCCAGCGGGCAGCAGAACCTGTGCGATCTCGGCGCGATGCTTCTTGCCGGAACCCAGCTCGATGGCACGTTCCGCCGGCACATCGGCGATCAGGGCATCTATGTGGCCCTGCTGCTGGGAACTTTCGCCCAGTACGGCGTTGTCTCCGACGCCTCGCTGGTCAAGATCGACGACGACCTTCCGCTGAACCGGGCGTGCCTGCTGGGGTGCGGTATCACCACCGGCTGGGGATCGGCGGTGAACACCGCCGAGGTCGCGCCCGGCGACACCGTGGTGGTGATCGGGGTCGGCGGTGTGGGAGCCGGCGCCATCCAGGGCGCAAGGATCGCCGGGGCCGCCCACATCATCGCCGTCGACCTGGTTGCCGAGAAGAGCGCCAAGGCAACCGAACTGGGCGCCACCCACTTCGTCACCTCGTTCGAGGAGGCCACCGCGCTGGCCGCCGAGCTCACCAAGGGCGTGATGGCCGACTCGGCCATCCTGACCGTCGGGCTCGTCGAGGGACAGATGATCGGCTCCGCACTGGACATGGTGCGCAAGGGCGGGGCGGTGGTGCTCACCGGCATCGCATCGATGACCGACGTCACCCCGACGCTGCCGATGGCGATGTTCACCCTGTTCCAGAAGCGACTCCTGGGCAGCCTGTACGGCGAGGCCAACCCGCGCGCCGACATCCCGAAACTGCTCAGCCTCTATCGGGACGGTCAACTGTTGCTCGACGAGTCGGTGACCACCGAATACAAGCTCGGTGACATCAACGTCGCCTTCGACGACATGTTGGCCGGCCACAACATCCGCGGCGTCATCCTGCACGATCACTGACCCGGCGCATCGGCCGCATCAGCAACGTGGGCGAAACGCGCGCGACACGAAAAGTAAGCACGGCTGCCGGATTCTGATCGGCATGTCGGCACCCACCAAGAGCCAGCGCAAGCGCGTGCACCCCGTCGACGAGGTGCTGCCCCTGCCCAAGCTCGCCACCTATGGTTTCCAGCACGTGGTGGCGTTCTACGCCGGTGCGGTGTTGGTCCCCATCCTGATCGCCAACGCGCTCGGGCTGTCGCGCGAAGAGCTGGTCATGCTCATCACCGCCGACCTGTTCACCTGCGGTATCGCATCCATCATCCAGGCCGTCGGGTTCAAGAATGTCGGGGTCCGGCTGCCGCTGCTGCAAGGTGTCACCTTCGCCGGGGTCGCGCCGATCATCGCGATCGGCCTGGCGCACGGCGGTGGTACCGCGAGTCTGCTCTACGTCTACGGTGCCGTCATCGTCGCCGGCGTATTCACCTTCCTCATCGCGCCGGTTTTCGTCCGATTGCTCACCTTCTTCCCCCCGGTGGTCACCGGCACCCTGATCACCATCATCGGTCTGTGCCTGGTGCCCATCGGGGCGTTGGATGCGGTGACCAATCCGGCCACCCACGAACCCGATCCGGGCAACCTGCGGTGGGTTCTGTATGCCCTCGGCACCATCGCCGTCATCGTCACCATCCAGCGGTTGTTTCGCGGATTCATGTCGACCATCGCCGTCCTGCTCGGACTGGTGGCAGGCTGTGCGGTCGCCTATGCGCTCGGCGATATGAACTTCGACCGGGTCGGCGAAGCGGCCATGTTCGGGTTCACCCCGCCGTTCGCCTTCGGCATGCCCAAATTCGACATCGTCGCGATCATCACCATGATCATCGTGATGATGATCATCGCCGTCGAATCCACCGGCAGCACGATCGCGACCGGAGAGATCGTCGGCAAGCGGGTCCGCCCGTCCGATATCGGCAACGTGCTTCGCGCCGACGGTGTCGCCACCACGATCGGCGGCATCTTCAATTCCTTTCCCTACACCGCGTTCTCCGAGAATGTCGGGCTGGTGCGACTCACCGGCGTCAAGAGCCGGTGGGTGGTCGCGGCTGCCGGCGCCATCATGATCCTGCTTGGCTTCCTACCCAAGGTCGCCGCCATCGTCGCGTCGATCCCCAACCCGGTGCTCGGTGGTGCGGCACTGACGTTGTTCGCCACGGTCGCCGTCGTCGGCATCCAGACCCTCGGCAAGGTCGACTTCACCGATCACCGCAACGTCATCATCGTCACCACGAGCCTGGCGTTGGCATTGTTGGTGACCTCGTACCCGGCGATCTCCTCGACACTGCCCGCCGGGCTGGACATCCTGTTCGGCAGCGGTATCAGTACCGGCGCCATCACCGCGATCGCACTGAACATCGTGTTCTTCCACCTCGGCAAGAAGGGGCCGCGGGTGGCGGGATCCGGGTCGATCACACTCGACGAGGTGAACACGATGACCCGTGAACGGTTCACCGAGGTGTTCGGCCATGTGGTGCAGGGCGTCGGGTGGGCCGCCGACCGCGCCTTCGATCAACGCCCGTTCGCCGATACTGCCGCCCTGCGGGAGGCCTTCCAAGATGCGGTGCTCACCGGCAACACCGAACAACAGCAGGAAATGCTCGACTCGTTTCCCGATCTGGGCGCCGAGGACGAGACCGGGCAGGTGCTCGCCGTCGACCACGTCGCGTTGAGCAATCTGGACTCCGACGACCATCAGGATGTGGTGAACCTGGCCGCGGCCTACCGCGAGCACTTCGGCTTCCCGCTGATCATCTGTGCAAGGGAGACCGAGCGTTTCGACCGGGTGCTGCGCAACGGGTGGTCACGGATGGACAACTCCGTATCGACCGAGCGGGCCTACGCATTGATCGAGGTGGCCAAGATCGTCAACTATCGATTCGCCGATCTGGTCGCCGATGCCAATCCCATTGCCGCGGCGCGATTCGGCAGGCTCAACGACCTCCCGTGAAGGCAATCGGACTGGACAACTTCAATTCCCTGTCCGAGCGTGGGCAAATGCATCTGCTGTTCGAGGTCTGCTCCTCGACAATCTGGGCTCGGCGGGTGTTGGCGGCCGCTCCGTTCCGCGACACCCAAGCCCTCTACGACCGGGCGGATCGTATCCTTGCCGAGCTGCCCGATGCCGAGATCGACGCCGCGCTCGATGGGCACCCCCGCATCGGGGGCCGGGCAGACAATCCGTCGTCGGCCCGCGAGCAGGCTCGGGTGGCCGATGCCGACGATTCGGTGAAATCGGCTCTGGCACAGAAGAACCGCGAGTATGAGCAGCGGTTCGGCTACGTCTACCTGGTGTGTGCCAGCGGCCGATCGGCGGAGGAACTGTTGGACATCCTCACCGACCGGCTGGCCAACGACCCCGACACCGAGCGACGGGTGATGCGCAATGAGCTCGCCAAGATCAACCGGTTACGGCTGGAACGTCTGCTGAGTGAACCGACATGATGGGTCATATGACGCTGTCGACACATGTCCTGGATGCCACCACCGGAAGGCCCGCAGCCGGGATGGCGGTCACCCTGACCGCCGCCGGCACCGTGGTGGCCGACGGCATCACCGACTCCGACGGCCGTATCCCGGAGTTCGGCGGAGAACTCGCCGCCGGGGTGTACCGGCTGCACTTCGACACCGCGGCCTACTTCGCCGCCGAGGGAATCGTGGGTTTCTACCCGGAGGTGGTGATCGCCTTCGAGATCACCGAACTGTCGGGGCACTATCACGTGCCACTGCTGTTGTCGCCATACGCCTACTCCACCTACCGCGGGAGCTGAACAAGTGAAGGTCGCCATCATCGGGGCGGGCATGGGCGGTTTGAGCGCAGCGATCGCACTGCGCCAGATCGGTATCGAGACTGCCGTCTACGAGCGCGTCACCGAGAACAAGCCGGTGGGTGCTGCGATCTCGGTGTGGTCCAACGGGGTGAAATGCCTGAACTATCTCGGCCTGCGCGAGGAGACCGAACAGCTCGGCGGGCTTGTCGAGACGATGAGTTACCTCGACGGGCACAGCGGTGAGACGATGTGCCGATTCTCCATGCAACCCTTGATCGATCAGGTCGGCCAACGCCCCTACCCCATTGCCAGGGCCGAACTCCAGCTGATGTTGATGCACGCCTACGGGATGGATGACATCACGTTCGGTATGACCATGGTCGAGGTCGCCGACGGTCCCGATGCCGCGACGGCCACCTTCGCCGACGGCACGACGATCCGAGCCGATGCGATCATCGGCGCGGACGGAGCCGGCTCGATCACCCGCGAATACGTGCTGGGCACCCCGGTGACGCGGCGCTACGCCGGTTACGTGAACTACAACGGCTTGGTCGCCACCGATGACGCGATCGGTCCGGCGACCGAATGGACCACCTATGTCGGTGACGGCAAGCGGGTTTCGGTGATGCCCGTCTCGGACGGGCGGTTCTACTTCTTCTTCGATGTCGTCGAGGACGAAGGGCTGCCCTACCGACGCGGCAGCGCCAGGGAGGTGCTGCGAGGACACTTCGCCGACTGGGCCCCCGGGGTACACGCCCTGATCGACACGTTGGACCCGCACAGCACCAACCGGGTCGAGATCTTGGATCTGGACCCCTTCGATACCTGGGTGAAGGGACGGGTTGCCGTGCTCGGCGATGCCGCACACAACACCACACCGGATATCGGCCAGGGCGGGTGTTCGGCCATGGAGGACGCGATCGCACTGCAATGGGCCTTCAAGGACCATCCTGGCGATGTGCAGGCGGCCCTGATCGCCTATCAGGACGCCCGCGCCGAACGAGCGGGCGAGCTCGTTCTCCGGGCCCGCAAGCGTTGCGATGTCACCCATGCCAAGGATCCCGAGGTGACCGCGCGATGGTACGAGGAGCTGCGAAACGAGGACGGCACCAACATACTTCGCGGCATCGCGGGCAATATTCTCGGCGGGCCACTCACCCCGATGTAGTGATCAGTCGGCTGTCAGCAGGCGACCCCGCACATACACCTGATCGACGGCCTCCTCACGCATGCTCATCAGCAGCGTGAACAGCAGCCGATCGGTCTCCTCGGAGTCGATGCGCGCCAATATTTCCGGCAGCATCACCTGCCGACCAGGGTCGATGACCACGAAGTCGGCTTCCTTGCCCGCGTCGAGGTTGCCGACCCGGTCCTCGATGTCCAGTGCCCGCGCTCCCGCGACCGTCGCCGTGTACAGCAGTTCGGCTGGCGGGATCGACAACCCCTGCCCGGCGGGCTCGCTGATGTGGACCTTGAAACAGTCGTTGAGGACTCGCGGGATCAACCATTCGTCGCCCGCGGCGATATCGGTGCCGAGGGCGATGTTGACGCCGGCGTCGGCGGTCTGCCGCCACGGCATGGTGCCCGACCCGAGGAACAATTGTGAGGTCGGGCAGTGTGCCACCGAGCTCCCGGTCTCGGCCAGTCGGGCACGTTCACGTTCCGTGCAGTGCACGGCATGCGCGAAGACACTTCGTCTGCCCAACAACGACCGACCGACACCCGTGAGCCGCCCATCGTAGGTGTCCAGGTAATCGTCCACACCGAAACCGGAACGCACAGCATCGATCTCGGCCGTGTTCTCGGAGAGGTGGGTATGGAAGTAGACGCCGCCGTCCCGAACCGAGTCATAGAGTTCACCCAGTCCGTGCAGGGTGGTGGCGGTGACCGACAGTGCAAAACGCGGTATCACCGCGACACCGACCAATCCGGCCCCGGCGCCGTGCCAGCGGCGGATCTCGCTGTCGGTCAGCGCGATCGCGGTATCCTCGCTGGTGATCAGCGGCGCCGCGGCCTCGGGTCCGACCGTCTGGATGCCCCGCCCCGACACCGTACGCAAGCCGGTGCGGCAGGACTCCTCGAACAGGGCGTCCTGGGCCTCGGGGAACGCCGAACCGAAGACCAGCGCGGTGGTGGTGCCGACGGCGATCCGGCGCCGACAGAAATCTCTGGCTACAGCGCGCGCGTACTCGGTGTCGGCCAGCCGCGCCTCGGCCGGAAAGATGCAGCGTTGCAACCAATCCAGCAGCTGTCCGCCACCGTAGGAGTCGGTGCAGTGGGTCTGCGGGAAGTGCAGGTGGGTGTCGACGAAACCCGGCAGCAAGAAGCCCGGACGGCAGTCCACCACCGTGGCCTCGACATAAGTGGCCGGCAACCTGTCATATCGGCCGCTGAAGCCGATGGTGCCGTCATCATCCACCGCGAGCGCACCGTCGGGAATGCTCAGCAGGTGGGCACGTGCCTGCCCCAGCTGCGGTGCCCCGCTGATGTGCATCAGATGTCCGCGGTACACACGCATACTTTCGATTGTCACAGTGTCTGCACGACTGCGCAGTTCGACGCTTTCACGCTGCGTGCCCATCACGTTGCCCTTAGGGTCGTCAGATGGACCTCAACAACGTCGAGGCGGTGCGCACGCCCGGCTGCCGCGACGAGGTCTGGCCGCTGAGCTCGACCGATGCCATCCTGGCAGGCGGCACCTGGCTGTTCTCCGAACCGCAACCCGCCGTGGCCCGGCTTATCGACATCACCGGACTGGGCTGGCCACCGGTCACGCTGAGTGAGGAGGGTGTGGAACTCGCCGCGACGTGTACGGTGGCCGAACTCGGCACGCTCTCGACGTTGCTACCGTCCACCCACCCGCATTGGAGCGCGGCCCCGTTGTTCGCGCAGTGCTGCACCGCGCTGTTGGCATCGTCCAAGATCTGGCGTACCGCCACCGTCGGCGGCAATATCTGCCTGTCCTTTCCCGCCGGGGCGATGATCTCGCTGGTCTCCGCCCTCGAGGGCACCGTCACCGTGTGGCGCGCCGATGGGCCCGACCACGTCCTGCCGATCACCGATTTCGTCACCGGCGACTCCCGCAACGTCCTACAGCCCGGCGATCTCCTGCGCTCGGTCCACCTACCCGCCCATGCGCTCACCGCGCGAACCGCCTATCGCAAGCTTGCGCCTTCGCCGCTGGGCCGGTCCAGCGCCGTGGTCATCGGACGCCGTCACGCCGACGGGAAGTTCGTGGTCTCGGTCACCGCAGCCACCGTGCGTCCGATGGTGTTCCGCTTCGACGCCCTGCCCTCCGCCACCGCTCTGCGCGACACGCTGGGGGCAATCGCCGAGCAGGACATCACCCGCGATGTGCACGGTGATCCGGACTGGCGGCGGGCGGTGACGCTGACCCTGGCCGAACAGATTCGTACCGAGCTGACATGAACGTCACGGTCAACGGTAACGACTGCACCGATGCCCCGCGCCCGGGCCAGTGTCTGCGTACCTACCTGCGCGAGCATGGCCACTTCGAGGTCAAGAAGGGCTGCGACGCCGGCGACTGTGGTGCCTGCTCGGTGCTGGTGGACGGTGAACCCGTGCACTCCTGCGTGTTTCCCGCCTTTCGGGCGGACGGGCACCGCGTCACCACCGTCGCGGGGCTGGGCACGCCGGAGAACCTGCATCCGGTACAACGCCGCTTCCTGGAAGCCGCGGGATTCCAATGTGGCTTCTGCACCGCGGGCATGGTCACCACCGTGGCGGCACTGCCCGCCGCCGAGTCCATCGATCATGTCGACGACCTGCCTCAGCAGCTCAAGGGAAACCTCTGCCGGTGCACCGGCTATCGGGCCATCGCGGATGCGATAGCCGGCGTCACGAATATCGAAAAGGCCGGCGGCCATGATGTGGGTCGCTCGATCGGCGCGCCTGCCGGTGCTGCGGTGGTCACCGGCACCGAGCAGTACACGATGGACGAGAAGCCGGAAGGCCTCCTGCACCTGGCGGTGCTGCACAGCCCGGTACCGCACGCTCGTATCCGATCGATCGATACCGAGGTGGCCCAGTCGATTCCGGGGGTGCGACTGGTCCTGACCCACCGTGACAGCCCGCCGGTGCGATTCTCTACGGCTCGCCACGAATCACGTGATGACGACCCGGACGACACCATGATCCTCGATGACACCGTACGATTCGTCGGGCAACGGGTCGCCGCCGTGGTCGCCGATGATCCCGGCACCGCCGAACAGGCCTGCCGGGCGATCATCGTCGACTACGAGATCCTGCCCGCGGTCTTCGATCCGGACGTCGCGCGAACACCCGGCGCGCCGGCACTGCATGCCGATAAGGGCCCCGAATCCCGCATCTGCGATCCGGCGCGCAATCTGGTTGCCGAACTACACGGCGAGGTGGGTTCGGTGCAGGCCGGCATCGCGGCGGCCGAATCGGCCGGGGGTGCCGTCATACGCGGGCGCTGGCATACCCAGCGGGTGCAGCATGTGCATCTGGAGACCCACGGTTGCACCGGATGGCGGGATCCCGACGGACGCTTGGTGATCCGGACCAGCTCGCAGGTCCCCTTCCTGGTGCGCGACGAACTGTGCCACATCTTCGGCCTGGAGCCGGACGGGGTGCGGGTGTTCACGCGACGCGTGGGCGGCGGATTCGGCGGTAAGCAGGAGATGCTGACCGAGGATCTGGTGGCCCTGGCGGTACTGCGGCTCGGCATGCCGGTGCGCTACGAGTTCAGCCGCACCGACCAATTCACCGTCGCACCATGCCGGCATCCGTTCCGGGTGGACGTGACCGTCGCCGCCGATGCCGACGGCACTCTCACCGCATTGGCGGTGGATGCATTGGTCGACGCGGGCGCCTACGGTAACCACAGTCCCGGCGTGATGTTCCATGGGTGCGGAGAATCCGTTGCGATATACCGCAGTCCGAACAAACGGGTGGATGCCCAGGCCGTCTACACGAACAATCTGCCGTCGGGTGCGTTTCGTGGCTACGGGCTCGGGCAGGTGATGTTCGCAGTCGAATCCGCAATCGACGAGTTGGCGCATCGACTCGGTATCGACCCGTTCGAATTCCGGCGGCGCAATGTCGTCGTTCCCGGGGACCGCTTCGTGGACTCGCACGTCCTCGACGACGACCTGACCTTCGGGAGCTACGGCCTCGACCAATGCCTGGACCTCGCCCAGGAGGCGCTGAGAGCGGGCAACGGTGCGGTCGCGCCCGCGGGATGGGCGGTCGGCGAGGGTATGGCCGTCGCGATGATCGCGACGATCCCGCCGCGCGGACATTATTGCGAGGCGACCGTCACAGTCGGCGCCGATGGCGTGTACACCCTCGATGTGGGGACCACCGAGTTCGGCAATGGCACCACCACGGTGCACACCCAGCTCGCGGCGACCGAACTGGGCACGGTGCCGGAAAGAATCGTGTTACGCCAATCCGACACCGCGACAACCGGTTACGACACCGGAGCTTTCGGCTCGGCGGGAACCGTGGTCGCCGGCCGCGCGACACTGCTGGCGTGTCGACAGTTGAGTACCCAGTTGACCGCAGCGGCGGCCGCGCTGATCGGAGTCGACCGCGGTTCCTGCACGTTGGGGCCCAACGGTGTTCAGTGCGGTGATCGCCTGGTGGACTTCTCGGCGCTGCCCACACCGATGAGCAGTACGGCAGCCCATGACGGCACACCGCGATCGGTGGCGTTCAACGTGCAGGCCTTCCGGGTCGCGGTCGACACCGACACCGGCGAGATCCGGATCCTGCAGTCGGTCCATGCGGCCGATGCCGGAGTGGTGATGAATCCCCAGCAGTGCCGCGGTCAAGTGGAAGGCGGTGTGGCACAGGCGATCGGCTCGGCGCTGTTCGAAGAGATCCAGGTCGACCCCGACGGTGTGGTGACGACCGCGACGCTGCGCAACTACCACATCCCCCAGTTCGCGGATGTCCCGTTCACCGAGGTGTACTTCGCCGACACCTATGACGAACTCGGGCCGCTCGGCGCCAAGTCGATGAGCGAATCGCCGTACAACCCGGTCGCTCCCGCACTGGCCAATGCGGTAGCCGATGCATGCGGTGCGCGCATGCATCGGCTTCCGATGACGCCGGCCCGGGTATGGCGGGAGCTGCGCTCCAGGCGGGCCTAGAGCCGTTCGATGATGGTGACGTTGGCGGTGCCACCGCCCTCACACATCGTCTGCAGACCGTAACGCCCGCCGGTGCGCTCCAGGGTGTTGAGCATCGTGGCGAACAACTTGGCACCGGTGGCGCCGAGCGGGTGGCCGAGGGCGATGGCACCGCCACTGGGATTGACCCTGGCCGGGTCCACCCCGGTCTCCTTGATCCATGCCTGGACCACGGGCGCGAACGCCTCGTTGATCTCGACGGTGTCGATATCGTCGATGGACAGCCCGGTCTTCTCCAACGCGTAGTGGGTGGCCGGGATCGGCCCGGTGAGCATGTACACCGGATCGGCACCGCGGGCGCTGATGTTGTGGATACGGGCCCGCGGGGTGAGTCCGTGTTGCTTCACCGCGTCCGCGGAGGCCAGCAGCACCGCGCTGGCACCGTCGGAGATCTGACTGGCCATGGCCGCGGTCAGCCTTCCGCCGTCGACGAGGGTCTTGAGCCCGGCCATCTTCTCCAAGGTCGTGTCGCGGGGGCCCTCGTCGGTGACGAACGTGGTCCCGTCGATCTGGACCGGGATGATCTCGTTCTCGAAATAGCCTGCACGGATGGCTTCCTGGGCCCGTTGGTGGCTGGCCAGGGCGTAACGCTCCATGTCCTCGCGGGACAGGTTCCACTTCTCGGCGATCAATTCGGACCCGCGGAACTGCGAGATCTCCTGATCTCCGTAGCGGTGCAGCCAGCCCTTGGACTCGTTGGTGGGTGAGGTGAATCCGAATTCTTTGCCGACGATCATGGCCGAGCTGATCGGGATCTGGCTCATGTTCTGCATACCGCCGGCCACGATGAGATCGGCCGTACCGGACATGATCGCCTGCGCACCGAAGGAGATGGCCTGCTGGCTGGAGCCGCACTGGCGGTCGACGGTCACGCCAGGGACTTCCTCGGGGAAACCGGCGGCCAACCACGACAGCCTGGCGATATTGCCGGCCTGCCCGCCCACCGCGTCCACGCATCCGGCGATCACATCGTCGACGGCACCGGGGTCGACGTCATTGCGATCGAAGAGTCCGCGCCAGGCGGTGGCGCCCAGGTCGACCGGATGCACGCCGGCCAGCGACCCATTGCGCTTACCGACCGCGGTGCGTACGGCGTCGATGACAAATGCTTCGGAGGCCCCTGCTTTCGAGGACAAGGCCATTACGAGACTCCTTCTGTGGTGATGCCGCCAAGAACGATGGCGAGGTACTGGCGGCCGACTTCCTCGGCCGTGAGCGGTCCTCCGGGTTGATACCAACGCACCGACACCCAGGTGGTGTCGCGGATGAAGCGGTAGATCAGGTCGACGTCGAGATCGGGGCGGAACGACCCGTCGGCGACCCCGTCGTGCAACAGGTCGACCCACATCTTTCGCTGCTCGCGGTTGCGCTCGTCGACGAACCCGAACTGACCCAGCGCCGAGAGCCGTTTTGCCTCGTCCTGATAGATCACCACCTGCGCGTGCCGGTGTTCGATCGCCTCGAAGGACGCCATGAACAGTCCCTTGAGGCGGTCCAGCGGCGTCGACTCGGTCGAAAGGACCTGCTGATACCGCTCGAAGAGCCAGTCGAGGAAGTCTCGCAGGACCTCCTCCACCATCTGTTCCTTGGATTTGAAATGGTGATAGAGGCTGCCCGACAGGATGCCCGCCGAATCGGCGATATCGCGCACGGTGGTGGCTTTCAGGCCGCGCTCGGCGAACATCGTTGCGGCGAGCTGTAGCAGCTCATCGCGACGGCTTGCCGGCTGTGTCATTCACATAGCGTACCAACCAAGCACTTGCTAGGTCGAGATGGCACGTGTCATACACCGCAGACCTGATCCACAGGCCGCAGAGTGTGATCTTGGTCACACACAAACATGCCCAGCGCATCCTTGACGGTCCGCAATCGGTGCACAGTTGTTCACCACATCTGCTCGATCGGTGAGATTCCGGCAATCTGCACGTAACACGCTTTCCTGTGCGACATCTGCGCGAATGCTGACAGCGATCCCTTGTAGCAATCCCCTCGTTATCGCGTCGGCGCGCAGACCGCGGTCCAGTCCCCCGTCGAATTACTGCGGTACCGCCGGTTCAGCTAACTCGTGTGCGATCTAGCCACAACTGACGTTCTCGCAAAATACGACTGCGGCAGGTCCGTGCTCCATAAGCTCGCCCTGATCTATCCGATACAACTGACCAGTTTCAAGGGGTAACCGCTCATGGAGATTTCAGCCCGTCCCTACTTCACGGCGGGAGTCGCGCTGACCGCGGCCAGCGCCATCGCGCTCACCCCGCTGATGGTCCCGACCGAGGGCCGTACCATTGCGATTCCCAAGGTCAGCACCGCCGAGGTGCAGTTGGCCGCCGTCATCAACCCCGCGGACGTCGACCGTTTGATCGCGGCCCTGCGCACCGGCCTCGCCGATATCACCAACGGCATCGGATCGGTCGAGACCTTCACCACCGACACGCTTGCCGGCGCCCTCGCCGAGGCCCAGCGCCTCAACACCGGCTTCTGGGATCCCATCGTCGCTGCCGCCGGAACCGGTGTCCTGGGCACCCTTGTGACCGCGGTCAGCAACTACTCCCAGGCCAGCCTGGCGATGACGGCGGAGAGCATCAACGGGATCGCCGGTGCGACCGTCACACTGCCCGGCGATATCACCAACATCATCGGCAGCACGCTGATCGGCTCGCTGAACACCGCGCTCTACGCCATCACCGATGTGATCAACAACCCGTTCAAGTTGTCCAGCTATACGGGTCTGCTGGCCGGCGTGGTGAACATCATCGGCGACAGCCTGGTGGGACAGGACCCCAACCATGACACCGGCCTGCTTTCCGGCCCTGCCGGCACCAACAGCATTCTTTCGACCGCGCTGAATGCCACCCTCGGGGGTGTCATCGGCGTCGTCGGTCTGGGCTTCAGCGGGATCACCGGCCAGGTCAATCTCGCCGTGGACTCGCTGAACTCCGCGCTGAACACACTCGCCCAGCAGAGCGGCAGTCAGCTACTCACCGGCGTGGTCGGTGTCATCCAGGGTCTCGCCATCAACCCGATCAAGATCATCAACAACGCCGGCGTCCTCAACGGGCTGGTCGAGATCGGATTCCCGCTGCTCGGTGCGTTGTCACCGATCACGGACGCCACGGCGAAAGCCGTGATCGGTGTGCAGACCGGCCTCAACGTCGCACTGGACGCCATCGGGACAAACCCCCTCGATCTGGCCAGCTACACCACCGCACTGGGTGGACTGTTCAATGGCGGATTCGACGTCACGGGTGCGGGTATCACGATCGGTACGTCGCTGCTCACCACTCCCGGCAGCCTGCTGGCAGGGGTCACCCGGACCACCGCGGGCCTCGTCACCGAGCTGACCACAAATCTCGCCGCCACCGCCGCCGCCGTGCTCACCCAGATCGGGCTGGGGCAGGCCGCCGAACTGGTGGTCAATCTGGGCAATGCGGTGAACACGGCGGTCAACTCGGTCCGCGATATCGTCGCCGACAACGTGATCGGTGGCATCAACGGCGTCATCACCAACATCAGCACCGGGCTCAACGGTGTCAATGAGAACGCCAGGACCATCATCGACAACCTGCTCAACTACCACCCGGTAGCCCCTGCCGGCGCGACTGCCGACACCCTCGGCGCCGGTCCAGACGGCGGCGATGTCTCCGCGTCATTGGTCTCCAGTGATGCGACGAACGAGGCCGAGACTCCGGAAGCAGCCGCATCCGACGAGACGGCAGCGGTGACGGAGGAAACGACCGAAGAACTGACCTCGGTCACCGAAACCTCCACCACGGAAACCGATTCCGAGGACTCGGAGAGCGCCGAGTCCGCGCGGGCGGCGTTCATCTCCTCCGCATCCGAGGGTGCCGATTCCGACACCACCACCGACGGAACCGAGGACAACGCCAAGACCGATGCTCGGACGAACGAGTCGCGTTCCGCCGCGACCACCGTCACCGAGTCCGTGTCCACCGATAGCGCCACGGCCAACGAGTCGAACGATCGTGCCGAAGGGCCCGACCGGAGCGCGCCCGCCGGAGGCGACAGCACCGACTGACCGCATCCGATATCGAACATCACGCCGCAGCGCCCTGTCCGGGCCGCTGCGGCGTGATGCTTTTGCGAGCGGTTGCTATTCGGTCAAGCGCGCTGACTGGAGACCGAGATGACCTCTCCGGTCAGATAACTGGAGTAGTCGCTGGCCAGGAAGGCGATGGTGGCTGCGACCTCCCATGGCTCGGCCGCACGACCGAAAGCCTCGTCGCCGGCCAGACGGTCCAGCAACTCTGCCGATGAGGTCTTCTCCAGGAACTTGTGCCGCGCGATACTCGGGGACACCGCGTTGATCCGGACCCCGTACTCGACGGCTTCAATGGCGCTGCAGCGAGTCAGCGCCATGACACCGGCCTTGGCCGCGGCGTAGTGCGACTGCGAGTGCTGAGCACGCCAGCCGAGCACGCTGGCGTTGTTGACGATGACGCCGCCATGCGGAGCGTCCCGGAAGTAGCGCAGCGCCGCCCGGGTGGCACGCATGACCGAGGTCAGCGTCACGTTGACGACGCGATCCCACTCATCGTCGGTCATGTCGACAACGGGCGTCTGGCCCCCGAGTCCGGCGTTGTTGACCAGGACGTCCAGTCGTCCCGCCTTGTGCACCGATTCGGCGATCAGGTTGTCGACGGCCTCGGTGGAGGTGACATCGCACACCACCGCATCGACCTTGCCCAGTCCGAGCGCCGCGAGCTCCTCGCAGGTCTCACCGAGCCGACGCTCATGGAAGTCGGAGACCACGACGTCGGCGCCCTCCAACAGCGCCCGCCGTGCGGTGGTCGACCCGATCCCGGTGCCGGCCGCCGCGGTGACCAGAACGACCTTTCCCTTCAGAAGTCCGTGTCCGGCAATCTCTTCGGGTACTTCTGACAGGCTCATCAGTATTGTCTCCTCTTCGCGCAAGCGCTCATCAGTACTGTCTCCTCTTCGCGCAAGCGCTCATCAGCCTTTGGCCTCTCGTGGTAAGCCGAGCACCCGCTCGGCGATGATGTTGCGCTGGATCTCGTTGGATCCGCCATAGATGGTGTCGGAGCGGGAGAACAGGTACAGCCGCTGCCACTCGTCGAATTCGCCATTGTCGAGGGTCAGACCAGCGGTCCCCTGCACGTCCATCGCGATCTCGCCGAGCTCGCGATGCCAGTTGGCCCACAACAGCTTCGACACGTTGTCTTTTCCTGGGGCGGCCTGGCCGCCTCCTTCCACGTCCATGGTCGCCAGTGAGTACGACCGCATGGCCTTCAGTCCGGTCCAGGATCGGGTCAACCGTTCGCGGATCAGTGGGTCATCGACGGCGCCGGTGCGCTTGGCCAGTTCGACCAGGTTGGAATGCTCACGGGCATAACGGATCTGCTGACCCAGTGTCGACACACCACGCTCGAAGGTCAGCAGGCCCATCGCGACCCGCCAGCCGTCACCGGGTTCGCCGACGACGAGGGCGGCCTCGGTGCGGGCGTCGTCGAAGAACACCTCGTTGAATTCGGAGTCACCGGTCAGCTGGATGATCGGACGAATCTGGACGCCCGGCTGGTCCAGCGGCACCAGTAGGAAGGACAGTCCGGCATGCCGCTTGGACCCCTTCTCGGATCGCGCGACCACGAAGCACCACTGCGCCCAGTGCGCCAGCGAGGTCCAGACCTTCTGACCGTTGAGCACCCACTCATCACCATCGAGCACGGCAGTGGTCGACACATTGGCCAGATCGCTACCGGCGTTGGGCTCGGAGTAGCCCTGACTCCACAGCTCGGTGACATCTCGGATACCCGGCAGAAAACGCTGCTGCTGTTCGGGTGTGCCGTAGGCGATCAGCGTCGGGCCGAGCAGTTCCTCACCGAGGTGATTCACCTTGTCCGGTGCGTCGGCCTTGGCGTACTCCTCATAGAAGGCCACCCGATGCGCGACCGTCAGACCACGGCCACCGTGCTCCTCCGGCCAGCCCAGGCAGGTCAACCCCGCCGCGGCCAGATGCTGGTTCCATGCCCGGCGTTCCTCGAAGGCCTCATGCTCACGGCCCGGACCCCCGAGGCCCTTGAGCGCTGCATATTCGCCGACGAGGTTGTCGGCGAGCCACTGCCGGACCTCGGCCCGGAACTCCTCGACCTCAATCACCCTTGTAGGCTAACCTACCAAGCACTTGCTTTGTTAGAGGAGCGTCAATGACGAGCGACCCGCAGGCCGGTGGGCAGGAACACGGCGACCGGGGAATCAGAACCGTTCCGGCGGTCCTGGACCGGATTGCCGTGCAGTTTTCCGACCACGACGCGGTGGTGACGGCCGACCGACGCCTCACCTATCGGCAGCTCCGTGACGAGGTTCGGCGGGCGGCCGCGGCAATGATCGATCTCGGAGTGGCGCCGGGCGACCGCGTGGCCATCTGGTCGCCGAACACCTGGCATTGGGTCGTCGCCGCGCTGGCCACCCACTACGCGGGCGGCATCGTCGTCCCACTGAACACCCGTTACACCGCCTCCGAGGCGGCCGACATCCTCGGGCGCACAGCCACTCCGCTGCTGATCGCCGCCGGCGAATTCCTCGGCACCGACCGCACCGGTCAGCTCGACCGCGCAGCGCTACCCGCGCTGCGCGATATCGTGCGGATCCCCATCGACGCGCAGGACGGCACCTGGGACGACTTCATGGCCCGCGGCGACAAGGATGGCGCACTGGCCGCTGTCGACGCCCGGGCCGCCACGGTCTCCCCCGACGACGTATCCGACATCCTGTTCACCTCCGGCACCACCGGCCGCAGCAAGGGCGTGCGGTGCGCGCATCGGCAATCCCTGGACGCCTCGGCCGCCTGGGCGGGGTGCGGACAGGTCACCAGCACCGATCGCTACCTGTGCATCAACCCGTTCTTTCACAACTTCGGTTACAAGGCAGGCATTCTCGCGTGCTTGCAAACCGGGGCCACGCTGTATCCCCTGCTCACCTTCGATCCCGAGCAGGCCATAAAAGCCGTCGCCGAGCATCGGATCACCGTGCTGCCTGGTCCGCCCACGATCTACCAGACCCTGCTGGACCACCCACGCCGCGCGGACCACGACCTGTCCTCACTTCGGTTTGCGGTGACCGGGGCGGCGGTCGTGCCCGTGGTGCTGATCGAACGGATGCAATCCGAGCTCGACATCGATATCGTGCTGACCGCCTACGGCTTGACCGAGGCCGCCGGCTTCGGCACCATGTGCCGCGCCGATGACGATGCCGTCACCGTGGCCACCACCTGCGGGCGCCCCATTGCCGATTTCGAGCTTCGCATCGACGACTCCGGTGAGATCCTGCTGCGCGGTCCCAACGTCATGCTCGGCTACCTCGACGATCCGGAGGCCACCGCGGCCGCCATCGACGACGAGGGTTGGCTGCACACCGGCGATATCGGGAAGCTCGACGACGCAGGCAATCTCACCATCACCGACCGGCTCAAGGACATGTACATCTGCGGTGGGTTCAATGTCTACCCCGCCGAGATCGAACAGGTACTGGCCCGTCTGGAGGGGGTTGCCGAGTCCGCGGTGATCGGCGTCCCCGATGAACGCCTCGGCGAGGTCGGCAGGGCCTTCGTGGTGGCCAAGCCCGGAGCCGGTCTCGACGAGGAGACCGTCATCGCTCACACCCGTACACATCTGGCGAATTTCAAGGTGCCCCGTTCGGTGGTGTTCCTCGACGTGCTGCCACGTAATCCTGGAGGCAAAGTGGTCAAACCGACGCTGCGCGAACTCGACGGGAGGAGCTGAGATGGACCTGACATTCGACGAGGACAGCGAGGCTTTCCGCCACGAGGTCCGCGAATTCCTCGACGCCAACCGGGATCACTTCCCCACCAAGTCCTATGACACCCGTGAGGGATTCGACCAGCATCGGACCTGGGACAAGGTGCTCTTCGACGCCGGGTTGTCCGTGATCGCCTGGCCGCAGAAGTACGGCGGACGGGATGCCAGCCTGCTGCAATGGGTGGTCTTCGAGGAGGAGTACTTCCGCGCCGGCGCCCCCGGCCGGGCCAGCGCCAACGGCACCTCTATGCTGGCGCCGACGCTGTTCGCGCACGGTACAACGGAACAGCTGGATCGTGTGCTGCCCAAAATGGCCAGCGGCGAGGAGATCTGGGCGCAGGCGTGGTCCGAGCCCGAGTCGGGAAGTGACCTGGCATCGCTGCGCTCCACCGCCACGCGCACCGAGGGCGGCTGGCTGCTCAACGGTCAGAAGATATGGAGTTCGCGCGCCGTGTTCGGCGAGCGGGCTTTCGGCCTCTTCCGGTCCGACCCGCAGGCCCAGCGCCACAAGGGCCTGACGTACTTCATGTTCGACCTGCATGCCCAGGGTGTCACGGTGCGGCCTATCGCCCAGCTCGGCGGCGATACCGGCTTCGGTGAGATCTTCCTCGACGATGTGTTCGTTCCCGACGAGGATGTCATCGGCGAGCCCAATGACGGCTGGCGCGCGGCGATGAGCACGTCGAGCAATGAGCGCGGCATGTCCCTGCGCAGCCCGGCGCGATTCCTGGCACCGGCGGAACGACTTGTTCAGCAGTGGAAGAGCAATCCCGATCCGGCGTTCACCGATCGCGTTGCCGATGCCTGGATCAAGGCTCAGGCCTATCGCCTGCACACCTTCGGCACCGTCACCCGGTTGGCCGGTGGTGGCGAACTCGGCGCGGAATCCTCGGTGACGAAGGTCTTCTGGTCGGATCTGGATGTCGCGCTGCACCAGACCGCCCTGGATCTGCAGGGCGCCGATGCCGAGATCGTCGATCACACCACCGAGGGTCTGCTGTTCGCGCTCGGCGGCCCGATCTATGCCGGCACCAACGAGATCCAGCGCAACATCATCGCCGAGCGCCTGCTGGGCCTGCCACGTGAGATTTCTGGGGGGAAGCCCAAGTCATGAACTTCGAGATAGACGATCAGCAGCGCGATTTCGCGTCGAGTATCGATGCCGCACTCGGCGCGGCCGATGTCCCGGCCGCCATCCGGGCCTGGGCCGACGGTGACTGTGCCCCTGCCCGCAAGGTGTGGGCTCAGCTCACCGACCTCGGCGTGACCGCCCTCTCGGTGGCCGAGAAGTTCGACGGCATCGAGGCGCAACCGATCGATCTGGTGGTGGCGCTGGAACGGCTGGGTTACTGGGCCGTCCCGGGTCCGGTCACCGAATCGATTGCCGTGGCGCCCGTCCTGCTTGCCGATGATGAGCGGTCCGCAGCCCTGGCTGCCGGGGAATTGATCGCCACCGTGGCACTGCCGCCGCAGGTGCCCTACGCCGTCAACGCGGACTTCGCGGGGCTGACGCTGTCGGCCGCTGATGGTCGGGTGGCCGAGGCGACACCGGGCGCCGCGCACGATTCGGTCGATCCCACGCGGCGGCTCTTCGAGGTCGTCGCGTCCGGAGACGAGCAGTCCGCCGATACCGCACGCGCCTACGAGTTCGGGGTGCTGGCCACGGCCGCCCAGCTCGTCGGTGCCGGACAGGCCATGTTGGACCTGTCGGTGGCCTACGCCAAGCAGCGCACCCAGTTCGGCCGGGTGATCGGCTCCTACCAGGCGATCAAGCACAAGCTTGCCGATGTGCACATCGCGGTCGAGATGGCGCGCCCGCTGGTGCACGGGGCGGCGCTGTCACTTGCCGAGGGGTCACCGGACACCGCCCGCGATGTGAGCGCGGCCAAGGTGGCCGCCGCCGATGCCGCGCTGTTGGCGGCGCGTTCGTCGCTGCAGACCCACGGCGCCATCGGGTTCACCCAGGAACACGACCTGTCGCTGTTGCTCCTCCGAGCGCAGGCGCTGCGCTCTGCCTGGGGTGACCCGACCCTGCATCGTCGCCGCCTGTTGGAGGTCCTTTCGTGAGCGAAGAACGCGAACTGCTGCGGTCCACCGTTGCGGCACTGGTCGACAAACACGCCACTCCCGAGGCAGTCCGTACCGCGATGGAGTCCGACCGTGGATACGACGAGTCGCTGTGGAAACTGTTGTGCGAGCAGGTCGGTGCTGCGGCACTGATCGTCCCCGAGGACCTCGGCGGGGCCGGTGGCGAGCTCGCCGACGCCGCCGTCGTCCTGGAGGAGCTCGGCAAGGCGCTGGTACCCACGCCACTGCTGGGCACCACGCTGGCCGAGCTGGCGTTGCTGCATGTCGGGGATCACGAGCCGTTGGAGGGACTGGCCGAGGGCGCCTTGATCGGCACCGTGGTTTTCGATCCCGAGTATGTCGTCAACGGTGATATCGCCGATATCGTGATCGCCACCGACGGCTCCAAGCTGGCCCGGTGGACGGATGTCACCGCGCGGCCGCACGCGACGATGGATCTGACCCGGCGGTTGTCATCGGTGACCGCCTGCGAAACGGCCTCGCTGGGCGCCGATCCCGGGCTTTCCGATACCGCTGCTCTGTTGCTGGCCGCCGAACAGATCGGTGCCGCAGCCCGGGCGCTGGACCTCACGGTCGCCTACACCAAGGACCGGGTGCAGTTCGGCAGGCCGATCGGCAGTTTTCAGGCACTCAAGCACCGGATGGCCGATCTCTACGTCACGGTGCAATCGGCGCGGGCGGTCATCTACGACGCCATCGCCGACCCGTCACCTGCGTCGGCCTCGCTGGCACGGGTTTTCGCCAGCGAAGCGCTGACCGACGTCGCCGCCGAGGCCGTGCAGCTACACGGCGGTATCGCCATCACCTGGGAGCACGATATCCAGCTGTACTTCAAACGGGCGCATGCCAGTGCTCAGCTGCTCGGGTCGCCGCGCGAGCACCTGCGTCGGCTGGAAGCCGAGGTTTTCTAGGCGTTGTCGTCTAGGCCAGCGCGACGTCATCGGCATCGGCGACGACGGCCGTACGTCCCGGCGCACTCTGGTGCGACCAGTACAGGTTGGTGTGCGCGACAACCATTTCCGGCGGCGGGGCGCCCCATTGCGTGAGATCGACGGTGGTGTGCGCGTCCCCGACGAGCGTGACGTCATAACCGCGGACAAAGGCCCCATGGATGGTTGATCGGACGCACTGGTCGCTGCACGCACCGGCGACCACCAACCTGCCGACGCGCAGCCGATGCAGCACATCCTCGAGGTCCGTCGCCTCGAACGAGTCACCATGTTCCTTCTCGATGATCGGTTCGGTGTCCGCGGGCACCAATTCGTCGACGATGCGCCAGCCGGCGCTGCCATGCACCAGTTCGGCGTCGGAATGCTGCACCCAGACCACCGCAACGTTCTGTGCACGCGCCCGGTCGACCAGCCTGCCGATGGCGGCGACGACCTCGTCACGGCGTACCGCGTCGGCAACCACCTGGTCCTGCACGTCTACGACGAGAAGTGCGCTGTGCGGACGGTCGTTCAGCGTGGTCATGGTGCCCGCAGACTAGCCTGGATTCGATGTCTACTGAAGCTCTGCGCGCCGGGATCCCGCCGTTCTACGTGATGGACGTGTGGCTGGCCGCGGCCGAACGTCAGCGCACCCATGGCGACCTGGTGAACCTGTCTGCGGGCCAGCCCAGTGCGCAGGCCCCGGCGCCGATCCGCGCCGCCGCCGCCGAGGCGCTGACCGGGCACAACCTGGGATACACCGTCGCGCTGGGTATCCCGGAACTACGGTCAGCCATCGCGGCATCGTATGGCGCCAAGCACGGGATCGACGTGGACATGGACGCCGTGGTCATCACCACCGGGTCGACCGGTGGGTTCTTGTTGGCCTTCCTATCGTGCTTCGACGTCGGCGATCGCGTCGCGGTGACCAGTCCCGGATACCCCTGTTACCGCAACATCCTGTCGGCGCTGGGGTGCGAGGTCGTCGAGGTGCCGTGCGGGCCCGAGACCCGATTCCAGCCGACGGTGGCGATGCTCGATGCGCTCGATCCGCCGGTGAAGGGGTTGATCATCGCCAGCCCGGCGAACCCGACCGGCACGATCATCCCGGCCGCCGATCTTGCCGCCATCGTGTCGTGGTGCGACGAACGGGGCGTGCAGTTGGTCAGCGATGAGATCTACCACGGTCTTGAGTATCAGGATGCACCAGCGACCAGTTGCGCCTGGGAGACCTCACGCAATCCCATTGTCGTCAACAGCTTCTCGAAGTACTTCGCGATGACGGGTTGGCGGCTGGGTTGGTTATTGGTACCCACGCCGCTGCGTCGCGCGGTCGACCGGCTGACCGGGAACTTCTCCATCTGCCCGCCGACGCTGCCACAGCTCGCCGCGGTCGCGGCCTTCGATCCGGCGTCGCTGGCCGAGGCGGAAGCACTGGTTCGGGATTACACCGCCAACCGCGAGGTACTGCTGACGGGATTGGCTCAGATCGGTCTTGATCGACTGGCCCCGGCCGACGGTGCGTTCTACGTGTACGCAGATATCTCCGAGTACTCCACCGATTCCCTCGATTTTTGCGCCCGCCTGCTGGCCGACACCGGGGTGGCCATCGCACCGGGTGTGGACTTTGACACCGTGCATGGTGGATCGTTCGTTCGGCTGTCCTTCGCCGGAGCAGCATCGGATATCACCACCGCGCTCGAGCGGATGGGACCATGGTTGGCGGGCCAGAGCGGCCGGTAGTCAGAACGGCGGGTCGCCGTCGAGGGCGATGGCGGTGGCGTTGCGGGTGCGTTCGGCGTTGATGCGGTATTCGCGGTCGTGTTGTCGGGTGCGTTGGCGCCGTGGGATGTCGGGGTCGCGCCCGCCGGGATTGCCGTGGTCGCCGATCAGGGTGATGTGTCGCGCCCTGGGTATCGGGGTGTCGATGGTGTTGTGCGGGAGCAGGATCGGTGCGAGCGGCATCGTCGTGTAGGTGTGCCCGTTCGGGGCGGTCCATTCGGTGGTGCCGTCGGGGTGTGCTTTGGGGGTCCAGCCGGTTTTCAGGGTTTTGAGTAGGTGGTGTTCGCGGCAGAGTGGGCGCAGGTTGCCCGGGTGGGTGGCTCCGGCCGGCCACGGGGTGAGGTGGTCGAGGTCGCAGCGCTGGGCGGGCTTTCCGCAGCCGGGGAAGCAGCACATCATCGATGTCATGCGGACGAAAGCCGCGAGCGCGGTCGAGGGTCGGTAGCGGGGTTCGGAACCCAGCTCGGTGGCGCTGCTCAGAGGCCGGACTTTCGCACCGGTAGCGATGAGTTCGGCCAGTAGGTGGGCGGGGATGATCGCCCCATCCAGGGTGATCCCGGCGCCCAGGCTCGACTGAGTGCTGGCGGCCGGGGCAGCGGGTGCGGTGGGCTTCGGTTCGGCGCTGCCATCGTGCGCGGCGGGCTCCTCAGCCGGCGGCTCGGCCACCGGCTGTGTTTCGTCCTTATCGGTCCTCGGGTCCTGCGTACCGCTGCCATCTGGCGCGGGCCCCGAGGCGGGCTTGGCGCCGTGCCCGGTGTCGGGTTCTTTTCCGGTGAGCACGTAAATGGTCACCGCACCCGCGCGCGGGTCTTTCCCCGACCCCGCGCAGTCGCGGTCACCGCAGAGGCAGGTTAGCCGGTCGGCTCCGGCTAGGACGGCGGCGAGGGCGTCGGCGCGGCGTTGGGCCACGGTGCGCGGATCACCATCACAGACACCGTGGGCAAGGTCGTTGAGGCGGGCATCGCTGATCGCGGCGTCGGTGGCGCGCATCCGTCCCCAGAACGAGACGACCCCATCAGGGTCATCGCTGTCGCCGAAGTCGATATAGCGGTCTTTGGCCGCGGTCTTGGATCGGATGACCGCGATCGGGTCGAATTTGTGGACCCAGAAGTCGACCGCGGCGATCAGTGCGTTCTCCGACAGCGCGCCGTATTGGTGGGCGCTGCCGGAGATCCCGGCATCGATCAACGCCAATGCGTCGTCGTCGGTGACGAGTTGGGTGCGCCAGGTGATCGCCGCGATCACCTTCGCCGAGATCATTCCCTTCGCGAACGCCTCGGCGGTGCGGGGCAACCGATCACGCAGGGCCATCGCGATGCGCATCTGCGCACTGGCAGCGCGCGGACCGAGAGTGCACGCCGCGCTGATCTCGGCCTTCGCCAGCGCCCATCCGTCGATCAACTTCAACGCCGACGACTCGTCCTCGTCCTCACAGTGCCGGGCCGTCACCTCAGCCACCAACGCCAGCCGCCGGGCCGCGGCGGTAGCTTCGGCACGTGTGGCATCGGTGACCGCGGCAATGAGCACCTCATCACTCAGCTCCGACAACCCCGACCGTTCGAACATATGAGCGATTCTACCCGCACCCACTGACGTGACAAGGCCGATCGATGCGCCTGTGGATAACTGCATCGCCCCCGTTCAGGAAGCCAAATCAGCGAACAGAACAGCCAAAATCATCGGTTGCCGGCGCGAGTCGTTGCCTCACCAATAATGCGCGTCAGCGACTCAGGACTGAAGGAACGACAGCAGATCCGCGTTGACGACATCCGCGTGGGTCGTCGGCATTCCGTGCGGGAAGTCCTCGTAAGTGATCAGGGTGCCGTTCTGCAACAACTCGGCAGACTTCGGGCCGGACGCAACATAGGGCACGATCTGGTCATCGCGGCTGTGCATCACCAGGGTGGGCACCGTGATCTTCTTGAGGTCCTCGGTGAAGTCGGTCTGGGAGAAGGCGACGATCCCGTCGTAGTGGGAAAGCGCGTCACCCATCATGCCCTGCCGCCACCAATTGTCGATGATCGCCGGATCCGACTGCACCCCAGCACGATTGAATCCATAGAAGGGACCCGATGGCAGCGCTCGATAGAACACCGAGCGGTTGGCCGCAAGCTGCGCCTGTAGGTCGTCGAACACACTCTTGGGCAGCCCCTCGGGGTTGGCGTCGGTCTGCACCATGAGCGGCGGCACCGCGCTGATCAGCGCGGCCTTGGACACCCTGCTCTGTCCGTGGCGAGCCAGATAGCGCACCACCTCACCACCACCGGTCGAATGCCCGACGTGGACCGCGTCACGGAGGTCGAGATGTTCGGTGAGCGCGGCAAGGTCATCGGCGTAGTGGTCGAGGTCGTGCCCGTCCGGCGTCTGCGTCGAGCGCCCATGCCCACGCCGATCGTGGGCGATCACGCGGTAGCCGTGGGACAGGAAGAACAGCATCTGGTTGTCCCAGTCGTCGGAGGACAACGGCCAGCCGTGACTGAAGACGATCGGTTGCCCGGTGCCCCAGTCCTTGTAGAAGATCTGCGTTCCGTCATCTGTGCTGAGAATGCTCATGAGAGATCAGCCTGCACCTTCGCTCGCCGGAAGTCGTTACCGCTAGCCGCCATTGTGCCCGCAGGTCGGCATCCATGCCCGAGATCAGCTCAACCCTGTTGAGCGACGGTCGCCGCGCTGCCTCGGGGCAATGCTCTACCCTTTTGTTCTTTGCGTGAACACAAGATGAGACGCAGGCTCCCCGGGAGGTTCTGACATGACATTGGTCGCCGGGATCGATTCGTCCACGCAATCGACCAAGGTGGTGGTCTGCGACGCGGCGACCGGCGCGGTGCTGCGCACCGGCACAGCGTCGCATCCCCACGGTACCGAGATCGATCCGCAGCACTGGTGGCAGGCACTGCAATCCGCAGTCCGGGCCGCAGGGGGTATCGACGATGTCGAGGCCATCTCGGTGGGCGCGCAACAACACGGCATGGTCTGTCTCGATGATTCGGGCAGCGTCGTCCGGGACGCTTTGTTGTGGAACGACACTCGTTCTGCAGGTGCTGCCGAGCAGCTCGTCGCCGAGCTCGGCGGCGCGCAGGCATGGGCCCAGCGTGTCGGGGTGGTACCGGTCGCATCGTTCACCGCGGCCAAGTTGCGCTGGCTCGCCGACAACGAGCCCCGCAATGCCGATGCGACAGCGGCGGTATGTCTGCCGCACGACTGGCTCACCTGGCGACTGAGCGGATCGCAGGACATCGCCGACCTACGCACCGACCGCAGCGACGCCAGCGGAACCGGGTACTTCTCGGCCGCGACCGACAGCTACCAGCACGATCTGCTCGAATGTGCTCTTCGCGGGCGACGGCCTGCCCTTCCGGCCGTGCTCGGTCCCCATGACAGCGCGGGCACGACGCCCGGTGGCGCGGTGTTGGGCCCGGGTGCCGGCGACAACGCCGCTGCAGCACTGGGATTGACCGCCACAGTCGGTGACTGTGTGGTGTCGCTGGGCACCTCCGGAGTCGTCAGCGCCGTCGGATCGACACCCGCCCATGACGGCGAGGGGATCGTCGCCGGTTTCGCCGACGCCACCGGCAGGCACCTACCGCTGGTGTGCACCCTCAACGGCGCACCTGTGCTGGCGGCGGTCGCGGCAATGCTCGGTGTCGACTTCGACGAGTTCGACCGACTCGCGTTGTCGGCACCCGCCGGCGCCGACGGGTTGGTGCTCATTCCGTACTTCGATGGCGAACGCTCCCCCAACCTGCCCGATGCGGCGGGCGCCCTGCACGGCGTCACGACGCGAAACCTGTTACCTGCCAATATCGCTCGGGCGGCCGTCGAAGGTCTGCTCGGCTCCATGGCCTACTGCATCCAGAAGATCGCCGGCCAGGGCATTCCGACCGAGCGCACCATACTGATCGGCGGCGGGGCCCGCTCACAGGCCGTGCGGCAGATCGCCCCGGCCGTATTCGGTACCACCGTCGATGTGCCCGAGGCCGGCGAGTACGTGGCGCTGGGCGCCGCGCGTCAGGCGGCCTGGGTCCTGTCGGGCCGAGCGGAGCAGCCGGAGTGGGACAGCGTGTCGAGCCGGATCTACCGGGCGGACCCGACTCCGCAGGTTCTGGACCGCTACCTGAGCCTGCAGGAACTGACGGTGCGCTAACGACGCTGGGCGGCGTACCAATCGAGCAGGTCCGGATCATCGACGGCACTGCGCTCGACCACCTTGGCCGCATCTGCACCCTGGAACAGTTTTTTGATCGGCACCTCGAGTTTCTTACCGGTTCGCGTGTGCGGGATTCCGGGCGCCAGGATGACTTCGTCGGGTACGTGCCGGGGTGAGACCTCCGTACGGATGGTCTGCTTGATCTTGTCGACCAGCTCGTCGGTCAACGTCACGCCGTCGGCGGGTACGACGAACAACGGCATCCAGTAGCCGCCGTCGGGCTGTTCGGCGCCGATCACGAGGGCTTCGGCGATCTCGGGCAGCCGCTCGACGGACTGGTAGATATCCGCGCTACCCATCCGGATCCCGTGCCGGTTCAGCGTGGAGTCGGATCGGCCGTGCACGATGACGCTGCCGCGGTCGGTGATGGTGATCCAATCGCCGTGCCGCCAGACGCCGGGGAACATCTCGAAATACGCATCCCGATACCGCGACCCGTCGGGATCGTTCCAGAACGACACCGGCATCGACGGAAGGGGTTTGGTGATCACCAGCTCACCGACCTCACCGCGGACCGGCTGTCCCGACTCGTCCCAGGCGTCCAGCGCCGCACCCAGGAACGGTACGGACAGCTCCCCCGGCCACACGGGCACCGTGCGCACCCCACCGATGAACGCCGAGACCACATCGGTACCCCCGCTGATCGAGGCGACCTGGACGTGAGCGCCGACATTGTCACGCATCCACAGCGCGGTCGACGGCGGCAGCGATGACCCCGTGATACCGACGGTGCGCAGCGCGGAAAGATCATGATCGGTGCGGGGCACAGCTCCGGCCTTGGCGCAACCGAGCACATAACCCGGGCTTGTCCCCAGCATGGTGACACCGAGTCGGGCCGTCATCTCCCACAGCGCATCCGGGCTCGGCCAGGACGGGCTGCCGTCGTAGCAGACGATCGTGGCACCGACCAGCAGACCGGCGACCTGGAAGTTCCACATCATCCAGCTCGGGCTGGTGTACCAGAAGAAGGTGTCTGTGGGTCCGATATCACTCTGCAGCGCTACGGCTTTGAGGTGCTCGACCAGTACGCCACCATGGCCGTGCACGATCCCCTTGGGCAGCCCGGTGGTCCCCGAAGAGAACAGGATCCACAGGGGGTGGTCGAATTCGAGCTCGGCTGTTCGCAACTCGGCATCACCGGCGGTGACAGTCGCGAAATCGAGTTGGCCCTCCGGGGTCGGTGCCAGCCGGGCCACCGAGATCGTCGCTGTCAACGAGGGCAGCCCGGCGCGCAGCTCGGCCACATCGGCACTCTTGTCGTGGGTCTTACCGCCGAACCGGTAGCCGTCGGCGGTCACCAGCACCATCGGCTCCAGTTGACCGAGCCGGTCCAGCGCGGCCTTGGCCGAATAGTCCTGTCCGCAGGCGCTCCATACCGCACCGATCGCGGCGGTACCGAGGAAGGCGATGACGGCCTCGGCGATATTGGGCAGATATCCCACCACCCGGTCACCGGGGCGCACCCCGAGTTCGACGAGTGTGTTGGCGAAGGCTGCGGTACGACTGAGCAATTCGGCCCAGGAGATTTCGGTGACGGCGGATCCCTCACCGAGACTCAGGATGGCGGGCCGGTCGGTGCGGGCCTGCCGGGCGATCTGGTCGACATAGTTCAGGCGCACGCCGGGGAACCAGACCGCGCCCGGCATGGAGTCCTCGGCCAGGACCTCGCCCGGAATGTCACCGAGGTCGAAATAGCGCCACAGCGCGCCCCAGAAAGCCCCGGGTTCGTCCACCGACCACTGCCACAGGTCGTGGTAGTCACCCTCGTGACCGGCGAACCGGGCAAACGCAGTCACCTGTGCGTCGGTGATATCGGCCGTGGTCGGTTCCCACTGGGGCTCGGGAGTCACCGGGCGCTCCACCCGCCGTCCATGGTGTAGGACGCGCCGGTGACCATACCGGCCTGTTCGGAGGCCAGCCAACCCACCAGCGAGGCCACCTCCTGCGGTTCCACGAGTCGTTTGATGGCGCTCTCCTTGAGCAGGATCTGTTCGACGACCTGCTGCTCGTCGATGCCATGGGTGCGGGCCTGATCGGTGATCTGCTTGTCCACCAACGCCGTCCGCACATATCCGGGGTTGACGCAGTTGCTGGTCACTCCGTGCGGGCCGCCCTCCAACGCGGTCACCTTCGAGAGCCCCTCCAGCGCGTGCTTGGCCGTCACATACGCGACCTTATATTCGGAGGCCCGCAGTCCGTGCACCGACGACAGATTGATGATCCGGCCGAACCCCGCCTCGTACATGTGCGGTAGCGCCGCCCGGATCAGCAGGAAGGGCACTTCGGTCATCAGCGTCAGCAGGGTGCGGAAGGCTTCCGGCGGGAACTCGGCTATCGGCGCCACCCGCTGCACGCCGGCGTTGTTGACCAAGATGTCGACATCCAGACGCAGATCCTCGAGGCCGGTCACGTCGAGTAGGTCGACCGGCCATGCGGTCCCGCCGATCTCGGCGGCGAGCGCCGTTGCGCCTGCGGTGTCGCGGTCGGCGACCGTGACCTTCGCACCGCGGGCGGCCAGTTCACGGGCACACGCCGCGCCGATACCCGCCGCGGCCCCGGTGACCAGTGCGGTCTTGCCGGCCAGATCACTCATGCCCGCGCCCCCGCGATGTCACGGGCGTCGGCGTCATCGAGCGTCCTGAGGTCGATGCCCTTGGTCTCCCGGGTGACGAGCGCGGCCAGAAACGACACTCCGCACGCCAGTCCGAGATAGATCGCAATCGGCACCGACGAGTCGTAGATGTCGAGCAACTTGACCGCGATGATGGGCGCCAGCGACCCCGCGACGATCGAGGTGACCTGATAGCCCAGCGAGACACCGGAATAGCGCATCCTGGTGGGGAACATCTCGGACATGATCGCCGGTTGCGGCGCATACATCAGCGCATGGATCACCAGGCCGACGGTCACCGAGGCCGTCACCACCGCGTAGTTTCCGCTGTTCATCATCGGGAAGGCGAAGAAGCCCCAGGTGGCTCCCAGCAGCGCACCCACGATGTACACCGGCCGGCGACCGTAGCGGTCGGACAACCGGCCGACGAGCGGGATGACCGCGAAGTGCACGGCGTGTGCGAACAGCAGGTACCACAGGATGGTGCTGGTGTCCGCGCCCACCTGGGTCTTGAGATAGGTGATGGAGAAGGTGACCACCAGGTAGTACATGATGTTCTCGCCGAACCGCAGGCCCATGGCCGTGAAAACGCCACGGGGGTAACGCTTGAGCACCTCGACGACCGACAGCGAGCTGGCCTTGATGCGCTCGGCCTCCTGCTGCGCTTCGACGAAGATCGGCGCATCGGTGACCTTGGTGCGAATGTAGTAGCCGACCAGCACGACCACCGCCGACAACCAGAACGCCACCCGCCAGCCCCAGGACAGGAACGCGGCGTCGGACAATGTGGTGGTCAGTACCAGCAGCACGATGGTGGCGAGCAGATTGCCGGCGGGCACACCGGCCTGCGGCCAACTTGCCCAGAATCCACGCTGCCGGTCGGGGCTGTGCTCGGCGACCAACAGCACCGCGCCACCCCACTCGCCGCCGACCGCAAAGCCCTGGATGAACCGCAGCGTCACCAGCAGCGCCGGCGCCCAGTAGCCGATCTGGTTGAAGGTCGGCAGGCAGCCCATCGCGAAGGTGGCAGCGCCGACCAGTAGCAAGCTGAACTGCAATAGCTTCTTGCGGCCGTACTTGTCGCCGAAGTGGCCGAAGACGATGCCACCGAGCGGGCGGGCGATGAACCCCACTGCGTAGGTGACGAACGCGGCAAGGATGGCGTCGAGTTCGCTGCCCGTCTGCGCGAAGAACACCTTGCTGAATACCAGCGTCGCGGCCGTGCCGTAGAGGAAGAATTCGTACCACTCGACGACCGTGCCGGCCATCGATGCGGTGACGACCCGTTTGAGACCGGTCGTCGGCTGATGTGAATTGTGATCGGCGGCACACATAGGACTGAGTATTCATGCAGGTAACACCGGGCACAATGACCAGAAACGCACCACTTATCTGCAAAACTGCAGATATGCCCGTACCGAGCGCCGACGATCTGCTGATTCTGCTCGCAGTCGGACGGACCGGACGCTATGTCAGTGCCGCCGATCAGCTTGGGGTCAATCACACCACCATCTCGCGACGTATCGCAGCGCTCGAGCAGGCCATCGGTGCGCGCGTGCTCACCCGCGTCGGCGCCGGCTGGGAGCTGACCGACCGTGGTCGTGAGGTGCTCGCCGCCGCCGAGGCGATCGAGGCCGCGGTGCGGTCACTGGCCGACGCTGAGGGCAGACCGCGCGCCCTGGAGGGTGTCGTCCGCATCTCGGCCACCGATGGTTTCAGCGCCTATATCGCCGCCCCGGCCGCTGCGGAGGTACAACGCGAACACCCCGGTATCTCGGTCGAGATCGTGGCGGCCACCCGCCGCGCCAGTCAGCAACGGGCGAGTGTCGATATCGAGATCGTGGTGGGCGAACCCACCGTGCACCGCGCACAAGCCATCCGGCTCGGTGACTACTGCCTCGGGCTGTACGGCTCGCGGCGGTATCTGTCCGAACACGGCACTCCGCGGGAGGTCGGCGAGCTGACCGGACACCCATTGGTCTACTTCATCGACTCCATGCTGCAGGTCGACGAGCTGGATCTGGCCGCCAGCTTCGCCCCGGCGATGCGGCAATCGGTGTCCTCGACCAATGTGTTCGTGCACGTCGAAGCGACCCGGGCGGATGCGGGCCTGGGACTGCTGCCGTGCTTCATGGCCGATCGGCACGACGACCTGGTCCGGGTACTGCCCCACGAGGTGTCGGTGCGATTGACCTACTGGCTGGTGACCCGCGCCGAGACGTTGCGCAGGCCCGAAGTCGAAGCCATCGTCGAGGCGATCGGCGACCGCATGCGCGAGCACGCCGACGTGCTGCTGGGCACGGTGTGAGCCCAGACGTCGTCGTTGTGTGGGATTGCGTTCCTGCCAAGCACTCTGGGATGGCATTCTTACGGCGATGGCAATTGGGCTGAGCAAAGACACCAAGAGCACGCTGGTCAAACTCCTGGCTGCGGCCGCGCTGGTCGCTGTCCTGCTGGGCGGCTTCGCGGCCTGCCTCTACACCGTCCGGGACAGCGGGGGCGAGCAGGCGGCGAGCAAGACCGGTCCGGCGCTGGAGGGCACCTTCAAGGTCGACGTCGGCCCGACCGCGACACCGGACGGCAAGCCCGTCGCCGGGACGGCCCGTACCGAGACGTGGGTGGCGCGATCGGTCTGCAAGGGCACCGACTGCGTTGCCACGGTGGCCGTGGTGAATCCGCAGGACGCCGCCGGAGCGCCGTTGTACACCATGGTGTTCGACTACCTCGACGGTGATTGGCTGCAGGTGCGCGAGGCCCCCGACAAGTGCAAGGTCGGTGATGTCGACACCGATGTTCAAGGGTGGACCGTCATTTCGCTGACACCACAGCTCGACGGGTCGATGAACGGCGAGTACACCTGGGCCACCGCGCCCGCCCTGTGCGCGAACAAGCGCGCCATCCATCTGACCCCGACCACCGGCTCCGGGGTCAGCGTCACCGCACCCGACCCGGCCCTGGAACCGCCGTTGCGTCCGGCCCCCGGCGCGGCTCTGCGCGGCGTCTACACCTATTCGCAGACCTACCGGGAAACGGGGCAGACCTTCCCGCCGCACGATTACAAGGCGACGACCTACTGTCTTCGCACGGGCGACCGCTGCGTGAGCCTGATGTCCACGATCGACACCAACAATCTTTTCGTGATGCTGTACGGGGACGGACGTTTCAGCGCCAGCTTCCCGGAGGGCGACGCCGAATGCACCGACGGCGTGGGCAAGGTTCGGCAGACCTCGCGCGACGACCTACCCCTGCCGCAGGGCCCGCAAGACCCCATCGTCGCGCTGACGGGTACCTCGTTCCAGGAGTACATCGGTGACTGCCCGGCGAAGGTCGAACTCGACGTGAAGCTACAGCGGGTGGGCGACTAGCGGGTCACAGCGTCCCTGGCGAGTGGGCGCTACAGCCACGTATCCGACGTCGTCGTGGTCAGGAACGCCTCGAGGTCGTCACGCCACTGGGCCGGGGTGTTCTTATCGGGCTCGATCCCGGTGTACTGGCCGCGGTAGAACAACAGCGGCCGCGGTTTGAGCGCAGGCGGCTCCGACAACGAGTGCACCGCGCCGAACACCACGAAGTGATCGCCGCCGTCATGCACCGAGGCAACGGTGCAGTCGATATGGGCCAGGCTGCCGTCGATGATCGGTGAGCCCAACGGCGATGCGGTCCAGTCGATCCCGGCGAACTTGTCGGGCGCCTTCGATCCGAACTGCGCGGAGACATGCTGCTGATTCTCGTGCAGCATGTTCACACAGAACCTGCCGCTGGCCTCGATGGCCTGCCACGCCCTGGACTGCTTGGTCGGACAGAACAGCACCAACGGCGGGTCCAGCGACAATGCCGCGAACGACTGGCAGGCGAAACCGATCGGAACGTCCTCGGCCGTGGTGGTGATGACGGTGACACCGGTGCAGAACTGCCCGAGCACATTGCGGAAGGTGCGCGGATCGATGGCTTCGGCGGTCATTGGGCGACTACTTGAAGCCGACGCTGAAGTCGTGCCCCCACAGGCTGACCGCGGTGCTCTCCCGCGCCACCCAGTTCTGGTCCTCGACTTCCAATCCCTCACAGCCGAACTCGATGTCGAAACCACCGGGGGTCTTGATGTAGAAGGACAACATCTTGTCGTTGATATGCCTGCCGAGGGTCGCCGACATCTTCACGTTGCGACGCAGCGCACGGTCCAGGCACAGGCCGACGTCATCAGACTCCTCGACCTCCACCATCAGGTGCACGATGCCGGTCGGGTTGGGCATCGGCATGAATGCCAGCGCGTGGTGACGCGGGTTGCACCCGTAGAAGCGCAGCCACACCGGATCGCCGTCGGCGGGCCGGCCGGCGAGCTGGGGCGGCAGACTCATCGAGTCGCGCAGCCGGAATCCCAGCACGTCCTGATAGAACGCCTGCGCCGCGGCGTCGTCATCACAGGTGAGCACGACATGCCCGAGCCCCTGCTCGCCGGTCACGAATTTGTGGCCGTAGGGGCTGACGAAACGACGGCCGAGGTACTGGGCACCGTGGAAGGCCTCCAGGACGTTGCCCGCCGGATCGTTGAAGCGGATCAATCCCTCGACGCGCCGCTCGGCACGCTCCTCGCGGGTACCCTCGGCATACTCGACGCCGGCCTTGGACAGTGTCTCGCGCAGTGCCTGCAGCGCAGGGGCGTCGGCCACCTCCCAGCCGGAGATCAACAATCGGTCGTGCTCGCCCGGCACGATCACCAGGCGCGCGGCGACCTCGTCCATCCGCAGATAGAGGGCACCAGGGGTGGAGCCCTGTCCCTCGACCATGCCGAGCACCTTCAGGGCGAACTCACGCCACGCCGCCACATCGGTTGCCTCGATGCGCATGTACCCCAGCGACTTGATGCTCATGGAAGGGCCCTCCTAGCCCAGGAAATCAATGGTGAGCTTGTTGAATTCGTCGAACTTCTCGACCTGCGCCCAGTGTCCGCACTGCCCGAAGACGTGCAGCTGCACGCGCGGGATCTGCTTGACTGCCACCAGCGCGCCGTCGAGCGGGTTCACCCGGTCCTCTCGCCCCCAGATCAGCAGCACCGGCTGGCGCAGCTTGTACACCTCGCGCCACATCATGCCGAGCTCGAAATCGGGACCCGCGAACGACTTTCCCATCGCCCGGGTGGCCGCCAGTGACTCCGGGGTGCTGGCGATCTTGAAGCGCTCCTCGACCAGCTCCGGGGTGACCAGCTTCTGGTCGAACACCATGATCCTGATGAACGCCTCGAGGTTCTCGCGGGTCGGCTCGAAGTTGAACTTCGCCAGCGCCTTCACGCCCTCGGTCGGATCGGGGGCGAACAGGTTCACCGACAGCCCGCCGGGACCCATCAGGATGAGCTTGCCCGCGCGATCGGGATAGTCCAGCGCGAAGCGCACCGCGGTGCCACCACCGAGCGAATTGCCCAGCAGCGGAACACGTCCGGTGATCTCGAGCTTGTCGAGCAGCCCGAGCACAGCCTTGGCACTGTAGCGGTTGTACTGCTCGTGCTCGGTGTGCTTGTCCGACAGTCCGTAACCGGGCTGGTCGATGGCCAACACGTGGTAGTGCTCGGCGAGCACGGCGATGTTACGGCCGAAATTCGACCAGCTCGACGCGCCCGGTCCGCCGCCGTGCAACAGCACGATGGTCTGCGACGTCGGGTCGCCCGCCTCGTGGTAGTGCAACCGCATGGCCAGGTCGCCGGCCTGCACGTCGGCGTACCGCGACGTCGACTCGAATGTGATCTCCGAAATGGCCGTCATCAGACCATCGTGTCCGCGGGCGGCAGACCGAACTCGTTGTTACCGAAGATCAGGTAGGCACGCTCCGGCTCGTTGGCGGCGTGCACCCGGCCCGCGTGGGCGTCCCGCCAGAACCGCTGCAGCGGAGCGCCGGTGACCAGCGCGGTGGCACCGGCCGACTCGAACAGCAGGTCGATCGAGGCGATGGCGCGGGCGGTCGCCCGGACCTGGTCGCGGCGCGCACGGGCACGCAGCTCGTAGGGGATCTCCTTGCCCGCCTGCAACAGGGCGTACTCGTCACCGACATTGCCGATCAGCTGACGCCATGCCGCATCGATATCGCTGGCGGCCTCGGCGATGCGCACCTTGGCGAACGGATCGTCCTTGGACTTCTCACCGGCGAAGGCGGCCCGGACGCGCTTGCCCTGATGCTCGACATGGGCGGCGTACGCGCCATAGGCCATACCGACGATCGGGGCCGAGATGGTGGTGGGATGCATGGTGCCCCACGGCATCTTGTAGACCGGAGCGGTGTTGTTCTGGTAGCCGCCCGCGGTGCCGTCGTTCATGGCCTTGTAGGACAGGAACCGGTGTGAGGGCACGAACACGTCCTTGACGACGACGGTGTTGCTGCCGGTGCCCTTGAGTCCGACGACATGCCAGACATCGTCGATCGTGTATTCGGTGCGCGGGATCAGGAAGCTGCCGAAGTCCACCGGCCGGCCGTCCTTGATGACCGGGCCGCCGAGGAACGCCCAGGTGGCGTGTTCACTACCGGAGGACCACTGCCATGCTCCGCTGACCAGATAACCGCCGTCGACCACGGTTCCCGCACCCATCGGGGCGTAGGAGGACGAGACACGCACGGTCGGGTCGTCGCCCCACACCTCGTCCTGGGCGCGCTGGTCGAACAGCGCCAGGTGCCAGTTGTGCACGCCGATGATCGAGCTGATCCAGCCGGTCGACCCGCATGCGCTGGCCAGCCGACGGACGGCCTCGTAGAAAACGGTCGGATCGGCCTGTAGGCCGCCCCACTGCTCGGGCTGGAGCAGCTTGAAGAAGCCGACCTCATCGAGTTCGTTGATGGTCTCGTAGGGAACCTGGCGCTGGTCTTCGGCGATCTGGGCGCGTTCCCGCAGGTTCGGCAACAGATCGTCGATACCGCTCAGAACTGCCTGCACGTCACGCTGTTCAATGGACGTCACTGAATTGCCTCCTGGATCGAGATCCGTCACTAGCAAAAGATTAGAACACGTTACGATTTGTGTCGAGTAGCGCGCTCAATCAACGGCTGGACCTGCGCAACTGCAGTTTTGTAACATGTTCTAGTTATGAGGGAAATGAGGCCAGGCCTGTGACGGAGGAACCGCTCGGCAGCCATGTGCTGGAACTGGAGATCGCCGCCGTCATCGAGGAGACGGCCGATGCGCGGTCGCTCGTGTTCGACATCCCGGGCGGCAGCGATGTGCCCGCCGAGAAGTTGCGGTACTCGCCCGGCCAGTTCCTGACGCTGCGGGTGCCCAGCGAGCGGACCGGGTCGGTGGCCCGCTGCTACTCGCTGTCGAGTTCACCGGCACGTGACGAGAAGCTGACCGTGACCGTCAAGCGGACCGCCGACGGGTACGCGTCGAATTGGCTGTGCGACAACGCTCATCCCGGTATGCGCATGCACGTGCTTGCCCCATCGGGCACCTTCGTGCCCAAGACGCTGGACACCGATTTCCTGTTGTTGGCCGCGGGCAGTGGGATCACCCCGATGATGGCGATCTGCAAGTCCGCGCTGGCCGAGGGCACCGGAAAGGTCGTCCTGGTGTACGCCAACCGGGACGAGAACTCGGTCATCTTCGCCGAAACGCTGCGTGAGTTGGCCGCCGCACACCCGGACCGGTTGACGGTGATCCACTGGCTGGAGACGGTGCAGGGTCTGCCCAACACCGATGCTTTGGCGACCCTGGTGCGACCGTTCGCAGCACATGAGGCATTCATCTGCGGGCCCGGTCCCTTCATGTCCGCCGCCGAGGCGGCCTGCAAGACAGTCGACGCCAGGCATATCCACATCGAGGTGTTCAAGTCTCTGGATTCGGACCCGTTCGCTCAGGTCGTCATCGACGTGGAAGAGGACGATGATCGCGGCCCCGCGCAGGCGATCGTCGAACTGGACGGGACCACCCACGAGATCGAGTGGCCGCGCAAGGCCAAGTTGCTCGATGTCTTGCTGAACAAGGGTCTGGATGCGCCCTTCTCCTGCCGCGAGGGCCATTGCGGGGCGTGCGCGGTGCTGATGCGCAAGGGCGGTGTCGAGATGGAGATCAACGATGTCCTCGAGCCGTCCGATCTCGACGAGGGTCTCATCCTGGCCTGCCAGGCTTTGCCCACATCGGATTCGGTGGAAGTCACCTACGACGAATAGTGCTCGGGCTAACGTGCAGACGAGCGGAGGGATGGCTGTGAAGAAGATTCTTGGTGCAACCGCGGTGGCGTGTGCTGCGCTGGCCGCGCTTCCCGTCCCCACGGCATCGGCCGCCTCGAACACCGGGACGTCGTCGATACCGACGCCGCAGGGCATCGTAGAGATGCAGGTGACCGCCGACTGCCCGGGTAGCGACGGCAAGTGCTTCTTCCGGACCCAGGCCAGCCTGCTGACCCCGAGCGGGCCGATCGGTCTGCCCCAGGACACCTGGGCGCGCCAGACGATCGTCATCCGCAACATGAATCGCAGCACCTGGCAAGAGGCCTGGTACAGCGCACCGGCCGGGATGCCCAGGGAACTCAAGGGCGCCAACCACGACAATGTGCTGTCCAAGGCCTACAAGGCCGACAGCGACTACACGGTCTCGGTGACCTATTTCGGTGGCGGCCCGCTGCAACGCTTTGCCACCGACGGAGATTCGGTGCAGACCGACTGGCGCTCCGGGCGGCCCACCACCGACGGGAGTTTCGTCGTCTGCTCCGATATCCAGGTGGTGTTCGGCGGCGTCAACGTGACCACGCCGAAGGCCTGCGCGCAGACGACATTCGGCTGAGCTCCGCACACGCTCAGCTGAGGTGTTTGGCCACCAGCCGGTGCCACCGACGGTGCCGGTATCGATAGATTCCGCGGGCCACCCGGACAACGACGGGAGTCAGCACGCCCGCGTCAATATCGACCGAATCGCGGTAGCGGCAACGCTTCTCGTCAATCGGTTCCACGTGGAGTGTGTGATCCCACGCCGTGAGCACGCCGCCGTACTCATGGGTGCGGATCGTGCGGGTGTCGGGATCGGCGCTGAGCACCTCGAGGGTGTGTCGGTAGACCGGCAGCACGTGAAAGGCGAAAAGCCAGCCGCTCCCGCGTTCCCCGACCCGCAGTGGCGCGCTGCGTCCATCGAGTGCGGGAAGACTCAACAGACCCCGGCACACGTAGAGGAACGTGACCGGATACTGCATGGCGGTCCACACCCGGTCGGCGTCGGTGGGCAGTATGGTCTCGACATGTACGCGCTGCATAGGCGACGATTCTCCGGCGGCGCCATAGTGGTTGACTACTCGCTTTTTCCGCGGAGATGACATGGCGCCGACCGATCGCTTCAAGCCTCGTAAACAGCCACGTCAGGCCCGTTCGGCACAGACCCGGCGCCGCATACTCGATGCGGCTGCTCACATTTTCAGCGCACACGGATACGTGGCGGGCACCACCAATCGCGTCGCCGAAGCCGCCGAGATGTCGATCGGCTCGCTCTACCAATACTTCCCGAACAAAGACGCGATCCTGGCCGCGCTGATCGACGAACACATCGAGGCGGGTGGCGAGCTGCTGACGCAGCGATCGCGCGACGGGCTGCCGAGCTCATTGGAGAGCACGCTGCGCCTCTTCGTCAGGGCGACCATCGACAATCATCGCGGTGATCCCGCGTTGCACCGCGTGTTGTTCGAGCAGGCACCGCGCTCGGCGGCGCTGCTGGAGCGACTGCACCAGATCGAATCACGCGCGGTTGCCTGGGTGACCGAGCTGCTGCGTCACCGCCCGGAAGTCGAGGTCGCCGACCCGGACTTCGCTGCTCGTCTGACCGTCGTCACCATCGAGTCGCTTGTGCACCGGCTCATCGTGCAACAGGTCGACACCACCCAGCTGGAAGACGAGGTGGTCCGGTTGTTGCTGGGATACCTGACTACCGCGGCAACCCCAGCAGCCGCTCACCGGCGAGGGTGAGCAGGATCTGCTCGGTGCCCCCGGCGATGCTCAGGCAGCGCGTGTTGAGGAAGTACCGGACATCGGGCGAGTCGACGATGCCGCCGCCATCCTGGAACTCCATCGCCGCCTCGGCCAACCCCTGCCGGTAGCGCACGCCGATCAGCTTGCGCACGCTCGACGGTGCCCCGGGATCGTTGCCGCCCAATGCCATCCGCGCAATGAGCTGATCCAACAGCGAGCCGACCTGCGCCAGGGTGATGAGGGCGCCCAAGCGATCGGCCTCGGCGCCGTCGAGCTCGCGGTCACCGATCACGGCGAGCAGATGCTCCATACCCTTGTCCAACGCCCCACCGGTGGCGATGGCGACGCGCTCGTTGGCCAGCGTCGTGCGGGCCAACGGCCAGCCGCCGTCCACCTCCCCGACCACGCAGTCGTCGGGAACGAACAGGTCGTCGAAGAAGACCTCGTTGAACAGCGCCTCGCCGGTGATCTCGCGTAGCGGCCGAATATCGATACCCGGTGAGCTCATCTCGACCAGGAAGTAAGTGATGCCCTTGTGTTTCGGAGCGTCCGGATTGGTACGGGCCAGGCAGATACCCCAGTTGGCGCGGTGCGCGTTGGAGGTCCACACCTTCTGTCCGGTCAGCGACCAACCGGTCACCCCGTCCTTCTCGGCCCGCACCGCTTTGGTACGCAGGGCCGCCAGATCCGACCCCGCGCCGGGCTCGGAGAACAGCTGGCACCAGAAGATGTCACCGTTGAGGGTGCCCGGGATGAACCGATCGATCTGTTCGGGCGTACCGGCGGCAAGGATCGTCGGCGCGGCCCACCAACCGATCGAGATGTCCGGGCGCGCCACCTCGGCGGCCGCCAGTTCCTCATCGATCACCAACTGTTCGGCCGGGGTCGCGTCCCGCCCATAGGGTGCCGGCCAATGCGGAGCCAGCAGCCCGGACTCGGCGAGTGCGCGGCCCCGTTGATCCTCGGGCAGCGCGGCGATCCGTGCGGCGGCCGCGGCGATCTCGGGACGGATGGCATCGGCGTCGGCGGTGTCGACATGCAGTTCGCGGCGCACCCCGGCGCGGGTCAGCTCCACGACGCGCCGCAACCAACGCGACCGGCCGCCGAGGAACTGTGCGTTGGCATATGCCCGACGCAGGTACAGGTGCGCATCATGCTCCCAGGTGATCCCGATCCCGCCGAGCACCTGGATGCAATCGCGTGCGTTCAGCTTCGCGGCGTCGATACCGATGGCTGCCGCCACCGCGGCGGCGATGGACAGCTGGTCGGCATCGTCACCGGCCGCGGCCGCGATCGCGTCGGCGGCCGCGACGGTGACCTGCTGGCTGCGCAGCAGCATCTCCGCGCACATGTGCTTGACGGCCTGGAAGCTGCCGATCGGCTTGCCGAACTGCTCGCGCACCTTGGCGTACTCGTTGGCGGTGTTGAGCAGCCAACGGGCCAAACCGGCCGTCTCGGCGGCCAGCACGGTGGCCATGAGATCGGTGACCCGCTGCGCCGACGCGCTCAGCTGCTGCGCCGGTGCCGACGTCAGGGTGACCCGGGCCAGCGGCCGGGAGAAGTCGGTGGCTTCGAGCGGGTCGATGGTGACGCCGTCGGAACTCGCGTCCACCAGGATCCAGTGGCTCCCGGCCGGCAGGATGAGCACCCCGCCCGGATCGGCACCCAGCACGTAGGGCGCGGTCCCGGTGGCGGTACCGGAATCGACCGTGATGTCGGACGTCATGGCGATGCCCGCGCTGCGTTCCCCAGTGGCCAGCGCCTCCAAGACGGCCGGATCGTCGGCGACCAAGGTGGCCAGCGCGGTCCCCGCGACCGGTCCGGGGATCAGGCCGGCCGCCGCCTCGTCGATCATCGCGAGCAGATCCGCCACGGTGCTGCCCGCCCCGCCGTACTCCTCGGGCACCGCGACACCGAATACCCCTAGTTCGGCGAAGCCCGCATACGGCGCCCGCCAGGCCTGCGGATCACCGAGTTCGACATTGCGGACCGCGGTGATGGAACCGGAGCTGGGAACCCAGTCTCTGACCAGCTCACGGGCCGCGGCCTCATCCGATGTATCGGTCGGGACGGACAGCACAGACACCGGCTACTCCTCGCATAGGGTGAGAAGGCCGCGCTTCCCACTAGAACGTGTTCTAATAGTGCCAGCGTCCCAGCGTCAAGTCGACTGCCGTCGCAGCAGGACACGCCGCTGTGATCTATGCCGGGGAGGTGGTGGATCCGCATGCCGCTTGCGTATCGTTTTCCCGGCACACGCACCACGAAGGAGCCCGGCAGATGTCATCGCCAGCACAACCCGGATCGGGTTCTGATTCACCTCGACAGGTGATGGCCGTGGCCGTGCTGTCCGAATCCGAACTCGGGTCCGAGGCCCAGCGGGAACGACGTAAGCGCATCCTGGATGCCACCTTGGCCATCGCCTCCAAGGGCGGTTACGAGGCGGTCCAGATGCGCGCGGTGGCCGAACGCGCCGATGTCGCGGTCGGCACCCTGTACCGCTACTTCCCGTCGAAGGTGCACCTGCTGGTGTCGGCCCTGGGCCGGGAGTTCGAACGCATCGACGCCAAATCCGACCGGGCCACGCTCACCGGCGGAACACCCTACGAGCGGCTCAACGTGATGGTGGGCAGGCTGAACCGGTCCATGCAGCGCAACCCGCTGCTCACCGAGGCCATGACCCGCGCCTTCGTCTTCGCCGATGCCTCGGCCGCCGGTGAGGTCGATCATGTCGGCAAACTCATGGACTCGATGTTCGCCCGCGCGATGAGCGATGGAGAACCCACCGAGGACCAGTACCACATCGCCAGGGTCATCTCCGATGTCTGGCTGTCCAACCTGCTGGCCTGGTTGACCCGGCGCGCCTCGGCCACCGATGTCGCCAAACGCCTGGATCTCGCGGTGCGACTCCTGATCGGGGACGGCGAACAACCTAAGGTGTGAGAGGTGTTCGACACCGGTCTGCGGCGGGCCCTCATCGAGGCCGCCGACACCCCCCGCCTGCTCGTCACCTCCGACTTCGACGGCACACTCGCGCCGATCGTGGCCGATCCCGCTGATGCCCGACCACTCCCCGAGGCGGCAACCGCACTCGAGGCGCTGGCGGCACTTCCCGGTACCGCCGCGGCCCTGATCTCCGGACGCGAACTCGCGGTGCTGAGGGAGCTGTCCGCCGCGTCACCCGCCGTGCATGCCGTCGGTAGCCATGGCGCCGAGTTCGACACCGGATTCGTCCACGATATCGACGCCGAACTGCTGGGCGAGATCATCGCGACACTGCGCTCCATCGCAGAGAACCGCCCCGGAGTCGCAGTGGAGACCAAACCGGCCAGCGTCGCGCTGCACGTACGCAACGCATCCATCGCCGACGGCGAAGCGGCACTCGCGGCGGCCCACGAGGCGGCCGCGACGTGGGATGCGCACCTGACCGAGGGCAAGTCGGTCCTGGAGTTCGCGGTGGTGGTCACCGACAAGGGCGAGGCGCTCGACGTGCTGCGGGACCGTTGTGCCGCAACGGCTGTGGTGTTCCTCGGCGATGACGTCACCGACGAGAAGGCATTCCGGCGGATGCGCAAGGGGGATATCGGGGTCAAGGTAGGCCCAGGGGAAAGCCTGGCCGAATTCCGGGTCGACTCCCCCACCGACGTCGCCGCGGTGCTGGGAATGCTCGCCGAGGAGCGCACCCGTCGGCTTGCCTGATCAGCAATATCCTTTGCGCGATCGACGGACCACGGGCCAGCCTGGTGGTATGACCAAAACACCGCATTCCACACTGGTTTTCGACGAGTGGGACGAGCGCTACACCGCCTTCTTGGACCGGCTGCCCGCACGTCGACCCAACCCTGCCATCGTGGCCGAGACGGCCAGCCTCCCCGCCGGTACGGCTTTGGATATCGGTTGTGGACTCGGCGCCGATGCGGTGTATCTGGCGGGCAGGGGCTGGCAGGTGACCGCGCTGGACGTGTCGCGGGTGGCACTCGAACAGGCGGCCGCAGCCGCCGCCACGGCCGGCGTTCGGGTGAGCTGGGTGCGAAATCGACTGGAAGACATGGAGGTTCCTGCCGGCGGCTTCGATCTGGTGACAGCGCACTATCCCGCGCTGTTGCGCACACCGGACGGCGCGGCGGGAACGGCGTTGCTCTCGGCCGTGGCCCCAAGGGGAACGCTGCTGGTGGTCCACCACGCCGATATCGATGTCGAGTTGGCCAAATCGCACGGGTTCGATCCGGCGATGTATCTGCTCCACGACGATGTCCGCGCACTGTTCGACGACCGGTGGGAGGTGCGAGTCGAGCGTGGCCGACGCCGGGAGGTTCCTGCCGGCGCGGATGGCCAGCACACCCATGACGACATCATCGTTGCGCGACTGCTCAGCCCGGAGGACCAGACGTCCGACCGCGGATGACCTCGGTGTCGAGCAGCTCGACGACCGGCAGACCGGAGCGCGGCGGATGATGCAGCAATTCCCCGGCGCGGCGACCCTTCTCCATACCGGGCTGCGAGACCGTCGTCAGCCCACGGGCCAGCGCCTCGGGCACCCCATCGAAACCCGTCACCGTCAGCTGTCCCGGCACGAAGATTCCCCGCGCGCGCAGATGATCCATCGCCGAGAGGGCAAGCACGTCCGCGGTGCACATCAGCGCGGTGATGCGAGGGTTCGCAGCCAGCGCCACTTCGGCGGCCGCCCCGCCGGAGCCGGGAAGATGCTCGTAGCTCTCGACGACGGTGAGGCTCGCCGGATCCAGACCGGCAGCCGTCATCGCGTCGTACACGCCGTGCACGCGCTCGCACTGCACGTGGAAGTGCGGCGAATCCAGCCGTTCCGGGTCCGCGACCATCGGCGCGGTGGTCTCCAGCGGCCATTCCCGCCCCAGTCGCATTGTCAGCAGGCCGATCTCCCGGTGTCCCAGCCCGATCACATACTCGGCCAGTTGCCGCATCGCGGCGCGATCGTCGATGCCCACCCGCGATGCGCCAGGGACGTCGATCGGCTGATCGACGATGACGATGGGCAGCTGACGCTGTAGCAACACCGGCAGATACGGATCGTCATCGGATGCCGAGTAGACCACGAACCCATCGACCCCGGCCGACAGCACCGCTGCGGTACCGTCCTCGACGCTGCGGTTGGGGCCGACCGCGATCAGCAGCAGGCCCTGGCCGGCCACCTCGCACGATTCGGCAAGCCCGGCAACGAAATCCAGCGCAGCCGGGTCACTGAACGAGTAGTTCAACGGCTCGGTGATCATCAGCCCCACCGCCCCGGCGCGCCGGGTGCGCAGCGACCGCGCCACCGGGTCGGGGCCCGGGTAGCCGAGTTCCTTGGCCGCGGCGAGCACCCGCTCACGCAGATCGGCCGATAACTGGTCGGGCCGGTTGTAGGCGTTGGAGACGGTGGTGCGCGAGACATTGAGTTCGGCGGCCAGCGAAGCCAGCGTCGCCCGCCTCCGCGGACCCGGACTTCGGGACATGCCTCATGAGGCTAGCGGATGGTCCGCACCGTGACCGCCGAGAGATGCTCCACCGCGCCATCTGTCAACGGTGCGACGGTTCTCGGTTCGTTATCCGGCTACCGGCCCAGACCACCAGCCAGACCAGACAGGCGATGGTCACGATAACGAAACTGGGCGGCAGGTTGAACACCGCCGAGACGCCGAGGCCGAGCCACACCGAGCTCAGGCTGATGCCCGTCGAGATCGCCATGGCCGCCAACGGCTGCGCCGTCAGCATGATCGCGGTGGCCGCCGGTGTCACGATGAGCGCGAAGAGCAACAGCGTGCCGACGGCCTGCACTGCCATCGTCACCGCAACCCCCAACAGCGCCATGAAGAGCACCGACAGCATCCGTACCGGCACCCCCTTCGCCTCGGCCACCTGTGGATTGACCGAGGCGAACAACAGCGGTCGGTAGATGACGACCACCGCCACGGCGATCGCGGCCAGCAGGGCGGCGAAGGTGAGCAGTTGCTCGTGGGTGATGGCCAGCAGATTGCCGAACAGCACATTGGTCAACGTCGAGGAGTTCTTGGTCGCCAGCGAGTTGAAGAACAACCCGAAGGCGGTGGCCAGTGCCAGCACGGTGCCGGTGGTCACCTCACGGTCCCCCGCGCGTTTACCCATCGCGCCGATGACCAGCGCTCCGCCGACACAGAAGACTCCGAGACCAAGCCCCGCCGGAAGCCCGAGCAAGACGGCACCGGTGGCACCGGGCAAACCGATATGGGCCAGCGCGTGCGCGGCGAAGGCCGTATTGCGCACGATGATGAAGTAGCCGATCAGGCCTGCGGCCAGTGCGACGAGGGTGCCACCGATCAACGCGTTGCGCATGAACGCCGAAGTCAGGATGTCCCACCAGTTCTGCTGATAGCCCAGTGCGAGGACGCTCGTCGTCACTGCCCGCTCCGCATGTACATCCGGCCCTGCAGGGTGTTGGCCACCTGGATCCGGGTGCCGTACAGATGGGTCAGCAGGTCAGCGTCGATGACATCATCGATCGGGGCATGGTGAGCGTGCCCGTCGAGCAGGTAGATCGCACTGCTGAGCACCGAGAGCAGCGGGTTGAGGTCGTGCGCGACAACAAGAATCGTCACCGCGAAATCGGCGTTGAGCCGGGCCAGCAGGGCGACGATCTCATGCTGATTTCGCAGGTCGAGGGCGGCCAGCGGTTCATCGAGGATCAGCAATCGCGGGCGGGATACCAAGGCGTTGGCCAGCGCGATGCGTTGCCGCTGCCCTCCGGAGAGCTGTGACACCCGGCGGTCGGCGAAATCGTCGGCCTCCACGGCGGTCAGTGCTTCCTGTACGGCAGCCCGGTCCGCGCGCGTGGTGCGGTGTACACCCCAGCGCCTGCCGGTCAGGCCCAGCGTCACGGCGTCACGCGCCCGGATCGCCTCCCCGGCGCCTGCAACGTAATCCTGCGGTACATAACCGATCACGTCGTTGTTGACACCCGGCTTGGCGCCCAGCACGCGGATCGCGCCCGACGCCACGGGTAGCAACCCGAGGATCGCCGACAGCATGGTCGACTTGCCGGAGCCGTTGGGCCCGATGAGGGCGACGATGCCGCCGGCGGGGATGGCGAAGCTGCCCTCGGACCAGATGAGCCGGCCGCCGCGGACGACGCTCACATCATCGAACACGAGCGCGGGTTCGGACACCGCGGGTTCGAACACTAGGTCGAGATGCCGAGAGCCTCGGCGAGGGCGGTGAGTTGGTTCACCTGCCAAGCCTCGAACGTCTCGGCGCCCGGCGCAATCGTTTCGGTGACATTCACCACCGGCACGCCGGCGGCCTCGGCGGCCGCACGGACCTGCTCGGGCACCGAACCCTCGGTCTGGGTGTTGTAGATCAGGACATCGACACCCCGGTCGCCGAGCAACCGGAGGAAGGCGTCGAGATCGGCCGGGGACGGATCGGTCTCGTTCGACGAGGCCACCTGATAGCCCTGCGGGGTGCGGTTCTGCAGTTCGAGAGCGGCAGCCATATCGTCGAAGAGGCTTTCGGTGGCCGCGTAAGTCTTCCCCGCGGCACCGTCCTTGATCTTGTCGATGAGGGAGCGGTAAGGCTGCATCGATTGGGTGAACTCGGTCTGCTTCCCGGCGAAGTAGTCACCGGCGGCCGGGGCCAGCTCGGTGAGTTTGGCGGTGACCGCTTCCGCGACATCGGTCACTGCGACGGGGCTGTACCAGGCGTGCGGATTGGTTCCGTCGGCATGGTCATGGCCCTCATGGCCGGGCTCTTCGTGGCCCGCACCCTCGTGATCGTGCCCCTCGTGCTCACCGCCGAGAATGTCGATCGCATTCACCACGGGCGCGTCGGGCGCCGTGCTCTGCGCGAGCTTGGTGGCCCATTCGTCGTAGTGCCCGCCGTTGACGACGACCAGTTGCGCGCCCTGGAAATCCGCGGCGTCCGAGGGCGCCGGTTCGAAGTCGTGCGGATCCACCGACGAGCCGGCCAGCACGGTGGTGACCTCGGCACAGGCGCCGCCGAGGGCCGAGACGATCTGCCCCCATTGATCGACGCTGACGACCACCCGAACCGGGGTGGTCGGGCAATCCGCGGTTGCCGCTTCAGATGCGACGGGGGTCTGGTCGCCGGAACCACAGGCGGCCAGAGCGAACGGGAGTGCCAGCGCGATGGCGGCAAGCATGCGGGGCGTGTGCGTCACGGCGATAACGATAACCGTTTGCATTAATCGCCGTCGAATCGGAGGATGTCTTATTGGTAATCATTTTCATTGAGGAGTGACATGACAGCCCCGTTACCCGTCACCGTCCTGTCCGGCTTCCTCGGCGCAGGCAAGACGACCCTGCTCAACCACATCCTGGCCAACCGCGACGGACTCCGCGTGGCGGTCATCGTCAACGACATGAGCGAGGTCAACATCGATGCCGCCCTGATCGCCGGACAGGGTCACCTCGAACGATCCGAGGAAAAGCTCGTCGAACTGACCAACGGCTGCATCTGCTGCACCCTGCGCGAGGACCTGGTCGAGGCCGTCGGTGCGCTCGCCCGGCAGAACCGCTTCGACCACCTGGTCATCGAATCGACCGGGATCTCCGAACCCATGCCGGTCGCGGCCACCTTCGAGTGGGAGTTCGAGGACGGTTTCCAGCTCGGGCGGTTGGCCAAGCTCGACACCCTGGTGACCGTGGTGGACGCGTCGACCTTCCTGACCGAGGTGGTGCGCGGAGAGGCACTGGCCGAGCGTGACCTGGCCGCGGGCGAGGGCGACGCGCGCAGCATCGCCGACCTACTGACCGATCAGGTCGAGTTCGCCGATGTCATCCTGCTCAACAAGACCGATCTGGTATCCGCGGCCACCCTCGACACGGTCGAAACCCTGCTGCGCAGGCTCAATCCGAGCGCCAAGCTGATCAGGACCGATCACGGTGTGGTGGACACCTCCGAGGTGCTGGGCACCGGGCTGTTCGATCCCGAAGCCGCCGCCTCGACCCCGGGCTGGGACGAGGAGATCGCCGACGGTCACACCCCGGAGACCGAGGAGTACGGCATCAGCTCGATGACCTATCGGTCCGACCGGCCGTTCCATCCACAACGCCTGAGCGAGGCGCTGGGTCAGGTCACCAGGGTATTGCGCAGCAAGGGATTCTGTTGGATCGCGAGCCGACCCACCATCGCCGCCATCTGGTCGCAGGCGGGTCCGAACCTGGTGATCGAACCCGCCCAGTACTGGTCGGGCACCGAGATCGCAGCGGGCCAGGAGATCGTGTTCATCGGCATCAAGCTCGACCGGGACAAGGTCACCGGGCTGCTCGACGCGGCACTGCTGACCGATGCCGAACTGGCCGCCGGGCCGGATGTCTGGCGCGACTATCCGGATCCGTTGCCGACCTGGGCCGTGGCACAACAGCATTCACACTAGAAGCATTCACACTGATGACGCACAGGACGGCCCGGCGGAAATCTCCGCCGGGCCGTCTCGGTGCGCTCAGGATCAGTGGTCGTGGCCGACTGCCCCGCTCAGCTCGTTGGGCGTCTGCTCCAAGGTCACCGATTCGGTGACGGTGCCGCCCGCCAGATCCACCAGGTGGATCTGCTTGGCAGCCGGATCGGAGACGTACACGGCGTCTCCCCGGGTGAACACGGCGGGACCGGGCTGCTGCCAGTCGTCGGGCTCGGTCCAGGGTTCGCTCACCGCGATCGATTTCACCACGTCGCCGCTGACGGGGTCGAAGACGTGCAGCTTGCCGTCGGTCCCCATGATCAGTGCCTCGGCCTGCGGGCCGCGCCCGAGCGACCTGAACCAGTAGCTGACCCCGGCCGGCAACCGGACGATCTTCATCTGGTCGGTGACGGTATCGATGAGGGCGAACTGCTCGGGGCGTTCGTGTTCGGCATCGGCGTCGATCTTCATGTCTCCCAACACCACCGGTGAGTCCTCGTGACCACGGGTGTTGCCGACCCTGCCATACGGTGTCGGGCTGGCGATCTTGGTGAATCGGCCGTCGGCGAAGGTGATCACGCCGTTCTCGCAGCCCAGGATCACCACCTCGTCGGCGGCCACCGCCTCACCGTGCACACCCGGGCAATCCTGATTGACTGCGATCTCCCGATCCCCCTGCAGCGCAACGGCACCGGTCCTGGTGTCCGGGTTACCCCTGGTCTCCAGAAGTGTTCCATCCGAGAGGATCACCGCGACGCCATGGTGCGGCTCAGGAGTCTTGAAGGTGTGCGTCGGCGGCAGGCCGCCCTTTTCCAGATCGTGTGGGTCGAACGCGGTGATCTCACCGGTACCGTCGTCGAACAGGACCGTGTTCTCCCCATGCGGGGTGACATGACCGGCATCGACGGCGGGGAAGGTGTCCTCGGTCAGCCGGCCGCTCGCAGCGTCCAGGATTCGGAATCCCGCGCTGGTGGTGACCAGCACATGCGCGCTGTCCCCGGCCGGATTCACGCGCAGGAATCCGTCGAGCGGAATGTCCTGTTCGACTTCCAGTGTGCGCCCATCGAGCACATAGAGCCCGCCGTCGTAGGTCGCGACCAACGGCTCGACGATCGGCGCACCGGCAGCAGCCGAATCCGAGGCGCCGTCGGACGGGGTGGGGCTGCCTGCATTGTCACCGCCGGATGAGCATGCGGTCAGTGCAACCGCCGCGCACGTCACGGCTCCGACGCGGTACATCCACCGCGAGTGGGACATTTTCGCTCCTTTTCTGACCGCTATCGCAGGCCGGTGACGATGGCGTCGGTGTTGGCGCGCATCATGTCCAGATAGGTCGCACCCGGAGTTCCTGGTGCAGAGAGGGACTCGCTGTAGAGGCCGATGATGCGCACTCGCACGCCGGCGTCCTCGGCCAGCACGCGAGCGAGTTTGTCCGGCTGAGACGAGTCGACGAAGATCGCCGGCACCCGGGCATCCTCGATCGCACCGACCAGCGACTGCAGATCCGACGGACTGGGGGCGGCCAGGGTGGTTCCGCTGGGCACCACCGCGCCGATCACGTCGAAATCGAACCGCTGCGCCAGATATCCGAGCACATGGTGGTTGGTGACCAGCTTGCGGCGATCGGCAGGCAGCGCCGCGAATCCGTCCAACATATGCCGGTCGAGTGCACGCAGCTGCTCGCGATAGGCTTCGGCGTTGCGGGACAAGGCCACCCGGTCGATACCGGCGACATCGCGCAGCAGCGCCTGTTCGATGACGTCGACCGCCATGAGGATGCGCTGCGGATCCGTCCAGAAGTGTGGGTCCGGCGAACCTGCGTTCTCCCCGTCTGTGTAGCGGATCGGGTCGATGTGCTCACCGACCGCCAGCGTCGGAACACCGTGGGCGGCAGCACCTTCCACATTGCAAACGAGGTTCTCTTCCAGGCCCAGACCGTTGTGGATGATCAGCGAGGCGTCGTTCATGGCGGCGGCGTCCTGGGCGGAGATTCCGAAGGAGTGCGGGTCGGCACCCGCCTGCATGAGCACCCGGACGGGTGCGGTGTCGCCGACGATATGGCGGACCACATCGCCCAAGATGTTCGTGGTCACCACAATGTCACCGTCGTGAGCTGTGCCGCTGCCGCATGCTGTCATCACCGCCATGACGAGCGTCAACAGCAGCGCATGCAGGCGCCTCACCGACCGGCCTCCACCATCAGACCCGGGCTCACCTCGGTCCGCAAGGTGCGTGCGATCCGCAACCCGTCGGCATAGTCGATCTCGTACACCGCCCGGGCAGCAGCATCGTTGACATACGCGCGATCGGAATCGATCTCGATCACGGGCTGGAGCTCCGAGGTGGGAACAGGAGCCGCGAACAACGTGATCCGAGCAGTCTCGGCGCGGGTCAGGGCGTCATGCGCACTGAGGGCACCGTCGCGGTGCAACACCAGGATGGTGCCGTCACCGGCGGTGTTGGCGGCCACTGCGTCGGCAATGCGTAGCACCGTCCACGAACGCTGCCTGCTGTCGAGCATCCAGACCGTCCCATCGGCGACACCGGCGACGACATCGGCGCGGGCCCGGTGCTGCATGCGCGTGGGTCGCTGTGCCGGTGCGTCGGCGGGATACGGGGCGGCCGTCACGGTCAGGTTCTTCTCACCACCGGTGACGCGGACGGCGCCGGTGTCACATCCGAAAAGCACTGCGCGCCGGGTGGGCACGGCCCATGAGGCCTGTCGGCATCGGCCGGGGACCTCGGTACTGCCTGCCGCATCGGTGACCCGGATACGGCCGTCGGTGGTGACGGTGACCACCCGAGCGCCGTACGGTGCCGCCGCGGCGACACCGGCCGGCAGTTCCAACGGCGATCGGTGTACCGACTTCTGGCCGAGCGGCTCGCGCATCAGCAATTCCGTTGCACCGCTTTCGGAGCGGACGGCGGCCGTCGAGTTGCTTGCGGCGACAGAGGCCACCGGCACGTCCAGCGTCGCCACCTCGGCCGGCGAACTTGCGAAGTAGTGGTAGTGATCGCCATGGTCGAAAGTCCATGCACCGGAATCGATCACCGTGGTCCGCTCACCGGTGCGCAGATAGGCGAAGCGGCCGTCGCCGACCACCATGTCGACGGGTCCGTAGGTGCCGATGCGCGTCTCGGCCTCGTCGACGGCATCGTAGACCGACACCGCGCCGGTCGACGGATCGACGAGGACCAGTTTGGTGAGCGGTCCGTCGGCCTCCCTGGCGCCGTCCTCGACGCCGACTCCATCCGCTGTGGTCGCCGACGGGATGGGCTCCGACGTCGTTGTGTCCGTGGCACATCCGGCGACAACGCAACCGACCGCCGCGACGGCCGCAGCCGTCACCCAGCGGTCGCGCAACCGGGTGAGCAATGCCGAGGCGAAGAATAGCAGGACCGCGGCCCCGGCGATGGTGGCGCCGCCCGCGGTACCTGCGTGCCAGGAGATCAGCAGGCCCAGGTAGACCGCGACCGTGCCGAGCACGGCAGAGAGCGCCATCACGCGCGGGATCGAGCTCGCCCACAACAGGGCGGCGGCCGGTGGCGCCACCAGCAGTCCGAGTACCAGCAATGTGCCCACGACGTGGAAGGAGGCCACCATCGCCACCGCCATCAGCACGGTCAGCACCGGAATCGCCAGGTTCGGGCGCAGTCCCAGCGTCGCGGCCTTACGCGGATCGAAGGTGACCGCCACGAAGGCGCGGTGGCCGATGACCACCGCGATGAGCGTCAGCACCAGCGCGGCACCCAGGATCAGCAGATCCGTTGTTCGCACGGCGAACACATCACCGAACAGGAAACCGGTGAGGTCGACGGCGAAACTCTGTGATCGCGAAACCACGATCACACCGAGTGCGAGCATGCCGACCAGCAGCAGTCCGATGCCGGTATCCGAGGACAACTTCGCGGATCGGCCGATCGCGGCCACCCCCAATGCCATGACAAGTGCCGCGACCAATCCGCCGGCCAACAGGCTGACACCGAGCAGCGCTGCGATGGCCACCCCCGGCAGCATGCCGTGCGTCATGGCCTCGCCCAGGAAGACGCTGCGCCGCAACAGTACCCAGCATCCGACCAGCGAACACAGCCACGCGGCGATGACGCCGGCGACCAGCGCCCGCAATACCATCTCCGCCTGGAAGGGATCTGTGAACCAGGACGTCATGGCGTACACTACTATCAGTAATGACTATCATTTTCAATAAGACGGGTCCGGTCAGCTCTCCTATCACCGTGTCCGCGATGGGTTTCAGTTACTCGGGCACAACGGTTTTCCGCGATCTCACGTTGTCCATCCCGCCGGCAAAGGTCACCGTGATCGTCGGTTCCAACGGGTCCGGGAAATCGACGCTGCTCGCGTTGCTCGCCGGTATACACGCCCCGGACAGCGGCACGGTGGACGTCACTGCGGCCGATATCGCGTTCGCGGTCCAACGCAGCGCGGTCACCGATTCGTTCCCCCTCACGGCGGCCGAAGCCGTGATGATGGGCCGCTGGCGCCGACTCGGGCTGCTGCGCCGTCCTCGCCCCCCCGACCGGGCGATCGTCGAGCATTGCCTGACCGAGCTCGGCCTCGCCGACCTGCGCAACCGCACGCTGGGCGAGTTGTCCGGCGGCCAGCGCCAGCGCGTCCTGCTCGCCCAGGCCTTCGCACAGCAGGCTCCCCTGGTGTTGCTCGACGAACCGACCACCGGGCTCGACGCGGACTCGGCCACCGCGGTGGTCGGGCACCTCACCGAGCTGGCCGCGGCGGGCTCGACGATCATCGCGGCATCCCACGACCCGGTGGTGATCGCGGCGGCGCATCATCGCATCGATCTCGACGAGCATCGGCGCACATTAGGCTGAGGGCCGTGACCGTGGCACATGTCGATCTCAACGCCGACCTCGGTGAGGGATTCGGGGTATGGACGCTCGGCGATGACGACGCCATGCTCGACATCGTCACCTCGGCCAATGTGGCGTGCGGCTTCCACGCCGGCGACCCGGCCGGCCTGCTGAAGGTCTGCCGGGCCGCCGCCGATCGCGGAGTCCGTATCGGCGCCCAGGTCGGTTACCGAGACCTGGCCGGGTTCGGGCGCCGGTTCATCGATGTCGATCCGGGCGAGCTGACGGCCGAGATCATCTATCAGATCGGTGCGTTGTCCGCACTGGCTGCCGCAGCGGGGAGTTCGGTGTCCTATGTCAAACCCCATGGGGCGTTGTACAACTCGATCGTCCACCACGAAGCGCAGGCAGATGCGGTCGCACAGGCCGTCCATGCGGTGAACCCTGAGCTGCCGGTGCTCGGACTGGCGGGCTCGGTGTTCTTCGACGCCGCCGGGCAGCTGGGTCTGCGCACCGTGGCCGAGGCCTTCGCCGACCGTGCCTATCAGCCCGACGGCCGGTTGCTATCCCGGCGGGAACCGGGTGCCGTGCTACACGATGCCGCCGCGATCGCCGAGCGGGTGCACACCATGGTCGTTGCGGGGACGGTGACCGCGGTCGACGGTACCGATATCGCTGTCACCGCGGAATCGGTATGTGTACACGGTGATTCACCCGGCGCGGTGTACATCGCCACCGCGGTACGGGACCGCCTTGTCGACGCCGGCGTCCGGCCGGCACCGTTCAGCTAGCCGACTCGCGTTCCAACTCGTAACGAATCAGCCGAGAGCTGTTGGCCACCACAGCAACCGACGAGGCATTGTGCAGAACAGCGGCCAGCACCGGCGACAGCGCGCCACCGGCGCCGATCAGCAGACCGATGGCGTTGACCGCAATCGACATCGCGTAGTTCTGCCGGATGACGTCCACGGCGCGGCCCCCGAGGCTGCGCACGTCGAGCAGCCGGTTCAGATCGTCGCTGGCCAGCGCCACGTCGGCGGTCTCGACCGCCACATCGGTGCCGCCGAGACCCATCGCGATGCCGATATCGGCCTCGGCCAACGCCGGAGCGTCGTTGACGCCGTCGCCGACCATGGCCACCGTGTAACCCTCGTCGCGCAACCGGCGCACGACGGCGAGCTTGTCCTCGGGCAGCACCTCGGCCTGCCACTCGTCGATGCCCAGCTCCGCGGCCACCACGGCGGCGGTGTCGGGATGGTCACCGGTCAACATGACGATGCGGCTGACACCGTTGGCGCGCAACTGCTGCAGCACCGCGGCCGACTCCGGGCGGATCTCGTCGCGCAGACTGATCAAACCGACCAACTGCCCGTCGACGGCCAGCAGCAGCGGTGTCTCGGACTGCTTACGCAAGGTGTCCACCCACTCGGCGGCCTTGGCGCTCACCTCGACCTGTTCGCGGCGCAACAGCGACGGGCTGCCGAGCAGCAGTGTGCGACCGTCGGCGATGGTCCGCATGCCCAGCCCGACGAGCACCTCACACTCTTCGTGCGGAGGGATCTCGATATGCCGCTCCTGGGTGGACCGGATGACCGCCTCGGCCAGCGGATGCCTGGAGTGGATCTCGGAGCTCGCCGCGTAGGCCAGCACCTGTTCGGGCTGCCAATCCTGATGGAAGGCAACGAGGTTGGTGACCACCGGACGGCCAACCGTCAACGTCCCGGTCTTGTCGAACACCACCGCGTCGACCCGGCCGGCCTCCTCCAGGTGCGAACCGCCCTTGATCAGGATCCCGCGCCGTGCGCCGTTGCCGATGGCCGCGCTGATCGCCGTCGGGGTCGACAATCCCACCGCACACGGACAGGCCACCAGCAGCATCGTCATGGCCCGACGCACATCTCTGGTCACCACCAGGGTGAGCGCGGACAACAGGAAGGATGCCGGCACGAAACGGCGCGAGAAGCTCTCCCCGACGGTCTGGATCGGGGCGCGGTGCTGGTGGGCCTCCTCGACCCTGGCGATGATGCGCCCGATGGTGGTCTCGTTGCCCACCGCCTCGGCGCGGACCACCAGCCGTCCGCGGACCACCACCGATCCGGCGAAGACACGCGCCGGGGCGGTGACCGCCACCGGAAGGTTCTCCCCCGTGATCGCCGACTGGTCGATGATGGCCTCCCCGTCGACCACCACTCCGTCGATCGGCAGCGCCACCTGGTCGTGGATCACGACCTCGTCGCCGATCCGCAGCTCGGCGGTGGCGATCTCGACCTCGGTACCGTCGTCCAAGCGCACCCATGCGGTGTCCTGGTTGCCCTGCAGCAGGTTGGCGATCGCGCGCCGGGTTCGGCGCAGGGTCAGGTCCTGCAGGTACTCACCGATGTTCAACAGCCACAGCACGGTGAGGGCGACGACGTTCTCCCGCAGCACCAGACTTGCCAACGTTGCCGCACTGACCAATACGTCGGTGCCCGCGGTGCGTCCACCGCGCAGCGTCCGCAGCGCACCGCGCAGGAACGGGTAGCCGGTGAAGATGGTGACACCGGTGGCCGCCAGCCTGCTTGTCGGGCCGAGCAGCGGCGGGCGGGCGAAAACGTAGCGCCGTACCCCGAGCAGCACGAGCGCGACACCGCCGACCGTCATGCGCAGCACATCGGCATTGGTGACATCGGCCGAGCGAGGCAACCGGGCGGGTAGCAGATCCGTTGCGGCCGCGCTGGCGGCGTCGATGGCGGCGAATACGGACGCCTTGTCACACCGCTTCGGGGAGTACCAGACGACGATCGACGCCGTCCGCGGGTAGGCATGCACGGCCCGGACACCGGGCACCTGCTCCACCGCGTCCTCGATGGCCACCGCACGTCGGGTGTCACCGCGAAACCAGTCTGCGCGCAACCGGATTCGTCCGGCGGCATCGGAGACGACGGTCAAAGCCGCCATATCGGTCAGCAGCTCGCGATCAGTGTTCGTGATCGTGCTGGTGGTCGGAGACCGCCGGCGGCGGCACCTCCTCACCGATGCGTTCGCGAGCCTCTGCCACCACATCGGAGACCGTCAGACGCGCGGACTCGGCACCCTCCTCGGCCTTGCGCACCCCGCGCAGCGCCCAGGTGGTTGCCGTGACGGAGGCCTCCCGGATCGGCGCCTTGGCAACCGCTTTTTTCACGCCCTCGTAAGCGGCAACGCCGACGGCGCCCGTCACCACCGTGGAAGCCGCCTTGACCAGAAACGCAGAGAAGACCATTCGACGATCTTAACCGCAATTCGACTGCGGCCGGCGTCCAAGTTGTGCTGGCAGAATGGCCGACCGTGACGGTGGGTACCCCGGCCGGGCGCCGGATCGGCTCGATGCCGATCCTGGTGGTGGTCATCCTCGGCCTGGCACTGGTCGGGACGACGGCGCGCGACGCCGTGGCCGGCCATCCCGCGGTCGCGACCGCGGCCACTGTGTTCTGCGGAATCTTCGTGCAGGCCTTGCCGTTTCTGGCATTGGGAGTGTTGGTCAGCGGGGTGATCGCCGCCACGGTGACACCGCACAAGCTGGCGCGCCTGCTGCCCCGCAGACCGGGCGTGGCGATTCTGACCGCTGGTGTGGGTGCCGCGGCGTTGCCCGGCTGTGAATGCGGATCGGTTCCCATCGCCCGTCGCCTGTTCGGCGACGGGACCGTCGGCGCCGCCGCCCTGACGTTCATGCTGGCCGCGCCCGCCATCAACCCGGTGGTCCTGGTGGCCACGGCCGTTGCGTTTCCCGGCGAGCCGCTGCTTGTGCTGGCGCGATGCGTGGCATCGCTGCTCACCGCGGTGGTGATGGGATTGCTGTGGATTCGCTTGGGTAAGCCTGGGTGGATCACCAGGGCGTTGCCCGCCTCCGCATCCGCGTCCGAAGACGATTCCCGCTGGACGGTGTTCACCGAGGCCGCCCGGCACGACTTCCTGCAGGCGGCATCGTTTCTGGTGCTCGGCGCCGCCGCGGCGGCGTTGTTGCACGTGGTGGTGCCGGCGTGGGTCTACGAACACCTGGCCGGACAGCTCGTACTGAGCATCCTGGTGATGGCCATCTTGGCCGTGGTGTTGTCCCTGTGTTCGGAGGCCGATGCGTTCGTGGCCGCCAGTCTGTCGATGCTCCCGCTGCTGCCGCGGCTGGTCTTTCTCGTGGTGGGGCCGGCCGTCGACATCAAGCTGTTCGCCATGCAGGCCGGAATGTTCGGGCGGGCGTTCGCCATTCGCTTCGCGCCGCTCACCTTCGTGGTGGCCGTGCTAGCCGGCACGGGCGTCGGCCTACTGCTGCTGGGTAACCGATGAGCCGCGAGACCGAGAACACGCTGCTGCTGCTCGTCGGCCTGAGTACCGCGATCATCGCGGCCACCGGCTCCTACATGCGGTACGTGAAACCCACGCTGCTGCCGTGGTTGTGGATCACCGCCGTGGTGCTGATCGCTTTGGCGCTGGCAGCCATCGTCGGTGATATTCGCCGCGGCCCCCGCCGGCACGCCGATCACGCGCACCGCTCCGGTATCGGATGGCTGCTGATCATCCCGATTGCACTGCTGGCCTTCGTGGTTCCCCCGGCACTGAGCCCTCAGTCGGCTCGCCCAGCGGTATCCGATACCTCTCAGACGACCCCGCGACGGCCATTCCCGCCGCTCCCGGCAGGCGACGCGCCCGAGCTGTCCCTGCCCGCCCTGTTGATCCGAATCGCCCAGGACTCCACGGAGACCCTGCGTGATCGCGAGATCACCGTCACCGGTTTCACCATGCGTGACGGCGAGCGAACCTATCTGGGTCGCATCGTGATCCTGTGTTGTGCCGCCGATGCGCAGTTGGCGCGCGCCGCGCTGACCGGCCCCGCGGCGCGTGCCGCGGCTGATCTGCCGGATGGCTCCTGGGTTCGGGTCCGCGGCGAGGTGAAGGATCTGTTCCAGCATGTCGCGGTGCCCGAGTTCAGCGTCGACGAGGTGGAGGCGATCGCGCAGCCGGCGAACACCTACGCTTTTTGATGGCTACCGCTTCTGATGGCTACGCGTTCTGGTGTTCCAACGCGTCGCGGTTGGCGCCGTTGACGACGCTGCCCAGTAGGCCGGGCAGTGCGGCGTCCACATCGGAGAGGCGCAGGCGTTGATAGGTGAGGCCGTCGATCACCAGCCGCTCGGTGACACCGGCCTCACGCAGAATCTTGAAGTGGTGGGTGGCCGTCGACTTGTTGATGCCTTCGTAGAGCGCACCGCACTGGATCGGGGCGCCCGCGTTGTACAAACGTCGGACCACTTCCAGGCGTACCGGATCGTGGATGGCGCCAAGTACCTGCTGCACGGTCCCCACCCGGGGTACTTCCGCGGTTCGCTCGGGCATAAATCCGTCCTGATGCGGGTTTGGTATCTATCGAACCGAGCGTACTCTCGACAGGGTTCGATAACCATCATACTCGTCGGACCGGAGGTGTCAGCGCGAATGGTCGCCATCGATCACACAGTTCAGACGCAGCGCTGGGCGTACCCGTTGTTGCTGATCCTCAGCGGTGTAGCGCTCGGTGTGTCGGGGATTCCGGCCCCGCTGTACGGCATCTACGAGGCGAACTGGCACCTGTCACCGCTGGCCACCACCATCGTCTTCGCGGTGTACGCCGTCGCCGCGCTCGGTGCGGTGCTGGTGTCCGGCCGGATCTCCGATGTCGTCGGGCGCAAACCCGTGCTGATCGGCGCCCTGATCGCGCTGCTGGTCGGTCTCGCCGTGTTCCTCCTGGCCGACAACATGGCCATGCTGCTGTTGGCGCGCAGCATCCACGGAGCTGCGGTCGGCTCGATCGTGGTGGCCGGCGCGGCTGCGCTGCTGGACCTCAAGCCCGATCACGGCGTGCGGTCCGGGCAACTCAGCGGGGTGGCGTTCAACATCGGCATGACGATCGCCATCCTCGGTTCGGCACTGCTGGCGCAGTATGCGCCGCATCCGCTACGCACCCCGTACGCCGTCGTCGCAGTGGTTTGCCTGGTCGTCGGGGTCGGTGTGATCGCGCTGCGCGAGCCGCACACCGCCCGCGCCAGCGGGCCCATCCGGATCGCCAAACCGGCGGTGCCCGAACAGATCCGATCCGACTTCTGGTTCTCCGCGCTGGGCGCCATGGCGTCCTGGTCGGTGCTGGGCGTGCTGCTCTCGCTCTACCCGTCGTTGGCCGCCCAGCAGACCCACATCGACAATCTGGTCTTCGGCGGTGCCGTCGTGGGCACCACCGCCTTCGCCGCCGCGTTGGCCCAGCTGGCCGCCACCCGGTTGCCAGCCAAGTACTCGGCCATCATCGGCGACATCGGCATGGCCGTGTCACTGTTGCTCACCATCCCGGTGCTGCTGACACACCGCTGGGAACTGGTGTTCGTCGCCGCCGTGCTGTTGGGCGCCACCTTCGGACTCGGATTCGGCGGCTCGTTGCGCCACCTGTCCGATGTGGTGCCCGCCGACCGCAGGGGCGAGACCATGTCGGCGTTCTACCTGCTCGCATACACCGCGATGGCGGTCCCGACGCTGGTCGCCGGGTGGGCAGCCACCCGCTGGAACCTGGCTTCGGTATTCCCCTGGTTTGCCGGCGCGGTGGCGGCGGCCTGCCTCGGTGCTGCGGTGGCCGGTCTGCTCTCCACCCGCCACCGCCGGGCCGCCATCGCCTAGGCTGCCGGTGTGACCGAGCACGCGTTCAGCACGCAGGAACGCCAGGCCGTCTACCGCGCCATCGCCGAGCGTCGAGATATGCGCCGCTTCGTCGCAGGCGCCACCATCGAGCCCGAGGTGCTGGCCCGACTGCTGCAAGCAGCGCACGCCGCCCCGAGCGTCGGTTTGATGCAACCATGGCGGTTCATCCGGATCACCGATGTCGCACTGCGCGAGGCGATGCACGCACTGGTCGACCAGGAGCGGCTGCGCACCGCCGATGCCCTCGGCGCGCGTGGTGACGAGTTCCTGGCCCTCAAGGTCGAGGGCATCCGGGACTGCGCCGAACTGCTCGTCGTCGCCCTCGGCGAGGGACGGCGCCGGCACATCTTCGGTCGTCGCACCATGCCGCAGATGGACCTGGCTTCGGTGTCGTGTGCCATCCAGAACCTGTGGCTGGCCGCCCGGGCCGAGGGGCTCGGCATGGGCTGGGTGTCGATATTCGAACCCGCCACACTGGCCACCCTGCTCGGTATGCCCGACGAGGCCGAGCCGGTGGCCATCCTGTGCCTGGGGCCGGTGCCCGAGTTCCCGGATCGGCCGGCGCTGGAGATCGACCAGTGGACCTACGGTCGGCCGCTGTCGGATTTCGTTTCCGAGAACGGCTGGGACACTAACGCTTCGGCGCGACCCTAGGGCCCGTAGGGCAACAGCGCCATCTCGCGTGCGTTCTTGATCGCGGTGGCAACGCGGCGTTGCTGCTGTGGGGTCAGGCCGGTGACCCGGCGGGACCGGATCTTGCCGCGGTCGGAGATGAACGTGCGCAAGACCGCGACATCCTTGTAGTCGACATCGGTGATCCCGAGGGCCTTGAACTTGTTCACCCGAGGCCGCTTGATCTCGACCGGCGCCGGTCGCCGCTTCTTGGCCGGACTTCCCGCCATCACCAACTCGCCTTCCGCACCCCGGGCAGTTCACCACGGTGTGCCAACTCTCGAACCTTCACCCGGGACAGGCCGAACTTTCGCAGATGTCCGCGGGGCCTGCCGTCCACGGAATCCCGATTACGCAACCGCACCGGACTGGAATCCCGCGGAAGCCGCTGCAGCGCGGCCTGCGCCGCGGCACGCTGCTCGGCCGTGCTGGCGGGCCTGCGGATGATCTCCTTGAGTTCGGCACGGCGCTCGGCATACCGTGCGACGGTCTGCTTGCGCCGTTCGTTGGCGACGATCTTGGATGCCTTGGCCATCAACGCTCCTCACGGAAATCGACATGCTTGCGAATGACCGGGTCGTACTTGCGCAGCACGATGCGGTCGGGATCGTTACGGCGGTTCTTGCGGGTCACGTAGGTGTAACCGGTGCCCGCCGTGGACTTCAGCCGGATGACCGGCCGGATATCGGTGTTCTTGGCCATCAGAGCTTCTGCCCCGCTGCCCGCAGCCTGCCCACCACGGCCTCGATACCGTCGCGGTCGATCACCTTGATGCCTTTGGCACTGACCCGCAACGTGATTCGCCGACCTTCCGAGGGCAGATAGTAGGTCTTGTTCTGGATGTTGGGATTCCAGCGGCGACGGGTTCGACGGTTCGAGTGCGACACCCGGTTACCGAAACCCGGTGCGCGACCGGTGACCTGGCAGGTCTGGGACATCGGACACCTTTTCATGCACGATCGTTAATGAAAACGATTTTCGACAAGTGGACCTCGACACGGTAGCGTACGGTCCGAGTTAATGACAATCGTTACCAATAAGGGTGTGATGACATGCGGACGCCGGTGTTGCTGGTTGCCGGGCAAGGCGCGCGAAACGACGTGGTGGATCTGCTGATCCGAACGCCGGGAACCCTGGCCGTCGGTTACGCCACCGACGGCCACGTCGTGATCAGGAACGTCACCGAGATGCGCGGCGAGCGGCGGATCATCTCGCAGTGGCCGATCGAGTTGGCCGGCGGCTGCGTCACCTGCACCATCCGCAACGATCTGTTGATCCTGCTGCGCCGGCTACACCGCCGCGAGGACGTTGCGCGCATCGTCGTCGAACTCATGGATTGGATTGACCCCGAACCGATCTGCACCGCCATCAACGAGGTTCCGGTGGTTGTCGGCCCGGGTTACATCGATGGTCCTGCCAGTCGCGACGTCGTGATCTCAGGGGTAACCACCACCGTCGACTGCTCGCACTGGTTGACACAGGCGCTCGGCGACGACGACCTCGACGGTTCGCGCACCGTGGCACAGGTCGTGGTCGGTCAGGCCGCCTTCGCCGACGTGCTGGTGCTCACCGAACCGGAGAGCACCACCTGCGCGGTATTGCGCAGGCTCGCACCGCGCAGCCGCATCACGGTGGGCACGGACCACGTCGAGACCGCACTGGCCAACCTGGACCCCCAGGCCCGCCGCGGCTTCGGCGACGACCCGCACGATTCGCTGCTGGCCGGACAACCGCCGCTACAGCCCGCCGGCGAGGTTGCGCTCGTAGAGTTCAATGCGCGCAGGCCTTTTCACCCAGATCGGCTGCACCAGGCCATCGACGATCTGCTCGACGGGGTGATACGGGTGCGCGGCCGCGCCTGGTTGGCCAGCCAACCCGATGCCGTGGTGTGGATCGAATCGGCAGGCGGCGGACTGGGTGTCGGTGACGCCGGTCGCTGGCTGGCGGCGATGTCCGAAAGCGAACGTGCCTACGTCGACCCCGAGCGGATCGCCCTGGCCGCCCCCGGTTGGGACGAGCAGTTCGGTGACCGGCACATCGCGCTGACCGCACTGGTGTGCGGCGCCCCGCCCGAGGTGATCACTCGCGCGCTGAATCGAGCACTTCTCACCGACGCCGAGATGGCCGACCCTGCCTCCTGGGCGGCCTACCCCGATCCGTTCGGCGAATGGCATAGCGACCCATGCACCGAGCTGACCGACGAGGTGTCGGTCACCGACGAACACCGCAGCCGAAAGGGCGAAGCATGAAACCCGATATCCATCCCGACTATCACCCCGTGGTGTTCCAGGACGCCGGCACCGGCAAGCAATTCCTGATCCGTTCGACGATCACCAGCGACCGCACCATCGACTACCAGGGCACCACCTATCCGCTGGTGGTGGTCGACGTCACCGCCGATTCGCACCCGTTCTGGACCGGGACCAACCGCCACCTGGACACCGCGGGCCAGGTGGAGAAGTTCCGCCGCCGCTACGGAACCCGGTAAACCGGCGCGCTCTAGGCTTTGGGCCATGCGCCTCAAAGCCGGCAGGCCCGATCTGGACGCCTACGACCGGTACGTCGATCTACCCGCCGCACCGCCGGATGCACCGCTGACCGTGACCTGGGCCGGCGTCACCACCTTGTTGGTCGACGACGGCGCGGGCGCCGTGCTGACCGACGGATTCTTCAGCCGTCCGTCACTACTGCGGGTGGGGCTCGGGAGGATTGCGCCATCTCAGCCCCGCATCGACGGCTGTCTCGGCCGATTGGGGGTGCGTCGACTGGACGCCGTCCTGCCCGTGCACACCCATTTCGACCACGCCATGGATTCGTCCGTCGTGGCCCAACGCACCGGTGCCCGGCTGATCGGTGGCGCCTCGGCCGCCCATATCGGCCATCAGCTGCCCGCGGCACAGGTTGTCGTCGTCACCCCCGGTGAGCCGGTGGCGGCCGGACCGTTCGAAATCACCCTCGTCGTCGGGGACCACTGCCCACCGGATCGCTTCCCCGGCACCATCAGCGCCCCGGTGACACCACCGGTGCGGGCCTCGGCGTACCGCTGCGGTGAAGCCTGGTCGACGCTGATCGCCCACCGGCCCAGCGGGCGCACCCTGCTGGTGGTGGGTAGCGCGGGTTTCGTCGCGGGTGCGCTGGCCGGACATCGCGCCGAGGTCGTGTACCTCGGCGTCGGACAGCTGGGGCTGCAACCGGAGCGCTATCTGGTGGACTACTGGAACGAGACGGTGCGCACCGTCGGCGCCCGCCGCGTGGTGCTGATCCATTGGGACGATTTCTTCCGGCCGCTGGACCGTCCGCTGCGCGCCCTGCCCTACGCCGCCGACGACCTCGATGTGTCGATGCGGGTGCTGTCGCGGCTGGCCGCCGATGACAACGTCGACCTGCACTTGCCGACCCTGTGGCAGCCGACGGACCCATGGCGCTGACACTGGCGATCGCCGCGCTGGCCGCGGTGCTGGGCGCCGCCCTGTTCGCGCCACGGTGGCAGGCGCCCGTCGCGCTGGCCGCCGCTGGCCTGGTGGTCGGTACCGGCGCGGTGTCCTGGGCCGCGGCGACCGAGGAGGTGACCGAACTGGCGCCGGTGGTCGGGTTCCTGGCCGCGGTACTGGTGCTGGCCCGGCTCTGCGATGACGTCGGGCTGTTCCACGCCGCGGGGGTGATGATGGCCCGGGCGACCGCGGGTGGTCAGAACCGGCTGCTGGCATCGGTTTTCGGAATATCGGCGCTGGTGACCGCGGTACTGAGCCTGGACGCCACCGTGGTGCTGCTGACACCGGTGGTCCTGGCCACCGCGCGGGCGCTCACGGTGCCCGCGCGTCCGCACGCGTACGCCACCGCGCACCTGGCCAACAGCGCGTCGCTGCTGTTGCCGGTCTCCAATCTGACGAATCTGCTGGCCTTCAGCGCCGCGGGCCTGACCTTCCTGCATTTCGCGGCCGCGATGACGCTGCCGTGGATAGCGGCGATCGCCGTCGAGTTCGTGCTGCTGCGTTGGCTTTTCGCCAAGGATCTGGGTGTGGTCGCGCAGCACGATGCTCCCGACGAACCGCTCGAGGTGCCGATCTTCGCCATCGTCGTGGTGGGACTGACCCTCGCCGGGTTCGCGGTCACCTCACTGCTCGGGTTGTCGCCCGCGTGGGCTGCGCTGGCCGGCGCCGTGATCCTCGGCGCGCGGGCGCTTCTCACCCACCGCACCACGTTGCGCAAGATCCTGGTGGCGCTGGACATCCCATTCCTGGCATTCGTGCTGTGCCTGGGCATCGTGGTCGCCGCAGTGATGCACAACGGGCTGGAATCGGCGATGCATCACATCATGCCGAGCGGCCAGGGATTGCCGGCACTGCTGGCCATCGCGGCGGTGGCCGCGGTGCTGTCCAACATCGTCAACAACCTGCCCGCCGTGCTGGTGATGCTGCCATTGGCCGCGCCGATCGGACCGGCAGCGGTGCTGGCGGTGCTGATCGGGGTGAATGTCGGACCCAATCTCACCTATGTCGGCTCATTGGCGAACCTGTTGTGGCGCAGCGTGGTCCGCCGCGATATGAAGGCGGGGTTCGGGGAGTTCAGCCGCATCGGTCTGGTGACCACACCCGCGGTCCTGATCGCCGCGGTGCTGGGTCTGTGGGGCTGGATCCAGCTCTTCGGGCTCTAACCGCGCCGCTGGCGCGCGATCTCGGCGAGCACGACACCGGCGGCCACCGAGGCGTTGAGCGATTCGGTGGGTCCTGCCATCGGGATCGAGACGATGGCATCACAGTTCTCGCGCACCAGTCTGGACAGCCCCTTGCCCTCCGAACCGACCACCACCACGGTCGGGCCCGAAGCATCCAGCTCGTCGAGCGTGGTGTCCCCCTCGGCGTCCAACCCGACGATCTGCAGGCCGGTGTCGGCCCAGCTCTTGAGGGTGCGGTTGAGGTTGGTCGCCCGCGACACCGGCAGCCGGGCGGCCGCACCGGCACTGGTGCGCCAGGCCACCGCCGTCACCGAGGCCGACCGACGCTGCGGGATCACCACGCCATGGCCACCGAAGGCCGCCGTCGACCGGACGATGGCGCCCAGGTTGCGCGGATCGGAGATGTTGTCCAGCGCCACCAGCAGGGCTGCCTGGCTGTCACGCTGCGCCGACTTCAACAGGTCGTCGGGATGGGTGTACACGTACGGCGGCACCTGCAGGGCCATTCCCTGGTGCAACCCGTTGCTCGACATCCGGTCCAGATCGTGCTTCTGCACCTCCAGAATGGCGATGCCGGAATCAGCGGCGCGCTGCACCGATTCGGTGATGCGCTCGTCGGCATCGACGCCGAGCATCACGTACAGCGCGGTGGCGGGTACCCCGGCGCGCAGGCACTCGACCACCGGATTACGCCCGAGGACGTATTCGGTCTCGTCTGTCTTGCGGTGGCGCCCCTGTTGCGCCCGCGCGGCCTTGGCCGCCCGCTTACCGGCCGGGTGGTGGGGCCGGTCCTTGGCCGCGGGGGTGGCGCCCTTGCCCTCGAGCCCGCGCCTGCGAACACCGCCAGAACCGACCGTCGGGCCCTTCTTGGTGCCTTCTTTGCGGACCGCGCCGCGGCGCTGTGAATTACCCGCCATGGGTGCCGTCCCCTTCCAGCAGCGACCACTGCGGGCCGTCTGCGGTGTCGGTGACCTCGATACCGGCTTCCTTGAGCCGGTCGCGGATGGCGTCTGCGGCCGCCCAGTCACGTTTCTCGCGAGCCTCGGCACGCCCGGCGAGCGCCCAATGCACCAGCACATCGACGGCGGCCAGCGCCGCCGACGTCTCGTCGCGGGTCTCCCAGCGTTCGTCGAGCGGATCGCAGCCCAGGATCGCCATCATCGACCGGATCGACCGGGCGGCGGCCATCGCGCCCTCATGATCGCCGGAGTCCAACGCACGGTTGCCCTCGGCACGGGCGTTGTGCACCTCGGCCAGCGCGATCGGCACCGAGAGATCGTCATCGAGTGCCGCTTCGAATTTGTCGGTCCAGGTGCTCGGTTCGATCACGCCGACGCGGTGGCGCACCCGGTGCAGGAAATCCTCGATACCGGAATAAGCCTTGGCCGCATCCTGCAGCGCGTTCTCGGAGAACTCGAGCATGGAGCGGTAATGCGCGCTGCCCAGGTAATAGCGCAGTTCGGCAGCCCGAACACGTTGCAGCACAGCGGGAATCGCGAGCACGTTACCGAGCGACTTGCTCATCTTCTCGCCGCCCATGGTGACCCAACCATTGTGCAACCAGAATCGGGCGAACCCGTCGCCGGCCGCCTCGGCCTGGGCGATCTCGTTCTCGTGGTGCGGGAACACCAGATCCATCCCACCGGCATGGATGTCGAACTGCGCCCCCAGATACTCCTGGCACATCGCCACACATTCGGTGTGCCAGCCCGGGCGTCCGCGCCCCCAGGGGGTCGGCCACGACGGTTCCCCCGGCTTGGCACCCTTCCACAGGGTGAAATCACGCTGATCCCGTTTACCGGTGGCGACGCCCTCACCCTGGTGGACATCGTCGACCTTGTGGCCGGAGAGCTTGCCGTAGTCGGGCAGGCTCGCGACATCGAAGTACACGTCGCCATCGCCGACATAGGCGTGGCCCCGGTCGATGAGACGTTCGATGAGCTCGACCATCTGGGTGATGTGTCCGGTGGCGCGCGGTTCCGCCGAGGGCGGCAGCACCCCGAGCGCCTCGTAGGCCGCGGTGAAGGCGCGCTCGTAGGTCGCCGCCCATTCCCACCACGGCCGGCCGGCATCGGCGGCCTTGTTGAGGATCTTGTCGTCGATATCGGTGACATTGCGGATGAACGCGACATCGAGACCCTTGGCGGTCAGCCAGCGCCGGAGCACGTCGAATGCCACACCGCTGCGCACGTGACCGATGTGGGGCAGCCCCTGAACCGTGGCACCGCAGAGATAGATCGAGACGTGGCCAGGACGCAGCGGCTCGAAATCACGAACGGCACCGGCAAGGGTGTCATACAGCCGTAGACCAGTCATCCCGGCCAACCGTTCGCTCTGCTCACGACGGGCCAGCTTACCGGCCTGCCGCGGGCTATCTGACCACAAGGGCCGTGGCGACGGCCGCCAGGCCCTCCCCGCGGCCGGTGAGGCCGAGCCCGTCGGTGGTGGTCGCCGACACCGATACCGGCGCCCCGATCAGATCGGAAAGCACCCCCTGCGCCTCGACCCGGCGCGGACCGACCTTGGGCCGATTACCGATGACCTGAACCGCGGCATTGGCCACCCGGAAACCCTCGGCATCGAGAAGTCCCCGGACGTGGCGCAGCATGTCGGCGCCGCTGACGCCGTGCCACTGGGGTTGATCGGTGCCGAAGACGGCACCGAGATCACCGAGTCCGGCGGCACTGAGCAACGCATCGCACAAAGCGTGCGCCGCGACATCGCCATCGGAATGGCCCGCGCAGCCGTCGGCCTCGGTGAACATCAGGCACAGCAACCAGCAGGGTCGCCCGGCCTCGATGGGATGAACGTCGGTACCAAGACCGACGCGCAGATCCGTCACGTTCAGGACGCGGCGGCCAACGCCTCGTCGAGAATGATGGTGGCCTTCTCGTCATCGGTGTTCTCGGCCAAGGCCAATTCACCGACCAGAATCTGACGGGCCTTCGCCAGCATGCGCTTCTCACCCGCGGACAGACCGCGTTCCTGATCCCGGCGCCACAGGTCGCGAACCACCTCGGCGACCTTGTTCACGTCACCGGAGGCCAGCTTCTCCAGATTTGCCTTGTACCGCCGCGACCAGTTGGTCGGCTCCTCGGTGTGCGGCGCGCGCAGCACCTGGAAAACCTTGTCGAGGCCCTCCTGGCCGACGACGTCACGGACCCCCACGTACTCGGCGTTGTCCGCCGGAACGCGAACCGTCAGATCCCCCTGCGAAACCTTGAGGACGAGGTATTCCTTCTGCTCACCCTTGATGGTGCGGGTTTCGATAGCCTCGATCAACGCAGCACCGTGGTGTGGATAGACGACGGTGTCTCCGACCTTGAAAATCATCAGTTTCGAGCCCCTTTCACCAGTCGATCTTATCACGGGCTCGACCGGGGCGCGGATCAACAATGCAGGTCAGGGGCACCGCAGCTGAATACTAGGGGTTGACACAGCGCGGGATACATGCAGTTGGACTGCTGTCCAGGTAGGCCGCGTGCGCCATCGGAAGCCCTCGGCTACCGCCGCGAATCGCGACCTACTACAGTGCATAGTCGAATCCGTCCGGTTAGCAGGAGGCTCAAGTGGTCGCAGTGAACCGCTCCAACACGCGTGCGTCCCGCCTGGCCGCCGGCGCCCTGATCGCCGGCCTGGCGCTCACCGGCTGCAGTGCGGGCCAGATCTCGCAGAGCGCGAACCAGCAACCCGCCGTCAACGGCACGGTGCACAACGTCGGCGCCATCGCGCTGCGCAACGTGTTCCTGCGTGCGCCGCAGACCACCGATTATGTCCGCCCGGGCACCCCGGTGGAGCTGCTCTTCGCCGCGGCCAACAACTCGGCCGATGTGACCGACAAGTTGGTCTCCATCACCTCCGACATCGGCACCGTCACCCTCAGCGGGCCGACCACGGTCCCGGCCGGCGGCATCCTCATGGCGGGCCGGCCCGACGATCCGATGGAACTGGCCATGGTGGAACGTGCCGACGAGACCCAGGCCGAGGTCACCCTGACCGAGCCGATCTCCAATGGTCTGACCTACGACTTCACCTTCAACTTCGAGAAGGCCGGCGCCACGACGTTCGCGGTGCCCATCTCGGCCGGTGAGGTGCCCCGCCGCGACGGCGAGCCCAACGAGGGTATGGGACCGATCGGCGGACACGGCGAGGGCCACTGAATCTGACGTTCTGTCAGAGGTGACGGCTACCGTCGTCACGTGGCTTCGAAAGTACGTTCGCAATACCGGTGCTCGGAATGTCATCACGTCACCCCCAAATGGGTGGGGCGCTGCTCTGACTGCGGTACCTGGGGAACGGTCGACGAAGTCGTCGCACTGAGCGCGGTGAACGGCGGGTCCGCTCGCCGCGCGGTCGCCCCATCGTCACCTGCCGTGCCGATCACCTCCATCGACCCCGGCGTCACCAGGCACCTGCCCACCGGGGTCGAGGAGTTGGACCGGGTCCTCGGCGGCGGTCTGGTGCCCGGGTCGGTATGCCTGCTCGCCGGCGATCCGGGGGTGGGGAAATCCACGCTGCTGCTGGAGGTCGTGCATCGCTGGGCACGCAGCGGCAGGCGGGCGCTGTACCTGTCCGGTGAGGAATCGGCCGGCCAGATCCGGCTGCGAGCCGAACGCACGGGGTGCACCCATGACCAGATGTACCTCGCCGCCGAGTCCGATCTGCAGACCGCGCTCGGTCATATCGAACAGGTGCGACCCACCCTCGTCGTGGTCGACTCGGTGCAGACGATGTCGAGCGCCGAGGCCGACGGTGTCACCGGTGGTGTCACCCAGGTCCGCGCCGTCACTACCGCGCTCACCTCGTACGCCAAATCGGCGGGCCCCGACGGTGTCGCGCTGCTGCTCGTCGGGCACGTCACCAAGGACGGCGCCATCGCGGGCCCCCGATCGCTGGAACACCTCGTCGACGTGGTGTTGCACTTCGAGGGTGATCGCAGCTCCGCGCTGCGGATGGTGCGCGGGGTGAAGAACCGGTTCGGCGCGGCGGATGAGGTCGGCTGTTTCCTGATGCACGACAACGGGATCGAATGCGTCGCCGACCCGTCCGGGTTGTTCAGGGATCAGCGGCCCGCACCGGTGTCGGGCACCGCGGTGACGGTGACCCTGGACGGTAAGCGGCCGCTGATCGGTGAGGTCCAGGCGCTCATCGGCGCCGAGAAGACCGGCAGTCCGCGGCGCGCGGTCAGCGGTATCGACTCCGCCCGCGCCGCCATGATCACCGCCGTGCTGGAGAAACGTGCCAAACTGCCGCTCGGCCAGCACGATATCTACGTGTCCACCGTCGGTGGCATGCGCCTGACCGACCCGTCGTCGGATCTGGCGGTGGCCATGGCCATCGCGTCGGCCTACACCGATATCGCGATGCCAGCGACCGCGATCGCCATCGGCGAGGTCGGATTGGCCGGCGATCTGCGCCGGGTGAACGGGATGGACCGCAGGCTCGCCGAGGCCGCCCGGCTCGGCTTCACCCACGCCGTCGTGCCGCCCGGGGTCAACGATGTGCCCGCCGGTCTGACGCTGACGGTCACCGACGATATCGGGGCGGCATTGCGGCGGTTGCGATCGATCGACCACAATGGCTCCCGATCCAAGGAGGAGCGATGGCGGTGACATCCAGGGGTAACCGCAACGTGGTGCATCTGGCCCGGCCGACCATGCGCGAAACATTGGGTCGGCTGGCGCCCGGCACCGCGCTGCGCGACGGTCTGGAACGCATCCTGCGTGGCCGCACGGGCGCGCTGATCGTGCTGGGTTACGACGACAGCGTCGAGGCGATCTGTGATGGCGGGTTCTCCCTCGACGTGTTGTACGCGCCGACCAGACTGCGCGAGCTTTCCAAGATGGACGGCGCCGTGGTGCTGTCCACCGACGGAAGCCGGATCCTGCGGGCCAACGTCCAGCTCGTCCCGGATGCCTCCATCCCGACCGATGAGTCGGGCACCAGGCACCGTTCGGCCGAGCGCACCGCGGTGCAGACCGGGTTCCCGGTCATCTCGGTGAGCCACTCGATGAGCATCGTGACGGTGTACGCGGCCGGTGAGCGCCACGTGGTGCCCGACACCCCGACCATCCTCTCGCGTGCCAATCAGACCGTCGCCACCCTGGAGCGGTACAAATCCCGGCTCGACGAGGTGAACCGGCAGCTGTCCACCGCCGAGATCGAGGATTTCGTGACGCTGCGCGATGTCATGACGGTGGCCCAACGGCTCGAGATGGTGCGCCGAATCAGCCTGGAGATCGACGCCGATGTGGTCGAGCTGGGGACCGACGGTCGCCAGCTCAAGCTGCAGCTGGAGGAGCTCGTCGGCGACAACGACACCGCCCGCGAGCTGATCGTGCGCGACTACCACGCCAATCCGGATCCGCCGAGCGCGGCGCAGGTGAGTGCGACGCTGGAGGAGCTGGACGCGCTGTCGGACAACGAACTGCTCGACTTCACTGCGCTGGCAAGGGTTTTCGGGTACCCGACCACGCTCGAGGCGCAAGATTCGGCGATGAGCTCACGCGGCTACCGGGCGATGGCCGGCATTCCGCGCCTGCAGTTCGCCCATGTCGACCTGCTGGTGCGCTCGTTCGGTTCATTGCAGGGCGTGCTGGCCGCCAGCGCGACCGATCTGCAGTCGGTGGACGGTATCGGTTCGATGTGGGCACGCCACATCCGTGAGGGCCTCTCACAGCTGGCCGAGTCGACGATCGCCGACCAGCTGAGCTGACTCAGTTGCCCGGGGGCTGACCGGTGCCGTCGTGCGGGGCGTCTGCGGGCGGCGGGGCGGGAGCGCCCGGCGGGGCCGCCTCGGCGAGGATGAACGGCACCGTCGCCGAGCGCAGATTGCCCAGCTGTACCACCAGGTTGTAGGTCCCGGGGCCGATCGGTTCACGCGGCAGCGGGCAGTTGGGCGCCGAGCCCATTCCGGTCCAGGTGACCTCGGTGGTGACCTGCTCACCGGGGGCGAACTCCTTGACCAGCGTCTCATTGGACGGCGCGCAGTCCAGGTTGGACCACAACCGCTTGTTGTCCAGTGAGTACACGTAGGCGGCCAGGACGGCGGCGCCGACGTCGCGCTTGCAGGCCACGAGACCGATATTGGTGACCACCATGGTGAACTTCGGCTGATCGCCCATCACGTAGTTGGGCGCGCTGGTGATGCCCTTGACCGCAAGGGTCGAGTCCGGACAGTCCTCACCGGCCTGCAGCACCGGCGGCGGCACGACCGCGGTGGTCGGCGTCGGCGTCGGGGGCGGCGCCGCCTGGGCCGGCGGGACGACCGGGGTCTTCACGCCTGGCTCCTCCCCCGGCAACGGGGTCGGGGCGGCGGGGGGAGCCTGCTCGGCCGACTGCTCGGCAGCGGTCGGTTCGGTGCTGGTGCTGTTGGAGGCGACGATCGCGATGATGCCGGCGACGATCGCGATGACGACGACCGCAACCCCTATTGCCAGCGCTCTGCGGCGCCGGTAGATCTCCGGTGGCAGCGGGCGGTGCGGTTCGGTGTCTAGCACGACCTCAACGGTAAGCCGGGGTCAGGTCAGGTTGGCCGAGGCGGATCGGCGTGTCTCCTGTGACCTTACAAAGATCGTTTCGTGACAACCGGGCCCGCGTCGAGCGGCCCGCTCACTCCTCGCCGATGTCTCCGAGGTGATTGCGCAGCTGGACCCGGCCGTCGGAGAGGTGATAGGTCAGACCCACGATGGCCAGGTCACCCGAGCGCACCCGATCGGCGATCACGGTGGAGCGGGCCAGCAACTGCGCGGCGGTCTCCTCGACGTGGCGCGCCTCGAACTCGTCGACCCGGCCCAGACCGTCCCGGCGGCCCGCCAGGATCGAGGGCATCACGCGCTCGACGATGTCGCGGATGTAGCCGCCGGGGATCTCCCCGGCGTCCAGCGCGTTCAGGGTCGCCTTCACCGCGCCGCAGCTGTCATGGCCGAGGACGGCGATCAGCGGCACGTTGAGCACCGCGACGGCGTACTCGATCGAGCCCAGCACGGCGGTGTCGATGACGTGGCCCGCGGTGCGCACCACGAACATGTCACCGAGGCCCTGATCGAAGATCAGCTCGGCGGCGACGCGGCTGTCACCGCAGCCGAACAGCACCGCGGTGGGCGTCTGCGCCTCGGTCAGGCGCGCCCGGTCCTCGATCCCCTGACTGGGATGTTCGGGACGGCCCGCGACGAAGCGCTCGTTACCCTCCTTGAGTGCCTTCCACGCGGAGATCGGATTCGAGTTCGGCATGAGCAGAAGTATGCCCCAGGCCGAATACGGCATCGACCCCGGCGAGCTTCTGGGATGGTTCGACATTGCCGAGCGCGACCTGCCGTGGCGTCGACCGGGGGTCACCGCCTGGCAGATCCTGGTCAGTGAATTCATGCTCCAGCAGACGCCGGTGAACCGGGTCGAACCGATCTGGCTGGACTGGATTGCGCGGTGGCCGACACCATCTGCCACCGCTGCCGCGTCCGCCGCCGATGTGCTGCGCGCGTGGGGAAAGCTGGGCTATCCGCGCCGGGCCAAGCGGTTACACGAGTGCGCGGCCGTCGTCGCGTCCGAACATGATGACGTGGTGCCCGCCGATGTGGAGACGCTGCTCGGCCTGCCCGGAGTCGGCGCCTATACCGCCCGGGCCATCGCATGCTTCGCCTACCGCCAGCAGGTCCCCGTCGTCGACACCAATGTCCGACGGGTGGTCGCCAGGGTGGTGCACGGCGTGGCGGAAACCCCTGCGCGCGCGGGCGACCTCGCCGAGGTGGCCGCATTGCTGCCGGAAGGCGCTGCTGCTGCGCGCTTTTCAGCCGCGCTGATGGAACTCGGGGCGATCGTGTGCACGGCACGTAACCCTCGCTGCGGGATCTGCCCGCTGAGCGCGTGTCGATGGAAGTCCGCCGGTTATCCGCCGGCGAGCACCCCGGCCCGCCGGGTCCAGCGCTATGCCGGTACCGACCGGCAGGTCCGTGGCAGGCTGCTCGACGTGCTGAGGGCCGGCACCGGACCGGTGACGCGGGCCGAGCTGGACGTCGCATGGCTCACCGATACCGCCCAGCGCGACCGGGCGCTGGATTCGCTGTTGACCGACGGTCTCGTGGAGCAGACCGCGGCGGGGCTGTTCGCCCTGGCCGGCGAAGGTGACGATGCGGGCGAGGACGAGCCCGCTGAGGAACCGAGCATCCCAACCCGAAGGTGACTGACCGGACCCTGCCGGACTAGGCACTCTCTTCGCAGGCGTCGTCGCAGGAGAAGCTGCGCCGATAGTCCGATGGCGTGACCCCGATGATCCGGCGGAAGTGGTGGCGCAGCAGCGTCGCGGTGCCGAATCCGCAGCGGTCGGCGACGCGATCGATGTCGAGGTCGGTCTCCTCGAGCAAGCGCCGCGCGTAGAGCACCCGCTGGTCGGTGATCCACTGCATGGGGGTGCGCCCGGTCTCCTCGACGAACCTGCGGGCGAATGTCCGCGCAGACATGTTGGCCCGCGCCGCCAATGCCGCCACCGTGTGTTGCTTGTCCAGATTCGCCAACATCCAATCAAGCTGCGGGGCAAAACCTTCCGAGTACCGGACCGGGATCGGCTGGTCGATGTACTGGCGTTGCCCGCCATCGCGCTGCGGGGGGACGACCATCCTGCGGGCGATCTTGTTGGTTACCTCCGCACCCAGTTCCCGGCGCACCAGATGCAGGCAGGCATCGATGCCTGCGGCGGTGCCCGCACTGGTGATCAGATTCCCGTCGTCGACGAACAGCACGTTGCGGTCCACCCGAGCGGTGGGGTTGGCGGCGGCCAGATCGTCGGCGTGCATCCAGTGCGTGGTACACGGCCTGCCGTCGAGCAGACCGGCGGCACCGGCCAGAAATGCACCCGAACACACCGTCAGCACGGTCGACCCGGAATCCTGGGCCCGGCGCACCGCCGTCAGCGCCTCGGGCAGGTAGTCGGATCCGGCGATCGCCGGGATGGCGACCAGATCGGCACCGATCAGATCATCGAGCCCGTGATCGGGGGTCAGGGTGGCGCCCACCGAGGTGCGGACCGGCTCGCCGGCACGGGGACCGCACACCTTGAAGTCGAAGTTCGGGACACCGTCGGCGGAGCGGTCGATACCGAAGACCTCGCAGATCACACCGAACTCGAAAATCGCTAGACCGTCCAGCACCAGCACCGATACGCTCGTTATCGCCATGGCAGCATTTTATCCCCATGTGTCATTCCTGCCACTGTTGGCCGGATCTTTATCAACGGAGCATTACTGCCATGACCACTGCACTGACCTACCTCGCCCTCATCGCCGTCCTGCTCACACCCTTTGCGCTCACCCTCGCGCTCGGCCGCGCCGCCCGGCGCTCGGGCATCCTGCGCTTGCATCTCGACCAGTTCCGCATGGCCGCACCACTGGCGGGCAGCTTCCACGCCGAGGACCGGGATGGACTACGCACCCGACACGACATCGACGCAATCCGCAGCAGATGGGAGGACGCGCCTGCATGGCCGACCTCCAGCGCCTCAGGTGAGCGCCGTTAAGAACCCCACGACGGCCTCGCGATACACCTCCGGCGCATCGTCGTGAATCAGATGGCCAGCCCCGGGGACCAGACGATACGTTGTCCGATAACCGGTTTCGTGCATCCGCCGCATCTGACCGGGCGGCGCGACGGTGCCGCCGGCCTCCAGGAGCAGCGCCGGTGCCCGCACCGCCTCCCACTGCGGCCAGTAATCGCGCAGCCCCCACTGGCCGGCGATCTCTATCCAGCGCTCGACATGCCCGTGCAATCGCCAACCCGTCGCCGTGCGATCGAACGCCTCCAAGAAGTACTGCCCGGCCACCGGTCCGAATTCCCGGTAGACCTGCTCGGCGGTCTCGAACTCCACCGGCAGCGCCTGCACCCACGGTTCCCACGGACCGGTGGTGCGGCCGCGGAAATCCGGGGCCATGTCCTCGACCACGACGGCGGTCACCAGATCCGGGCGTTCGGCGGCCAGACACCACGAGTGCAACCCGCCCATCGAATGGCCGATCAGCGTCACCGGGGTGCCCAGCACGGCCACCGCGTCGGCCAGATCCTGCACGAACCGCTCGGTGCTGATCGGATGCGGATCGTCGACATCGCGGCCGCGATGCCACGGGGCGTCGTAGGTGTAGACCGCACCCAGTTCGGTCAACCACGGCAGCTGACGCGACCAGGTACTCCCCCTGCCCATCAGGCCGTGCACCAGAACCAGCGGGGCCCCGGCGCCACCACGCACAGTCAGAAGTTCGGTCCGCATGCCGACATCCTGCCCGTGTCGGACACAGGTAACCTCATGCCATGCCCGTCGTGAAGATCAACGCCATCGAGGTCCCGGCCGACGCAGGCCCGGAGCTGGAGAAGCGGTTCGCCCACCGCGCCCACGCCGTCGACAACCAGCCCGGCTTCCTGGGCTTCCAGCTGCTGCGCCCGGTCAAGGGCGAAGACCGCTACTTCGTGGTGACCCAGTGGGAGTCCGAAGAGGCCTTCCAGGCGTGGGCCAGCGGCCCCGCCGTCGAGGCGCATGCCGGACAGCAGACCAAGCCCGTCGCCACCGGTGCGTCATTGCTGGAGTTCGAGGTTGTGTTGGACGTTGCGGGGACCGGCAAGTAACGCGCCGCGGCGCGTAATCGCTTTCACCGCGCTGGCCGCCGCCGTGGCCGTGATCGGCTCGGGGTGCGCGCACACCGGGCCACCGGTGGCCGAGGCCGCCTACGGCATGCACATCGAGACCAACACGCCGCAGGGACTGCGCGCCAAGCAACTGCTCGACATGGTCAACTCCGACTGGCCGATCGGTGTGGTGCCCGTGGCGACGCTTGCCGCCCCGCAACAGGTCGAGTTCGTCGCCGGTGCGATGGATCGGTTGTGGGCGGACCGCCCGATCACCGTCACCGCACTGTCCCTCGGTGCCGGAGAAGCCACCCTGCATGTGCGTAACTCCTACAACGTCGAGCAGAAGATCGAGATGCGCACCGGTGACGGCGGCCTGGTCGACCGGTTCGAAGTCACCGTGGAACCACCCAAGATCACCGGGTGGTCCGATATCGACTCCGCGATCCAGAAGTCCGGCGCCACTTACGCCTACCAGGTGTCCAAGGTGTCCGACGGCCGGTGCGTGACGGTGGCGGGAACCGATGTCGACACCCCCATGCCATTGGCCTCGATCTTCAAGCTCTACGTCCTGCTGGCACTGGCCGAGGCCGTCAACGCGGGCACGGTCTCCTGGGACGAGCAGCTGACCATCACCAAAGAAGACAAGGCCGTCGGCTCGGCGGGCTTCAACGATCTGGACCCGGGATCCCGGGTATCGGTGAAAGCCGCTGCCCAGCAGATGATCTCGGCCAGCGACAACATGGCCACCGATATGTTGATGGCACGCCTCGGCCCCGGCGCGGTAGAACGGGCGCTGGTCGCGGCCGGACACCACGACCCGTCGTCGATGACCCCCTTTCCCACGGCGCACCAACTGTTCTCGATCGGCTGGGGTAAACCCGATGTCCGCGAGGAATGGAAGAGCGCGTCACCGCAACGGCGTGCCGCCATGCTGGCCCGCACCGGAACGTTGCCCTACGAACCGGATCCGATGCTGACCCGGGTGCCGGCATCGCCATACGGTATCGAGTGGTACGGCACGCCGATGGACATCTGCCGGGTACACGCCGCGCTGCAGGCCGCGGCCACCGGGGCGGCGGCACCCGTGCGCGACATCCTCTCGGCCACACCCGGTATCGAACTGGACAAGACCCGATGGCGTTATGTCGGGGCCAAGGGCGGAAACCTGCCCGGTGACCTGAGCTTCAGCTGGTACGCCGAGGACCGCAGCGGACAGGGCTGGGTGGTCAGCTACCAGCTCAACTGGCCGGAGTACCGCAGCCTGACCGCCGCCACCTGGCTGCTGTCGATCGCGACCCAGTCATTCGGGTTGATCCCGAACTGACCAACCGTCACAGCCGCAGCGTCCAGGCACCGCGGAAGTGCAAGCTCACGCGGGCAACAGGAGCGATATCGATGCGCCAGAAGGATGTCGGTGCCGCGCTCAGCGCGGTCAGAATGGCGGCCCTGATGACGGCGGGATGGGTGACCGCGGTGTGCCGCCCACCGCGCGCGGCCACTCCGTCGAGCCAGTTCCGCACCCGGTCGCACAGCGCCGCGATCGACTCGCCGCCGTGCGGGGCCGCCGTCGGATCCGTCAGCCAGCTCGCCAGCCCATCCGGGTCCAGATCCGCCAGTGCCATTCCCCGCCACCGGCCGCAGTCGAGGTCGGCCAACGCCGGCTCGATGGTCGCAGGGCCGCCCAGCGCCTGCGCCGTCTGGCCGGTCCGCAGCTCGGGAGCGCACCACAGCATGCCGCGATCGGCGTTCGCCAGCTCGGCGACCTGACGGGCGCCCAGCGCGTTGAGGGGTTCGTCGGCGGGGAATCGTCCGGCTGCCATCGCCTCGGTCATACCGTGCGAGACGAGGGTCAGCCGGACGACCTCACTCACGCCGTGACGAACTCGCGCTTGTTCTCCAGCAGCCGGGACACCAGAGCGGCGAACACCAGCCCGATCGTCGTCCACATCACCAGCTGCGTGCCAAGCGAGTAGAGCCGGAACTGGTAGAGGTCATCGGCGGGGAACGCACCGAAGACGATCGTGCCGGCAGCATCGCGGATCGGGCCGGGTGTCTCGTCGATGGTCGGCATGACCAGGAACACCACGGCGACCGCCACCAGATAGCCGGCACCGGCGAGCAGTGCGGCATTCCAGGCACCGAACCTGGCGGCAAGTCGCCGCCCCACCAGCACCGCGCCCACCAGCAGCGCCGCCGACAGCACGGTCAACAGCAGATACAGCAGGGTACGCTGCTGGATCGTCTCGTCCAGGCTGACCGCCGGCGGGTTCGGCGGATACTTCAGCGACGGCACAATCCACAGTGCGATCAGCATGCCTCCGGCGAGCAGGACCGCGGTGGCCCTGGCCGACAACGCGCCGATCCGTCCGTACGCGACACAGAACAGGACGGCCAGCAGCGCGCCCATCGCCACGCTGAAGGCGACCAGTCCGAACCCGAGCCCGATCGTCGACTGGACGGTCCGGGTGATCTCGATCCCGCCTTCGGCACCGTGCTCATGGGCGTGGCCGCCGTGCTCGATCGCCTGATGCGCGGCGCTGACGCCGTCCTCGAATTCGATGGCACGGTCGATGACCGGCTCGATGAAGATCCAGGACCAGACGAATGCGAGCACACCGCCGAGGGCGCCGGCCAGGAGGCCGCGCCCGATGATTGCCTTTTCCATCGGTTGTGATTCTGCTTTCGGCGTCTAGTGGCAGGGGAAGCCGAGCAGATGGCGGGCGTCATGCACGAACTCGTGGATGACGGTGTTGGCGCCGAACACGGAGGTGGCGCCCTGATCCATACCGACGAAGTAGAGCACCAGCAGGGCGAAGAACGCCGTCAGCGACAGCCAGGCCACCGCGCTCGCGGCGGACAGGTCCACCGCACGTGCACCGGCCTTGGGGGTTTCAGCAGAAGTCATATCCGATCCTTTCGGGAGTTCGCGTCCCAGATTCATATCGTTGGGACGGACACCGGGTCTGACTTTCACAGTGGCGCGACCGTTCTGGGATTGCACCAGATTCCGTCATCCGTCGAGAGCAGTTCGGATACTACGCCCGTTGTCCACATGCGGATACACGAAGCCCCCCGTCCGGATCACTCCGGACGGGGGGCGTCGTGCAGGTGTCGCTACTCGGCCGCGGTGGCCGCCAGATCAGCGTCCTCCGTGGAACCGGCCGACTTGGGTCGTCCCGAGAACGTGAACTTTGCGTTCTCGCCTGCGCCCTCGCCGTCCCAGCCCTCGACATCGACGGTGACGATCTGACCCGGTCCGACCTCCTCGAACAGGATCTTCTCCGACAGCTGGTCCTCGATCTCGCGCTGGATGGTGCGACGCAGCGGCCGCGCACCCAGCACCGGATCGAAACCACGCTTGGCCAGCAGCGCCTTGGCCTGGTCGGTCAGCTCCATCTCCATATCCTTGGCACGCAGCTGGTTGCCGACCCGGCCGATCATCAGATCGACCATCTGGATGATCTCGTTCTGCGTCAGCTGGTGGAACACGATGATGTCGTCGATACGGTTCAAGAACTCCGGGCGGAAGTGCTTCTTCAGCTCGTCGTGCACCTTGAGCTTCATCCGCTCGTAGTTGTTCTCGCCGCCGCCCTGGGTGAAGCCCAGACCCACCGCCTTGGAGATGTCCGAGGTGCCCAGGTTGGACGTGAAGATCAGCACGGTGTTCTTGAAGTCGACCGTGCGCCCCTGACCGTCGGTCAGCCGGCCGTCCTCGAGCACCTGCAACAGGGTGTTGTAGATCTCCTGATGCGCCTTCTCGATCTCGTCGAACAGCACCACCGAGAACGGCTTGCGACGCACCTTCTCGGTGAGCTGGCCGCCCTCCTCGTAGCCGACGTAGCCCGGAGGGGCACCGAACAGCCGCGACGCGGTGAAGCGATCGTGGAACTCGCCCATGTCGATCTGGATGAGCGCATCGTCGTCGCCGAACAGGAAGTTCGCCAGCGCCTTGGACAGCTCGGTCTTACCGACACCGGACGGGCCGGCGAAGATGAACGAACCCGACGGGCGCTTGGGATCCTTCAACCCGGCACGGGTGCGGCGGATCGCCTTGGAGACCGCCTTGACGGCGTCCTCCTGGCCGATGATCCGCTTGTGCAGCTCGTCCTCCATGCGCAGCAGACGGGTGGTCTCGGCCTCGGTGAGCTTGAACACGGGGATACCGGTCCAGTTACCGAGCACCTCGGCGATCTGCTCATCGTCGACCTCGGCAACCACGTCGAGATCACCGGAGCGCCACTGCTTCTCACGCTCGGCACGCTGCGCGACCAGCTGCTTCTCCTTGTCGCGCAGGCTGGCGGCCTTCTCGAAGTCCTGCGCGTCGATCGCGGACTCCTTCTCCCGGCGGGCGTCGGCGATCTTCTCGTCGAACTCGCGCAGGTCCGGCGGAGCGGTCATCCGGCGGATGCGCATCCTGGCACCGGCCTCGTCGATCAGGTCGATCGCCTTGTCCGGCAGGAACCGGTCGTTGATGTAGCGGTCGGCCAAGGTGGCCGCGGCCACCAGCGCACCGTCGGTGATGGACACCCGGTGGTGCGCCTCGTAACGGTCACGCAGACCCTTGAGGATCTCGATGGTGTGCTCGACGGTCGGTTCGCCGACCTGCACCGGCTGGAAGCGACGTTCCAGGGCGGCGTCCTTCTCGATGTACTTGCGGTACTCGTCGAGCGTGGTGGCGCCGATGGTCTGCAGCTCGCCACGGGCCAGCTTGGGCTTGAGGATGCTCGCGGCGTCGATGGCGCCCTCGGCGGCACCTGCGCCGACCAGCGTGTGCAGCTCGTCGATGAACAGGATGATGTCACCGCGGGTGTTGATCTCCTTGAGCACCTTCTTCAGGCGTTCCTCGAAGTCACCGCGGTAGCGGCTGCCCGCCACCAGCGAACCCAGGTCCAGGGTGTAGAGCTGCTTGTCCTTGAGCGTCTCGGGGACCTCACCGTGCACGATGGCCTGGGCCAGACCCTCCACGACGGCGGTCTTGCCGACACCGGGCTCGCCGATCAGCACCGGGTTGTTCTTGGTGCGCCGGCTCAGCACCTGCATGACCCGCTCGATTTCCTTCTCACGGCCGATGACCGGATCGAGCTTGCCCTCCATGGCGGCGGCGGTCAGGTTGCGGCCGAACTGGTCGAGCACCAGCGAGGTCGACGGGTTGCCGGATTCGCCTCCACGGCCTCCGGTGCCGGCCTCGGCGGCCTCCTTGCCCTGGTAGCCGCTCAGCAGCTGGATGACCTGCTGGCGGACCCTGGTCAGTTCGGCGCCGAGCTTGACCAGCACCTGGGCGGCCACGCCCTCGCCCTCACGGATCAGGCCGAGCAGGATGTGCTCGGTACCGATGTAGTTGTGGCCGAGCTGCAGGGCTTCGCGCAGCGACAGTTCCAGCACCTTCTTGGCCCGCGGCGTGAAGGGGATGTGACCCGAGGGGGCCTGCTGGCCCTGGCCGATGATCTCTTCGACCTGGCTGCGCACCCCCTCCAGGGAAATACCCAGCGACTCCAGAGACTTGGCCGCTACGCCTTCACCTTCGTGGATGAGACCCAGCAGGATGTGCTCGGTGCCGATGTAATTGTGGTTGAGCATCCTGGCCTCTTCTTGGGCCAGGACGACGACCCGACGGGCACGGTCGGTGAATCTTTCGAACATCCGTGGTTACCTGCTCTTCCTCACGTGGGTCGGCAACGTGCGCTGAACTACTCGCCGCTCCTTGCGTCCACTGTAGTGGGCACGCGACACGGGTGCTTTTCTCGGTGCCGCGGTTGAAGACATAACGCGCGGCGAAGCCGGAACGTTTCCCGAAAAGGGGTGCACAGAGTTCGCCGTCAGCGAAGTGGATTACCCGGCTGACCGTGGCGCAATCGGGACGTTTCCGCGAGATCAGGTCGCGGCGTGGAATGCGTCGATGACCTCGGCCGGGATGCGGCCTCTGGTCGAGACGTTGTGTCCGTTGCGCCGAGCCCAATCGCGGATCGCCGCACTCTGCTCACGGTCGATGGCCGCCCGGCCACGGCCGGTACCCGCCGAGCGTCCGCGGCGTCGACCGCCGACCCGCCGGCCCGCCTCGACCCACTGCTTGAGGTCACCGCGGAGTTTTGCGGCGTTCTTGGAAGAAAGGTCGATCTCGTAACTCACACCGTCCAACGCGAATTCCACGGTTTCGTCTGCGGCAGCTTCGCCGTCGAAATCGTCAACCAGCGTGACGGTAACTTTCTTCGCCATTCAGCTCACACTGACCCTTCTGTGGCCACACATAGATTTGTCCCGAATCCCTGCGGCAATGCTTACATATGTGCCGAAGTCATTCAACAACCGCACCGTTAATACGCTCAGATTGAGTGCCTGCGCACAATCGGGAACAAAACTGTCTCCCTAATCGTCAGCCCCGTCAATGCCATCAGCAGACGGTCAATACCCATTCCGGTGCCGGTGGTCGGCGGCATCGCGTACTCCAGTGCGGCCAGGAAATCCTCGTCCAGGCGCATCGCCTCGTCGTCACCGGCGGCGGCGGCCCTGGCTTGGGCGGCAAAACGCTCGCGTTGGATCACGGGATCGATGAGTTCGGAATATCCGGTCGCCAGTTCGAACTTGCGCACGTAGAGATCCCACTTCTCGGTGACACCGGGAATGCTGCGGTGGGCGCGGGTCAGCGGGCTGGTCTCGACCGGGAAATCACGCACGAACGTGGGTTCCCACAAGGTCTCACCGACGGTGTGTTCCCATAGTTCCTCGACCAATTTCCCGTGCCCGTAACCGCGATCGGACGGAATCTCGACCCCGAGGCGGTCGGCAATGGACAACAGGTGTTGCAGTTCGGTGTCCGGGGTGATCTCTTCGCCCAAAGCGGCCGACAGCGACGGATACATTTCCAGCGTCTGCCATTCGCCATCAAGATCATAGATTGTGCCATCGGCGAGTGGCACCTGGCGAGTTCCCAGCGCCTCATCGGCGACTTCCTGAATTAGTTCACGAGTGACGATCGCGGAATCGTCATATGTCCCGTAAGCCTGATAAGTCTCCAACATCGCGAATTCCGGGGAATGCGTGGAATCGGCACCTTCGTTTCGAAAGTTCCGATTCAGCTCGAAGACCTTCTCGAAACCGCCGACGAGGCATCTCTTCAGGAACAGCTCCGGGGCGATCCGCAGGTAGAGGTCGGTGTCGAGGGCATTCGAATGCGTGACGAACGGCCGTGCCGCGGCACCGCCGGGCAGCGTCTGCAGCATCGGCGTCTCGACCTCGAGGAAGCCGCGGCGCTCCAGTGCCGAACGGACCGCGCGCACCACCGCAATACGCTGTCTGGCGATGCTGCGCGCCTCGGGACGCACGATCAGGTCGACATAACGCTGCCGGACCCGGGATTCCTCACTCATCTCTTTATGCGCGACCGGTAGCGGTCGCAGCGCCTTGGAGACTATCTGCCAGGAATCGGCGAGCACCGACAGCTCGCCGCGGCGCGAGCTGATCACCTGGCCGTGGGCGAAGACGATGTCACCGAGGTCGACGTCGGCCTTCCAGGCGTCCAGCGATTCCTGGCCCACCTCCGCCAGGCTGATCATGAGCTGCAATTGGGTGCCGTCACCGTCTTGCAGCGTCGCGAAGCACAGCTTGCCCGAATTGCGGGCGAAGACGACGCGGGCGGCCACCCCGACCAGATCACCGGTCTGGGTGTCGGCAGCCAGCTCCGGGTACGCGGCCCGCAGCTCGCTCAGGCTGTGGGTACGCGCCACCTGCACCGGGTAGGGGTCACGACCCTCAGCGAGCAGCCGCTCACGCTTGGCCTGACGGATCCGGTACTGCTCGGGGATGTCGTCTTCATCAGAACTCACGACATGCCAGCTTAATCAGCGTCGACCACGCTGGTTGTCGCGGTTGCGCTCGAACACCAAGCGCAACCCCTCCAGGGTGAGGTGCTGGTCGTAGTGACCGACGGTGCGCAGGTCCGGTAACACCAGCGGCGCCGAGTTTCCGGTGGCCACCACGGCAACATCGGTTCCACCGAAACCGGAGACATCGGCGCGGATGCGGTCGACCAGTCCGTCCACCAACGCCGCGAATCCGAACACCGCCCCGGACTGCATGCATTCCACGGTGTTCTTGCCGATCACCGAGCGCGGTCGGGTGAGCTCGACCCGACGCAATGCCGCCGACCGCGCGGCGGCGGCATCGGAGGACACCTGCACGCCCGGGGCGATGGCCCCTCCGAGGAACTCCCCTTTGGCCGAGACCACGTCGACACAGATCGACGAGCCGAAGTCGACGACGATGGCCGGTGAGTTGTACTTGCTGTAGGCCGCCAGGCAGTTGACGATCCGGTCTGCGCCGACCTCCTTGGGATTGTCGACCAGCAGCGGGATCCCGGTGCGCACACCGGGTTCGATGAGCACCTGGGGAATCGATGGCCAGTACTGGTCGAGCATCAACCGGATCTCGTGCAGCACCGAGGGCACCGTCGACAGGGCGGTGGCACCGGTGAGCCGTTCGGAATCGTCACCGATGAGACCGTCGATGGTCAGCGCCAACTCGTCGGCGGTGACCTCGGACTCGGTCCGAATACGCCAGTGCTGCACCACTTTTCCATGCGTCCCCGGGCCGGCGATGAGCCCGACCACGGTGTGGGTGTTGCGGACGTCGATGGCGAGCAGCACGGCTAGCGGGGCGACATCAGGCCGGCGGCATCGGCCGGCACGTGGGCGGGATCGGAACCGAGATCGATCTGCTTGTTCTCGGCGTCGACGAACACGATCCGGGGACGATAGGAGCGCGCCTGGGAATCATCCATGGTCGCGTAGGCGATCAGGATGACGAGATCACCGGGATGGATCAGATGTGCTGCCGCACCGTTGATCCCGATCACGCCGGTACCGCGCTGCCCGGTGATGGCGTAGGTGACCAATCGGTTGCCGTTGTCGATGTCGACGATGGTCACCTGCTCGCCTTCGAGGATGTCGGCGGCGTCCATCAGGTCGGCGTCGATGGTGACCGAACCGACATAGTGCAGGTCGGCCTGGGTCACCGTGGCACGGTGGATCTTGGATTTGAGCATCGTGCGTAACATCAATTCCTCCAAGGCAATTCGTGCTCGTCAAAGGGCACGTCCGGACCGGGGCCGGACGGCACCCCTAGGTCGATCGCGATATTGTCCAGCAGCCGGGTGCGGCCGAGCCGAACGGCCAACAGCATGCGTGCCCGGCCGGTGGCCGGCGCAGGCCCCAACCAGGTGTCGCGGATCTCCAGGTAGTCGACGCTGATGGCGGGGACCTCCTCCAAAACCGCTCGCGCGGCATCCAGCGCGGCATCTGCGCCCTCACCGGCGGCGTACGCCCCGGCCAGCAACGCCGACGGAATGGCCAGTGCCTGTTCACGTTCGAGTTCGTCGAGGTAACGGTTGCGCGAAGACATCGCCAACCCGTCGGATTCCCGCACGGTGGGCACGGCGACAATCCGGGTGTCCAGGTTCAGGTCGTCGGCCATCTGTCGGATCAGCACCAGCTGCTGATAATCCTTCTCGCCGAAGAAGGCCTGGTCGGGTCGCACGATCTGGAGCAGCTTCATGACGACGGTCAGCATGCCCGCGAAGTGCGTCGGCCGGACCGCGCCCTCCAACTGGGAACCGAGCTCACCGGCGTGTACCGAGGTACGCGGCCCCGCCGGGTACATATCGGCCGCGGAAGGAACGAACGCGATCTGCACGCCCTCGGCGCGCAGCGCGGCCAGATCCTCGTCGAGCGTGCGCGGGTAGGCATCGAGATCCTCACCGGCGCCGAACTGGGTGGGGTTGACGAAGATCGACACCACCACCACCGACCCCGGCACCTGTTGCGCGCGGCGGATCAGGGTGAGATGACCGTCGTGCAGGGCGCCCATCGTCGGCACCAGCATGACGCGCCTGCCGGTGCTGCGCAGCGCCCTGGTGACCTCGGCGATCTCGCCGGGCCGTCGATAGATGTTGAGTTCCCCGGCCTTGAACGCCGGCGGTCGGCGGTCGGTCACGATGTCTCCTTCGCAGCGCCGTTGTCGAGCAGTACGTCGAACACGTCCGCAGGCGCGTGGGCACGCTGGGCCGTCCGCAGTGAGTTGGCCCGATAGGCCTGCGCCAGCGCCGGGTCCGTCTCGGTGAGCGCACCGAGGTGGCGCGCCACCGCGGCCGCGTCACCGCGGGCGACCGGCCCGGTCAGCGCGGCCTGCCCGCGCTGCAGCGCGTTCTCCAAGGACGCGCGGGCCAACGGCGCGACGATCCGCTCGGCCAGCCCGCCTGGGGCATCGCCGATGAGTTCCTGCCCGAGCAGTTCCTGGCCACGCAACGCATCGCGCAGTGCCTCGATGGCGTCGAGTACCACTGTGATCAGGTGGTTTCCGGCATGGGCCAGCGCGGCGTGATAAAGCGTACGGGCGTCCTCGCGGACCCGGAACGGTTCGCCGCCGATCTCAAGGACGAGCGACTGGCCGATGGCGTAGCCGATCTCGTCGGCCGCGGTGACCCCGAAACAGGCTTCGGACAGCCGCACGATGTCCTCGTCCGAACCGGTGAACGTCATGGCCGGGTGGATGGCCAGCGGCAGGCAGCCCAGTTCGGTCAGCGGCGCCAGGATGCCGATCCCGTTGGCACCGGAGGTGTGCACCACGATGGTGCCCGGTCGCACCGCGCCGGTGCTGGCGAGACCGCCGATCAGTGCCGCAAGCTCGGCATCGGGCACGGCCAGCAGCAGCAGTTCGGCGCGGGCGGCGACCTCGTGCACCGGCACGATAGCGGTGTCGGGCAGGCGGCGAGCTGCGCGTTCGCGCGACGGCACCGAGATGGCGCTGCAGGCGACGACGACATGCTCGGCGCGTTCCAGGGCGACCCCGAGCGCGGTGCCGACCCGGCCTGCCGAGATGATGCCGACGCTGAGTCGGGCCGGACGCAGTCCGTCGACCATGACAGACGACCTCGCAGATTCGCTGGTACTGAAACGTTGCGGTCCTGCCGTCGCAGGTACCGCACGGGCTGCGGTGAGCCTAGCTCACTCCTCGCGGCGCCTGCGTCGGCCGCCTCCGGTGGGGTTGGCCTGCAACCGGGACAGCAACTCGGAAACCGGTTGGCCGCCGCTGTGCTGGCCGCCGGGCTCGGGCTCTGGTGCTGCGGCAGCGACCTCGGGTCCGCGATGCCGCGGTGTGGGGGCCGGGGGCGTCGGGTCTACCGGCGGTTCTACCGGCGGTGGCGTCTGATCGGCCTCCGGGGGCACCGCGTGCCGGGACCGGCGTGGCGCCTCAGCCAGATCGGGGGCGATATCGGGGTTGGCATGGCGGCCGCGGCGCGCCTCCCGGTCGGCCACGGCATCGGGCGCGGGAGCCGGGGTCGGGCTGGGCGGGGTCTGCGGTGCCGGTTCCGGCGGACTCCAGTTGCTGCCCGGGGCACCTGCCGGAATCCACTGTCCGTCGGCCGGGGCCGGGTTCCACTGTGCCACCAGCGGTTCGGCGGGTTCGACCGGTTCCACCCGCGGGGGGACCACGGGTGGAGCGGGGGTCGGAGTCGTGGTGCGCCGCTGCCACGGCGGCGCGGACTGCTCGCCCCCCTGCGGATTCTCCGATGCCCGCCGATGCGCACCCCGCGCCGGCTCGGCCGGCGGCACCCATCCGAACTCGGGTGGATGCGGTTCGGCCGGGACGTCGATGATCGGGCTCTCCTCGGTGCGCGGTTCGGCCTCGCTGCGCACGGGGGCATCGATCCGGCTGGCTATGACCCGGCCGGCCGGACGTTCGGTTTCCAGGGCCGGTCGCTCGTCGAGATCGGCATCGAACAGGATCTCAAGGTTGGCCCGCAACGCCGCGAGTTCGGCACGCAACGCGGCCACCTCATCGGAGGACTGAGCGCGCAGCTCAGCGGACAGCTCGCGGCGCAACTGTGTCTCGACGGCCAGTTCGTATTCCCGACGGGCCGAGATCTCGCGGTCGAGCTGCAGGTCGTACACGTACTTCAGGTCGCGCACCTTGGCCTGATCCAGATCGCTCTGTCTGCGATAGATGAAGGACGCGAAGGCAGCCGCCACGGCGGCCCACAGAGCCAGTACCACAGCAAGTTTGAGCAACTCGACACGGTTGGTGAAGACCAGCACGGTGCTCGAGACGATGGCCAGGACCAGCAGGATGGTCAGCAGGACCCAACCCGGCCTGCGGTTGACGCGCCGAACGCGCATGCCGCGGGAGGGGTCGGTCATGGGCTCCGACTGTACCGGTCGCAGGTCGCATCGCGTGTCGACCGGTGCGGCGATTCGCCCTAGTCGGCCGCACCTGGAAGCGGGTCGGCGGTCTCATTCTGGTCGTCCGGGGATTTGCAGCAGTGCTGCAGCCACAACCCCGCCGCCACCAATGCGAGCGCACACACCGCGGCAACCACGGCGCCACCGGTGTCCTCACCGGCGACCCGCACGGTGTCCCGGCGCGGCAGCAGGTAACCGAGAACGCCGGCCCACCAGCCCAGCACCAATGCCCCAACCCAGGCCGATGCCTTCGCGATGAGCACCGATCGGGCCACCGCGAGCGGATGCAACCGTCCCGCACCCACACCGACCTTGCCCTCGGCGATCCGCCGGCGCACGAACTGACCCCAGACCGCGATCGCGACGGCGACGGCCAACAGCGAGATCCCGCTCCACGCGGTGATCGGCGGGAACCATCGGTACAGGCCGGTGACCAGCAGATAACCGAGAACTGCGGTCACGGCGGTGGCCGCTGCCAGATCGCGGACGCGGGTCGGTCCCATCAGAGCGCCAGGATCAGATCGGTCCGGCGCACACCCGCGCGCTCCTCGGCGGTCAGGCCGGCCAACAGGTCGGCGACCGGCGTTGCGGACAGAACCGCGTCCGGGTCGGCGGCCAGCCACGGGACCAGGACGAAGGCCCGCTCGTGGGCGTGGGGATGCGGCAGCGTCAGATCGGTTTCGCTGCAGAGTAATTCGACGCCGTTGTCGCAGCAGCAGATGACGTCGACATCGAGGGTACGCGGCCCCCAGTGCACCTCACGGACGCGGCAGGCCGCGGCCTCCAATGCCTGCCCGCGCCGCAACCAGCCGTAGCCGTCGAGCGCGGGGTCCTCGGCGATGAGCACTGCGTTGAGGAAGGCGTCCTGTTCGACTCCGCCCCAGGCGTCGGTCTCGTAGACCGGCGAGACCGCACGGACGCGAGCACCCAGATCGTCGACGACCGATTGCAGGTGGGCGAGCCGGTCGCCCAGGTTGGAGCCGATCGACAGCACCGCCCTCACCGGGCACCGCGCCGGGACCGCCGCGCGACCACCGCCACATCGTCGAAGGCCAGCGGGATGGGCGCCGACGGTTTGTGCACGACGACCTCGACGGCATGGATCCGTTCGTCGGTCATCACGTCCTCGGCGATCTCTGCCGAGACCGTTTCGATCAGGTTGCGCGGTGGACCACCGACGATATCGGCGGCCCGCTGCGCCAACCCGCCGTAGTCGACGGTGTCGGCCAGGTCGTCGCTGGCCGCGGCCGCGGCCAGGTCCACCCAGACGGTGATGTCGATGATGAAGTCCTGGCCGTCTCGGCGCTCGTGGTCGAAGACGCCGTGGTGGCCGCGTACCTTCAACCCGCGCAGTTCGATGCGGTCAGCCATGCTCCTCCTCTTGTCCGCCCGACCAGGCCGCGAGAACCTTGAGCGCGTCGACCGAGGCCTGCACATCGTGGACCCGCACGCCCCAGGCACCGTGCTGGGCGGCCAGGACCGACACCACGGCGGTGGCGGTCTCGCGTCCCGCCGGTGGTCGGGCCGTCCCGTCCGGTCCGGCCAGCAACGCGCCGAGGAAACGTTTGCGAGAGGCACCCACCAGCACCGGTATCCCGGTGCCGACGAACTCGGGCAGGGCGCGCAGCAGTTGCCAATTGTGTTGGGCGGTCTTGGCGAATCCGAGGCCCGGATCGATGATGATGTTGGCCGGGTCGACCCCCGCGGCCACGGCGGCATCCACGCTGCGCAGCAGTTCCGCGCGCACCTCGGCGACGACGTCGGTGTAGGCGGGAACATCGTGCGGGTCATCGGCGCGTACCGACCGCCAGTGCATCAGCATCCAGGGCACCCCGGCCTCGGCCAGCAGCGCGGCCATGTTGGGGTCGGCGCGTCCGCCGGAAACGTCGTTGACGATCGCGGCGCCGTGTTCGAGCGCGGCGCGTGCCACCGCCTCGTGCATGGTGTCGATGCTGACGGTCACGCCGGCGGCAGCCAGCTCACGCACGACCGGCACGACACGGGCGGTTTCCACGGCGGGGTCAACGCGGACCGCCCCCGGACGGGTCGACTCACCGCCGACGTCGATGATGGCGGCGCCGGCGGCGACCATGGCGTGGGCGTGTTCGAGGGCGCGGTCCCGATCGAGGAACAGGCCGCCGTCGGAGAACGAATCGTCGGTGACGTTGAGGACACCCATCACCCGCATGCGCGTGGAGCTCACCGGCGCAGGATCAGTTCCAGTGCCTCGGCCCGGGACGCACTGTCGGTCTTGAACTGACCGCGCACCGCTGACGTGGTCGTCACGGCACCGGGTTTGCGAATACCCCGCATCGCCATGCAGAGGTGCTCGGCCTCCATCACCACGATGACACCGCGCGGATCGAGTTTGCGCATCAGTGCGTCGGCAACCTGCGCGGTCAGTCGTTCCTGCACCTGCGGACGCTTGGCGTAAAGATCGACCAATCGGGCGATCTTGGAGAGCCCGGTGACGCGCCCGTCGCGGCCGGGGATGTAGCCGACATGGGCGACACCATGAAAGGACACCAGGTGGTGCTCGCAGGTCGAGTACATCGGAATCTGCTTCACCAGCACCAACTCGTCGTGCTGTTCGTCGAAGGTGGTGTTGAGCACCGCGTCGGGATCGGTGTAGAGCCCCGCGAAGATCTCCTTGTACGCCCTGGCCACCCGCGCGGGGGTGTCGATCAGGCCGTGCCGGTCCGGGTCCTCGCCGACGGCCAGCAGCAGTTCCCGGACCGCCGCTTCCGCGCGCGCCTGATCGAACTCCGCCTGGACGAATCCGCTGGTGCTCTCGCCGTTCTTGCCCGACGTCGTCATCGACGCTCCGTTTCTGGTCAGCCTCGTGGAGGTGGCGGATTCTCCGGCGGGGGCCCGTAGTGGCCCGGCGGCGAACCGTGTCGTGGGCCACCGTACTGCCCGTGCTGCGGATCGGGCTGCCCAGGCTGCGGGGGCCCGTACTGCTGCTGGGGCGGGGGCCCGTACTGCTGCTGGGGTGGCGGACCGTACTGCGGCGGCGGGGCGCCCTCGCGCGGCGGCCAGCCCGGTGCATGCCAGCCTGCGGGCGCGCCGTAGTCGGGTTGGGCGTGGCCGTTGGGAGCGCCGTGCGCACCGTGGGAGCCACCGAATCCGTTGGCACCGGATCCATTGGCACCCGATCCGTTGACACCGGAGCCGCCGTCGGCGGGCCGGTTGGCCTCCGCCGCGCGGCTGGCCTCCAGGATCGCGGCCTTATAGGCGGGTTCTTTCACCGGCGGCGGCCACGGCTCGCCGCGTTCGATCGCGATCTCGCCCGGGGTCTTGATTGGCGGCTTGTCCGAGGGCACCCGGCCACCGAAGTCGTCGAACATCGTCAATCGGGGCCGCTTCTTGACCTGACCGAAGATCGCCTCCAGCTCGACTCGGTGCAGCGTTTCCTTCTCCAGCAGCTCTCCGGCAAGGATATCCAGCACGTCGCGGTACTCGGTGAGGATCTCCCAGGCCTCGGTGTGCGCGGCCTCGATGAGCTTGCGCACCTCCTCGTCGATCTCGCGAGCCACCTCATGACCGAAATCGGATTGGGTACCCATGGAGCGGCCGAGGAAGGGATCGCCGTGCTCGCTGCCATAACGGACCGCACCCAATTTGGCGCTCATGCCGTATTCGGTGACCATGGCGCGGGCGATCTTGGTGGCCTGCTCGATATCGGACACCGCACCGGTGGTGGGCTCGCGGAACACGAGTTCCTCGGCGGCGCGACCACCCATCGCGAACACCAGTCGAGCGATCATCTCGGAGCGGGTCATCAGACCCTTGTCGTCCTCGGGCACCGCCACGGCATGCCCGCCGGTGCGGCCGCGAGCCAGGATGGTCACCTTGTAGATCGGCTCGATATCGGGCATCGCCCAGGCCGCCAGCGTGTGGCCGCCCTCGTGGTAGGCGGTGATCTTCTTCTCGTGCTCGCTGATGATGCGGCTCTTGCGGCGCGGACCGCCGACGACCCGGTCGACCGCCTCTTCCAGTGCCGCGCCGGTGATGACGGTGCCGTTCTCGCGGGCGGTCAGCAGCGCCGCCTCGTTGATGACGTTGGCCAGATCGGCGCCGGACATGCCGACGGTCCGCTTGGCCAGCCCGTCCAGATCCGCATCGGGTGCGATCGGTTTGCCCGCCGAGTGCACCTTGAGGACGGCGCGACGACCGGCCAGATCCGGGTTCGAGACCGGGATCTGGCGGTCGAATCGGCCGGGGCGCAGGAGCGCGGGATCCAGGATGTCCGGGCGGTTGGTCGCGGCGATCAGGATGACGCCCTGGCGATCGCCGAATCCGTCCATCTCGACGAGCAGCTGGTTCAGCGTCTGCTCACGTTCGTCGTGGCCACCGCCGAGGCCGGCGCCGCGCTGACGGCCGACGGCGTCGATCTCGTCGACGAAGATGATGCAGGGGCTGTTCTGCTTGGCCTGTTCGAACAGGTCACGCACGCGAGAGGCGCCGACACCGACGAACATCTCGACGAAGTCCGAACCCGAGATGGTGAAGAAGGGCACCCCCGCCTCCCCGGCGACCGCCCGTGCCAGCAGGGTCTTGCCGGTGCCGGGAGGACCGAACAGCAGCACACCGCGCGGGATCTTCGCGCCGAGAGCCTGGTAGCGGCTCGGATTCTGCAGGAAGTCCTTGATCTCGTAGAGCTCCTCGACGGCCTCGTCGGCGCCGGCCACGTCGGCGAAGGTGGTCTTGGGCATGTCCTTCGAAAGCTGCTTGGCCTTGGACTTGCCGAAGCCGAAGCCCATCCGGCCGCCGGACTGCATCCGGGAGAACATGACGAACAGGCCGACCAGCAGCAGCAGCGGGAGCATGTAGATGAGCAGGGTGCCCAGGACGCTGCCCTGGTTGACGACCGTGTTGATCTTGGCGTTCTTGGCGCTGAGGTCGTCGAACAGCTGCACACCCACGCCGGTGGGGTACTTGGTGAGGATCTTGTCGCTGTTCTCGGTGTCACCGTTGCCGGATTTCAGATCGAGGCGTAGCTGCTGCTCGCGATCGTCGATCTGGGCGCTGTTGACGTTGCCCGCCTCGATCTGGGCCATCGCCACCGAGGTATCCACCGGCTTGTAGCCGCGGGTGTCGTCACTGAAGTAGAAGAAGGACCAGCCAAGCAGCAGCACCACGGCGATCGCCGTGAGCGTGCGAACGACATTCTTACGGTTCATACGTCAGTTCGGTTCATCGATATCTGCGGCCGCGCGGGTGCGCCGGCCGACCCGGTCCTTCCGATATACGCAGTTGGGAAACTAAAGGCTACCGCTTGAACAACGATCGGAAGTTCCCGGCCGGGATGCTCGTCACGGCCAGGAACGTGTGCTTGGGTGAGACGATGCTCACACCAACCGAACGGTTAGTCGATACCAACGGCGTGACGCTTCGCGTGACGGAGGCAGGTGAGCGCGGCAACCCGGTGGTGGTGCTGGCTCACGGCTTTCCCGAGCTCGCGTATTCCTGGCGCCACCAGATCCCTGAGCTGGCGGCTGCCGGCTACCACGTTTTGGCCCCTGACCAGCGTGGATACGGTGGCTCGTCACGACCCGAGGCGATCGAGGCCTACGACATCATCGAGCTGACCAACGACATCGCCGGACTGCTCGACGATGTGGGCGCCGAGCGCGCGGTGCTGATCGGTCACGATTGGGGCTCCCCGGTGGTAACCAACTTCCCGCTGTTCCACCCCGATCGGGTTCGCGCGATCGCCGCGCTGAGCGTGCCGCCGATCCCGCGGGCATCGGCCCCGCCCACCCAGATCTGGCGCGGGATCTTCGGCGACAATTTCTTCTACATCCTGTATTTCCAGGAACCCGGCGTCGCCGATGCCGCGCTGGGCGCCGATCCGCGGGCCTCGCTGCAGCGGATGGTCGCCTTGGAGGGCTTCGGCGGCCCGGTCGACGAGATGGCCGACAATCCGCTGCCCCCGCTGCCCGAGTGGATGAACGCCGATGAGTTCGACGAGTACGCCCGGGCTTTCGAGGCGACCGGCTTCACCGGCCCGTTGAACTGGTACCGCAATTTCGACCGCAACTGGGAGCTCACCGATCCGGCTGCCGGCCGGGTGGTCACCACCACCATCACCGCGCCCGTGCTCTTCCTGGCCGGCAGCGTAGATCCCGTGCTGAGCTTCACCCCACGCGACCATGTCCGGGAGGTGGCCACCGGCGAGTACTACGAGGTTCTGCTCGACGGCGCCGGCCACTGGTTGCAACAGGAGCGCCCCACCGAGGTCAACGCCGTGCTGCTGGAGTTCCTCGGGGGGCTGGCGTGAGCGCCCCGCTGAACTTCGGGGTGTTCGTCACCCCGTTCCATCCGCCCGGCCAATCCCCCACCCTGGCTCTGCAATACGACATGGACCGGGTCGAGGAGCTGGACCGGTTGGGTTACGACGAGGCCTGGTTCGGCGAACACCATTCCGGCGGTTACGAACTGATCTCCTGCCCCGAGGTGTTCATCGCGGCGGCCGCCGAGCGCACCCGCCACATCCGCCTCGGCACCGGGGTGGTGTCACTGCCCTATCACCATCCGCTGATGGTGGCCGACCGCTGGGTGTTGCTGGACCATCTGACCCGTGGCCGGGTGATGTTCGGGACCGGCCCCGGCGCGCTGCCCTCGGACGCCTACATGATGGGCATCGATCCGGTCGACCAGCGCCGGATGATGCAGGAGTCCCTCGAGGCGATCCTGGCGCTGTTCCGCGCGGCGCCCGACGAGCGCATCGATCGCCAGACCGATTGGTTCACGCTACGCGATGCCGCGCTCCAGGTTCGGCCATACACCTGGCCATATCCGGAAATATCGACCGCTGCAATGGTTTCCCCGTCCGGCCCGCGACTGGCCGGCCAGCTGGGAACCTCTCTGCTGTCGCTGTCGATGTCGGTGCCCGGCGGTGCGGCAGCGGTGGAGACAACCTGGGATATCGTCACCGACCAGGCCCAGCGGTCCGGCCGCGATGCCCCCGACCGCAAGGATTGGCGGGTGCTGGGCATAGTCCACGTCGCCGACACCAAGGAGCAGGCCATCGAGGACTGCACCTACGGGTTGCAGGATTTCGCGAACTATTTCGGCGCGGCCGGTTTCGTCCCACTGTCCAACGCGACCGACGGCGGCGCCGATGATGCCCGCGCGTTCGTCGAAGACTATGCGGCCAAGGGTAATTGCTGTATCGGCACCACCAACGAGGCCATCGCCTACATCCAGGATCTACTGGACCGCTCGGGCGGATTCGGCACGTTCCTGATGCTGGGGCACGATTGGGCCTCGCCGGCGGCGACGTATCACTCCTACGAACTGTTCGCCAGGGAGGTGATCCCGCATTTCAAGGGACAGCTGACCGCTCCGCACGCCTCCCACGAGTGGGCGAAGGGTATGCGAAATCAGTTGCTCGGCCGCGCGGGACAGGCGATTGTCAACGCGATCACCGAGGCTGCCGACGACTCCGCCGCCAAGGCGACGAGCTGATGCGCGCCGCCGTTCTCCGCGATGGCGCGATGGTCGTCCGCGACGACATCCCCGAACCCATCCCCGGCCCAGGTCAGGTGCTGGTGGCGGTCAAGGCCTGCGGGATCTGCGGTTCGGACCTGCATTTCGCATCCCATGGCGACGAGATGCTGGCGGCCGGCGCGGAGATGGAGGGCATGCCCGACACGCTGGCAGGCATCGATCTGGCCGCCGATGTCTACATGGGCCACGAGTTCAGCGCCGAGGTACTGGACGCGGGCCCTGGGACCGACGCGCCCGCCGCCGGCACGATTGTCACATCGGTGCCGGTGCTGGTGTCAGCGTCCGGTCTGGAGATGATCGTCTACAGCAACTCGACCGTCGGCGGTTACGCCGAACGGATGCTCCTGTCGGCGCCGCTGCTGCTGCCGGTGCCCAACGGCCTGGACCCGCGCCACGCCGCGCTGACCGAACCGATGGCCGTCGGTCTGCACGCGGTGAACACCTCGCAGGTCCAACGCCGGGAGACCGCACTGGTCATCGGGTGTGGGCCGATCGGGATCGCCATCATCGCCGCACTACGCTACCGCGGCGTAGAAACCATTGTGGCGTCTGACTTCTCACCCACCCGGCGTGAGTTGGCCGCACGGATGGGTGCGCACGTGACGGTCGATCCGAGCCAAGGGTCACCGTTTCACCGCAGCGCGCCGGCAGTGGTGTTCGAAGCCGTGGGTGCTCCGGGCATCCTCGACGACGTCATGCGCAGGGCACCGGCCGGTGCTCGGGTGGTGATCGCCGGGGTCTGCATGCAACCCGATACGGTGCACCCGTTCTTCGCCAGCGCCAAACAGCTCAGCCTGCATTTCGTGTTCGGCTATGACCCGGCAGAGTTCGCCGAGTCGCTGCGAGCTATCGCCGAGGGGGATATCGATGTCGCCCCGATGATCACCGGCGAGGTCGGACTGGACGGTGTGGCGGGGGCTTTCGCCGATCTGTCCGATCCCGAGCGGCATTGCAAGATCCTCGTCACGCCGTGAACGGTTAGGGTGCGAAACATGACCTTCGCGCAACGATTGCCGGTCCGTGTCAGCCTCGCAGCCCTCGCAGGCGTCCTCACCATCGGGATGACCGCCTGTGATTCGAACTCCGGTCCGGTCGCGACGGGTCAGCCCGCCGCGGAGACGGGCCGACAGGTCACTGTCGTGGGCTCCGGCGAGGTCCAGGGCACCCCGGACACGTTGACGGTTTCGGCGGCGATGGAGGCGATCGCCCCAGACGTCTCCGGCGCGCTGAACCAGACCAGTCAACGCCAGCGAGCCGTGATTGACGCGTTGACCGGGGCCGGCATCGAGGAACGCGATATCAGTACCAGCCAGGTGTCGCTGCAGCCGCAGTACAACACCGACGGGAGCCGTATCGACTCCTACCGCGCGAGCAACGGGGTGGACGTGAAGATCCGCGACGCGGGCCAGGCCTCCGACATTCTGGCGCTGATAGTCGACACCGGTGGCGACGCGACACGGATCAACTCCGTGAGCTACTCGATTGCTGACGACTCGCAGTTGGTGCGTGACGCGCGCGCCCGCGCCTTCGACGATGCCAAGGCTCGCGCCCAGCAATACGCCGAACTGTCGGGCCTGAACCTGGGTGACGTGGTGTCGATCTCGGAGGCTTCCGGGTCGACTCCCCCGCCACCGATGCCGATGCCGCGCGGTGCGATGGCCGAGGCGGTTCCGCTGTCTCCGGGACAGCAGACCGTCGGGTTCACCGTGACGGCGGTGTGGGAACTGAGCTGACCCCAGCCGTCTGGCGGCAGGGCCGGGGCCAACCCAATCCCTGGTTGCGCGCTGTTCTCTGTTCAGTTGTCAAGGTGCGCTGTGGCTTTGGGCGCTTTGGGTTATGCGGCGGTCGGTAGGTCGGTCATGGTGCGTCGGGCGTGCGATCGCAGATGCTCCGGTTCGGGCCCGCCGGGTGTGTGCGGTGGGATGAACCAGGGATGGCGATCCCTACCGAGATAGACCCGCCAGCCACCGTGATGGATGAGACTGTGGTGCAGCCGGCACAGCAGCACCCCGTTGTCCACACTGGTTGCGCCACCGGCGCTCCAGGGTTGGATGTGGTGGGCATCGCACCAGGACACCGGCCGCCCACACCCAGGATGGGCACACCCACCATCACGCACGCCGAGTGCTTTGCGGATCGCCGGGGTGAACAGCCGTTCGGCCCGGCCAACGTCCAGCGGTACTCCGGTGTGATCGACGACCACCGAGGTCAACGTCGAGTCACAGGCGATCAGGTCCGCGGTCGCGGCGCTGACCGGTCCGGCGAACCCGAGCCGATCCACCGCGCCCCCACTCACCCCCGGGTGCACCGGACGGATGAGGGTGACGTGTGGGAGCACCCCGCCGGACATCGGACGCCGCGACTGCGACAAATAGGTGCGCAGCACCTGCCCGATCGCCTCCGCCCGCCGGGTGTTGATCGGCCGCGGGTCCGGAGAGCCGTCCGGCAGCGGGACCGGTCGGCACAACGGATCCAACGCCGCACACAGCTCGTCCCCGGTCCCGACATCCAGGTCGAGAATGGCCTCGAAGCGGCCCTCGCCGTTCTGGACCAAGGTCATCACATTCAGCGCGGTGTCCTCGGCGACCGGCACCACCCGCTCCTCGGGCGGAAGACTCGCGGCGCGGTCGAGGGCGATCGCGCGGGCCTTCGCCGCCACCTCGGCCGGGGTGGTCTGCACCATCAACGCGCGCACCACCGTCGCCCGATCGTCGTCGGATAAGGGCGTCCGCGCGTCGATGTGGGTGACACCTTTGCCGACGGCGTCGGCGAACTCGATACCGATCCCACCCAACCGCTGCGCGGTCGTCAGCGCCCCCAAAGACGGGGCCATCCGCCCGACCCGTACCGCGCGGGTCGCCGCACCCGGGGCCATACCCAACAACCTCAACAAATCGGTGCCGGTGCGCAGGTGCCGCCGCCCCGGCACACCCGCCCGCTCAGCCGCCGCCACCGCCGAGGCGATCACAAAATCCAACAGATTCCGCGCCGACACCGCCGCAGCCAACACCGCCAACAACGGCTCGTCATCGACCACCGGCCGAGCACACCGCACCAACCGACCCAAGCTCGACCCGACATCATCCTCAGGACAGATTCCCGGCGTCAGCTCATCGATCAACGCATCAACAAACAAATCCAGACAGGTGGAGTCCATAACGGAGACCGGCTTTCCCCACAGCACCCAACCAAGGGCACCATCAAACACACACAGCCCGCACGACCCCCGGACAGGGACCGTCGAACCTCGCGGCGACCGAAGTCGCGGTCTGCGGCTCACCAGATCCGAGGATCGGGAACCACGGCGCATTCGAACTTGTGTTCGAGTCTACGCCGAGAGATCCGCGGCGGCAAGGGGTTCTGGGGCGCAAAAGACAGTCATTGGACCGATCGGGCTGACAGCGCCACGCTGGACTGTTCCGAAGCATCTAACCCGACGGACAACATGAGTCCCCGAAGGGCATGCCGGCACCGCTACGACGACTGGTAAACCTTGGGCTCCAGCGTGCCGATATAGGGCAGGTCGCGGTACCGCTCGGCGTAGTCGAGGCCGTAACCAACCACGAACTCGTTGGGGATGTCGAACCCGATATAGGTGACATCGACGTCGGCACGCACCGCATCGGGCTTGCGCAACAGCGTGCAGACGCGCAGCGAACGGGGGTTGCGCGTCGCGAGATTGCGCAACAGCCACGACAGCGTCAGGCCCGAATCGATGATGTCTTCGACGATCAGCACGTCGCGGTCGTGGATATCGCGGTCCAAGTCCTTCAGGATGCGCACCACGCCAGAGGAGGACGTCGAGGATCCGTAGGAGCTGACCGCCATGAACTCCAACTGGGTAGGCACCGCGATGGCACGTGCCAGGTCTGTCACGAACATGACGGCACCCTTCAACACCGTGATCAGGAGCAGATCCTGGTCACCGGCGCCCGCACGATAATCGGCGGCGATCTGGGCGGCGAGTTCGGCAGTCTTGGCCTTGATCTCGTCTTCGGATAGCAAGACCGACTTGATATCGCCGGGATACAACTCCGCAGTCACGCCCACAGCGTAGCGGTGCTCACCCGACGGGTTCACGGTAGAGCGTCAGCAGCCCGCCCCGGCGGGCCACGAACAACCGCTCACCGGGCACGCCATTGGGCACCGCCACCCCGCCCTGACCGCGCCAATCGGTGATCAGGGCCTCCACGCCGCGCAACTGACCGTCGTTGAGATCACAGGCGCCGCTGCCCAGCAACCAGCGACGGATCACCCGGCGGCGGACCGCACTGGGCAGAACCGCCAGAGCAGAGACGTCCAGGGCGTCGCCGTCGGTGGCGTGGGTGTCGGCCAACGCGTCCAACGCCTCGCTGTCCTCCCGCAGCGCGGTGGCGGTCCGGGCCAGCGCCGCCGCGACGCCACCGCCGAGCACCTCCTCCAGCAGTGGGAGCACCTCGGTACGCAACCGGACCCTGGTGAAGCGCGGATCGGTGTTGTGCGGATCGTGCCACGGTGTCAGGCCAAGCTCGGCACAGGCTGCCATCGTGGTGGCGCGGCGCTGCCCGAGAAGCGGCCGACACCACGGATCATCGAAAGGACGCATTCCGGCGATAGAGCGGGCTCCCGAACCACGCCCGAGGCCGAGCAGCACCGTCTCGGCCTGGTCATCGAGTGTGTGCCCGAGCAGCACCGGCATACCGTCTCGCCCACCGCCGAGCGCGCGGTAACGCGCGGTCCGCGCGGCCGCTTCCGGGCCGCCGGTTGCGCCGACCTCGACCCGGAGAACCTGTGCGTCAACACATCCGAGCTGCATCGCGTGGTCACGCGCGGTGGCGGCCACCCGATCCGAACCGTCTTGCAGTCCATGGTCGACGATCAGCGCTGTGGTCGGCCGCAGCATCGCGGCCACCGCCGCAAGCGCCAGCGAATCGGCACCACCGGACAACGCCACCGCCCATGGCCGAACATCACCAAGATATCTCCCGGCGAAAGTCGCCACGGCCGAGCGTAATTGCGCTACAGCACCCGATCGATCCATCGCTGCGGTTCCTCGATCTCCTCCGGCCTTGGCAGCGTCTGCGCATCGGTCCAGATGGCATTGAAGCGATCCATACCAACTCGGGACACCACGTCGTCGACGAAGGACTTGCCGCGAGTGTACTGATTGAGCTTGGCATCGAACCCCAGCAGCGTACGGATAATCCGTTGCAGTGGAGGCTGTTTGCGTTGACGCCGTTCATCGAATCGATGCCGGATGGTGGCTACCGTCGGCACCACGGCAGGCCCAACGGCATCCATGACGTGCTCGGCGTGTCCTTCCAACAACGTGCCGAGCACCAGCAGCCTGTCCAGCGCCTCGCGCTGCGGTGCGGCCTGAACCGCCCGCAGCAATCCCAGCACACCGGTCGAATTCGGCTCGTCGGCGGAGCCGCTGCGTTGCTTGCGCACGTATTCGGCGAGCCGACCCACCAGGTCACCGATCTGATCGGCACCGTCACCGGTCAGCGTGTCCAGCGACGATGACATGTGCTCGGCCAGCCAGGGATTGGCGCGGAACTGAACCCGATGGGTGACCTCGTGCAGACACACCCACAACCGGAAATCCGCCGGATCGACCCGCAACTGCCGCTCGACAGCAATGACATTGGGATAGACCAACAGTAATTCGCCGCCGTTCGAGAAGGGGTCGTACTGCCCCAGGATTCCGCTGGAGATGAACGCCAGCACCGCACCCGTCTGGGCACCGGTGACCTTGGCGGCCAACGCTGCCGCCACGCCGCGGGACTGTTCGTCCGAGCCACCGGTCATCGCTTGCATGGACTGGGTGGCCGCCTGCACCCACTGCGGACGGTCGACCACACGTGCTTCGGGGACCTCGGCACCCTCGTTGAGATGCGTCACCTCGCGGACCGGCAACTCGGCGGTGCGGGCCGCCTCGGCCAGCTGAGCAATGGCCTGATCACGGGTGTAATCGGTGGTCGCCGGCGCAGGACGGGACAGTTTGGCGCCGACGGTTGCGGCGACCGCCCAGTCCACGGCGGCGCCGACCGACTGACTCATCCGCCGCACCCACACAATCGCAACTTGGCGGCCAAGGCGTCGAGTGAGGTGCGACCGGTGGGACCGGCATTGTTGGACAACAACGCGAAGGTGAGCACCCGGCCGCTGCTGTCGGTGACGATGCCGGCCAGGCTGTTGGTGCCGGTCAGCGAACCGGTCTTGGCGCGCAACCAGCCCGCCGATGCCTTCCCCTCATCGGTGTCGAGATACCGATTCGACAGCGTCCCACTGCCACCAGCGATCGGCAACAGGTCGACCAGTGGGCGCAATTTTGGTTGGTCGTCTCCGACAGCGACAGCGATCACCTCGTCCAGCGTAAGCGCGGTCAGCCGGTCGTCGACCGAAAGGCCACTGGAATCAAGCAATTTGGCCCCGGTGGTGTCGATGCCGGCCGCACGCAACTGCCCGAGAACCGCTTGTGCCGCACCATCGAAACTCTGCGGACGATTCAGCGCGGCGGCCACCTCACGACCGATGGATTCGGCCATCACGTTGTCGGACTCGTACATCATCTGGCGCAACCGCTCGATCAGCGGCGGCGACTGCACCGACGCGATCTCGTCGGCGTCGGCACTGGACCGGGTGCTGATCGTCACCGATGCCGGGTCGACGCCCAACGCCACGGCCAAGGCACGGCCGGCGTCCAGACCGGGGGTGCGCGAACGGCGCGAGTCATAGGACACCGGCTGGGTACGGCCGCCATCGAGCATCACCGATTCCATCGGCGCGATATCACCGCCGTCGATGTCCAGCGGATCCCAACCGATCGCCATCGTCGGCCCGCTGTAGGCGCTCAGGTCGACTTGCACCGACGTGACCCGCACACCGGTCTTCTTGACCTGGTCGGCGAGATCGCTGATCCGCGCGGCACCCTTGTACCAGGTGCGCTTGTCACCGCCGAAGGCCGACAGTGTCGGGTCGCCGCCGCCGCGCAGCACCACCACCCCGGGCCGGTCACCCTCGCGCACCGTGGTGGTCAGCCGGGCATCCCGATCCAGCGTCAGCAGCGCCGCCGCGGTGGTCAGCGTCTTATTCGTCGACGCCGGCTGCATGGGGATGTCCTCCCCTTGGGACCACAGTTCCTGCCCGGTGACCGCATCGGTGACCCGGCCGGTGAGCATCCCCAGATTCGGGTCGGCCAGTGCGGTGGCCAACATCGCCGCCATGCCCTTGGGCGTCGGCTCGGTGATCGCATCGCCCAACGGCGCCACACCCGGGGCAGCTGTCACTGCCGCCGGCTGGGCCGGCAGGTCGTTTCTCGCCGCGGTCCGCGACGAGGTGACGACGGCGGCCACCCCCACGACGGCGGCGACGAGCACGAGAACCACCAGACCGATCACCAGGTGGGTTGATCGGCGCCATCGACCGGGCCGCATAACGTGCAGCGTATCGCTCCTCTAAGGTGGACCCGCCAGACCAACGGAGGCGAAGGAGCTGTTCGGGTGTCGTTCGACGTCGTCATCGAGATCCCCAAGGGGTCCCGCAACAAGTACGAAGTGGACCATGAGACCGGGCGGGTCAAGTTGGACCGCTACCTCTACACCTCGTTCGGCTACCCCGCTGACTACGGGTTCTTCGAGAACACCCTCGGCGAGGACGGCGATCCGCTGGACGCCCTGGTGCTGCTGCCCGAGTCGGTCTTCCCAGGTTGCACGGTCGAGGCGCGGCCGGTCGCGATGTTCAAGATGACCGATGAGGCCGGCGGCGACGACAAGCTGCTCTGCGTGCTCGCCGACGACCCGCGCTGGGAGCACATCCAGGACGTCGGTGATGTCTCCCAGTTCGAGCTGGATGCCATCAAGCATTTCTTCGTGCACTACAAGGACCTGGAGCCGGGCAAGTTCGTCAAGACGGCCGACTGGGTCGGCCGCGAGGAAGCCGAGGCGGAGCTGCAGCGTTCGATCGAGCGGTTCAAGGCTCAAGGCCACTGATCGGCCCGCCGATCGAAGGCCACTGATCGGCCCGCCGATCGAAGGCCACTGATCGGCTCGTGATTTTGCACCGCCGTAACACGCGGTAACCCGGCCGTGTCCTGGCCCTCTGATGATTGATGCGTGTTGCTGCATCAAGGAATCGGCCTGGACGTGTTCAACGCGTTGCCCGAACGCAAGGCCGTGCACGCGCTCTACGAGTGCTGTAACAGCTACGTGCTGGCCCGCGAACTCGTCCGCGGCCGCCCTTATCCAGATCACGACGCGCTGTTTCGCCGCGCCGACGCCGCACTGTTCGAGCTGCCCGAATCCGCCGTGGATCAGATCCTGGACGCCTGCCCCGACATCGGCAGGCGTCCGCGCAGCGCGAAGTCGCAGGCCGAACCCTGTGCGGTCTGGGATGACGATGCCGAACTGATGGCAGCTCTCAGCGCGGCCTCGCGGCAGTACGCGCAACGCTACGGGTTCACCTTCGTGATGTTCGTCGACGGACACTGCGCACGCGATGTCCTCGCCGCCGTCACCGACCGGATGCACCATGACACCGAGACCGAACGCAAGATCCTGCGCAACGAACTGGCCAAGATAGGTCGCAGCAGGTTGGAACGGATGCTCGGCCCCGAGGGCGGTTACCAGAACTGGTAGGTGCGCCCGGCGGCGATCGGCCATGATGGCTGCCATGACCGTCGACGGTGTGTGCGACCCCCGGTTCGAGCAGGTGGCCGACGCGCTCGGCCGAGCCATCGACGATGGTGAGGAGTGCGGCGCCGCGATCGCGATCGATATCGGTGGCGAACTGCTCGTCGACATCTGGGGCGGTTACGCCGATGCCGCCCGCACGTCGCCGTGGACCGCGGACACCATCGTCAACGTGTGGTCGTCGACCAAGAACGTCACCGCGCTGGCCGGGCTGATGCTGATCGACCGCGGGCTGCTGAGCGCACACACCCCGGTCGCCGAGGTGTGGCCAGAATTCGGCGCAAAGGGCAAGGACCGCGTCGAGTTCCGGCATCTGCTGACGCACTCCTCGGGAGTCTCCGGCTGGGATCAGCCGGTGACGCCCGAGGACATCCTGGACCGGGACCGCTCGACCGCCATGCTCGCGGCGCAGGCACCCTGGTGGGAGCCGGGCACGGCCACCGGCTATCACGCCCTCACCCACGGCCACCTGATCGGCGAGGTTGTCCGCCGGGTCACCGGAAAACCGTTGAAGCAGTTCATCGCCGAGGAGATCGCCGGACCGCTGGGTGCGGACTTCCAGATCGGCGCCCGGCCCGAGGACGAACAGCGGATCGCCGAGATCATCGCGCCGGCAGACCCTTTCGAGGGAATTCCGCCGATGGACCAGTGGACCGAGCAGATGCTCAAAACGTTCACCGGGCCGGCCCCGGACCCGCTCATTGCGAACACACCGCAGTGGCGGGCCGCCGAGATCGGCGCAGCAAACGGGCACACCAACGCCCGCGGCCTGGCCAAGATAATGTCGGCGATCTCGCTTGGCGGCATCGTCGACGGTGTCGAACTGCTCAGGCCGCAGACCGTGGACTCCATCTTCGAGACCCAGCTGGCGGGACCTGATCTAGTGTTGGCGCAGCACCAGATCAGGATGGGCCTGGGCTTCGGTTTACCCAGTCCCGCAATCGGTTACATCCCGGAAGGCAAGATCTGCTTCTGGGGTGGCTGGGGCGGATCCTGGGAGTCGATGAACCCCGACTCACGCACCACGATCGCCTACGTGATGAACAAGATGGGTCCCGGCATCGAGGGATCCGCGCGGACCGACCGCTACTTCCGGCTGATCTATCAGGCGCTCGACGCTATCGGCTGACGTCAGCGCGCCACCACATTGTGCAGCGGCTCGCCGCGCAACAGGCGACCGATGTTGGCGGCGATATCGTCGACCCGGCCCTGGAAAGTGTCGGTGGTGATTCCCGACGAGTGCGGGGTCATCAGCAGGTTCGGCAGCTCGTGGAACGGCAGGTCCGCCGGAGCGCCGGCCGCACCGCGGCCGGTGGCCTCCGGGTAGCGGTACCAGACGTCGATCGCGGCGGCGCCGACGCGACCGGTGAGCAGCGCGTCGTAGAGAGCGTGCTGGTCGACCAGCGGGCCGCGACCCACGTTGATGAGGACACCGTCGGGGCCCAGGGCTGTGAGCTGGGTTCGGTCGATCATCCCGGTCGTCGCGGGGGTCAGCGGCGCCGACACCACCAGCACGTCGGAGGCTTCGGCCAGCTCGTCGAGCCGGCTCACATCGTCCACCCGGTCGAGTCCGTGATCTCCTGTCACGCGCCCGGACCCGGTGACTGCCGCTCCACGACAACCCAACTGGCGCAGTAATTTCCACGACTGCTGACCGATGTGCCCGAACCCGACGAAACCGATCCGCGCGTCACCGAGGGTCGGCGGCTGGGCGATGGTGTCATCGTAGACCGCGCTGGCCCACACGTCCCGGCGCAGCGCCGCGTCCTGGGCCAGGAACCGTCGACGCAGCATGATGGCGGCCGCCAGGACGTACTCGGCGATCGACCGTTCATGGTGGAACGTGTTGGCCACCAGCACATCAGGGCCCAGCGCATCGAACGCGACACGGTCGGTGCCCGCGCCGGCCACATGCACCAGCTGCAGCTTCTCGGCGACGGCGGCCATGTCGGCGGTGAACCGACCGCCGACATGCACCGCGGCGTCGCGCAGACGCTCGCTCGAACGGTCCGCACCCGCCCAGAGCAGTTCGACACCGGCCGGTACCGCCGCCTCGAAGCGTTCCCGGTGCGGGACCAGATTCCGATCTGCCACATAAACTTTCATGCGCGCTGCAGGCAGGGACGCTTGCTGTCGAACGTCCAGCCCGGGATCAGATACTGCATGGCGGTGGCGTCATCGCGGGCACCGAGGCCCTCGGCGAGGTACAGCTCGTGGGCGGCCGCCACCCGGTCCTCGTCGAGTTCGATCCCGAGTCCGGGCGCGGCCGGTACGTCGAGGTAACCGTCGACGATCTCGTACGGCGCCTTGGTGATGCGTTGACCGTCCTGCCAGATCCAGTGCGTGTCGATGGCGGTGATCTCCCCCGGTGCCGCGGCGGCGACCTGGGTGAACATCGCCAGTGACACGTCGAAATGGTTGTTGGAGTGCGATCCCCAGGTCAGGCCCCAGGCCTCGCACAGCTGCGCGACGCGTACCGAGCCGTTCATCGTCCAGAAGTGCGGGTCGGCCAGCGGGATGTCGACGGCACTGGCCCGGATGGCGTGGCCCATCTCGCGCCAGTCGGTGGCGATCATGTTGGTGGCGGTCGGCAGGCCGGTGGCACGCTTGAACTCGGCCATCACCTCGCGCCCGGAGAACCCACCCTCGGGCCCCACCGGGTCCTCCGCGTACGCCAACACGTCGGTCAGCCCCCGACACGTCGCGATGGCGTCCTTGAGCAACCATCCGCCGTTGGGGTCCAACGTGATCCGCGCCGCCGGGAAGCGGTGCGCCAATGCGGTGACGGCGGCGGCCTCCTCGGCGGCCGGCAGCACACCACCCTTGAGTTTGAAGTCGGCGAAACCGTACCGGGCGTGGGCGGCCTCGGCCAGCCGGACGACACCCTCGGGCGTCATGGCCTCGCGGTGTCGAACCCGCAGCCATTCGTCGGCCGGGTCGCCGGAGGTGGCCTCGTCGGCGGCCGTGCGGTAGGGCAGGTCGGTTCTGGCGCTGTCCCCGACGAAGAACAGATATCCCAAGGCCTGCACCCGATCTCGCTGCTGCCCCTCCCCCAGCAGCGCGGCCACCGACACGCCGAGGTGCTGGCCGAGCAGGTCGAGCATGGCCGATTCGACCGCGGTGACGGCGTGCACGGTGACACGCAGATCGAAGGTCTGGGCGCCGCGGCCGCCGGCGTCACGGTCGGCGAAGGTGCGGCGGATGTCGCCGAGCACTGTGTTGTACGCACCGATGCCGCGGCCCTCGACCAACGACCTGGCCTCGGTGAGGGTCTGCTCGATCGCGGCACCGCCGGGCACCTCGCCGACGCCGGTGTTGCCGTCGGAATCCTTGAGGATCACCAGGTTCCGGGTGAAGTACGGGGCGTGTGCCCCGCTGAGGTTCAGCAGCATGCTGTCGTGTCCGGCGATGGGGACCACCCGCATCTCGGTGACGATCGGGGTGCGCTTCGACGAGCTCATGTCACCAGCCTATAAACGTTCGTTGATGCACGTCCAACACTGATGTGGCATCAACTGATCCAGGAATTGAATGCGTTACCAGGCAATCTGCCGCCATCACGCGAACCACTTGTCACCGTTGGCAACCGGCCGCAGTACCCGGCCGACCTTGTCACCGACCGCGCACAGCGCCTCGACGATGCCGCGCTCACGTTCGGCGGTCAGCCGCACCAACGGCACCGACGCGCTGATCGCGTCCTGCGCCGGCCAGCAGTAGCGCAGCGCCACCGCGAAACACCGCACCCCGGGGGTGTTCTCCTCGTCATCGGTGGCGTATCCGCGGATGCGGACGGTGTCCAGCGCCTCGGTCAGCTCATCGTGTGAGGTGATGGTCGCCGGCGTGAGTGCCGCCAACTCGGCGGGCAGGTGCCCGCGGCGCTCGACGCCGGTGCGTTCGGCCAACAACGCCTTGCCCAGTGCGGTGGCATGCGCGGGCAGCCGGCGGCCCACCCGGTTGGTGGCGCGGCGGTACTGCTGGGATTCGCGGGTGGCCAGGTAGACGATGTCGGTGCCGTCGAGGCGGCCCAGGTGGAACGTCTCATCCCAGTCGCTACGCAGATCGTCCAGAAACGGCAGGATCATCGGCAGGTACGGGTCGCCGTCGAGGTAGCTGGTGCCGACCAGCAGCGCCCGGATCCCGATGCCGTACAGCGTGCCGGTCTCGTCCGCGCGCACCCAGCCCTGTGCCATCAGGGTGCGCAACAACGCGTGCGCGCTGCTGCGCGGCATGCCGAGATCCTCGCTGATCTCGCGGATGCGGGAGGGTTTGTCCTGACGCGCGGCCAGGTATTCCAGCAGCTCGACGGTGCGGACGGCCGACTTGACCCCCGCGCGTGCAGTCGATTCGGTCATAGCAGGCCTGTCTGTTGGACGACGAGAACCACCGCACCCGCGGTGGATGCGGCGATGGCGGTCCACCGCTGACGCAGCGGAGTCAGGACGCGGTTGGCGTAGCGCGACAACACATATCCCAGGACCGCCGCCGGTATCAGCAGTGCGAACATCTGCACGGTGTGGTGATCCACGGCGCCGGTCACCGCCAGCATCGCGATCGACATGAGCGAGCCCACCAGGAAGAACCCGGCCATGGTGGCCCGCAACCGGGCGCCACTGCTGCGCTGCCACACCAGCGCCATCGGCGGTCCACCGATCGATGTCGCCGTGCCCAGCACCCCGGAGGTCGCGCCGGCCAGCATCAGGTTGCGCCGCCGGGGTTCAGGAATCCAGCCCAGGCTGGTGACGGCCACGCCGAACAGCACCACGGCAGCGATCAGGATCGCCAGGGCGCGTTCCGGAATGGCCGCCAGCAGCAGTGCCCCGGCGATGGTTCCGGGGACCCGGCCGAGCAGCGCCCACCCGGTCCCACGCATGTCGATGGACGTGCCCTCGCGCAGCACGACCAGCAGCGTGAGCAGGGTGGCCAGCATGATCAACGTGCCGGGCACCAGCCCAGGATCGATGACGGCGACCACCGGTGCGGCCAGCATGCCCATGCCGAAACCGATGGAACCCTGCAGACAGGACGCCAACATCACCGCAATCATGATGACCGCGAATCCGGGCACGCTGGGATTCATGTCCCGCACCGCCCGGGGCTCGAAGGCGCCGTTGCGGTGCTCATGCGCTGTGCGACAACGCCGATGCCTCGTGCTGAACCGGGTGGTGGCATTCGGCGGTGTGTCCGGCAACCACGGGGTCGACGGCCAACGGCGGACGCTGCTGGGCGCAGATGGCGGTCGCATGCGCGCAGCGGGTCCGGAAGCGACAGCCCGAGGGCGGGTTCAGTGGCGAGGGAACCTCGCCCTTGAGCAGGATCCGCTCCCCGCGCGCCGCGTCGTGCAGTTTGGGGGCGGCCGACATGAGAGCCGATGTGTAGTGGTGTTCGGGCCGGTCGAAAACCGCTTCGGTGGGCCCGGTCTCGATGATCCGACCCAGGTACATCACGGCCACCCTGTCGGCGACATGGCGCACCACCGACAGATCGTGGGAGATGAAGACGTAGGAGATCTTCAGCTCCTGCTGCAGCTCGTTGAGCAGGTTGAGCACCTGCGCCTGTACTGACAGGTCGAGCGCCGACACCGGCTCGTCGCAGATGATGACCTCGGGGTTGAGCGCGAGCGCCCGGGCGATGCCGATGCGCTGGCGCTGGCCGCCGGAGAACTCCTGCGGGTACTTGCCGAAGGCCTTCGCGCCCAGACCGACCAGGTCGAGCAGGCCGCGCACCCGCATGTCGCGGTCGGCTCGGGTCTTGTACAGACCCTTGTGCGTGCGCCACGGTTCGGCGATGATCTCGGCCGCCGTCATCCGGGAGTTCAGCGAGGCGTAGGGATCCTGGAACACCATCTGGACCCGGCGCCGGAACGTCAGCAGTTCCTTGCCCTTCAGCGCGAACGGGTCGATCCCGTCGAAGCGCACTGCTCCGGCGTCGGGGCGCTCCAGCATCATCAGGGTGCGGGCGAGGGTGGATTTGCCGCAACCGGATTCACCGACCAGGCCCAGCGTCTCACCCCGGGCGAGATCGAGGTTGATGCCGTCGAGCGCGGTCAGTGTCTTGCCGCCGGACACCCGGAACGTCTTGGTCAGATCGCGGACCTTGAGCACCTGATCGGCCGCCGTTGTTGAATCAGGCATTGGAGACCTCCGTGGGGAAGTGGCAGGCGGCCGCGCGTCGGCCACCGACGGCCTGCAGGGTCGGACGGGTGCTGCGGCAGATGTCGGCGACCAGCGGGCAGCGATCCTGGTACACACATCCGCTCGGGATGGAGTGCAGGTCGGGCGGTGAGCCACCGATCGACTTGAGCTCGGCGCCGCGCTCGGCGTCGACGGGTACCGAGTCCAGCAGCCCCTTGGTGTACGGGTGCTTAGGCTCGGCGAAAACCTCGGATACCGGGCCGGTTTCGACGATACTGCCCGCGTACATGATGGCGACGCGGTCGGCCTCCTCGGCGACCAGGGCCAGATCGTGGGTGATCAGCACGACCGCCATGTCGTACTCGGCACGCAGACTCTTGAGCAGGGCCATGATCTGGGCCTGCACCGTCACATCGAGTGCCGTCGTCGGCTCGTCGGCGATCAGCACCTTGGGGTTCAACGCCACGGCCATCGCGATGAGCAGACGCTGGCGCATACCCCCGGAGAACTGGTGCGGATAGGCCTTCATTCGGTCTTCGGGCTGCGGGATGCCCACGCGCGCCATCAATTCCACCGCCTTGGCCTTGGCCTGCTTGGCCTTCATGCCGTGGTGGATGCGGAACGGCTCGGCCAGCTGAGTGCCGACGGTGTAGAGCGGGTTGAGCGCGGTGAGCGCGTCCTGGAAGACGATGGCCAGTTCGGGGCCGGCCATCTCGCGGCGTTTCTTCCGGTCGACCGCGAGGATGTCCACATCGCCGATGCGCGCGGTGCCGTCGGCGATCTGGGCCACCGGTTCCAGCAGGCCGACCAGCGCCGTGGCGGTCATCGACTTGCCGCAACCGGATTCACCGAGCAGTGCCAGCGTCTCGCCGCTGCGGGCGGCGAAGCTGACGTGGTCGACGGCCCGGACGGTGCCGGTGATGGTGCGGATGTCGACGGTCAGCCCCTCGACCCGCAGCGCGGGATCGGCGTCCACCTGGTCCATGGGGAGATGTTCTGCGACAGCAGTCATTAGATGGCCTTTCCGGACTTGGTGAAGCGGGACAGTCGCTTCTGCGGGACGGTGAGCCGCCAGCGCTGGGCGGGGTCGGTGGCGATGCGGGCCCAGGCGGCCAGGATGGTCGCCGAGACGGTGGTGATGACGATGGCCAGACCCGGCAGGAAGGACAGCCACCACGCGGTGTGCAGGTAGGTGCGGCCCTGGGAGACCATCAGGCCCCAGCTGACGTCGGGCGGCTGGATACCGATGCCCAGGAAGCTCAGCGAACTCTCGGCCAGCATCACGTAGCAGAAGTCCAGGGTCGCGACGGTGAGCAGGGTGGGCAGCACGATCGGTACCACATGCCGGGTGATGATGGACCGTCCGCTGGCCCCGAACGTCCGGGCGGCGTCGACGAACACCCGGCTGGACAGTTCGGCGGATTCGGCGCGGGCGGTGCGCAGGTACACCGGGATTCGGGTGATGGCCAGTACCGCAACGATGTTGGCGGCGCTCGGGGAGAACACGTAGAGCACCACCACCGCCAGCAGCAGCGACGGGAAGCTCATGATGACATCGGCCACGCGCATCGCGACGGTCTCGCGCCAGCCGCGGTAGTAGCCGGCCCACATCCCGATGATGGAGCCGACGGCCGCCGAGATGACCACGGCGGGGATGGCCACCGACAGGGTGGTCTGACAGGCCACGATCAACCGGGCCAGCATGCTGCGGCCCAGCGGGTCGGTGCCCAGCACATTGGCCCAGCCGTGCGCCAGGGTGAACGGTGCCTGATTGGAGTTGTCCAGGTCGATGCGGGTGGCCAGATCACCGACGAGCAGAGGGCCGAAGATCGCGGTGAGGAAGACCAGGCTCAGCACCACCGCGGCGGCGGCGGCGACGCGGTCGTTGACCAGCAGGCGGAACCAGACGGAGCCGGCGGAGCGCTTCTTGGTGACCGGTTCGCCGACGATGGCGGTGGTCGGCTTGACCGGGACGAGATCGATCTGAGTGCTCATCTTTGGTTGGCTCCCTTAGACCTTGGCGGGTTCGCGGACGCGAGCGTCGAGCAGCGCGTAGCAGGCGTCGATGGCGATGTTGAGGATGAAGATGCTGACCGCGGTGAGCAGTACCGCCGCCTACAGCACCGCGAAATCGCGTTGCAGGATCGCGTCGATCATGAGCTTGCCGATACCGGGCCAGCCGAAGATGGCCTCGACCACGACCGCGCCGTTGATCAGGCCGACGGCCAGGTCGCCAGCCACGGTCAGCGCGGGGGCGGCGGCGTTGCGCAGCGCGTGGTGGGTGACGACCCGCATATCGCCGGCACCCTTGCTGCGCGCCAGCCGGACATACGGCGCCGAGAGCGCGGAAACCATTGCGCCGCGGACCACCTGGGTGAGCACTCCGAGTGGACGGATCATCAGGGTGGCGATCGGCAGGATCCAGGACAGCACACCCGCGTCGGTACCGGAGGTGGGCAGCCAGCCCATCAGCACCGCGAACAGCCAGACGCCGGTGATGGCGAACCAGAAGTCCGGGATGGAGGCCGCGGTCATGGACAGCAGGCTGGAGAACCGGTCGGCCAGTGAGTTGGGCCGGTAGGCCGCCCAGCAGCCGATCACCACAGCGCCGATGATGGCCAGCAGCATGGTGACGAACGCCAGTTGCAGGGTGGCCGGGAAGGCCCGCAACGCCATCTCGGCGGCCGATTCACCGGTGCGCAGCGAAGTACCGAAGTCGAGGTGGATGACGCCCTTGAAATAGTCCAGCAGCTGGACGATCAGCGGATCGTTGAAACCGTTGGACTCGGCGAACGCGGCGCGCTGCTCGGCGGTGGCCGATTCAGGCAGATACAGATTGGTGGGGTCACCGGTGAGTCGGGCGAGCAGGAATACACCGAGCAGCACGATGACCAAAGGAATTGTGCTGGTGTACATCCGGCGTCGGAGGAAGGCGAACATGGCGTGTCCTCTTTCGGGAGCGGTCGGGTCAGGACTGGTCGGTGCGGTCGCTGGTCGCGGGCGTCATCGCGGCCAGGCGCATCTCGTCGCCGGTCGCCGGGTCGGGGGTGTAGTCGATGCGCGGCGATTTGCCCAGGATGCCCTGCATGTGGGCCAGATAGGCCATCTGCATGATCTCCTGCGGTTCCTCGGCGAACAGTTCGGCGAAGGCATCCTGGCGGGCCTCGTCGGTCAGCGCTTCCGCGGCGCGGATCTTGGCATCGAATTCCGCTGTGCCGTAGGCAGCCTGCGGGCCGTCGGAGAGCATGTACTGGTCGAGGGTGAAGGCGGCGTCACCGGCCTGGTTGCCGTGCATGATCATCAGCAGATACGGCCCGGTGTTCGCCGGGAACGGTCGCAACTGGTACTGCAACTGGCTTGCGGTGTCCATCATCTCGATCTTGACGTTGAGGCCGATCTCGGTGAACTCGCTCTGCAGCACCTCGATGGTCTCGGTGATCTTCGGGAACTGGGCGGTTCGCCCGATCAGCCGGATCTGGCGGTCGACGGGGACCCCGTCGGCCTTGGCCTGCGCGATCAGCTCCTTGGCCTTGTCAAGATCGTGCGGCCACAGCGGCAGGTCGGCGTTGTACCCGACGACACCCGAGGGGATCAGTTGGGCGGCAGGCTCACCGAGGTCGCGGAACAGCGCCTTGACGATGCCGGTCCGGTTGACGGCGTAGTTGACCGCCTGGCGCACCCGGATGTCGTCCAACGGTGGCTCGGTGGCCTGCATCCGTAGGGCGGTGGTCTCGTTGTTCTGGAACGGCACGCCGAGATCACCGGCGCCGTCCTCGGGCCCGAGTCCGACGGCGATATCGGCCTCGTCGTTGGTGATCATCGCCGCACGCACGCTGCCCTCACTGCGCCACTGGTATTCGGCCTTGCCGAACGCCGGAGCCGCTCCCCAGTAGGTGGGATTGCGGGTCAGGGTCAGCTTCTGTCCGTACTCCCAGCGCTCGATCGCATAGGGTCCGGTGCCTATCGGTTCGCGCACCTTCTCGCCGACACTGGTGGTCCGCGGCACCATTTCGACGAACGAAATACGCAGCGGCAGGATCGGATCCGGTTCCGTGGTACCGATGACGACGGTTTCGGCATCCGGGGTACGCAGGGCCAGGGTCTCGTCGCCGAAGACGTAACCGTCGACGTTGCACTGTAGGTCGGAATTCACGGCGCGGTCGATGGAGAAGGCGGCATCCTCGGAGGTGAAGGGCGCGCCGTCGGAGAAGGTGACGCCGTCGCGCAACCGAAAGGTCCACTCGGTCGGGGCGGTCTGCTCCCATTCGGTGGCCAGCAGCGGCTGCAGATCACCGGTGGTGGCGTCGCGCTCCAGCAGCGGTTCGGTGATGTTGGAGCGCACGACGATCCCGGTCGACGTCAGCGAGCTCTCGCAGGGTTCCAGCGTGGGCGGCTCCTGCTGCAACACGATGCGCAGGGTATCGGGGTCATAACCGCCGCCCCCGGAGTTGGCGACGGTGCAGCCGGCGGCCAGCACGGCCGTGCCGGTGATGACGAGCAGCCGGGGCACGGGCACTCTCGCGGCCATCGGGACCTCCAGATCAGGATGTGGGCTGTACCGAGCCAACAGAGTGATGTCCATGTATGTAGACGTCATCTGTGACGGTAGACACACCGTAGGAGCGCGATTCCGACAGCGTCAACCGTCCGAAACGTGCACATCTGCTGCCATTCGGCAGCTGCCCGACGCCGGCACTACACTCCATAAATTGCCAATGAGCTGCGGTTACGCCCCTGCCGTCCGATGTTTGATACCTCGAAGCAGTGGGCAAAACGCCAATCATGCATGTTCTGTATCAACCCATGCTATTTCCGTGTTGGACAGGTATCCGCAGGTCTCCTTACCGTGACACCGAGGAATGAAGGAGCCACATGGGAACATCAGCGCGATCCATCGACCGTGTCCTGCAGGTCGGTCCACTCAAACCGTCACTGGCCGACACCCTCGCCACCCGGTACGACGCCCTGGTCCTGCCCGAGGAGAACGCCGCCCGCGAGGCGTTACTGGCCGAGCATGCCGACGCGGTGACCGTCGTGGTGACATCGGGCCGCACCGGCGTGGACGCCGCTCTGATGAGCGCGCTGCCGCGACTGGGCGCCGTCATCAACTTCGGTGTCGGATACGACACGACCGATGTGGAGGCCGCCGAACTTCGGGGCGTCGGGGTGAGTAACACCCCCGACGTCCTGACCGACTGTGTCGCCGACACCGCCGTCGGACTGTTGATCGACACCATGCGCCAGTTCTCGGCATCCGACCGCTATGTGCGCGCGGGCCGCTGGCCGGCCGAGGGAAGCTACCCATTGACCCGGCAGGTCAGCAACACCCGCGTCGGCATCATCGGGCTCGGCCGTATCGGTGGCGCAATCGCCAAGCGTCTCAGCGCCTTCGGTTGCACCATCAGCTACCACAATCGCCGCCAGGTGGCGGATTCGCCGTACCGCTACGTCGACACGCCTGTGAACCTGGCCCGCGATGTCGACGTGCTGGTGATCGCTGCCGCCGGCGGCAGCGCGACCAGCAAGCTGGTCGACGCCGCCGTCCTCGATGCGCTCGGCGCGCAGGGATACCTGATCAACATCGCCCGGGGCAGCGTCGTCGACGAGCAGGCACTCGTGAGCGCCCTGCGCGAGGGACGGTTGGCCGGTGCCGGTCTGGACGTCTTCGCGGCCGAACCGCAGGTCCCCGCCGAGTTGTTCGAGATGGACAACGTCGTACTGCTCCCCCATGTCGGCAGCGCGACCGTGCAGACCCGCGCCGCCATGGAGGCGCTCACCCTGCGCAACCTCGACGAGTTCCTCTCGACCGGTCAGCTGGTCACGCCGGTAGTGCAGCCCGCCGCCAGGGTGTAGCGGTCGATCGCAATGTGCCCCTGACAGCGCCACCGTGGATATATATCCATGACGACGCTCTCAGGGTCACATTGCGTTGTGCGAGTCAGCCTCCGAAGCCATCCAGCAGGTCGTCAGTGGTCCACTCCCGCGCCGGGAGCACATCACGCAACAGTCGCAGCAGCGCCGGGTTCGTGCTGTCCTGGCGCCAGCAGGCATCGAGCTCGACGGGCCGTTCCCGGAATGCGCCGATGGTGCGGAACACCACTCCCTCGGGATGCAGCGTGGCGGCCGACGCCGGTACCAGCGCAATTCCGATCCCCGAGCGCACCAGCACCAGCATCGTGTGTACTTGCGTGACGAACTGGACGTAGCGCGGCGTGGCCCCGGCGATGGTGAACGTGCTGATCAACAGCTCGTTGAAGTAACGCGCCTCGACCGGTGAGTACATCACGACGTCCTGGCCGTCGAGATCGTTGAGGGTGAGCTGGCGGGCCTGCCCGACCAGTGGGTGGCCGGCGGGAAGTGCGGCCACGAGCTGCTCGTGCAGCAGCGGGCGGGAGACGATGCCGGGGCGTTTGAGCGGCGGCCGGGCCATCCCCAGGTCGATGTCACCACTCATCAGCGCCTCCACTTGCACGGAGGAAACCATCTCGCGCAGTTCGAGTTTGACGTCCGGCAGGTTCTGGCGAGTGTGCTCGAGCAGGCGCGGCAACACGGCGTGCGCCGATGCCGCGGTGAAGCCGACCACCACGGTGCCCAGATCTCCGGCCGGTACCCGCTTCACGGTGAGCGCCGCGCTCTCGGCAAGCTGGAGGATGCGGCGGGCATCCGGCAGGAAGGCCACCCCGGCCGGGGTGAGCGTGACCGTGCGGGTGGTGCGGTCGATGAGCTGAACTCCGAGTTCGGCCTCCAGCTGCTGGATCTGGCGACTGAGCGGGGGCTGGGTCATGTGTAACCGCTCAGCAGCGCGCCCGAAATGCAATTCCTCGGCCACCGCGATGAAGCAGGACAATCGGGCCAGCGAGAACATCGATGCACTCCTCGTATCACCGCGCCCCTGCGGGACGTCGGTGGTGCATCAGTTTAGCGTGCGGCGAAACTCTCCAGTTCGTACCGATTGTGGAAGTCACGCAACTTCTCGTAGCGATAGCGGTTGTAGGCCATCGGCTCCAACACCAGCCGCTTGGGCAACCGCCGGGCGGCGCGGATCGCCACCCGGTACAGCGCGAACTCCAGCCGCTTGGACGAATTCCATTCACTGCCAAGCAGTTCCATCATCACCGGATGGGTCGCCGATTCGGCGCAGATGCGGGCCGGGCGTGCCAGCACCGGCATTGTCAGCCGCCAGGCGGGCTCGATGAGTCGGCGCAGCCATGCCGGGCCGAACAACGTCGGCACCGGCGGACCGGAGAACTGATCGGCGGCCCACAGCAGGAACGGGTTGCTCGCCAGTTCGGTGGTGGCGACCTCGTCGTAGTAGGCGCGCATCTCGGCCACGGTGGCAGGCACATCGGCAGCGTCACTGGGCAGTCCGACGTCGGCCATCGCACACACCGTGCGCCACACCACCTCGCGCTGCTCATCGGTGAAGTGCTCGCCGTAGACCGCGGTGTATCCGGCGTAGAAGATGTTCAGCGAGGTGGTGCCGACCCACTTCCACAACGCGGGATCCAGCGCGCTGAAACGTTCACCGGCGAAATCCCCCTTGCCGACCCCGTGTACCGCGCCATGCTTGGTCTTCAGTCGTTCGGCGGTGGCGCGCCGGTCGGCCTCGTCGGCGAACGCGAGTGGTCCGTTCCACAGGTAGCTGTTGATCCCACGGTCGGTGAAGTTCGCCGCGAACCGACCGCTGGCGTCGACGGCGGCCGCAACCTTGCGGTAGGCCACCTGGTCCAGGGCGAGCCTGCCGAACAGACCGAAGGCCAGCGGTGTGCCCATCCACCAGCGCACGTCGGCGGCCAGCTCGTGGTGTGGTTGGCCGGGATCCCAGGGTCTGGGCGACGTGTCCGCGTCTACCCGTTGCGCCGTGCTCGTCATCGCCGGAACCCCCATCCGAGAAAACAGGAAACATCTGTGTGCAGATTGAGAAAACCAGCGTAGAGCCGCTGTGTCAAGATGGTCCGATGGCGGTCTCGCGGCGCTACGGCGGACAAACCGCCGTTGACCGGGTCGCCGAACGGCGTGCCAAGTTGCTCGCCGCCGGCCTGGAGTTGATGGGAACGCGCGGTGTCGCCGGCACGACGGTGCGCGGTGTCACCGAGGCCTCTGGTGTGGCGGCTCGGTACTTCTACGAGAGCTTCGCCGATATCGAGGCGCTGCATCTTGCCGTCTACACCGAGGTCATCGAGGAGGCGGCACGCCGGTCGGTCGCCGCGCTGGAGCAGGCACCCGATGATGCCGTGGCGCGCACCAGGGCGGTGCTCGGCGAACTGGTCGACCTGATCCTCGGCGACCGGCGCAAGGGCCGGATCTTGGTGTTGGAAGCAACAGCCACACCGGAGCTGGGTCGGCGCAGCCTCGCCGAGTCGAGCAGGTTTGCCGGCATGCTGGCCGCGACCGCGGCCGGTGGTGATCCGGCTCTGGCGGCTGACGGGCTGCCGACAAATCTGCGGCTGGTGTCGCAGTTTCTTGTCGGCGGGGTCACCGCGACCATCGGCGCGGTTCTGCTCGGTGACGTCGAGGTCGACCGCGAACACCTGGTCGACGTGCTGGTATCGCTGTTCGAGGCGATCCGTACGGCCGCTCCGGCTAACTCAACTTGATGGCGGCTAGCTTCACGTCCCTTGCCGCCTTTTCCCATTGCGCGACCGTGGGCAGTCGATCATCGGCGAACACCAGTCCCATCTGACGCTGCGCCTTCTTCGGTCCGTATGAGGTGGCGATCCGTTCGGCCAACGCCGCCACCGCAGCGGGGTCGCTGATCAGCTCGCCGCGCATGGTGGTGGTCTTGCCTCGGTAGGACACCTGCGCGTCGGCACCGTCGCGGAAGTTGTACTTCCACTGCGCTTCCAGCAGCACGTAGAGCACACCGTCGAGGTGGTGGGCGCTGACGGGCGTGGCATATCGCCTGCCCGTCTTGCGGCCGGTGAAGGACACCAGCATGAAGTCACCGATCAGCCCGCCCAGTGGGGTCCGGAGGGCGAACTTCAGTGTCGGATTGATGATCCGCAGCAGTAGTTCGGGCGGGTGGGCGGCATCGACGGCCGGCTGGTCTGACACCCACCCACGGTAGCGGGGAAGGGATCGAGCTGAGATGAGATCCGGTTTACCAGCGCGGACTGGCGAGTGTGAAACTCGGATCGACGGTCTGCATGTAACCGGTGTCATCCCGGTCACGGATGCCGCAGGTGAGGTACTGCTCGTGCAGCGCCGCCAGCGAATCCTCGTCGATCTCGACACCCAGGCCCGGTCCGGTCGGTACCGGGACGGAACCGTCGACGAAGCGCAGCACACCGTCTTTGACGACATCTTCGGTCTTCCACGGCCAGTGCGTGTCGCATGCGTAGGTGAGGTTCGGTGTGGCGCCTGCCAGATGGACCATGGCCGCCAGGCTGATGCCCAGGTGCGAGTTGGAATGCATGGACAGGCCCAGTCCGAAGGTCTCGCAGATCCCGGCCAGCAACCGAGAGCGCTGTAGCCCACCCCAGTAATGGTGATCGGAGAGAACGACTTTCACCGAATCCTTCGCGACGGCCGGTTTGAGCTGATCGAAGGCGACGACACACATGTTGGTGGCCAGCGGCAGGGGGGACTCCCTGGCGACCTCGGCCATCCCGTCCAGTCCGGGTGTCGGATCCTCCAGATACTCCAGAATGCCTGCCAGCCCGGCGGCCACCTTGATCGAGGTCTGCGGCGTCCACGCGGCGTTGGGGTCAAGCCGCAGCGGGACACCGGGGAAGGCCTTGGCCAACGCCTCGATACCGGCCATCTCCTCTTCCGGAGCGAACACGCCACCCTTGACCTTGATGGCCGTGAAACCGTATTCGTCGATGATGCGGCGCGCCTGGGCGACCAGGCCGTCGGGGTCCAGCGTCTCGCCGAACTGGTCGGGCTCGGCACCGGGATGGCCTGCCCACTTGTAGAACAGGTAGGCACTGAACGGTACGGCGTCACGCACCTTGCCGCCCAACAGATCCGACACAGGTCTACCCAATGCTCGGCCCTGCACGTCCAGGCAAGCCACCTCGAACGGAGAGAGCACCTGGTCGACCGCGCTTGCGGTGGTGATCATGCCCGCGGTCCCCACCGCCGCATCATCTCCGGCCAGCGCCACCGCGATCGCGGCGCGGATCTCATTGAGCGCGAACACGTCCAGACCGGTGATGGCCGCGCCGGCGGCGTTCAACCGGGCCAGATGGCGGGTGTCGGCATAGGTCTCGCCGAGACCGACCAGACCCACATCGGTGTCCAGTTGGATGATTGCCCGCAGCGCGTAGGGCTGGTGCACCCCAACGGTGTTCAGCAGCGGGGGGTCGACGAAGGCGACCGGGGTGATCCGCGTGCCGGTGATGCGGATGGCGCTCACGAGTTACACGGCTCCGCTCAGCGCATCGGCCAGCACGGCGCGACCGGCTGCGACGATCGAGGCCAGTGCCGCGACATCCTCGGCGCTGGGCATCACCAGCGGCGGGCGGACCGATCCGGCCGGCACACCTTCCATCGTGACGCCGGCCTTGACCAGCGAGACGGCATATCCCGGGACCGTGTCGCGCAGTTGAACCAGCGGGATGAAGAACGCGTTGAGCAGCGCACTCGTCAACTCGATATTGCCCGACTCCAGCGAGTTGTAGAACGCCAGCGCCAGATCCGGGGCGAACGCGAACGTCGCCGAGGAGTACAGCGGCACCCCGATGGCGCGGAACGCCAACTGGGTCGTCTCGGCGGTGGGGAGACCGTTGAAGAACAGGAAGTCCGGGTCGACCTGGGCCTTGACGGCGGCCACGATCCGCGCCACCCGATCGAAATTACCGGTGCCATCCTTGAATCCGACGACATTGTCGATCTTGGCGACGGCGACAGCGGATTCCTCGGTGAACTTCGCGTTGTTGCGGTTGTAGACGATGACCGGCAGCGTGGTGGCGCCGGCGACCGCGGCGACATAATCCACCAGTCCGGGCTGGGGCACCTCGACCAGGTAGGGCGGTAGCAGCAGGATGCCGTCGGCCCCCTCTTCCTGTGCGGCCAGCGCGAACGCCTTGGCCTGGGCCACCGACCCGCCGGCTCCGGCGTACACCGGAACACGTCCGGCGATCACCTCGACGGCGGTGCGCACCACGGTGCGGAACTCGCCGAGTTCGAGAGCGTGGAATTCACCTGTGCCGCAGGCGATGAACACACCGCCGGGGCCGGCCTCGATACCTTTGGTCAGGTGCGCCGAGAGCGCGTCGATGTCGACGGCACCGGCGGCGGTGAAGGGGGTGACGGGAAAGAACAGCACGCCGTGGAACGTGGGACGCATTGTGGAAAGCTCCTTGAAATGGTGGTGGGGGTATGTCAGTCCTGCGTGAGACGCCCGTCGACGCGCCGCCACAGGCGATCGGGGTTGTGGTCGGCAACAGCACTGGGCAGCAGCGATTTCGGGACGTTCTGATAGGCCACGGGACGCAGGAACCGTTCGATCGCACGGGCACCGACCGATGTGGTGCGCGAGTCCGAGGTTGCCGGAAACGGGCCGCCGTGCACCATCGCGTGGCACACCTCGACACCGGTGGGCCAGCCGTTGAACAGGATCCGGCCCGCCTTGAGCTCCAGCAGCGGGAGCAGTTCGCGTGCGGCCTGTTCATCAGAGGTGTCGGCATGCACGGTCGCGGTGAGCTGCCCCTCGACACCGGCGGCAACGGTGTGCATCTCCGCGGAGTCGGCACACCGCACGATCAGGCTTGCCGAGCCGAACACCTCGGCCTGCAGGTCTTCGCTACCCAGGAAGCTCTGCGCATCCGTGCTGAACAGCGCCGCCTGCCCGCAGGTCTCGATGGCGCCGACCTGGCCACGCGCAACCAATTCGGCTGCGCTGCTGAGCATCTCGACACCGGATGCGTAGTTTCCCGCGATGGTCGGCGTCAGCATCGGGGTGGCCGGCGCCGCAGAGATGGCCTCGCCTGCCGCGGTGACGAAAGCATCGAGCCCTGGGCCGTCGACGCCGATGATCAGACCCGGATTGGTGCAGAACTGCCCCGATCCCATGGTGAGCGAACCGACGAAGGCCCTGCCCAGCTCCGTACCACGAGCGGCCAGCGCACCCTCGAGCAGGAACACCGGATTGATGGAGCTCATCTCGGCATAGACCGGGATGGGCTCGAGGCGTGCGGCGGCGGCCGCCATCAACGCCGTTCCCCCGGAACGGGATCCGGTGAACCCGACGGCCTTGATATGCGGGTTGGTGACCAACGCGACGCCGAGACCGGGTCCGCTCCCGAACAACAGCGAGAACACGCCGGCGGGTAGCCCCGACTCGGCGACGGCGGCGGTGACCGCACGCGCCACGATCTCCGAGGTTCCCGGATGTGCGTCATGCCCCTTCACCACGACCGGGCAACCGGCGGCCAGGGCCGAGGCGGTGTCGCCGCCGGCGACCGAGAAGGCCAGCGGGAAGTTGGAGGCGCTGAACACCGCGACCGGGCCCAGCGGTACGAAACGCTGCCGGATGTCGGGACGTGGCAGCGGAGTGCGGTCGGGCTGGGCGGTGTCGATACGGGCACCGTTCCAACTGCCTTCCCGCAGTACCTCGGCGAACAATCGCAACTGGCCGGTGGTGCGGCCGACCTCCCCGGTGATACGCGCGGTCGGCAGCCCACTCTCGGCGACCGCGCGGGCGATCAGCGCCTCGGCGACCGCCTCGATATGGGACGCGATCGATTCCAGGAAGCGGGCACGCTGTTCAGCGGTGGTGGCGCGGTAGGCCGGGAACGCATCGGCTGCAGCCGCCGCGGCGGCCTCGACATCCGCGGTGTCACCGTAGTGGTAGCTCGGTTCCAGCGGCTGACCCGATGCCGGATCGAATGCCCGGACCTCTTGGCCGGTGCCCGTGACGGGCGTCCCGGCGATGATCATCTGGCCGGTCAGCTGAGTGGGAAGAGTCGCAGTCACACCAGCAACGGTATGGAGAGAATCCATACATGTCCAAGACCATTTCGGTGGCTACTGATACCGATCTTGGATAGGTCTGCGCTCCGTGATTCAGGCGACGGCGCGGTGCCGCTGTGACAACAGATCCAGCACCGTGCGGCCCAGTTCGGCCAGATCGGGATCGGCCCCCGAAGCGTCGACCAACGTCACCCCGTCGGCGACCCCGGCGGTCTCGATATCGGCGATCAGCCCGGCCAGACCCTGCACCGTTCCGGCATAGCGCACACCATCGGCAGCGGCCAGCGAGGCAAAGGCGGAGCGGACATCCGGAGCGACCGCGACCTGGACGTCGAGGATCACCGCGACGTCACCGTCGTCATGACGCAGACGGGTGCGCGCCCGCTGCGCCTGCTGCAGGTCACGGGCCGACACCCGCACCACGGGGTCCACCCCGGAGGTCAGTTCACTCCACGTCTCATCTGCCACGAATAGCCGCACGTGGGCCACGTTAGGAGCGGTGCACACCATCGGCCAATGGTTGCGATCAGCACGACCAGAACGGAACAATCCGGCAGCCGTGCGCCGCGTGTGGACGGGTCACCGGGCTTCAGTAGTTTTATAGCCGTGACAGCAGCGGAAGCCGGGCAGGCCATCCCTTCCCAGTACCTACTCGCAGAAGCCGCTGCTCCCCCGCGGACCCTGGTCGACATCCTCTACGAGACGGCCCGCCGGTTCCCGGATGCGCCGGCGATCGACGACGGCGAGGTCCAGCTCACCTATGCCGAACTGATCGGCGATATCGAGGAGAGCGTCCAGTGGCTGGCCGCCCGAGGTATCGGCCGCGGCGACCGGATCGGCATCCGGATGCCCTCGGGCAGCTATGCCCTCTACACGGCCATCCTGGCCACCCTGGCCACCGGCGCCGCCTACGTGCCGGTCGACGCCGACGATCCCGAGGAACGGGCCGCGCTGGTCTTCGGCGAGGCCCAGGTGGTCGCGATCATCACCGAGGCGGGTCTGGTACGTGGTCCCGGATCATCGCGCGGCTGGCGCGCGGCGGCCCCGCTGACCCGTGACGACGCCTGGATCATTTTCACTTCCGGATCGACCGGGACACCCAAAGGCGTGGCGGTCACCCACCGCAATGCGGCCGCCTTCGTCGACGCAGAAGCACAGATGTTCCTGAGGTCGGCGCCGATAGGTCCCGGCGACCGGGTGCTGGCCGGGCTGTCGGTGGCATTCGATGCCTCCTGCGAGGAGATGTGGCTGGCCTGGCGTAACGGCGCCTGCCTGGTGCCCGCCCCGCGGTCGCTGGTGCGCAGCGGGATGGATCTGGGCCCGTGGCTGGTCAGCCGTGACGTCACGGTCGTCTCCACGGTCCCCACACTTGCCGCGCTGTGGCCCGCCGAGGCGCTGGAGGCGGTACGGCTGCTGATCTTCGGCGGTGAGGCGTGCCCGCCGGAACTCGCCGAGCGGCTGGCCGTGGACGGCCGCGAGGTCTGGAACACCTATGGCCCCACCGAGGCCACCGTTGTGGCATGCGCCGCCCCGCTGGATGGGCGCTCCGCGGTCAGTATCGGATTGCCCTTGCCGGGTTGGGATCTGGCGGTCGTCGACAAGCAGGGTTGCCCGGTCGGCCTCGGGGAGGTCGGCGAACTGGTGATCGGCGGTGTCGGCCTGGCCCGATACCTCGACCCCGAGAAGGACGCCGAGAAGTACGCCCCGATGGGAACCCTGGGTTGGGCCCGCGCCTACCGCAGCGGCGACCTGGTGCGACTGGAGGCCGACGGACTCTACTTTCAGGGCCGCGCCGACGATCAGGTGAAGGTCGGCGGACGACGGATCGAACTCGGCGAGGTCGACGCCGCGCTGGTCAACCTGCCCGGGGTCAGCGGCGGGGCAGCCGCGGTCCGCAAGACGACCAGCAGCACCCCGCTGCTGGTGGGCTACATCGCCAGTGCGGACCCGGCCTTCGATCTGGTCGCCGCGCGCGCGGCACTGTCCGAGGCGCTGCCCGCCGCGCTGATACCGCGGCTGGTTCTGCTCGACGATTTGCCGACCCGCACCTCGGGCAAGGTCGACCGCAACGCGTTGCCCTGGCCGCCGCCGGGCGCCGCACCGGAGGACGAGCCCGATCTCGGCGGCACCATGGGCTGGTTGGCCGGGCTATGGCGCGATGTGCTGGCCGCGCCCGTCGACGGGCCGGAAGCGGACTTCTTCGCCCTCGGCGGCGGCTCATTGTCGGCGGCGCAGCTGGTCACGGCGGTGCGCGGTCGTTATCCGCAGGTCACCGTCGCCGATCTCTACGACCACCCGCGACTCGGCTCGCTGGCCGGCTATCTCGACGAGCTGGCCCCGCCACCGGAGGTGGTGCGCCGCGATGTGCGCCCGACTCCGGTATCGACCCAGCTCGCCCAGGTCGCATTGTCGGTTCCGTTGGCCACGCTGACCGGATTGCAGTGGGTCATCTGGCTGGCCGTCCTGAACAACATCGCCGCCGCGCTCGACCTGGTGCCGTGGGCGAACACGCTGAACTGGTGGTGGGTGCTGGCCGGCTTCATCATCTTCATCACCCCGCCCGGCCGGATGGGCATCGCGGTGCTCGGCGCGCGGACCCTGCTGTCGAATCTGCAACCCGGCAGCTACCGCCGGGGCGGATCGGAGCACCTGCGGGTGTGGTTCGCCGAACGACTCGCCGAGGCCAGCGGGGCGGAGAACCAGGCAGGCGCCCCATGGCTGGTGTATTACGGTCGTGCCCTTGGCAACTCGATCGGCAAGGGAGTCGACCTGCATTCGGCCCCGCCGGTCACCGGCATGCTGACCATCGGGCACCGCGCGTCCGTCGAACCCGAGGTGGACCTGACCGGGCATTGGATCGACGGGGACATCTTCCACGTCGGACCGATCAGCATCGGCACCGACGCCACCATCGGCGCGCGCACCACGTTGTTCCCCGGTGCGACGGTCGGCAAGAACGCCGACGTCGCGCCGGGCTCCGGTGTCGTCGGCAAGGTGAAGAACGGGCAGTACTGGAAGGGCTCGCCGGCCGCGAAATCCGGTAAGGCCCGCCACCCGTGGCCCGACGAGCGCCCCGGCCGGGCGCCGTTGTGGGTGGGCATCTACAGCGTCACGTCGATGTTGCTCGGTGCGCTACCCCTGACGGCGCTGGCCGCCGGGCTTGCCGTGCTGGCGTGGGCGGTGCGCGGCACCGCGAGCCCGACCGACGCGCTGATACCTGCGCTGGCATGGACCCCGGTGGCCGCACTGGTGGCGTTCGGCACCTACGCGGCGCTGACGGTGCTGGGCGTTCGGCTGCTCTCACTCGGTCTCACGGAGGGGTATCACCCGGTGCGCAGCCGGGTCGGCTGGCAGCTGTGGGCCACCGAGCGCCTGATGGATGCGGCGCGCAACTACCTGTTCCCGGTGTACGCCAGCCTGCTCACTCCGTGGTGGCTGCGTCTGCTGGGCGCGAAGGTCGGCAAGGGCACCGAGATCTCCACCGCATTGTTGACCCCGAAGTTCACCGAAGTGCAAGACGGGGCATTCCTGGCCGATGACACCATGGTGGCCTCCTACGAACTGGGCGGCGGCTGGATCCACGTCGCCAAGGCGACCATCGGCAAGCGCGCCTTCCTCGGCAACTCCGGAATCACCCAGCCCGGCCGGCGAGTTCCCGACGACGGCCTGGTGGCGGTGCTCTCGGCCGCCCCGCACAAGGCCAAGGCCGGGTCATCCTGGCTGGGCAGCCCACCGATCCGGCTGCGTCGCCAACCGACCGCGGCCGATGCCCTGCGCACCTTCAACCCGTCGACCGAGTTGAAGATCATGCGTTCGGTGGTCGAAACCTGCAGGCTGATCCCGGTCATCGTCACCTTCCTCATCGGCGTCGCGGTGCTCGGCGCGCTGCATGCGCTCGCCGGCAGGATCGGCTACGGCTGGACGGCGCTGGCGGGCGGCGTGGTCCTGTTGGTCGCCGGGGCCGTCGCCGGGGCGATCGCGGTGGCGGCCAAGTGGCTCGTCATCGGCCGGATCACCGCCATCGAACACCCGCTGTGGTCGTCGTTCGTCTGGCGCAACGAGGTGTCGGACACGTTCGTGGAGACGGTCGCCGCGCCCTGGTTCGCCAGGGCCGCCACCGGCACCCCGATCATGAACATCTGGCTGCGCGGTCTCGGCGCGAAGATCGGTCGCGGTGTGTGGTGCGAAACCTATTGGCTCCCCGAGGCCGACCTGATCTCGCTGGGTGCGGGCAGCACCGTCAACCGCGGTTGTGTGGTGCAGACCCACCTGTTCCACGACCGGATCATGCGGATGGACACCGTGATCCTCGACGAGGGCGCCACGCTGGGTCCGCACTGTGTCGCGCTGCCCGCATCCCGCATCGGCGCGGGGGCCACCATCGGGCCGGCCTCGCTGGTGATGCGCGGTGACGAGGTTCCGCCATGGACCCGTTGGCAGGGCAATCCCATTGCCCCCTGGACGAAGTCGAAGAAGAAACGAGCCGAATGAGCAGTGCCAAGAAGGTCGCGAAGAAGACGGCACACACTCCCCCGGTGATCGACCCGTACCTGCCTCGCAACGGCAACTTCGGCTACCGGGTGTCACGCTACGAACTCGACATCGAGTACAAGGTGGCGATCAACCGCCTCGGCGGCACGGTCACCGTCACCGCGGTGACCCTTGCCGCGCTGCGCGCCTTCACCCTCGATCTCTCGGATGCACTCGGGGTGTCGAAGGTGACGGTGAACGGCCGGCGCCCCAACAACTTCCGATGTCACGGCGGAAAACTACACATCACCCTCGGCGAGACGCTGCCGGCCGGTGCGGCGATGACGATCGTGGTGCGCTACGGCGGCACTCCCCGACCGCTGCGCACCCTCTGGGGTGAGGTCGGTTTCGAGGAGTTGTCCAACGGCGCGCTGGTCGCCGGTCAGCCCAACGGCGCCGCCTCGTGGTTCCCCTGCGACGATCACCCCTCCGCCAAGGCCAGCTTCCGCATCAGGATCAGCACCGACAGCCCCTACTACGCGCTGGCAAACGGCGAGCTGCTGTCCAAGCAGACCCGCGCCAGCCACACCACCTGGACCTATGAGCAGGCCGAGCCCACTTCGACATACCTGATCACGTTGCAGATCGGCGAATACACCCGGCATCGGTTGCACAAGAGCCCGGTCCCGATGCACGCCGTCCTGCCGGATCGGTTGCGCCGCAACTTCGACCATGACTTCGGCCGGCAGACCCAGATGATGAAATTGTTCATCCGCCAGTTCGGTCCCTACCCGTTGAGCACGGGTTACACCGTCGTCGTCACCGACGACGATCTTGAGATCCCGCTTGAGGCACAGGGACTGTCCATCTTCGGCGCCAACCACTGTGACGGCAGGCGAAGTTCTGAGCGGCTGATCGCCCATGAGCTGGCCCACCAATGGTTCGGCAATTCGGTGACCGCCCGCCGATGGCGGGACATCTGGTTGCACGAGGGCTTCGCCTGTTACGCGGAGTGGCTGTGGTCCGAGGAGTCCGGCGGTCCCAGTGCCGACGAACGGGCCCGCACCTACCACCGCAGGTTGGCCGACTCGCCGCAGGATCTGCTGCTGACCGATCCGGGGCCTGCCGATATGTTCGACGACCGGGTGTACAAGCGCGGCGCGCTGACCCTGCATGCCGTGCGCCGGACCATCGGCGACGACAATTTCTTTGCACTGCTGCAGGATTGGACCGCCCGATACCGTCACAGCACCGCGGTGACCGATGATTTCACCGGCCTGGCGGCCAACCATGCCGATGTCTCGCTGCGCGGACTCTGGGACCGCTGGCTGTACTCCACCGACCTCCCGGACCTGTGACCGACGGCGGCTCCGCATTGCCGGCGCGCGGGCCGGTCACGCGGGCCAGCGTCACCACGGTCGGGATCGCCACCGCCTGCACCGCGTTGTGCGGATACGCGGTGCTGTATCTGGCCGCCCGCAGCCTGGAGCCGGCCGGCTTCTCCCTCTTCGGAGTGTTCTGGGGAGCTTTCGGTCTCGTCAGCGGCGCGGCCAACGGTCTGCTGCAGGAGTCCACCCGCGAGGTGCGGGCCGGTCGGGTGGGGATCGGAGCCGAACAACCCAGGACCCGTCCGATGTGGTTGGCCGTCGGCGTCGGTGTCGGCGCTGCCACCCTGATCGGCGCGACCGCACCGCTGTGGTCGGCCAGGGTGTTCACCGAGTACCAGTGGCTCAGCGTTGCGCTGCTCAGCGTGGGGCTCGGCGGATTCTGCCTGCACGCAACGCTTCTGGGTATGTTGGCCGGTACCGATCGGTGGACCCAGTACGGCTCGCTGATGGTGACCGACGCGGCGACCCGGGTGGCGGTCGCGGCGGCGGCGTTCGTCTTCGGGTGGGGACTTGCGGGTTTCCTGTGGGCCACCGTCGCCGGGTGCATGGCCTGGCTGATCATGCTGGTGTGTTCCCGGCCTGCCCGGGCGGCGGCCGCGCTGACCTGCGCGGGCAGCGCACGCACATTTCTGACGGGCGCCTCGCACTCGGTGGCGGCGGCCGGCGCCAGCGCCATCCTGGTAATGGGCTTTCCGGTGCTGTTGCAGGCCACCAGTTCCGAACTCGGCGCCGCGGGCGGGGTGGTGATTCTCGCGGTCACCCTCACCAGAGCTCCACTACTGGTCCCGCTGACGGCCATGCAGGGCAACCTGATTGCGCACTTCGTCGACCAGCGGAACCGCAGACTGACTGCGCTGCTCACCCCCGCACTGGTGGTCACCGTGATCGGAGCGATCGGTGTCGCAGCGGCCGCGCTCGCCGGACCTTGGCTGCTGCACACCGCATTCGGGCCCGAGTATCAGGCGAGCGGGACGCTGCTGGCCTGGCTGACCGCCGCGGCCACCGCCATCGCACTGCTCACGCTCACCGGTGCCGCGGCCGTCGCGGCCGCGCTGCACCGCGCCTACGCCGCCGGATGGATCGGCGCCACCCTGGCTGCCGCCGCGCTGCTCTTACTCCCGGTGACACTGGAGACCAGAACCGTCACCGCCCTGTTGTGCGGGCCCGTGGTCGGCATCGCCGTGCACCTGTACGCGCTCGCCCGATCCTGATCCATGACAGCATGAACCCGGCTTCGGGCCCCTACATGAGGAGAGATATGTCCTGGCTAGTGACCGGCGGTGCCGGCTACATCGGCGCGCATGTGGTGCGCGCACTGAGGGCCTCGGGCACCGATGTCGTCGTGATCGACGATCTGTCCACCGGTATCGCCGGATTCGTGCCCGACGGTGTCGAACTGGTCACCGCCAACCTGCTGGACCTCGACACCGTCACCGCGACGCTGGCCGATCACGATGTCACCGGGGTGATCCACGTCGCGGGATACAAGTACGCGGGCGAATCGGTGAAGTACCCCCTGCACACCTACCGCCAGAACGTCACCGCGATGGCGACCCTGCTGGAGGCGATGGCGGCCACCGATGTCGACCAGATCGTGTTCTCCAGCAGCGCCGCCACCTACGGCACCCCCGATGTCGAGATCGTCGACGAGCAGACGCCGACGGCGCCCGAATCGCCGTACGGCGAGAGCAAGCTCATCGGCGAGTGGCTGCTGCGCGATGTGGCGCGCGCACGCCCGCTGCGGCACACCAGCCTTCGCTACTTCAATGTCGTCGGTTCCGGCTCGGTCGACCTGTACGACCGCAGCCCGCACAATCTGTTCCCCAAGGTGCTCGACATGCTGTACGGCGGCCGCGTCCCGCAGATCAACGGCGGCGACTACGCCACCCCGGACGGCACCTGTGTCCGCGATTACGTCCATGTCTCCGATCTGGCGGACGCCCATGTTGCGGCGGCCCGAAGGCTGGCCGCCGGTGAGCCCGTCGAGCCGGTATACAACCTCGGCAGCGGATCGGGAACGTCGGTGCGCGAGATCATGACCACGATCCGGGAGGTCACCGGTATCGACTTCGAGCCGGCGGTCACGCCGCGACGCCCGGGCGATCCGGCCCGCATCGTGGCCGCGGGCACCCTGGCGGCACGGGATCTGGGCTGGCAGATGCGTCACTCGCTGACCGATATGGTCGCCTCGGCGTGGGAAGCCCGCCAGGCCGTCGGGGGAGACTATCCGACCGCGGGCTGAGTGACCCGGCGCACGTCCGTACAGTCGGCTGCGATGAAATGGGTCCCCAGGGTTGCCGCTGCGTTGATCGCGGCACAGCTGGCAATCCGGGCGGTGCTCGCCTTCGGGGGCTACTTCTACTGGGATGACCTGATCCTGATCGGCCGGGCGGGCACGCAGGGGTTGCTGTCCGTCGAGTATCTGTTCGACGATCACGACGGGCACGTCATGCCGGGGGCGTTCCTCGTCGCCGGGGCCATCACCCGATTGGCTCCGCTGGAATGGTTGTGGCCCGCGCTGAGCCTCGTGGTGCTGCAGTTGCTGGCCTCGCTGGCCCTGCTGCGCGTGCTGCACCTGATCCTCGGGTGGCGCCCGGTGCTGCTGGTCCCGTTGGTGTTCGCCCTGTTCACGCCGCTGACGGTGCCGGCCTTCGCGTGGTGGGCCGCCGGGCTGAACTCGCTGCCGATGCTTGCCGCGCTGGCCTGGGTGTGCGGGGACGCCATCCAGCTGGTGCGCACCGGGAACCGGCGGTACGCGGTGACCGGGGTGCTGGTCTATTGCGGCGGCCTGCTGTTCTTCGAGAAGTCGGCGGTGATCCCGTTCGTCGCGTTCACGGTGACCGCCCTGCTGGCGTGGGTCAGCAGGGAACCGCTCGCCGCCGTGTGGCATCGGGGGGTTCGCCTGTGGGTCGGGCTGCTGGCGGTGACCGCGGCCTGGATCGGGGTGTACCTGCTGGTGGTCGACCAGAAGCGGTGGACGCTGGATCTGGGCATGACCGCCGAACTGTGGTGGCGCTCGGTGACGCACGGGATCGTGCCGGGTCTGGCCGGCGGGCCGTGGGACTGGCAGCGCTGGGCCCCCGCCTCACCGTGGGCCACCCCGCCGGTCACGGTGATGGTGCTGGGCTGGATCACGCTGGCCGCGGTGGTGGCGGTATCGGTGGCCCGCAAACAGCGGATCGCCGCGGTATGGGCGGCCGCGCTGGGCTACGCGCTGGCCTGTCAGGTGCCGATCTATCTGATGCGCTCGTCGCAGTTCACCGCGCTGGAACTGGCACAGGCCCTGCGCTACCTGCCCGATCTGGTGGTGGTGCTGACCATCCTGGCCGCCGTCGCGCTGAGCGCGCACAACCGGCCGGGATCGGCATGGCTGGATGCCTCCCGGGGGCGCACCGCGGTGGTCTGTGCCCTGGCCGTCGCATTCGTCGGCAGCAGCCTGTACTCGACATCGACATTCCTGCGGGTGTGGCGGGACAGCCCGGTGCCGCAGTACCTGCACAACGCCGAGGCCGGCCTGGCTGGTGCGCCGCGCGGGACGCCGCTGCTCGACCAGGAGGTCGATCCGATGATCATGCAGCGGGTGGCCGCGCCGGAGAATCTGGCCAGCCATATGTTCGCCCTGTTGCCGCAGCGCCCCGAGTTCAGCGGCACCACCAGCGATCTCAGGGTGCTCGACAGCACCGGCACGCTGCGCGAGGCGCTGGTCACCTGGGTGCGGTCCATCGTCGCAGGTCCGATCCCCAACTGCGGGTATCTGGTGCAGACCGATGCCGGCGTCACGATGCCGCTGGACGGTCCGCTGCTGCCCGCCGACTGGACCGCCGAGATCAACTATCTGGCCAACAGCGAGGGCTCGCTGACGATGTCGCTGGCCGAGGGCGCACCGGTGAAGGTGCCCACCCATCCCGGCCTGAACCGGGTCTTCGTGCGGTTGTCCGGCGCCGGTGACTCGATCACGGTCAGCGCGAACACCGCGGCGTTGTCGGTGTGCATCGCGTCGGGACCGGTGGGATTCGTCGCTCCCCGCTGACACCGGCGTGTGCTGCCCCCGACTTGTCGGTGCCCGCGCCTACGGTTGGCTGATGATCTCCTCGGACTCGCGGCCCTCGACGGTGGCGCCGTGCAGACACTGCGGCATCGAGACCGTGTGGTTGCAGACCATCTATGGTGGCTGGCAGCTGTTCGACGCCGCCGAGTTCCCCACCGAGGACAGCGCGGCCGGTAACCGCTTCGCCATCCGGCGGTTGTCCCGGCAGGTTGTCGATCTCGACGATGTGTACGAGGGCAGGTGGCCGGCCACCTGCCTGCATCTGCACCGGTTCGAGTGCCCGGCCAGCTACGACGACACCCGCTTTCATCAGCGCAGGCCGCGGCAGGCCAATGAGATCGACCTCGATGATCTGTTCGGCCGCCTGGCCGAGCGAAGGGAAGCTCGGCGTCGGGCGGGTTAAGGACGCGTCGCGATCAGTCGGCGGGCGGCCTCGATGGCCACGTCGCGGCGGCGCGCGGTTTCCTGCTCGCCCTGGGCGACAGCGTCCGGATGCGGCAGATGCGCCCAGGCCAGACCCACGGAGAACAACATCACCAACAGATCCTCGGGGCGCCAGCTCGGGTCGACGTGACCGTCGGCCTGCGCCGCGCCTATCGCGGCGAGTGCCGCCGCCGTGGGCGGCGCGTCCTCGAACTCCGGTGCGCCCAGGTCGAATCCCTCCAACCGTGCCCAGGTGACCATGCGTAGGTGCTCGGGCCGACGGCAGGCGAGGTCATAGACCCCGCCGACGAACTCGGCGACGTCCTCTGGACACAGCGTGACCGAACGGAAGAGTTCGGCGCCGTCGGTGACGAAGACCTCGCGGAACAGCGCCTCCTTGTTACCGAAATGCGCATAGAGGCGCTCCTTGCTGGCATGAGCAGCGGCAGCTATGCGATCGATGCGGGCACCGGCCAGACCGTACTGCGCAAACTCGGCGCGCGCCGCGGTGAGGATATCGTCGCGAAGTTCCGTCGTGCGTCTCACAGCAGAAGCATAATCAGACGAACCAGTTCGTTCGGTATCGTGGCGACATGTCCGTCATGACCGACACCGCCAATCTGATGAACCAGCCCGGCCGCATCCGTGCGATACGGCGGGCAGTCGAGACCGTTGCCGATGGCGCAGCGCCGTTGGTGGACTTGTGCCGCCCCTTCATCGACGGACTCGAGCACCTGCCCCGTGATGGCCGATTCCTGCTGGTGGGCAACCACACTCAGTCCGGAACCGAAGGGTTCCTGATTCCGTATGTGGTGCGTCGCGAACTCGGCACGCTGGTCCGACCGCTCACCGACCGCGCCTTCGGCAGAATGCCCGGCCCGGCGGCCGATCTGCTGGCTGCTTGCGGCGCCACCGTCGGCGCGCCCGAATCCGCGCGTGAACTGATGCGCCATGACCAGCCGATCCTGGTGTTCCCGGGCGGAGGCCGCGAGATCGGCAAGTTCAAGGGTGAGGAGAACACCCTGAACTGGCGCGGCCGCGCGGGGTTCGCCCGGATCGCCGCCGAGCACGACTACCCGATCGTCCCGGCCGGGTTGATCGGTGGCGACGACGTCTACCGGAGCTTCACCACCCGCGACGGGGCATGGGGCAGGTTCAGCGCGAGCCTGTCGAGTCGTCTGGCAGGAAAACCCGATATGGCGATGCCGCTGGTGCGCGGGATCGGGCCGACCATGATCCCGCGGCCGCAACGGATGTACCTGCGTTTCGCCGAGCCCATCGACTCGACCAGACCCGCCGGCGTCGGAGCCGACGATTGGGCCGAGACGGTCAAGAGTCGTACCCAGAAATCCTTGGAGGCGGTGCTGGCCGAGCTGCTGCAGATCCGCGCCGCCGATCCGTACCGGCACCTGAACCCACTGGCCTGGCGGGATGCCGTGCAGCCATGACCCGTGCAGCCATGAAGACGTGGAGCCACCCAGGGGAATCGAACCCCTGACCTATTCATTACGAGTGAATTGCTCTACCGACTGAGCTAGGGTGGCGCGCCTGCCTTGGCAGGCCCGACGAGTCTACGACAGCCCCCGCCCGCGGCACGAATCAGTTGGCGTTCAGACGCGCAGTGCCTGCCCTACCGTCGCCACCATGGCGTCGACGGCGAACTTGGGCTTCACGTTCACCGCGAGCGCCTCCCGACATTCCAGGACCGCCTCTATGCAGCGCAGCAGTCGATCCGGTGGCACGTGGGCGGCCATCGCGCCGACCCGTTCGGCCATGTCCGGGTGGTTGGCCGTCACCGTCCCCGCACCCGCCGACACCACCAATGCGTCGCGGAAATAGGTCGCGAGATCCATCAGCGCCCGGTCGAGCGCGTCCCGCGACGCACGGGTCTGGCGCGATTTCTGCCGCTGCTCCAGTAGCTTCATCGCTCCTGCTGCACCGCGGATCGCACCCGCGGTGCCCTTTCCGGTGCCGCCGGCGCCCAGCGCGGTGCGCAATTCCTCGGTCTCGACCTCATTGCGGTCCACCGTCAGTGCCTTGGCCTCGGCATCGGCGGTGGTCACCAACTCCTCGGCCGCCGCATACGCGCGGGTGGGCGTGGCCGCATCCCGCGCCAGTCCGAGCGCACGCTCGCGACGCTGTCGGGACTCCGGATCGGTGGCCAGCCGGCGCGCCCGGCCCACGTGGCCGCCGCTGACCGAGGCCGCCCAGGCCGCGACATCGGCGGCGATCCCGTCCCGTTCGGTGAGCACCTCGGCGATCGCGTCGGTCGGTGGTGTCACCAACGCGACGTGCCTGCACCGCGACCGCAGTGTCACCGCGATGTCCTCGGGATCCACCGATGGCGCACAGAGCAGGAACACCGTGGACTGCGGCGGCTCCTCCACCACCTTCAACAAGGCGTTGGCCGCTCCCTCGGTGAGTCGGTCGGCGTCCTCGACGACCACGATCTGCCACCGTCCGGTCCCCGGCCGGCGGGAGGCGATCTGCACGATCTCCCGCATCTCCTTGACCGCGATCGACAGCCCCTCGGGGATGATCCGCCTGACATCGGCGTGCGTACCGGCCATCGTCGTGGTGCACGCCCGGCATTCCCCGCAGCCCGGCACACCCTCGGATGTGCACTGCAGGGCCGCGGCGAAGCACACCGCGGCCACCGAACGCCCCGATCCCGGTGGGCCGGTGATCAACCAGGCATGGGTCATCCCGCCTGCGGTCAGCGCACTGTGCGACCCGGCGGCACGGGCCGCCGAAGCGGCCGCCACCAGCTCTTCCTCGACGTGGTGTTGGCCCACCAGAGACGAAAAAACACCGCTTCCCACATCTGCACCCTAGTGCCACCCGGGGACACGACACGGCGACAGCGGCGCCAGAGGTCGCGACCGACCGATACGGTAAACGGGTGAGTGCGGAGGCCATACCGATCGGGCGCATCAGTGCGTTCGTGCGATGGGTGGCCCGTACCCCCTGGCCGGTGTTCCTGCTGGGCATGGTCCAGGCCGACATCATCGGCGCGCTGATGGTGCTGGGGTTCCTTCGTTATGCGCTGCCCCCTGAGGATCGCGTGCAGCTCCAGGAGCTGCCCACCTTCAACCTGACCGTGTTCCTGGGCTTTCTGTTCGTGTCGTTCAGCATCGCCGCCTACGTGACGTTGCGGCTGTTGCTGCCCGTGATCCGCTGGCAGCGCCGGGACACCCTGATGGGCGATGTGGCTCCCATCAGCGAAGTTGCCCGCGCACGCGCACTGAAGATGCCGTTCTACCGCTCGGTCATCAACGTCACCAACTGGCTGTTGGGCTCGGTGGTGTTCATCGTGGCGAGCTGGCCGGTGGCCAGCCGGTCGGCGCCGGTGGTCGCGGTGGCCTCGGCGTTGGGCGCCACCACGGTGGCCATCATCGGCTACCTGCAATCCGAGCGGGTGCTGCGCCCGGTTGCGGTGGCCGCACTGCGCACCGGGGTGCCGGAGAACTTCCGCGCACCCGGGGTGATCCTGCGCCAGGTGCTCACCTGGGTCCTCTCCACCGGCGTGCCCATCCTGACGATCGTGCTGGCTGTGGTGGCCAGCAAGTTCGAGGTGCTCAAGGCGCCCGCAGACAAATTGGCCACCCCGATCCTGTTGCTGGCCATCGCCGCGCTGCTCATCGGTCTGGTCGGCACTGTCCTGGTGTCCATGTCGATCGCCGATCCGCTGCGCCAGCTGCGCTGGGCGCTCGGGGAAGTGCAGCGCGGAAACTACAACGCCCACATGCAGATCTACGACGCCAGCGAACTGGGCCTGCTGCAGGCAGGCTTCAACGACATGGTCCGCGATCTGGCCGAACGACAGCGTCTGCGCGACCTGTTCGGCCGTTACGTCGGCGAGGACGTGGCCCGCCGGGCGTTGGAACGCGGCACCGAGTTGGGCGGCCAGGAACGCGATGTGGCCGTGCTTTTCGTCGACCTGGTCGGCTCGACACAGCTGGCGTCGACCATCCCGGCCGCCGAGGTCGTCAACCTGCTCAACGAGTTCTTCCGGGTCATCGTGGACACCGTGAACAAGCACGGCGGCTTCGTCAACAAATTCCAGGGTGACGCCGCGCTGGCGATCTTCGGCGCGCCCATCGAGCACCCGGACGCCTCCGGTGCGGCGCTGGCGGCCTCCCGCGAACTGCACGACGAGCTGATCAACGTGTTGGGCCAGACGGAGTTCGGTATCGGGGTGTCGGCAGGCCGGGCGATCGCCGGGCACATCGGGGCGCAGGCCCGCTTCGAGTACACCGTCATCGGAGACCCGGTCAACGAGGCGGCTCGGCTCACCGAGCTGGCCAAGCTCGAGGAGGGCCACGTGCTGGCCTCGGCGAACGCGGTCAGCAGTGCCGTCGATGCCGAGGCGCTGGCCTGGGACGTCGGCGAGATCGTCGAACTGCGGGGCCGGTCGGCGCCCACCCAGCTGGCCAGGCCCGCCGTGCGCGCCATCGCCCACGCGCCGCAGCCCGAGCCGAGCTCCTGACGCGTTCCGGCTAGGCCTTCTTCGCGGCCTTCTTGGCGGGAGCCTTCTTCGCGGTCGTTTTCTTGGCCGCCGTTTTCTTGGCCGCCGTCTTCTTGGCCGCTGCCTTCTTGGTGGCCTTCTTCACCGGGCCGCGAGCACGCCGGTCGGCCAGCAACTCCGAGGCACGCTCGTCGGTGATCGAGAGGACATCGTCACCCTTGCGCAGGCTGGCGTTGGTCTCCCCATCGGTGACGTACGGTCCGAACCGGCCATCCTTGATGACCATCGGCTTACCCGAGGCGGCGTCGTTGCCCAGCTCCCGCAGCGGCGGGGTGGCCGCGCCCTGACGGCCGCGCCGCTTGGGTTCGGCGTAGATCGCCAGCGCCTCGTCGAGGGTGATCGTGAACATCTGCTCCTCGGTCGCAAGCGAACGAGAATCGGTGCCGCGCTTGAGATATGGCCCGTAACGGCCGTTCTGCGCGGTGATCTCCTCACCGTTGGCGGGGTCGACACCGACCACGCGGGGCAACGAGAGCAGTTTGAGCGCGTCGTCGAGGGTCACCGTCTCCAGATCCATGGAGCGCAGCAGCGAGCCGGTGCGCGGCTTGGGTCCGGTCGGCTTCTTACCCTTCTTGGCCGGCGAGCCCGCGCTGCCGTCGTCGGGATCCTCGGGCTCGGGCAACACCTCGGTGACATAGGGCCCGAAACGTCCGTCCTTGGCCACGATCTCGTGTCCGGTTTCCGGGTCGATACCGAGCGAACGACCCTCTTGCGGTGTCGCGAAAGCCTTTTCGGCCAGCTCGAGGGTCAGTTCGTCGGGTGTCAGCTCATCCTTGAGATTGGCGCGCTGCGGCTTGAGTTCGCCCGGATTGTCCGGATCTTCGATCATCCGCTCCAGGTAGGGACCGTTACGCCCGACGCGGACGTTGATGGCGCGACCCTGGTCATCGTCGAAGAGCTTGATGGAGTTGACCAGTCGCGCGTCGATCTCCTCGAGATTGCCGCCGACCAACTGCTTGAGCCCGCCGGCCCGCGCGATCGAGCCGTCCACACCATGCTCGCCACCGAAGTAGAAGTTGTTGAGCCAGTTGGTGCGTCGCTCGTTGCCCGAGGCGATCGCGTCGAGCTCGTCTTCCATCGCGGCGGTGAAGTCGTAATCCACCAGCCTGCCGAAATGTTGTTCCAACAGCCCGATCACCGCGAACGCGACCCAGGACGGCACCAGGGCGCTGCCCTTCTTGTGCACGTAACCGCGGTCCTGGATGGTCTTGATGATCGACGAGTACGTCGATGGGCGACCGATACCGAGTTCTTCGAGCGCCTTGATCAACGAGGCCTCGGTGTAGCGCGCCGGGGGTGAGGTGGTGTGCCCGTCGGCGGTCAGGTCCGCGGCATCCACGCGCTGACCCTGGGTCAGGTTGGGCAGCCTGCTCTCGGCGTCGTCGGATTCACCGCCGGCCTGCTCGTCGATGCTCTCGACATAGGCCTTCAGGAAGCCAGGGAAGGTGATGGTGCGACCGGAGGCATTGAAGACGACCTGTTCGCCGCCCGCGGCCTGCCCCGAGATGCGCAGGGACAGTGTGGTGCCCCGGGCGTCGGCCATCTGAGAGGCCACGGTGCGCTGCCAGATCAGCTCGTAGAGCCGGAACTCATCGGCCTCCAGCGCGCTGTGCAGCTGGCCGGGGGTCTGGAAAACGTCACCGGACGGGCGGATCGCCTCGTGCGCCTCCTGCGCGTTCTTGACCTTGCGGGTGTACTGGCGCGGCGTGGGATGGACGTACTCCGCGCCGTAGAGATCGCGGGCCTGATTCCGCGCGGCATTGATCGCCGACTCCGACAGCGTCGTGGAGTCGGTACGCATGTAGGTGATGTAGCCGTTCTCGTACAACCGCTGCGCGATGCTCATGGTGCGCTCCGAGGAGAACCGCAGTTTGCGGCCGGCCTCCTGCTGCAGCGTCGACGTCATGAACGGCGCATAGGGCTTGCGGGTGTAGGGCTTCTGCTCCACCGAGGACACCGCGAGCTGCGCGCCGCGCAGGCCGTTGGCCAGGCTGGTCGCGCCCGCCTCGTCCAGGACGAGGACTTCGTCGGGCTTCTTGACCGCACCGAGGGAGTCGAAATCTCGGCCGGCGGCGACCCGGCGGCCGTCGACGGTGTTGAGTCGGGCGGTGAACCGCGGCGGCGAGGCGGCCGGATCGGAGACCGACGCGTCCAGCTCGGCGCTGACATCCCAGTAGCCGGCGCTGCGGAACGCCATGCGCTCGCGCTCGCGCTGGACGATGATGCGGGTCGCCACCGATTGCACCCGGCCCGCCGAGAGCTTGGGGGCCACCTTCTTCCACAGCACCGGGGACACCTCGTAGCCGTAGAGGCGGTCGAGGATACGGCGGGTCTCCTGCGCGTCGACAAGGTCGATGTCCAGGTCACGCGGGCTTTCGGCGGCAGCCAGGATGGCGGGCTCGGTGATCTCGTGGAAGACCATCCGCTTGACAGGAACGCGCGGTTTCAGCGTCTCCAGCAGGTGCCAGGCAATGGCCTCACCCTCGCGGTCACCGTCGGTGGCGAGGTAGAGCTCGTCGACATCCTTGAGGAGTTCCTTGAGCTCGGTGACCGTGCTCTTCTTGTCCGGACTCACGATGTAGAGCGGTTCGAAGTCGGCGTCGACGTTCACCCCGAGCCGCGCCCACGGTTCGGACTTGTACTTGGCCGGGACATCGGCGGCTGCGCGCGGCAGGTCCCGGATGTGGCCGCGGGAGGATTCGACTATGTAATTGGAGCCCAGATAGCCGGCGATCTTGCGCGCTTTGGTCGGCGACTCGACAATCACGAGCCGCCGAACTGTACCGGTGCCTCCCCGGCTCCGGTCGTCGTCAGCCACCTTCTTCTACTCTCCACTTCTGTGTTGCCCGGCGGTATGTGTCACCCCAGGCAACTGACAATTTCGCATCCAGGACGGGCTTGTGCAAACTGGCTCGCCCGCCGGATGGCCTCATATTCGCGGCCAATGTGCAAACGCTTCGGTATCGCCGGGGGGTTCCCCGACGTTCTCGACCAGGCGCGACAGCCGTCGTCGACCGCTCACCCGCAACGCCGGTCGCGATCCGCGGGTACCGATCAGGGTGGGTGCGATTCCCACCCGCATCAGCGCAGATGCCAGCGTGGCGTGGGTGTCCGGTGCATGCGGGTCCAAGCCCAGCAAGTACCTGTCGTCGGCCTCGGGGACACCGGCGGCCAGCGTCCAGGCACGCAGCGCGCGCGGACCGGGCAGCCAACTGCCCGGCACCGTCTTCACCGCGCCGCGCGTCCAGGCACCCGCGATATCGACGACGCGCGAGTCCAGCGCGGTGCGCACCAGCGGGTTGTCCTCGTCGGTGCGGGTCAGCTCGGGGGTCAGCCCGGCCTCGGCGATCATCTCGGCAAGGCCCTGGGCCCGCCACGCCCGATCGACCACCACCGACAGCCGCGCCTGCCCACCGACGGAAACCACCTGTCCCTGGGCGGCCAGCAGGCCGGTCAGGTCGGCGATGGTCGGGGGTACCGACTCCGCCGAGAAGAAGGACAGTTGGCTCACATGTTCGACACTATCCGTGGTGGCCCAGGCGACGGGGCAATGGCACGGCGCCGGATACGAAAACACCCCCGGCACGGCCGGGGGTGTCTTCGGTGTTGCGGTGGCTCAGACGGCGCGGACGCCGGTCGCCTGCGGGCCCTTGGGGCTCTGGCCGACCTCGAACTCAACCTTCTGGTTCTCCTCCAGGGTGCGGAAGCCCGACCCCTGGATCTCCGTGTAGTGGACAAAAACGTCAGCGGAGCCGTCCTCGGGGGCGATGAAGCCGAAGCCCTTCTCCGCGTTGAACCACTTCACAGTTCCCTGTGGCATCTTTCGTACTTTCCTTCTCTTACCGGGTGCGGTTCACCGACGTCCGGTGTACCGGGCCCGTTCCGACCGCTTACCAACGCGTGTGTCGTCGGAACTCGACCCGACCTACAACCCTCGCAGGAACCGCGATCGCAACGACGATCCTGCGGGTGCAAAAACACGAACACAGAAGCTGCGACCACGTTCAGTCAACCACGTTCAACGCCCCAGCGACAGTCTCGGCACGATGAAGTAGTCAACAATTCACCTGGGGATACATGCTGGTGAACACCGGAAGGGAGTGTCGTGTCTGTGCCAGGGCCGAGTACTGGGCCCGATTTCGGTCGGGACCTGCTGTCCTGCGCGGTGCGGGGCACTCCGGCCGACGAACATCCGGTCCGTCATGTCGAAGACATCCCACCCCGCCGCGGCACGAGCCTGCCCTGGCCGGCATGGGCCGAACCCGACGTGGTCGCCGCCTTCACCGCGCGCGGGGTGCATACCCCCTGGTCTCATCAGGTGGCGGCGGCCGAACTGGCCCACACCGGTCGGCACGTGGTGTTGTCCACCGGCACGGCCTCGGGCAAGTCGCTGGCCTACCAGCTGCCGATCCTGACCACGCTGGCCGAAGACCCGTTGGCCCGCGCGCTGTACCTGTCCCCCACCAAGGCGCTCGGGCACGATCAGCTGCGCGCCGCGCACGGCCTTTGTGAGGAGGTCCCTGGCCTGCGCGATGTCGCGCCGTGCGCCTACGACGGTGACGCGGGCACCGATATGCGCCGCTTCGCCCGTGAGCGGTCCCGGTGGATCTTCTCCAACCCGGACATGATCCACCTGTCGCTATTGCGCAACCACGCCCGCTGGGCGGTGTTCCTGCGCCACCTCAAGTACATCGTCGTCGACGAATGCCATTACTACCGAGGCATTTTCGGCTCGAACGTGGCCTTGGTGCTGCGCAGGCTGCTGCGGTTGTGCGCGCGATACTCCGGGTCGCCGACGGTCATCTTCGCCAGCGCCACCACCGCGGCGCCCGCCGAGACCGCCGCCCAGCTGATCGGGGAGACGGTCACGGCGGTGACCGAGGACGGCTCGCCGCACGGTGGGCGGACGGTCGCGCTGTGGGAGCCTGCACTGCTCGAGGACCTG